>NZ_CP049744.1:2697500-3897500 GCF_000760935.2 Rhodococcoides fascians A25f | reverse complement strand
GACGAGCGGGTGACGGTGCTCAACCAGACGCCATCGGCGTTCTATCAGCTCTCCGAGGCCGATCGCGTCGCGGTCACGGACGGCGGTGAGCTGTCGCTGCGGTATGTGATCTTCGGCGGTGAAGCACTCGAACAGCGCCGACTCACCGGGTGGTTCGAGCGGCACGGGGACACTGCGCCGCGGCTGATCAACATGTACGGCATCACCGAGACCACCGTCCACGTGTCGTACCGTGAGCTCGGTTCTGCGTCCGTGGGGACCAGTGCATCGGTGGTCGGCAAGCCGATCGCCGGTCTGCGTGTGTTCGTGCTCGATACCCGACTGCATCCGGTTCCGGTGGGTGTTCCCGGCGAAATGTACGTCGGCGGTGGACAACTCGCCCGCGGCTACCTGGGTCGCCGAGCGCTGACATCGACCCGCTTCGTGGCGAACCCGTTCGCCTCGGGGTCCGAGGATGGGTCGCTGCTGTACCGAACGGGTGACCTCGCGCAATGGAACGCCGGGGGAGAACTCGAGTACCTCGGACGCTCGGACGATCAGGTCAAGGTGCGCGGATTCCGCATCGAGCTGGGCGAGGTCGAGGCTGCAGTGACAGCGCAGCCGACGGTCACCCAGGCGGCCGTCGTCGTTCGTGAGGATTCGCCGGGTGCGGCGCGTCTGGTGGCGTACGTGGTCTCCGCGGCAGTCGAGGGCCGCCCGATCGTCGACATCGAAGACCTCAGGACCGGTATCGCTGCAGCTCTTCCGGAATACATGGTGCCGTCCGCTTTCGTTGTGCTGGACGCCATTCCGTTGACGGTCAACGGCAAGCTCGATCGCCGGGCACTGCCGGCACCGGTGTTCGAGGTACGCGAGTTCCGCGCTCCGACCACCCCGATCGAGGAGATCGTCGCCGACGTCTTCGCAGACGTGCTCGGGGTCGAGCGGGTGGGGCTCGACGACGACTTCTTCGAGCTCGGCGGCAACTCGTTGATCGCCACCCAGGTGGTCTCACGATTGGGAGTGGCGCTCGATGCCACTGTGCCGGTGCGCATGTTGTTCGAAGCCTCGACCGTCGCCCTGCTCGCGGTGCGGGTCGAGCAAGCAGCGGGCGAAGGTGGACGCACCGCGCTGGTCGCGGCGGTGCGGCCGGAGCGAATTCCGCTGTCGCTGGCGCAGCAGCGAATGTGGTTCCTCAACCGGTTCGACGCAGATTCCACCGCGTACAACATTCCGTTCGCGTTGAAGTTGACCGGCGAACTCGATGTCGCGGCACTGCAGGTTGCGATCATGGACGTGATCGACCGGCACGAGTCGCTGCGCACGGTGTATCCCGATACCGCCCACGGCCCACAGCAGTCCATTCTCGACGCCGCTCAGACGGTGCCGAACCTGATGCCCATTCCGACGTCTGCGGCCGACATCCAGCGGCAGGTTTTCACGTTGGCTTCGACGACGTTCGACGTGACCGTCAATGTTCCGATTCAGGCCCGACTGTTCGAGATCGGCCCGCGCGAACACGTCATCGCCATGGTGGTGCACCACATTTCGGCCGACGGATGGTCCATGGGCCCGCTGGCGCGCGACATCATGATCGCGTATGCCTCGCGCACTGCCTGGGAGAACCCGGCGTGGATGCCGTTGGAGGTGCAGTACGCCGATTACAGCCTGTGGCAGCGCTCGGTTCTCGGATCCGAGGACGATCCGCAATCGCTGATCTCCGGCCAGGTCGAGTACTGGGCTCAGATGCTGGCCGGGCTGCCGGATCAGCTCGATCTGCCGACCGACCGGCCTCGCCCGAATCGCCAGTCCTATCAGGGTTCGTCGATCCGCTTCGAGGTGCCGGCCGAGGTCCATCGCGGCCTCTCTGCGCTGGCCCATACGCACAACGCGTCTCTGTTCATGGTCGTCCACGCTGCTCTGGCAGTGTTGCTCGCGCGCCTCTCGGGCACCGAGGACATTGCGATCGGCACCCCGGTCGCCGGTCGCGGCGACGCAGCCCTCGACGACGTGGTCGGCATGTTCGTCAACACGCTCGTACTGCGTACCGATATCGAAGCGGGTCGCACGTTCTCGGAGCAGATCGGGCGCGCGAGGGAAGTGGCGCTCGGTGCGTTCGGGCACGCCGATCTTCCGTTCGAGCGCTTGGTCGAGGTGCTGAATCCGTCGCGTTCGCAGGCGCGGCACCCGCTCTTCCAGGTGATGCTCTCGTTCGAGAACCTCACCCGTACGCACGTGGACCTGCCGGGTCTGTCGGTGGACAGCGTCGCACTCGACGCCGAGGTGGCGAAGTTCGACCTCCAGCTGACCGTCACCGAGTCGATCGGAGTGGACGGGCGCGGACAGGGCATGGCCGCCGAGTTGACGTACGCGACCGACCTGTTCGATGCCGAGACGGTGCGCGGCTTCTCCGATCGTTTCGTGCGGATGCTCACCGCGGTGGTGGCCGATCCGTCGGTGTCGGTGGGAGACATCGATCTTCTCGACGACGGTGAGCGCGCGCGAGTCGTGACGGCGTGGAACCACACCGAACACGACGTGCCGAAGCAGGTGACGCTCGTCGACCTGTTCGACCGTCAGGTCGCCGAGACTCCCGATGCACCGGCGCTGGTGTTCGAGGGGGAGCGGCTGACGTATGCGGAGTTCGCCGCGAAAGCCAATCGCCTTGCGCGCCATCTGGTGTCGATCGGAGTCGAGCCCGACTCCCTCGTCGGACTCGCTGTCGGTCGAAGCCTCGACCTGTTCGTCGGTATGTATGCGATCGTCAAGGCGGGGGCGGGTTACGTTCCGATCGACCCGAAGCAGCCGGCCGACCGCAACGAGTACATCGTCGCCACGGCGGCACCTGTCCGAGTGCTGTCCATCACGCGCGATCACGTGGAGTTCGCCGGAGTCGAAACGATCGACATCGACACGCTCGACGTGTCAACGCTGTCGTCGGCTCCGCTGACCGACGCCGATCGAATCGCCCCGCTACGACCCTCGAACACCGCCTACGTGATCTTCACGTCCGGATCGACAGGCCGACCCAAGGGCGTCGGGGTGGCGCACGAAGCGATTGTCAACCGTCTGCTGTGGATGCAGCACGAGTACCGGTTGAATGCCGACGACGTGGTGCTGCAGAAGACTCCGTCGACCTTCGACGTGTCGGTGTGGGAGTTCTTCTGGGCCCTGCAGAACGGCGCGTCCGTGGCCATCGCCGTCCCGGACGGTCACCGAGACGCGTTGTACCTGCTCGATGTCATTGCACGCGAGCATGTCTCGGTGGTGCACTTCGTGCCCTCCATGATGTCCGTCTTCGTTCCTGAGGTGGAACGGCGCAGGACGTCGGGTGCCACGCTGCGGCTGGTGTTCGCATCCGGTGAGGCTCTGGCTCCCACCACTGCCCGGGCACTGCGCCGCGCGATCGGGGGAGTGGCGCTGCACAACCTGTACGGTCCGACGGAGGCCGCGGTCGACGTGACGTATCACGCTGTGACGGACGAAGACTCGGATGTCATGCCGATCGGTGCTCCGGTGTGGAACACCGCGGTGTACGTGCTGGATTCGCGACTGAACCCCACTCCCGTCGGAGTCGCGGGTGAGCTCTATCTGGCGGGTACACAGTTGGCTCGTGGCTACGTCGGTCGCCCCGATCTGACCGCGGATCGATTCGTGGCGCATCCGTTCGCGACGGGCGGAGCTCGTCTCTACCGCACCGGCGACGTCGTGCGGTGGAACCGACACGGCGAACTGGAATACGTCGGACGTTCCGACTTCCAGGTCAAGCTTCGCGGCCTGCGCATCGAACTCGGCGAGATCGAATCGGCACTGCTGGCACAGCGTTCGATCTCCCAGGCGGTCGTCGTCGTGCGCCGCGAACAACTCGTCGGGTACGTCGTACCGTCCGGTGCCTCGGTGGACACCGGAGCCGTACTGGCCGCGCTTCGGGCACGACTGGCGGAATACATGGTGCCGTCGACTCTCATCGTGCTCGCGGAGTTCCCACTGGGCGCGAGCGGAAAGCTCGATCGAAAGACGTTGCCCGATCCTGCCTTCGAGGTGACCGAGTACCGGGAACCGACGAACGACATCGAACGTGTCGTCGCCGACGTCTTTGCTCAGGTGCTGGGTATCGAGCGGGTCGGTCTCGACGACGACTTCTTCGATCTCGGCGGAAACTCGCTCATCGCGACACAGTTGGTGTCCAGGCTGGGCGTCGCTCTGGATACCCGCATCGCGGTGCGGGAGCTCTTCGACACGTCGACAGTGGCCGACCTCGCTGCTCGGTTGGGCACGCTGGTCGCCACCGGTAGTCGCCCGCCACTGGTGCCGCAGGAGCGGCCGGAACACATACCGCTGTCGTTGGCCCAGCAGCGCATGTGGTTCCTGAACAAGTTCGACGTGGAATCGGCTGCCAACAACATCCCGATCGCCGT
Source organism: Rhodococcoides fascians A25f (assembly GCF_000760935.2). Taxonomy (NCBI): domain Bacteria; kingdom Bacillati; phylum Actinomycetota; class Actinomycetes; order Mycobacteriales; family Nocardiaceae; genus Rhodococcoides; species Rhodococcoides fascians. The sequence continues at coordinate 3,893,103 of NZ_CP049744.1, read as the reverse complement.
GCGCCTGTCCGGTCTGCTCGACCGCCGCGCGATGCAGATCGCGGTGTCCGACGTCGTTGCTCGGCACGAATCCCTGCGCACGGTGTTCCCCGAGACGGACGGCACCGCACATCAGGTGATCGTCGACGCGCAGTCGGCCACCCCCGACCTGACGCCTGTCGACATAGCCGCACACGACGTGGCGGACGCGATGCGCGAACTGGCCACCACCGGCTTCGACCTGTCCAAGGACCTGCCGTTCCGGACGAGGCTGTTCGAGGTCAGTCCCACCGAGCACCTGCTCGTATTCGTCGTCCATCACATCGCGGCCGACGGATTCTCACTGGGTCCGCTGACTCGTGACGTGATGAATGCCTATGCCGCGCGGTCGATGAACCAGGAACCGTACTGGTCTCCGCTGCCGGTCGATTACGCCGACTACAGCCTCTGGCAGCGCGAGGTCCTCGGTTCCGAGAGCGATCCCACCTCCATCGTCTCGCAGCAGATCGACTACTGGACAACGGCATTGGCCGGTCTGCCCGACCAGTTGGATGTGCCGTCGGATCGTCCGCGGCCCGCCGTTGCCTCGAACAGCGGTGCGCTGGTGCGCTTCTCGATCGACGAGGATCTGCATCGCGGCCTGATCGACGCCGCGAGAGCCGAGAACGCCTCGCTGTTCATGGTGGTGCACACCTCGCTGGCGGTACTGCTGTCGCGCTTGTCCGGTGAAGCCGACATCGCGATCGGTACTCCGGTCGCCGGTCGTGGCGAGGCCGCTCTCGACGACCTGATCGGCATGTTCGTCAACACCCTGGTCCTGCGCACCGAGATCGATACGTCGCGGCGGTTCGACCAGGTGCTCGCCGACACTCGAGAAACCGACCTGTCTGCGCTGGCTCACCTCGACGTTCCGTTCGAGCGGCTCGTCGAGATCCTCAACCCTGCCCGTTCCACGGCTCGTCATCCCCTCGTACAGGTGGTGCTCGCGTTCCAGAACCTGGGACAGAAGGATCTCGAACTGCCGGGACTGTCGGTGTCCACCGTCGACTTCGAAACCGTGGTCTCGCTGTTCGATCTCCAATTCACCTTCGTGGAGAAGATCGGTCCGGCCGGTGCCCCACAGGGCATGGTCGTCGACGTCACCTACGCGACGGATCTGTTCGACGAGGACACCGTCCTCGTTCTGTGCGAGCGGTTGGTCACCGTCCTGGGTTCGGTCGCGGAGAATCCCGCGGCCGTGGTCGGCGAGATCGAGCTTCTCGACGACAGTGAACGCACCCGAGTCCTTCGTGAGTGGAACGACACCGAGCATCCCGTCGACCGCTCGCAGACCTTGGTCTCGTTGTTCGAGGCCCAGGTCGAGAAGACCCCGGACGCAACGGCTCTGGTGTTCGAGGGTGAGTCGCTGACGTACGCGGAGTTCTCTGGTCGCGTCAACCGACTCGCTCGCGTGCTGATCTCTCGCGGAGTCGGGCCGGAGACATCGGTTGCCGTCGCCGCTCGTCGGTCGATCGAGCTGCTCGTCGCCATTCATGCCATCGTCACGGCCGGCGGTGCCTACGTCCCCATCGATCCGGACCAGCCTGCCGAACGTACGGGCCACATCCTCGACACCGCGGCTCCGGTCTGCATCCTGACGACCGACCGCGACGGGTTCTCCTTCGGCTCGGACGTCCCGGTTCTCGACATCGCCGAGAATTCGGCCGCGGGTCTCGACGTGTCGGACGCTCCGATCGGCGACGCGGATCGACGTGCTCCACTGCTGCCGTCGAACGCCGCGTACGTGATCTTCACCTCGGGTTCCACCGGTACCCCCAAGGGTGTTGCGGTGACGCACATGTCCATCGTCAACCGTCTGTCGTGGATGCGAGAGCACTTCCCTCTGACGGCCGACGACGTGATGCTGCAGAAGACCCCGGTGACGTTCGACGTCTCGGTACCGGAGCTGTTCTTCCCGTTGCAGATCGGTGCGACGTTGGTGATCGCGAAACCGGACGGTCACCGCGACCCGACGTATCTCGTCGATCTCATCGTCGAACGATCCATCACCGCTGCTCATTTCGTGCCTGCACTGCTCGAGGTGTTCGTCGGCGAGGACGGTGTTTCGCGCGCCGAGTCGCTGCGGATGGTGTTCGCGTCCGGTGAGGCTCTGTCCGCAGGCGTGGGCGCTCGACTGCGGGCCGTGTTGCCGAACACGACCCTGCACAATCTGTACGGTCCGACCGAGGCTGCAGTCGAGGTCACCTCGTACGACGTGACCGAGGCCGACGTCGACGTGGTGCCGATCGGTGCTCCGGTGTGGAACACCCACACGTACGTGCTGGATTCACGTTTACGACCGGTGGCTCCCGGAGTCGCAGGCGAGCTCTATCTCGCGGGTGTGCAGTTGGCGCGCGGATATCTGGACCGTTCCGATCTGACCGCCGACCGTTTTGTCGCCGACCCGTACGGCGAGCGCGGCGACAGAATGTATCGCACCGGCGACCTGGTGCGCTGGCGTGACGAGAACGGCCCGGGCACCACCGGGTCGGGTGGGGTCCTGGAGTACCTGGGCCGCACCGACTTCCAGGTCAAGCTTCGTGGCCTGCGCATCGAACTGGGCGAGATCGAAACCGTGTTGCGGCGCCATCCCGGTGTCGGATCGGCTGTGGTGCTCGTGCATTCGAGCGAGGTGACCGGCGATCAACTCGTCGCGTACGTCGTGCCTACTCCTGGGGCGACCCTCGACCCGGCCGAGCTGACCGAGACCGCCGCGGGTTCACTGATCTCGTACATGGTTCCGGCGGCGTTCGTCGTGCTCGATTCCCTGCCTCTCACACCGAGCGGCAAGCTCGACCGTCGATCGCTCCCGGATCCCGAGATCGTTCAGCGCGAGTTCAGAGCACCGAGCACGGCCACGGAAGTGGTTGTGTCCGATGTGTTCCGCGAGATTCTGGGCGTAGACCGAGTGGGTGCGGACGACGAGTTCTTCGCACTCGGTGGAAATTCGCTGGTGGCGACGAGAGTGGCGTCGCGTATCGGCGTCGCACTCGACACCACCGTGTCGGTTCGCGCGATCTTCGAGGCCGCCACGGTGTCTGCACTCGCAGCCCGACTCGACGAGCAGACCGGCTCCGGTGGACGAAAGTCGTTGGTGCGCAGCGAGTTGCCCAAGACAATCCCGCTGTCGCTCGCGCAACGCCGAATGTGGTTCCTGAACCAGTTCGACGTCGACGCCGCAACGAACAACCTTCCGGTGGCCATCGAGCTGACCGGCACGCTCGACGTCGATGCCCTGGCTGCCGCCGTCGCCGACGTCGTCGAGCGGCACGAGTCGTTGCGCACGATGTATCCCGAGGTCGACGGAACTGCGTCGCAGGTCATCGTCGACGCCGCGCAGGTCGTGCCGGAACTGCACGCCCGTTCGGTTGCCGAGGCCGAGGTCGTCGGTGCGCTCACCGATCTGTTCATGGGCGGATTCGACGTCGCGACGGTACCGCCGCTGCGCGCAGCGTTGCTGCAGATCGAACAGAACCGTCACGTCCTGGCGTTCGTGACCCACCACATCGCTGCCGACGGCTACTCGATGGGACCGTTGACCCGTGATCTGATGATCGCCTACGGGGCCAGGTCTTCCGGCGTGGTGCCGAACTGGGAGCCACTGCCGGTTCGCTACGTGGACTACACCCTGTGGCAGCTCGCCGAGCTCGGTTCCGAGGACGACCCGCAGTCGCCGATCTCGACGCAGATTCGGCACTGGTCGCACACGCTGTCCGGACTACCCGACGAAATCACGTTCCCCGGTGATCGGCCTCGCCCGGACACCGCGTCGTATCGCGGCGGAAACGTCGTCCTCACTGTCGGTGCTGCAACCCGGGCGAGCTTGGTGGATCTGGCCCGCGACCATCGGTCGTCTCTGTTCATGGTGCTGCACACCGCACTCGCAGTACTGCTCGCGCGACTGTCGGGTGAGCGGGACATCGCGATCGGTACACCGGTCGCAGGCCGCGGCGACGCGGCACTGGACGATGTGATCGGCATGTTCGTCAACACCCTGGTGTTGCGCACGGACGTCGCGTCGGATTCGTCGTTCGTCGCCGCGCTGGAACATGTCCGGGAAACGGATCTGTCGGCCTTCGGCCACGCGGACGTTCCGTTCGAGCGTCTCGTCGAGGCTCTCGATCCGGCTCGTTCGGCCGCGCGACACCCGTTGATCCAGGTGATGCTGACGGTGCAGAACATGGACCAGACCGAACTCGAGCTGCCCGGACTGCACGTGCGCGGACTCGACCTCGACATCGTCACGTCCAAGTTCGATCTGCAGTTCACGTTCACCGACGATGCCGACGGCAGCACGCGACTCGACGTCACCTATGCTCGCGACCTCTACGACGAGGACACCGCCCGCAGCTTCGGTACCCGGTTGCTGCGCATCCTCGACACGGTCGCCGAGAACCACGGCGCTCCGGTGGGAACCATCGAGTTGATGGACACGGCCGAGCGCGACCACGTTCTGGCGCTTGCCCGTACGGCACCCGCCGTCGCGGATAGGCCGGAGACTCTGGTGGACCTGTTCGCCGCCCGCGCCGCCGAGGCACCCGAGTCGGTGGCCGTGGTGTTCGGCGATCGCAGCTCGACCTACCGGCAGATCGACGAGGCATCCAATGCTCTGGCCCGCCGTCTGTCGGCGGTCGGAGTGGGCCCGGAAAGCCTTGTCGCCGTGGTTCTTCCGCGGTCCACCGACCTCGTCGTCGGCTTGCTCGGCGTGCTCAAAGCAGGTGGCGGCTACGTCCCGATCGATCCGTCCTACCCGGCCGATCGCATCGAGTTCGTCCTGGCCGACTCGCGTCCTGCCGCCCTGTTGACCTGGTCCGGGGTCGAGGTGGATCTACCGACGACATTGCCGCGCGTGGAGATCGACTCGTCCGACGACGCGGTCGACACTGCGCCGTTGGAACCGACCGAACTGCGTTCACCGCGCTCCGACGCACACGTCGCCTACGTGATCTACACGTCGGGGTCCACCGGTAAACCCAAGGGCGTGGTGATTCCGCATCGCAATGTCGTTCGCCTGCTTGCGAACACGCAGAGCGAGTTCGACTTCGGTCCCGAGGACGTGTGGACGCTGTTCCATTCCTTCGCTTTCGACTTCTCGGTCTGGGAGCTGTGGGGGCCGCTCACCACCGGCGGCACCGTGGTCGTCGTGGACTACTACACGTCACGGTCACCGGAAGCTCTGCGCGAGTTGCTGGTTTCCGAGCGGGTCACCGTGCTCAACCAGACACCGTCGGCCTTCTACCAGTTGGACGAGGCCGATCGAACCGCCGCCACAGCGGCCGGTTACGCGCTGAGGTTCGTGATCTTCGGTGGCGAGGCACTCGAGCTGCGCAGGCTGTCCGGCTGGTTCGCCAGGCACGGTGACAGTCGTCCGCGATTGGTCAACATGTACGGAATCACCGAGACCACGGTGCACGTGTCGCACCGCGAGCTCGATGCGACCTCGGCCGCGTCTGCCTCGGGATCTCTTGTGGGACGGGCGATTTCAGGACTCGCGGTCTACGTACTCGACTCCCGGCTCGGGCTTCTTCCGGTCGGAGTTCCCGGCGAGATGTACGTCTCGGGCGGCCAGGTCGCGCGCGGATATCTCGGCCGAGCAGGATTGAGCGCCACCCGTTTCGTGGCCGATCCGTTCGCTGCGGACGGATCGGTGCTGTACCGCACCGGCGATGTCGCACGGTGGTCCGCTTCGGGCGAACTCGAGTTCGTCGGGCGAGCCGACGATCAGGTCAAGATCCGCGGATTCCGGATCGAACTGGGCGAGGTCGAATCCGCTGTCGCCGCGGCGGCGACCGTGGGCCAGGCAGCCGTGATCGCTCGCGAGGACACTCCGGGCTCGGCGCGACTGGTTGCGTACGTGGTGCCCGCTGCGGGTGCTGCCGTGGACGTCGACACCCTGCGCTCGTCGGTCGCCGAGAACCTCCCCGACTACATGGTGCCGTCCGCGTTCGTCGTACTCGACACCATTCCGTTGACGGTCAACGGAAAGCTCGACCGGCGCGCGCTTCCCGCGCCCGCAGCTCAGCTTCGGCAGTTCCGTTCGCCGTCCACGCCGATCGAGGAGATCGTTGCCGGTGTCTTCGCCGGTGTGCTGGGAGTGGATCGTGTCGGACTCGACGACGACTTCTTCGAGCTCGGTGGAAACTCGCTCGTCGCAACCCAGGTGGTCTCTCGGATCGGTGCCGCTCTCGGCCGAAACGTGCCGGTGCGGATGCTGTTCGAGGCATCGACGGTCGAGTCGCTGGCGCACCGTGTGGAACGCAGCTCCGGGCCCGAGCGCCCTGCACTGGTGGCGCGGCCGCGACCGGACTTCGTCCCGTTGTCGCTGGCGCAGCAGCGCATGTGGTTCCTGAACCGGTTCGACAACTCGTCGACGGCCTACAACATCCCGTTCGCGATGCGGTTGAGCGGCAACCTCGACGTCGACGCGCTCGAGCAGGCCGTCCTCGACGTGATCGAACGCCACGAGACCTTGCGTTCGGTGTACCCGGACTCGCCGGACGGGCCACATCAGGTGATCGTGCCGATGTCCGAGGTGCGCACAGCACTGACCGTCGTGGACACCGATGCCGAATCGGTCGCTACCCGCGTCGGTGAACTGTTGGCGACCACTTTCGACGTCACCGCGTCGATCCCGTTGCAGGCGGTACTCTTTCGGGTGTCCGACACCGAGTTCGTGCTCGGAATGGTCATCCACCACATCAGCGCCGACGGGTTGTCCACGGTTCCCCTCTCGACCGACGTGATGACGGCGTACGCCGCGCGTTCCCGTCGATCCGATCCGCAGTGGTCTCCATTGGCCGTCCAATACGCCGACTACGCGCTGTGGCAGCGGGAGGTACTCGGCGACGACGGCGATGCCGACTCGATCGCAGCGCAACAGATTCGGTACTGGACGGACGCATTGGCCGACCTTCCCGAGCAACTGGACCTGCCGTTGGATCACCCACGGCCTGCCGAGCAGACCTTCCGCGGCAGTCGCATCGATTTCCACATCGATGCCGAGGTCCGGGCTGCTCTGGTCGCACTCGCGCGTACCCACAACGCCACGGTGTTCATGGCCGTGCACGCAGCATTCGCAACGCTGCTGGCTCGCATCTCCGGATCGCAGGACATCGTGGTCGGTACTCCGATCGCCGGCCGCGGCGAAGCGGAGATCGAGAATCTCGTCGGCATGTTCGTCAACACGTTGGTGTTGCGTCTCGACGCGCGCGCCGATGCCAGTTTCGAGGACCTTCTGGTAGCGGCTCGCGAGACCGACCTGCAGGCATTCGCACACGCGGACATTCCGTTCGAGCGTCTGGTCGAGGTGGTGAATCCGGCACGTTCGACGGCTCGGCATCCGCTGTTCCAGGTGGGCTTCTCCTTCCAGAACTTCGTGCGCCGCAGCTTCGAGTTGGACGGTCTCGACATCTCGGCACTCGACACCGACTCGACGACGTCTCAGTTCGATCTGCACCTGATCGTCACCGATACGCCCGGATCGAGCGACCCGCAGAGCGGGGAGCTCGGCGGGTTCGGGGCGATGTTGACCTACGCCACAGATCTGTTCGACGAGCGAACCGCCCGGACTCTGGTCGATCGGTTCCAGCAACTGTTGGCCGCAATCGTCGCATCGCCTGCGACCGCCATCGGCGATCTGGATCTCCTGCTCGGCGACGAGCGCGAGACCATTGTCTCGCGCTGGAACGACACGCATCGCAGCATCTCCGAGAGCACGCTGACCGACCTGTTCGCCGCATCGGCCGCGCGAGATCGCAGCGCCGTGGCTCTGATCCACGACGACGGCACACTCACCTACGGTGAGTTCTCCGATCGCGTTGCACGGCTGGCGCGTCATCTGATCTCTGTGGGGGTCGGACCCGAAGTGCGTGTGGGCCTTGCAATTCGGCGCTCCGTCGATCTCCTCGTCGGCATGTACGCGATTTCGGCCGCGGGCGGTGCGTATGTTCCGCTCGACCCGGATCAGCCTTTCGAGCGCAACTCGTTCGTCCTCGAGACGGCCGAACCCCTGTGTGTGCTCGTCGCCGCGAACGGTGCAGACGAGGACGGGATCGCCTCGGTCGCGACGGCCGTCGACATCACACAGCTGGACCTGTCCGGCTATTCCGCCGAGCCGGTGGCTCCGCACGAGCGGACGTCGGTGCTGCGCCCGGAGAACACCGCGTACGTCATCTTCACCTCCGGGTCGACCGGTCGACCCAAGGGCGTCGCGGTGAGCCACGGTGCCATCGTCAATCAACTCGAGTGGATGCGTGAGGAGTACGGCCTCGGTACCGCGGACGCGTCGCTGCTCAAGACGGCGGCAACGTTCGACCTCTCGGTGTGGGAGTTCTGGTCTCAGCCAACGTCGGGCGGACGAGTCGTCATCGCGGCTCCCGACGGGCATCGCGATCCGGATTATCTCCTGGCGGCAATCCGCGAGCACGAGGTGACGACGCTGCATCTGGTGCCGTCGACGTTGACGATGCTGACCACTGTCGCCGGCGGTTCCCTCGGACCCTCCTTGCGTCGTGTGCTGGCCATCGGCGAAGCACTCCCGGCTGCTCTGGCGCAGGACTTCCGGCGTCGGAACACCGCCGAGCTGTACAACCTGTACGGGCCGACCGAGGCCGCTGTGTCGGTGACGGCTCACCCGGTGACCGATGCCGACACGGTTGTCGTCCCCATCGGTGTGCCGGAAGCGAACACTGCTGTCCACGTTCTCGATTCGCGTCTGCACCCGGTTCCGGCGGGAATCACGGGCGAGCTGTACCTCGCCGGTGATCAGCTCGCACGCGGGTACTTCGGCCGCGAGGATCTCACTGCGGAACGGTTCGTTGCGAACCCGTTCTCGGTGGACGGCGGGCGGATGTACCGCACCGGAGACCTGGTGCGGTGGCGTCTGGCGGACGGCGATTCCGAGGGTGCCGAAAGTGCACGACTCGAGTACGTCGACCGAGTCGATTTCCAGGTCAAGATCCGGGGATTCCGGATCGAGCTCGGCGAGATCGAAGCCGCCGTGCGCGCACTGCCTCAGATCGCCGAGACTGCCGTGGTGGTCCACCGGGACTCGGTGGTCGGTCAACAGTTGGTCGCGTACCTGGTGGGTGTCGACGGATCGGCTCCTGACACGGCGGCGGCCGAGAAGGATCTGGCGCGCGTACTGCCGTCGTACATGGTCCCGGCCGCGTTCGTTGTGCTCGAACGGCTTCCGCTCAACGCCAACGGCAAGCTCGATCGCGCGGCACTTCCGCACCCGCAGTTCGAGACAGCCGAGTTCCGGGCACCGGTGGGACCCGTCGAGGAGATCCTCGCGCAGACCGTCGTCGATCTGCTCGGCCTCGACCGCGCCGGACGAGACGACGATTTCTTCGCGCTCGGCGGCAACTCGCTGATCGCAACGCAGTTGGTGTCCCGTCTCGGACAGGCGCTCGATGCGCAGGTTCCGGTGCGCGCAGTGTTCACCGCGTCAACGGTCGAGGGCCTTGCAGCTCACATCGCACCCCTCGTCGGCGGGGGAGCCCGTCGGGAGCTGACCTCGGTCGCGCGGCCTGACGTGCTGCCGCTCTCGGTGGCCCAGGACCGGATGTGGACGATCAACCGAGTCGATCCGGAGTCCGCCGCGTACAACATCCCGGTGGCGGTCCGACTGACCGGCGAGCTCGACGTAGCTGCTCTCGCGGCGGCGTTCGACGACGTGGTGGCCCGACACGAGATTCTGCGGACCCGGTATCCGGAGGGCACGGACGGTCCGATGCAACTCATCGGATCGGTCGCCGACGTCGGGGTCGACCTGACCCCGGAGAAGGTCGACCGAGACGCGTTGCCTGCCCGCCTGATGGAAGTACTGGGAACCGGCTTCGACGTCACCACGGCGGTGCCGGTCCGTGCAGCTCTGCTCGAGATCGGTGCGGACGAGCACGTACTGGCCGTTGTCGCGCACCATATTTCTGCCGACGGTTTCTCCATGGGCCCGCTCATCCGTGACGTGATGGTGGCCTACACCGCACGCGTCGACGGAGGCATGCCCACGTGGGAGCCGCTCGACGTCCAGTACGCCGACTTCGCGATCTGGCAGCGCGAGGTACTCGGCAGCGAGGCCGACCCGGACAGCGCGCTCGCCCGACAGCTGTCCTACTGGACCGAGCGACTGTCCGGTGCTCCGGAAGTGCTCGAACTGCCGACGGATTCACCGCGTCCGGCTCGGCCGTCGATGCACGGCGCGGCCTATCGGTTCACCATCGGCCGGGATGTCGCCGGTCGCATCGAGGCGATCGCGCGCGAGCACGCGGCCACCACGTTCATGGTGGTCCACAGTGCGTTCGCCGTCCTGCTCTCGCGGCTGAGCAACTCCACCGACATCAGCATCGGCACGCCGAGCGCCGGTCGCGGTGAGCAGAAACTGGACGACTTGGTCGGCATGTTCGTCAACACCCTGGTTCTGCGAACCCGAGTGCAGCGCGCCGATTCGTTCCTGGATCTGCTGCAGCAGGCCAAAGAGACCGATCTCGCTGCGTTCGGCAACGCGGACGTGCCGTTCGAGCGGCTCGTCGATGCGCTCGGTCGGGCCAGGTCCACTGCGTACACGCCGTTGTTCCAGGTGATGCTGACGTTCCAGAACCACACCACCGGAACGTTCGAGCTGCCAGGACTACGCATCGAGGCGCTCGACGCCGGCGACGACCAGGCGAAGTTCGACTTGCAGTTGACCGCGGTCGAGTCGTTCGACGAGGCGGGATCACTCGCTGCGATCGAGGCGACGTTCACCTACGCCACGGCGCTGTTCACCGAGGCGAGTGTCGCGACCTTCGCCGAGCGCTTCGGGAAGATTCTCGAGGCGGTCACGGCCGATCCGACGGTGGCAGTGGGCTCCATCGACGTTCTCACCGACGACGAGAAGGCCGAGTTCGCACCCAAGGCCACTCCGAAGACGATCGACGACCTGCCCGAGTTGGTGGCGCAGGCCGCGGCCGTGGCACCGGACGAGATCGCGTTCGAGCACGAGTCGACGCGAGTGACGTTCGCGGCGATGAACACCAGAGTGGCGCAGACGTCGGCGACGATGGGCGGTGCCATGAAGCCGCAGGCGCTCATGACGGTGACATTGTCCGCTCTGGTGCCCGGCATACTTCCGGCCCTCGGTGCACAAGGGCTCACCACGGCTCTGGCATCGTTGATCGAACGTGCGGAGTCGGTGATCGCGTCATCGTGAGCGGCGGCGATCCCGGCGGCACGTATCCCCGCCGACCGCGCGGGGCCAACGAGAACGACACGGCACGGTTTTCGATCAGGAGGAATGGATAGATGGCGTCAGGCGGCCTCGGCGGTAGCTCTTCGACTATCGAGGATCTGCCTCGGCTGGTTCGGAGCGTCGGTGCGCTCGAACCGGATCGGGTGGCGCTGACGCACCTCGGTGCGGAGCTGACGTACGTCGGTCTGGATGCGGAGATCACCGCCCTCGACACGGCCATGGGCGGTGCCCTCGGACCCGACGCCCTGGTGCCCGTGGTGCTGTCCACCGCTGTCCCCGGTCTGATCGAGGCAACCGAGGGTGGCCTCGACGCCGTCGTCGCGGGCCTTCTCGACGATGCGGTGTCGGTGTTGGGACACGACACGGCAGCCGTTTCGGCCGTAGCGGCCGGGCCACGGAGTTCGGCCGAGGCCGACACGCTCTATCGGCGTTTCGTCGAGCAGGTCGAGCGGACCCCGGACGCTCCTGCCCTGACGTTCGCCGGCGAGACGCTGACGTACTCGCAGTTCGCGGATTCGGTGAACCGGTTGGCCCGACACCTGATCGAGCGCGGTGTCGGCCCGGACGCCCGAGTGGGCCTGTCGATTCGTCGATCGATGGATCTGCTGATCGGCATGTACGCGATCACCGCCGCCGGTGGCGCGTACGTTCCTCTCGACCCGGATCATCCGTCCGATCGGTTGGGGTACGTCCTCGATATCGCCGAGCCGGTGGTGGTGGTCACGACCTCCACCGATCACCCCGACGTGCCGGCGTCCACCGAGACCGTGTCGGTGGATACGGTCGATCTGTCCGGGTACTCCGCCGGCCCGGTGACCGACGAAGACCGCCGCGCCCCACTGTCGTCCAGCGATCTCGCGTACGTCATCTTCACTTCCGGGTCGACCGGTCGGCCCAAGGGCGTCGCGGTGGGGCACAGCGCGATCGTGGCCAACATCGCGTGGCGGCAGCGCGAATACGTCATGACTGCCACGGACGTCGTGCTGCAGAAGACGCCGTTCACCTTCGACGTGTCGGTGTGGGAGTTCTTCTGGCCGTTGCAGATCGGTGCCCGGCTGGTGATCGCAGAGCCCGACGGTCATCGGGATCCCGCGTACCTGGCCCGAATCATCGGTGAGCAGAGCGTCACGATTGCCCACTTCGTGCCGTCGATGCTCTCGGTGTACGTCGCCGAACCCGCTGCAGCACAGGTGACGTCGCTGACGACCGTGTTCGCATCGGGTGAAGCACTGCCGGCCCGCACCGTCAATGCCTTCCACCGGATCTCTGCCGCGTCACTGCACAACCTGTACGGCCCCACCGAGGCCGCGGTCGACGTCACGTACTACCGCACGCAGGACGTCGAGGAGGCTGCTGTCCCGATCGGTGCCGCGGTGGCCGACACCGAGCTCTATGTGCTGGACGAGTCGCTGCACCGGGTGCCCAGAGGCGTCGAGGGCGAGCTGTATCTCGCCGGTGTGCAGCTCGCGCGCGGCTATCTGCGCCGAGGCGACCTCACCGCGGATCGTTTCGTCGCCGACCCGTTCGGCGGGCCAGGCGATCGGATGTACCGCACCGGAGACCTGGTGCGCAGGCGCTCCGACGGTCTGATCGACTACATCGGCCGCACCGACTTCCAGGTGAAGCTGCGCGGACTGCGCATCGAACTCGGCGAGATCGAATCGGCTCTGCTCGCCGAGCCGAACGTGAGCCAGGCTGCGGTGCTGGTGCATGCCGACGAGGCCCACGTGGAGCTGGGTGAGCACCTGGTCGGTTATGTCGTTTCGTCCGACCCCGAAATCGATCACAGTGATCTCGCAGCTGCGGTACGGCGTCGCACACCGGATTACATGGTGCCGTCGTTGTTCGTCGTACTCGACGAGTTCCCGCTCAATTCGAGTGGCAAGCTCGACCGAAAGGCGTTGCCGGCTCCCGACTTCGGGTCACTCGTCCGTGAATACCGAGCTCCGGAAACCGAGACCGAGTCCGCGCTCGTCGAGATCTTCCAGAGTGTCCTCGGCATGGACCGCGTCGGCATCGACGACGACTTCTTCGCGGTCGGGGGAAACTCTCTCAACGCCACTCGAGTCGTCGCGCGCGTCAACGCCGAACGCGGTGTGTCCGTGGACGTTCGCGCGTTCTTCGATGCTCCCACCGTGGCCGAGCTCGCCGCTGTGGTCGATGGGGCTGAGGCGTCGAGTGGTGCACCCCGTGCGGCGCTCACTGCACAGCCGCGGCCGGAGCGTGTTCCGTTGTCGTTGGCTCAGCAGCGGATGTGGTTCCTCAACCGTTTCGAGCCCGAATCGGCCGTCAACAACATTCCGGTCGCGATCTCGCTGTCCGGCGAGCTCGATCTCGATGCGTTGCGTGCGGCAGTCTCGGACGTACTGGGCAGGCACGAATCCCTGCGGACGATCTATCCGGATCACGCCGGAGTGGGGTACCAGCAGGTGCTCGAACCCGGCTCCGCCACGGTGGACGTGGAGTTCTCGGACGTCGAGGATGCTCGGCTGCCGGAGACGTTGCTCGAGTTCGCTCTTCGGCCGTTCGACGTCTCGACCGGTTTGCCCGTGCGCGCCGCCGTACTGGCGCTGTCTCGAACCGAACACGTTCTGGCCCTCGTGGTCCATCACATCGCGGCCGACGGATTCTCGATGGCACCGTTGACGCGAGACGTGGTGACCGCGTACGTGGCCCGCAGTTCCGGACAGGAGCCGGCGTGGACGCCGTTGCCCGTCCAGTACGCCGACTACACGCTCTGGCAGCGGTCGGTGCTCGGAGACGAGAACGATCCGACCTCGCTGATCGCTGCTCAGGAGGCCTACTGGCGTTCGCAGCTGGCCGGCGCACCCGAACAGCTCGACCTGCCGACGGATCGACCGAGGCCGGCGGTGGCGACCACCCACGGCGGTACACATCTGTTCGAGATCGATGCGGACCTCGCCGCGGCGATCGAACAACTCGGGCGTACCCACGGGGCCACGACCTTCATGGTGGTCCACTCGGCACTGGCCGTTCTGCTGGCGACGTTGTCCGCTACCGACGACGTCACGATCGGAACACCGGTCGCCGGTCGTGGCGACGCCGTTCTCGACGACGTCGTCGGCATGTTCGTCAACACGCTCGTGCTGCGCACCACGATCGACCCCGCGGCTGACTTCGAGGATCTGCTGGGCCGAGTACGCGAGACCGATCTCGCCGCGTTCTCGCACGCCGAGGTTCCGTTCGAGCGACTGGTCGAGGTTCTCCAGCCCACTCGCTCGACCGCTCGTCATCCACTGTTCCAGGTCATGCTGACGTTCCAGAACCTGGACGCCACGTCCGTGGAGATCCCCGGTCTTCGGGTGAGCGCACTCGATTACGAGGCCGATCTCGCGAAGTTCGATCTGCAAGTGACACTGTGGGACTCGGTGGCCGAGGGGACCGATCCGGCCGGTTTGACCGTAGCGCTGACGTATTCGGCCGATCTGTTCGACGCGTCGACGATGGCCGCATTCGGCGAACGGTTCCTGCGGGTCCTCGAATCGGTGACTCGTGCACCTGCCGCGCCCATCGCCGAGATCGATGTGCTCGATGCCGAGGAACGGTTGCAGGTGCTTCGAGCATGGAACGCGACGGGCCACGAGGTGTCGTCGGACCTGACGCTGGTCGAGATGTTCCGAGCGCAGGTCGAGGCCACACCCGATGGACAGGCGTTGGTGTTCGAGGGCGAACGGCTGACCTACGCCGAGTTCGCCGCCCGGGTCAATCGTGTTGCACGAGAACTTGTCTCGCGTGGTGTCGGTCCGGACACGTTGGTCGCTCTCGCGATGGAGCGCAGCATCGAGCTGTTCGTGGGTATGTACGCGATCGTGACGGCCGGTGGGGCCTACGTGCCCGTCGATCCGAGCCAGCCGCGCGAGCGCAACGACTACATCGCCGAGACGGCGAATCCGGTTCTGGTGTTGTCCTCGACCCGTGATCACCTCGAACTCGACGGATTCGAAACGGTCGATATCGACGCGCTGGACGTCTCGGCACATTCGGCCGAACCCCTCGTCGACGCCGATCGCCGGGGTCCGTTGCGTCCGCACAACCTCGCCTACGTCATCTTCACGTCCGGATCCACCGGCCGCCCCAAAGGCGTCGGCGTCTCGCACGAATCGATCGTCAACCGTGTGTCGTGGATGCAGCACGAGTATCCGCTGACCGCCTCCGACGTGGTGCTGCAGAAGACGCCCGCGACGTTCGACGTATCGGTCTGGGAGTTCTTCTGGGCTCTGCAGAACGGTGCCTCGGTGGCCGTCGCTGTACCGGACGGCCATCGGGACCCCGCGTATCTGCTCGATATCATTGCGCGCGAACAAGTCTCGGTAGTTCACTTCGTTCCCTCGATGATGTCGGTGTTCGTACCCGAGGTCGTTGCGCGCGCCGAGTCCGCGGAAACCCTGCGGCTGGTGTTCGCCTCCGGTGAGGCGTTGACACCGACGACTGCGCAGGCGCTGCGCCGGGCGCTGACGGCCATCGAGATCCACAACCTCTACGGCCCGACCGAAGCCGCGGTGGACGTGACGTACCACCGAGTCACCGACGACGACACCGCCGTCGTACCGATCGGTGCGCCGGTCTGGAACACGGCCGTCTACGTACTGGACTCCGCTCTGCGACCGGTGCCGGTCGGAGTGCACGGAGAGCTCTACCTCGCCGGAACGCAGCTTGCTCGGGGCTACGTGGGGCGACCGGATCTGACGGCGGATCGCTTCCTGCCCAACCCGTTCGGCGAGGACGGAGCCCGGATGTATCGCACGGGCGACGTGGTGCGTTGGCTGCCCGGCGGCGAACTCGACTACGTCGGACGTTCGGACTTCCAGGTCAAGCTTCGCGGTCTACGGATCGAACTGGGTGAAATCGAAGCGGCCCTGCTCGAGCAGCCGTCGGTGAGCCAGGCGGTCACCGTGGTCCGTGCCGATCGGTTGGTGGCCTATGTGGTCGGCACCGGGAGCGTGGACACGCAGTCTCTGCGTGATGCATTGAGCGAGCGCCTCGCCTCGTACATGGTGCCCGCCGTGATCGTCGTTCTCGATGCTCTGCCCCTCGGTGCCAGCGGCAAGCTGGACCGCAAGGCCCTGCCGGATCCCGAGATCGAGGAAGTCGAGTATCGCGCACCGTCGAATCCCGTCGAGGAGATCGTCGCTCGGGTGTTCGCGGACGTTCTCGGAGTCGACCGCATCGGCGTCGACGACGATTTCTTCGCCCTCGGTGGCAACTCTCTCGTCGCCACCCAGGTGGTCTCGCGGTTGGGTAGCGAACTGGATGCGACCGTTCCGGTCCGTGCACTGTTCGAGGCCAGTACGGTTGCGGCACTGGCGGTTCGGGTGGAGAGTCATCTGGGTGACGGTGCCGCGGCACCGCTGGTTCCGCAGACTCGGCCGGAGACGGTTCCGCTGTCGATGGCGCAGCAGCGGATGTGGTTCCTGAACCGATTCGATCCCGAGTCCGCCGTGAACAACATTCCGGTGGCCATCCGGTTGCGTGGTTCGTTGGACGCGGCTGCGCTGCGCGCTGCCGTGTCGGACGTCCTCGAGCGCCACGAATCCCTGCGCACGGTGTACCCGGCTGTGGACGGCTCGGGACACCAACTCGTGCTCCCCACCCGGACCGTCGTCCCGAATCTCGAGCCGGTCGGGGCAACTGCCGATGCGATCGTGGCCGACGTGACCGCCTTCGTGGCCGCAGGCTTCGACGTCACTGCTGCAGTTCCGTTGCGCGTGAGGCTGTTCGAGGTCTCGGAGCAGGAACATGTCTTGGTGTTCGTGGTGCATCACATCAGCGCCGACGGTTGGTCGATGGGTCCGCTGACCCGCGACGTGATGACCGCGTACCTCGCACGAGTGGCGGGCGAGTCGCCGTCCTGGCAGCCACTGGCGGTGCAGTACATCGACTTCACGCTGTGGCAGCGGTCAGTACTCGGTAGCGAGGCGGATTCGGCGAGCCTGATCTCCCGGCAGGCGTCGTTCTGGCGCGAGACGTTGGCGGAGATGCCGGCCGAGCTCGCTCTTCCGCACGATCGGCCACGTCCCGCCGAGTCCTCGGGGGCCGGTGGCCGCGTCGAATTCGAGATCGCCCCCGACGTCCATGCCGGTCTCAGTGCCCTGGCCAGGGAGAGCGGCACCACGACGTTCATGGTGCTGCACACTGCCCTCGCGGTATTCCTTGCGCGCATGTCGAATTCGACGGACATCGCCGTCGGCACGGCCATCGCCGGACGCGGAGATGCTGCACTCGACGACGTGATCGGAATGTTCGTCAACACCCTGGTCCTGCGTACCGAGGTGAACCCGGGCAAGGGCTTCGACGGCATGCTTGCCGACGTCCGTGAGGTCGATCTGGCGGCCTTCGCGCACGCCGATATCCCGTTCGAGCGTCTGGTCGATCTTCTCGACCCCGAACGCTCCGCTTCACGACACCCACTGTTCCAAGTGGCGATCGCCTTCGAGAACCTGCCGCCGAGCACCTTCGCGCTGCCCGGGTTGGAGGTCTCGGCTGTCGATCTCGACGTCGAGACGGCCAAGTTCGATCTGTCGCTGACGTTGCGCGAGTCCGACGGCGGCGGTATGTCCGCGGCGTGGCTCTACTCGCGCGATCTGTTCGACGAGTCGACCATCGTGGGCTTCGCAGACCGCTTCCGCCGTCTTCTCGACGGCGTGGTGGCGGATCCGAGTACTCCGGTCGGCGACCTGGGGATTCTCTACGAGGACGAATACGACCGCTTGACCCACGTACACGGCGACGAGGTGTTGGCAGGCGGCACTCTCGCCGAGATCTTCGCTGCCGGAGCCGCTCTCGATCCGCAGGCGATTGCCATCCGCTACCGCGATCGCTCCATCACGTACGCCGAACTCGACAGCACCTCGTCTCAGCTCGCCCGTCTGCTCATCTCCAGGGGCGTGGGGCCGGAGACCGTCGTCGCGCTCGGGTTCCAGCGCTCCTACGAGATGGTGCTCGGGGTCTGGGCCGTGGCCAAGGCGGGCGGTGCCCACCTCCCGGTCGACCCGACATATCCGAGCGACCGCATTGCCCACATGGTCGGTGATTCCGGGGCGGTACTCGGCCTGACCGCCGCGGCACACCTGGCTTCGGTGCAGGGATCGAGCGGCGGTCCGGACTGGATCCGTCTCGACGACGACGACGTGGTGGCGGCGGTGCGCGCTCACTCCGCCGATCCGATCACGGATGCGGATCGACTGCGGCCGTCGGTGTTCCAGAATCCGGCGTACGTCATCTACACCTCGGGCTCGACCGGTAAGCCCAAGGGCGTCGTGGTGACGCATGCCGGGCTCGGGGGCGTGCTCGATGCCGCCGGCGATCTGTACCACCTGACACCGTCGGCGCAATTCCTGCACATCTGCTCGCCGAACTTCGATCCGTCCGTCCTCGAGTGGATGGCGGCGTTCTCGGTAGGTGCAACTCTGGTGATCGTGCCCGCCGAGATCCTGGGCGGTACCGAGTTGTCCGAGCTGCTGAAGGCCGAGCAGGTCAGCCATTCGATCATCACTCCCGCGGTGCTCGGCACGATGGATCCGACGGGTCTCGACGCGCTCGAAGTGCTCTCGGTCGGCGGCGACGTCACCACACCGGAACTGCTCGCGCGATGGGCCCCTGGCCGTAAGTACTTCAACGGCTACGGACCGACCGAGACGACCATCATCTCGAGCTTCGCAGACCTGACTCCCGGCGAACCGATCACCGTCGGACGGCCCATTCACGGTATGTCGGCACTGATTCTCGACGATCGATTGCGTCCGGTGCCGTCCGGAGTGGCCGGTGAGCTCTATCTGGCCGGCGGCGCTCTCGCTCGCGGCTATCTCGGTCGGCCCATGCTGTCCTCCGAGCGCTTCGTTGCCAACCCCTACGGTGTCGGCGGCGGCCGGATGTATCGCACCGGAGACGTGGTGCGTTGGACCGAGGATCTTCAACTTCAGTTCGTGGGCCGCACCGATTTCCAGGTGAAGGTGCGTGGGTTCCGTATCGAACTCGGCGAGATCGACTCGGCACTGACCGCGTACCCGAGTGTCGAGTTCGCCGTGACACTCGGACACCGGCTGCCCTCGGGGGTCACCACGCTCATCTCGTACGTACTCCCGGTCCGCGACGCATCGGTCGACGTGGACGACCTGACGGCGTTCGTCGGAAAAGCGTTGCCCAACTACATGATTCCGGCATCTATCACGGTGCTCGACGCGGTGCCGCTGACGTCGGTCGGCAAGCTCGATCGGGCAGCGCTTCCCGCTCCGGCGTTCGAGGCACGCGAGTTCGTCGCGCCGGCCACCGCGGTGGAGCAGAGCGTGGCGACCGTGTTCGCGGAGGTGCTGGGAGTCGATCGGGTGGGAGCCCAGGACGACTTCTTCGAGCTCGGTGGCAACTCGCTCATCGCGACGCAGGTGGTCTCGCGTCTCGGTGCGATTCTGGACACCACCGTGCCCGTACGCATGCTGTTCGAGGTGTCCACCGTCGCAGCGCTGGCGGATCGCCTCGAGTCCGGCGTCGGTTCGGGCTCGCGTGCGCCGCTCGTGGCCGGACCTCGGCCCGAGCGTCCACCACTGTCGTTGGCGCAGCAGCGCTACTGGTTCCTCAACCAGTTCGACACCTCGTCGGCCGTGGACAACATTCCGTTCGCGGTACGTCTGACCGGTGCGCTCGACACGGCGGCATTGGCTGCCGCCGTCGGCGATGTGGTGGAGCGCCACGAATCGCTGCGCTCGCTCTACCCGGACTCCGAACACGGACCGTTCCAAAGGGTACTCCCGGCTGCCGAGGCCACTCTGGACCTGTCGGTGCGGACAGTCGCAGCGGCCGATGTACCGGAGACGGTGAGCCGCTTCTTCCTGCGCGGCTTCGACGTGACCCGCGAGGTTCCGGTGGACGCGATGCTGGTGCGAATCGACGGGGAGGCCGTCGAGCACGTCCTTGCTTTCGTCGTCCATCACGTTTCCGCCGACGGTGCATCGATGGGACCGTTGGCAACGGATGTGATGACCGCATACACCGCGAGAGCGGCAGGCTCGGCTCCGAACTGGGAACCCCTGCCGGTGCAGTACGCGGATTTCGCGCTGTGGCAGCGCACCGTTCTCGGCTCCGACGACGACGAGAATTCTGTTGCGTCGCAACAGGTTCGGTACTGGAAAGAAGCGCTGGACGGTCTGCCCGACCAGCTGGTGCTGCCCACCGACCGACCCCGCCCCCCGACCCAGAGCTTCCGGGGCGAGACGGTGCGCTTCACCGTGGATGCCGCGGTGCACGCTGCCGTCGCCGACCTCGCGCGGGCACGTCAGGCCAGCGTCTTCATGGTCGTCCACTCGGCCTTCGCCGCGTTCCTGGCACGTGTGGCAGGAACCGAGGACGTCGCCATCGGGACTCCCATCGCCGGCCGCGGCGAGAGAGCGCTCGATCCCATGATCGGCATGTTCGTCAACACGTTGGTGTTCCGGTCCACGGTGCACCCCTTCATGACGTTCGAGGAGTTGCTGGCGCAGGCTCGCGAGCGCGACCTGTCGGCATTCGCCCACGCGGACGTACCGTTCGAGCGTCTGGTCGAGGTACTCAACCCGGTGCGTTCCACCGCGCGAAATCCGCTGTTCCAGATCGGCCTGTCGTTCCAGAATCTGGCCGATCTCAGCTTCGAGTTGCCGGGGCTGACCGTCCGCGGTGTCGACGCCGAGTCGACCCTCGCCAAGACCGACCTCCAACTGACGGTGTCCGATCGCTACGCCGCCGACGGCACGCCTGCGGACATGGACGCCGAATTCACCTTCGCTACCGACCTGTTCGACAGATCGACGGTCGAGGCCTTCGCTCGGAGATTCGTCGCGGTGCTGGCCGCGGTGGCTGAGTACCCGAGTGCAGTCGTCGGAGATCTGGACCTGCTCGACGAGTCGGAGCGAACGACGATCCTGGACACGTGGAACGACACCGATCACGATGTCGATCTGTCGCAGACCCTGGTGTCGCTGTTCGACGCTCAGGTCGACGCCCGCCCCGAGGCTCCGGCGGTCAGGTACGCCGGCCGGACACTGACCTATCGCGAGTTCGACGGTCGGATCAACCGTCTGGCGCGGCGGTTGATCACCGCGGGGGTGGCCCCGCAGGTGACGGTGGCGCTCGCGCTCGGGCGTTCGGTCGAATTGCTCGTCGCGATGTACGCGGTGAGCAAAGCAGGCGGAGTCTATGTGCCGCTCGATCCGGATCAGCCGGCTGCCCGCATCGCCGACATCGTCGACGACGCATCGCCACTGTTGATCCTGAGCTCGACCCGTGACGGGTTCTCGGCTCCCGAGGGCAACGGTCGGTCGGTGCCCGTCGTGATGGTCGACGCGGATTCGGACGAGTACGCACACATCTCGGATGCACCGATCACGGACGACGAACGACGTGCGCCGCTGCGTGCCGCGAACACGGCGTATGTGATCTTCACGTCCGGCTCGACCGGTCGACCCAAGGGGGTCGCCGTCAGTCATCGCGCCGTTGTCAACCAGTTGCTCTGGGCGCGTGCGGAATACGGCATCGGCGTCGACGACGCGGTGTTGCTCAAGACCGCGGCCACCTTCGATCTGTCGGTATGGGAATTCTGGACGGCGTCGATCGCCGGCGGTTGCACCGTGGTCGCCGAGGCCGGTGGACACCGCGACCCGAGCTACCTGCTGAACCTGATGACCGAGGCGAACGTGACGACGCTGCACACGGTGCCGTCGATGCTCGACGCATTGATCGCGGCGTCCGGCGGCACGCTGCCGTCCGGCCTGCGTCGAATCCTGGCCATCGGTGAAACACTGCCGCCTACCACCGCTCAGCGTGCGCTCCGCGCTACGCGGGCACGCCTGGACAATCTGTACGGCCCCACCGAGGCGGCGGTGTCGGTCACCGCGCACCGGGTGCACGACTCCGGGACGGGGCCGGTTCCCATCGGTGCTCCCGAATGGAACACCCGTGTCTACGTGCTGGATTCACGTCTGTCGCCGGTCCCGGTCGGTGTCACGGGAGAGCTCTATCTCGCGGGCACGCAGTTGGCCGACGGTTATGTCGGGAGGCCGGATCTCACCGCGGAGCGGTTCGTGGCCAACCCGTTCGCGCCGGGCCGACGGCTCTATCGCACAGGCGATCTCGCAGCATGGCGTAGCGACGGTGAACTGGAGTACGTGGGTCGTTCGGACTTCCAGGTCAAGATCCGCGGCTTCCGCATCGAGCTCGGCGACATCGACGCCGCGCTGCGCTCGATCGAATCGGTACGCGATGCGGCCGTGGTCGCCTCGAACGACGAACGCCTCGGGGATCGACTGGTCGCCTACGTGGTGCCCGTCGACGGCGTATCGGTCGATCCCGAGACCGTACGCGCGTCGATGGCGTCGTCGGTGCCGTCCTACATGGTGCCGTCCGCCTTCGTGATCCTCGATGTCCTGCCACTCAACGCCAACGGCAAGCTGGACCGAAAGGCCCTGCCGGAACCGGTGTTCGAGGCCGCGGAGTTCCGGGCCCCCACCGATCTCGTCGAGGTGACGGTCGCCGGTGTGTTCGCGGACATCCTCGGCGTCGAGCGCGTGGGTCTGGACGACGATTTCTTCGCGCTCGGCGGAAACTCGCTGATTGCCACCCAGGTGGTCTCACGGCTGGGCTCCGCGCTCGACACCGTGGTTCCGGTGCGGGCGATCTTCGAGTCGCCGACGGTGCTCGGACTTGCCCGCGCCATCGAATCCACCGTCGGTGCCGGTGCGCGCCGTGCTCTGGTGCAGCGCAGGCGGCCCGAGCAGGTTCCGCTGTCGCTGGCACAGCAGCGGATGTGGTTCCTGAGCCAGTTCGATCCCACCTCGGCGGTGAACAACATTCCGGTGGCGATTCGACTGTCCGGCGATCTCGACGTGCCCGCACTGGTGCGAGCGGTGTCGGATGTGGTCTCGCGGCACGAGATTCTGCGCACCGTGTACCCCGAGGTCGACGGGCGAGGCAGCCAGGTCGTGCTCGGCCTCGCCGAGGGCGCACCGTCCGTCGACGTCATCGACACGGCAGCCGCCGATGTGCCCGAGACGTTGCGGCGGTTCGTGTCCGAGGGCTTCGACGTCACCAGCGCCGTTCCGGTGCGGGTGACGATCCTGCGCATCGACGAGCGTGAGCACGTCCTGGCTTTCGTGGCCCACCACATCGCCGCGGACGGGTTCTCCATGGGACCGTTGACCCGCGACATCATGGTCGCCTACACCGCCCGTGCGGCGGGCGAGGATCCGCAGTGGGCACCGTTGCCCGTCCAGTACGCAGATTTCACGCTGTGGCAGCACGAGTTGCTCGGCACCGAGGGTGATCCCGAATCGCCCATGGCTCAGCAGCTCGGCTACTGGCGTTCGGTACTGCGCGGCGCGCCTGCACAACTCGATCTGGCGACCGATCGACCGCGGCCGGCGGTGGCGACCAACAGAGGAGCGGCGTACAACTTCTCGCTCGACGCCGAACTGCACGAGAGCATCGCCCGAGCGTCTCGGGAGAACAACGCGACGGTGTTCATGACCGCACACACCGCTCTCGCGGTGCTGTTGGCTGCGCTGGCGGGAACCGACGACGTGGTGATCGGGACGCCGGTGGCCGGGCGTGGAGATTCCAACCTCGACGACCTCGTGGGTATGTTCGTCAACACCCTCGCACTGCGCACATCCGTCGAGCCGGGCACGACATTGCGCGATCAGCTCGCCCTGGTGCGAGAGGTGGACCTCGGGGCGTTCTCGCACTCCGACATACCGTTCGAGCGACTCGTCGACGCGATCGCGCCGGAACGGTCGCAGGCCAGGCACCCGATCTTCCAGGTGATGCTCACGTTCCAGAACCTCGCCGAACAGTCGTTCGCGCTTCCCGGTCTCGACATCGACGGTGTCGATCTGTCGAGTGCGATCGCGAAGTTCGATCTGCAGGTGACACTGTGGGAGAAGTTCGACTCCGCAGGCGCGCCCGATGGCGTCGACGTCCAATTCGATTACGCCACAGATCTGTTCGACGAATCGTCGATGGCAGCCTTCGCACGCAGGCTCGTCCGGGTTCTCGAGTCGATGACGGCCGAGATCGACCGGCCCGTCGGCGACGTCGATCTCCTCGAGCCTGCCGAGCGCACCGCCGTCCTCGAACAGTGGAACGCGACCGACCACGAGATCGACGATCGGCACACCCTGGTCTCCCTGTTCGCCGAGCGGGTAGCAGCAGCACCGAACAACGTGGCCCTGGGCTTCGGCGACGAGCAGATCGACTACGCGGAGTTCTCCGGACGGGTGAATTCGCTTGCCCGAGTGCTCATCGGGGAGGGCGTAGGACCCGAGACCGTGGTCGCGATCGCGATGCGCCGTTCGCCGGACATGCTCGTCGGCATCTACGCCGTCCTCGCTGCAGGCGGTGCCTACGTGCCGGTCGACCCGGACCAGCCGTCCGATCGGATCGAGTACATCCTCGAGACGTCAGCACCGGTCGCGGTGCTGACCACCACCCGCGACGGCGGCGTCGCCGGTTCGTCCGTTCCGCAGATCCGGTTGGACACCGTGGACACCGATGCGTCCGCGACCCGACCGGTCGAGGATTCGGAGCGACTGGCACCGCTGAGGCCGTCGGACACCGCTTACGTCATCTTCACCTCGGGCTCGACGGGCAAGCCCAAGGGTGTGGCCGTCACGCACGCCGCCATCGTCAACCGTCTGCTGTGGATGCAGCACGAGTACGGGCTCACCGTCGACGACGTGGTACTGCAGAAGACCCCTGTGACGTTCGACGTCTCGGTGTGGGAGTTGTTCTGGCCGTTGCAGGTCGGTGCCCAGCTCTACATCGCCGAGCCGGACGGTCATCGGGACCCCACATATCTGGTGGAGACGATCGAACGCCGCGGTGTCACCACCGCACACTTCGTTCCCTCCTTGCTCGCCGTGTTCGCTGCGACCGACGGCATCGAGCGATGCAGCGCTCTGCGGATGCTGTTCGCATCGGGTGAGGCGCTACCGGTCTCGGTAGCCGCAGGCATCCGTCGGGCACTGCCCGCCGTGGAACTGCACAACCTGTACGGGCCGACCGAGGCCGCGGTGGACGTGACGTTCCATCGGGTCACCGACGCAGACACCGTGTCGGTGCCGATCGGCGTGCCGGTCTGGAACACCCGGGTCACCGTGCTGGATGCTCGGCTGCGCCCGGTGCCGATCGGCGTGCCGGGCGAGCTGTACCTGGCCGGAACCCAGCTGGCCCGAGGCTATCTGGGACGACCCGACCTGACGGCAGACCGATTCGTCGCAGATCCGTACGGGCGAGCTGGGAGTCGGATGTACCGCACCGGCGACCTCGTGCGCTGGAACACCGGGGGAGAGCTGGAGTACCTGGGGCGCACCGACTTCCAGGTCAAGCTCCGCGGCCTTCGCATCGAGCTCGGTGAGATCGAGTCGGCCCTCATCGCCGACCCGACCGTCGATCAGGCCGTCGTGCTCGTGCGGCAGACGCCGTCGGCGGGCGAAATTCTGGTGGGCTACGTGGTACCCGCCTCCGGCGCGGCCGTCGATCCGGCGGCCCTGACGGCGGTCGCGGCGCGGACGGTGCCCGAATACATGGTTCCGGCATCGGTGGTGGTTCTCGAATCACTTCCGCTCGGACCGAACGGCAAGCTGGACCGACGCGGACTACCGGATCCCGAGTTCGGTAGCGACGCCGAGTTCCGCACTGCGAGCACCGATACCGAGCGCATCATCGCCGACGTGTTCGCAGACGTCCTGGGACTCGAGACGGTGGGCGTCGACGACTCCTTCTTCGCGCTCGGTGGCGACAGCATCGTGTCCATTCAGTTGGTCTCGCGCGCCAAGGCGAGAGGAATCCAGTTCGGCCCACGAGATGTGTTCGAGCGCAAGACCGTTGCCGGGCTGG
Source organism: Rhodococcoides fascians A25f (assembly GCF_000760935.2). NCBI lineage: Bacteria > Bacillati > Actinomycetota > Actinomycetes > Mycobacteriales > Nocardiaceae > Rhodococcoides > Rhodococcoides fascians. Next base: position 3,866,978 of record NZ_CP049744.1, on the reverse strand, counting down.
CCGAGGTGGCCGTCATCGTCGGCGAGGGTGCGGACACGGTCGTCCTCGACGAACTCGACGGCGGTGGAGTCGGCTGGCTGCCGCTGCCACCGTTCGGTGCGGCACTGCTGCAGCGCGGCGGTGGGTACCGTCGCTTCCATCAGGCGCTCACACTCGAGCTCCCGGCAGGCATCGACCGCGACGGTGTCGTGGCCACGCTCACTGCTGTCGTCGACCACCACGACGTTCTTCGGTCCACCCTCGTGCACGACGATCGTGGCTGGGGTCTCGAGGTGGGCGAGTCCGGTTCGGTGGACGTCGACGAGCTGCTGACGACCGCGTCGGCGGACGGTGGAGCCGCCGCGGTGGATGCGGCGGTCGGATCGCTCGATCCGGAGAACGGGCGCATGCTCGCGTTCGTGTGGGTCGAGAGCGCGCCGAACACATTGACCGTCGTCGCACATCACCTCGTCGTCGACGGCGTGTCGTGGCGAATCCTGGTGCCGGACTTCGTGTCCGCGTGGGCGCAGATCGCCGGCGGTGCCGGCCCGGTGCTGCCGGATGTGGGTACTTCGATGCGGCGCTGGACACACGCACTCGTGGAGGAAGCGGCGCGCCGGACGGACGAGTTGCCGCAGTGGCGCAGCATCGCCCGGACCCCGGACCCGGTCCTGGGGGAGCGGGCCTTCGAGCCGGCCGTTGACGTGGTGGACACCCTCGAGCGAGTCGAGATGTCCCTGTCGTCGGATGCGACGCGCACGTTGCTGACCACGGTTCCCGAGATCTACCACGGCGGAGTCGCGGACGGACTGCTCGCCGCACTCGCGCTGGCAGTCACTGCCCTGCGCAAGGAACAGGGGATCGATGCCCCCGTAACACTGCTTCAGCTCGAAGGCCACGGCCGCGAGGAGGCCGTGGTCCCCGGAGCAGACCTCGGCCGGACCGTGGGCTGGTTCACCAGCCTCTTCCCGGTTCGGCTCGACCTGACCGGAATCGACGTCGACGACGCCCTCGGCGGAGGCTCTGCCCTCGGCGACGCCGTGAAGGCCGTCAAGGAGCAGATGCTGGCGTTGCCCGACCGAGGAATGGGCTGGGGGCTGCTGCGCTACCTCGATCCCGCGAGCGAGACGGAGCTGGCGGCGCTGTCCACCGGGCAGATCAGCTTCAACTATCTCGGTCGGGTCGGTACCGGTGAGGTACCGGAGGACATGAAGTCTCTCGGCTGGTTGCCTGCCGAGGACACCGCAGGTCTGTCTGCAGCCGGTGATCCGGACATGGCCGCGAACAAGACGATCGACATCAACGCCATCGTGGTGGACACCGACGACGGCAGCGCCCTGAGTGCTTCGCTGGCGTTCCCGCGGGGCGCGATCTCCGAGGCGACCGTGGCGCGTCTGGCGCAACTGTGGTCGGAGCTGCTCGACTCGCTCGCGGCCCACGCACGTACACCCGGTGCCGGTGGCCTCACTCCGTCGGACCTTCCGTTGGCGCGCGTGAGTCAGGCCGACATTCTCGGCTTCGAGCAGCGTTATCCGGCACTGACCGACGTGTGGCCGCTGGCACCGTTGCAGCAGGGCTTGCTGTTTCATGCCTTGTTCGCCGATACCTCGCTGGACGTCTACACGATGCAGGTCGTTCTCGACCTGGCAGGCGAGGTCGATGAGGAGCGTCTGCGCGATGCCGCGCAGGCCCTACTGGATCGGTACGAGAACCTACGCGCCGTGTTCGCGGTGACCGCGGACGGCGACAGCGTGCAGATAGTTCAGCAGGGTGTGCGGTTGCCTTGGCGCACAGTCGATCTCAGCGGTGTCGAGGAGAACGCGCGCGCCGCCGCGGTCGCGGCGGCACTGGACGAGGATCAGCGGGAGCATTTCGACATCACCACCGCCCCGTTGTTGCGGTTCTTGCTGATTCGCCTCGGGCCCACGACGTACCGACTGGCGATGACCAACCATCACGTGCTGCTGGACGGCTGGTCGCTGCCGCTGGTGATGAAGGAGCTGCTCTACCTCTACGCCGTCCGTAGCGACACCTCGTCGATGCCGCGTCCGCGCTCGTATCGCTCGTTCCTGCAGTGGCTCGGTCAGCGCGACCCGGAGACCTCCCGGCAGGCGTGGGCCCGTTCGCTCGACGGCGTCGACGAACCGACACTGCTGACTCCACCGACCCTGGGCCGCGAGATCTCCACCCGATCGGCGGAGACCGAGGTGCGGATCGACGCGGAGGCCACCGCAGCGTTGATCGCGCTCGGTGGACGCCTCGGCGTCACCGTGAACACGTTGGTACAGGCCGCGTACGGAATGCTGTTGGCTCAGATGACGGGCCGCGACGACGTGATCTTCGGGGCAACGGTGTCGGGTCGTCCCGCGGACCTTCCCGGAGTCGAATCGATGATCGGTTTGTTCATCAACACCATTCCGGTACGATCTCGCCTCGATGCTCACGACACAGTGGAGCAGTACCTCACGCGGCTCCAGGGTGAGCAGGCCGATCTGCTCGATCACCACCACGTGGGATTGGCGGACATCCAGCGGGATGCGGGGCTGGGCAACCTGTTCGACACGCTGACGGTGTTCGAGTCGTACCCGGTGAACGAGGCGGAGTTGGCGCAGCAGGCCGCATCGATCGACGGCATGACCGTCGAGGGTGTCGGCTCCAACGACAACACCCACTACCCGCTGACCCTGCTCGTGGTGGCGAACGAGGAAGTGACGCTGACGGCGAAGTACATCAGCGACCTCTTCGACACCCGTGCGGTCGGATCGATCCTGGCGCGCATCGTCTCGCTGCTCGCTACGTTCGCGGCGGACCCCACGCGTCGGGTTCTCGACATCGATCTGCTCGACCCCGTGGAGCGCACACGGATACTCGACGAGTGGAACGACACTGCCCGCGAGATCGACTCCGCGGCAACGCTCGTGTCGATGTTCGAGGAGCGGGTGGCGCAGTCCCCGGACCGGATCGCGGTCTCCTTCGAGGGTGATCGAGTGACGTACGCGGAATTCGCGGGTCGAGTGAACGCGCTTGCGCGACTGCTGATCCGCGAGGGCGTCGGCCCGGAAACGATGGTCGCGATCGCCATGCGTAGATCGGTGGACATGCTCGTCGGTGTCTACGCGGTGCTGACCGCGGGTGGGGCATACGTCCCGATCGATCCCGACCAGCCGGCCGAGCGCGTCGAGTACATCCTGGCGACGGCCGATCCCGTTGCGATTCTGACCACGGCGGCGGATTTGTCTGCAGTGCAATCGGTCTCGTCCGTCGCGCCCCGGATCGAGGTCGATTCCGTCGACCTCGCCGGCTTCGCCACCGATGCGGTTCTCGCCGACGAGCGGCGCGCCGCGCTGCTCTCCGACGACGTCGCGTACGTGATCTTCACCTCGGGCTCGACGGGCAAGCCCAAGGGTGTCGCCGTGACGCACGCCGCCATCGTCAACCGGCTCGTGTGGATGCAGGACGAGTACGGGCTGACCGTCGACGATGTGGTGCTGCAGAAGACTCCGGTGACGTTCGACGTGTCGGTGTGGGAGTTGTTCTGGCCGTTGCAGATCGGTGCAGAACTGGCGATAGCGAAGCCGGACGGACATCGCGATCCGGCCTACCTGGTCGAGATCGTCACCGAGCGGTCGGTCACCGTCGCACACTTCGTGCCGTCGATGCTGGCCGTGTTCGCGACAGCGGACGGAGTCTCGCGGTGTTCGAGCCTGCGCATGCTCTTCGCGTCGGGTGAGGCGCTGCCGGTGTCGGTCGCCTCGGCAATCGGTACGGCACTGCCGAACACGAACCTGCACAACCTCTACGGACCCACAGAGGCCGCGGTGGACGTGACCTACCACCGCGTCACCGACGCCGATGTCGCCGGCGTACCGATCGGTGTGCCGGTGGCCAACACTCGGGTGACCGTGCTCGACGCACGGCTGCGGCCGGTGCCGGTCGGCGTCGCGGGTGAGCTCTACCTCGCGGGAGTCCAGTTGGCCCGCGGCTACCTCGGGCGAGTGGATCTGACCGCAGACCGGTTCGTTGCCGATCCGTACGGTGCACCGGGTACTCGGATGTACCGGACCGGCGACCTGGTCCGGTGGAACGTCGACGGCGAACTCGACTACATCGGCCGCACCGACTTCCAGGTGAAACTGCGCGGCCTGCGCATCGAGCTCGGTGAGATCGAGGCGGCGTTGACCGCTCACCCCGACATCGACCGATCGACCGTGCTGGTGACGTCGACGGCGTCGGGCGAAATCCTCGTCGGCTACGTCGTTCCTCGTACCGGTGCGTCGGTGGACGTGAGCGAACTGACCTCGTTCGCAGGCAGCCGACTCCCCGGCTACATGGTGCCGACCCAGATCATGGTGCTCGCCGAGTTCCCGCTGAACGCCAGTGGCAAGCTCGATCGAAAAGCATTGCCGGAACCGGTGTTCGAGGCGAGTGAGTTCCGTGCACCGGTGACCGCGACCGAGATCGCCATCGCCGACGTCTTCGCCGACGTGCTCGGTGTCGATCGGGTGGGATCGGACGACGACTTCTTCGCCCTCGGTGGAAACTCGCTCGCGGCCACCCGTGCCGCGGCGCGCATCACCGCTGGTCTGGGCAAGCAGGTGGGTGTTCGCGAGCTGTTCGAAAACTCGACGGTCGCAGCGCTCGCAGCGCGCACGGATCTCCAGGGAACGGTGCATCGCGTGCCGCTTCGACCCAGGACAGGCGGCGAGCGGGTACCGCTCTCGCTCGCACAGCAGCGGATGTGGGTGCTGAATCGACTCGACCCCGGGTCGGGTGCGTACAACATGCCGCTCGCCCTGCGGCTCACCGGTGACTTGGACGTGGCCGCATTGCAGTCGGCTGCGGCGTGGGCGATCGAGCGGCACGAGACCTTGCGAACCCGCTATCCAGAGGATGCCGACGGCACTGCGTTCCAGGAGGTCCTCGACGCCCGGGCCACCACTCTCGACCTCGATCCGATCGACGCCACGGGTGAAGCCGACATCGCCGACCGGGTGCGTCGACTGGTGTACGACGGCTTCGATGTCACCGCCGCGCCTCCGGTGCGCGGGGCACTGTTCCGACTCGCCGGAGCGAGCGACGGCGACATCCAGTACGTGTTCGTCATCGTGATGCACCACATCAGCGGCGACGGAGCGTCGATGGCGCCGCTTGCTCGCGACGTGATGACCGCGTACCTCGCCGCGACAGCAGGCACGGTTCCGTCGGTGGCACCGCTGTCGATCCAGTACGCCGATTACACGCTGTGGCAGCGTGAGGTGCTGGGTTCGACGAACGACCCGGGTTCCGCAGCGAATCGGCAGGTCGACTTCTGGCGCACCGAGCTGAGCGGTATCACCCCGGTCATCGCCCTGCCGTGGGATCGACCGAGACCGGCAGAGCCCTCGCTGCACGGTGGAAGTGTCCGCGCACATCTCGACGCGCAGACCCACGAGGCGTTCGTCGGCATCGCACGATCGAACAACGCGACTCTGTTCATGGTGTTGCACAGCGTCCTCGCGGTATTGCTGGCGAGAACCAGCGGTGCACGGGACTTCGCTGTCGGAACTCCGATTGCCGGCAGGGGAGACGAACAACTCGACGACATCGTCGGAATGTTCGTCAACACGCTGGCGCTTCGGACCAGCGTCGATCCGGACGCGACGTTCGAGGATCTCGTGCGCAGCATTCGGGAGAGCGACCTGCGGGCATTCGGCAACGCGGACGTACCGTTCGAGCACGTCGTCGACGTCATCGGGCAGGACCGAACCCCCGGAATCAGCCCGCTGTTCCAGACCGTGCTGTCCGTCGAACCATTGGGCGAGGCTCGCTTCGAACTGCCTGCCCTGACCGTCGAGCCCGTCGAAGGATTCGAGCCGACCGCCAAGTTCGATCTCCAGGTGACGGTGCAGACTCGGCCCGTCGTCGGTGCCGATGGCGAACCAGACCTGGCGGTCGAATTCGCCTACGCCGCAGACCTGTTCGACGAGTCGACCGTATCGGCGATGGTCGAGCGTTTCGTCCGGATCGCCGACGCCGTCGCGGCGGCTCCGGGTATCAAGGTCGGTGCGATCGACGATCTCGGTGACGACGAGCGGGCCGCGTTGACCGCATCCCCGACACCGGTCGCCGACGCCGTGGGTGCAGTGGCCGGTCGAACGTTGCCACAACTGCTCGCTGCGACCGTGGAAGCGGATCCCGAGGCACCGGCGTTGTCCTCCGCAGGTGAGGACACCACGTACCTCGAGCTCGACCGACGTTCGTCGCGCCTGGCCCGCGAACTGATCGACCGCAACGTCGGTCCCGACGTCACGGTTGCCGTCGTCGTCGACGACGCAGTCGAATCCGTCGTGGCCCGGTGGGCGGTGGTCAAGGCGGGCGGCGCTCTGGCCCTGGTGGACCACATCGACAGTGCCGTCGGGGTAGGCGCGAGCGTAGTGGTCATCGATACCGGTGAGGCGCAGGACTGGGATCGAGTGTCCACGGTCGTCGATCTCGGTGACGAGGCGACCTCGAGGTCGGTGACAGCCCGATCGGCTCGTCCGATCACGTACACCGACCGTGTCGCTGTGCTCTCCGCAGACAGCCCGGCTCTTGTGGTGGACGTGTCGACCGGCGCTACGGTGAGCCATGGTGCCCTTGCTGCCATGGCCGTTCGTGCGGTCGGGGAGTACGGGATCGACTACGAGTCGCGACTGGGCGTGCCCACGGCGATCACCTCTCCGTCAGCGTGGTTCGCCGGGGTGATGGCTGCTTCGGTCGGTGCTGTGCTGGTGGTCGATCGGGCCGAATCACCCGAGGATTCTGCCGATCTCGTCGTCGCCGAATGGATGACGCACGCGTTCGTGACTACGGCGGAAGCCGCGGCGGTCGCCGAATTGGAGTCGGACGATCTCGAGGACCTGGTGGCTCTGGTGATCGTGGCCGGTGATGTGGAGGCGGCCGAACGACCGGTCGGTGTGTCGGTACACGGCGCGCCGGAGTTCGGCTGAACCGATCGGGTCGATAGACTTCGACCCTGAACAACAACCGTCCGTAGAGACGGTGAGCGTTCTCGGCACGCGTCACTGAGGCGGTTGTGTGGGAGCGCCGCCGATGAGGAGTGTTCAGTGAGTTCGGAGTGGTCGGGGACCGGTACGTCCGGTAAGGCAGTGCGACCGAAGGGACGTGTCAGGCGTCCGAAACCGGGCCGTAGCCGACCCGCACGGGTTCCTACCTTGCCGGCATTGCTCTCGGCAGCGGTCGAGAAGAATCCGACGGGTACCGCGCTCGTTTTCGGCGAAACGTCCGTTACGTACGAAGAACTCGACGGGCAGTCGTCGAAGTTGGCTCGGCTGTTGATCTCTCACGGCGTCGGACCGGAACACCTGGTGGCGATCGCGCTCGATCGATCCATCGAGTCGGTGGCCTCGGTATGGGCCGTCGCGAAGTCCGGCGGAGCCTTCCTGCCGATCGATCTGCGGTATCCACCCGGGCGGATCGAGCACATGGTGACCGACTCCGGTGTTCGATGGGGACTGACGACGTCCGACCGGGTGGCCGAGCTGCCCGACGGAGTGTCCTGGATCGCGCTGGACGGGACCGACGAAATGCGGCAACTCGAGCAGTTGTCGGCAGAGCCGATCGCACCGCAGGACCGTCTGGCTCAGCCGGTTCCCGCCAATCTCGCCTACGTGATCTACACGTCCGGGTCGACCGGAAGGCCGAAAGGGGTCGCGGTCACGCACGCCGGACTTGCCCCGCTCGCCGCTACCGTCAACGACACGTTCGAGACCTCCGGTGACTCTCGCACAATGCATTTCGCCTCACCCAGTTTCGACGCCTCCGTGTTGGAACTGCTGATCTCCATCGTGAACGGGTCGATGATGGTGATCGTTCCGTCGGGTGTCTACGGCGGCACGGAATTGACCGAGATCATGGCGAAGCATCGAGTCACTCACGCGATCATCACGCCTGCCGCGCTGACGACCATGGATTCCGGCGACCTTCCCGAACTTCGTGCCCTCGCCGTCGGTGGGGAGACGTTCACCGCGGAGCTGATGGGACGGTGGGCCCGTGGTCGGCAGTTCCACAACGCCTACGGTCCCACCGAAACGACCGTCATCTGCAGTCTGTCCGCCCCGCTCGTCTCCGGCGGAGCGGTCGACATCGGCTCGCCCACAAAGAGTATGGCCAGTCATGTGCTCGACGACCGACTCCGGCCGGTTCCGGTGGGCGTGGTGGGGGAGTTGTACATGAGTGGGCCGGGACTGGCCCGCGGCTATCTCGAGCGCATGGGGCTCACCGCACAACGGTTCGTAGCCAATCCCTTTGCGGCAGAGGGCGATCCGTCGCACTCGCGGATGTACCGAACCGGCGACCTGGTTCGGTGGCGACAGGGCGACAGCGGACCTGTGGTGGAGTACGTCGGTCGCAACGACGCGCAGATTCAGCTGCGAGGCTTTCGCATCGAACTCGGGGAGATCGACGCGGTGCTCGCCGCCGTGGACGGGGTCGACTTCGCCGTGACCGTAGGACACCGACGCGATTCCGGTGCAACCGAACTGGTCGGCTACGTCCTGCCGAACACGGGAGTGGATCTCGTCGTCGATGAGGTGCTGGACGCAGCGAAGCGGTACTTGCCTGCGCACATGGTGCCGACGACGCTGACGATACTCGAGTCGATTCCGCTGACACCGGCGGGCAAGCTCGATCGAAGTGCCCTACCGGAACCGGTGTTCGCGGTGCGCGAGTTCCGCGCTCCGACGACTCCGACCGAGATCGTCGTGGCCGACGTCTTCGCCGACTTGCTCGGTGTGGACGAGGTGGGGTCCAACGACGAGTTCTTCTCGCTGGGCGGCAACTCGCTCCTTGCGACGCAGGCCGCTGCGCGCATCGGCGCAGCGCTCGGGCGCCGAGTGCGACCGCGGGCTCTGTTCGACAATGCCACCGTCGAGTCATTGGCCGCGTCGATCGACGCGGCCGAGGCCGACGCGCTGACCGTACTGGACTCGTCCAGGCCTCGCCCGCAACATGTTCCGCTTTCTCCGGCGCAGCAGCGCATGTGGTTCCTCAACCGGTTCGACACCGCATCGGCGATGAACAACGTGCCGGTGGCTCTGGCTCTGACCGGCGCGCTCGACGTCGATGCGATGCGCGCGGCGATAGACGATGTGATCGCTCGGCACGAGTCGCTGCGCACCGTGTATCCCGAACTCGACGGAACGGGGTTCCAGCAGATTCTCGACGCGTCCGGTGTCGACGTCACCTTGGAGGTCGTTCCGGCGTCACGCGAGTCGGCAGCCGAGGCGGTGGGTGAGTTCCTGTCGAGGGGATTCGACGTGACCACGGAGATTCCGTTTCGGGTGCGGCTGTTCGAGATCACGGACCCGGACGGTTCCGAGCCGGAATTCGTGTTGGCTTTCGTCGCCCACCACATCTCCGCCGACGGGCTGTCCATGGGGCCGCTGTCGCGAGATGTGATGACTGCCTACGTGGCTCGTGCGGCGGGAGACGCACCGAACTGGCCTCCGCTGGCTGTGCAGTACGCCGACTACACACTGTGGCAGCGCGAGATGCTCGGTTCCGAGGACGACCCGAATTCGTTGGTGTCCAAACAGATCGCCTTCTGGGAAGCTGCATTGGCAGGCACCCAGGAGCAACTCCAGTTGCCGTGGAATCGACCACGTCCTCGGGTGGCGTCCGGGCGAGGTGGACTGACGCAGTTCGCCGTCGAGCCCGAGACGTACGAGCGCATCGTCGAACTGGCGCACAGGCATGACGCGACGCCGTTCATGGTGGTGCACGCGGCGTTGGCGGTTCTGCTTGCGCGGATGTCCGGTTCCCTCGACGTCGCCGTCGGTGCGCCGGTCGGTGGTCGCGGCGATGCCGGTCTCGACGATCTGGTCGGTATGTTCGTCAATACGGTGATCCTGCGGACGCGGGTCGACGGAGATCGATCGATTGCGCAGCTTCTCGACCAGGTGCGGATCTCCGACATGGATGCCTTCGAGAACGCAGAGGTGCCGTTCGAGCGTCTGGTCGAGGTGCTCGATCCGGTGCGATCGCAGAGCCGACACCCCCTGGTGCAGGTTGCACTGTTCTTTCAGAATTTCTCCGAGGGGACGTTCGAGCTTCCAGGGTTGACGGTCTCGCGGTTCGGGGCCGCAGCGTTCTCGGCCAAGTTCGATCTGCAGGTCACGGTCACGGAATCGGCGGGTGGACTCGCCGGCGAACTGCTCTATGCGACCGACCTGTTCGACGAGGACACCGTCGTTGCCTTCGGGAAACGGCTGGTGGCGTTGCTCGATGCTGTCACCGAGAATCCCGAGGTTCCGATCGGCGACCACAAGATACTGCCGGAGAACGAGCGATACCGAATCCTGCAGCAGTGGAACGACACCCATCACGCGGAGGTACCCGGTGACGAACTGCTGCTCGACGGATTCGATCGACAGGTCGCCGCGACGCCGGATGCCGTGGCCGTTGTCTTCGGAGACGATGTGCTCACCTATGCCCAGTTCTCGGCTCGGGTGGATGCCGTAGCGCAGCGGTTGCATCAGGACGGCTCCGGTCCCGGCGCTCTCGTCGGGTTGGCCATGAAACGGTCCATCGAACTGGTCGTCGGGATGTACGCGGTGTTGCGCACCGGTGCGGCCTACGTTCCCCTCGATCCCGATCAACCGATCGAGCGAAACGATCACATTCTGTCCACGGCAGATCCGATGGTCGTACTGTCCACCAGCAGAGACGAATTCGCGACGACCAGTGATGTCTCGGTCCTGCTGATCGACGGGGTGGAGCGGATCGATGCTGTGCCCACGTTCGGACGTCCACACTCCGCTGATCTCGCGTACGTCCTGTTCACCTCGGGTTCGACGGGCAGGCCCAAAGGTGTCGCGGTCGAGCATCGGGCCATCGTCAACCAGATGGTCTGGATGGCCGAGGAGTACGGACTCGACAAATCGGACGTGTATCTACAGAAAACGGCGACGACGTTCGACGTGTCACTGTGGGGCTTCTTTCTTCCTCTACGGACCGGCGGGCAGTTGATCATCGCGCCGCCGGGTGCACAGCGCGAGGTCGATGTCGTCGGCGACTTGATCTCCCGACATCGAGTGACCGTGACCGATTTCGTACCGTCGATGTTGACCGTATTCGCGGAATCCGTTGCTGCGGAAGCGATATCTACACTGCGGCACGTATTCGTCATCGGAGAGGCTCTGCCCTCTCGGACGGTGGCGGCCTGCCGTGCAGTGTCGAACGCACGAGTGCACAATCTCTACGGTCCCACCGAGGCGGCCGTGTCGGTGACCTACCGTGATGTCTCCGATGACGCAGCCGACCTCGTTGCCGCGTCCGGCGACGGTTCGGTGTCGATCGGTGTTCCGGAATGGAACACCGCTGTGCGAGTTCTGGATTCGCGATTGAATCCGGTTCCTGCCGGGGTGCCCGGTGAGCTGTATCTGGCGGGTGTGCAGTTGGCCCGCGGTTATGTCGCACGACCGGATCTGACGTCCGAACGGTTCGTGGCCGATCCGTTCGGTAGCGCCGGCGACCGCATGTACCGAACGGGCGACCTGGTGCAATGGTCGATGCTCGGCGACGGCCGAATCGAGTACATCGGACGTACCGACTTCCAGGTCAAGTTCCGCGGTCAGCGCATCGAGCTCGGGGAGATCGAAACCGCTCTGACATCGTTGCCCGGAGTCGGTCAGGCGGTGGTCGTGGTCTCCGGCTCGGTCGCCGGTGACCTTCTCGCTGCGTACCTCGTGCCGGTAGCCGATGCGGTTCTCGACACCGAGGATATTCGCACCAGGCTCGGCTCGCTGGTTCCGACGTACATGGTGCCGTCGGCTTTTGTTGTTCTGCATTCACTTCCGCTGAATCCGGCGGGCAAGCTCGATCGCCGTGCGCTGCCGGATCCGGTGTTCGAGGCACGCGAATTCCGTTCTCCTGCCACCGCGGTGGAGGAGGCAGTGGCGTCGGTGTTCGCGGATGTACTGGGCGTCGAGCGGGTCGGGTCGGACGACGATTTCTTTTCGCTGGGCGGAAACTCGCTGTCGGCGATGAAGCTCGTGTCCCGGTTGGGCCGCTCCCTCGAGGGCGTGACGGTGCCGGTGTCGTGGTTGTTCTCCGATTCCTCGGTCGCAGCATTGGCGTCGCGGATCGATGCGGCGCGTCGTTCCGATACTCCGATCGCCGAAGAGACCGGACTGGATACCGTCGTCGAACTGCGTGGGGGAAGCGGCACGCCACTGTTCTGTGTACATCCGATCGTGGGACTGTCCTGGGCGTTCGGCGGATTGGCGCCGTACGTCGACAGCACCCGGCCCCTCTACGGTCTGCAATCTCCGGTGCTGGCCGGCGACCCGATGCCCGCCTCGATCGACGAGTGGGCATCGATCTTCGTCGATCGCATCCGCGAGATTCAGCCCAGCGGGCCCTACCACCTGCTGGGGTGGTCGATGGGCGGCGTCATCGCTCATGCGGTCGCCGTGCAGTTGCGAGGGCTCGGGGAGATGGTGTCGACGCTGGCAATGATGGATTCGTTCGTGCTGTCCCGAACCACACATCTCGTCGAACGGACAGTGACTGCGGGGGAGGTGCTCGGCGGGTTGGGCATCGACTCCGAACACGACTCGGACGTGTCCGAACTGTCCGTCGATTCCGCCATGGCGCTACTCCGCACGATGCCCGCTCCGTTCGATGCGTTGTCCAGAGATCGGGTGCAGGGCATCGTCGACGGAATCGAACGGTCGGCCACGATGCTGCAGGCCCACGAGCCTGAGCGGTTCGACGGTGAGCTGCTCTATTTCGCGTCCGTCGTCGACGACCCGACAGGTGTTGCCGGTGCATCGACGTGGACCGAGTTCATCGACGGGAAACCGACCGTGACGCAAGTTCATTCGACGCACTGGCAGATGGCGTCGGCGTCGGCGCTCGCCGAGATCGGACCTGTCCTCGACGAATGGATATCTCGCTGACTGAGAGCGGCACCGCCTGCAGTCGTATCGCTGGCAGCTCACATCCGAACGCAACGTCAGTTCGAGGGTAACGAATCCAGCAAAGTACCCGATATCTCGAGTGATGCGTACCGTCGGACGTCAATAGTCCGCCGGGCTGGATCGGGCGAGCGGCGGACGCCCGAGTGTCGTTCGAGTGTGAGGAGCACGACAGTTCATGGGTACCGAGACGTCGGGGACAGCAGGAACGACCGGCGGCGGCAACCCGGTGGAGAACGGTTCGCGAGAGCGGGGCCGGGAAACACGAACCAGGGAGCGGCCGGCACGACGTGAGCGTCCCGTGCGCCGTCGACGCCCCCGCACGCCGCTTCTGCCTCAGCTGCTGGCCTCGGCAGTCGAACTCGGACCCGACTCGGATGCCCTCGTGTTCGACAGCCGAATCTGGACCTACGCCGAGCTCGATGCTCGATCGGCTGCTCTCGCCCGCGTGCTGATCGCGCGTGGCGTCGGTCCCGAGGACTTCGTCGCACTGTCGATTCCGCGCTCCGACCTGTCCGTCATGGCGCTGTGGGCGGTGGCCAAGACCGGCGCGGCATTCGTGCCGATCGATCCGACCTACCCGGCCGACCGGGTGCGGCACATGGTGTCCGACTCCGGCGTGCTGCTGGGGTTGTCCGTCGGCGCGGTGCGCGACGATCTGCCCGCGGAGGTCGAATGGCTGGTGATCGACGACAGTGACATGACTCGGCGTCTCGACGAACTGTCCAGCGAGCCCGTCACGGCGGAGGATCGGGTGCGAGCCCTGGAGCCGACGCATCCGGCATACATGATCTACACCTCCGGATCGACCGGTCTGCCGAAGGGCGTCGTCGTCACTCACGCCGGACTGAGCAACTTCTGCGAGGAGCAGATCGACCGCTACTCGCTGACCGAGCAGTCGCGAGTGCTGCACTTCGCATCACCGAGCTTCGATGCGTCCGTACTCGAACTCCTGATGAGCATCGGCCGGGGTTCGACGATGGTCGTCGCCTCTCCGAAGATTCTCGGTGGGGACGATCTGGCTGCGCTCATCCGCGCGCAGAACGTGAGTCACGCCTTCATCACCCCAGCAGCTCTGGCGTCGGTGAATCCGGCCGACACGGACACTCTGCAGACCGTCGTCGTCGGCGGCGAGGCCTGCCCGCCCGAGCTGGCGAACCGATGGGCACCGGGCCGCCGTTTCTTCAACGGGTACGGGCCGACCGAGACGACGATCATGACCAACATCGGCGGCCCGATCGCCGAGAACGAGCGCGTGACGATCGGCGGGCCCATCCGAGGCGTCAGCGTATATGTGCTCGACGCATCCCTGAACCCGGTCCCCGACGGGGTGGCAGGAGAGCTGTACCTGGCCGGGCCGGGACTTGCCCGCGGCTATCACCAGCGACGTGGACTGACCTCGGATCGCTTCCTTGCCTGTCCGTTCGGTGAGGACGGTGCGCGGATGTACCGCACCGGAGACGTCGTGCGCTGGCGGGTGGTCGAGGGTGAGCGAGTGGTCGAATACATCGGCCGCAACGACTTTCAGGTCAAGATTCGCGGCTTCCGCGTCGAACTCGGTGAGATCGACGCCGTTCTGGCGGCCGACGAGAGCGTCGAATTCGCCGTGACGGTCGGCCGCGAGACACCGTCGAAGTCCACCGCCCTCGTCTCGTACGTACTGCCCGCGGCGACGTCGGAATTCGACGAGCGAGCACTTCTTTCGGTTGCGGCACAACATCTTCCACGACACATGGTTCCGTCGATGATCATCGCACTCGACTCGATCCCGTTGACGCCGGTCGGCAAGCTGGATCGGGCCGCGTTGCCCGCTCCGGTCTTCGCCGCGGCAGAGTTCCGTTCTCCGTCGACGCCCTCCGAAATCACCGTCGCACAGATCTTCGGCGAGCTGCTCGGCATGGACCGAGTCGGTGCCGACGACGACTTCTTCGACCTCGGCGGAAACTCCCTGATCGCAACGCAACTGGCCGCGCGTCTCGGAGCTGCGACCGGAACCCGAGTGCCGGCACGCACGGTCTTCGAGTTCTCGACCGTGCAATCCCTCGCTGCCCGCGTGGAGAGTGCCTCGTCCGATGGCGACAACGCCGCGAGCCGACCGCAGCCGGTGCTGGCGACGAGGGAGCGGCCCGAGCGGATCCCACTGTCGTTGGCTCAGCGACGGATGTGGTTCCTCAACCGCTTCGACACCGCGTCGGGAGCGAACAACATTCCGGCCGCCATCGAACTGCGCGGAATTCTCGACGTCTCGGCGCTGTCCTCCGCGATCGACGATGTCGTCGATCGTCACGAATCGCTGCGCACGTACTACCCCGAGGTCGACGGGATCGGGTACCAGATGGTGCGGGACGCGGTCGAGAGTGGAGTCACGCTCGAGATCGAAACGATCGGGGCCGATGCGGTCGCGCGTCGGGTTCAGGAGCTGGCTTTCGCGGGCTTCGATGTGACCCAGCAGGTCCCGGTGCGGTTGCACCTGTTGCATCTGGGCACCGATCACTACGTCTTCGTGCTGGTGGCCCACCACATCACCGCCGACGGCTCGTCCGTCGCACCGATGGTGCGAGACATCATGACCGCCTACGCCGCTCGCAGCGCGGGGACTGCACCCGGCTGGGAACCACTGGCAGTGCAGTACGCCGATTACACGCTGTGGCAGCACGAGGTGCTCGGATCCGACGACGATCCCGACTCCGTTGCACATCAGCAGATTTCGTTCTGGAAAGACAACCTCGAGGGGTTGCCGGATCAGCTCGACCTGCCGACCGACCGTAGCCGTCCACTCGATCCGACCGGAGTCGGTCGGGTACTCGGATTCGACATCGACGCGGCGTCGACGGCGGCGATCGGGCGTCTGGCCCGCGAGCACGGGGCCACGCCGTTCATGGTGGTACACACCGCCTTCGCGGTGCTGCTCGCCCGCCTGTCCGATTCCACGGACGTCGTCGTCGGATCGCCGATCGCCGGTCGAGGTGAGCAGGCGCTCGACGACGTGATCGGAATGTTCGTCAACACCCTCGTTCTGCGTACCGCCGTCGACGCGTCCCGCACATTCTCGGACCTGCTTTCCCAGGTTCGCGAAGCCGATCTGCAGGCGTTCGCGCACGCGGACCTTCCGTTCGAGCGTTTGGTCGAGGTGCTCGACCCTGTTCGCTCCGGCGACCGCCACCCGCTGTTCCAGGTGGCTCTGTTCTTCCAGAACCAGCCCACAGGCACACTCGAGCTGCCGGAGCTGACGGTGTCCCCGCTGGACTTCGGTGAGGTGGTCGCGAAGTTCGACCTGCAACTGGTCCTGGAGGATCGCGCCGCCGGTACCGAGGAGCACGCGCTCGCGGGCACGTTCACCTATGCGGCGGATCTGTTCGACGAGGCGACGGTGCGTGGAATCGCCCACCGCTTCGTCCTGCTGCTCGCTCGACTCGTCGATGCGCCGACACTTCCGGTCGGCGATGTGGATCTGCTCGACGCCGCCGAGCGGGCACTGTCCACCCAACATGCGGCCGTCGATGCAGTCGCGGTGCCGGACCGGTCGATCCTGGACGCCTACGTGCGGCAGGTATCCGCGACACCCGATTCGCCGGCGGTGACGTTCGAGGACGTCACGCTGACCTACGCGGAGTTCGACCACCGAGTCAATGCGCTTGCGCGGCATCTGATCTCGCGCGGTGTCGGCCCCGAGGTGCTCGTCGCCGTGTCCATCAGGCGCTCGATCGACCTGCTGGTGGCGATCTACGCCGTGGTTCGAGCGGGCGGCGCCTACGTGCCGATCGATCCTGATCTCCCGAGCGAACGCCGAGCCCACATCCTCGGCACGGCGGCGCCGTTGTGTCTGCTCACCAGCGCCGCCGACATCGAACCCGACGAGACCAGCGGGCACGAGACGGTGCCGGAATCCATCGCGATCGACACCCTCGATCCGGCGCTCGACGGTTCTCCTCTGCGCGCGAACGAGTTGCGCCCCCTGCACACAGCCAGTCCCGCCTATGTCATCTTCACCTCCGGCTCGACCGGAAACCCCAAGGGCGTCGCGGTGTCCCACCGCGCGGTCGAGAACCAGCTGGCCTGGATGACGGCACAGTACGACGTGGCGGACACCGACGTCTATTTCCAGAAGACCGCAACCACCTTCGACGTGTCGGTGTGGGGCTTCTTCTTGCCGTTGCGTACCGGGGGCCGCATCGTTCTCGCGACGCCGGACGGGCATCGCGATCCCGAGTACATCTCGGCCTCGATCGCCCGGCACGGGGTGACACTCACGGACTTCGTGCCGTCGATGCTCACCGTGTTCGCTGCGCACGCACGCGCCGCCGAATGCGCCACGCTGCGTGACATCTTCGTCATCGGTGAGGCGTTGCCGCCTGCGACCGTGACCGATTTCGGTCGCGTCAGCACTGCTCGCGTCCACAATCTCTACGGGCCCACCGAGGCCGCGGTGTCGGTGACTCAGCATCGCGCGGAGCCGGATTCGCGTGGTTCGATACCCATCGGTGTCGCCGAATGGAACGTCGGCGCACTGGTACTCGACCGACGCCTTCACCCTGTGCCGACAGGTGTGCAGGGCGAGCTGTATCTGGTCGGCGACCAACTCGCTCGGGGCTACGTCGCCCGTCCGGATCTGACATCGGACCGGTTCGTCGCCGACGTGAGCGGCTCCGGCACTCGGATGTATCGCACCGGTGACCTGGTTCGCCGTCGACCCGACGGCGTGCTCGACTACATCGGGCGCAGCGATTTTCAGGTGAAGTTCCGCGGCCAGCGCATCGAACTCGGCGACATCGAATCTGCGTTGCTCACCTCTGCCGATGTCAACCAGGCCGTGGTGCTGGTGGTGCCGACGGCCACCGGTGACCAGCTCGTGGCCTACGTGGTGCCGGCGGTCGGTGCCGCACCCGATCGTGCATCTGTGACCGAGTTCGCCAAGAACTTGTTGCCCGCGTACATGATTCCGAGTGCCGTCGTTGTCCTCGGCGAACTTCCGTTGAACTCGAGCGGCAAGTTGGACCGTCGCGCACTACCGTCCCCGTCGATCGATACCCGGCAGTACCGCGCACCGTCGACACCGGTGGAGGAGATCGTCGCGGCATCGTTCGGCGATGTTCTGGGCGTCGAGCGCGTCGGACTCGACGACGACTTCTTCGATCTGGGCGGGAACTCTCTCATCGCCACCCGTCTCGTCGCACGGGTGGGTGTTGCCGCCGGATGGCGCGTTCCGGTTCGAGCGCTGTTCGAGGCCTCCACTGTCGCCGCCTTCGCTGCGGCGGTCTCGGCGTTGTCGTCCGAGCGATCCGTTCCGAAGCTCGAGTCTGTCGAGCGTCCGGCGGAGATCCCGCTGTCGTACGCACAGCAGCGGATGTGGTTCCTCAACCAGTTCGACACCACCTCGGCCGCCGACAATCTGCCGTTGGCGATTTCGCTGACCGGTGATCTGGATGTGGTTGCGCTACAGGGTGCGGTATCCGACATCGTGCATCGACACGAGTCGCTGCGGACGCTGTATCCCGAAACCGACGGTCGGGCACGGCAATCGGTGGTGACCGACGGCATCGAGGTGCCCGATCTCACGCCCATCGCCGTCGCGCCGAACGAACTCGTCGCGGTTCTGACCGACGCCATGAGCATGCCGTTCGATGTGACGATCCAGGTACCGCTGAGAGCGTGGCTCTACCGGCTGGGTGAGCGCGAGCACGTACTGGCCGTGGTGGTGCACCACATCAGCGGTGACGCATTCTCGATGGGGCCGCTCGCGCGGGATCTTGCGGTGGCGTATTCGGCTCGCACGGCGGGGTCCGCCCCGGGCTGGTCGGATCTGGCCGTGCAGTACGCGGACTACACCCTGTGGCAGCGTCGCGTACTGGGCGAGGAGACCGACCCGGAGTCGGTGCTCTCGAAGCAGTTGGACTTCTGGACTCGGACGCTGGCCGGAATTCCCGATCGAGTGGATCTACCCACGGACCGACCTCGTCCACCGGTGATCAGCAACAGGGGAGCGGCGGCTCGTTTCGAGATCGACGCCTCCCTGCACGCCTCCCTCGGCCGGGTCGCGCGCGAGAGTGGTTCGACGCTGTTCATGGTGGTCCACGCAGCGCTCGCCGTGCTGTTGGCACGATTGGCAGCCACCGACGACGTCGTGATCGGTACGCCGATCGCAGGCCGCGGGGACGCCGCCCTCGACGACCTCGTCGGGATGTTCGTCAACACGCTCGTGCTGCGGACCGACGTGCAGCCGAGCAGCCGGTTCGCGACCGTTCTGAACACCGTGCGGCACGCGGACCTCGAGGCCTTCGCGCATGCCGATGTGCCGTTCGAGCGTCTGGTGGAACAGCTGAACCCCGAACGTTCGCAGTCCCGGCACCCCCTGTTCCAGATTGCGCTCTCGTTCCAGAACCCGGCTACGAGTTCTCTGACGCTGCCCGATCTGACGATCGCCGGTGTCGACATCGAGGACACGAGCGCAAAGTTCGACATGCAGTTCACGCTGTCCGAACAAGCCCATCCCGACGGCACCGCCGACGGCATGGCAGGCGTGATCACCTACGCCACAGACTTGTTCGATGCCGACACCGTCGACGAGATCTCGGCGCGGCTCGTACGGGTGCTGGCCGCCGTTGCGGCCGATCCCGAGACGGTGGTGGGAGATATCGAGTTGTCGGCACCCAGCGAGGCGCAGGATCTGCTGCGCGGGCCGGTGGGAACCGTCGCCCCGCGAACCCTCGCGGATCTGATGGCCGATGCCGTCGCGGCGAACCCGGACGGAACTGCGCTGGCGCAGGGCAGCAACCAGGTGACCTATCGCGAGCTCGACGAGACGTCCGCCGCGATCGCGGAGATTCTGCGGGGTCGCGGTGTCGGACCGGGCACCACGGTGGCTGTCGCCACCCGCCGCGGCATCTCGTCGGTGACCGCGGTGTGGGCTGTGACTGCATCCGGCGCGGCCTTCGTGCCCGTCGATCCCGACTACCCGGACGATCGAGTTCGCTTCATGCTCAGCGACTCCGGCGTACGGATCGGGCTCACGACATCGGATGTCGTCGAGTCACTGCCGACCGAGGTGGACTGGATCGTCGTCGATGCACTCGTGCAGTCGAATACGACAGTGGTGCAGCCTGATTCGATGGACCGTGCGAAGGCCGACGACGCCGCGTACGTCATCTACACCTCCGGCTCCACCGGAAAGCCCAAGGGCGTGGTCGTCACGCATCGCGGCCTGGCCAACTTCGCGGCCGAGCAGAGAGAGCGATACAGGCTGACCGAGCAATCCCGCGCGTTGCACTTCGCGTCGCCCAGTTTCGACGCGTCGGTTCTCGAACTGCTTCTCGCGGTTGCCTCCGCGTCCACCCTGGTGATCGCGCCACCGCGCACATACGGCGGCGGCGAGCTGGAGGCACTGATCACGCGGGAGTCGGTAACGCACACGTTCCTGACTCCGACGGTTCTGGCCTCGATCGATCCCGACGCGGTGACCGGTCTCGAGGTCGTGATCGCAGGCGGCGAGCAGTGCTCGCCGGAGCTGGTGCAGCGCTGGTCCACTCACGTTCGGTTCTTCAACGGCTACGGCCCGACCGAGACCACCATCATGACCAACATCAGCGACGCTCTGAGCCCCGGCGACCTGTTGTCCATCGGCGGGCCCATCCGGGGAATGGCGTCGTACGTCCTGGATTCGCGCCTGCGTCCGGTACCGCTCGGCGTCACCGGCGAGCTCTACCTCGCCGGTGTGCAGCTCTCTCGGGGATACCTTCGGCGGCACGGGCTGACGGCCGAGCGTTTCGTCGCGAATCCGTTCGGCGACGCCGGAGACCGGATGTACCGAACGGGTGACGTCGTACGCTGGCGAAAGAGCAACGGCAGCAACGTGATCGAGTACGTGGGCCGCTCGGACTTCCAGGTCAAGATCCGCGGATTCCGCATCGAGCTCGGTGAGATCGACTCCGTCGTCGCGACCTACCCTAGCGTCGACTTCGTGGCCACCCTCGGGCGGACGCTTGCCTCCGGCGGCACCGCCCTCGTGTCCTACGTGCGCTTGCGGCCGGGAGCTCACATCGACGCCGCCGACGTTCGTGAGCACGTCGGGAAATCGCTTCCTGCACACATGGTGCCCTCGGCCGTCGTCGTGGTGGACGAAGTGCCGCTGACCCCGGTGGGCAAACTCGACCGAAACGCGTTGCCGGAACCGGTGTTCGAGACCACTGCAGGTCGCGAACCGACCACCGACACCGAGCGCGCCCTGAGCGAGGTGTTCGCGGAGGTACTGGGTGTCGACACCGTGGGCGTGGACGACTCGTTCTTCGCCCTGGGCGGTGACAGCATCGTGTCCATCCAGCTGGTCTCGCGCGCCCGGGCTCGCGGCCTGAACTTCGGACCGCGGGACGTGTTCGAGCTCAGAACCGTTGCCGCACTGGCCGAGATCGTGGAATCCGGTGCCGCCGACGTACTCGAGGAACTTCCCGGCGGCGGAGTGGGGACGATTCCGCTGACCCCGGCCGTCGGCTTCATGGTCGAGCGCGCCGGTGGCTTCGATCGGTTCACCCAGAACCTCGCTCTCGAGCTTCCCGCCGGCATCACCGAGAACCAGATAGTCGCCACCCTCACCGCCGTGATCGATCGCCACGACATGTTGCGCGCGGTGCTGCAACGCGACGTCGACGGTGCGTGGGTGTTGCGCACGCGCGAGCAGGGCGGTGTCGATGTCGCGGCGGCCGTCACGCGCACGGCCGTCGATCCGGCCCTCGATGACGATGGTCGTCTGACCCTCGCTGCGTCGGCACTCGAGGGTGCGCTGAGTCGTCTGGACCCAGCGGCCGGACGAGTCGTCGAGTTCGCGTGGCTCGATCCGACGTCACCGTCCGGGGAAGGAACCGACGACACGGGCAGGCTCATCGTCGCTGCCCACCACCTCGTCGTCGACGGCGTGTCCTGGCGCATCATCGTTCCCGATCTGATTTCTGCCTGGCTGCAGGTGTCCGCGGGGTCGGTACCGACACTCGATGCGGTCGGCACGTCGTTCCGGCGGTGGGCGCACGCGCTGGTCGACAACGCGGGTTCCGATGTTCGTCGAGCCGAATTGCCCTACTGGACTTCGGTTCTGGACCGGATCGAGCTGCCCGTCGGTACGCGCCACTTCGACCCCGCGGTGGACTTGGCATCGACTGTGCGCAAGGTGCACATCGAGGTGGACGAGGCCACGACCGAGGCCGTGACGACGGCGATCCCGACTGCCTTCAACGCCGGTGTCGACGATGTTCTCCTCGCCGCGCTCTCGCTCGCGGTGGCCCGCTGGCGTGACGAGCGGGGTGTGCAGTCTTCGTCGGTTCTGATCAGACTCGAGGGTCACGGGCGCGAGGAGTCGCTGGCCACAGGGGCCGATCTGTCCCGTACGGTCGGCTGGTTCACCGGCATCTACCCCGTTCGACTCGAACTCGAGACCATCGACGTGGGCGACGCCTACTCGGGTGGCATCGCTGCCGGTGCCGCCGTGAAGTCGGTCAAGGAGCAGCTGCGATCGATTCCGGACAAGGGGCTGGGCTACGGATTGCTGCGGTACATGGGCGACCCGGCGTTCGCACCACCCTCGGCAGCGCACGCGCAGATCAGCTTCAACTACCTGGGCCGAGTGTCGGCGGCCGACATACCCGAGGGCATGGAGAAGGTCGGGTGGATT
Source organism: Rhodococcoides fascians A25f (assembly GCF_000760935.2). Lineage (NCBI taxonomy): Bacteria > Bacillati > Actinomycetota > Actinomycetes > Mycobacteriales > Nocardiaceae > Rhodococcoides > Rhodococcoides fascians. The sequence goes on along the minus strand of NZ_CP049744.1, from coordinate 3,844,388 downwards.
CCGGCCGGGGACCTCGGTGACCTCACCGGGACGCCCGACGTGGACGCCCCCGCCATGGCTCCGATCGACATCAACGCCGTTGTGGTCGGTGGACGCCTCACCGCAGACTTCGGCTTCCCGACGACCCTGTTGTCGGAGTCCGACGTTCAGGCCTTGGCCGAGCACTGGCGAGATGCGCTGACGTCCATCGTCGAGCACGGCCGAAACGACGGTGCCGGAGGTCTGACCCCGTCGGATCTGCCGCTCGTGCAGCTGACTCAGCGCGACATCGAGCGGGTAGAGGCACAGCTGCCGTCGGTGCGCGACATCTGGCCGCTGTCGCCGCTGCAGAACGGACTGCTGTTCCACGCGTCGATCTCCGAGGCCACGACCGACGTGTACACCACACAGATCCAGCTGCACCTCGGCGGCGACGTCGACGCGGAGCGGCTGCACCTAGCGGCGGATCGGATTCTCGAACGGTATTCCAACCTGCGCACCGCATACCTGCGCGACGAGACAGGCAATGCCGTACAGGTCGTCGTCGACTCGGTTCGCGTGCCGTGGCGAACAATCGATCTCACTGTTGCCGAACATGATTCGAAGTCTGCGGACGAGTTGCTGAGTGCCGAACAAGCGCTCGGATTCGATATGACCGCGCCGCCGCTGATCAGGTTCTTGTTGATCCGCACGGCCGCCGATCGGTGGACGCTCGGCGTGACCAGCCACCACATTCTGCTCGACGGCTGGTCGATGCCCATCTTGATGAAGGATCTGCTGGTCCTGTACGCGACCCGCGGCGAGACATCCGTTCTGCCGAGGGTCCGTCCTTACCGCAATTTCCTCGCGTGGCTGTCCACGCGTGACCTCGACGACTCACTGGACGCGTGGCGACGGGCGTTCGCAGGACTGGACGACCCGACGCTGATCTCGCAGCACGGCTCCGCGGATTCCGACTCTCCTGCTATAGCCGAGAAGAGATTCGTCCTCAGCGGTGCGGACGCCGCTCGGTTGTCGGACCGCGCGTCGGAACTGGGCGTCACGATGAACACTCTGGTTCAGGTTGCGTGGGGAGTTCTGCTCTCGCGCTTGCTGACTCGCGACGATGTCGTGTTCGGAACCACGGTGTCCGGTCGTCCGGCGGAGCTCGACGGCATCGAATCGATGGTCGGTCTGTTCATCAACACCGTTCCGGTCCGATTCACCCAGGACGCGAACTCGAGCATCGAGGATCTGGTGCACCGCACGCAGAGGGAGCAGGCGGAACTTCTCGATCATCATTACGTGGGTCTGACCGACATCCAGCAGGCGGTCGGCTCGGGAGCAGTGTTCGACACCCTGGTGGTGTTCGAGTCGTACCCGATCGACAAGTCCGGTTTATCCGCGGCGAGCTCGATCGACGGGATGAGCGTCCTCGGTGTCGACACCAAGGACGCAACTCACTACCCGTTGACCCTGGTGGTCGTAGCCGACGCCGAGATCACCTTCACGCTGAAGTATCGGGCCGATCTCGTCGACGCCGACGCCGTGGAATCGATGACGACGAGATTTGCTCGGGTACTGGACTCCGTCGCCGACGGATCGAACGGAGCCGACAAGGCAGGTTCCATCGACATCCTCGACGGTGCCGAGCGGGCGCAGGTGCTGCAGACCTGGAACGGTGTGACGGAAACCGTTGCTTCCGAGCTCGATTCCGAGGCGGAGGACGAGTCGCTGATCTCCCTGTTCGAGAAGCAGGTACTGGCCGCACCCGACGCTGTCGCCGTGGTCTTCGGTGACGAACGCGTGACCTACCGCGAGCTCGACCTACGAGCCGAGAAGCTGGTCGGCACGCTCGTGGACGCCGGTGCGGGACGGGAAACCTTGGTTGCCATAGCGCTTCCCCGCGGTATCGAGCTGATCGTCGGCTTGCTGGCCGTGCTGAAGTCCGGTGCCGGCTACCTCCCCGTCGACACGTCGCTGCCGCTCGACCGGGCGCGCTTCATGATCGAGGATGCACGTCCGACGTGTGTACTGACGGACCGCGACGGCGGGGCGTCGTACGCCGAATTCGGTGTGCCGGTCATCGCGTGGGAGGGTGCGGGTGCGACCGAGCAGGCTTCGGTGACCCGACCCGATACGGCGCGCAGTGGTGCCGATCTCGCGTACGTCATCTACACCTCCGGTTCCACCGGCACGCCGAAAGGCGTTGCGATACCCAACGAGAACGTCGTACGGCTGTTCCGCAACACCGATCGGACATTCGACTTCGGACCGAGTGACGTGTGGACGATGTTCCACTCGTTCGCGTTCGACTTCTCCGTGTGGGAGATCTGGGGACCGTTGTTGCACGGCGGCACTCTGGTGGTGGTGGATCATGCCACGTCCCGGTCGCCTCGGGAGTTCGTCGAGCTCGTGGCGCGCGAGGGCGTGACGATGCTCAGCCAGACGCCATCGGCGTTCTATCAGTTCGTCGATGCCGAGCGGGCCGCGTCGTCGTCTCCGACGGCGTTGCGACACATCGTGTTCGGCGGCGAGGCCCTGGATCCGAGCAAGCTCACCGGATGGTTCGACGCGCACGGAGTCGATGCGCCGCTGCTGAGCAACATGTACGGGATCACCGAGACCACGGTGCACGTGACACATCATGAGGTCCGTGGTGTCGACGAGAGTGTCCGACACCCAATCGGGACCGCAATCGACGGCCTCGGAACCTACGTCCTCGATCAGGGTCTGCGTCCAGTGCCGGTCGGAGTGGTGGGCGAGGTCTATGTCTTCGGAGTGCAGCTCGCGCGCGGGTACCTCGGACGTGCAGGACTGACGGTAGGACGCTTCGTCGCGAATCCGTTCCAGGGCGTCGGCGCGCGTATGTACCGCACCGGCGATCTGGCGCAGTGGACGCCGCAGGGCACCCTCGACTACGTCGGACGGGCGGACTCGCAGGTGCAGTTGCGAGGCTTCAGGATCGAGCTCGGCGAGGTCGAAGCAGCGCTTCGGTCCGCACCCGGTGTAGCGCAGGCTGTCGCCATCGTCCGCGAGGACGAGCACCTCGGATCCCGACTCGTCGGATACCTGGTGCCGGACGACGGGTCCGTGGATCTCGATCATGTGCGCGGGCACGCCGCGCAGAGCCTGGCGTCGTACATGGTTCCCGACGCCCTGATGGTCCTCGAGTCGTTGCCGTTGACGGTCAACGGCAAGCTCGATCGTCGCGCACTACCTGACCCGCAGGTGCGCCGGATCGAGTTTCGCGCGCCGACCACAGATCTCGAAGCGGATGTGGCTGCCTCGGTGGCCGACGTGCTCGGGCTCGACGACGTCGGGCTCGACGACAGATTCTTCGAGCTGGGCGGTAATTCGTTGCTCGCTGCGAAGCTCGCGGCTCGGATCCGATCGCGGTGCGGGTCGGCGGTGCAGGTGCAGTGGGTCTTGACCGAGCCCACCGTCGAGCTGCTCGCGCGTCGGATCCACGAGGCGGCGGGTTCGGCAGCGGGCGGTGCTGCCGCAGATCCGCTGGCGGCGATACTTCCCATCCGAGCCGGTGGCGACCGTCCGGCGTTGTTCTGTATTCATCCGATGATCGGGCTGGCGTGGAACTATGCCGCGTTGGCCGAGACCACTGCACCGGGACGCCCCATCTACGGCGTGCAGCTTCCGCAGTTGCGCGACGCATCGGACTCGATGCGCACCATGGTGGAGCAGGCCGAGTTGTACGCACGGGAGATCGTTCGCGTGCAGCCGACCGGACCCATCCATCTTCTGGGGTGGTCCTTCGGTGGCGTCCTTGCTCACGCGGTAGCTGTTGCACTGCGAGCTGCCGGTCACGAAGTCGGCGTCGTAGCGATGCTCGACAGTCTCCCCACCGTCGACGAGGCGGTGTTCGCCGAAGAGTTCGCGGACAATCTGCGCGCGCTCGGGATCGGTGGGGCGGGGGAGCTCACCGACTTGCGCAGCGAGGCCACTCGCCGGCAGGTCGTCGATCTCGTGCTGGCCGAACTGGACATGTTCGACGAGCTACAGGTGTCGACGCTGTACGAGGACGCTCTCGCGAGCGCGACGAAGATCAACGGCTACTCGCCGGTGGCACTCGAGGGAGATCTGCTGTTCTTCTCAGCAGTCCGAGATCACCCGTCCGCAGGCGACGCGGCGCTGCTCTGGTCGCCGTACGTGGGCGGCACCATCGAGAACGTCGATGTCGAGGCCACGCACGCGAACATGACTTCAGCAGAGTCGCTGGTGGTGGTCGGACGGGCACTCGACACAGCGATGGACGCCGCCGAGCGGTGAATGTCGGTCGAGCCGGAGGCCGTGATGGGCGGCCCCGGAGTCGACTTGCGCCGTAGGACCGTGGGGTCCGAGCGACCGGACCGTCAGGTCAGCAGGGTGCGGTGTGAGTCGAGGCGTATTCGGGATCGAGTGCGGAGAGCACCATGTAATTCGGTGCCGGATCCGTGACGAGCCCGACGTGAGTAGTGGTTGCGGCAGGGCAGACGTCCTGGACCCATACGTTGTGCACCGACTCCGTGTCACCGGTACGAAGAAAGGTCTGCTCCGGGGGCGTCGAGATCGTGTCGTCCCGAGTGGCGATCACCGTGTAGTCGACGCCGGGAAGGGCGTCACCGCCGGCATTGAGATTGACCAGTACCGGCGAACCCACCAATTGCTGGGCTCCGGCCATGTTCCAGGTCAACGGTGTGATCGCGTCACCGGGAAGTCCCAATGAGGCGACCAGCTTCGCCAATTCCTGCAGTCCGCCGAATGTCGTGCCGTGGTTGGTGGCACCCAGGGTGACGAGGCTGTGGACCTTGTTTCGTGAGGGGTCGGCGGGATCGGTACCACCGTCGAACTTCATGTACTGCCGAGCTACGATTCCGCCCTGCGAGTGTCCGACGATGTCGACCTGCGAGGCGCCGGTCCCGGTGAGAACTCGATCGATGAAACCGCCGATCTCACGCGCCGATTCGGGAATGTCGCCCGAGCCCCACACGACCTTGCCAGGCTCGAACAGCAAGCCGACTGCACCGTAATTGGGTGCGAACACGCAGTAGCCCTGTTCGATGAGCTGCGGAGCCAGAACGGTCCACGTCGTGGCATCCATCTTGGTGCCGTGGATCAACACGACAGGTCGTGGATGTTCGGGGCTGGGAACGCAGCCGAAGTCGTTGGTCCCCTCCACGGTAGGAAACTGCGTGGGGGCAGGATCGGCGGACGCGATGGCTTGTCCGGAGAGGGTCACGGCGAAGATTGCCGCGAGCGCACAGAGAACTCGCGCGGCTCGTGTTGTAATCGCCATGGCCCCTTTCGGGTTCAGCTCACCGCGTCGGACGACGTCGGCGATAGCATGTGGTTGACACAACCGTAACATTCATAGTGCGAGTAACCTTTTGGGCAATTGCAGAACTACTGGTCCGCGAGTTGTGCTCGATCCCCATTGTGATGATGCTCACAAACAAGGCCGATTTATTACCAGCTGAACGCTCGGTGTTCGATACCGGCGCGCAGTTCCCCGACGCGGATGTACAGGGCACGCAACCAGTGCCCTCGCGACAGTTTCGTCAGCGACGTGGGTAACAGTGGATTGCGCAGGATCAACACGCCCCATCTGAGCAGTACGGTCCGAATGCTCAGGGGAGGGCAACCGAGTGGGCGGTACACACCGATGAGCTTCGTGGTGCCGTAACCGGCCCGGTACGACTGGCGCAGAAGCGGTCGGAGTCGGTCACGAAGACGGTAGGAGACTTTCGGCTGCGGATCGAAGCGAAAACTGTGACCCGCCAGCTGTGCGCGCCAACTGAACTCCACGTCCTGGCTGGCTGCGAACTGATTGTCCATGCCGCCGAGAGCGCGATAGACCTCCGCGCGGCACGCCATGCTGGCACCGATTGCGAACGGGCGAAACGAAGTTCGACCCTGTTGTTCCGGAGCCGGGCCGGTCGTCCACGACAACGCCCGTTCGTCGTTGAGCGTCGACGTCTCGACTGCGGTACCGACCACATCGTAATTCGTCGCCAGCCGGGCGAGGCTGTTCAACCAGTCGGGATGCACCACGTCATCGGCGTCGCAAAAGGCGAGCAGCTCACCGGTGGCCGCCTCGGCCCCACGATTGCGAGCATGCGCGGCCCCCGTCGCCTGGGATGCGTCGACGTACAGGATCGACACACCCTCACGGACTTCGCATGTTTCGAGGTACTTCCGAAGCTCGGCGCAGTCGGAATTGTCTGCAATGACGACCTGGAACTCATACGAAAAATCTTGCGTTGCGAGAGCCCTCAGTTGTGCCTCGAGATGTCGATCGAACGAGCCGACAGGAATGATCACCGATACGGTGGGCACACTCGAAGAGGTCACGGCGGTTCACGGTACGCAAGGACGTGGCCCGAGCGGAAGGGGCCGGTCCGAATGCGGTCGTGCGCCTGTTCGTCAGCCGTCCGAAGATGCCTTCTTGTAACCGCGGATTGCCGGTATCAGAAACACGACTGCCATTCCGAGTGACCACGCCAGAGTTTGCAACACCGGGGTCAGGACCGGACCACCCATAGCGAGATTCCGCATTGCGTTGACTGCAACGGACATGGGTTGCGCCGCAACCACCGGTTGGAGCCAGAGCGGATAGGCGAGCACGGGGACGAATCCCGCATTGAAGAACATCAACAGGGTGCAGAAGATCGATACCAGCTCGACCAGTGGTGCGTCTCCGGCGACCGTGGCCAGGAATGTCACCATCACCGCGAACCCGATACCGAACACAACCGGAATCAGGATCAACAAGATGCCGGCCTGAATTCCCTGGGAGAATCTGAATCCCATCGCGACACCCGCACAGATGATCACGGAGGTGGTGACGAGCACTCGAACTGCTTCGGCGATCATTCTGCCCAGCAGGCCGGCAGCGCGGTGAGTGGGTGTCGTCCAGAACCTGGACAACAAGCCTGATTTCCGCTCGCCCTTGAGACCGACAGCGCTGACGATGGACCCGAACATGGCTCCGACAAGAGCGATCATCGGCACCTGACCGTAGATCGCCGGCGCTCCGGTGGCCGCGGAAATCGAGTTACCGAGTACGACACGGAACATGACCAACATCAACGCGGGGTACAGCAACGCTTGAATCATCGTCGACGGATCGCGCATCCATCGCATCAACAGTCGCTTGGCCTGGATCAGACTGTGGGTCCAGAGCGCACGAACAGACCTTTCGCCCAGGACCATATTGGGTTCGGGGAAGGTCAAGCTGGACACGCGGCGGGTTGTGTTCACCGACGCTTCGGACATTGTCATCTCGGACTCGTCACTCTGGCCTGGAGCTCGCCCAGATGGCGAGCGGTACGAAGAACACGATCAAGCCGGCCACCCACGCGAGCGACGGCCACAACACCTGGAAGCTGACTCCGCCTTCGGCCATGTCGCGCATTGCGAAGGAGAACTGCGAGATCGGCTGGTTGCGTACGAACGGTCGGATGAGTTCTGGGAAACCACTTTCCGGAACGAACCCGCACGAGGCCATACCGAGAATGAGCTGGGGGAGGGTCAATACCTGGCTGGTGGCTTCCGGACTCTTCGACAGCGTCCCGATCGCATCGGCACCGATCGACAACGTGGTGCTGATCAACATGGCGAGTGCACAGAACAACAGCGCCTGACCGAATCCTGCAGTGAAGCGAAAACCGATGACGTAACCGAAACCGAGGGCCGACACCAACGACACCAACGAACGGACCACACCGCTCGAGATCCGTGCCACCAGTGGGACACCACGAACGACGGGCATCGTCTTCAAACGAGAATTGAGTCCGCTCATCGCCTCCGTCGAGGCTCTCTGGGCGGCGGAAATTGCGGTGAAGGCCATAGCCTGCAGCACGATGATCGGCATCAGGAACTGCGCGTAGTTGATGCCCTGTAGGCCCATCACGAACTTCAACGGCAGGTAGAAGCCGATGGTGAAGATCAGCGGAGCGATGACCGCGATCAGCAACTCGCCCTTGGTGAGCATCGTCCACAGAGCACGTCCGGTCAGCGCCTGCCACTGGACGAATCCGGACGGCCGCGTTCGTGACCGCCGCTTCGGCTGCTGTGTGGTGGAGCCGGCACCGGTCCGCTCGACAAACCTCGAGTGTGTTTTGGGTAAGCCCCGCGTCGTGGCCGTCATGAGCTCGCGCTCGTCTGCGAGTGCCCGGTGAGGGTGAGGAACACGTCGTCCAGCGAGGGTCGTCGCAGTGCGATGTCGGCCAACACGATTCCCTCCGCGTCGACGCGGCGCAGGATCTCGGACAGCGTCGCTGCGCCGTCGGGTGCAGGCACCGAGAGCCGGTCGGAGGTAGCGGTGATCTCGGCGTGTACCGCAGCAGGGACCATGTCGCCCAATGCCTGCGCGGCCGCTCGGAGCTGACCGGGATCGAGCGGCACCACTTCGCAGTAGCTGCCACCGGTCATGGCCTTGAGCTGATCGGACGTGCCCTCCGCGATCACGGTGCCCTTGTCGATGACGATGATGTTGTCGCTGAGGACGTCCGCTTCTTCGAGGTACTGCGTCGTCAACAGCACGGTGATGCCCTGTGCCTTGAGTGCTTCGACCAGTGACCACACGCCCTGGCGGCTGCGCGGGTCGAGTCCGGTCGTCGGCTCGTCCAGGAACACGACCTCCGGCCGCACGACCAATCCGCACGCGATGTCGATGCGGCGACGCATGCCGCCGGAGTACCCACGGACGGGCCGCTTGCCGGTATCCGAGAGGTCGAACTCGTCGAGGAGAGCCTTGGCGCGCGCCTTGGCGGCCTTCTTGTCCAGGCCCATCAGGCGGCCGAACAACTCTATGTTCTCGCGGCCCGACAGGGTGTCGTCGAGGGCCGCATACTGTCCGGTCATCATGATCGAGCGTCGTACCGCCGGGGCGTCCGCGGCAACGTCGTGTCCCGCGACGAAAGCTCTGCCTCTGTCCGGTGCGATCAGGGTCGACAGCACCTTGACCGTGGTCGTCTTTCCGGCACCGTTGGGACCGAGAATGCCCAGGACGGTCCCGCGCTCGGCGGAGAAGCTGATGCCGCGCAGCGCATGCACATCACCGAAGGACTTGTGTACGTCCTCCACGTGTACGGCTGCGTGTTGAGCTGACGACATCGATTCTCCGAGCTGTCGGGGTGAATGGTGGGGCAGGACCCCGTGGAGTCGAGGGCCACTACTTGATACCGGAATTCCCCGAGAATGTTACCTGCGGGTCGACACCGGGTGACCTCCGCAGTCAGCCCCAATCGATATCGATACTGTCTTCGACGTCGAGCTTCCGGCACAGAGATCGAAGCCCGCTGTAGTCCTGAACCAGAGCGCGGCGACTCCTGTCCTGCTCGACGTCGGCCAGCATCTCGTCGGCACCGCGGATGCCCTCGAGCTCGAGAATGCGTCGCCAGGTGGAGAAATCGCTGCTCGAGAACGCATCCATGCCGTCGACGAGACCGTCGAGGAACGTCTGTCGGTCGTTGGCTCCGAGTCGATCGAAGACGATCGCGGCCATGTCGTCGGCGATCGACGCATGGCAGTACTCGTCGCGATTGTGCAGTTTTACGGTCGCCCGATTGATGGGCTGGATGACGTCGTCGTCCTCGATCAGGTCCAAGTAGGACGTGATGGAGATCTCCGCAACCGTCATGAATGCCAGTGAGCTGATCGCAGCGGACCACGAGTCGTCGCTGGTTGCCTGCGCAGTACGTTGCCGACGCACCGTCGAGCTGAAGGGCAGGGAACGCTCCGACAGCGCCCACCCACGCCCTCGCCGCGTCGCTGCGCTCGCGTTCAGGTGCATCAGCGTGTGGTACTGCTCGTCCACCATCGCCTGGGTCACCGCTACCGCGAGGGTGTCGCCCATTCCGGTCTCGAACACGTCCTGCGCCAGGAGCGCGAAACCTGGGTGGACGACGTGCTGCTCGACATCCATCACGTTCTTGTTGAACGCGATCCAACCCCAGGCTCGGAGGCGATCCTTCTGCTCGGGGGTGGCGCCGGTGAAGGTGTCGTGCTCGCCGAAGGGAATGAGGGCGTCGGGAAAATCCTGTTTGGACGTGTCGAACAGGTCGTCGAGCTCGGGTTCGGGCTTCTTCACTGTCGCGCGCTGCGCCCAGTTCTTGGCCAACCGCGAGACGACCGCACTCTCCACGACATCGTCGGAGTCGAACTCCGGCAACGACGGCTGTTCCAGCATTGCGTGCCTCGCCTCCGCGCTGTTACCAGCGGTCATCGGTTCCCACTGCTACCTCGAACGATACCGAACATCTCCGCACACACGGCTCGATAGCGATCGCCGCTTCCGCCCAGCGCGGACTCTGCCTCGGCCAACAGTCGCGCGAACTGGGCCTCGGAACCGGAATCGACCGCCTCGTTCAGTGTTTGCGTGGCGCGCCGCAGTGCCGCTCTGGCCTCGGCGGCATGCGGATTGCCTGCTTGTACGTCCCAATAGACCTCGGGTTCGCCGCCCGTGATGCGAGCGAGCACCGCCAGCATCGTTGCGTGTGGGGGAGGTGCAACGGCAGCGATGTCCCCGAACGGCAGGTCGAGTTCGGCCAGTGCCAACCCGAACGCCAGCACACTGGCGTGCGTCAGAGCCTGCGTCGCGGCGGCGAGGCGATCGTGGCGCGCGGCGTCGAGCAGAACGACTCGTCCACCCCACCGTGCGACCGTGTCGAGAAAGGCGTCCGCGGATGGGCCTTCGCGGTGCACGACGGCGGCCACCGGGCGGCCGGCCATTCCCAGCGACGGGGCGAACATCGGATTGATTCCGACGGTGGGACCGAGGCGGTCGGTGGCATCCACGTGGCGCGCGAATCCGGATTTCACCGACAAGGTCTCCACCACCAGTGCTTCGGACTGCACGGCCGAGAGGTCTGCTGCCAACGCCACGGATTCGGGCACCGCCAGAATCACCGTCGCAGCACCTGTCAGTACCGAAGTGAGCCGGGCGTCGGGCGCGGTGATGTTTCCGACCGTGACCGGCGAGGCGGCGTCGGAGCTCTCGTGCACGTCGACGACCGTCACGGGTACGCCATCGCCGCGCATCAGGTCGACGATCAGGCGGCCGACAGCCCCTGACCCGCCGACCACGACCACCGAGTCATCGGACTTCCACTGCCGAACCGTGTTCATCGTTCGAGTATGTCAACGGGCCGCGGCGGACACCCAGATCGTGATGTCTGCGTGCACCACCTCGACGCCTGCGGTGTCTCTGATCGACACGGGCACGACGACTTCGAGTCCGTCGGTCACCGCGGAGAAGTCGGGAATCGGATCGAGTTGCGCGACGGCACGGAGTGAGGTGGTTGCCTTCGTCAGGTATCGGACGTTCATCGATTTGGGGATCCAACGGTGCGAGGTCGGCACCGTCGCCTCGGCGAGCATGCCCATCGCAACTTCGGCGAGGTTGCATGCGGCGATGGCGTGGAAGGTGCCCAGGTGGTTCCGAATTCCGAACCATTTCGGAGCCGTCACCTCGCAGCGACCCGGTTCGAGGGCCACCACTCGCGGCAGCACGGAAGCGAAGTAGGGGACCCGGAGACACATGCCGACGGAGAACACGGCGGACCCGATAGTGTTGTGGGGAAGCTTCGACCAGGCGCGATAGGTTGCGCCCGTGGTGCTCTGGACTGAGGTCATGGCGCTACCTTACTGCTCGGTAAGGTAGCGCGACGACGATCGACGGACCCCGAGTTGATCTGTCGCCCGGACTGCGGCATACTGGTCGGGTTGCCTGGACACGGGACGCTCTTGCGTGCGGCCTGAACCAGGTGAGTCGGCTGCAGAGCCGGCTGAGCAAGACATGAGACCAGCGCTCCACGTGAGCGCGTCCGGAACACCAGCTCGATCGGTGCGGGTTTCGTTCGGTACGGATGGTTGAAGCGAAAGTTTCAGCGCAGACGAATGAGCGCAATCGCGACACGCCCGACCGCGTGGACCGGAGAACCATGACAGATGAAGAGCGGCAACGGATGCAGGCCACGCCTGGGTCGTCAACGTTTTTCACTGTCGTGTGTGCACGAAGGCAGTTCGGGTCGGTGGGTTCCACCGGCTCGGGGACTGTGCAGACGAGGTGGAGCAGGCCGAACGGCCCGTTCTACGACCAAGCGGCAAGAAAAGGACACTAAGCGTGGCGGGACAAAAGATCCGCATCAGGCTCAAGGCCTACGACCATGAGGCGATCGACGCGTCAGCGCGCAAGATCGTCGAAACGGTCACCCGTACGGGTGCCCGCGTCGTCGGACCGGTGCCGTTGCCGACAGAAAAGAACGTGTACTGCGTCATCCGTTCGCCGCACAAGTACAAGGACTCGCGCGAACACTTCGAGATGCGTACTCACAAGCGGCTCATTGACATCCTCGACCCGACACCGAAGACGGTGGACGCGCTCATGCGCATCGACCTCCCGGCCAGTGTCGACGTCAACATCCAGTGAGCGCGGAGACAACGATGACTGATAACAAGAACCGGCCTGCGACAGGAATTCTGGGCACCAAGCTCGGAATGACCCAGGTCTTCGACGAGAACAACCGCGTCGTTCCGGTGACCGTGATCAAGGCAGGCCCCAACGTGGTCACCCAGATCCGCACCCAGGAACGTGACGGCTACAGCGCCGTCCAGGTCGCATTCGGTGCGATCGATCCGCGCAAGGTGAACAAGCCCACCACCGGCCAGTTCGAGAAGGCAGGTGTCACGCCGCGTCGCCACATCGTGGAGATCCGCGTTGCCGACGCCTCGCAGTTCGAGGTCGGCCAGGAGCTCACCGCTGCAGTGTTCGAGGACGGCGCATACGTCGACGTCACCGGCACCAGCAAGGGCAAGGGCTTCGCCGGAACCATGAAGCGTCACGGCTTCAAGGGTCAGGGCGCGAGCCACGGTGCACAGGCTGTGCACCGTCGCCCCGGATCCATCGGTGGCTGCGCAACTCCGGGTCGCGTGTTCAAGGGAATGCGCATGTCCGGACGTATGGGTGGCGATCGCGTAACCACGCAGAACCTCTCGGTCCACAAGGTGGACAGCGAAAACGGTCTGCTGCTGATCAAGGGAGCGATCCCGGGCCGTCGCGGCAACGTCGTGATCGTCAAGTCTGCATTGAAGGGTGGTGCACGGGCATGACCAGCCTCGACAAGAAGACCGAAACCAACTTGACGCTGGACGTCAAAGAGGTCGGTGGCAAGACCAACGGAACCGTCGATCTGCCGTCGGCGATCTTCGACGCACCCGCGAACATCGCGCTCCTCCACCAGGTCGTCATTGCGCAGCTCGCAGCGGCACGCCAGGGAACGCACTCCACGAAGACTCGTGGCGAGGTTCGCGGCGGTGGCAAGAAGCCGTACCGCCAGAAGGGAACCGGCCGCGCCCGTCAGGGCTCGACCCGCGCTCCTCAGTTCGTCGGCGGTGGCACGGTCCACGGACCGCAGCCGCGCGACTACAGCCAGCGGACTCCCAAGAAGATGAAGGCAGCCGCATTGCGCGGTGCCCTCTCCGATCGGGCTCGCAGTGAGCGGATCCACGTGATCACCGAACTGGTTGCCGGACAGATTCCATCCACCAAGGGTGCGAAGACGTTCCTCGCCGAGCTCTCGGACCGCAAGAAGGTCCTGCTCGTCGTCGGACGCGAAGACACCGCGGCCTGGAAGAGCGTCCAGAACCTGGACGGCGTGCACCCCATCGCACCCGACCAGCTCAACACGTACGACGTGCTCAACGCCGATGACGTCGTTTTCAGCGTGGAAGCGCTGAACACCTTCATCGCTGGGCCTGCAAAGAACGAGGAGGCAAGCAAGTGACCACGATCGCCGATCCCCGCGACATCTTGCTGGCACCGGTCATCTCCGAGAAGTCCTACGGACTGATCGAAGACGGCACGTACACGTTCCTGGTGCACCCGGACTCGAACAAGACGCAGATCAAGATTGCCGTCGAGAAAATCTTCGACGTCACCGTGACCAGCGTCAACACGATGAACCGTCAGGGCAAGCGTAAGCGGACCCGGTTCGGTTACGGCAAGCGCAAGGACACCAAGCGCGCGCTCGTAACGCTCTCCGCCGACAGCAAGCCCATCGAGATCTTCGGAGGTCCGGTCGCGTAAGCGACTGGGACTCTTCGGATATAGAGGACGAGAAGACTCATGGCAATCCGTAAATACAAGCCGACAACCCCGGGCCGTCGTGGCTCCAGCGTGTCCGATTTCGCTGAGATCACGCGTTCGACCCCCGAGAAGTCGCTGATCCGCCCGCTGCACGGTCGCGGTGGACGTAACGCACACGGTCGCATCACCACCCGGCACAAGGGTGGCGGTCACAAGCGTGCGTACCGTCTCATCGATTTCCGTCGCAACGACAAGGACGGCGTGCCGGCCAAGGTCGCTCACATCGAGTACGACCCCAACCGCACCGCGAACATCGCACTGCTGCACTTCGCAGACGGCGAGAAGCGCTACATCGTCGCACCCAAGGGCATCGCCCAGGGATCGCCGATCGAGCAGGGTGCCAATGCCGACATCAAGCCCGGCAACAACCTGCCCCTACGCAACATCCCGACGGGTACGACCATCCACGCGGTCGAACTCCGTCCGGGTGGTGGCGCAAAGATGGCCCGCTCCGCTGGAGCGAGCATTCAGCTGCTCGGCAAGGAAGGCCCCTACGCCACGCTGCGTATGCCGTCCGGTGAGATCCGTCGCGTCGACGTGCGCTGCCGCGCAACCGTCGGCGAGGTCGGCAACGCCGAGCAGTCGAACATCAACTGGGGCAAGGCCGGCCGCATGCGCTGGAAGGGCAAGCGCCCGACCGTTCGTGGTGTCGTGATGAACCCGGTCGACCACCCGCACGGTGGCGGCGAGGGCAAGACCTCCGGTGGACGCCACCCGGTCAGCCCGTGGGGACAGCCGGAAGGCCGTACCCGTAAGAACAAGGCGAGCGACAAGCTGATTGTCCGTCGTCGTCGTACCGGCAAGAACAAGCGCTAGGAGGGAGTTCAGAATGCCACGCAGCCTGAAGAAAGGCCCGTTCGTAGACGATCACCTCCTCGCGAAGGTTGACGTCCAGAACGACAAGGGAACCAAGCAGGTCATCAAGACCTGGTCCCGTCGATCGACAATCCTGCCCGACTTCATCGGTCACACTTTCGCCGTCCACGACGGTCGCAAGCACGTACCGGTGTTCGTGTCCGACTCCATGGTCGGCCACAAGCTCGGGGAGTTCGCACCGACCCGCACGTTCAAGGGTCACATCAAGGACGACCGGAAGGCGAAGAGGCGATGACCAACTTCACCCCCACCGCCAATCCGACTGCCAAGGCCGTAGCGAAGCACGTTCGCGTCACGCCGATGAAGGCACGTCGCGTCGTGGATCTGGTTCGTGGGCGCTCCGTCGAGGACGCGCTCAACATCCTCAAGTTTGCGCCGCAGGCAGCGAGCGAGCCGGTCGCCAAGGTGATCGCGTCCGCAGCCGCCAACGCCGAGAACAACCTGGATCTCGATCCCAGCACGCTGATCGTCGCCACTGCATTCGTCGACGAGGGCACCACCCTCAAGCGATTCCAGCCGCGCGCTCAGGGCCGGGCATTCCGGATCCGCAAGCGCACCAGCCATATCACGGTGATCGTCGAAAGCCTGCCCAAGACCGGTGGAACGTCTCGCAACCGTCGTAAGGGCCAGGCGTCCAAGGAAGGGGCTCAGTAGTGGGTCAGAAAATCAACCCGCACGGCTTCCGCTTGGGTATCACCACTGACTGGAAGTCGCGCTGGTACGCAGACAAGCAGTACTCGGAGTACGTCAAGGAAGACGTCGAGATCCGCAAGCTTCTTGCCACCGGCATGGAGCGCGCGGGTATCGCCAAGGTCGAGATCGAGCGCACCCGTGACCGTGTTCGCGTGGACATCCACACGGCACGTCCCGGCATCGTCATCGGCCGTCGTGGTGCCGAGGCCGACCGCATCCGCGGAGCTCTCGAGAAGCTGACCGGCAAGCAGGTTCAGCTCAACATCCTCGAGGTCAAGAACGCCGAGTCCGAGGCTCAGCTCGTGGCCCAGGGTGTTGCCGAGCAGCTCAGCAACCGCGTCGCATTCCGTCGCGCAATGCGGAAGGCCATCCAGTCGGCCATGCGTCAGCCGAACGTCAAGGGCATTCGTGTTCAGTGCTCCGGCCGTCTCGGTGGCGCAGAAATGTCTCGCTCGGAGTTCTACCGCGAGGGACGCGTTCCCCTGCACACGCTCCGTGCCGACATCGACTACGGGCTGTACGAGGCCAAGACCACCTTCGGCCGCATCGGCGTGAAGGTCTGGATCTACAAGGGCGACATCGTCGGCGGACGGCGTGAACTCGCTGCCGCTGCGGCTCCGGCCGCCGGTGCAGACCGTCCCCGTCGTGAGCGTCCCACTCGTCCGCGTCGCAGCGGTGCCTCGGGCACCACGGCGACCAGCACCGAGGCCGGCCGCGCGGCATCCGCAACCGAGGCTCCGGCCTCGACCGAGCCCACTCAGGAGGGCTGACGCATGTTGATCCCCCGCCGGGTCAAGCACCGCAAGCAGCACCACCCGAAGCGTTCGGGTGCCGCCAAGGGCGGAACTCAGGTGACATTCGGTGACTACGGCATCCAGGCTCTCGAGCCCGCCTACATCACCAACCGTCAGATCGAGTCCGCTCGTATCGCGATCACTCGCCACATCAAGCGTGGCGGCAAGGTCTGGATCAACATCTTCCCGGACCGTCCGCTCACCAAGAAGCCTGCCGAGACCCGCATGGGTTCCGGTAAGGGTTCGCCCGAGTGGTGGATCGCGAACGTCAAGCCGGGCCGGGTGCTCTTCGAGCTGTCGTACCCCGACGAGACCATCGCGCGTGAGGCACTGACTCGCGCCATCCACAAGCTGCCCATCAAGGCACGCATCATCACCAGGGAGGAGCAGTTCTGATGGCTACCGGAACCCCAGCCGCAGAGCTCCGCGAGCTCACCGGTGAAGAGCTGGTCACCAAGCTGCGTGAGTCGAAGGAAGAGCTGTTCAACCTTCGTTTCCAGATGGCTACCGGCCAGTTGGACAACAACCGTCGACTGCGCGTGGTGCGCCACGAGATCGCGCGTATCTACACGGTGCTCCGCGAACGTGAGCTCGGCTTGGCCTCTGGTCCTTCCGAGGACACAGCAGGTGACGCAGCATGAGCGAGGAAAACACTGTGACTGAAGAGCGCAACAACCGTAAGGTCCGGATCGGCTACGTCGTATCCGACAAGATGGAAAAGACGATCGTGGTCGAGCTCGAGGACAGGGTCAAGCACCCCCTCTACAGCAAGATCATCCGTCGTACCACCAAGGTCAAGGCACATGACGAGAAGGGCGACGCCGGCGTAGGCGATCGCGTTCAGCTCATGGAGACCCGTCCGTTGTCCGCCACGAAGCACTGGCGACTGGTCGAGGTTCTCGAAAAGGCCAAGTAAGCACCGAGTGCTGGAAGAGCCCATTCCCGGATCAACCGGGGATGGGCTCTTTTGTGTTCTCACCCGAGGTAGGAAGAGCATTCGATGGACGAGAACCGACGCAAGGGCGTGACTGTGGTCATCCCCGTCCGCAATGCGGTCGCGACCCTGGGAGCCCAACTGGACGCCTTGGCGGTACAGGATCACGGCCCCGATTTCGAGGTGATCATCAGCGACAACGGGTCGACCGATGGGCTGCGGGAGTTTCTCGGCACGCGCCCTGACGACTACGGAATATGCGTTCGGTACGTCGATGCTTCCGGTTCTGCAGGCACATCGCACGCACGTAACGTCGGGGCATCGGCAGCTCGAACCGAGTTGCTGGCGTTCTGCGACGGCGATGACGTCGTCCGGCCCCAGTGGTTGAGCGAACTGGTGGCTGCCGCATCGACGGCGGATCTGGTGAGTGGCTCGGTGGACACGTCGAGGGTGAATTCTCCTACGGTGTACCGTCGCCGTCCGATGACCCCCTCGACCGCGGGTCTCGACACCGACTTTCTCCCGTACGTCCCAGGCTGCAACTTCGCGGTATGGGCCGATGTCTTTCATGCCGTGCACGGTTTCGACGAGACCTTGACCGAGGCGGGCGAGGACCTCGACTTCTCCTGGCGTGTACAACTGGCCGGGTTCCGCATGGCTCATGCAGGAGCTGCGACCGTCGACTACCGCCTCAGACCGACGATGCGCGAGTTCTGGTCACAGGTGCGGCGATACGCCGTCGGCGACGTTCAGCTGTATGTCGCGTATCGCGACTACGGGTTCGCCGGTCTGTCGGTCAGGGTTTTCTCGAAGCATGTGCTGCGACTGTTGGTGACCAATCCGCTGGTGCCGCAGAGGGTGTCGCGGGTGCCCCGAGAACGCTGGATCGGAGCAGTGGCTGTGGTCGTCGGTCATGTCCAGGGATCGATCCGGTACCGCACGCTGTTCCTGTGACCGGGGGTCACCTGCCCAGCAGGCCGCCGAGCGCCCCACCGACGCCGGCTTGCTCCCCGCTGCCGGCACCACCGATCAATCCGCCGGGCGGTTGTTCCGACGGCTGTACGACGACGAATCCCTGACCCGCGAACTCCAGGGTGAATCGCTCACCGGTCGAACGGCCGATCAGGGTCCCGAGTCCGAACGAATCGTTCTTCTTCACCCGTGTCTGCAGGGACGACGACCACGCGACCGCAGCTTGCGGGTCTGCGAACGTCGGCTGATCGACGTTCAACACCACCGGCACACCGTCGGTCGTGATGGCGATTCGCCCGCGCCCGGTGAACACACAATTGAAGAAGCCCGCGTTTCCACCTGCCGCCGCGCCCTGGACTCGCTTGACGTCGTAACTCAGCGAGGACTCGAAGGCCAGCACGTTGGCACCGTTGATGGTCAGTCCATCCGAGCCGTCCAAGTCGATCAGATGGACGTCCTGTGCGGCATTGGCGAGGAAGAGGTCACCGTGACCGGTGACCTTCATCAGTGGCACGCCCTCGCCGGACAGCGCCTGCTTCAACGCCCGGCCGATACCCCCTGAGCCCTTGGCCTCGAACTGCAGGTTTCCCTGGTACGCCACCATCGAGCCCGCGCGGGCCATCAGCTCGCCGCTCATGCCGACGCGGCACATCTTGCTGCCCTGCTTCTGAATGCCCGACCCGGGAACCTCGGCGTGGGCAGGCGCGAACAGTTCGCTTCTCATGGCCAGAACTCCTTGGTGGACAGGTGAATCAACGGGTGGTTCGATCTTGTGTGAGGGGGTTGCAGTCGGTACCTCGGGCGGCTGCTCGTCGTCGTCGATACTGATACCGAAAGCGGTGGCGAGACCGGCCAACCCGTCCGCGTATCCCTGGCCGACAGCGCGGATCTTCCACTGCTCACCGCGCCGGTAGAGCTCCAGGCACACCAGCGCGCTTTCGTCCCCGAGAGCATCGGCAGCGAACCCGACCTGAGCCGTCCCCGACGCATCGGAGACCGTCACCGACGTAGGGCCCGCGGCGGCAAATGTTGCTGGACCACTTCCGTCCAACGAGGCTGCGATCGCAATGGTCTCGATGTCGGGCGGAATCGCAGACGGATCCACCCGGACGAGATGGCCGGACGGCGCGCGTTGGTAGTCCACGCCTGCACCCGCGGGCTGGTTGTAGAA
The DNA here is from genome assembly GCF_000760935.2 of Rhodococcoides fascians A25f. NCBI lineage: Bacteria > Bacillati > Actinomycetota > Actinomycetes > Mycobacteriales > Nocardiaceae > Rhodococcoides > Rhodococcoides fascians. The sequence goes on along the minus strand of NZ_CP049744.1, from coordinate 3,824,844 downwards.
CACCAGATCCGCGTCCGAACGCACACGTCCGTCCCGCCCCAACAGCAGCGCGGACACGTCGACTGAGGTCGAAGCGGCCAGTGTCACCGTCAGGGGTCCGGTCGGAGCGGGGCAGTTCTCCCCGCGAGCGAGGTTTTTCATCGAATCCAGTGTGCCAGTGTTGGTCGCCCGCCGTCAGGAACGCGCGAGTTCGATGACTTCTTCCTCGGTCGGTGGACTCTTGGGGTGGTAAGACAAGCACAGTGGAGTGGCCGTGCGCCGGAACTCCGCGCCTTCCACGGCGGCGTAGAACTGACCGGCGGGCAGACGCCCGACGTCGGGAACCGAGCCGCCCTTGACTCGCGCCATCTCCTTGGCCGCATCGACCTGCGACGGGCTGTTCAACAGGCCGTAGAACTGAGTCGACGCGTTGCCGGCAATGCGGTTGTGCAGGCCCTTCGGAGCTTGGGTGGCGAACACCAGACCGAGCCCGTACTTACGTGCCTGCGACGCCAGAGCGAGGGTGCTGTGTGTCGCGGCGGTCGTCCTGTCCGACGGCGCGAAGTTCTGCGCCTCGTCCATGACGAACAGTCCGCCCAGCGGCCGGTCGCCCGCAGGATTCTTCTTTATCCAGGCGAACAAGCCCATCTGCAGCTGGTTGACGAAGCTCTGCTTCTGCTCGTCGGTGGTCAGGCCGGCGAGGTTGATCACCGACACCCTGGCCTTCTTGCCCTCGACCGGCGTCAGCAGAACAGCCGGATCGACCGGCGTACCTGCTCCGGCGAACATCGGATCGTTCGCGGCGGCGGCTTTGAGATTCTCGGCCAGACCGGCAGCGATGCGGACGGCGTCGCGCATCTCGCTGGCGTCCTCGGGGAATTCCTCGAGCAAGTCGATGAAGTCGGTGAGATTGCCACCGTGCGGGCGTCGACCGAACAGATCGAGGGCCGACTTCAGCACGGCCCGACCGTGTTTGGCCTTCTGTGAGGTACCGAGAACGCCCGCAGCCGGTTCGAGCGAGGCCAGTGCAGACTCGACGGAGGCCTCGAACTCGTCGGCGTCACCGAGGACGCTGACGAAATCGGGAAGGGGCTGAAAGCTCAGCGGCCGACCGGCGGACTTGCGCGGCGTCCAGACCACGACATCGGTGTCGCGCAGATACGCCGTTGCTTTGGCTTCGTCACCCGGCGGCCAGGTTCGCTCGTCCTCCGGCCATGCAGTGCCGAGCCGAGCCAGGTCGTTGTTGACGTCGAGTACGATCGCCGAAACACCCTGCAGCGCAGACTCTTCCACCAAACGTCGGATCAGCACCGTCTTGCCCGAGCCGGAGCCGGCAAAGATCGCCGTGTGCTTGCGCAGCGCTTCGAGGGGAACCGCGACATCGGCACCTGTGCTCAATTCGGCACCCACCACGATGGACGGCCGACGCGATGCGGCCGGTGCGGCCGCGGTGATCGGGGTCTCCGGTTCGATCAGGGCCGTGTCGTCGTCGACGACGCTCACGGCAGGCAACACCGCGCCGAACAGTTCGACGTCGTGTGCCGGCTTGCGCGCGAGCAGCCAGGAGGTGAGCGCGGGGGAGTTCTCGCTCAGCAGGATCGACAGCGCTGCCAAAGCCCGACGGTCCTGGTCGCTCAAGGGCGCCACGACGCCTCCGGCGCGACGCAGGGCTGCAATCGTCTGCTCGGTTTTCGCTCCGTTGGGCCACGGGTCGTTCCTGATCAGAATCAGTCGCCGTTTGGGCATGTCGACGCGCAGGCCCGCTGTGGTCACTGCGCGCTCCACTCGGGCCAGCGCGGCCCGAGCGTTGCCGGACGTCACCGCACGGAAGCACCAGTGCTCCTCGTCGTCGGTATCGGTGTCGACGGTGTGGCGTAGCCGGGCGTGCAGGGCAGGCTTGCCGCTCGGGGGCGGGTCCTGGGCGAGGCTGTCATCGGACGACTGGTGTTCGTGGATCCACGCGGTCAGACCCGCGGACAGCAGTGCGGGAACGATCGAGTCCTCGCTGTCGGGACGCAGCGGAACGGAGACGTCCACCTGTTCGCGAAGTTGCTTGTAGCGATCGTCGAGCATGTCGAGTTCGTTGACCCGCGCGGTGGGGAGTTCCGGCGCATCTGCCGGGCCGGACCGGTCGGTGAAGCTCGTCAGCTCCGATGCGATGCCGGTGTCGAGGCAGTGCCTGATGTGGCGATCGACGGCAATGAGCAGCTGGCGCGGAGTGAAGTCCGGGGCTTGCTCGAACGCGTCGGGTGCCACCGGCCACGTCGGGTGCGGCGGAGTGAAGCCCGCTTCGAGGAAGCACGCTGCCAGGCGTCGTCCGAGCAGTAGCCGACCGATGTCCGACGACGGAATCGGCTTGAGCGACTGAGTGACTCGGAAACGGTCTCGCATGGGAGCGACTCCACGGGCAGCGATCAGTTCCCACGCACTCGACAGAGCCGACAGCACCGAGGCGGTGCGGGGGAGTGTCTCGCGTAGAGACATCAGCCCGTGCGCCAGCTGTTCGACGACCTTGTCCTCCTGCGCGTCGGCGAACTCCTGATCGGATCCGGTGCGCGACTGGGCGACGAGAGTGTCGATCTGGTCGATCGCGAGAATCGTCGGGCCGGTGATCGCGAGCAGTCGCGAAATGTTCTCGGCGATGCCCTGATGGCCGAGCTCGGCGCGGCGAATTCCCCACCCCGAGAACTCCTCGGGATCGACGTCGTCGATCGACTGCAGGTATGCATCGCCCAGGTCCTGAACCGCAGAGTCCGGGGCAATGGACAGCACCAGCGCGCGCAGTGTGTGCTGCGACGTCCGGCGATGGCGGGGATGCACCTTGTACACCGCGGTGACGAAGGCGTCGAGCGTCTCGGCATCGATCATGTTCTCGCCCATGATCTTTGCGCGCTGATCCTCGGACGCGTCGCCGATCTCGCACAGGCGTCGAAGCAGCAAACCGAGCTGACTGTCGGATCCGCGACCGGACGGGCGCATCAGATCGTCGAGCATTCCCATCAGGGTCGAGCGCCAGAATCCGGCGGCGTCGAGGAGCCGGATCAGAAAGAAGTAACCCCCCTTGAGCTGTACTTCCTCGCGCACCTGGCCCAGTAGGTGCGTCTTGCCCGAGCCGGCAGGCCCTCGCACGACGACACCGAGAGGGCTGGCGTCATCGGACACATCGGCGTCGTCGTACGCATTCATCACCTCGAGGAAGACCCGCTCGTGCATCCCCGGCACATGCACGTTCGATTGCGAACGCCAGACGTCGTCGGGTGTCGGTGCCCAGCTCAGCCGCACCGATTCGAGGGCTCGGATCTGCTCGTTGTCCGTCATCGTCGACTCAACGCCCATCATGCTTCGATCGAGAGAAGGTGGTTCTGCTGATTACCGACGACGACGGCGGCAGCACGTTCCTCGTCCGTCAGTGTCTTCTGATTCTCTTCGGGGATCAACGAAACGTCCGACGCTCGTCGCAGGCGTGCGAGAGCGTCGTCGAGGTCGCTTCTCGGTATGTCGTGCAACTCGTTTCGCAGTCGCGAGAGTCGAACCGTGCTGCCGGGTTCACGTGCGAGCCGCGCGTAAGCCGTGCGAATCGAGGCTTCGATGTCGACGGTCTCGTCGGACTTCTCGGACCTGTCGGCGGGTGCGGGTTCGTCCTCGCGGGGCGAGAACACATCCGCCGGACGGCTGTCGGTGCGATCGAGCCATCGACGCAACCCGGCCAACACGGTGAACATCGCCTTACCGGCTCCGGTCGATCGAGCCGGGGGTTCACCGCCGATGAGTTCACCGCAGGTACGCCACCCCTTGTCGGTCAGTTCGAGAGTCATCGGGCGTACCGAGGAGTTCACCTCGATCAGACCTGCGTTCTTCAGCTTGTCGCGAGAAGGCTTGGCCAATTCGGGGCCCATCGTTCTGAGTTCGGAATTCTTGACCGGACTCGCTTCGGCCATCAGGACCAGTAGCACTGCTGCCTCGGTCCCGTTCAGGTCTTCGGTACTCATCGAGGATCCCCCTTCGATCGTCTTCTCGATACTGCCTCGCGGATGGTAGCGACAGCGCGGTGCGGGTCGTCCATCACCTGAGCGTTGGTGAACCGCAACACCATGTAACCGTGTGTCTGCAGTTGGTTGTCGCGCACGCGGTCCTCGGCGAAACGCTCGGGTGCACGGTGTTCGTTGCCGTCGATTTCCACGACGACTCTCTCGGTGCGCCACAGTACGTCGACTGTGAACGGTCGGCTGAGCTCGTCGAGCCGGATCGAGCGATTGTGCTCCCGTCCGGTGGCCCACTCGTGCACGTCCAGCGCTCGATACAAGCGCTTCTCCGGATCACTGGCCGGGTGCGGATGTCCGGCGATCGGTGGATAGCTCAGTGGGCGAAAGCGATCGAGGACGGTGCTGACACCGGCGGGCACTGCGGGTGCACGAACCGACACCGACGGGAACCGATCCATGCCCGACGCCCCGTCTCCGATGACCCACACCGCCATCCCGGCATGCGTGCACAGCCATTCCGCCGCAGTTGCGGCGACACCGGCATCGATGCCCGTGGGTACGACCAGCACGAGCGCGGCGGAACGGCGGCGTTGAGCAACTGCGAGTATCCGCGCCGAACCCGCAGCCCTGGTTTCCACGGTGAACGCTGCTCGACGCGGCGACCGCCCGGCGACGGCCGCGTCGGCGAGAGCTCCGACGTAGGGGCCGAAGTGCTCGGTGTCGGCGGCCAGCCGCACAGCGGTCGTGCGCGCAGCGCGCCGATCCAGCGTGGACGTGCCTGCCTGGTGGTCGAATTCCGGAAGCCAGAGCTCGGCCGAGTTCGCCGCCGCATTCTCCAGTTCGTCGACCACGGCATCCACGAGGTCGACAGTCCGTTTCGCAGTCGTAGGCTCGAGCGCGAAGAAGACGATTGCGGGTGCAGAGGTGGGCAGCGGGTTCACCGAATCGGCGAGTTCTCGTTCGGTCGCACCGTGTACTCGAACGACTCGATCCACGGGTAAGCCGGACCACCAGCCCGCGGTAACGTCGTTCGACGTCATCGCCCTGCCTCGACGATCCGAAGATGTTCCATCTCCGAAACCGTACCGAGAGTCCTGGGTCCGTTGGCAACGGCTCGAGGGCGGGCGATCACGATTTGGATCCACGGGGGCCGTTCCCCTACACTTGACCGGTTGCCTGTGGCAGCGGTGTGCCTTCGTGCGCCCGTACCCGGCAGCCGACCGCGCGTGTCGGGACGGAAATCCGGCACGTACGTACATCCAGGTCAAGGAGAAGTGAGTGATTCAGCAGGAGTCGCGAGTACGCGTCGCTGATAACACGGGCGCAAAGGAAATCCTTTGCATCCGCGTTCTCGGTGGCTCGTCACGTCGCTACGCCGGAATCGGCGACATCATCGTAGCTACGGTGAAAGACGCCATCCCCGGTGGAAACATCAAGAAGGGTGAGGTCGTCAAGGCCGTCATCGTCCGCACCGTCAAGGAGCGCCGTCGTCCGGATGGCTCGTACATCCGCTTCGACGAGAACGCTGCTGTGCTGATCAAGCCGGACAACGATCCCCGTGGAACCCGTATCTTCGGCCCGGTCGGCCGCGAGCTGCGTGAGAAGAAGTTCATGAAGATCGTCTCGCTCGCCCCGGAGGTGCTGTAAATGAAGGTGCACAAGGGCGACACCGTTCTCGTGATCGCAGGCAAGGACAAGGGTGCCAAGGGCAAGGTCATTCAGGCCTACCCCGCTGACTCCAAGGTTCTGGTCGAGGGCGTGAACCGCATCAAGAAGCACACCGCGGTCTCCGCCAACCAGCGCGGCGCATCCTCGGGTGGCATCGTCACTCAGGAAGCCCCGATCCACGTATCGAACGTCGCAGTGGTCGACTCGGACGGAAACCCCACCCGCGTGGGCTACCGGACCGATGAGGAATCCGGCAAGCGCGTTCGTGTTTCCCGCAAGAACGGGAAGGACATCTGAGATGACTACCACCGAAAACATCGCGGGCGAACAGCCTCGACTCAAGGCGCGCTACCGCGCCGAGATCAAAGACGCCCTGAACACCGAATTTGCATACGAGAACGTCATGCAGATCCCCGGCATCGTCAAGGTCGTCGTCAACATGGGTGTCGGCGACGCCGCCCGTGACGCCAAGCTGATCAACGGTGCAGTTGCCGACCTCGCTGCCATCACCGGCCAGAAGCCGGAGATCCGCAAGGCTCGCAAGTCCATCGCACAGTTCAAGCTGCGCGAAGGAATGCCCATCGGCGCACGCGTCACCCTCCGTGGCGACCGCATGTGGGAGTTCCTCGACCGTCTGGTCTCCATTGCCCTTCCCCGAATCAGGGACTTCCGCGGCCTCTCGGGCACGCAGTTCGACGGCAACGGAAACTACACGTTCGGCCTCAACGAGCAGTCGATGTTCCACGAGATCGACGTGGACAAGATCGATCGTCCGCGCGGCATGGACATCACCGTAGTAACCACCGCAACCAACAACGAAGAAGGCCGCGCGCTGCTCAAGCACCTCGGCTTCCCGTTCAAGGAGAACTGAGTCCATGGCGAAGAAGGCATTGGTCAACAAGGCCAACAAGAAGCCGAAGTTCGCGGTGCGTGCATACACTCGCTGCAACCGCTGCGGCCGTCCCCATTCCGTGTTCCGCAAGTTCGGCCTCTGCCGTATCTGCGTGCGCGAAATGGCACACGCCGGAGAGCTTCCCGGAGTTCGCAAGAGCTCCTGGTGATCTGAGGCCTCCGGCCTTCACCACACCACGCTGATGGGCGTGGGTTCCGACAGGAACCCACGCCCATTTCGTGTTTCCCAGGTGCCGATCTTCACACCGACCACACGTCGTGTCGTAGCTCGAGAGAGCGGACCAGATCCACCGCCGCATGATGATCCTGGCTGTCGACGATCAGCAACAGGCCACGCTCGGACATCGCCGACGCGAACGCGTCGGTGGAGACGGTTCTACATCCAGGTGGCATATCCGGGACTCCGAGTTCCCGATAGGTGTCGGCGATCGCAACCACGTCCTCGACTGGATCGAATCCCCAGACGGTCACGAAATGTCCTACATTCCAATCGAATTCGGTCAGTTCCGCGGTGTGAACATTCGCCACCAGGCCGAATCGGAAGTGCACGTCGGCAAGGCCGACGAGTAGCAGGCGTAGCCGCTCGGTACCGGGCCCCATGATCGGAACGACGGCAACGCGGTGGTCGGTTGCCGTCTCGATGCCCTCTGCGAGACCTGCCGCTGTGGTCCCGGCTGCGTCGATCGATGTGGCCCTCGGCAGTGCGTCCCACCCGTCGGTGATTCGAGGGGTTCCGGGAGGACCGGTCGACTCGACCTCGACCGGCCAGATCGCGGACCCTGATGCGACCGCAAGTGCCGTCACGCCCGGTGCGTCGTCGCCCATGACGGCCGTCAGCGCAACCGATGCCGAGAACGGTCCGCAGAGTTGATCCGGTTGCGGCAGAACATGATCGAGCCCCGAGACAATGGTGCTTGCCTCGGGGAACCGGCGCAGCATCTCAGTAGATCCAGCGCAACGATTCGAGCAGTTCGTCCTCGGTATGGCTCTCCGCCCACGTGGCGTCGGCGTCCCGGCAGGCAACGAATGCGCCCAGAAGTTCCTCGCCCAACACGTCTCGGACCAGTGCTGACGACAGTAGGTTGTCGCGCTGCTGCGCGTGGGTGGTCGCGAGTGGGGAGATCCCCGCGGTCTCGCGACGCGCGTCGTCCCAACCTCCCACGTCCTCCTGGACCGGTGACGGCAACTGCGCCGAATCCGCGACTCCCGACAGGCCGGCCGCGATCGTGACGGCCAGTGCCAGATACGGATTGGCGGACGCGTCGCATGCCTTCAACTCGACGTTCGTGTGTTCGGGGCCGAGAAGGGGTGTGGCCGGTACGAGTCGCACTGCAGCCTCACGGTTTTCGACGCCCCAGAACCCGAAGGCACCTGCCCAGTAGCCCGGTCGACGACGCAGCAGCGAACCCGAACTCGGTGCCGTGATGGCAGTGAGTCCCGAAAGTTCTCGAACGAGGCCCGCGACGTACGCCCGCCCGGTGTCGGACAGTCCGTACTCTCCGTCCCCGGTCAATGCGTTGTGACCATCACGAACCAGTGACGTGTGCAGGTGCCACCCGTTACCTGCACTGCTCGATGAGGGCAGGGGAGCGAAGCTTGCCCGCAGGCCGTGAGCTTTCGCCGCTGAGTGGATGGTCTGCCGCGCGAGAACTTGCGCATCGGCTGCAGCAAGTGGATCGAGTGGACTCAATGCGATCTCCAGCTGGGAGCCGCCGTACTCGGCATGAATCTGACCGATGTCGAGGCCGTTCGCAGTCAGCGCCTCGAGCAGCAGGACTACGAATTCGTCGACGTCGCGGAGTGCGTTCGCCGAGTAGGCAGGTCCGCGATGAGCCGAGAGCCCGTCCGATTCGCGAGTCAGGGCGAACTCGATCTCGAATCCGGCCCGCACCTCGAAACCCGCATCGGACGCCCTCTGAACCTGCCGCTCGAGAACAGCACGTTGATCGTAGGGCCAGGGAGAGCCGTCCGCCGACAGCTGCCTGCCGTGTACCCAGACAAGCCCTGGCTGTCCGGACAGGGCGACCACGCTCGACGCGTTGTCGATCACCGGAATCAACCGCACATCGCCGGACGGCGTCGACAGTCCCTCGTGGGCGAACGTGATCCCGTCGTGGGAATCGAACACCGCGAACACCGCGGTAACTCCTACTCCACGCCGTGCGACTGCCGTCAATCCTGCGGTGGGCACGGTGCGTGATCGGACGATGCCATTGTTGTCGACCCAGCCGATGGTCACCCCCGCGATGTTGCGGTCACGCAGAGTGTGGGTGAGGTGGTCGATGTCGACTGCCTTCGAGTCCGTCATGGTCCGACGTTAGCGAAGAAGTGGGAGTCCGGGTGTCCAACTGGGTCTGCGGGTTGCGAAACGGCGGGGCTACCCGTGTACCGCGCCGAACTGAGCCGCTGAATTCGCTTGACCGTGTCTGCGGTCGAGTCCAGAGCGGCGTCAACGCGGCGAGGAGTATTGCGCGCGACATCGGTACAGAGTTTTGAACGTGATTTTCGTACAAGGTCTGTACGCAAACCTCTTGGGCCGCGTCAGGCCGCGTTGTGGCGGGGGTTCTCCTTGGATCAGTCCGCGAAGAGGCCTACGAAGTAGGTGCAGTCGAAGTCGATCAAGAACTCGACATCGATATATGGCGCGAACTTTGCCAAGCCCGCGGGCGCGACCTCATGCATTGCGGCTTCAACTGGTCCGTATCCTTCGTCTACTTCGATCAACTCTTTGATGATCCTGGTGGTAGCACCCCGAAGCGGGTAGCTCTTGGTAAGAAGCTCGGATTTTTTCTCGTACGCGTCCAGGTACCACATTTGTCATCTCCGTGGTTTTCGGCCGGGCACCGGCGCTTTTGTCATATCGCCGGTGACTGGGTCGAACTTGTCGAGGCGGTGCCCGTTCCTCGTGTGCATTCGGACCCCCATGTCGGTAAGTGCATACGAATAGATATCTTCTGTTGCCTGTCCGATGTGGCCGATCGTCCGGTGGACGTTCATCGCTGAGGTGCGGACACTGAGATTGAGATCCGACCAGAGCGATGACGATACCGAGGTCTACGCTGCAGGACGTGTTGTTGGTGATCGTCAATCTGAAGAATAGCCAACTTTGTACTCGCATTTCTCGTCCAGAGTGAAGGCTTCGTTCAGGAAAGCTGCAAACTCTGACGCCTTGGACAGCGGAACGTCGTGTTGACGAATCCCAATGGGAAGTTCGTTCTCGTCGTCTGCTACTCCGAGAATCCTCCCGATTACCGTGGCTGACATGTCGTGAAGGACATATTCGCTCATAAGGAGATGGGTAGTCTTATCGAATTTCTCTAGGTGCCACATCTTAGTTTTCAGAAGTTAGTGAGAACAAGCGCGTGCCGTGTGACCGGTAATCGCTCGATCAGTCGATAGATTCTGGTATCACGTGTGCTCCACTCTCGAGCAGTTCGCCTCCCACGTATCGCATTGCCCATTCCTCAGTCGGTGAACAGGCCGATGAAGTATTCATAATCGGAGCTGATTCTCAAATTGCCATCTATGTACTTCGCGAACTTCGGTACGTCGGCCAATGCGACGGGGTACGGTCCCATCTCTAACGGATATTCACTTTCGTCGACGTCCATTATCTCTCTGATTTTGTCTCCCGTAATAGCGAGCAGAAGATAGCTGTCCGCGATCGAATCGGTTCGGTCATTGTACGATTCCAATTACCACATGCCGTCTCGTGGTTCCTGATGCGATCGATCTGGTAGGTCTTCGTCTTCCCTCGACCGCAAACGCTCGGCCATGGACGCGGAGTGTGAAGCCTCATTTCGGTTCGGCGCGGAACGAGACTTCGTACGAGTGTCCTTCTTTGGCTTGGAACGGGATTTGTATGAACTGAGCAAAGGCCGGCACCTTCTCCGCCGGTACGTCGTTCTGGCCGACTGCAACGGGTAGGTCGAAGTCGCTGTCGTCGATCTGTAGCGTGTGTTTGACGAATTCGACCGTCATATCGTGCAAGAGGTATATCTCTGTTGCCAATTCGGTTTCATCATTGAATTCTTGCAGGTACCACATGGCGTTCTCCTTTCGAGTGTATATTTTACTGTTGTGGTTGATTTCGGAGCGGTTGTGACCCAGCGTCATGTCAGGTTCGAGCAATCCAGATGTCGGAGCCGATTCGTCATCGACCTGGCCTTCTGGTTGGATCTGGGGGTTTCGTCTGAACGCCGGTATTGGGGTCGTATTCCCCCAAATGTTTACCGCTCTTGCTGTACTTTTCGACCGCGCCGTGCTGATAATCCCACTCGTATATGTTTCCTTTTTCGTCGACCCAACGCGTCCGCCGGTTCATTCTTTTTGCTAATTTCGCGTTAGGTATCCCTGGAAGATCCCTTGTTGGCGGAGGATTGTAATGCCAACTACCTCCACCAGTATTCGCGTTGAATGTCGTCGGACTTGCTTGTAGGAGCGGTTGCACGTCCAGTGCAATTCCAATGGCCGCCGCGCCGGTTGCCACGGTGACACCGACAGCAATTGCCGACGCCGCTTCCACTCCGGTGAGGACCGCGATGACACTTCCGGCGATGACGCTGCCCGTCGCGCCGGTAACCGCGACCGTTCCCACGCCGAGTGTGAAGAAGCCGGCAACTGCACCGGCGATCATGCCGGCAACGATGGCCGTCCCCACGATATCGATGACGCTCTGGTGAGCCTCCTGAATGGTGGTGGCCCATTCGCCGCAAGCGCTCGCAAGGGTGTCGAATTGGTCGGCGGTGTTCTGCGCAGCGATGTAGACGCCGTCCATCTGGGCGAGGACCTGCGGCATTTCGTCGGAGGAAAGGTCCTCGATGTCGGTCCATGCGGAGTTCGTGGCGTCGCTCGCTCGGCGTAGCCCCTCGGCGGCGGTGCGCCACGCGCTTCCGAGACCCCGGAGCTTGTCCGGATCGCCGTTGGGCCACATGTGGCCCTGTAGCCATCGCGTGATCAGGCCCCACCCCATCGGAGCGTCGGTGTCGCCGCCGTAGGAACCGTCGAAGCGCGGTGTATCCGTATGAGGAAGTTGTGGGGGAGCGGGTAGCGGTGGGGGCGGCGGAACGGTGTTCGCATTCTCCGCGTTGGCGTGGTTGACGCCGGTTGCCGCCAGCAGATCATGAAGTTTGCCGAACGCATTGGTGATGTCGGTCCCCGCGGTGACTGCGTCGAATGCCGCGGAATCGTAACTGTCTGCCCAAGACTTTCCGGCGTTGTCGGTGCCTGCGCAGCCCCAGTTGCGGTCGAGTTCCGCGGCGAGTGCCGCTATCGCGCCGCTGGATATGGTCTTGGCGCTGCCGTACTGGGAAGCCGCATCGGCAAGGATGTCCGGGTCGACGCTGATCGGGGCCATCAGGGCCACATTCGCTTGTTGTGGTCCACGGCTGCGCGGTAGCGATCATGGGCGCCTCGTGCCAGCGAGCCGAGTTGGGCGAGCGCGGTTCGCATATCGTTCAGTTCCTGCCGGAGTAGCTCGTGCTTCGAGCGGTGCGCCTCGGCCGCTTCGCCCTCCCATTCGATGCCGAGATCGTTGACCTCGCGCTCGACACCGGCGATAGCGGATTCGATCGTGGCTCCCACTACATGCGCGCGATCGACAAGAGCGAGAATCCGCTCGACGTCGGCGACGTAGCGTGCCATCAACGGTCCAACCGCAGGCCGGAATCCATCACGTGCGCGTCGATCTTCTTGTCCGCTGCGGCGTAGTCGATTGCAACGCGATCGAGCAGCGCAGCGTCCTCGGTCAGCGCGCCACACATCTTCCGGGCCGAATCGACCCACTCCGCCCACAGAACGGCATGGGAATCGGCCGCGATGCCCGTCCAGGAGGACTCCATCAACTCTTCGGCGTCTCGGCGGATGAGGTCGATGTCGTCCCAGAGCGCATCGGCGAGACCGGACATTCGGGCTGCGGCTCGACGGATGCGGTCCGGATCGGCTCTCACAGCGTCTTCCGGGACGAACCCGGCCACGGCCGGACGCCGACCGTTTCGAAAAGACCATTCGAATGCATCGAACCCCCCGGAGCGATGGAATGATGCCGGAAGGCTACTGCACCGAACCGACGAACGCGGTCGTGTCTGCCGCCTCGCACCGGCAGGGTGCCCCTCGAGCACTACCACGATCGATTTTGAGAATGGCACCCGGTTCCCTACACTAGAGCGGTTGCCCGGGCTTCGTCGTGCCTGCACGCGAGTCCTTGCAATACAGAACGCAACCTCGAGTTCTCCGTACGTCAGCATTGAACATGCGGAAGCTCGTAACACCTGGCAGTGCAGCGATGCATTGCTTGGAGCGCAACCCCTGACCGGCAACAGTCGGTCAGGACATGTTCACTTCGCTGTAGGCCCACGATGTGACGAGCCAGGCCCGTCGGTTTTCCGAAACCCACAGGCACCAGCCCGCGCGTGCTGCATGGGAACCGCTGCGAGAAAGGTGCACAGGTCACACCATGACGATGACCGATCCAATTGCAGACTTCTTGACTCGTCTGCGCAACGCCAACTCGGCGTACCACGACGAGGTGAAGCTTCCCCACTCGAAGCTCAAGGCGAACATCGCCGAGATCCTCAAGCGCGAGGGCTACATCTCCGATTACCGCACGGAAGACGCCGAGGTGGGCAAGACCCTCATCGTCGATCTGAAGTACGGCCCGAGCCGTGAGCGCAGCCTCGCCGGCGTGCGACGCGTCTCCAAGCCCGGTCTCCGGGTGTACGCAAAATCCACCAATCTGCCCAAGGTTCTCGGCGGCCTGGGCGTGGCGATCATCTCCACGTCCACCGGTCTGCTCACGGAGCGTCAGGCTGCCAAGCAGGGTGTGGGCGGAGAAGTCCTCGCCTACGTCTGGTAGGGGAGGCCACCACCATGTCACGTATTGGAAAATTGCCGGTCCCAGTCCCCGCTGGCGTCGATATCACCATCGACGGCCAGGACGTTGCGGTCAAGGGCCCCAAGGGTGCCCTGAGCCTGACAGTCGCCGAGCCCATCAAGATCGCCCGCGCCGACGACGGCACCATCGCCGTCACCCGGCCGGACGACGAGCGTAAGAGCCGCTCGCTGCATGGCCTCTCGCGCACACTCGTTGCGAACCTCATCACCGGTGTCACCAACGGTTACACCACCAAGATGGAGATTCACGGCGTCGGTTACCGCGTCGTACTCAAGGGCAAGGACCTCGAGTTCGCACTCGGTTACAGCCATCCCGTGCTGATCGAAGCACCCGAGGGCATCACGTTCACGGTCGAGTCGCCCACGCGATTCACCGTTGTCGGCATCGACAAGCAGAAGGTCGGTCAGATCTCTGCCAACATTCGTCGTCTGCGGCGTCCGGACCCGTACAAGGGCAAGGGCATCCGCTACGAGGGTGAAGTGATCCGCCGCAAGGTCGGAAAGACGGGTAAGTGATATGAGCCAGCAAACAGCAGACAAGGCGAACGTCGTCAAGCGCACACCGCGCGGCACCGACGTCTCGACGAAGCGTCGCCTGTCGAAGGCACGTCGTCACTTCCGCCTTCGCAAGAAGATCTCCGGAACGCCCGAGCGTCCGCGCTTGGTCGTCAACCGGTCCTCGCGTCACATCCACGTGCAGTTGATCGACGACCTCGCGGGCCACACGCTGGCCAGCGCGTCGAGCATCGAAGCCGATGTGCGCGCACTCGAGGGCGACAAGAAGGCCGTCAGCGCGAAGGTCGGCGAGCTCATCGCCAGCCGTGCGAAGGCAGCCGGCGTCGAGGCAGTCGTGTTCGACCGCGGCGGCAACAACTACAGCGGCCGCATCGCGGCACTCGCAGACGCTGCCCGCGAAGGCGGGTTGACGTTCTGATGATGACAATGACTGACAACGGAAGGACAGCCTGATGCCGGGACGTCAACGGCGTGACGGCGGAAGCGGCCCCGCCGGACAGAACAGTGGCCCCAACGCAGGTGGCGACAACAACCAGCGCGGCGACAACCGCGGTGGTGGCGGTCGTGACCGTCGTGACAACGGCCGTGGCGGAAACGCTGCGGACAAGTCGAACTTCATCGAGAAGGTCGTCACGATCAACCGCGTCTCCAAGGTGGTCAAGGGTGGTCGACGCTTCAGCTTCACCGCCCTCGTCATCGTCGGTGACGGCAACGGACTGGTCGGCGTCGGCTACGGCAAGGCCAAGGAAGTTCCCGCGGCCATCCAGAAGGGTGTCGAGGAGGCTCGCAAGAGCTTCTTCCGCGTCCCGATGATCGCCGGCACCATCACGCACCCCATCCAGGGCGAAGCCGCTGCCGGCGTCGTCATGTTGCGTCCGGCCAGCGCCGGTACCGGCGTCATCGCCGGTGGCGCTGTGCGCGCAGTGCTGGAGTGCGCCGGTGTCCACGATGTGCTGTCGAAGTCGCTCGGTAGCGACAACGCCATCAACGTCGTGCACGCGACCGTCGCGGCCCTCAAGGGTCTGCAGCGTCCAGAGGAAGTTGCGGCTCGCCGCGGCCTGACCCTCGAAGAGGTTGCACCCGCCGGAATGCTGCGCGCTCGCGCACAGGCAGGAGCGGTGAAGTAATGGCTCAGCTGAAGGTCACTCAGATCAAGAGCACCATCGGCCAGAAGGCGAACCAGCGTGACAGCCTGCGTACTCTCGGGCTCAAGGGCATCCGCCAGACGGTCGTCCGCGAGGACAACCCGCAGAACCGCGGACTGGTCAACACGGTGCGCCACCTCGTAACTGTTGAGGAGGTCTAACCATGACCATCAAACTGCACCACCTGCGCCCCGCAGCCGGATCCAAGTCGACGAAGATTCGCGTCGGCCGTGGTGAAGGTGGCAAGCGCGGCAAGACCGCAGGTCGCGGTACCAAGGGAACCGGCGCACGTAAGAACGTGCCGGCACGCTTCGAGGGTGGCCAGATGCCCCTCCACATGCGGCTCCCGAAGCTCAAGGGCTTCACCAACCGCAACCGTGTCGTGTTCCAGGTCGTGAACCTGCGCGACATCGAGCGCCTGTTCCCCGAGGGTGGTCAGATCGGTATCCCCGAGCTGATCGCCAAGGGAGCCGTTCGCAAGAACGAGCTCGTCAAGGTTCTCGGAGACGGAAACCTCACCGTGAAGGTCGATATCTCGGCCAACAAGTTCACGGGCTCCGCCAAGGAAAAGATCGCCGCTGCCGGCGGTTCTGCAACCGAGGTATGAGCATTGCTTCGAAGTGCTGATTAGCAGCGCTTCGAGCAGCAGTTCGTGACGATGGCCGCAGCCACAGCTCTCGCAGCTGAGCTGCGGCCATCGTCGCCTACACGCAATGTCGTGTGTGTCGACCGATCGGCCAGGGTCCAACACTGACCGTCGGGACGTTCGATGCGCACTGTTAGAGTTCTAGAGTTCAGAGAAGTTCGTATCGATGCGGTCGATGTACGTCGTCCGCAGTCCATGCTCGTGAGGCTCACGGGAGCATCAGTCGCTCCCGCTGAAGCACTCGCGGCGTCAACGCAGTCGTGCCAGGAGGATCTTTGCTTTCCGCCTTCGTGTCGGCCCTCAGGACTCCTGACCTGAGACGGAAGATCCTCTTCACGCTCGGTCTGGTGGCCCTGTATCGCTTCGGTGCAACGCTGCCGTCGCCGGGTGTCGACTACGCCAATGTCCGAGCGTGCATCGACCAGGTCTCCGGTGGAGATTCGGCGGGCATCTACTCGTTGATCAACCTGTTCTCGGGTGGAGCGCTGCTCCAGCTCTCGGTGTTCGCGATCGGCATCATGCCGTACATCACCGCCAGCATCATCGTGCAGCTGCTCACCGTCGTCATCCCCAAGTTCGAAGAACTCCGCAAGGAGGGACAGTCGGGCCAGGCCAAGATGACGCAGTACACGCGTTACCTGTCGATCGCACTGGCCATCCTGCAGGCGACCGGCCTGGTGGCCCTCGCTTCGCGCGGCCAGCTACTCCAGGGATGTCAGCAGGACATCATCGCCGACCAGTCCATCTTCGGGCTCGTCATCATCGTGCTCGTCATGACTGCAGGCGCAGCCGTCGTGATGTGGTTCGGCGAGGTCATCACCGAGCGCGGTGTCGGTAACGGAATGTCGCTGCTGATCTTCGCCGGAATTGCCTCGCGCATCCCGTCCGAGGGCAACTCGATCCTCGAGAGCCGCGGCGGACTGGTGTTCGGGTTCGTCTGCTTCGCAGCGTTCCTCATCATCACCGGTGTGGTGTTCGTCGAGCAGGGTCAGCGTCGTATTCCGGTTCAGTACGCCAAGCGCATGGTCGGTCGAAAGATGTACGGCGGCTCGTCGACCTATCTTCCGCTCAAGGTCAACCAGGCCGGCGTCATCCCGGTGATCTTCGCGTCCTCGTTGCTCTACCTGCCCAATCTGATCGCGCAGCTCACGTCTGCGAGCACGGCAACAGATCCCAGCTGGTGGCAGCGCATCATCAACGAGTACCTGGTGAACCCAGCCAACCCCGTCTATATCGCGATCTTCTTCGGGCTCATCGTCTTCTTCACGTACTTCTACGTGGCGATCACGTTCAATCCCGAAGAGCGCGCCGACGAAATGAAGAAGTTCGGCGGGTTCATTCCCGGTATCCGCCCCGGCAAGCCGACTGCGGACTACCTGAACTACGTCCTCAGCCGCATCACGCTGCCCGGCTCGATCTACTTGGGCACGATCGCTGTGCTCCCGAACCTGTTCCTCGACATCGGCAGTTCCGGTGGAGGCGGGAACCTCCCGTTCGGTGGAACAGCCGTGCTGATCATGGTCAGCGTCGGCCTGGACACCGTGAAGCAGATCGAAAGCCAGCTCATGCAGCGCAACTACGAAGGGTTCCTCAAGTGAGACTTGTTCTGCTCGGTCCCCCCGGTGCCGGCAAGGGCACTCAAGCCGTTCTCCTCTCCGAGAAACTGGGCGTGCCGCACATCTCCACCGGAGATCTGTTTCGCGCGAACATCGGCGAGAAGACGCCGCTCGGCCTCGAAGCGAAGAAGTACCTCGACGCCGGCGATCTGGTTCCCAGTGAGCTGACTGTCGACATGGTCCGCAGCCGTCTCGCCGAGCCCGACGCCGTCAACGGTTTCCTGCTCGACGGCTTCCCACGTTCAGTCGGTCAGGCCGAGGCTCTCGTGGGCATTCTGGCCGATCTGAACGCAAAGCTCGACGCCGTGCTGTCGTTCGTCGTCGACGAGGACGTCGTTGTCGAACGGATGCTTGCGCGCGGTCGCGAGGACGACAAAGAGGACGTCATCCGCAACCGCCTCAAGGTGTACCGAGACGAAACGGCACCGCTGCTCGACTACTACGCCGACGAGCTCGTCACGGTCGACGCCATCGGTGAAGTGGACGAGGTCAACGCTCGCGCGCTGAAGTCCATCGAGGATCACGGCAAGTAATGGCGTTCGGCCGTAAACGCAAAGTCGTACCGTTTCGTAGCGCAGGTGAGCTCGACGCCATGGCGGCTGCCGGTGCGGTCGTGGGTGCTGCGCTGGTTGCCGTCAGAAACGCGGCGGGTCCCGGGGTCTCGACACTCGAACTCGATCGAGTAGCCGAAGCAGTGATTCGTGACGCCGGGGCCGTTCCGTCGTTCCTCGGGTATCACGGCTTCACCGGCAGCATCTGCTCCTCGGTGAACGATCGTGTGGTGCACGGCATTCCGTCCGCAGACGAGGTTTTGGCTGCAGGCGACCTGGTCTCGATCGATTGTGGTGCGGTCCTCGACGGATGGCACGGAGACTCCGCGTGGACGTTCGGCGTCGGAGACATCATCGAGGCCGATGCAATGCTGAGCGAGGCGACGAGACTGTCGATGGAAGCCGGTATCGCGGCAATGCTCCCTGGTAACCGACTCACCGACGTTTCGCATGCCATCGAGTCCGGAACACATGCGGCGGAAAAAGCGCACGGCCGAAAGTACGGAATCGTCGACGGCTACGGCGGCCACGGAATCGGCCGCGAGATGCACATGGATCCATTCCTGGCGAACGAGGGTGCACCGGGCAAGGGCCCGGAGTTGGTGGTCGGATCGACGCTCGCGATCGAACCGATGCTGACTCTCGGGACCTACGACACCGACATCCTCGAGGACGGGTGGACCGTCGTCACGACCGACGGATCGCGCTCGGCGCACTGGGAACACACGGTCGCCGTGACCGAGGACGGGCCACGCATCCTGACGGTTCGGCCCAGCTAGAACTACCAGGCCAACGATCCGTAACGACGGCCCCCTCGGATGAGTCCGAGGTGGGCAGCCGTCAAACGTAGCCACAGGCGCGTCGGCATCCGGGTCAGTGTGGTCGGCAGCAGTGGGTTTCGCAGTGCAAGCGCGAGTAGCGCGACGATCGTTGTACGAACTCGGAACGGCGGGCATCCGCGAGCCCGGTACATCCCGCGGACGTGGGCCGAGCCGTATCCGAGTGCCCCCGCTTGTGCCCAATTGTCTCGGTAGCCCGTACGCAGACGATATTCGACGAGCGGCTCGGCTATGAAGTGCAGGCGAGCGCCCGATTGCTGTGCGCGCCAAGAGAATTCCATGTCCTCGCTGGCATGAACGAATTCGAGCATCCCTCCGAGATCTCGGTAGGTCGACGCGTGGCACGCCATACTCGCTCCGATGACGAACGGTCGAAATGCTGACTTGCCCTGATTCGAAGGTGGGGCGAACGGAACGGCGGCTCGCGTGGATTCCGAGTTCAGTGCCTCGGTGCTCAGGCCGGTTCCCACGAGGTCGTAGCGCTCGAGCTCGGCAGTGATGCGCCGCAGCCACGTCGGGTGCACGACGTCGTCGGCATCGCAGAAAGCCAGGAGTGGGCCGTCTGCTGCCTCCGCCCCGCGATTGCGCGCGAAGGATGCGCCTGCGGTGCCGGACGAATCGAGGTACTTCAGATTCAGTCGGGTCCGTAGCTCGTGGTTCTTCACGAACTCACACACGCCGTCGGTCGAGCCGTTGTCGCTGACGACGACTTCGAACGAGCCGTCGTAATCCTGATGCGCGAGCGCGCTCAATTGTTCGTCGAGTAAATCCTTGGCGTTGTGTACGGGAATGATCACGGAGACGGCTGGGCTGCCTCCGGACGGGTTGGAACTCAAGAGTGCACCTTGCGGGCTCGGACGCTGCACGATTACGGGCGGACGAAACGTTAGCTTCTTTGAACGAGCGTGGCCAGCCGAGGTGTTTCGTGCCCGCTTCGCGCGCATTTGGCCAGATGTGTGTTTGCCGGTAACATAGATCGACGGTGCGCCCTGCGTACCGGATGTTCGCGTGCCCGCATGGGCTGCGAGCGTTTCCGGCGACACGCAGGCTCGAGCGATCGAGTCGGTCAGTGCGCATCACGGTAACGGAAACAGATGCAATCAACCAGGTGTGAGAGCCAGGATCGCGGAGGATATGGCCAAGAAAGACGGTGCTATCGAGGTAGAGGGCCGAGTAGTCGAACCACTGCCCAATGCGATGTTTCGCATTGAGCTCGAAAACGGCCACAAGGTACTCGCTCACATCAGCGGAAAGATGCGTCAGCACTACATTCGCATCCTTCCCGAGGATCGCGTCGTCGTAGAGCTCTCGCCCTACGACCTCACGCGTGGACGCATCGTTTACCGCTACAAGTAAGAGCTTCCCCGGCCACGTCCGGTCGGGGGGAACCATGCTCGGAGCCGCTGCCCGCAGTGGGGCCGAGCTACACACAGGAGATCAACGACGTGAAGGTTCAGCCGAGCGTCAAGAAGATCTGCGAAAAGTGCAAGGTGATTCGTCGTAACGGGCGAGTCATGGTGATCTGCGACAACCTGCGTCACAAGCAGCGTCAGGGATAACCACCGAGCTTTTCGCACGTCGGCTTGGCAACAGCTAGAAGATGACCTCCCAGCACCAACCGTGACACACGCGTTGCGGCATACCCCCGGCACGGAGGCCGGGGCCCCACTGAGTTGGTTGAAAGACGCTTCACACCCCAGCGGTGAGAAGGACACAGGGGACGGACTGGGAGCAGACCTCCGGACAAGAAAAGGAAATGCCACATGGCACGTCTCGCAGGTGTGGATCTGCCGCGCGAAAAGCGCATGGAGATCGCACTGACTTACATCTACGGCGTCGGCCGTACCCGCTCCAAGGAGATCCTCACAGCGACGGGCGTCAGCCCCGACCTGCGAAGCAAGGATCTCGGCGACGACGATCTGCGCAAGCTCAGCGATTACATCAACGAGTCCCTCAAGGTCGAGGGCGACCTGCGCCGCGAGGTTCAGGCCGACATCCGTCGCAAGATCGAAATCGGCTGCTACCAGGGTCTTCGCCACCGTCGTGGTCTGCCCGTCCGTGGACAGCGCACCAAGACCAATGCGCGTACCCGTAAGGGACCCAAGCGCACCATTGCCGGCAAGAAGAAGGCGAAGTAATGCCCCCCAAAGCACGCGGTACCGGTCCGAAGAAGGCGCAGAAGACGCGTCGCAGGGACAAGAAGAACGTCCCGCACGGATCTGCGCACATCAAGAGCACGTTCAACAACACGATCGTGTCGATCACCGACCCCGCCGGAAACGTCATCTCATGGGCGTCCTCGGGACACGTGGGCTTCAAGGGCTCGCGCAAGTCGACTCCGTTCGCCGCACAGCTCGCAGCCGAGAACGCTGCGCGCAAGGCACAGGAGCACGGCGTCAAGAAGGTCGACGTGTTCGTCAAGGGTCCCGGCTCCGGCCGTGAGACCGCGATCCGCTCGCTTCAGGCCGCTGGCCTCGAAGTCGGCACCATCTCCGATGTCACCCCTCAGCCGCACAACGGCTGCCGTCCGCCCAAGCGGCGTCGGGTCTAGCGGGAAGGAAAGGTTTAGAAAATGGCACGTTATACCGGTCCTATCACCCGCAAGTCGCGTCGTCTGCGCGTCGACCTCGTCGGAGGCGACCAGGCGTTCGAGCGTCGTCCCTACCCGCCGGGCCAGCACGGCCGCGCGCGGATCAAGGAGAGCGAGTACCTGCTCCAGCTGCAGGAGAAGCAGAAGGCTCGCTTCACCTACGGCGTCATGGAGAAGCAGTTCCGTCTGTACTACAAGGAAGCCAACAGGGCCGCCGGCAAGACCGGTGAGAACCTGCTGACCATCCTCGAGACTCGTCTCGACAACGTCGTCTACCGTGCGGGTCTCGCACGCACGCGTCGTCAGGCACGCCAGCTGGTCACCCACGGCCACTTCCTCGTGAACAACAAGCGAGTGGACATCCCCAGCTACCGCGTCTCGCAGTACGACATCATCGATGTCCGCGAGAAGTCCGCACAGACACTGCCGATCCAGATCGCCCGCGAGAGCTACGGCGATCGTCCGGTCGCACCGTGGCTGCAGGTCGTTCCAAACCGTCTTCGCATCCTGGTTCACCGGGTGCCGGAGCGCGCACAGATCGACGTGCCGCTCCAGGAGCAGCTCATCGTCGAGTACTACTCGAAGTAAGGCGCAGCACGCATGTGAGTCTCTTCGCGAGGCTCACATGCGTCTTCGCCTCCACACGTGGGCGTCAAATAGCGGACGCCCGTACAGGAGGAACACACAATGCTCATTTCACAGCGCCCGACGCTGACCGAAGAGGTCATCGCCGACAACCGCTCGAAATTCGTCATCGAGCCGCTCGAGCCCGGCTTCGGTTACACACTCGGCAACTCGCTCCGCCGCACCCTGCTCTCGTCGATCCCCGGCGCTGCTGTCACCAGCATCCGTATCGACGGTGTTCTCCACGAATTCACCACGGTCCCCGGTGTGAAGGAAGATGTCACCGACATCATCCTGAACCTCAAGGGTCTCGTCGTGAGCTCCGAAGAAGACGAACCGGTCACCATGTACGTCCGCAAGCAGGGCCCCGGCGCTGTCACCGCAGGCGACATCGTTCCCCCGGCCGGCGTGACGGTGAACAACCCTGATCTGCACATTGCGACCCTGAACGACAAGGGCAAGTTGGAGATCGAGCTCGTCGTCGAGCGCGGTCGCGGCTATGTCCCCGCCGTTCAGAACAAGGCATCGGGTGCCGAGATCGGCCGTATTCCGGTCGACTCGATCTACTCGCCCGTGCTCAAGGTCACCTACAAGGTGGAGGCCACCCGCGTCGAACAGCGCACCGACTTCGATCGGCTCGTTCTCGACGTGGAAACCAAGAATTCCATCACCGCGCGGGACGCGCTCGCTTCGGCGGGCAAGACCCTGGTTGAGCTCTTCGGCCTCGCCCGTGAGCTGAACGTCGAAGCAGAAGGCATCGAGATCGGACCCTCGCCCGCCGAGGCCGATCACATCGCTTCCTTCGGACTCCCCATCGAGGATCTGGACCTCACCGTCCGTTCCTACAACTGCCTCAAGCGCGAAGGTGTTCACACCGTCGGTGAGCTGGTTGGTCGTACCGAGTCCGATCTGCTCGACATCCGTAACTTCGGGCAGAAGTCCATCGACGAGGTGAAGGTCAAGCTGCATTCGCTCGGCCTCTCCCTCAAGGACAGCCCCGCGTCGTTCGATCCGACCACCGTGCCTGGCTACGACGCCACCACGGGTACGTGGAGTGACACCGACGCCGGCTCCTTCAGCGACACCGAAGGTGCCGAGCAGGACTACGCCGAGACAGAACAGCTGTAATCAGCTCGCTGGAGCTCTTACTAGGAGATTCATCATGCCCAAGCCCACCAAGGGCCGCCGTCTCGGCGGGTCGGCGTCGCACCAGAAGGCCATCCTGGCCAACCTGGCGACGTCACTCTTCGAGCACGGCCGCATCACCACCACCGAGTCGAAGGCCAAGCGCCTTCGTCCCCACGCCGAGAAGCTCGTCACCCATGCCAAGAAGGGTGATCTGGCCCATCGTCGTGAGGTTCTCAAGACGATCAACAACAAAGATGTCGTGCACAAGCTGTTCGCCGAGATCGGGCCTTTCTTCGCCGATCGCGACGGTGGCTACACGCGCATCATCAAGACCGTCCCCCGCAAGGGTGACAACTCGCCGATGGCCATCATCGAGCTCGTCAACGAGCAGACGGTGTCCAACGAAGCCGACCGCGCACGCCGCGTGAAGGCATCGAAGGCTGCTCCCGCCGCAACCGAGGCCCCGGCCGAGGAAGCGACCGAAGAGAACGTCGTCGAGGCTGTCGAAGCCGACGCAACGGACTCCGAGGTAGCGAACGCCGACGCAGTCATCGATGGCATCGAGGACAACGACGCTCACGCGTCGGACGCCCCCGAGGCCGAGGAAGCAAAGAAGGACTAGTCCTTTTGAGCTCCGCGCACGATCGAAGCGGGCCCGCCATTCCCCCAGGGGAAGGCGGGCCCGCTTTGTCGGTACCCACCAGAATTCGGCTCGACATCTCCTACGACGGCACGAACTTCTCCGGATGGGCGCGTCAACCGGGTATTCGTACCGTCTGCGGCGTGCTCGAACAAGCCTTCTCCACCGTGCTCCGGCAACCGATCGAGCTGACCGTCGCCGGCCGTACCGACGCTGGAGTACATGCGACCGGTCAGGTGGCCCACTTCGATGCCGTCGACGTTCCGGATGATCACGACCGACTGGTCCGGCGTATGGCCCGGTTTCTGCCCACCGACGTTCGGGTGCGGGCAATCAGCACCGTCTCCCGCGATTTCGAAGCCCGATTCTCGGCCTATCGCCGACATTACGAGTACCGATTCAGCACCGCGCTCTATGGAGTCGACCCGCTCGACGTCGCCGGCGTCGTGTCGTGGCCACGGCCCATCGATCTGGACGCAGTACGCGAGGCGTCGCGGGCATTGATCGGACTGCACGATTTCGCAGCGTTCTGCAAGAGGCGAGACGGTGCCACCACGGTGCGAGAACTGCAGCGCTTCGACTGGGAACGCGACGGTGATCGGCTCACCGCGTACGTCAGCGCCGACGCGTTCTGCTGGTCGATGGTGCGTAGCCTCGTCGGTGCAATGCAGGCTGTGGGGGAAGGACGTCGCAGTCCGGATTGGGCGCGGTCACTGCTGACGCGTCGCGAACGGTCCAGTGAGGTGACAGTGGCTCCGGCACATGGACTCTCGTTGGTCCGCGTCGACTATCCGCCGTCCGACATGCTCGCTGCACGAAACGCGGCCACCCGAGAGGTGCGAACTGCGGTCTCGGCCGACGGATGCTGCGGGGGAGAGGGCTGACGAACCGCAACCGGGGCTACTGTCGGAACGATGCATCCGATACAACTAGCCATCGTCGTCGGTAGTGTCCGCGCCGGGCGCATCGGACCCACGGTCGCGGCCTGGGTCCGCAGCGTTGCCGCCGAGCGTGCGAGCATCGAGGTGGTCCACGTGGATCTGGCCGACTTCGAATTGCCCGGCAATTTGGTCCCGAACGACGATACCGAGCGTTTCACCTCGACGATCGGGGCATGCGACGCGTTCGTGTTCGTCACGCCCGAGTACAACCACGGCGTTCCAGGATCGTTGAAGACGGCGCTCGACACCGTGAAGTACGAGTGGCGCGCCAAGCCGGTGGGATTTGTGTCCTACGGAGGCCTCGGTGGCGGAATCAGAGCTACCGAACAACTACGACAGATCACTGCGGAACTGCACATGGTGTCCGTTCGAGACGCCGTATCGGTGCACCGTGTGCGCAAGCGGTTCGACGACGAGGGTGGTATCGACGATGCCGCTGCCGTCGATGCCCTGGGTCGACTGCTCGATCAAGTCGAGTGGTGGGCCGGTGCGGTGGCCGGCGGACGGGAGCGAATCGACTATCCCGGCTGAGAATTCGTCAAGCACGCACGGCTGAGCGCAGACTTCGTGGCCGACCGATGAACGCCGTCTCCTGAGGGATCGTCACCAGTGTCAGTTCGATGTCGAGAGGGCCCGAGAGCACCCTGATCCGGTCGCCCGAGGCGTGCGGTTGAACTATCGACACGTCCCACTCCCGCCGCGGCAGTCCGCGCGCGTGCTCCGCGCCGTCGTCGCGCGGTACATGCTCGGTCAACGACATCACGGTCACACCCGAAAGTCGTTGCTGATCGGTCGGTTCGGACCCGTCCGCGAAGTCGTTCAGGATCACGTCGTACGGCGTCCGAGATCGGATCGTGTGGCCGTCGACAGACAGGCGGTCGGGGGCACCTATCGCGTCGAGGAGTGATCGCCATGCGTGCGGGCGGTCGCTCCGAACGAGAACTCTGGCTCCCGTAGCGATGGCGCGGAACAGCAGTTGCTGAGCGAGGTAGAGTTCCCCGGCGATCCGCACTCGGGCCAGGCCCGGCCCGAACAATCGCACCGCGACACCGTGTCCGGCGGCGTCGGAACCCAGGAGCTGGCCGCAACCGCTCACCGGAAGGTCCAGGTCGTCGAGGCTCGATACGTCGAGAGTTCTACTGGGGGACAAGGACTTCAGCCCGGGTACTGCCAGCGGTAGCTGTGCGAAGATACCGTCTCGTTGACTTCCGCTCATCGAGGTCAATCCGCGGACCGAAGGTTTCGCGACTCGGGCGCGGGCGGCGAATCTGCACGATCCACGGATGCGAAGCTTTCCGCTGTCGCGGGTCGGCTGCAGGTGGAAGGTCATCGTCGTCCCCAGGGACGGTGTCGACCACAGAGTGGCAATGTCTTCGGCAGTGATTGCGCTGCAGTCCATTCCGAAGCCGACGCTGGACACTCCCGGCAAGGGTGCCGTCGACCACGTCTGTGTCAGATCGTCGGTACTCACTCCCCGACAGAGGTGCACCACAGCCGATCGAAGTTGTGCGCTCGTGAGCAGGCGCGAGGGCAGGCCATCGGCCTGGAGAGCACGCAGGACGCGCGTGGTCGCCACGACGGCGGTGCGCGCTGCCCCGGCGCGGCTTCCGCCTCTGACCTCGATAGCCCGAGCATTGGACCGCACGTCGAGAGTGACTGCTACCCATACCGTCCGCATCGCCACAGCGGGTAGCAGACCGATGAGTCCCTCGTACACCTCGGTGGCAGCCGAACCGGGTGAGCTGCGAAGTCCGAGTGCAGCGATGTCGATCGACGAGACGGCGATGTCGTGTTGCCGAAGACACGACGCCAGCGTCTCGATGGGGAGGGTGTACCGCGTGTCCGCGCTCGCCCTGCCGAGAACCGTCTTCGTGTGCGCGGGCGGGAGGATCTCGATGATGCAGCTGACCGTGTTGCGCTGCCAGTGGACACCGACAGCCCGGCCCGTCGTGTCGTGATGGTCGGTGGTCACACCCACCTCGGGAAAACGGTTCGCGAGGAACCGCCAGAGGACCCGGAACCAGTCGACGATCGGTCTGCGGCGAATGGTCACGAACGGAACGAGTGCCACCGCCGCAGCGGCGACCAGTGCCCATAACGGCCGCACCTGCCCTGCGAGCAACGCAAGACTCGTTGCCACTGCAGCGATCTCGGCCGTGATCACGCGTCGGAGCGTAGGCGCGGCGAAAGGCATCGCGGTTCGCCCGAGCCCGATCGAACCCGTACGTGCCATCCGAACCCTCCCCCCGAAGGTTGCCGTACCCATCGATCGCCGCCGAAGCGGTCGCCGAGGTGTGCGCACGAACTGTACTGTGTCGCGTGACTCGAATGGGGATCGGGTCAGATCGAATCCTGGGGAGGAACTGTGGCGTCGACGCCCACAACGAAGTGGCAGGTTGGCGGCTATCGCTTTCTCGTTCGCCGAATGGAACACGCGCTGATCAGGCGTGATGCCCGAATGTTGCACGATCCGATGAAGTCGCAGTCCCGTGCACTGCTGGTGGGCGTCGTGATCGCCTGTATCGGTTTGGCGGGATGCGCTGCGCTGGCACTGTTTCGGCCGCAGGACAAGATCGGCGATGCGTCGATCGTGGTCGGTAAGGATTCGGCCGCCATGTTCGTGAAAGTGGACGACGTGTTCCACCCGGTGCTCAATCTCGCGTCGGCCAGACTGGTGGTCGGCAAGCCCGACGACCCGTTGACGGTCAAGGAATCCGAGCTCGCGTCCAGGCCTCGCGGAGCGCTGGTGGGGATTCCTGGCGCTCCGTCGGCGCTGCCGCACGACGCCGATGGTCGCGCCGAAGCGTGGACTGTGTGCGACACACTCGATCCGATCGCAGGGGTCACCTCGACCACGGTCGTCGCGGGTGATCTCCGGTACGACGACAGCGCAGCGCCACTTGCCGATACCGAGGCATTCCTGTGGAGCTCGAACGGCACGGCGTACCTCGTGCACGACGGAACGAAGTCGCCGGTCGATCTGGCCGACCGGGCCGTGATCCGTGCACTCGGGCTGGAGGATGCCACACCGTCACCGGTGAGTGCCGGTCTACTCAATTCGGTGCCGCAGTCGCCGGCCGTCGCGGCACCGTTCATTCCCCGCGCGGGAGAGGCTCCGCAGTTTCCGTTCGACGGTCGACCGATCGGTTCGGTCGTCAAGGTGGCCGGTCGCGACGTCCAGTACTACGTCGTACTCGAGGACGGTATTCAAGCGATCAGCGAAACGGCTGCACTGCTCATCAAGTTCACCGACTCGCAAGGCAGTCCAGACATCGCAGCGGTCAACCCCGACGTTCTCCGAGATGCGCCGAAAACCTCGGTGGGGCTTTCGGTCTCGACGTTTCCGGCGACGACCCCCGTGATCGTCGACGCCGGTGAGCAACCTGTCAACTGTCTCACCTGGGAACCGCTCGAGGTGGCCGACGGCGGGCCGACGGCTCGGCTCGTGGAGTCCGCCGGTCGCGGGTTACCGCTCGAGTCCGGCGCGCAACCGGTCACGCTGGCTCAGGCCGATGGTGGAGGTGACGCCGTGGATCAGGTCTATCTGGCACCCGGCAGTGGCGGGTTCGTCCGCGGCACGGGAATCTCGACGTCGAGTACCCGTCAGGACAGCGTCTTCTTCGTGGCAGACACCGGGGTTCGTTACGGCGTCGAGGGCAGTGAAGCAGTGTCGGCGCTGGGGTTCGGGCCACCCGCACCGGCGCCGTGGGCGATCCTGCACTTGCTCGGTAGCGGTCCCACTCTCGGGCGTGGTCAGGCCCTGACGATGCACGACGGGTTGCGCCCGACCCACAGGCCGCCGCGCTACCGACGAAGTAGCGCAACTCGTTACGGCCGGCCCCGCCGACGCAAAGGTATCGACAGCGCAAGACCGAGCGCCAGAATCACCGCGACCAGTACCGAACCTGTGACCGCTGCATTTCGCGGACGATGATCCGGTGCAGGCGGTGGAAGCGGAGCGCGCATCGCGACGCTGTCCGCAAGCGCGGCACGAGGTGCAGGCACCAGGAGATCGGTCACCGCGGCGAGTGGATCGACGACGCCGTGACCGACGAACGGGTTCCATCCCTCGGCCGGTGCGTGCGCCGTTCTCTCGATTCGGTCCACCACTTCCAGCGCCGTCAGCTCGGGCCGGTGGGCGCGCACCAGTGCTGCGACAGCAGCCACCAGCGGTGCCGCGAAACTGGTTCCCGTCATGGGGTTCACACCGTCGTTGCCCCGAGTGCCGTTCGCCAGTCCGCTGCCCGAAGGCGACAGCGAGGTCATGTTCGAGCCCGGCGCGGCGACGTCGACCCACGGACCCGCAAGACTGAACGAGGACGGCGTGCCATCCGACTCGACCGAACCGACGGTCAACACGTCTTCGAACCAGGCCGGGGTTGCGATGGTCGCGAAGCCGTCCCACGGATCTGCATCGGGCCGAAGCGGGTCAGCATGCGGGTTCTGCGTCTGGCAGGCCGTGCTGCCCAGATTTCCCGCTGCGGCAACGACGACGACATTTCGCTCACGGACGGCGTAGTGCACCGCGGCACCGAGGGGGCCGTCCGGCACACCGCCTCCCGCGGGTACGCAGGCCACCTCCGAGATGTTGATGACCGACGCCCCGGAGTCGACCGCGGTCCTGATGGCCATGGCCATCGTGCGCACGTTCCCGTACCCCGCGGCGTTCTCCGGCTCGGCGGCCTTGTCCTCCTCGGGTCGGTTGTCGACAATCTGAAAAACATTGCTGGACTGGCGAATCGAGAGTATGCGTACATCCGGCGCGCCGCCGGCGAATCCACTGCCCGGCGCGGTGTTCGCGGCGATCAAACCGGCCACCATGGTGCCGTGCGCATCGCAATCGAACAATCCGTCACCTGCACTGACGTAATCGCCGCCCGGGCTCAGACCCGACAAACGCGGATGAGCGGTGACACCGGTATCGATGACAGCGACCACCTGACCGGCTCCGCGAGTGATGGGCCAGACCGACGCGAAGTCCAGCGCTTTCAGCGCGGTCGGAACCTCCTGCGGGTCGGGTGTCTCGGACGGAAGAGCGCACGCATTCTTCTGTTCCGTGGGCTCGAGAGGAGCCGGGGGACTCGGTGCGGGTAACTGGGCGGGATCGATCAGGGGGCGTTCGGCACGAGCGGGAGAGACCCCGAGAACGGCATTCGACAACACGGCGAGAGCAGTGAGCACCGCAACGACGATTGTGTGCCGCCTGCGCGGCATCACAGCCCGCGGACGACGCTGTACAACCCGCACACCCACACGGCTACCGGGATGACCAGGGCAATGACGGCATACTCGAGGAGCTCGGCCGATCGTCGCATCACCGGCGAGTACGTGCGTGTCGGCACGAATGCGCCGAAGATCGATGCAGTCACGGCTCCGGCCACTGCCACGCCGAACAAAGCGAGGGAGTATTCGGGCAACGCGATCACGGCACCGACGAGGAGAGACAACACAATCGTCGTCCCGCCTGCGACAAGCGGAACAGCATGTACCACAACGGCATAGGTACGACCTCGCAGTAGGAGAACGAGAGCGCACAGCGCCGCGAGCGCTACCGCGGGCCACTCGACGCCGCCCCCGGCATCGTCGGCCGCCGCAGCGAGAACGCCTGTCACCACGGCGACCGTGAACGCCAGCAGCAGACCGGTCAGGTAACTCCGCGCTCGTGCTGCGGCTCCCTGCAGATCCTCGAACGACATCGCGTCGAGTTCGGCTTCCTCGACCGTGTCCAGCGGTGCGCCTGCTGTGGGAACCGGCGGAAGCGGCAACTTGGCCTGCATCATCGACACGCGCGCGGAGAGAGCAATTCCCGTGAGACCCGCCAGAGCCGCAGCGGTGCCGATCGCCGGTTGCGACATCGTGGTGAACAGCGTGCACACAGCCGCGAGGAACGTGAGCAACGCCAGCACGATCGCGGCGGTGAACAACGCGAAGCCGGTTCCACCGATCCGCAGGGACAACAGGGCCGTCGCGCCGGCCATGGCCGAGCCCAACATCAGCTGCGCCGCACCGAATTGTCCTGGCACCAGCAGAGTTCCGCCGGTGAACATCAGCGTGACGGCACACCCGCCGAACATCACCGCGACCGCGTCCTGCCGATACAGCCGCCCCAGAATCACCCCCGCGATCGCGAAGAGGATCGAGGCAGTCACCGCAGCGACTCCCCCCACGATATCGCCCACATTCTCGGCTCCGGCGCGAATCGGCCCACGCAACACCGTCGCGCACGCCAACAACACCGAGGATGCGGTGACGACCGAGCCGACGGTTCGCGCAGTGCGTGCCGTCCAGTGTGGGACGTCGTCGCTACCCGCTCTCGCAACGGAATACATGAGGTCGTCGAAGAGCGGAACCGGTGCAGGCCGCTCGGCGACGCCCAACACGAGCAACTCGCCGTCGCGAACCGACAGTTCGGCGAAGGTCGCCGTCGGCGACAGCGGAGGCAACCCGATTCGAGCGAGCGTCCACGCCACGGGCACGCCCTCGGACTCAGGATCGAGGTCGTACCCGGCCACGCCGAGTCGTTCCGCGGGCTGCACTCCCGCAATCCCGGGTCGTTCCGCAGGCTGCACTCCTGCCACCCCGGGTCGTTCCGCAGGCTGCACTCCTGCGATCAAGCCTGCGATCATGTCGACGATCCCCGGAACGAGAAGCGAGACCGGAACGTCCACCGGCAGCGCCATATCCACCTGGGTGGACCTGGCCAACACCGTCACCCGGCAGACGTCCTGCGCGAATACGGAATGCGTTCCCGATGGCCGACGGTCTGCTTCTGGTGCGGTGGTCGACGGCACTTGGCCGACCGATGGACGGCTGTCGGCGCGTGTCATGAAGATCCCCCCGGATGCGTACTGTTCGCGTGCAGATGCCCGCCCCACTGGGCATCTGCGTGCACACCTTACGACATCACGACGACTCGCAATCGTCCTTCACACTGCGCGCAGACACTCGCGCTCAGGCTGCGACGAGGTCGCTCACCTGTGCGAGCAACTCGAAGGAGCGAAGCCACGATGCTCGATCGGACACCCCGGAGGCGACGATCAGCTCGTCGGCGCCCGTCCGCTCGGCGAATCGATCGAGGTAATCCTTGACCATGTCCGGCGTACCGACGGCCGAATACTTGGTCATCTTCGCGATCTGTTGTCCTGCCGGCGCTTCGAGAACCATGTCGGCTTCTTCGTCGGTGAAGGTCCGGCCTCGGCCCAGCAGCAGGCTGACGCGGCTGCGCTTGGTGCGGAGGAACTGAGCCTGCGCGTCGGCGAGTGAATCCGCCGCGATCACGTTGACACCCACGATCAGATGCGGCTCGGCCAGTTGCGCCGACGGCCGGAAGTCACGGCGATAGATCGCGACGGCCTGTTCGAGCGCATCGGGTGCGAAGTGCGAGGCGAAGGCAAAGGGCAGTCCAAGTGCAGCAGCGAGCTGAGCGCCGAAGAGCGACGACCCCAGAATGTAGAGCGGCACTTCGGTACCGGCACCCGGCGTCGCGTTCACCCCGGGGATCAACGACTCCGTCGACAGGTACCCCTGCAATTCCTGGACGTCCTGGGGAAATCGATCTGCGGACTCGGGATCGCGGCGCATCGCGCGCATCGTCACCTGGTCACTCCCAGGGGCGCGACCCAGGCCGAGGTCTATCCGGCCCGGATGCAGGGTCGCCAACGTGCCGAACTGCTCGGCGATGGTCAGCGGCGCGTGATTGGGGAGCATGATTCCGCCGGACCCGAGCCGGATCCGCTCGGTATGGGCAGCGACGTGCCCGATGAGCACCGACGTTGCGGACGACGCGATCGACTTCATATTGTGGTGCTCGGCGTACCAGATGCGTCGATATCCCCAGTTCTCGGCGTGCTGAGCGAGCGTGACGCTGGCGTCGAAGCTGTCGCGGACTGATTCGCCCTCGCCCACATGTGCGAGATCGAGGATTGACAGGGGTACGGACACGGTGGGAGCCAGCCTTTCGTTCGTCGAGCGCACGGCAAGGGAGCCGTATTCATGTGTAACGGCGTCGGGCGGTGTTCTATTTCTCGCATCCCCGCGCAGTACGACCCCGGCGGCGGCACCGAGTCGGGCAGGCGCTCGATGTGTGCGTGGACCGCCCGGTCTGCGATGCGTTAGCCTGTCGTCCACGTGGCCTCGGGGGGAGGTCGCAGCGAGGCAGTTGTGGGGGCGCAGCCGTGGGGGCGGATCGATGAGTACCGTGCGCTTCGTTCGCGGCGCGCGCAGGGCAGTGCCCCGGTCGCCGGGCGGTGAGGTCGATCTGCAGCCACCACCCGAGATTCCGCGCGCAGTTCCCGGCAATCTGCTGATGAAATTGATGCCGTTGGTGATGGTCGCGGCCATGGTCGGGATGGTCGCGCTGATGTTCACCTCCGGTGCGGCGGCCAACCCGATGATGTTGATGTTCCCGGCCATGATGTTGATGTCCATGGTGGGAATGCTCGCGGGCGGCGGCAAGTCCGGTGGAGCACGTACGGCCGAGGCGAACGAGGACCGAAAGGACTACCTGCGCTACCTCGATCAGCTGCGCCGCGACGTCGCCGAGACCGAGCGTGCACAGCGCAGGGCCCTCGAATGGAGCCACCCGTCACCCGAGACCCTGTGGTCGGTCGCCGGAACGGAACGAATGTGGGAGCGACGACAGTCGGACCCCGATTTCGCTCATGTGCGGGTCGGTCTCGGTGATCAAAGGCTGGCCACCCGCTTGGTACCACCCGAGACAGGGCCGGTGGAGGAGCTCGAGCCAGTGTCTGCGGTGTCGCTGCGCCGTTTCGTGCGGGCGCATTCGGTGGTGTCCGCGCTGCCGACGGCGGTGTCGCTGAGGGGGTTCGCTGCGCTGTCGATAGCGGGCGATCGCGACTGTGCGCGAGCGATGGTGCGCTCGATGTTGGCCTCGCTGTGCAGCTTTCACGGCCCCGACCACGTTGCAGTCGCGATCGTCTGCGGTCCGGACACCGTGGAGCAATGGGAGTGGACCAAGTGGCTTCCGCACACGCAGCACGACGCTGTGCGTGACGTCGCAGGGTCGGCTCGGATGATCTTCGGGAGCTTTCTCGAACTCGAAAGCGCACTGGGCGATGTGCTCGCCTCACGAAATCGGTTCGCACGCGGGGCAGTTCCGGTCGCCGGAGTAGTTCAGCTGGTGATCGTGGTGGACGGCGGACTTCTCGACAACAGGTCGACCGACCTCACCGACACGGGCCTCGATTCCGTCACGATCATCGACTTGTCCGGTCTCTGTCCCAGACTCGCTGCATCGCGCGGTCTCCAGTTGTTCGCCGAGAACGGATCGATCGGTGCCGTGAGCGGGACCGCGGTCGAGGTTTTCGCCGTCGCGGACTCGATGAGTACCACCCAGGCGCACGCCGTTGCCCGACGCCTGTCGCCGTTTCGCGCTCCATCCGCGTCGTCGGTGGTCGATGCCACCGGCGACGACGGAGTGCGAGTCTCGGGATGGAACAGTCTGGTCGGGATCGCCGATGTCGGTGCCCTCGATACCGACCGGGCCTGGACGATGCGTCGCGGCCGCGACAGACTGCGGGTGCCGATAGGTGTGGCACCCGACGGTAGTCCGGTGGAGATCGATCTGAAGGAGTCGGCCGAGAACGGGATGGGGCCGCACGGATTGTGCATCGGTGCAACGGGTTCCGGGAAATCGGAGTTCCTCCGCACGCTGGTGCTCGGATTGGTGGCGACGCACTCGCCCGAACAACTGAACTTGGTGCTCGTCGACTTCAAGGGCGGCGCGACGTTCGCAGGCCTCGAGTCCGCACCGCACGTCGCCGCGGTGATCACCAACCTCTCGGAGGATCTGGCGTTGGTAGATCGAATGCGCGACGCGTTGGCCGGCGAGATGAACCGTCGCCAAGAGTTGTTGCGCTCGGCCGGAAACTTCGCAAACGTCTCGGACTACGAGAAGGCGCGCGCCGCGGGGGCGAATCTGGCACCGATGCCCGCTCTGTTCGTGGTGGTCGACGAATTCTCGGAGCTGCTCAGTCAGCAGCCGGAATTCGCCGAGTTGTTCGTGGCGATCGGCAGGCTCGGGCGTTCACTGCATATGCATTTGCTCCTGGCCAGTCAGCGCCTCGAAGAGGGAAAACTGCGCGGGTTGGACAGTCATCTTTCGTACCGAATCGGCTTGAAGACGTTCTCCGCGAACGAGTCTCGCTCGGTGCTCGGCGTTCCCGACGCTTACCACCTTCCCGCGCAACCCGGTGCGGGCTACCTCAAGTGCGATTCTGCCGAAATCGTCAGGTTTGCTGCAGCGTACGTCTCCGGCCCCTACGAGCCGCCACGGTCGAGTATCGGTGCGCGAGCTGTGCTGGGAGCCGACGTCAGGCCGAGGCCCTTCACTGCCTATGCGGTGCCACTCGATTCCATCGATGTCGGCCGTATCGAGGCCGCGCAGGCTCCCGTGGACGAACCGGAGCCGGCCGAGTCCGAGACCACCGGTGCAACGGTGCTCGATGTGGTCGTCGGACGAATTCGCGGGCGTGGGATGCCGGCTCACGAAGTGTGGTTGCCACCGCTGGATACCGCACCCACGTTGATACAGCTGCTGCCCGAGTCGGTCCTGACCGAGCGCATCGATCCACGTTCGGGTCTACGTGCTCCGATCGGCATCATCGATCGACCGTTCGATCAGCGCCGCGATCTGCTGACCGTCGATCTCTCCGGTGCAGCAGGTCACGTCGCTATCGTCGGGGCCCCGCAATCGGGGAAGTCGACGGCTCTTCGGTCGCTGATTCTGGCGCTGGCCATGACGCATTCACCCGCGCAGATCCAGTTCTACTGCTTGGATTTCGGCGGCGGAACGTTGGCCGGTCTGGCCGATCTTCCGCACGTGGGATCGGTTGCCAACAGGCTCGACGTCGATCGGGTTCGGCGGACCGTGGCCGAGGTTGCGGGTGTCGTGCGGCAGCGGGAAAAGACCTTCCGTGATCGCGGAATCGACTCGATGGCGGAGTTCCGGCGTCGACGTGCGACGCAGCCCGTCGATCCCGACGATCGGTTCGGGGACGTCTTTCTCGTCATCGACGGGTGGCCGTCCATCAGATCCGACTTCGAGAGCCTCGAACAGTCGATCGCCACCTTGGCAACCCAGGGCCTTGCTTTCGGTCTGCATCTGATCCTCACGGCGTCGCGGTGGGCCGAAGTTCGTCCTGCGACAAAAGATCTGATCGGTACCCGATTGGAATTGCGCCTCGGCGATCCGTCGGATTCGGACATGGGCCGTGCGAAGGCAGCGAGTGTTCCGGAAGGCCGGCCCGGACGGGGTATGACCAGGGAAGGACTGCACATGTCGATTGCGCTTCCTCGAGTGGACCAGCGGAGTTCCGTCGACGATCTGTCTCGCGCAGTCGGTGAATCGGTCGCAGCGATCTCCGCGGCATCCACGGGAACCCCTGCGCCGCAGGTTCGGATGCTGCCGGAGTTGCTCGAACGGTCCGCGATCCTTGCTCAGCTCGGCGATGCGTGGCCCCGAACACGAGGCGGCACTCCCGAACTCGGAGTTCCCATCGGCATCGACGAGGCCGAGTTGGCGCCGGTGGTACTCGATTTCGCGGAGAATCCGCACTTCGTGGTGTTCGGCGACAGCGAGTGCGGCAAGACGTCTCTGCTGCGCGGGATCTGTCGATCGCTCACCCTGGCCAATTCATCCGATCGGGTCAAGATCATCGTCGCGGACTACCGCCGAACTCTTCTCGGCACAGTCGATTCCGATCATCTGGCGGGCTACGCGGCCTCGCAGGCGACTCTGACGAGCATGATCGTCGACCTCGCCGGTCGTATGAGCGACCGCATGCCGGGTTCCGATGTGACCCAACAACAGCTTCGCGACCGCTCCTGGTGGGATGGTCCCGAGGTGTTCGTCGTCGTCGACGACTACGACCTGGTGGCCACATCGTCGGGAAACCCCCTGGTGCCGTTGGTGGAACACCTTCCGCACGCACGAGACATCGGGCTTCACGTCATCGTGGCGCGCCGCTCGGGCGGCGCAGGCCGGGCACTGTTCGACCCGGTCATCGGACGGCTACGCGATCTGGTGACACCTGGTGTGGTCATGAGCGGAAGCCGCGACGAGGGGAACCTGCTCGGGACGGTACGGCCCAGTGCCATGCCGCCCGGACGCGGCGTCTTCGTCGATCGCTCCGGTCAGGCTCTCGTCCAGCTCGGGCATTCCAGTTGACCGACTCGTGGCGCTATGCGGCAGTGCATCTGGGGTATGCCGAGGTCTCGGTCGTCGCGACGAGCGGCCCGCTCGAGGGACCGCGAGAGAGCGTCGGCTCGGCATTCGCCACGGTCGAAGGTGGCCGCCTCGTGTTCGGTCGTGCCGACGCGGCAGGGGAGATACCGCCCCTGCTGTGTATCGACGACCCGTACATCGCGGTGGGAACCTCGGTGTGGAACCGAGGCGAAGTTCTGCTCGGGATCGTGTGGTCGGCGCTGCAGAACGCCGGGGTGCGCGACCGACTCGATGTACTCGAGATCGCGTATCCGTCGATCTGGGGCGACGAGCGCACGGGTTTCCTTCGCGCCACGTTCGCGGCGTCGGCGAACGAGGTGGTGCTCGCGGAGACGGCCGCGGCCGCGATCGAGTCGTCGGGTGAACGTGCGCCGTCCGCCGCGGTCGTCGTCGAAGTGGGTGCTCTCGATACGACCGTGCTCGTCATCGACCCGTCGGGGGCGCACGGCGGTGACACCGGTGCCGTCGTCCCCTTCGGTGCAGGCGACGACGATGCCTGGCGGCGCGCTATCGGTGACTACGTTCGTTCGTCGCTCTCGCACTGCCCGGACGAGGTATTCGTGGTGGCATCGGCGAACGCTGGAGCCGACCTCGTCGTCGATCGCAGCAACAGGTGGCTGACCGGACTCGATATCGCCAGGTCGCTGTATCGGCGGGCCGGCGCGGATCTCGAACCGGCACCGTCCGTCCGTGCGGCGACGACTCGGTCGGCAGCGTGGCTCGACGACGTCACCGTGCCGTCCCCTCGGCGAAATCCGGTGTCCTCTCGAATCGCAGTCGCGGTCGGAGTCGCGGTTGCCGTCGTATCGACATGTGCCGCGGTGTATTTCGTCTCCAGTTCGCCCGGGAGCGTCGAAACCGCAGCAGCACAGCCGTTCTCGCCGATCGTGGCACCGAGCAGCAGTACGTCGGTGTCTACCGTCGATACGGCACCATCGACCACGTCGACCGATGTACCTCTGCCGGTTCGAACGGTGACGTTCGTATCGGGACGGGCCTCGATGCGTCTGCCGGCCACCTGGACGAGGCTGGACGACCCGGACCGCATGGTGTTGATTCCGCCGACACCTCCGGACCGACGCATCGTCGTCACGGT
Organism: Rhodococcoides fascians A25f; assembly: GCF_000760935.2. NCBI lineage: Bacteria > Bacillati > Actinomycetota > Actinomycetes > Mycobacteriales > Nocardiaceae > Rhodococcoides > Rhodococcoides fascians. The sequence goes on along the minus strand of NZ_CP049744.1, from coordinate 3,786,835 downwards.
GGCCGACCTGGCGCCGGGTTCGACGCAGGAACAGGTGGCGGCCGAGCTCCGATCGGCCGTCGATGCCCGTGGCCCGGACTCCACAGTCGGGTCGCTCGAACCCGTCCGTGATTTCGGTGGTCGGGTCGGGATCGCCTACACGGAGACGCCCATCGACGATTCGACGGTGCTCTGGCGGGTGTTCGTCGAGGCCGATCTGCAGGTCAGTATCGGTTGCCAGTTCGAGGGCGTCGACTCGGCCGTGATCGACGCCGAATGCGACCTGGCCACCCAGAGCCTGGAGATCGTCCCGACGGCGTGAGAGCCGACCACAGTTTTTCGAGTGCAGCCGGAACCGAATCGAGGGGTTGCTGCGTCCAAGGAGATGTAGGGGAGTGAGCAGGCCGGACAAGGCCTCTCGGTCGAACAGCACGTGTGCCGCGGGTGCACGTGATTCGAGTAACGAGTACTAGGAGTCGAAGTGGGATATCCAGGGGGACCGGAATCTACGGGTTCGTCGAACGGCGTCACAGTCACACCGCAGGAGCTCGTCGCTGCCGGAGCCACGATCGAGGGGCTGAGCGTCTCGATCAACGCTTCCAATTCAGCAGTCCGCTCCATCGTCGAACAGACCGCCGAGGCCTGGGTCGGCAAGGCAGGCAAGTCTTTTCAGGACGTGATGGCGCAGTGGGACACCAGCGCACAGAAGATGCGCAGCGCGCTGGAACAGATCTCCGCGGACATCAAGACCAACGGCCACGGCTATTCCGACGCCGACGACGACAACGTGTCGGCCGTCAATCAGGTGGCCGGGTCCCTGAACTCGGGCCTGTCCTCCTTCAAATAACCCCTCGTATCCGGTGACCACGAGACAAACCACACGACCGAGCTCGACCAAGGAGACTGATTCGACATGAAATACGACTTCGCGCAGATCGCGGCGTTGACCGAGGCGATGAACAAGCAGGCGAACGTGACCAAGGACCTCCTCGGGGACGTGGACAGTACTGCGAAGCGGCTCTACGAATCGTGGGAGGGCGACGCGATGACGTCCTACTACGAGCTTCAGCGCCAGTGGAATTCCGCATCCGACGAGCTCAATCTCATTCTGTCGAGCCTCGTCGCGGCTGCCCGCACCGGTGGCGAGACCATGCACGGCGTCGAGATGGCCAACAAGGCGCGAATGGCTCGCTGACTCTCTCGGCTCGAGGGAGAGACGCACGACGAAAGGGATTTGCCCCGACCGAGAAATTCGGTCGGGGCAGATGCCGTTTCTCGGCATCCGAGCCCACCTCGGGGGTCTACTGGTGTGGTGACGGATTTCGGAGCAGCACTCGCGGTCGAGCGGTCTCGTGCCGAGCATCGACTCGAGTCCCTGCGAGACGAACTGGCGTCGGTGATCGAAGGATCGCGGTGGACCACCGACGACGTTACGCTTTAGGTATACGCTGGTCAGATGACCATCTCACGCGCCGTGATCTACGCCAGGGTGTCCAAGGCAGGTAGGGACGGCACATCGAAGTCGGTGGACGAGCAACTGACCGACTGCAGGGCCGAGTGTGCACGCCAGGGGTGGCCCGTCGGCGAGGAGGTCGAAGATCGCGAGCGAGGCGCGTCCGAGTGGTCGCCGGGTGAGCGGCCCGGTTTCCGTCGGTTGTTCCAAGTGCTCCGACGCGGTGACGTGCTCGTCGTGTGGGAACTGTCGCGGCTGGCGCGCAACGATGAGGACCGGACGGCGCTGGCCGCATTCTGCAAGCAGTTGGAAATACCGTGGCACTACGCGGGCCGAACGTACAACGCCGACGACCCCGACGACGCCTTCAATCTCGACATCAACCACGCCGTGTCGAAGAAGGAGTCGGCCCAGACCCGCAAGCGCGTACTGAGAGCGCTCAGCGCGAACGCGGCCGACGGCAAGTGGCACGGCCGAACCATCTACGGCTACCGCGGTGTTCGTGACCCCGATACCGGGAAGATCGTCCGACGGGTGCCCGACGAGGTGACGGCACCGATCGTCAAAGAAGCGGCCGAGCGAGTGCTGACCGGTGAATCGCTGCGCAGCATCGGGCTCGACTTCCAGAGCAGGGGACTGCTGACCGCGAACGGGTCCGAGCGATGGCACGGGTACACGATCCGCAACATGGTGATGAACCCCGCGTACGCCGGTTTCCGAGTGCACAAGGGCTCGCTGACGCAGGGGAACTGGGAACCGATCCTGACCGAGGACGAGCACGTTCGGCTCAAGGCCGTACTGACCGATCCGGTGAGGACCGCGCATATCCCGCGTGGCACACCACCGCGCTACCTACTGTCGGGCATCGCGAAGTGCGGAGTATGCGGAATCCCGTTGTACAAGAGCGCAAACCACGGCCGGCCGATCTACAAGTGCTCAGGTCGACCGTCGCATATGGCACGCGAGTTGTCGAAGGTGGACGCCGTTGTCGTGCAACGAATCCTGCAGGCGATCGAGCATTACCGGATCGAATTGGTTTTCGTCACAGCAGAACACGACGATGACGACCAACCAATCGATCCCGCGGTACAAGCGGTGGGGGAGCACCTGACCGAGGCGCGTGAGCTACAGCAACGTCTCGACGCCGTTTATGACCAGGTGGCCGAGGGCAAGGTTTCAGCGACAGCGCTTGCGAGGATCGAGGCCCGGTTGTTGCCGCAGATCAAAACGGCCACCGATGCCGCCGAGAGTGCCGCTCGTGTGTCCGATCCGGCCGCTCGCATCCTGAATACCCCTGCCGAGGATCTATGGGCCTCGTGGACCCTGGACGAGCAACGTGAGTTCATTCGTTCGGCCGCGGACATAGTGATGCTGCCTGCCGAGGGGCGCACGTTCGACCCTGACCGGATTCAGATCACCATGCACAAGAATCTCCGCACACAGCCCGAAGGTTTCGAGCACTACGGACCCTTGGGCGACGACGATGCCCCCGGCTAGTGTCAGCACACCGAGGGCATCGCCAGAATCGTCGGGAAGGCAACCCGTGGCCCTTATTGTACCTGCTCAGGGCGGTATTTCGGTCCGAGCCTTGCAACCCGACACAACCTGATAAAGACTGGTCTTATCGGAGAAGCGAAGTCAGCTCGCATCGCTCCGACGCTCGACACCCAGGACTGCCAGGCACGACTGTGGGCGCGACCTCGACGGGGCTGACCGTCGCTAAGGCCGGATGCCAACCACACACCGTAAGTTCGTGTGCTGGAAGGCAATCCGATGTCCAACAACTACCTGTCAATCTCTCAAGTCGCCGACGAGCTAGGACTGGGCACTACTACCGTTCGCGCGTATATCGCTGCAGGACAACTCAAAGCGTCCAAGCTCGGTGGTGGCAAGACTTCGCCGATCCGCGTCAAGCGCAGTGACCTCGAAGCGTTCGTTGATGCCGGTGCACTGTGAAGTCGGCAGGCATGGTGTCCGGCCAGCGCTGGACCGATCGACCTACCGCTCACTGCCACCTGTGCCACCGGCAGCCACGCCACGAGCCCCTGTCCGACTGGACCCACCTCGACGGCAAGCTCACCTGTCCGCACTGCATCCAAGGCGGTTCGGCATGAGCGGTTTCGGCGACACTGCCCACGAGTACAAGTCCGCAGGCTGGAACGTCGTCCCGATCCCGCACGGCAGCAAGCGCATCACGATCACCGGCTACACGGGCAATGACGGTATCGACGCATCGGGCGCGGATATCCAAGCCTGGATCGAGGGTGGCCACGACGGCGACAACATCGGTCTACGGATGCCCGAGAACGTGGTCGGGATCGACATCGACGCCTATCACGACGGGCTGACCACTCTTGCTGCGCTTGTCGAGAATCTGGGGCCGCTGACGTCGACACCGAGGACCACCGCGCGCACCGACGGGTCGGGTATCTCGTTCTATCGCATTCCTGTTGGGACGTTGCTGCCGAGTGGTCTGGGCAAGGGGATCGACATCGTTCGCCGCGGGCACCGGTATGCCGTGGCACCGCCGTCGCTGCATCCCGAGGGCAACCCGTACCGATGGCTGGACTCCGAGGGCACCGAAGTCGACTCCCCGGCTGTCGGATCGTTGCCGATGCTGCCGCCGTCGTGGGTCGATCACCTCGATGGTCTGGGCGCTGCTCCCGCGGCGATCACGGCACCCGATGCCGGTCCTGTACGGCTCACGGACGGATCTGCCGACGCCGAGGTAGCACGAGCACTGGCCGACGCGCTTGAGGCCGCACAAGGTGAATCAGGCTCACGCCACGACACGATGCTCGAGCACATCAACCGGGTGGTTCGGTTGGCAGAGCGTGGACACCCTGGCACTACGGACGCGTTGGTGCAGTTGCGAGCTGCGTACGTCCTGGCGATCGGTTCGGATCGCTCCGACGCTGCCACCGAGTTCGACCGTATGGTCCACGGCGCACAGGTCAAAGTCGGACAGACACCATCGGCAGAGCACTACACGGTTGCCGCTGTATCGGCCATGGACGAGATGATCGGTGATATCCGATCCGACGATGCCGTCAATCCTGTTGCGCCTGCAGGACCCCGAGCACGACGCGCGTCCGAGATGGTGGCAGCTCGGCGTAAGGAGTGGTTGGCCGAGGGGCGAATCCCCAAGGGCCAGTTGACTCTGCTGGTCGGTGCCGAGGGGATCGGTAAGTCGGCCTGGTGGGTGTGGTTGGTGGCGAAGTTGACCACCGGCACCCCTGCACCCGAGTTCGGGATCACCGGGACGACGCCGCGGGAAGTGGTCCTGATCATCACCGAGGACCCGTGGGCGACAGACGTTCTGCCGAGGCTCATCGCTGCAGGCGCGGACCTGAATCGGGTTCGTGTCGTCAGTGAGGACGCCGACGGCGAAGGATCACCGACACTGCCGACCAACCTGGACCGGATACCCGAGGACGCGGACCTCGTGATCGTGGATGCATGGTCGGATACGTTGCCCGCGAACCTCAGCGTGAAGGACAGCCAGCAAGCACGGCGCGCGCTGCACCCGCTCAAGGAATGGTGCGCCAGCTCGGACACGTCGATGCTGCTGGTAACTCACACGAACCGGCTGTCGACGGGCTCGACGCGAGATGCGTACGGGTCCACGGGCGAACTGCGTAAAGCGGCACGGTCGACGCTGCTGGCACAGCGCGAGGCCGACACCGAGGACGTACTGACCGTGGGCACCGACAAGTCCAACGGTGCTCGTGTGGGTGTGGCGTCACGGTTCCAGACGTTCGGCGTCGTGCACGACGACATCGAGACTGTGGCTGTGCGGTTCGTCGGCCAGTCCGATTCGTCCGCAGCACAACAGTTCCAAGCGGCTCACGACATCGACAGCGATCAGGGCGAGTCCAGAGACTGCACCAAGTGGTTGCGCGAATTCCTGACGACCGGCAACGGAAGCGCCGAAGCGAAGGTCGTACAGGCCGCAGCACGAGCCGAGTTGTATTCCACCCGAGCGCTCAACAGGGCCAAGGCGAACCTGGCCGTGGTGTCGAAGAAGGCACCGGGAATCGACAACGGCCCGTGGCTGTGGGTGCTGCCCGCGGACTAGATCAAGCGCATCAGTACCCAAGGACTTACAACGTTCTTCTTCTCTTCTTCGCAGGTCAGGGCGTATTTCTTCTACTCCGATCGAAGGCGAACATGTACACCTTCTCCCGCAATCGAACAATCACGCCCTGACCTGCGAAGACACGAACAATCACGCCCCCAGACACATGGACATCTTCCGAAGGTGTTCACCTTCCCGAAGGAGCACAGCATGACCACCACCGAACGACATCGCACACCACGAGAGATGGCCGTACTCCGCGTCGTCGCATCGACACCGGGCATCCACCTCGACAACATCGCCGCCGTACTCGGATACTCCGCGACAGCCGTACGCGGCATCCTCAACGTCCTGCAGTCGCACGAGGAAGCGACCCAGACCACCGACCGGACGCACACCCTGACAGCCAAGGGCCTCGACGCGTTGGGGGTACGGGCATGACCGGCGCTCGCACCTTCAAGGCCAAGTTCTCTTCCGGCCAGTGTGGCCGCTGCAGCCGCCCGATCGTCAAGGGCATGGACGTGAAGTACCTCGACACCGCCACCGGTAGACAGCTCGTGTGCGGCGGCGGTCAATGCCAGGCGGGCAACACGCCGACGAAGTTCTGCACCTCGTGCGGTCAATCGTTGCCGGTGGCCGAGGAGGCAAGGTGAGTACGCCCGAATCGCTCGTGCACGAGGAGATCGTGGCCATCAAGCTCGGTGCCTGCCTGGACTACGTGTTGTCGAAGATGGACCAGACCGAGCGTGCAGCCCTGCCGATGCTGCAGCCGTACATCACTCCCGAGTTCGTCGAAGTCAGGGCCGAGGATCGCGTCATCGTGGCCGTACCGCGGTGGTGGCTGGCCGACGACGAAGACCAGTTGCTACCGACGTTGGAACGGCACACCACCGCCGAATAACCACGGGTGCAACGGTTGGTACAACGGGGTAGGCTCGGCACCGAACAGAGAACATCGTCCGACCGAGATGTGCGCCCTACGGGCCGTCTGGCAGGTAACGGAAGATGCAGGCTCATTCGTTCGGTGCCGGGTCACTCCGACCTGTGTGCACATTCTCATCCAATCCTGAAGTGAGACAACCATGGCCAGACAGCCATCACTCACGCGGACACTGGACGTACCGTTCGAGATGCGCGGTGCCGAGGACGACGACGATGGCCTCAATATCGAGGGCTACGCCACGGTTTTCGGGACCGATACGACCATCAACTCATACGAGGGTCGGTTCATCGAGCGGATCGCCAAGTCCGCGTATCCCGCCAACGCACCACTGCCGACGATGCAGTTCCAACACGGACGAGACGCCCGAGTCGGCTCGGTTCCCATCGGCGCATACACCGAGGTTCGGCCCGACGCGCACGGCCTGTTCGTACGGGGCCGTCTATTCGACAACGACCTCGTTCTACCTGTGCGCCAGGCAATCGCAGGCGGCGGCATCACCGGAATGTCGATCTCGATGCGCGTCCTGCGCGACACCTGGACGAACTCCAAGGGCCGACACCTCACCCGGCAGGAAGTCGAGCAACTGCTGTGGCAGTCGTCCGGCGATCCGATCCGGCGAACCATCACCGCGATGGAAGTTTCCGAGGCCGGTCCCGTGGTGTCTCCCGCGTACAAGACCACGAGCGTAGGCGTCCGATCCGCTGCACCGCACAGCATCACCACCAATGCCGCCAAAAGGCAACTAGCACTGATCAACACGAGAAGGACATAGACATGACACGACGTAGGAAGACCACCACAGCGGCCGACACCGGCACCGCAGTAGACACGTTGGAACTCCGGGGCTTGACCGTCACCGAGGCCGACGAACGCCGCGAAGAGCTGCGCGAGGAACTGGCCGATCTGGTCGAAGCCAACGAGGATCGGAACGAGCTGGATCCTGACGACGAGGCCCGCTTTACCGAACTCACCGAGGGCATCGAGTACCTGGACAGCCAGCACGAGAAGCGCAGCAAGATGCTCGGACTCATCGAACGGGGTGCCCACGACGACGCCCCGAGCCGCAGCACCCGAGGCACCACCGATCGAGACGTAGTACTTCGCAACCTGGAGAGTGACGTCAAGGCGAAGCACCTCTCCGAGGATGCAGCGACCGGCGTCGAAGCACTGTTGCGTGGCGAAGACTCCACCACGGCCACCCGCTGGGCACGAGCTGCAGGCGACCCGGCTTACCGCAGTGCATTCGGCAAGATGCTGGCCGATCCTTCCCGTGGGCACCTGGAGTGGACCGCAGCAGAGTCCGAGGCCTACCGCAATGCGCAGAATGTCCAGCGGGCGATGAACGAGGGCAGTTCCGCTGCAGGCCTGGCGCTGGTGCCTCTCAGTCTCGATCCCACGGTCGTTCTGACCAGTGACGGCAGTACCAACCCGATTCGCAAGATCGCACGGAACGAGACCGTCACCGGCCAGGCCTGGCGCGGCGTGAGTTCTGCGGGAGTGCAGGCATCGTGGACACCCGAGGCGCAGGAGATGGCCGACGCGAGCCCGACTCTGGCCGCTCCGGTCGTTCCGGTGCACAAGGCCACTGCGTTCGTCCCGTTCTCGTGGGAGGTCGAACAGGATTCGGCAGATCTGTTGGGGCAGTTGCAGATTCTCATGGCCGACGGGCTCGATCAGCTCACCAACACCGCCTTCACGACCGGCACAGGAGTCGGCCAGCCCCGCGGTGTTGCAACGGCTCTGGCAGCAGCAGGCGCACCCTACGTCCTGACTCCCGCGGCTCCCGAGACTCTTTCGCCCGGTGATGTCTACAAGCTGCAGCAGGCCTTACCGCCTCGTTTCCAGGCGGGCGCACAGTTCGCGGCCAATCTGGCGATCATCAACATCCTTCGCCAGTTCGAGACCGGCAACGGGTCCAAGACATTCCCCGAGCTGGCCGACGGTCGACTGTTGAGCCGCAGCGTCAACGAACTGTCGAACCTGGAGGGTTTCAACCCCGCCGTGACCGACGCAGCCAACCTGGTCCTGATCTACGGAGACTGGAAGAACTACCTGTGCGTCAACAGAATCGGCGCATCCGTGGAGTTCATTCAGAACCTCACCGGCCCGAACGGTCGACCCACCGGCCAACGCGGAATCGTTCTGTACACGCGTATCGGCGGCGACGTGATCAACAGCGCCGGGTTCCGAGCGCTCAATATCGCGACGACCGCATGACCGATGTTCTGATCGCACCTGCGGCATTCACGACAACCGATCCTGATACCGGGGCCGAGGTCGTGGTGCCGCAGGGCGCGAGAACAGCAGTCGGGTCACAATGGGCGCTGGCCGATCCTGATCGTTGGGTCCGGTACGTCCCACCACCTCCGAGAACCGAGGGTTACGCTCCCGTGTATTGCTCGGCAGGCTGAGAACCACCTGCAGTGCGGTAATTCGTTGGACGCGGCTACCGCACTGCAGGTCCCCAATCTTCCCCGAGTTCCGTTGCAAGGACTTGGGGGTCGGGTCCGCGTGATCCGATAGCTCAGTAGTCCGATGTGGGCCGAGGGCCTTTACCTCATTTCACCCTCGCGCAAGCGAACTGGTTGGTTGGCCGAGTTCGCCTACAGAGCAACACTTCCCGTTCGGTAGTTCTTCGCGGAGCCTCCCGAGCGGGATCGACACCCCTGCCGAGATCATGTCGACGCGCACGGCTACCCACCTGGCCGTAGTGCTCCGTGATCTCGGTGGGGGTGTTCCAGTATTACCAGCGCCTCGAAACGCTGCCACACGTCAACTGAGAGCCGAAGAACATGATCCACATCGTGACAGGACCACCAGCGTCGGGTAAATCGACGTTCGTCGCCGAGCATGCGCGGCCGGGGCTGGACACCGTGATCGACTTCGACGTGATGGCCGACGCGTTCGGCGCGGGTGGATCTCGTGTCTATGACCAGGCGCTTGCTCGGATGATTCAAGCCTCTCGCCGCGCCGCGGTCGACTACGTTCTGAAGTCCGAATACTGGCGCGGGCTTGCCGTCGATGCCTACATCGTCCACACCAGTCCGAATGCACAGCAGCGCAAGCGATATGCCGAAGTCGACGCAACGATCCATGTGATCGATCCCGGCGAAGATGTTGTGATGCAACGTATCGCCGCTGAGCGCCCCGCGCATCTGAAAGATGTTGCCCTCGACTACTACTACCCTGAGCGCCGAGAGATCCGCAGAGCCCAGAAGAAAGCCGCCGAGGCTCAACAGTGGGTCTATACGTCCGAGGGCCGGCGCGTTCCTCTCAAGCCCCGTACCTCACGCCGCTGGGGTTAGACCATCCACGCCGTGCGGGTCCAGACGAGCCGGGCGTTGCCGGTGTTGAACCACGGCGTGGTCGGGTGGACGTGGACCAGACGTGGTTGACGCTTGCACGAGTAGTGCAGTGGTGAACCTACGCACATGAACAGTTGCATCATCACCAACGTGAACAACTGTGACAACCACCATGTTGCACTGACTGTGTTGACCACTACCACTGCAGCCCTTGGCAACCCATGCACCAACAGTGCAGCAGCGCACGCCATGCCTACCACCACGTAGACCACCAGCAGTCGCAGTGCCCAACGTGTGATCGTCTGTATCGTTCCTGTCTTCCACACTCTGACAACAGCATTCGTAATCGTTGATCTGATTGATGTTGTCTCAGTTGAACTGTCATCGTTCGTGTCGTCCTCGACGATGGTGTCCGTGGCGTCTGTGGTCGGCGCTGGGAGTAGTGGACTGCCTCCGAATGCGATGTCTGCGTATATATCTGGTGCCTGCCGATTCTGTGCTGTGAATGGGTTCGCTCGATCCCATATCTCGAGAATGACACGCTTGATATCCGTTGTCCAGGTCGGCACCCGATGAATGATCATGCAGGTTCATGCAATGGCATACGGAGCCCCGGCTGGGGTAGGGGGGATACCAACCGACCGTTCGGGGGACCTGGCTGACCCCGCGCACAGTCAGCCGCATCTCTCTCTAAGGCTCCTACCTGGGGCTTAGCACCTCCGACCAGGGTTTTGAGAGATTTTCTGTATCGGACACCCTGAATGGAAGCCAAAACTGCCCCGAAGTTTACTCCAATTAGACCCAGGCGGTACAGCCATGCTGCATGATCATGCACTCCGGATTGCACCAGCGCGCACCGATGATCGCGGGTATTCTGGCACCTGTTGATGAATACCGTGCTGAGATTCGCTCTCTCGGTACGAACGAAAGCCCGACACCGTAGTCCGATTCCGGTGTTGGGCTTTCGTGTTGTCTACGGGACTACTGGCGGGGCCTGGTTGTGCCGGTTGAGTCGCCTTCCCCTCGACGCCACTGTTCCTCAGCGTGCAGGGGGCGTGAATCCGTGAGACCTGCTCGAACATGGTGCCCGACGCAGTGAGGTCCTGGCCGTTGGCGTATGCCTCGCGCATCGCTCGATGGGCCTGGCGGCGCTGTTCCAGTAGGTCAGCGGTTCGTTGTTCAAGTTCCGGCGACTCCAGGGCGTAAATTGCGTCCAGTTGTTCGCGTGAGAAATTCATGACCAAACCTCCGGTAGTCGAGCCCGACCGTGACTCAATAGTGCGCCTGTTCGGCCGTCGGCACGTCGGAATCGGACTGGTCCGTTACGGGTCCTGTAAGCCCCAATGACCGACGATGACGAACACGATCCGGAAGGGTCGACGATCGCGTTCGAGCGAGCGAAGATCGCGGCACTGATAGACGACACCGAGTCCGAGATGCGAGAGATCGACGCGGCGGATTCGCGGCTCGCCGCCGGGACGTACGGTATCTGCGACAGGTGTGGGACCGAGATCCCGGCGATCAGGCTGGAGGCACTTCCGGCCGCCCGCCGGTGCGTGCAGTGCGTGCGCCTGCGCTGAGACGTTTTTGACCTGGGGGACCACTGCCGGTATCGTCTCCCGTTGGCGTGTATGGGCTCGCCGCGTGTTCTTGTGCGCATCGAGCTCTTGTCCTCGGGTCTCAACTGGCCGCCGAGGGCATCCACTCGTCTTGGCCAGCAGCGACATCATGAAGACAGGAATTTTCTGTGTCTACTTACGCCCCGAAGGCCGGGGACACCACCCGGACGTGGCATGTGATCGACGCCACGGACGTCGTGCTCGGACGCCTCGCCGTCCAGGCCGCGACTCTGCTCCGCGGTAAGCACAAGCCCACCTACGCACCCAACGTCGACGGTGGCGACTTCGTCGTCATCATCAACGCCGAGAAGGTTGCCATCAGCGGCAACAAGCTCGACGGCAAGTTCCACCACCACCACTCCGGCCACCCGGGCGGTCTGAAGTCGCGCTCCACCCGCCAGGTGCTCGAGAACAACCCCGATCGTCTGGTGGAGAAGGCCGTTGTCGGCATGATCCCCAAGAACAAGCTCGGTAATGCCATCGCGAGCAAGCTGAAGGTCTACGCGGGCCCCAACCACCCGCATGCCGCCCAGCAGCCCGTTCCGTTCGAGATCAAGCAGGTGTCCCAGTGACGGCGCCGGAGGGAAATGACGTGACGTCGCAGGAGAACATCGAAGAGATCGCCGCCGACGAGTTCGTGGCCGTCGAAGAGCCGGAGGTGACCGCGGACATCGAGGCCGCTGCTGCTGCCCCGGCCCCGATCGTGTTCGATCGTCCGATCCAGACCGTCGGTCGCCGTAAGGAAGCCGTCGCTCGTGTTCGGATGTCGTCCGGCACCGGTGGATTCAAGCTCAACGGCCGCACCCTGGAGGATTACTTCCCCAACAAGGTGCACCAGCAGCTGATCAAGGCTCCTCTCGTGCTCGTCGATCGCGCGGAGTCCTTCGACATCGTTGCCCTGCTGCACGGCGGCGGACCGTCGGGACAGGCAGGCGCATTGCGTCTGGCCATCTCGCGTGCGCTGATCGAGCTCACCCCCGATGATCGCCCGCCGCTCAAGGCAGCCGGCTTCCTCACTCGTGACGCCCGTGCAGTCGAGCGCAAGAAGTACGGCCTGAAGAAGGCCCGTAAGGCGTCGCAGTACTCCAAGCGCTGACGCGTCTTACCCGTTCCATCCTCGAGGGCAGGCTCCATCAGTATCGGATGCCTGCCCTCGAGGCATTTCTCACGACACACTCTCCGCTCGAAGGAGTTCTTGGTTCATGGCGCGATTGTTCGGCACCGACGGGGTTCGCGGACTGGCAGGCGGGCTTCTGACCGCAGAGCTGGCGTTGCAGATCGCGAGAGCAGCGGCCTCCGTATTGGCACCGAACGTCGACGGCGGCAGACGCGTGGCACTCGTAGGTCGTGACCCGCGCATCAGTGGATCGATGCTGGGTGCCGCCGTGTCGGCCGGACTGACCGCCTCGGGTGTCGACGTGATCGACGTCGGGGTGCTTCCCACACCGGCGCTTGCCTACCTGACCGCCGAATACGGCGCGGCGCTCGGTGTGATGATCTCGGCATCCCACAATGCGATGCCCGACAACGGAATCAAGATCTTCGCTGCCGGCGGACACAAGCTCGACGACGACGTGGAAGACCGCATCGAAGCTGCCCTCGATCCCGACGCGCGCCCCGCGAACGACGGACCTCCGTTCGACGCGACCGGTGCTGCGATCGGTCGAATCGATGTCGCCCAGGACGCGGCCACGCGATACATCGAGCACCTGGCTGCGTCGGTCTCGCATCGACTCGACGGTGTCCGTGTCGTTGTCGACTGCTCGCACGGTGCCGCTTCGGTCGTCGGGCCTGAGATCTACCGACGGGCCGGCGCAACGGTGGTGGCGATCAACGCGGAACCCGACGGTATCAACATCAACGACGGTTGCGGATCGACGCACCTCGAGGGGTTGCAGAAGGCCGTCGTGGAGCACGGTGCCGACCTCGGTATCGCCCACGACGGAGATGCCGACCGCTGCCTGGCCGTGGACGCATCGGGCTCCGTGGTGGACGGTGACGCGATCATGGCCGTTCTGGCCATTGCCATGCGTGACGCGAATCAGTTGACCGACAACACGTTGGTTGCCACGGTCATGAGTAATCTCGGTCTGCACATTGCGATGCGTGAAGCGGGAATCACGTTGCGCACCACGGCAGTCGGTGATCGCTACGTGCTCGAGGAATTGCGCCGTGGCGGATTCGCGCTGGGCGGCGAGCAGAGCGGTCACGTGGTGCTTCCCGCCGTCGGCACGACGGGCGACGGCATCGCGACTGCGCTGCGACTGATGGAACGAATGGCTCGGACCGGCAGCAGTCTCGCGGACCTGGCGTCGGTGATGCGGACACTGCCGCAGGTGCTCATCAATGTGCGAGTGACGGACAAAGCGGCCGTGGCGTCGGCACCGTCGGTATCGGACGCGGTGGCCGTAGCCGAGCGCGAACTCGGCGAATCGGGCCGAGTTCTGTTGCGCCCCAGCGGTACCGAGCAGCTGGTGCGAGTGATGGTCGAGGCGTCCGAGCTCGACGTCGCGACCCGGCTCGCCGAAGAGCTGGCGGACCGGGTCGCGTCGGTCTGACGTCTCAGGCGGTGAGTTCGCGCAGCGCTGTCAACTGCGCGACGCGTCCGGCGGTGTTCTCGGCCAGCGGCGCGACGTTGAGGGTGGTGACACCTGCTTCGGCGAAGGCAGCGACCCGCTCCTTGACGTAGCTTTCCGGTCCGATGAGGTTCACTGCGCGAGCAAGCTCGTCGGGGACCGCAGCGGCCGCTTCTTCCTTCTTGCCGGCGAGATACAGATCCTGGATCTTCTCGGCCTCGGCCTCGTATCCGTAGCGCTGGGCCAGCGAGTTGTAGAAGTTCTTGCCCTTGGCACCCATGCCGCCGATGTAGAGCGCGAGATGTGGCTTGACCCAGGGCAGGTACTTTTCTGCGTCTTCGCCGATGGCCAGGGTGGGACTTGCGAACACCTGGAGTTCGCCGAGCGACGGGTCACGCTTGGCCTTGCCCGCAGCGAGCGAATCTCCCCAGACGTCGGCTGCTTTCTCGGGGAAGTAGAAGATGGGTTGCCAACCCTCGGCGATCTCGGCGGTGAGCTCGACGTTCTTGGGTCCGAGAGCGGCAATGACGACTGGAATGCGATCGCGCACAGGGTGATTGATGAGCTTGAGGGGTTTGCCCAGGCCGGTGCCCTGGTCGGCAGGCAGCGGAATCTGGTAGTGCTTGCCCTGATACTGCACCTTCTCGCGACGCCAGACCTGGCGGCAGATCTCGATGACCTCGCGGGTTCGTGCGATCGGTGCGTCGTACTTGACGCCGTGGAAGCCTTCGACGACCTGCGGCCCGGATGCGCCGAGTCCGAGTACGAAGCGGCCCTCCGATACGTAGTCGAGACCGGCGGCGGTCATGGCGGTCAGTGACGGTGTCCTGGTGTAGATCTGGAAGATGCCGGACGCGATCTTGATCGTGCTCGTCTTGGCGGCGAGGAATCCGAGTTGACTGACGGCGTCGAACGAGTAGGCCTCGGGCACGAAGATGATGTCGAGACCTGCCTTCTCGAGCTCGGCGACCTCGGCAACCGTCTCGTTGAAACCACCGCTGTAGTTCAGCATCGTTCCGATGTGCATGGGACTCCTCGTTCAGTGAGCAGCTCGGGAAGCTACTTCAGGTACCTGTTACTGACATTTCACATCGGGACGTTACCGCCCGCTGGGGAACCGATGTGCGTCGGCGCACGTCATAGTGAGAAAGGGGCACATCGAGGGCGAGACGGGGACGTATGAGTGAGGGATTCTGGGTGGACGTGGTCCGCGTTCGCGGAGTTGCAGAAGCCTTGGCGGTATCGGCAGACGCACTCGGCAGTGCGGCGGATTCGGTGGCCGACGCGGGCTTCGGGGCGGCCGGTGCCGGCCAGAACTACGGCGACCTCGGCGCTGCGTACACCCAAGCTCACCACGGCCTCGGCCGGGCCGTCGACTCGTGGAGATCCTCGGTCGAGGACGTCGCCAACGCCATCGTCACTGCCATGAACGACTACGAAGGCCAGGACGAGACGACGGCAGACGCGATCGAGTCGCCTCGATGACGTCACCTTCCGTCTCTCCGGAGCAGCACTCGTCGATAGACGAGATTCTCGATGCGAATGCGATAGGGCTGCTGCACTTCGAGCGCTTCCTGCCACTCGTCGCCCGGGTATCGAGCAGCGAAGAGTTTCCGAAGTACGAGCAAATATGCGCGAGGTACGACGAACAACGTGGCTTGAATCTCGGCGCGCTCGGCAACGATGCCGACGCGGTCGAAGCTATGTCTGCGGTACTCGGCGATCAGCTCGAGGAACACGTTCGATTGCGCCGGGTTCTCCAGATGCGATGGCACGGCGAGGCAGGCGACGCCGTGCAGATCTACCTCTCGGCCGAACAACAGACAGCGACCGAGTTCCTGAAATTGATCGAGGACTCACACCAGACGATGTCCGCCGCCGTCGAAGTTCTTCGCGACGCAGTCACCGACAAGGCAGAACTGTTCGGAGGACTCGACATCGATGCGGTGGACGGTCGGACTGTCGACGAGATCGACGCGATCCTGCTTGCTTCGGGAATCGAATGCGTTCCGTTCGATCGAGAGTCGGTGTTTCCTCGGTTGGCGGCGGCATTCGAGGAACTGGCCGAGCGAGCTCGAAGTGCGGACGTATCGGACGAGTTCGCAGCCGAGGTGGGTGAACGCAGTAGGGAGTGGATCCACGAGGAGTTCGTCCCGAGGATGAAGACCACCTGTGATGCTGTGCTCGACGCATGCACCTCGACGAACACCGCCGTTCGAGACAGTCTGGCGTTGCTGGTCGATGTTCTGGGCGACGTGCACGACCCGCCGTTCGGCGATCTCGACGAGCGGAGTTGGGCAATTGCACCCGGAACAACGTCTGCCGAACCGTGGCAGGCAGCCGACGACTCGTCGGCAACGCCCCCGGCGACTGCATCTGCTCCTGCGACACCGGCAGCCAGTGCGGCACAGTCGATCGCGGGTCCGACAGTCGCAGCACCGGCAGTCACGGCTCCGAACGCCGGTCCATCCGTGGTCGCGGGAGGTACCGACTCGTTCGGTCCACGAACATCCGAAGATGGGTCCGCTGCCGGAGCCGGCGAATCCTTGGACGGACTCGTGGATCGGGTGGTCGCCGAGATCGTGGATCGCGTCGACGAAGCGTTGAGCACTGCGATCCCAGATGACCGCAGCGCGGATGACGGCAGTGCTGATGACGCGAGCTCCGATGACCGCAGCTCCGGCGACGTCACGGATCGGTCCACTGCAGAACCGGATAGCGGATCAGCGGTGCAGGACGATCCTGCCGTCCCGCGGACGGAGTCGGCGCCATCGCTGCTGCCGGAGCAGTCGTTCCCGATCGACTCGCGCTCGCCCGGGGCCACCGACGAGCGTGGCCATCTCGAGGCCGAGCTCGATGGGCATCGCGCTCGCATCGCACTGTCAGAGGACGGTGCTGTGACGCTCCGACTCGAAACCCCGGGGCTGGGGGTTCGCTCGTTCGAGTTGAGAATCGGCCCGTTCGGCCTGCCCGAGATCGTCGAGATACCCGGTGCTGCGGACAACGTTGACGCGAACCAGCCATCGATACCGGCAGCCACGCCGCCGTCGGAACCTGTGTCTCCCTCAGAACCTGTGTCTCCCTCAGAACCTGTGCCGACGACCGACTCCGGTCCTGCCGACACGACACCGACCGAGTCCGGTCCTGCCGAAACGACACCGACCGAGTCCGGTTCTGTCGAGCCGGCACCGGCCGATTCGGTGCCGAGCCAGGGGTCCGATCCCATGTCGACGGATGCGCAGGCGCAGTGCCTGCCGGAATCGCCCACGGACGAGACCGTCCAGCAGGATGCAGACGAGTCCGGGAATGATCCGTCGGCCGCGCAGCATCCGGTGTCGGCAGATCTCCCGCGTCCTCCGGCCGAATCACACGATTCGAGCACCGGTGCCGGACTGAGTGAAGCGGGAACACTGTGAGCGCCGCCGGCGGGTGGCGGCGTGAGCTGCATCGAATACGCGACGAGCACCGTGACGCGATGGCGCGCGCGGCCGAGGCGCTCAGGCGGGCTCAGACCCCCACAACAGTGTCAGGCCGACACGACTCGCACACCGATTCCCCCGTGGATCCGGAAACGGAGCCGACTCGTGGTTCGGTGCTGCAGCCGGCTCACCTGGACCGGCGAAAGTCCGTACCGCATGTCGAGACCGAGCCCGAAGAACGGCCGCGATCCTGGCTGGTCTGACGTGGGGCGAGGTCGATCCGAATCAGCCTCGGCCGAGAAGAGCCTTGATCGACGCGGATGCCTTGGGCTTGGGCTGGGCGTCGAGCGGCGCGTGCGGATCGACCGCTCTGGTTCCGTCGATCTCACCTGCCGATCCGGCCAGCTCCTCGTAGTCGGAGTCGCCCGTGAGGTGGAACAGCAGAAATGCGGTCAGCACGGCCCGGGTGCGCTGCTGGGTCTTGCGGTCGGAGCTGTTGATTCCCAGTGAGCGGAGCATTCGCCGGCCTTCGACGAATCCGTCTGCCGTCGAGCCGTCGATTCGGCGGAGGACGGATGGTCCGTGCCAGGCCTGGGCGAGCGCGAGTGAATTGTCGTTGAGGGAATCGGCGTTCGAGTTGTCGCCGACGACGAGCCCGGGGACGGTAAGGCCGGCGGCGGCGTCCTCGGACGACGGTGCCGTCGGTGCCGGGAACAGTGCAGCGACGGCCTTGATGTCCGATCGCCGAGAGGCTGCGAGAACGGCAGTCCCGGCACCCATCGCATGGCCGGCTGTGGCGAGCTTCTCCGGATGCACGCTGATGTTGCCTGGACCCAATCGCACGCCGGTCATGATGTCGAGCACAGTGCCCAGGTCGGTGGCGAGTCCGCGGTGCGAGGGCACGAGGCCACGCTCGGTGTCCGGTGCCGCCACGACGATGCCCCAGGACGCCAAGTGCTTCAGTGTGTCGGTGTAGTGGCTGGGTCGGAGCAGCCAGCCGTGTGCGAAGGCCACGCCGGGCAGGCCGAAGCCCTCGGCCGGGGTGTAGACGACGCCGGGTTGTCCGGCGAGGGCAAGGTTGCCTCGCAGCACCTTGTGCGGGCCGCGCTTGGAGAGAGCAGATGCCAGCTTCTTCGGTTTCGCCACGAGAGATGACGCTACCGAACGCGGGCCGGTGAGGGGGACGGGGACACGTCGACCCGAGCGAATGGGTCGTGCGCGCCGTGCCGAGTACCCTGAACCACCATGTGCGGAATCGTGGGTTATGTCGGCCACCGCCCAGCTCTGGGTGTGGTGGTCGAAGCGCTTCGGCGTATGGAATATCGGGGCTACGACTCTGCGGGTATCGCAATTCTCGACGGAGCGGGAGCCACCGCCGTCGAGCGCAAAGCGGGTCGGCTGGCGAATCTCGAAGCCGAATTGGACGACATCGGTACCGATACGTTCGTCGGTACCACCGGGATGGGACACACCCGGTGGGCGACGCACGGCCGACCCACCGACCGCAACGCCCACCCTCACCGGGATGCGTCGGGCACCGTCGCGGTGGTGCACAACGGCATCATCGAGAACTTCGGCCCGCTTCGGGCCGAGTTGGAGGCTGTCGGGGTCGAGTTCCTGTCCGATACCGACACCGAGGTCGCAGTGCACCTCGTGTCGCGGGCCTACGCAGACGGTCCGACCGCGGGCAACTTCGTGGCCAGCGCCAAAGCTGTCCTGCGTCGACTCGAGGGTGCGTTCACCCTCGTGTTCACTCATTCCGATCACGCCGACACGATCGTTGCCGCACGCCGGTCCACGCCGCTGGTGTTGGGCGTGGGCGACGGCGAGATGTTCCTCGGTTCCGATGTCGCGGCGTTCATCGAGCACACGCGCGACGCCGTCGAACTCGGCCAGGATCAGGTTGTCGTGATCACTGCAGACGGATACGACATCAGTGATTTCGAGGGCAACGAGGCGCAGGGGCGCCCGTTCCGAATCGACTGGGATCTGGCGGCCGCCGAGAAGGGTGGTCACGACTACTTCATGCTCAAGGAGATCCAGGAGCAGCCGGCCGCCGTGGCGGATACGTTGCTCGGCCACTTCGACAACGGTCGGATTGTGCTCGACGAACAGCGGTTGTCCGATCAGGAGCTGCGCGACGTCGACAAGGTGTTCGTCGTGGCCTGCGGCAGCGCGTACCACTCGGGTCTGCTCGCCAAGTACGCGATCGAGCACTGGACCAGGCTGCCGGTCGAGGTGGAACTGGCCAGCGAATTCCGCTACCGCGACCCGGTCCTGGATCGATCGACCCTGGTCGTGGCCATCTCGCAGTCGGGCGAGACCGCAGACACCCTCGAAGCCGTGCGGCACGCCAAGGATCAGAAGGCGCGCGTCCTCGCCGTCTGCAACACCAATGGGTCACAGATTCCTCGTGAGGCCGACGCCGTCCTCTACACCCGGGCAGGCCCGGAGATCGGCGTCGCGTCGACCAAGGCATTCCTCGCCCAGGTGACAGCGAACTACCTGGTCGGCCTCGCTCTGGCACAGGCACGCGGCACCAAGTACCCCGACGAGGTCGCCCGCGAATTCGCCGAACTCGAAGCCATGCCCGAGTTGGTGCAGCGAGTTCTCGAGACGGTCGAGCCGGTCCGGGCGCTCGCCCGAGAGCTGTCGACCGCGACGACCATTCTCTTCCTCGGTCGACACGTCGGGTACCCGGTTGCGCTCGAAGGCGCGCTCAAGCTCAAGGAGCTCGCGTACATGCACGCGGAAGGCTTCGCGGCGGGCGAGCTCAAGCACGGACCGATCGCGCTGATCGAGGACGGTGTCCCGGTGATCATCGTGATGCCCTCGCCCAAGGGCCGCGCGGTGCTGCACTCGAAGATGTTGAGCAACATTCGGGAAATCCAGGCGCGTGGTGCGCGGACCGTCGTCATCGCCGAGGAAGGCGACGAGGCAGTGCGGCCGTTCGCCGACAACCTGATCGAGATACCGGCCGCTTCGACGCTGTTGCAGCCGTTGCTGTCGACCATCCCACTGCAGGTGTTCGCTGCCGAGGTCGCCCAGGCGCGGGGCTACGACGTGGACAAGCCGCGCAATCTGGCCAAGTCCGTCACCGTCGAGTAGAGCCCCATCATCTGACGACCACTGCACCCTTCATCTGCGGATGGAGGGTGCAGTAGTAGCGGTAGGTGCCGGGCTCGTCGAAAGTTTGCACGTAGTCGCCGTATCCGAGCACGGGGCTGTGCAGGAGGGTCGAGGCCGTTCCGAGACCGACCACGTTGTGTCCGACGCCGCGATCGGCGAAATGCCACGCCACACTCTGGCCGACGTCGATCGTGACAGACGTAGGAGAGTAGGCCATTCCGGCCACCTGCACGGTGACGTCGGCGATCGATTCGTCCACCGTCAGCGTCGACGGGTCCTCGGTGCAGCCGGTCGCCCCGACAACGATCGGGAGCAGGACCGTGAGCGTGAACGCTGCCGTTCCACCGCCGCGAGATGTCATCTTTCGAGGCTAACCGCCTACGTCACGGTGCCTGATCGGGCGCACGTAGGCTCGAGGTTCACGCCAGCGGATAACGAGAGGACCTCGGCATGCGCGCCTATTACACACCCGAGCAGATACGGAATGCGGAAGCGCCGCTGCTGAATTCCTTGCCGAACGGCGTTCTCATGCGTCGCGCCGCCTATGGCTTGGCCACTGTGGTGGCAGCCGAGCTCGCGGCGCGCACGGGCGGCGTCGCGGGTCGGCGCGTGACGATTCTGGTGGGCACGGGTGACAACGGTGGCGACGGTCTGTGGGCCGGGGCATATCTGCGTCGACGGGGCGTCTCGGTGTCCGCACTGCTTCTCGATCCGGCACGTGCGCATGCCGAAGGGCTGGAGGCCCTGCGCTCGTCGGGCGGACGGGTGGTGACGCAGTGCGGACCGGCCGACGTCGTGATCGACGCCATCGTGGGGATTTCCGGTAGAGGTCCACTGCGGCCCGACGCAGCTGCGGTCGTCGCGCAGATCACCGCACCGATCGTGTCGGTGGACGTACCCAGTGGTGTGGACGCCGAGACCGGTGCTGCGCCGGGTCCGGCGGTGACGGCCGATGTGACGGTGACGTTCGGCGCGCGCAAGCCCGTCCACGTTCTTGCCGTACCTCGTTGTGGCCGAGTCGAACTGGTCGACATCGGGCTGACGCTTCCGGCTCCGGTGATGGCGTCGTTCGAGCCGGCCGACGTCGGGAACGTCTGGCCGATACCCACCGCCTCGGACGACAAATATTCGCAGGGCGTGGTGGGAATCCTGGCCGGCAGCGCGACATTCCCTGGTGCCGCACTGCTCTGTGTCGGTGCGGCCGTCGCGGCCACCTCCGGAATGGTCCGCTACGTGGGAAGCGCGGGTGCAGAGGTCGTTTCGCATCATCCGGAGGTGGTGGCCGCCCCAGATCTCGACGTGGCCGGCAGAGTTCAGGCGTGGGTGGTCGGTCCGGGCTTCGGTACCGACGAGCCCTCGGCGGAGACAGTGCGCCGGGTGCTGGAATCGGATCTGCCGGTCGTCGTCGATGCGAATGCGCTGACGATCCTCGCAGGCAACGCACAGTGGGTGACCGGGCGCACCGCACCGACCCTGCTGACCCCGCACGCCGGAGAATTCGCACGCCTGACCGGGTCGGACCCGGGCCCCGACCGCGTGGGAGCGGTGCGCGATCTTGCCGCACGTTGGGGTGTGACCGTGCTGCTCAAGGGACGCGCAACGATCATCGCCGATGCCGACGGGACCACCTTCGTCAGCGACGCCGGGGGATCGGCCGCATCGACCGCCGGATCCGGCGACGTTCTCTCCGGCATCCTCGGGGCCTTGCTCGCCTCGGGAATGTCGCCCTCCACCGCTGCGGCCTGCGGGGCAAAGGTCCACGCTCTCGCCGCAGCCCGCGCGGCACATGGATCGGGCGGGGAGTTCGCGGCGCCCGTATCGGCGAGCCCACTGTGCGCGTCCATCTCGGACGCGATCCGTACCGTGCGCTCGCTCACAGACGGATCGAGATAGTTTCAGGTCCCACTCCGGGCACCGGGTGTGTCACGAGTTGTGCCACCCTGATCCGTCGTTTGCCCGGCCCGGATGGCACTATCGAATGTTGTGAGTATCGGCTGCGGTGACGAGAGGACAGGTTCGGGCGCGGTGGCGTCCGTCGACCTCGACGCAGTGGCCCACAACGTACGCGTCTTGCAACAGTTCGCCGGCGACGCTGCCGTGATGGCGGTGCTCAAGGCCGACGGGTACAACCACGGTGCCATCGAGGTCGCACACGCCGCGGTGGCAGCAGGCGCGCAGGAGATCGGCGTCACCACGATCGGCGAGGCTCTCGAACTCCGCGCAGCGGGAATCCGCGTACCTGTGCTGGCATGGCTGCATCGAACGGATTCCGATTACGATGCCGCGATCACCGCACAGGTGGGGATCGGGGTGTCCACGGCAGCCCAGCTCGACGCCGTGGTGGCAGCAGCGCGCAGAGTCGGCCGCGCCGCAGACCTCTCGCTCAAGATCGATACCGGGCTCAATCGCAACGGGGTCGCGGAGGCAGATCTCGATGTCGTCCTCGACGCGACGGCGGCCGCCGTCGCGGAGGGAGCCGTGCACTTGGTCGGCATGTTCTCGCACCTCGCGTGCTCCGACGAACCCGAGCACCCGGCCAACGACGCCCAAGCTCAGCGGCTTCGCGACGCAGTGAGTCGCGCCACCCGGCGCGGAACGCCTCCCGCCGTCGTACATCTGTCCAACTCGGCGGCCACGTTGACCAGGCCCGATCTCGGTTTCGACATGGTCCGTCCGGGTATTGCTCTCTACGGTTTGTCGCCCGTGCCGCAGTTGGGAAAGTTCGGTTTGCGGCCGGTGATGACCCTGTCGGCGCAGGTGGCGAACATCAAGAAGGTGAGCAAAGGTGAATCGGTGTCGTACGGATACACCTGGACCGCTCAGACCGACACCGTGGTCGCGCTCATCGCTCTCGGATATGCCGACGGCGTCGTCCGCAGTCTCAGTGGGCGGTTCGAGGTGACGATCGCAGGTCGGCGTTTCCCTTCGGTGGGACGAGTGTGCATGGACCAATTCGTCGTCGACCTCGGCGGCGACGGCTCGGGTGTCGCGGTCGGCGACGAGGCGCTACTCTTCGGGCCAGGGGACAGGGGAGAGGCGCACGCCCAGGATTGGGCAGATGCGCTCGAAACGATCAGCTACGAGGTCGTCACCGGCATTCGTGGACGTGTTCGACGACAGTTCGTCGGCGCGCGCTCAGGGGAGGCGACGGAATAGATCATGCTCGGATTGCTGGAGAGTATTGCAATTGTGGTGCGCGAGACGGCGTTCCGATCGAACAAGGACCCGCTGGCCACCGAAAATCTCGATCTCATGGACGCGGACCGCGGCAGTATCGTCACCGCGGACGACGGTGTGCCACTGGCGGTGCGCGAAGTCGGCCCGACCGACGCCGAGCTGACCGTGATCTTCGTGCACGGCTACTGTCTGCGTACGTCGTCCTGGCATTTCCAACGTCGTGCACTCGAACAGCAATGGGGTTCGACGGTCCGCATGGTCTTCTACGACCAGCGCGGCCACGGTCGCTCGGGCGTGCCGAGCCCGGACAGCTGCACCATCGGCCAGCTTGGCCTGGATCTGGACGCGGTGATTCGCTCGGTCGTGCCCAAGGGGCGCATCGTCCTGGTCGGTCACTCGATGGGCGGTATGTCGATCCTGTCCATGGCACGGCAACGGTCGGACGTGCTGCGCCAGCGAGTCATAGGCGCGGTGCTGATCTCGACGACCGCTGCCGGTCTCGCGCAATCCGGAGTCGGTCGTAGTCTGCAGAATCCGGCGGTCGACGCGTTTCGCCTCGCGGTACGGACCTCGCCCGGCGTCGTTCAGTTCGGCCGTGGTGCCGTGCGCGCACTCATCTCACCGATATTGCGTGCGGCGTCCTACGGAACCAGGGTGTCCCCGCGTCTGGTGGCATTCTCTCAATCGATGATCGACGACACCTCGGTTGTCACGATCGTCAATTTTCTCGAAACACTCGAGTTGCACGACGAGTCCGAGGCTCTCGTGGAATTCGAGAACATTCCGGTATCGGTGGTGTGTGGCGACGAGGATTGGATCATCCCGTTCGCCAGTTCCGAGGCGCTGGCGCAGGCCCTGCCGCGTTCGGAGACGGTGCGCGTCCGACAGGGCGGTCATCTGGTTCAGCTCGAATTTCCCGAACAGGTCAACGGTGCGATTCTGCGCCTCGTGGCGCGAGCGTCGGAAGCCGCAGGCAAGAAGCGGCGGTGGGGCGTTGTCTGACGTGCTGTTGACACTGCCGGTGGATGCCGAGTTGGTCACTGCTGCAGACACTGCCGAGTTCGGCGCACGGTTGGCG
This sequence comes from Rhodococcoides fascians A25f, assembly GCF_000760935.2. Taxonomy (NCBI): domain Bacteria; kingdom Bacillati; phylum Actinomycetota; class Actinomycetes; order Mycobacteriales; family Nocardiaceae; genus Rhodococcoides; species Rhodococcoides fascians. The sequence continues at coordinate 3,762,079 of NZ_CP049744.1, read as the reverse complement.
AACGTTCTGGTGGCGGGTGATCTGGTGATTCTCGACGGTCCGTTGGGCGCAGGGAAGACCGCGATGACCAAAGGTATTGCCGCAGGTCTCGGCGTGCAGGGGCGGGTGACGTCACCGACCTTCGTCATTGCCCGTGAGCATCGGCCCGGGCCGCGGCCGCATGGTTTACCGCCGGTTGCGCTCGTGCACGTCGATGCCTACCGGCTCGGGATGACCGGACAATCGGCACTCGACGAACTCGACGCTCTGGACCTGGATACCGACCTCACCGATGCGGTGGTCGTGGTCGAGTGGGGCGAGGGTTTGGTCGAAAAACTGACGGACGGACACGTCTCGATTCGGTTGACACGCGATCCGGAGTCTGATGTCCGACGCGTGAGCGCTCGCCGTGTCGGCGATGTGCCGGTCAGCCCGCTGCCGGCGTGAGTAGAGCCACCAACTGTGCTCGCCCCCTGCTGATCCGGCTCTTGACCGTCTGAATCCCGACCCGCTGGTGGGCGGCTATCTCCGAATACGACAGATCGGCGAACTCTCGAAGCACGATTGCCTCGCGGAAGTCCTCCGGGAGCTGAGCCAGGGCAGATCGAACTGCGTCCACGTCTGCTACCCGGTCGGCCGTGGGGGACGACAGGTCGGGCAGTTCGATCCCCTCAGGCGAGTAGTCGAGGACTTCCTTGCGTCGACGGATCAACGAGAGCGATGCGTTGGCAGCGATGCGATGCAGCCACGTGCTGAATTTGGCATCACCGCGGAATCGGTGGAGATTCTGCCAAGCCGAGGTGAGAGTGTCCTGTAGGGCGTCCTCGGCGTCGTGCCGATTTCCGGTGATCTGCAGGCAGACTGCCCAGGCGTGAGTGCGATGTCGACCGACCAGCTCGCCGAACGCAGCACTGTCGCCCTCGCGGCACAAGGCCAACAAAGCACTGTCGTTCATACATGCTCCCCCAACACAGGACTAGTCGGTCTGTTTCTGTTCCTGAGGTAATGATATCGCTCAGCGGAGACATCGTCTCGCCGCCCCCTGAGGCGGATGGACTCGTTCGACTACGGTCCGAAGTCGGATCCGTTGCCCAGGTCGATGTCGTCCGCGTCCCAGTGCCCGCCGTCATCCTGCTCGTGGCTGTGATGATCGTGCTCGTCGGTGTGATGATCATTGCCGTCCAGGTGCGACGATCCGTGATCCAGTAGACCGTCGTGGGAAGGATCGTAGCCCCCGGCGGTGTCGGAATCGTTGTCGTCGTCCGGGTCGGGCAACAGCACGTCCTGCGCATCGAAGACGGTATCCGTGTCGTCCATGATCGGGACCATCACGTCGTCGACGGGGGGAGAGTCGGGATCGAGCGCGTGGGAGAGCGCTGCCGACCAGACATCGGCAGGTGGTGCCGGTAGCACGACCGATCGGTCGAGGCCGAGAATGTCGAAGACGCTGTCGCCGTCGCTGCTCACTTCACAATCCTCTCGTCCTTCACGAGTATGCACTCATATTCAGACAATCAGGTCAGCGGGATGAGGGCCCACAGTTTGGGGGCCAGGGCAGCGAGGCCGGGATCGACCGAAGTGGTGTCGGCGAGATCCGGATCGGTGTCGTCCGCCACCAGCATCTCGTGATCGGAGTCTGCCCAGGCGTTGTCGAACTCGTCGATGGAGATCTCGAACTGGTTGCCGTCCGGATTGCCGGGGTCGGACAAGATCACCACGCCGCGATCCTCGTCGATGCCGGCGACGACCAATGCGTGATCGGGAGTGTCGTCCTCGTAGGTCTCGGTACCGGGGTACCAGATTTCACCCGAGTCGACCATGGCGATGACGCCGTACCCTTCGGACAGCTTCGCCTCGAGATCCTGCATCGAACTGCTCTCCAGATGACACGGAACTCCTTGATCTTCCATCAGGATCTCCATGTCGGCGGACGTCATACCCATGGACGGATCGTTGTTGGGAAACAGGCCGAGCTCGAGGGCTCGGTCGACCAACTGCTGGGGGTCGGTGATGTTCAGTCCGGTGTACTCGGAGACCACCTGCGCAATCGACGACGGCCCGCAGTAACCGTCGACCTCCTGATAGAACCAATCTGCCGTCCATGCCGTCGGGGTGCCGTAGGAACCGTCCTCGGGCACCGGAGCGCCGTCCGCGGGCGGCGGAACGTCCACGGGCTCGGGGGCAGGAGGCGGGACGTCGGTCGGCTCGGGCACGAGTGCCGGCTCGGGATCGGTGTTCGGCTCGGGAACCACTGCAGGCGAGGGTGATTCGGCCGGCGGGTCGCTCAGGTCCGGTACCGAAGGGTCGGGAACTCCTGGCGCGGAATCCGGGGTCATCGACGGCATGTCGGGCATTTCGGGTGCCGACACCGCGCTCGGCGATTCGACGTAGTCCATCGAGGGCATCGTGGGCATCGACGGTGCTGCCAGGGTGTCGCCGAGGGAATGGTCGACGCTGTCCGAGTAGTCGTCGGTGTCCGTGCCCGATGCCGCGTCGTGGTCCGCGGAGGTGTCGGTGAAATCGAAGTGCTCGTTCATCTCGGTCTCTTTCGTCTGGGATCAGGAACGAACGCGGGGATCAGGCCAGGTCCGGCGTGGGGTTGAAATCGCCGGACTGATCGGTGTCGATGTAGACCTCGTCCGCGTATCCGTCGCCGTCGGTGTCGACTCCGAGGTAATCGAGTGTGCCGTCGCCGTTGGTGTCGAGGAGGACGGTATCGATCACTCCGTCCCCGTCGGTGTCGAGATCCACCTCGTCCGCCGTGCCGTCGCCGTCCAGATCGAAGATGGCCGTGTCGGCGTTGCCGTCGCCGTCGGTGTCCATGCGGGTCTCGTCGGTGACACCGTCACCGTCGAGGTCGGTATCGACGATGTCGAAGCGACCGTCGCCTGCACTGGACGTCTCGACGACGTCGGCCACTCCGTCTCCGTCGTAGTCGTGCAGGATCTGATCGACGGTTCCGTTGCCGTCGAGGTCGATCTGTGTGGTGTCGACGACGCCGTCGCCGTCGAGATCACGATGCGAGACATACGAATTCGTGTCGGCTGGTTCGGGTGCCGAGCTCGCGGGCTCCGGGGCAGTCGCCGGTGCTGCAGGAGTCGGGGCGGCGGGCTCGGGGACGGAGGCGGCCGAATCGTCGGTGGTCGTCGGTGCCGGCACCGTGCCTGGTTCGACGAACTTGGCGTCGTCCGGGTTACCGGTCACCTGAGGGTTGGTGGAGGCGGGTGCGGTGGGTTCGCTCGAGGTGGGTTCCTGGGGAGGCATGGCTTGCTCCTTTTTTGTGTGTGTCTCGCGGGCAATCGGTAGTGAGATGCGCCGATCGATCGCAATGTTCCCGCCGCGTGCGATATTCGTTCGCGACTCCGGCTTTTCAGAGCAGACCGATTGCCCGCAGAAATTCGAGCGCGTTGTCGTCGGTGGTGAAGTTCGAGAACCGTGCGGACAGGCCGGTGCCGGGGTCGAAATACTCTGCCGTACTCGTGGAGGCGCTGTACCCCTTGCCGTAGACGATCTTGGAACCGCTTGCTGCGCCGTCGATTACCGTGTCGCCGGGGGCCAGGGGATAGTCGCGAATGCCTGCGAGTTGGCGCTTGACCTGTTTGATGTCGACATACGAGGTGAAGGTGTGTGCGGGTCCGTAGCTGGACTCGAACAACGGGTCGAACGTGCTCGGTGAAACCAGCGTGCAGGATGCGATCAGTCCGCCGGTATCGGTGAAGTCGGAGTTGACGCACTTCTCGACCGCACTGTTCAGCGCGCTCGGTAGTGCCGAGCGGATGGCATCGACATCCGACGCGAATGCGGCGGCCCCGCTCGCGGTCGTGGTTCCGCCGGTATCCGCTGTACTCGAGCTGTCTCGATCGCTGCCGAAGACGATGTACCCGGCGATCAGGGCTGCGATGACCACCACCGCTGCGATTGTCGAGGCGACGACGGTGCGGGCTGCGGGCTTTCTCCGTGCACCCGAGGACGATGCAGTGTCGGCGACCGGCGTGGCGGCGGGGGTCGGCGTCGGGGTCGGTGCGGTGTCCTGGGCTGCGGACCGATGCGCGGTGGCGATCAATGCGCCCTGCGCGACAACGGTTTTGGGGTCGTCGAGAGTGGCGATAGGGCCGAGCGCAGCGAGCCGGTCGTGCACTATCGGCACCCGTGACGACCCGCCGGTGAGGTACAGCGCAGAGAGGCGGTTCCCGACGGCAATCCCGGCGTCGACCAAGGTCTGACGAGTCAGCTGCACTGCCCGCTCCACATCGTCGGCGATGAGTTCGTCGAACTCGTCGCGGGTGATGTACAGCGTTTCCTGCTGCCCGTTGCCTGCAACGGTCACCGACGCCGATGGGGTCGACGACAGCAGCTCCTTGGCCCGCCGAATGGAGTCCTCGAGGCTGCGGGCCACGTGCATGGGCGCACTGCGTCGAATGAAGTCGAGCAATTCGGGGTTGCGGTCGAGTAGTTGTTCGTCCACCCAACGGCGCAACCTCGAGTCCAAGGACTTCCCGCCCAACGTGTTGTCGCCGCGCGCGGCGATCACCTCGAACGAGTGCTCGGTGGCTCGCAGGACGGCGACATCGAGTGTGCCGCCCCCGAAGTCGAACACTGCGATCTCGGTTCCTGGCGGCATCGCGCTCGATCTCGAGTAATAGTGCGCCGCTGCTCGGGGCTCGGATACGGTCGCTACCCTGTCGCGCGGGTAGCCGACTCGGGCGGCCGCGTCGAGAAGTATGTCGATCTCGCGGGGCGACCACGCTTCCGGATGCGTGAGTATCAATCGGTTCGGTGGAACTCCGCGCCGGATTGCTGTCGCGGCCGTGATGACGGCGTGCAGTACTGCGGCTGCGGGCAGTGCCGACGGAATGTCGTAGCCGTTGACGTTGAGCACCTCTTGGCCGATGACGCGCTTGGGCGACGGAACGAAGGCCGCGGGGTTGGTCTGTGCTCGGTTGATCGCCACGTCGCCGACTTCGATCGAGTGCGGGGACTCGACGAACACCGCCGACGGCATCAGGTTTCCCTGGTGCGTCAGGGGCACTACCTCCGCCGCGTCCGAGCCGTTGTCGGCATGTGCGGCAGCGGTATTGGACGTACCGAAGTCGACGCTGAGCATCCAACCGGCCATCATGTGCTTACCTCGATATCGTCAGGGGTCGATGCGGCTGCACCGGTGGAAGTCATTGGATCGTCTGTCGGCAGATGCGCCACTGGCCCTCTTCTCGACCGAAATCGAACGCCAGGATCTCGCCGTCCCCTTCTTCTGTGCTCGGCTCTCCGTCGACCGTCGCCTTCAGTCGGATTCTGGTGCTGGCCTTGTCCCCGTAGATCGATGTACCGATGAATTCGGCAGCCGTCAGTTCGAGGTCGCCCGTCGAGGAGGTCGGGGCGGGAGAGGGTGTCGTGCTCGCCCGCTTCTCCCTGTTCGCTGCGCACCAGAACGAGGTCATCGCTGCATCGTCGTGGTCGGCCACGGCATCGAGATAATCGTTGGTCACCGATTCGAGTGCCGCGGTGTCGTCTTGCCCGCTCGCCGTGCTGGGCACCGGGTCGGTCGAATCCCACGGTGCGAGTACCACTGCGGCAATAACGGCACCGGCCACGGCGACCGTGCCCGCTGCCGCGGCCACCAGCCGCCCACGACCGCGCGCAGGTGGTGCAGGAGAGATCGGCAGATCGGGCCCACTACCGACGACGGGTGCCGGTTGGGTGCTCGGCGCGCCGGAAAAGGCGTGGGATCCCGCCACCGGTGCGGCTCCGAGTCGGTCGGGTAGTGCGAGCAACGCTCCTTGAGCCACCACCGTTTTCGGATCGTCGAGCGTCGCGATCGGGTGACCGAGGGAGTGGAGGGCACGGTGTACCAGAGGTATTCGGGACGATCCCCCGGTGAGGTAGAGCGCGTGCACCGCACTGCCCGTCAGTGCATGTGCCTCCGCGAGGGTGGCGTGCGTCAGAGCGACCGCACGTTCGATCTCGCTCGCGACGATCGTCTCGAACTCTCCGCGCTCGAGAGTCAGTATGTGCTGGCGATCGGTCCGACTGTCGCCGATGGCGATGGTGGCCGACTCGGTGGACGACAACAGCTCCTTTGCGCGGCGGATGGAGTCGTCGAGGGTTCGGAGCGTGTGCAGTGCCGCGTCCGTGCGGAGGAAGCGCGACAGTTCCGGATTCTCGTCCTCGAGTCGACGATCGACCCACCGGCGAACGGACGCATCGAGGTTCTTGCCACCCAAACCGTTGTCGCCGCGGGCGGCGACGACGTCGAAGGTGCCGCGAGCAGTGGCAGACAAGACGGCGATATCGACGGTTCCACCGCCGAAGTCGAACACGGCGATCGACGTACCCGGCTCGAGATACTCACTGCGACTGTAGAAATGGGCCGCAGCGCGCGGCTCCGACAGTGTGGACACCGAACCCGGGCCGTAGCCGGCCCGGTTCGCCGCCTCTTCCAGTACCGCGACTTCGCGAGGAGACCACGCCTCTGGGTGGGTCAGGATCAAGCCCGCTGGAGGTTGTCCCCGACGGTACGCAGTTGCCCGATCGATCACCGACCGCAGAACGGCGGCGATCGGAACCGCGATCGGCAGATCGAGGCCTGCAGCTCGAACGCTGCCCTGCGCGACCAGTCTCTTGGGGGAGGCGATGAAGGAAGCCGGTGCCGTCTGCGCCCTGTTGAGCGCTACATCGCCGACGTCGATTCGATCCGGACCGTCGACGAACACCGATGAGGGCATCAGGTTTCCCTGGTGGGTCAGCGCCACCGCCTCGACCCCGGAGCGTCGTGTGGAGCGTTGGGCCGCAGCGGTGTTCGATGTGCCGAAGTCGATCGACAGAGTCCAGCTCGGAGTGGGTGTGGGCTGTGTGGGGTCGTTCATGCCGTGCTCCGAATCGTGGTGTAGAGACGCAACAGTTCCCCCAGGGCAGCATCCTCGGCGGCGGTTCCGGCCGAGATCGAGCGCCCTGCTGCCCAATCGATTCGCTCGCTGGCCACGGCCACGACCTGTGCACGCTGGGCGTGGACGTCCAGTCCGAGACGCTCGGAATCGTTCCGTCCGGTGAGCACCCGCATCAACTCGCCCACCACCGGTGAGGAGTCGTCGGCGAGAAGCATGCCGCGCAGTGCTTGGAACAGCAGTACCGGCTGCAGGGCCGGGTCGCGTCGAACGGTGTCGGTGATCGCCCTGATCCGGTCTCTGAAGGTGTGCGTGAACGCCAGTGAATCCAGTTCGGTGAGAACACGACTCGCTCTGTGCAGGGTGGCGAAGTCACGCAGCGCGGTGTGCAGCACGCCTCTGAGCGGGTCCACCCCCGACCTGGCGATCAGCCACTGGCTCAGTGCGTATGCACCCCCGGCCGCAGCGGCTCGTCCACCGACCATGCCGTACTCGCCGATCAGGTCGAGTAGTCGATCCCTGGTCGGTGGATCGAGCGGAGCGGGGTCGTCGGATTCCAACAGGTCGAACAGTTCCAGCGGATTCAGGTGCGCCACGCGCTGCAGAGCGCGAGCATCCGATTCGGTGACACGACCGGTATGGGACGTCTCGGCCAGCAGCCCGGAAATCGGAATCACGGTCGCGACCGAGGAGGCCAGCGTGGCCGCCAATGTCACCGAGTGAGCCCTGGCATGCTCGATGGGATCGATGCGGCCGAGAGCTCCTTCTCCGAAACCGTCGGCTCGGGACAGAACACCCAGTGTGTTCAGCGGCGTGAACCCCAACTGCTGCAAGAACTTCATCTCGTCGGCGCGCGGGGTCGAGTCGAAGAGAAAGATCGCGGCGTCGGCGTCGACACTGGCGTTACGGGTCTGCTCGTAACCGTCGATGAGCGCCCGATGTGTGGCCTTTTCGTTCTCCACTGTCAGAGTTGCCAGACCCGGCGTGTCGATGAGCGTGATGTCGGACAACGCTTCCGACGGTAGGTACCGATGCACGTAGGCGACATCGGCGGCAGGAATTCCCAGGTCCGCCCGATATCCCTGCCTCAGTTCCACTGCCCGACGCTGTCCGTCCGGGGTCACGACGTCTGCGCGCGAGGGCATTCCGTTCTCGTACACGGTGACCACGTTGGTGGCTTCGAGCGTCGCGGTCTCCGCGATCGGTGCACCGATGAGCGCATTGACCAAGGTCGACTTGCCTGCCTTGAGTCGGCCCACCACCACAATTCGCGGCGGACCCCACAGGATGGCTCCTATCCGGTTGGCCTCGTGCACCAGATCCGGTGCCAGCGCGGCAAGTCCGTGCAGTCCACGGTCCAGTACGGAGCGCATCTCGATGTTGCGTGCGGCCAGCGGTGTTGCGGAAGGTTGCTGCACGTTCACCTAGGCACCTGCCGACGCTGGTCCGTACACCGATACCTCGGTGTACCGAATGATGCCGCCGGGACCGGCCCACCCCGGCCGGACTGCCTCCGCGATCGTGCCCACCCGATCGGGAGTCGGCGCAGCGACGCTGTGTACGGCCTTCTGCGAGCTCGAGTCGAACAGTGTTCCTGGCTGCGCGTCCAACCGGACGACACCCACCCGATGCAGCTCCTCGGAAATGCGATCGGTTGCCGATACCCCGTCACCCAGGTCGTGCACACCGATGAGCGCATCGACCAGTCGGCGGTCCGGTGATCCGTCGGAAGCAGGCGAATCATGATGGGGGAGTTCATGATCGAGTGCAGGGTCGTGGGGTGCCTGTCGGCGGTCGGGGCCGGCAGCCATCGAGTGAGCGAACCAGCCGACGAGAGCTCCGAGTAGCAGCGCGGCGGCGATCAGCGCCGAGGCGGTCGACATGATCACGAGTTCGTCTCGCTTTCGGTGGCGTCGGGGATGGGCGAGACAGGGGATGCCGATTCCGAGCTACGACCGGCCGACCGAACGAGCGCATTGTCGACCTCGGACATCGTGGCAGTGACGACTCTGAGGTTGTTGGACAGGCGCTTGAGGGTGGCGTCTCGTCCGGCGGCATCGAGACGGGCAGCGTCCTTGGCGTCGGACATCTGCTGTTGCACAGTATCGATGGAGGTTCGGATGTAGTCGCGGTAGCGTACGACAATCTCCGGTCGGCCCAGTGCGAGCGCGGCCTCCAGCATGCGTGCGGTGCTGGCTTTGGCGCTTCCGGTCGTCTCTCGCAGCCAGTTCAACAGGTTCTGTTTGCCGGTACGCATCGCTTTGTATCCGAGATTGACGCCGATCCAGACCACTCCGGCCACCGCTCCGACCCCGATGAGTGCACCGAGCATCGAGGTGCCGATCATGCCCATCGACAAGATGCTGGGATCGAGCAGGCCTTGACGCTTGCTCGCAACCTCACCCGTGGTGAGCGATTCGCCGGACATGGATGCGGCGATGTTGTGCTCGATCTGCTCCCAGATTCTGGGTGACTCGAACAACGGTTCTGCGACACGGCGCAATTCGTCGAGGAACAGGCGAACGGTGCCGGTCATGGCGGCCAGGAGGTCGGCCTCGATCTCGGCGGTGAACACCTGTGGGTTCTTCCGCAGTACTTCCATGCCGGACTTGTTGATTCGTGTCGTCCACTTCGTTCGGACGCGATCGAGTTCACCGTCCAGATGTGTCAGCGCCCGTTGGCGGGCCAGCGTGAGGTCGCGTCCGAGCCACTGCTCCCACTGCGCACTGGTGTCCTTGAGCTCCTGCAGTCGGTCTCGCTGAGCGGTCAACTCGGGCAGAGCATTCGCGCCCTGTTCGGTGATACCGATATCCGCGGTGATCTTGGCGTGGACCTTGCGTAGACCTTCGAGCGCAGTACGCAGGCCGTCTCGGACGCCACGTTCGGTGCCGTCGCCCAACCCGGCCGCGATCATCTGCCGCAGCTCGACGATTCCCGAAGATTCTTCGCCGCGCCGTCGCGCCTGATCGTCGACCATTTCCTGCGCCACGAGCGCGCGGACACTGGACACTCCGATTACGGGAACCGAACGCCGAAGGTGCTTGTGGAGCAGGCGCTTGTTCTCGTCGGCCACCGTTCGCCAGCGGCGTAGGTTCTTGTCGGTCTTGCTGACGACGACGATGACGGAGTCGACCGTCGAGGCCACGTCCCGAACGAAGTCCATCTCGGGTGCGGTGATCGTGGTGCTGGCATCGCTGACCACGACCAGAACGCTGGCCTGCTGTGCCGACTGAACGGACAGCTGGGCGGCGAGCGAATCCAAGCCCCCCGAGCCCGGCGTGTCGACGACGACAACATCTCCCATCGGTGAGTTCGCGACCGGAACGAGCGCGCGGGTGGGAAGCGACTGAGTTGCCGGATCACGCACGTGCGAACCGTTCACGGTCACCCACTCGGGTAGCTCCTCGATGCTCACCCGACGAGTGCCACCGGGAAACACCAGTTCGGCCGTCCCGGGGCCGCGGTCGGGTTCGCTGGGGACGAAGACCAGCGACGCGGAGGTGGTCGCTTCGACCCCGACCGGCGAGACACGGCTCGACACGAGAGCATTCACCAGCGAGCTCTTGCCGCGTTTGATCTCACCGACCACGACGACGCTCTGTCTCCGATCGACCGTGGCGGACTTCTCCTCGGCCAGCGCGGCCGTGGCCTCGAATCCGTACATCCTCAAAATCTTGGTGGCCCCGGCGAGTGTCTTCGCGGTGGCAGCATCCGAACCGGCACCCGTGCGGCGCTCCGGCAACGACGGTGTAGCGGTCTCGGACACGTATCGGCGCTCCGTTCTTTTCTCTCGCGGTCGTGTGCGGTTGTCGTTCGGCGAAACGACCGACGCGCATTCGACGCTCGGGCCGGCGGTTTTGTTCCCGGGCAACTCGAGATTGCCCAGCGGGAACAATGACACGATTCCTGGCGTCGGATCGCCGACTTCGATTCTCTCGAGAAGGGCATACCATGCGTTCGATGTGGACACGATCGGTACTGGCAACGCTGACGGTAGCGACGCTGGTGACGGGTTGCTCCTCCGGTGGCGACGGCCCGTCGAACGCGTCGGGACAGACGATCAGCGAGGCCGCTGCCCCCGGGGAGATCGACCCGGGAAACTTTCGCACGACACCTCAGGCACCGTTCGGCACGGTCAGCGACGAGACACAGGGGCGGGTGATCGAGGGCCAACGACTCGCAGAATTCGTCGTCCTGCCCAGCGAAGTCGATCCCCGCCTGTTGGACAATTTCAGCGGCACTACCGGAGCGTTCGCCGGAGCGAACTCCGTTCGTGGAGTCCCGTACACCGACGGTCAGGTCGATGTGCTGGCTCGCGAGAACATGATGTTGGGGTTCGCCTCCAATGCCAGTTACCGAGCCGACGAGCCAGGGGTGGATCCGGGTACCCGAAATGCGCTGTATCTCATGGTCATGCGGTTTCCGGACGCGGAGTCCGCTCGGCGTGCCGCGCAGGGGTTGATCGAGCAGTCCTACCTCCCGACCGAGTACAGCCCGGCGGCGGTGTCCACTCCCATCGACGTTCTGCCCGATACCCTCGTCTCCTCCAAACCCACCGCACTGGGCGGTGTGTCGAGCGATTCGTTCACCGCGCGAGGTGACTACGTGATCTCGGTCGACGCCTCTGCGCCCGAAGGCCAGCAGGATTGGGTCGCGCGCTCGATCGCGACGGCCGTCGACCGCCAGGGGACGCTTCTGGACCGGTTTTCGTCTACCCCGTCGGACCGGTTCACCGAACTGCCGATCGACGAGGACGAAGTGCTGGTTCTGACGCTGGAACAGGACGCGGACAATGCGAACCGCGACCGGCGCGCGGTGTACGGCGCCCGTGGCGCAGCGCACACCTCGACCGATTCGACCAAGACACTCGAGGAGTTCGAGAAGTCGAACAGCGATCGGATGGCCACCGACGGAACAAACGTCTACCGATCCGCTGACGCGTCCGGGGCCGCCGTCATGTACGACATGTTGAAGCAGGAATACCTCGACATGGGATTCGAGCCCTCGGCCGGGTCTCCCGGTGTACCCGACTCCAGCTGCCTGTCCAAGGACACGACCGTCGGGGTGCAGACGGCATGTCTGATGCACAAGGATCGCTACACCGCCGAGCTGTCCACGCTCGAGGACGAAACGAAGGCCCATCGGATGACGGCGGCCCAGTATCTGGTTCTCGACACTGCGACCGGGTCCTGACTGCGGGGCTGCAGTAACTCGGAACGGCAGCGACGAACAACGGCCCCGGGTCCGTCGATCCGGGGCCGTTCGTCGCGGTCGAGAAGTGTGACCGTATCGCTACTGCGGGTCGACGCGGCACACCTTCCACGTTCCGTTCTCCCTCAGGTAGTCAAGGCCGAGGATGGTTCCGTCGCCGCCGCCCAGGCTGGGGGCACCGTCCACGGTGGCACCGACCACCACTCGTGCGGTGGCGTGATCGGGCCCGTAGAAGTTCTGTGTCAACTTCTCGGCGACCACCATGTCGGTTCCGTCCGGGAACGGGGTGGGCTGCGGTGCCTTCTCGGCCCGTTCGATCGCCTGGGCGCACCGCACCGGAGCCAACCCGTCGGGTCCGCCGTTCGAGCCGAGGATGCTCAGGTACTGCGAGGTGAGTGCATCGATGTCCTGCGCATCCCTGTCCTGATCGACCACGGCCGCGGGTGCGGCGTCGGTGTCGGTGTCGGCGTCCTCGGGATCGGAGAGACCGGGAATCACGATCGCGGCCGCCACCGCAGCGACCGCGACGACACCGATCGACGCTCCGACGATCAGTGCACGCTTCTTGCCGCGTCCTGCGCCTGGTTCCGGGTCGGCCGGGTTCGGTGATGCAGGTGAATAGTGTCCGTAGTCCGTCATCGTGTTCTCCCAATCGTCATGTGTTTCGAAGAATCGTGCTGTGCTCGGTAGCCGATGCGTCCGGACTGCGGAGACTGTGCAACACCGAACGATGCAGCGATCGGACGTCGCCCGATCGCTGTTTGTTCCCGTGACCGGCGATCGAATCGTGGGGTCGTCGCGGCGGGAACATTGTGGCGCGACGCCGCGTCTGATGTCCGACGCAGCGAAAGGACAGCTATGAGAAGACGATTGGGACCCGGTGTGATTGCGGCCGCAGCAGCCATGGCGCTGGTGGCGGGGTGTGGATCGGACACCGATGGATCGACTCCCGACACAGGTGCCGCAGAGGCCACTGCCACCGGCGAGAATACCGACAGCGGGGTGACGGCAGCGGAGGGTGAGCTCGATCCCGGTGAGAACAGGACGTGGCCTCGGGCGGAATACGCACAGGTTCGGGACGAAACACAGGGCTACATGATCGAGGCGCAACGCCTGGCGGAGTATGTTGCCCTGCCCTCGGCCATCGACTCCGCCCTGGGCAAGAATTCGACGCTCGGAGTCCTGAAAGGTCCCGAGGCCACCGACCTGATCCTGCCGCAGGAAGCCGTTCCGGTCCTCACCGATGCAGGCATGCTGTCCGGATTCTCCACCGGGGGATCCTCCGATACTGCGCCCGATTCGGCAGCCGATCCCGTCGGCCGCGCGACGAGCGCCAACGTGCTGAACATCTCGGTGCTCAGATTTCCCGACGAGGCTGCCGCCGCCGACGCAGCCCGTGGCGTCCACGAGGTGTTGATCACCGAGGGCGCACCCGATCAGTACACCGGGACACCCCGACCGGCCGACACCGAGACTGCCATCGATGTCCTTCCGGAGACCTTGGCGTCGTCCAACACGCAGAACGACGCCTTGTCGGTCAACACCCTGACCGCGCGTGGGGATTTCGTCATCTACGTCAACGGGTACTCCGGTTCTGGCGACGAACAGTGGGCCGCCCGAACCATCGCCCGTGCAGTCGACGAGCAGGGAACGTTGCTCGACCAGTTCCCGGCCACGCCGATCGGACAGTTCGATTCGTTGCCCATCGACGTCGACAAGGTCCTGATTCTCACGCTTCCGGCCGAGGAGCGCTCGGTCAACCAGCTCAGTGTGTACGGGGCACGCGGTCTCAAACACTTCACCGTCAGCGGCGACCTCGATGCGGTATTGGACGAGACCGGCACCGATCGCGTTGCGATCGACGATTCGATGGTCTACCGCAGCGCGGACGCAGAAGGTGCGGAAAAGCTCTACCAGGCCATGAACGACGGCGATCTCGAAGACGGAGTCTACGAGCAATCCGCTCCCGCCCCCGGTGTTCCGGGATCGTCGTGCATCTCCAAGGAATCGACGACGGAGACGACCATCCGGTGCCGAGTGCACGTCGGTCGATACACCGCGATGGTCGACACCAAGGACGACGAACTGGCGGCACACCAACGGATCACCGCTCAGTACATGATTCTCGACGCTGTCGCCTGACATCGGTGTGCGCGGACCTCGTGACAGGGAGGCGAGGTTCCGCGCACCACGGGAATGCGTACCTGGACGCGCGGACGCGTAACCTGAACCCTCGTGCTTGTACTTGCCGTCGACACCTCGACCCCCGCCGTCACCGCAGGTGTGGTGCGCCTGACGGAGGCCGCCGGTGTTCCGGTCGAAACCCTCGCCACGCGGGTTCGGGTGGACGCGCGGTCGCACGCGGAGGTCCTGACGCCCAATATTCTCGAGTGCCTCACGGAGGCCCACATCACCGCGGCCGATCTCGATGCCGTCGTCGTCGGCGTCGGGCCCGGCCCCTACACCGGGTTGCGGGTGGGAATGGCGACAGCAGCGGCGTTCGGTGACGCGCTCGGGCTGCCGGTGTACGGCGTCTGCAGCCTCGACGCCATCGCGGCCGAGGTTGCCGAACCAGGGTCCCTGCTGGTGGTGACCGATGCGCGGCGTCGCGAAATCTATTGGGCCCGGTACGAAGCGGGGGTACGCACAGCGGGACCCGACGTTCTGGCACCCGCTGAACTCGACCGTCTCGGGGTCGACGCGGTCGCGGGCTCCGGTCCGCATGCCGCGCTGTTCGACCTTCCGATTCGCGATGTGCAGGCACCGTCACCGGCCGGTTTGATCCAGGTCGCGGCGGCCGATATCGCGAGTGGAGTTGTCCCGGGTCCGCTCGTTCCGCTGTATCTGCGCCGCCCCGATGCCAAGACGCTCGACGAGCGCGCCGCGGCGAAGGCCCGGCAATGACGGTATCGATCGAGCCCATGACCGTGCAGGACGCTCCTCGGTGCGCGTACCTCGAGACCGTCCTCTTCGAGGGCGACGACCCGTGGTCCGAGGATGCATTCGTCGCGGAACTGGCTGCGCCCCACAATCATTACTTCACGGCGCGCGAGGGCAGCGAGGTGGTCGGCTACGCAGGCATCGCCCTCCTGGGGCAACCGAGCCGCGGTGCGTTCGTGGTCGGTGAGTCCGAGGTGCACACCATCGGCGTCGATCCTGCTCATCACCGCAGAGGGATCGGCGGACGACTGCTCGGCGAATTGCTTCGAGCGGCCGACGAGCACGGTGGACCGGTCTTTCTCGAGGTCCGCACCGACAACGAGCCTGCCATCGAGTTGTACCGACGCGAGGGGTTCGAGATCGTGGGTACCAGGGCCAAGTACTACCAGCCGAGCGGAGCCGACGCCTTCACCATGCGTCGGCCGGAACGAACCGAAGGATCAGCCCGATGATCGTCATGGGTATCGAAAGTTCTTGCGACGAAACGGGAGTCGGGATCGTCCGGTGGAACGCCGGACAGTGCGAGCTGCTGGCGGACGAGGTGGCATCGAGCGTCGACGAGCACGCCCGTTACGGCGGAGTGGTGCCCGAGGTGGCGTCCCGGGCACACCTCGAAGCCATCGTGCCGACCATGCGGCGAGCTCTGGCAGCGGCCGACATCGATCGTCCCGACGCCGTCGCGGTGACGATCGGGCCGGGATTGGCCGGGGCGCTGTTGGTCGGGGTCGCTGCCGCCAAGGCGTACGCCGCAGCGTGGGGCGTGCCCTTCTATGCGGTGAACCACCTCGGTGGACACGTCGCGGTCGACACGCTCGAACACGGTCCGATGCCGTCGTGTGTTGCGCTGCTGGTCTCCGGTGGGCACACTCATCTGCTGCACGTCGACGATCTGTCTCGGCCGATCGCCGAACTCGGAACGACGGTCGACGACGCCGCCGGAGAGGCCTTCGACAAGGTCGCGCGACTACTCGGATTGGGCTACCCGGGCGGGCCTGCTCTCGATGCTGCTGCGCGCGAGGGTGATCCGTCCGCGATCGCGTTTCCCCGGGGAATGACCGGCCCTCGCGATGCCCGGTACGACTTCTCGTTCTCGGGAGTCAAGACCGCGGTCGCTCGATTCGTCGAGGCCAGGCAACGCGCCGGCGATCCTGTTCCGGTAGCTGACATCGCCGCATCGTTTCAGGAGTCCGTCGCCGATGTGTTGACGATGAAGGCGGTTCGTGCGGCAACCGACGTCGATGTCGACACGATCGTCCTCGGCGGGGGTGCCACGGCCAACTCGCGTATCCGGTCGTTGATCGAAAGTCGTTGTGCCGAGCAGGGTTTGACACTGCGAATACCGAAGCCGCGGCTGTGCACCGACAACGGTGTCATGATTGCGGCCCTGGGTGCACATCTCGTCGCCGGCGGCGCTGCGCCGTCTGCACTCACCGCAGTGACCGATCCCGGTCTATCGGTTGCGACCAGTCAGGTACCCGGCTGAACGTCCGGAACGGGCTCGGAGGTTCGCGGAGCAGCCGACTCCTGTGATGTGCGGGGTTCGACGCTCTGGCCGGACACCGCAGGCGGTGGCGACCACACGGTGGGCGGAGGCGTCAGTTCGGGAGTGGGATCGGAGCCGCGGACGACCGTCGTCGGAACCGCGATCGATTCGGTCGGTTCCACACCGCTGGATTCCACACGGCTGGGTTCCACACCGCTCTGTGGCACGGCCTCGGCCGAGGGTTGCGGTGTCGATCCGGGGCTGAGCTCGGTGGGGCCGGACGGCGTTGTCGTACCGGGGGTCTCGCCCGCGTCGGGGTCGGTGGGCTCGACAGGTGCAGTGGTGGTCGGTGCGGGCGTCGTGGGCTCGGGGGTGACCGGTGTCGGCGGCACGACGGTGACACCGGTGCCTGCTCCGGGTGACGACGACTCCGGCGGCGGACCGACCGGCCATTCGATGCGCGGGAGGTCGGGAGCAGGTCGCAGCGTCGGCGTGGTGGTCGGTGCCGTGGACGTGGTGAGTCCGGACGACGAATCCGTCGACTCCACCGTGGTTGCTGCGGGTCCGACGGGGTCTCCCGAGCTGCGGGCGGAGGTCGACGTGTCACCGGGCGAGTAACCCTCGGCCACGGGTCGTCCCGAGTCGCCGGAGCCGGCGACGGGGTTCGTCGCGCTGCCGGCAGGGGACACGCTCGGGTCGTCTGCCGGGGTCATCGTCTGTAGGCCGTAGGCGAGCACCAATCCGCCCGCGACGACGGCGGCAGCTATCGCTCCCGAGTAGCGACTCATCCGGCCCGCGGTTCGGCGTGCAGCCGAAACCAGTGGGTAGTCGGTGTCGGTCACCGATGCGGCGACCGCGGCCGCCCCCACGGCGAGTACGGCGTCGGGCTCGGGGAGGCGAATGACGCGGGCATGGAACATGTCGGTGATGGACGAGGCCAGCAGCGGGATGTGGGCACCGCCGCCGATGAGCACGATGGCCTCGGGTTCGTGGGTGCTCTCGTCGAACACTCTGCGGACGAACAGGGCTGCTTCGCGCAGGAGCGGCGATGCAGCGGTCTCGAATTCACTTCGGCCGACGGTCAGCGGTACCCCGCTGTAGCGCTCGATCCGGACTTCGTCATCGCAGGAGAGCTGTTCCTTGATCGATCGGTACCGTGCCGATCCAATTCCGCGGTCGTCGCGAATGTCGTCGCGCAGGTTGTCACGGGTCATGTCCTGGACGAGATTCTTGACGAGAGCGTCAAGTGCGTTGCCGCTGACGACGTCCGACCGGCCGTGCGCCGATACCGTTCCAGCCGTTCGGTCGGTGACGGTGACCGACAGGCCCGACGCGCCGAGATCGACCAGAGCGATCGTGTCGTAGCCGTCGATCAGGCCGGTGGTCGCCAGGTGCGCAATTGCCGCCGCGGATTCGGGCACGAGCCGAACGTCGCGGGTGGTGTGCGCCAATGCGCCGCGAATTGCCGCGGCGTGCTCTTGGGTGCGGTAGGTGACGGCGATGGCGTCGGGTGATCGATGTCCGGGAACCATCGATGCCATGAGCTCGATCGCAGAGGTGACGAGCTCGCCCATATCGGTGTTCGCCTGGCGATCGGCCGATACCGTCCGATACTCGACCGTGCTACTGCCGTCGAAGTCGACTGTGACGAGGGCTGCGCACACGACCTCGGATCCGGTGGACACTCCCACTCCTACCCGCATGGTGCACCTCCCGCCCCTGTTTGCCTGTCCGGTTCGACTGCCTTGTGCCTCATGTCGCGACACAGCTGTCGATCGTTATCGTTCGGACAGCCCCGTTATCGTAACGTTACTTCCGGTGTTTATGCGAGCGTTATATTCCGTGCGGTCGGTTATCGGGAAGCTTTTCGGCGTGGTTCACCAGGCTTTTCAATGGACGAGGGCGCAGCCGGAAAAACACGGAAATCGGTAGCGGCATCGGCGTTTCGGGGCCTGATTTGCTGCGATTTGCGACTGATGGGGTCCGAGAAGCTGTGCGTCGTCGGTAGCGGACAACCGTCCGGGCCCGCACCGACTCGAATCTGGCGAACCCAGCCCTTGAGTGCTGGCACTCTCGTGTATAGAGTGCTAGTTGGCATCGAGCGAAGTCCCGGCACCCGCGACGACGGGAACGAGTTCGAGCTGTTTATCAGGACCGCACGAGAAGTACTTACACACAGCTGTCCGGGGATCCGACCCCGGACGCGTACCCCATAACTTTTGGAGGGCTCAACGTGGCGAGCGTGAAAATCAAGCCGCTCGAGGACAAGATCCTCGTCCAGGCCAACGAGGCCGAGACGACGACCGCCTCCGGTCTGGTCATCCCCGACACAGCCAAGGAGAAGCCTCAGGAAGGCACCGTCGTCGCCGTTGGCGAAGGCCGTGTCACCGAAAAGGGCAATCGCATTCCGGTCGACGTCAAAGAAGGTGACACCGTCATCTACAGCAAGTACGGCGGCACCGAGATCAAGTACGCCGGCGAGGAGTACCTGATTCTGTCGGCACGCGACGTGCTGGCAGTCATCGCCAAGTAGGCCACAACGCATCCCGCCCCGGAAGCCGATCTCGTGTCGGTGCCGGGGCGGTGTGCGATCGAGTTTCTTTACTCGAAGGAGTAACACCGAAACATGGCAAAGCAAATCCAATTCAACGAGGAAGCGCGCCGGTCACTCGAGCGCGGCGTCGACAAGCTTGCCGACGCAGTCAAGGTCACTCTCGGACCCCGAGGACGCCACGTCGTGCTGTCCAAGGCATTCGGCGGACCGACCGTCACCAACGACGGTGTGTCGATCGCTCGTGAGATCGACCTGGAAGATCCGTTCGAGAACTTGGGCGCACAGCTGGTCAAGAGTGTCGCCACCAAGACCAACGACGTCGCAGGCGACGGAACCACCACCGCGACGGTTCTCGCGCAGGCTCTCGTGCGCGGCGGACTGAAGAACATCGCCGCCGGTGCGAACCCGATCGCACTCGGCGTCGGGATCTCCAAGGCTGCCGACAAGGTTGCCGAGGCTCTGCTCGCCGCCGCTACTCCGGTCGAGGGCAAGCAGGCCATTGCTCAGGTTGCCACCGTGTCCTCGCGTGACCCCGAGATCGGCGAGCTCGTCGGTGAGGCGCTCACCCGCGTCGGTGCCGACGGCGTGGTCACCGTCGAAGAGTCTTCGACTCTGCTCACGGAACTCTCGGTCACCGAGGGCGTTCAGTTCGACAAGGGCTACCTCTCGCCGTACTTCGTCACCGACGTCGACACGCAGGAAGCCGTACTCGAAGACGCGTACGTCTTGCTCTACCGCGAGAAGATCACCTCGCTTCCGGACTTCCTTCCCCTGCTGGAGAAGGTGGCCGAGAGCGGCAAGCCGTTGCTCATCCTCGCCGAGGACACCGAGGGCGAAGTTCTCTCGACGCTCGTCGTGAACTCGATCCGCAAGACCATCAAGGCCGTCGCCGTGAAGGCGCCGTTCTTCGGTGATCGTCGCAAGGCATTCCTGGACGACCTCGCCGTCGTGACTGCGGGACAGGTCATCACTGCCGATGTCGGTCTGAGCCTGAAGGAGGCCGGTCTCGAGCTCCTCGGGCGCGCTCGTCGTGTCGTGGTGACCAAGGACGACACGACCATCGTCGACGGTGCGGGTTCCCAGGAAGACATCGATGCTCGCGTCGGCCAGTTGCGTCGTGAAATCGAGAACACCGAGTCCGAGTGGGATCGCGAGAAGCTCGAAGAGCGTCTGGCGAAGCTCTCGGGCGGCATCGCCGTCATCAAGGTCGGCGCAGCCACCGAGACCGAGCTCAAGGAACGCAAGTTCCGCGTCGACGACGCAGTGGCAGCAGCCAAGGCGGCCGTCGAAGAGGGCATCGTTCCCGGCGGTGGCTCCGCTCTGACGCAGGCAGCGTTGTCGCTGGCCGATGATCTGGGCCTGACCGGCGACGAAGCGACCGGAGTCGCCGTGGTGCGCACTGCGCTCAACGCGCCGCTGTTCTGGATCGCCACCAACGCCGGCATCGACGGTTCCGTCGTGGTCAGCAAGGTTGCCGAGCTGCCGAAGGGACACGGATTCAATGCCGCGACCCTGACGTACGGTGACCTGCTGGCAGACGGCGTCGTCGATCCGGTGAAGGTGACTCGTTCCGCTGTGGTCAATGCTGCGTCGGTTGCTCGGATGATCCTGACGACCGAGAGCTCGATCGTGGAGAAGCCGGAAGAGGCCGCCGAGCCTGCCGCCGGGCACGGTCACGCTCACTGACGTTCGGTAGAACTACGACGAAGCCCCCAACCCGTATCGGGTTGGGGGCTTCGGCATGTGTGCGTGAGTGTCGCGTCGACTAGACCGCGATACGGCGACGGTTGTGCCGGGCGTGCAGTTCTCGCTCGGTTTCGGACATTCCGCCCCAGATGCCGTACGGCTCACTGACGTTGAGAGCGTGTGTGCGGCACTGCGCGAGAACGGGGCAGCTGCGGCACATTTCCTTGGCGCGCATCTCGCGCTGTGCTCGTGCGCGGCCTCGCTCGCCGTCCGGGTGGAAGAACATGGACGAGTCGACCCCACGGCACAGGCCGTGCATCTGCCAATCCCAAATGTCGGCGTTCGGCCCAGGGAGGTGATTCGGCTGCGGCATGAAAACTCCTAGGGTGGTGTGGCTTCTCGGATTCGTGATCCGAATGCCGACAACGTTATGTGGGTCGACGAAATCCAGTCAATAGTTCTTCGTCGTGGGCAAATGCATAGTTATGGTGCCAAGAATTAACACGGGCGATATTTACTTGGACCTCACCGCGTGCGTGTCGCTCCTGTTGAAGAATCCGCGAACACGGGAGACGATAGGGAGAGCACGGCTCGGCATCCGTCCCGTCGACGCTGGGAATCAATGGCCGAAACTGCGGCGTCGTGCGGTCGATTCTCCTGGCGTTCGTCCATGTTCTCGCTGTTCAGGGTCCTGTGAAGGCTCCAGGGGTTCGTTCGGTGCAAGCTGGTCGGCTCGGTCGGAACTGCACTGCACTCGGCGTGCGGTGTCGGCCTCTGGAACTGCATGTTCAGGGCCGAGCCTTCGGGCAACGACCGCCGAGGTTTCTCGGCACGGTTCACCGTTTCGGTGCGGCGCTTAACCTATTCGCTACACAGCGTTCAGATTGCCGTTTCCTGAACGGTCTTATTTACATTGTTAATTCCTTGAAAACTGCAATTCGTGCACGGAATGAAGAGCCCGCATCCGGTGCTGAGATCGAGTACGAATTCTCGCCACACCGAGTGGTTCTCGGCGCAGCACAAAGGCCCTACCCTTGCGTCGTGCCACCAGAGCAGATCTCGCGGTCAGCCGTGACGCCCTCCGACCTCCTCGACGTCGCTTTCGGTCCGGACCCCGGCCGATTTCCACTCCCTGCGGCGACCGGTCCCCGCGAGAGCTGGTACCGCAGCGTGGCGTTGGCCGGGCAAGGTCGATACGGCGCGGCGGACGTCGAGCTGCGGCGGTACAGACCGGACAGCCTGGAACTCGAGTCGCTGCACGCGTCGACCAGAGCGTCATGGCTGCGTCAACTGGGTAGGCACGATCGGGCGCGCCGCTTCGACGGCAGAGCGGTGTTTCTCGTCGGTCTCGTGGGACCTCCGCGATCGAGGGACACCGTCGAAGCCCGCAGCGATGCGTTGATCGGCCTCGCCGCCGATGCGCTCGGCACGGGGCGGTTCGAGTTGGCGCAGATCCTGCTCGAGCGCAGCGAGGAACACCGGCAGGGGCCGAACGGCGATCGGCTGTGGCGTCCGGCTCTGCGAGCTGCGTGGGTGTCGGCCGAACTGGCGATGGTGCGCGGCGACGGCCCGACGGCCGTCCGACACGCCGAATCCGCACTGGCTCTCGCCAACGATGCCGATTCGTTACGCCACAGCATCAAGACGGACCTGGTCTTGGCGGCCGCACTGAGTTGCGCAGGGCAGAGCACCCGCGCACATGATTCGGCGGTCCAGGTGGCCAGCGCTGCGGCGATGCACGGCCTGCTGCCCCTGCGCTGGGCCGCGACGATGCTCTGCGAAGGAACCGGAATCGCCGACGCAGGGATGATGACCTCTGCCGATCTCGCTTCGGCGATCGATCGCCGGAGTGGTTCGTCGATCGACTGACCAGGACCGCGGTCGAAGACGGACCGAGTGGTTCGGTTGGTTCGGGGTGGTGTCGCTATCCTTGGTCACGTTCCACCACCACGTGGAAGCGCTCCCAGGCGGGTGCGTACCTGTAACGCGGGGAAAATTGTCGACGATGAACACAGCGGGTGAGGAGTTGGACTCTTTCGTCGTTGCCGCAGCGCAAGGCGATCGACTGGCTCTGTCCCGGGTCTTGGAGTTCATCCGACCACTTGTCGTCCGGTACTGCCGGGCACGAGTCGGATCGGCTGAGCGCGGTCAGCTATCGGCCGACGATGTGGCGCAGGAGGTCTGTTTGGCAGTCATGACCGCCTTGCCGCGTTACCAGGACCAAGGTCGTCCGTTCATGGCATTCGTGTACGGCATCGCGGCTCACAAGGTCGCCGATGCCCATCGCAGCGCCTCGCGTAACAAATCGGACCCGGCCGCCGAAGTACCAGATGTCGTGTCGATGGAACACGGACCGGAGCAACGTGCTCTCGAATCCGAGTCGAGTCGTCAGATGACTGCACTGCTGGACACCTTGCCCGCCAAGCACCGAGAAATTCTGGTGCTCCGACTCATCGTCGGATTGTCGGCCGAGGAAACAGCTGCGGCAGTCGGCAGCACTGCAGGCGCTATCCGCGTGGCTCAGCACCGAGCTATCGCAAAACTGAAGAACGAAGTTGTGAGAGCAGGTGAAATGTATGGCTAGGGACATTGGTCACGGTGGCTCCGGTGAGACCCCGCGTCGCGGAATCTCGCGAATCGGTGAGCACGTGAACCCCACTGGACCGAAGCAGAACGATCCCTATGCCGACATCGGTGCAGACGGTGGTCCCGTGGACCTCGTCGCCGTACGTCGTGACGATGCGTTCATCGACGCGATCAGTGGTGACGGACCGATTGCTACCGATGACGCAGACGAGTATCAACTCGCCCTTCTACTCGCCAACTGGCGAGCAGACGTGGTGTCGCCGGCGATGCCCGCCGGCCCCTCCCTCGACGTGGTCGTGGCCTCGGTGGAACGCGAGAAGCTCGCCGCCGACATGGCGCGGAGGAGCTCGGCGAATCGTGGTGGACGGATGCGTTTACTGCGTCCCATCGCCGGTGCCGCCGCAGCGATCGCCGTGGTGATGGGTGGCCTTGTGGTCATCTCCTACAACTCGACGCCGGACGATCCGCTGTGGAGCGTCAAGTCCGTCGTCTTCTCCGAGCAAGCAGATTCGACTGTGGCGCAGATCGATACCACGTCCAAGCTGCAGGAGGCCGAAACCCTGCTGTCGTCGGGTGATGCCGATGCCGCTCGGGCTCTGCTCGACGGTGCATCGAACCGCACCTCTGCTGTGCTGGACGATTCCCAGCGCGCCGAGCTGGACCAGTGGCTGGCGCGTCTGCTTCAGGAGTTGCAGGCACTTACCTTGCCCGCGCCGGTACCACCGGCACCCGCGCCGGCCGTGCCTGCTCCCGTACCCAGCCCCGACCCCGTCGCCCCGCAGGCTCCGGTGGATGCGATCACTCCGGACACCAGCGCGGTTCCGGTCACACCGAGCCCGGCAACATCGACGCCCGTGGTGCCGCCTACCACGACGAGTCCGAGTCCGACAACGACCGACGTCGCACCGACGGTCCTTCTCGACCCGAATCAACCGACGGCTACCGCCGGTGGCAGTTCGTCCGAGAACCGCGACCGTATGTCGGTTCCGTCCGGCGGAAGCTGAGCGGAAACCGGACGGCACCGTCCGTCCCCGGCCAACGAAGAAGCCCGACACGATCATCGTGTCGGGCTTCTTCGTCTTGCGGAGGTCGGGCCGTAACTCAGCTGTCGAAACCGTCGCCGTGCAGGGCGTCGTTCATCGATGCATCCGCGAAACCGCGGCAGTAGTCCCAGGTGACGTACGCGTCGGGAACGGGGTCGTAGGCCGGCTCGTGCGGTCGTACGGTGCCGTCGACCAAGAGCTGCAACAGGTTCGCGCGGAGCATGTCCCAGTCGTGGTAGTGGTCCTGCTGGCAGTCCTCGCAGCACACGACCAGACCGCGGATGCCGCGATGGCCGAGCAGTGCTTCGTAGACAGCAAGGTCCGCCAGGTCTTCCTCGACGGCCAGTCGCTCCTGAGGGTCCAGGGGCTGGCCAGGCTCGATGGCGTCGAGGGCGGCCGACGGGTCGGCTGGGTCTCCGGCGAAGGGGTCCGGGGGTAAACCGGGAGGCAGTTGATCGCGCACGCCTCCACGGTACGCAGGACTGGTGGGTCTGCGCCAGCCGTTCGAAAGCGACATGCCGGACGTGGATGCTGCGCACTGGTGCCGATGGCCGAAATTTCCGGGCCTCGGGCAGGCCGTAGTGGGAGGCATTCGCACTGGTTGTGCCCTAGCCGATACCATGGTTCACGGCGCTGAACAGATGAGTGCAAGTGCCGAAACTCCATCCGTTCTCCAATCCCGCCCATCCGTTGTCCAATCCCGCACTGCGGTGCGCCTGCGAGCTCTCACCGGCCGCACGCCGCGCCGAAGTGCAACCAGGCTCTAGGGAGGGCCAGATTCGCATGAGTAGTCCCGGAGCCCACGTCCGCACAGGCGGCGACGATCCCACCAAGGTCGCGATGCTCGGCCTCACGTTCGACGATGTCCTGCTGCTGCCGGCCGCTTCGGATCTGATTCCCAGCTCGGTCGACACGTCCAGTCAGATCACCCGCGAGATCCGGTTGCGGGTGCCGTTGGTCAGCTCCGCCATGGACACCGTCACCGAAGCGCGGATGGCGATCGCTATGGCCCGCGCCGGCGGCATGGGCGTGCTGCACCGCAACCTGTCGCTGCAGGATCAGGCGTCGCAGGTGGAAACCGTCAAGCGCTCCGAAGCGGGCATGGTCACCGATCCGGTCACCTGCAAGCCCACCGATTCGTTGGCCGAGGTCGACGCCATGTGCGCGCGCTTCCGCATCTCGGGATTGCCCGTCACCGACGAGACCGGCGCGCTCGTCGGCATCATCACCAACCGCGACATGCGCTTCGAGGTGGACCAGAACCGCCGCGTCGCCGATGTGATGACCAAGGCTCCACTCATCACCGCGCAGGAGGGCGTCACCGCTGAGGCCGCCCTCGGCCTGCTGCGCCGCCACAAGATCGAGAAGCTTCCGATCGTGGACGGCAAAGGCGCACTGACCGGCCTCATCACGGTCAAGGACTTCGTCAAGACCGAGCAGCATCCCAACGCCACCAAGGACCGTGACGGCCGCTTGCTCGTCGGTGCCGCGGTGGGCGTCGGACAGGACGCGTGGGCTCGTTCGATGGCCCTGACCGATGCCGGTGTCGACGTCGTCATCGTCGACACCGCGCACGGCCACAATTCGCAGGTGTTGGAGATGGTCAGCAAGCTCAAGGCCGAGGTGGGCGATCGGGTTCAGGTCGTCGGCGGAAACGTCGCCACCCGCGCAGGTGCACTCGCTCTCGTCGAGGCCGGCGCGGATGCGGTCAAGGTCGGCGTCGGGCCGGGGTCCATCTGCACCACTCGAGTGGTCGCAGGCGTCGGCGCTCCGCAGATCACCGCCATCCTCGAAGCCGTTGCCGCGTGCAAGCCGCACGGTGTGCCGGTCATCGCCGACGGCGGTATGCAGTTCTCCGGTGATATTGCGAAGGCACTCGCTGCAGGTGCATCGACCGCCATGCTCGGATCGTTGCTGGCCGGAACGGCCGAGTCCCCCGGAGAGCTGATTCTGGTGGGCGGCAAGCAGTTCAAGAGCTACCGCGGCATGGGTTCTCTCGGTGCCATGCAGGGGCGTGGGGGAGCGAAGTCGTTCTCCAAGGACCGCTACTTCCAGGACGACGTGCTGGCCGAGGACAAGTTGGTGCCCGAGGGCATCGAAGGCCGTGTCCCGTATCGCGGACCGTTGAATCAGGTCATTCACCAGCTCACCGGTGGTCTAAGAGCTGCGATGGGCTACACCGGGTCCAACTCGATCGAAGACCTGCAGAAGGCTCAGTTCGTGCAGATCACCGCGGCCGGGCTCAAGGAGAGCCATCCGCACGACATCACGATGACCGCAGAGGCCCCGAACTACACCACCCGATAGTCGTTTCGGCCTCACTCGGCCGACTCGATTCGCTCTCGAAGTAGAAAGGTGCGCGCGTGCGCGACCTCGTTGAAATCGGCATGGGCAGAGAAGCCCGCCGCACCTACCAGCTGGACGACGTGGACATCGTGCCGTCCCGTCGTACTCGGTCGTCGAAGGAGGTGTCGACGGCGTGGCAACTCGACGCGTACCGCTTCGACATCCCGGTGCTCGCCCATCCGACCGACGCCCTGGTCTCGCCCGCGTTCGCGATCGAGCTGGGTCGCCAGGGTGGACTCGGAGTCGTCAACGGTGAGGGCCTCTGGGCCCGCCACGCGGACGTACAGGCCAAGCTGGATCAGCTGATCCATATCGCCGAGACCGATCTCGATCCCGATGCGCCCATCGCATTTCTGCAGGAGTTGCACGCCGCGCCGCTGCAGCCCGATCTGCTGTCGGCCGCCGTCGGCCAGGTCCGCGATTACGGGGTCACCGTGGCGGTGCGGGTGAGTCCGCAGAACGCACGTGCGTTGACACCCGCTCTGGTCGCCGCCGGCCTCGATCTGCTGGTCATCCAGGGCACCATCATCTCCGCCGAGCACGTGGCGCACGGCGACGAAGAGCCGCTCAACCTCAAGACGTTCATCGCCGAACTGGACGTCCCCGTGATCGCCGGTGGCGTCAGCGATCACCGCACTGCGCTGCACCTGATGCGCACGGGTGCAGCAGGCGTCATCGTCGGCTACGGCTCCGTCGAAGGCGGCACGACCACCGGTGAGGTGCTCGGCATCGGTGTTCCGATGGCCACCGCGATCGCCGACGCGGCAGCCGCGCGTCGGGACTACCTGGACGAGACCGGCGGCCGGTACGTGCACGTCATCGCCGACGGCGACATCACCACCTCCGGCGCGTTGGCCAAGGCCATCGCCTGCGGAGCCGACGCTGCGGTTCTCGGAGCGCCGTTGGCCGTCGCCGCGGAAGCTCCCGGTGGCGGCTGGTACTGGCCGTCCGCGGCGGCGCATCCGTCGATGCCGCGTGGTGCGTTGCTGCCGATGTCGGCGGGGGAGCGTCCGAGCCTCGATCAGGTGCTGCACGGACCGTCGCGCGAGTCGTACGGCTCGATCAACCTGGTCGGCGGACTGCGTCGGTCGATGGCGAAGTCGGGATACTCCGATCTCAAGGAATTCCAGAAGGTGGGCCTGAACGTCAGGGCCTGATCAAGTCTTTTCCAGCAGGGCGCGCACTCCTTTCACACCGGGGTGCGCGCCCTTTCTTTTGCATGTCGTCCACCTAAGCCGACCCTGGGTTGGTGATACCTCTCGTAACAGCTAGAATCGTTTGTGGCGGTAGTCACACGGGGGTGTGCATACTGTTCGACAGCAACGGATGTAGCGGAGGTCACCATGGGTTCAGCTGTTCGCGCCACGGATTACGACGTTCTGATCGTCGGTTCGGGCTTCGGCGGAAGTGTCACTGCGCTGAGGCTGGTGGAGAAGGGATACCGCGTCGGAATCCTGGAAGCCGGGCAACGCTTCGAGGACAAGGACTTCGCGAAGAACAGCTGGGATCTCAAGCGCTTCCTGTGGGCACCGAAGCTGGGCCTGTACGGAATCCAGCGCGTGCACCTGTTGCGCGATTGCCTCATCCTCGCCGGTGCCGGAGTGGGCGGTGGATCACTGAACTACGCGAACACCCTTTACAAGCCTCAGGCACCGTTCTTCGAGGACAAGCAGTGGGCGCACATCACCGACTGGAGCAGCGAGCTCTCTCCGTTCTACGACCAGGCCACCCGCATGCTCGGCGTGGTGCGCAATCCACACATGACCCCTGCCGACGAGGTCATGAAGTCGGTCGCCGAGGACATGGGTGTCGCCGACACGTTCATCCAGACACCGGTGGGCGTGTTCTTCGGTGACGAACCCGGCAAGACCGTTCCGGACCCGTACTTCGGTGGTGCCGGTCCCGAGCGCACCGGATGCATCGAATGCGGTGAGTGCATGACGGGGTGTCGCCACGGTGCCAAGAACACACTGTTGAAGAACTACCTCGGCTTGGCCGAGCGCGCGGGAGCCGAGATCGTGCCGATGACGACGGTGTCCGGCCTTCGCCCCCGATCCGACGGCACCTGGGACGTCGACACCGAGCGCACCGGTGCTCGGCTCCGCAAGGGCAAGAAGACCTACAGCGCGGCAAATGTCGTGTTGGCCGCGGGCACCTGGGGCACCCAGAATCTGCTGCACAAGATGAAAGACACGGGCGCGCTGCCCAAACTGTCGGACACACTCGGCGAACTGACTCGCACCAATTCCGAGTCGATCGTCGGTGCGGCCAAGCTGGCGGTCGATCCGAACATGGACCTCACGCGCGGAGTCGCCATCACGTCCTCGTTCCACCCCAGCCCCAACACGCACATCGAGCCGGTTCGGTACGGCAAGGGCTCGAACGCGATGGGCATGCTGCAGACCCTGATGACCGACGGCGGGGGAAGAGTTCCGCGGTGGCTCAAGTTCGTGTTCGCGATGATCGCGCATCCGATTCAGTTCGTCCGTGTGGTCAACGTCCGGCACTGGAGCGAGCGCACCATCATCGCGCTGGTGATGCAGAATCTGGACAACTCGATCACCACGTTCACCAAGCGAGGGCCGTTCGGCCGCAAGGTTTCCAGCAGGCAGGGCCACGGGGAGCCGAATCCGACGTGGATCCCCGAGGGCAACGACGCCACCCGGCGCATCGCCAAGAAGATCGGCGGCGTCGCAGGCGGCACCTGGGGAGAGCTGTTCAACATCCCGCTCACCGCACACTTCCTCGGCGGCTGCGCCATCGCGTCGGATTCGGCGCACGGCGTCATCGATCCGTACCACCGCGTCCACGGATACCCGACGCTGAGCGTGGTGGACGGGGCGGCCGTGTCGGCAAACCTCGGGGTCAACCCGTCGCTGACCATCAGCGCGCAGGCCGAGCGGTCCGCCGCACTGTGGCCGAACAAGGGCGAGTTGGATCTTCGCCCGGCACAGGGGCTTCCGTATCAGCGGCTCGATCCCATCGCCCCCAATTCGCCTGTCGTCCCGGTGGACGCTCCGGGTGGACTGAGATTGCCTATCGTCGAGATCAGGTCCGGCTCCGCGGCGCTGCACGTCGAGCATTCGGGTGTTGCGTAGGCACTACAGCGGTCCCACTAGACTGACCCGGTGACCGACTCCACTGCACACGATCCCGCACACGCACGCCCGGTTCTCGTCGTCGACTTCGGTGCCCAGTACGCGCAGTTGATCGCCCGCCGTGTGCGTGAGGCCAACGTGTACTCCGAGGTGATCTCGCATACCGCAACCGCCGAGGAGATCGCGGCAAAGGATCCGGTCGCGCTGGTGCTCTCCGGTGGACCGTCGAGCGTCTACGCCGACGGGGCACCCGAACTGGACTCGACGCTCCTCGACCTCGGCATCCCCGTGTTCGGAATCTGCTACGGATTCCAGGCCATGGCTCAGGCCCTCGGCGGAACCGTCGAGCACACCGGAACGCGGGAGTACGGTCGCACCCAGCTCAGCGTGGACGGCGGTCGTCTGCACGACGGTTTGCCTGCGACCCAGCCGGTGTGGATGAGCCACGGCGACGCGGTCACCGCGGCCCCGGAGGGCTTCACCGTCACTGCCACCAGCGCCGGGGCACCGGTTGCCGCCTTCGAGAACGAGGCCAAGCGGATGGCCGGAGTGCAGTATCACCCCGAGGTTCTGCACTCCCCACACGGGCAGCAGGTACTCAGCCGGTTCTTGCACGAGACGGCGGGCATCGCTCCGGACTGGACAGCGGCCAACATCGCCGACGCACTGATCGAGGCAGTTCAGGAGCAGGTCGGTCCGACGGGCAAGGCCATCTGCGGTCTGTCCGGAGGAGTCGACTCCGCGGTGGCGGCAGCTCTGGTGCAGCGCGCAATCGGCGACCGGTTGACCTGTGTCTTCGTCGACCATGGATTGCTGCGTGCCGGCGAGCGCGAGCAGGTTCAGCAGGATTTCGTGGCTGCCACCGGTGCCAAGCTCGTCACCGTCGATGCTGTCGACACCTTCCTCAATGCGCTCGAGGGCGTCTCCGATCCGGAGGAGAAGCGCAAGATCATCGGCCGCGAGTTCATCCGTAGCTTCGAGGGTGCCGTCACCGAGGTGCTGGGTG
The DNA here is from genome assembly GCF_000760935.2 of Rhodococcoides fascians A25f. Taxonomy (NCBI): domain Bacteria; kingdom Bacillati; phylum Actinomycetota; class Actinomycetes; order Mycobacteriales; family Nocardiaceae; genus Rhodococcoides; species Rhodococcoides fascians. The sequence continues at coordinate 3,731,266 of NZ_CP049744.1, read as the reverse complement.
AGAACGCCGAGCACGGCGACTCCGTCGAGTTCCTGGTGCAGGGCACGCTCTACCCGGATGTCGTGGAGTCCGGTGGTGGTTCGGGAACCGCCAACATCAAGAGCCATCACAATGTGGGCGGTTTGCCGGACGATCTGCAGTTCGCCCTGGTCGAGCCGTTGCGAGCGTTGTTCAAGGACGAGGTTCGTGCCGTCGGACGTGAATTGGGACTGCCCGAGGACATAGTCGGAAGACAACCTTTCCCCGGACCCGGACTGGCCATTCGTATCGTCGGAGAGATCACTGCGGATCGGCTGGCCACATTGCGTCATGCGGATTCCATTGTTCGAGAAGAACTTACGGTTGCCGGCTTGGATCAGCAGATCTGGCAGTGCCCGGTGGTGCTGCTGGCGGACGTCCGCAGTGTCGGAGTGCAGGGCGACGGTCGTACCTACGGTCATCCGATCGTGCTGCGTCCGGTGTCGAGCGAGGACGCGATGACTGCGGACTGGACCCGACTGCCGTACGACGTGCTGGAAACGATTTCGACTCGGGTGACCAACGAGGTTCCGGAGGTCAACCGAGTCGTTCTCGACGTGACGAGCAAGCCGCCGGGCACCATCGAGTGGGAGTGAGCGCGTCAGCTCTTTCTGCTGGGGCCCAATAGAAGAGCGACTCCGACGGCGACCGCAGCGATCACGAAGACCCAGCGAAATTGCACGTCGCTCAGGGCAACGATCGCATCCTGTCCGATGATTGCTGCGACCGAGACGACCATGGCGGCCAGTCCGGCAAGCAACAGCAGCGCCGACGGTCCGCGGCGGTTCGAGTTCTGCGCCTCGGTGTCGGAATCGCTGTCGCCGTAGTCGTGGCCGATACGGTCGGCGTTGTTCTTCTTCACTGGTTCACCACTTTCAGCTCGCCGAGCGCCAAGTCGCCCACGATCGTCAGGACCGGAGCATCGGGGCTCGTTGCCGGACCGAACCGTGTCTCGGTGGGGCACGAACCTATCAGCGCTTCGCACTCGACGGTCACGTTCATCGAATCGGGCACGGTGACCGTCGCACTGCCCAGTGCCACATCGATGTTCACGGTGCGGTTCTCGGTGAGTGCCAGGCCGGCAAGGTCGAGGTTCAGCTCACCGGCGCCGACGTCGTAGGACGGGGCGAGCTCGGCAACGGTCGACGGAACGACCTGCTGGGTTCCCGACGCACCGTTGCCCAGGTCCACCGGCCCGACCGCCGATGCCAGTACGACGAATCCGGCCAGGGGTGCCGCGACCACCAACAGTCCGTAGCCCTTGCGGAGGAAGGCACCGAGGATCAGCCCGACCGAGATGATCGCCAACGCGACGGCTCCGACGCGTCCCGCTGTGGCCCAGTCCCCGCCGGACGCGGCTCCGACCGCGGCGGTGACGGCAGCTCCGAGCAGTGCAAGGCCGAGAAAGCTTGCTGTCCAACGTGATCGGTGCTTACGCTCGATCGCTGCCGGTGGGAACGCCGGTGCCGGTTCGGGGAGATCCCAGGCGAACGGAGCCACCCCGAGCGGGTCCCACGACGGGGGAGTAACCGTGGGCGTTTCGGTCGGCGTCTGCTTGTTCAGATTCACGGTGTGGTCGACACCGGACTCTGCAGCATCGGAGCTATCGGCTACTTTCGGCGTCGGAACGTAACTGGTCGGCAGCGTCGTGTACGGGCTGTAGTGCTCGTGCTGGAACTGCGGCGGCCGATACTGAGCGGCCGTCCACTGCTCCGCGGACGTACTGTACGAGCCGAAAGGCTTGGGCGCGTAGTAGTTTCGGGAGAACTCTTCGGTCCGCATGTACGGCGGCGGCTCGGGGCAACGCTGATGCAGCAACCACAGGCCACCGAGCATGGCCAGCAGCGAGATGAGCCCCGAACCTCCGAGCCCGACACCTACCGGGCCTATCGTCGACACCGCGATCACCAACGCCACTGCGACGACGACCATCTTGGTCGTCGAGTCGGAACTGGTGCCGCGGCCGACGAGTGACTCTGCGCCCGACGCAGTGTCACCGGCTCGGCTGAGTACCAACCACGCCGCCAGATACAGCACGATGCCGGTGCCGCCGAACAGAGTGGACACGACGAACGCGACCCGAATCAGAACAGGATCCACGTCGTAGCGATAGCCGATACCGGCCGCGACACCCGCCACATGTCCGCGTTGCGGCAATCGGTGCGGACGGGTTCGCCACATCTGCTGAATTTGATCCGAGACGGTCACGTTGCTCATGACAACCATCGTGGCGCTCCCGATCGAGAAACACATCAGGGATACCCCTGATATCGACCCCGAGCGTAATCGGACGTCGGCGAAGGCGCGAAACATCAGGGCGAACCCTGATGCGACACTCGCCCCGTCCGTGTCAGGATCGATGCGTGCACCCTGTCGACAATCCACCCGTTGACGCCGCCCGCAACACACCACCCGTAGCCGGCGACGCTCCGGTCGCCCCTGTCACCCCTGCCACGTCGATTCCCCCAGCTCCTGCACGCTCTGCGCCTGACCCTTATCTACGACGCGGCGGCGGACGCATCGTCGGCGGCGTCGCCGGGGGTCTGGCCGACCATCTCGGCGTCGACGTCTTCAAGATTCGGGTGGCGTTCGCGCTGCTCGCGGCCTCGGCCGGTGCCGGAATCGCCGCCTACGGCCTGATCTGGATGTTCACGCCCGCCGGCGACGACACGGCACACCCGAGTGCCGCCGAACGTCAGCGTGCGCTGGGGTTGGCTGCCATCGGTCTCGGCCTCGCGGTGGGGCTCGCCTGGCTCCTCAGTGGTACTGCCGCATCGGTCATCGTGCCGGTCATCGTCGTGGTGGTCGGTGCAGCGCTGGTGTGGCGCGAGTTCGACGTCGAGGGTCCACGCACGGCTTTGGGACTGCCCAAGCATCCCACCGTGCTGAGCTGGGCGCGGGTGGTCGGCGGAGCAACACTGATCGTGCTCGGGCTGGGGGTGGTGGTCCTTGCCCGCGTCGACTTGGCCGCACTGCGTTCGTCGCTGCTGGCGGTGGTGGTCACCCTCGTCGGCGTCGGCCTGTTGACGGTTCCCATCTGGCTGCGTACGTGGCGTGCGCTCGGTGCCGAGCGTTCTGCGCGTATACGTAACGACGAACGCGAGGAGATTGCCTCACACTTGCACGACTCGGTGCTGCAGACACTCGCCTTGATCCAGAAGCAGTCCGATCGGCCGCAGGAGGTGATGCGGTTGGCGCGCGGGCAGGAGCGGGAGCTACGCAGATGGCTGTTCGACGGCGGCGACACCGACAACTCCAGCTTGGCCGACGCCCTCAAGACCATCTCCGGTGAGGTCGAGGATCAGCACGGTGTGACCGTCAGGCCCATCACCGTCGGAGACGTACATCTTCTGCCCGACGACGTCGAATCCGGCCTGTCCAGGGAGAGTTTCACCGCGCTGCTCGGTGCCACGCGCGAGGCACTGGTCAACGCGGCCAAGCATTCCGGTGAGACCAACATCGACCTGTTCGCCGAAACCGAAGCGGAGCAGGTCAGTATCTTCGTCCGCGACCGCGGAACCGGGTTCGACGAAACCGAGGTACCCGAGGACCGGCAGGGCCTGGCGAAGTCCATCAGGGGTCGTGTCGAACGCCGCGGCGGCACCGTGCAGGTACGGTCGACCGTCGGCAAGGGCACCGAAGTACGCATCTTCATGCCCCGCAACGGCAGTACTGTGACCACTGAATCGCCCGAAACCAACCAGCAGGAGCAGCCGACGTGACCGACCCGTTCCGAGTTTTCCTGGTCGACGATCACGCGGTCTTTCGCTCGGGCGTGCGAGCCGAACTCGGCCGGGAGGCGGACATCGAGGTGGTCGGTGAAGCGGGAGGCGTCGCCGAGGCGGTATCGGGTATCGACTCGACGAAACCCGATGTGGTGTTGCTCGACGTGCACATGCCCGACGGCGGTGGCGTGGCCGTGCTGAATCGCATCGCCGAGGGGCCGGTGTGCCTGGCGCTGAGTGTGTCCGATGCGGCCGAGGACGTCATTGCCGTCATCCGCGCCGGGGCGAGGGGATACGTGACCAAGACCATCTCCGGTACGGAGCTCGCCGACGGTGTTCGACGCGTCGCCGGGGGAGACGCGGTATTCAGCCCGCGTCTGGCCGGGTTCGTCCTCGATTCGTTCACCGGTCGTAGTGCCGCCCCGGAGCCCCCGCTGGATCCGGAACTGGATTCGCTGACGCCCCGTGAACTGGAGGTGCTGCGGTTGCTGGCGCGCGGATACACCTATCGCGAGATCGCCGAGGATCTGTTCATCTCCGTCAAGACCGTCGAGACTCATGCATCGAATGTTCTTCGAAAGACCCAGCAGTCCAACAGGAACGCACTCACGCGATGGGCGCACAAGCGTCGAATCGATTAGCCGTCGGCGTCGCGCTTGACCTTCGACCAACCCGAAGCCTCAGGATTTCACCATGACTGATTCGGACGAAGAATTCCTGACCATCGGTGTGTTCGCTCGCTCGAGCGGGCTGACCCCGAGTGCCCTGCGCTTCTACGACGACTGTGGATTGCTCGTCCCGGCGTCCATCGACTCGAAGTCCGGCTATCGCTACTACACTCGTGCACAGTCGAAGCGGGCCAACATCATTCGACAACTGCGCGAGATCGGGATGCCACTCGACAAGGTGACCGCCGCCCTCGACGGCGACGGAGCCGCGGCGGTCGAGATCGTGGATCGACACGTCGAGGAGCTGGCCGCGAATGCGCGCGCGGCAGCCGATGCTGCGGTGTCGATCCGCCGGCTGTTCGACGAAAAGTACTGCACGGCAACGGTATCTGCCGCGGAATTTGCCTCCGCAGTGGAACAGGTCTCGTCGGCAGCCGGGACGAGTGACGACTTCCCGGTGTTGCGAGGCGTCCTGATCGAGGTGGACGGCGGCACCGTCACTCTCACTGCGACGGATAGGTATCGGCTCTCCACCCGCAGTCTCGTTGCCCAGTGTTCGGCAGGCAGCCCGTGGTCTCGAATCGCAGCGGTCGGCTCGCTCGGGACGGTGACCGCAACCGGCACCCTCGTGCTGACGGCAACCGATGACGCGATGGTGATCGACTCCGACGGTGCGCGGGCCGAGGTGGATCCGGTCGACGGCGAATTCCCCGACTGGCGGGCGATCATGGACGGTTTGGCTCCGACCGTGACGAGGGTTGTGCTTCGACGCGATTTCGTTCCGCTCGACAGCGGCACCATTCGCATGACCGCCGGGCCGGACGGCGTCTCGGTCGATGGTGTTCCGGTTCCCGCGCAGGTGACCGGATCGGAGAGCGTGGTGTTCTTCGACTCGGCCGTCCTGCAGGCGGCCGTCGCCTCGGCTGTCGGACCCGACCTGATGCTCGACATCGCTGCACCGGATCAACCGATGCTGGTGCGCTCCGCGCTCGACGGCGCTCTGACGACGCTGGTGATGCCGGTTCGCGGCTGATCGAGTGCTTCCTGTCGTCGAAAGTCGGCGAAGTGTCGACTTTCGATGACTGGGGGCGAGCTCCCGCACTCGATACCGTCGACGGTATGGACGACAAGATGCTCGGGGAGACGCCACCGGCGGTGCTGTGGTTCTCTCGTGGTGATCGAATTCTGCTGATCGCCGGGGCAATGCTGATGGGCGGACTGCTGGGGTTCGCGGTGCCGTACGTGGCGGAGTGGGGAGCGTCGCTCACCTGGATACCGTTCCAGGGTCCGTTGGAGTTGATCGCATCGTGGTCACAGTGGTGGGTGCGGTACGTCTGCATCGCGGTGGGGGTTCTGCTCGGGTTGGCGCTGGTGGCCGCCGCGTTCTACGACACTGCGCGGGTGGCGGTGTCGGAGGCGCACGTACGCATCACCGAGAAGGGCGAGACCGCCACGGTGTCCAGATCGCAGGTGGGTACCGTGTTCGTCGACGGCAAGGAACTGGTGTTGCTCGACGCAGCTTCGCGTCAGTTGGTGCGAGTACCGAGCGAGGAGAAGCGTGAGGCCATCGAGGCAGCATTCGAGCAGCGGGGTTACTCGGTTGCGCCCGGTGATCCCTACGCGGATCTCTATCACCTGTGGGTGCCCGAGACGCCAGGCCTGGCACCGGAGGTGAATGCGGTGCTCAAAGCTCGGGACATGGCGCTGAAGAAGAAGGCGGGTTCCGATGCGCGCGAATTGCGTTCGGAGCTCGACAGACTCGGTGTAGTAGTGCGCGACAAGAAGACCAGTCAATACTGGCGTCCCCTGGTTCGATCATGACGGTCAGATCATGACTGTGCTGCGACGGCATCGAGATCGCGCATGGGATGTCGCCGCCATCGCGTTCGCGTTGTTGTTGGTGGTGTCGGTAGCCGCAGGCACCGAGGGTATGACCACCACCCGAACGGTCGTCTCCATCGTCGTGGGCGTTGTCGGTGCCGTGCTGTTGTGGTGGCGTCGCCGGTGGCCGATCGAGTTGGCGGTGGCGCTGGCGGTGTGTGCTGTTCTCACCGATGCAGTGGGTGGAGCCGAACTGGTGGCCGTCTTCACGGTGGCTTCTCGAAAGTCGTGGCGGGTCACCACCGCGGTGGTGGTTCTGCACGTGCTGGCGTCGATGATCTGGACGACCGTGTGGGCCGAGCAGTCGATTCTGTACGTCGCGACGACCAGTCTCGCCTTTCTGAGCATCCCGGCGGCATGGGGCATCGTCGTCAAGTCGCGTCGCGAGGTGATCGATTCGCTACGTGAGCGGGCCGAACGAGCAGAATCGGAGTCGAATCTGCGAGCCGAGACCGTTCGCGGACTCGAACGTGAGCGGATCGCCCGGGAGATGCACGACGCTCTCGCGCATCGGATCTCGTTGGTCAGTCTCCATGCGGGTGCGCTCGAGGTCCGGCCGGATGTCGGTGCGCGGGAGGTCGAAGCACTCGCGTCGACCATCAGATCCAATGCGCACGGGGCCCTGGAGGATCTGCGGGAGATACTGGGAGTACTTCGATCGGGCGAGGTGAACGTGCCGCGTCCACAACCGGGTGTGGACGATATTGCTGCGCTGATCGAGGATTCGGAGAAAGCCGGTACACAGGTGACGTTTTTCGACGAGATGCCTGCGAACCTCTCGCTGCCTGCCTCTGCTTCTCGCACCGTTCACCGTGTGATTCAGGAGGGCCTGACCAATGCCAGAAAGCATGCGCCGGGGTTGCCGGTGCGATGTGGAATTACGCAGGTCGACAACGAGATTCGAGTGTGGCTCGAAAACGGCATCGGCACAGGGGGATTCGCGACAGTACCGGGCTCTCGATCGGGAATGATCGGCCTCACCGAGCGGGTCGAGCTGGCGGGCGGGCGAATCGAGTACGGTATCGCCCGAAGCAGCGTCGGAGTGGTCTACCGTCTGGAAGCATGGCTACCGTGCCCGAACTGACCGATGGTCCCGAAGCGGGCAAGACACTCGAGGTGTTGCTCGTCGACGACGACGCGTTGGTCCGGGCTGGGTTGTCGCTCATCCTGAGTTCGGATCCGGGTATCGCAGTGGTCGGTGAGGCGTCCGACGGTCGCGGCGGTATCGAGGCAGTGCACGCGCTGTCTCCCGACGTGGTTCTGATGGATGTGCGGATGCCCGTCATGGACGGTCTGGCTGCCACCGAAATGCTTCGGGCAGAGGGTTTTTCGGCGGCAATCGTGGTGTTGACCACGTTCGACACCGACGAATATCTGCTGCGGGCTCTGCGGGCGGGAGCCAACGGGTTCTTGCTCAAGGACACGCCGCCGCGCGACATCATCGACGCGGTGCATCGCGTCGGAACCGGGGAGTCGATGCTGTCGCCGGCGGCCGTAGGACGCTTGGTTGCCCACTGGCGCGAGCAGGACGCTCGATCACACGACTCCGCCACGGCGCGAGCGCGAGCGGTACTGGATTCTCTCACCGATCGAGAACGTGAGGTGGCAGTTGCCGTCGGATCGGGAAAGTCCAACGCGGAGATCAGCGCGGAGTTGTACATGAGTGTGGCAACGGTGAAGACCTACGTGTCACGGATCCTGACGAAGCTGGAGTGCAGCAACAGGGTTCAGATTGCGATCATCGTGCACGAGTCGCGTTGACGGGGTCGATCACCAATTCGGTGGCAGCGTCGAGTACCTGCCGACGGGTGAAGCCGGGATGATCGGCGTCGAGCAGTCGGCTGCCGATTGCAACGCAGAAGGCAATCAGGCAGCGAGCTTCGAGTTCGACTCCCTCGACGCCGTTGCCCGCGAACGATGTGCGCAACAATTCCATTCGTCGGTTGTCGACTTCTCGTAGGCGTTCTGCGACGCCGGAGTCGCGGCGCGCCCATTCGCGTACGGCCATGTCCGTCGGCAGGCGTTCGTCGTCGAATGTCAGGTGGCCGGCGAGGACGGCCCGGTCCGCCGGAGCACCTCCGACTCGCTCGACGGCAGCGAGTACCTCGTCGACGCTGTCTGTGCGCCACCGGTCGAGCATGGCGTCGAGGAGGGCCTGCCGGTCCGAGAAGTGGCCGTAGAAGCCGCCTTTGGTCACTCCGATGCGCGTCGCGAGAACTTCCACGCGGACTGCATCGGGACCGCCTTCGACGAGGAGGGTCAAGCCCTCCTCGATCCACCTGTCACGTGGGGTGCGTGCACGAGGCAAAGTGCCCTCCTGAGCGTCGGCGAAATCGATCTATACGGCACCGTATAAAAGGGATACGATCGCGTTGTACGCCACCGTATACCCGAGGGGAGTCGAGTGTGTCGAAGACTGACGAGCAGGACCGGTATCTGGTGAAGAGGCTGGTCGGAGCCGGTGAGATGACCGAGGACGTACTCGCTCGCTCGACCATGCGAGCGGACTACGTCGACCACTTCTTCGTGGACGTCGCTGTCACGGCCACGCCTGAACAGTATGCGAGAGCCATGTTCGGTGATGTTCCTACCGCCACGGAACGATTCATCTGGCAGGGTTTGTTGCAGTTGAGGCTGATCGGAGGATCGACGCCGACGTCGGTGGCCGGATGGAGCATTGCAGAAGCTACCAAGCAGTGGATTCGCATGGAGGCCCGATCGCATTCTCTGACTGTGCATCTGGTGATCCAGGCAGCAGGCGGACGGCTCGAATTGACGACGTTCGTCGATACGACCGCAGTCCGGGGAGGTGGGTGTGGGTGCCGTTGTCGGCGGTGCACCGCAGGCTTGCACCATCGGTGCTCACCGACGCCATCGCGCGACTCGGGAGCCGGGTTACACCACGAGCGTGATCAGCAGTACGACAACGACAACGACGGCGAGGATCAGTGCAGCGAGGATGACCGGCGACGGAATCGTCGTCCGATCGCCCACGGCATCTTCGATCCGCATCAGCACGTTCTCGATGGGGTTCTTCTTCTTTCGGGGTAGGTCGAACGGTGGGGGAGAGTAGCTGGAGGGAATCGGATTCGCTGGGCTTTCACCGGGTTGCACGGCGGGTAGGCCTGCGACGGTGCTGCCGAATTCTCGGGACGGACGGCGAGATTCGGATACCGGTGTCGAGCGTCTTGCCCATGCCGGAACTACGCCGTCCGCAGAGGTGAGCGGTACACCGCGTAGCTGAGCTATGTTGCCGCGCTTGCTGATCGCAGCGAGGATGATCTCGTCGCGGGCCTGCGCCATGGTGGGACGCCGAGCAGGATCGGGCTCGAGCATGTGCAGCAGCGGACCGGTGAGATCTCCGCTGCGGGTGGGAGAGATGATCTGCCCCTTGGCAACTCGGTGCAACAGTGCGATCGAATCGTGGTCGATGTCGAACGGAGGTTTGCCTTCGATGGCGGTGTACAGCGTTGCGCCGAGGGAGAACACGTCGCTGGCCGCGGTTGGATCCTGTCCGCGGGCAACCTCCGGGGCGAAATATGCAGGGGTGCCGGTGATCACGCTGTCGTCGGATTCCTCGACGTCCCCTTTGGCGCGGGAGATACCGAAATCACTGATCTTGACGATGCCCAGATCCTTGCCGCGATCGGCGATCAGGATGTTGCCCGGCTTGATGTCGCGGTGCACGATTCCTGCCTCGTGCGCCTCGGTCAGTGCGTCGGCGATCTGTGCCCCGATCTGAGCAACCTCGAACGGCGGTAGCGAATCGGTGGTGCCGAGCGCCTGCGCGAGACTGCGCGAGGACAGGTACTCCATGACCAGCCACGGCTCGCCGTCGACGAGAGCGACGTCATGCATCGCGATGGCGTGGGGGCTGGACAGGCGGGCAGCGATACGACCCTCACGCATGGCCCGATTACGCACCTCGACAGCTTGCTCAGGGCTCAGCGCGGTGGTGGATGTGACCTGCTTGACGGCCACCTGGCGGTGCAGAAGTGTGTCGGTTGCGAGCCATACTGCGCCCATTCCGCCGCCCCCGAGTTTGCCGGCAAGGCGGTATCTTCCGGCCAGGAGGTAGTCGGGTCCGACTCCTCGTCGAACACGCTGCTGATCGGTCACGCCCACAGGTTAGTTGACGATGGCGGGGTGTGCCCGCAGCCGCAGAACGGAAGCCCCCACCAGCGGGTTCGGCACCACCTTGACGAGTTGCCGTCCGAGCGGCTTTACTGAGTGCAGATCGAAATTGTGTTCGAATACGCCACTTCCCGCGTTCGACGAACACCGATGTTTCGGCTCGATTTTCTACATCGTGAAGGGGAGTGACATGACTGTATCGGGAGCTTCTGTCACGCCGGATGTGCTCGACGGGTTGTCGCTGCCGGAGCGTGTCGCGTTGCTGCGTAGCCGGATGGCTGCCGTGCCTTCCCGTGGCGAAACGGCGTCGGTGCGCATCGAGAGTTCGGACCCCGACCCCGTTCGTTCCGATCTCGGCGAGGCCGAGCCGAAACGTGCGGTCCGTCAGCGGGCCGTCCTTCCGGTGCCCTCTGCGCTGATCGACGTGCTGCCGCACGGTGGGCTGGTGCGTGGAACGGTGGCCTCGGTGTCCGGTGCAGGCTCGCTGCTGATCGGTTTGGTGGCTGCAGTGACGGGTGCCGGTGGGCATGTCGCCGTCATCGGGCAGCCTCGTTTCGGAGTTCTCGCCGCGGTGGAGATGGGCGCACAGCTGAGCAAACTGGCTCTGATTCCCGATCCGGGCCCCGATCCGGTGGAAGTGGCGGCAATCCTGCTCGACGGTGTGGACCTCGTGGTGCTCGGTCTCGGTGGTCTGTCGGTATCTCCCACTCGGGCCAGAGCCGTGGTGGCCAGGGCACGGAGCAAGGGTTCGACGCTGCTGGTGACCGATGGACACTGGGACGGGGCAGAACTACGGCTGGACGCATCGGTGCACGGTTACGACGGTCTCGGTACGGGTCGGGAGCTGGGACGTGGCAGGCTTCGCGGCGTCCGATTGTCGGTGTGCGCTCGCGGCAAGGCGATGCGGCCCCGCACCGTTCGACTCGATCTGCGTTCGGAGAACGGCCGCATCGAGTGGCATGCCGAACAGCACGAACAGAATCCATTGTCGATCGCGGTCTCGACATGAGCATCGACCGTCCCAGCCGTGTTCTTGCCCTGTGGTGTCCCGATTGGCCCGCTGTTGCAGCAGCTGCTCAGGCCGATCTGCCTGCGACGCATCCGGTGGTCGTCACCTCGGCCAATCGGGTCGTCGCGTGCTCGGCGACGGCACGCGCGTCGGGTATCAAGCGTGGCCTACGGCGTCGGGAAGCGCAGGCGCGGTGCCCGGATGTGCATGTCGCTCTCGCCGATACCGATCGTGATGCGCGACTGTTCGAGCCCGTGGTCTCTGCCGTCGCCGCCATCGCACCGGGAGTCGAAGTGCTGCGGCCGGGTCTGTTGGTTCTCGCTGCTCGCGGTGTCGGACGGTATTTCGGTACCGAGCATCGGGCCGCGGAACGGTTGATCGACCAAGCGTCGGCTGCCGGTGTGGAATGTCAGATCGGTATCGCCGACGAGCTGTCCACCGCGGTCGTTGCCGCTCGGTATGCACAGGTGGTACCGCGCGGAGGTGGTGCCGGCTTTCTCGCTCCGTTGCCGGTGGCAGAACTCTCGGCAGAACCGAGTATGTCCGCTGCCGATCGTGGTGAGTTGGTGGACCTGTTGCGACGCTTGGGTCTACGAACCATCGGCGACTTCGCTGCGCTGTCTCCTGGTGATGTCGCGTCGCGGTTCGGTACCGATGCGGTGTTGGCGCATCGCAGTGCTCGGGGTGAGCCCGAGCGTCCGCCCTCGGCCCGGGCGCTGCCGCCGGATCTCGATGTGGAGTATCGGTGCGATCCACCGATCGATCGGGTCGACGCCGCTGCCTTCGCCGGGCGCGGTCTTGCCGAACAGTTGCACACCAAGCTTGCTGCCGCTGCCGTTGCGTGTACTCGTCTGCTGGTGCATGCCAGTACCGGTAACGGTGAGAACCTGTCGCGGATCTGGCGCTGCGCGGAGCCGTTGACGCCGGAGGGGACCGCCGATCGCGTGCGGTGGCAACTGGACGGCTGGCTCACCGGGCGCAGTGAGAACAAGCCGACATCCGCGATCACTGTTCTGAGGCTCGAGCCGATCGAGGTGGTGGCAGCCGGTGAGCTGCAACTGGGGTTGTGGGGCAGTGTCGGCGACGAGGACGACAGAGCGCGTCGGGCATTGGTGCGCGTTCAGGGTCTGCTCGGTGGCGAATCGGTGCTGGGCGGTGTTCTCAGCGGTGGACGCGGGCCGGCCGAACGGATAACGCTGCGCCCACTCGGCGACGAGCTGGTGCCGATGTCCGATCCATCCCATCCATGGCCGGGACGATTACCCGAGCCTGCTCCGGCGGCAGTGATAGAGACCCGTCCGACAGTGACGCTGATGAATCGGACGGGTACGGGAATCGGCGTCACCGACCGCGGTGTGTTCGACGCGCCACCGGCACGATTGCGCTGGGGAACCAAGGAATGGGAACTGACGGGATTGGCCGGGCCGTGGCCGGTGGACGAGCGGTGGTGGGACAGCGGCAACGCATCGACGGGTCCGACAGCGCGGGCTCAGGTGGTGCTCGACGACGAAAGAGCCCTGCTGCTCGTGTTCGACGAAGGTCGGTGGCGGGTGGAAGGAATCTACGAATAGTGACACCGCTACATTCGAGTGAATGCAGATGATGTCGGAGACGGTCGACCTCGGTGGCGTCGATATCGCGTATCGCTCGTTCGTCCCGCAGGAACACCCCAGCGCGGCACCGGTGCCGGTCATGCTGGTGCACGGGATGGGCGGGGACAGCGGAACCTGGGATCGCTTCGCCCGAGCACTGACAGCTCGAGGTCGCCGGGTGATCACCGTCGATCTGCGCGGGCACGGTAAGAGCGCCCACACACTCACGTACGAGTTCGACTCGTTCGGTGGCGATCTCCTTGCTCTGATCGATCACCTCGGGCTCACCGAAGTCGATCTCGTCGGGCATTCCCTCGGCGGATATGCGGTCTCGCTCGTCGCGCAGCGTCGCCCGTCGCTCGTCCGCCGTCTGGTACTCGAGGAACTTCCGATACCGATTCGGCCGGGGGATGCCCCGCCGAGCCTGACCGGCAAGATGCCGTCGGTCACCGAGCTCTGGCACGCCGCAACCAGCGTTGTCCTGCATCCCCGTGCGGTACTCGCGTTCGATCGGTCGATGACTGCCACTGCTCTCGAGCAGTTCCGTCGGCCGAATCCGCAGTGGTGGGAGTCGTTGGCCGACATCACTGCTCCGACGTTGGTGCTTCGCGGAGGTCCCGGCGGCATGGTCGATCCGGTTCGGCTCGACGCGATGATCGCCGAGATCTCGACCTGCCGCGTCGAAGCGTTTCGCACCGGACACAGCATCCATCGCGACGGTTACTCGGCGTTCGAGGCCACCGTTCTTCCGTTTCTCACGGACTAGGGTTTCGGACATGACTCCGAGTGCGCTCGATCGCGGAATGCTGGGCTGGTCGGCACTGTTCGTCGTATCCCAGGCCAACATCGCTCGGCTGCTCGGACCCGCGGCCCCGAAAGTACTCGAGGTGCAGACGGCCTGGTCCGCGCGGCGCTACCGGCAGATCCTCGCGAGCATGGACGACGCCGAGATCGCCAGATTCCGCAGCCACTACTTTCCCGACTTCGTGCATCCGGCGATCTATGCCATCGCACTGCGGGCCGGTGCACGCAGCCTGGCGGCGAAGACGCCGCTGAGCCCTGCGGCGACGACGGCATTGGCCGTCGCACCCGTTGTCTCCGCCGGCGGTGACTACATCGAGAACATCGTCGGCCTGATGCTGGTGGACAATCGAGAACAGATCACCGACACCGTCGTTCGCGCCACCACCGTGGTCAGCACCGTCAAGTGGATACTGGCGATCGGCTCACTGACGTACCTCAGTCAGGGATTTCTGCGCGTGTGGACAAAGGCGCTGTTGCGCTGAACCTCGCGACAGCCCTACCCCTGTCGTTCGACCAGCTCCTCCCCGAGGGGAGTGCGTACGTACAGCACCGATCGTCCCTGTCTGACGCGTCGCACCACTGCCGCTTCGCGCAGAACACGAAGATGCTGGCTCGCCGCGCTGGGTGAGACACCAAGTGCAGCAGCGATTTCCCCGGTGGTGGTGGGCGCGTCGAGCAGCGTGAGAATCGTGGCACGGTGGGTGCCGAGGAGATTGGTCAGCGCTCGGTTCGCAGCTGTCCGTGCCATGTTCCACACTGCGCCGCGCCCGCGGGCCGGATACACCAGCGACGGAGCCCGCGTCGGGCTGATCTGAGTGATCGCGCCGTGCACGAACACCGACGGAATCAGCGGAAGTCCACGTCCGTCGACGTCGACCCACACCTGGTCCTCGAGCCGATCGACCCACAGCACACCGTCATCCCATCGAACTCGGGAATCGAGGTGCTCGAACATCTTTCGTGCCCCGAAGTGCGAGAGCTGTTGTGCTCGGTAGTCCACATCTCCGTCCAGTACCGCTCGGATCCGGGACCAGTCGGGTTCGAGGCACGTGGCCCAATACTGCGAGAGCGCCTGGACTGAACGGGTGCGCACCGCTCGGGCCGGACCGATGAGGACCGCAGGAATGTCAGTGGAGAAGGCGGCAACGATGTCGCGTCGCATCTCCGCTGCCGGTGTCGCTCCGACAGCGGCGATCTCGTCGTCGAAGGCCGGGGATTCGGTGGGCGGACGGGGAGCGAGAAAGTCCGGGATCCTGCCCTCGGGAGAGACCAACGCCGTCAGCAACTCGGTGTCGCACTGCTGCCATGCCGTCCGGACGCGTCGACGCCACGGCTCGTGCAGACGGTGCCGATTCGGCGAGGTCCAGGCACGCAGACTCAAGACCGTCTCGAACAGCGGCGAGACGGTCAACGAGGTATCCGCCAGGTCGGCGGCTCGGAGATGAAGTGCGAGCATGTAGTCCCACACTAAATGGTGGCGACCGACAGCCGTGCTCGATGTACTGATCCACATGCCCATCGACTTCGAAGATCCAGCCAACAGCGACACCTATTCCGGCCGCGAGGCCGACCCTTCCTGGGGTGCCGCGATCACCGATTTCGTCGATCCGGTCGGCGTGCACGTCATCGATCTCGGATGTGGCGGGGGTACCTATGCGCGTGCATGGCGCACGCTGGGAGCGCGTGTCACAGCTGTCGATTCGAGTGAACCGATCCTGGAGTCCGCCCGCCGATCGTCGCCCGCGGACATTGCGTTCGAGTGTGCACCCGCCGAGCGCACCGGCCTACCCGACGGCCTGGCAGATATCGTGTTCGCTCGCGCGCTCGTCCACCATCTGCCCGACGCATCCGCCCTGGCAACAGAGATGTTCCGGCTGCTGCGGCCGGGTGGTATCGCGATCGTCCAGGATCGGACGAGCGAGGACGCGACACTGGCAGGATCGCCGACGAACCCGCGCGGATATCTCTTCGACGTGTTTCCCCGGTTGACGGAGGTCGAGGGCCGCCGCCGACACGACGTCGACGACGTAGTGGCCGCATTCGCTGGGGCAGGATTCACCGATGTTGCCACGCAACCACTGTGGGAAACCCGTCGACGCTACGAGAATAGCGAGCAGTACCTGACAGAAATCGCCGGCAGAACCGGGCGCTCCATCCTGCACGAACTCTCCGACGTCGAACTCGCGGAGCTGGTCGAGTATCTACGCGGTCGCCTGGCCCCCGGTGAGTTGATCGAACGCGATCGCTGGACTCTCTGGACCGCCGTGGCCCCATGACGCGCACGTCACCAACTGGTGCCGGGAACCAATCTCCCGACACGCCGGATCACTTTGCCGATGCGTGCTTTCGGAGTCTTCGGATCGTACGGGCGGACTCGGTAGGGCACCTTCCCGTCCTCGAGGGGTACCGGCATCTCGCCCTTGGCGGCAGCGGATTCGGCGAACGTACGGTAGTGTTGATGCATCGTGCGGTCTTTGCCCTTGGGGGCAAACATGGCTCCGAACTGTCCGAGTGTTCCCAACGGTGTGTCGATGCGTTTGGGCTTGTCGCTCAATGCGCGGATCACCATCGCGGCGGCCTTTTCTGGTGAGAACACGGTGCCGACGTTCTTGTCGCCTGTCGGGGTGATCATCGGGGTGTCCACCAGGGGCATGTGGATGGTGGTATAGGTGATTCCGTCCGAGAGTGTCTCTGCAGCAGCAACATCGGTGAAACCGTCGAGTGCGGCCTTGCTGGCCACGTAAGCCGAGAAGCGCGGAGGGTGTCCCAGGACCGCGGCACTGGAGATGTTGACGACGTGTCCGAACTGACGTTCGCGCAGGTGCGGTAGCAGCGCCAGCACCAATCGAATCGCGCCGAAATAGTTGACGGCCATGGTGCGCTCGTAATCGTGCAACCGATCGGTGGATCGATAGAGCGACCGGCGGATGGATCGACCGGCGCTGTTCACCAGCATGTCGACGTGACCGTGTTCGCTCAGAACGGTCTTGACGGTGTGGTCCACCGATTCGCTGTCGGTCACGTCGCACGGGTAACCGTAGGCGGTACCGCCCGATTCGCGAATGTGCTCGACCACCTCGTCGAGTTGATCTTGTCCGCGTGCCAGAAGAATGACCACTGCGCCCTTGCGAGCCGCCGCCTCGGCACTGGCTCGGCCGATGCCGGAGGACCCGCCGGTGATGATGATGTGACGACCGAACAGTGCTCCCCGCGGGTCGTCCCGGCGGTTGCGCTTGGGATCGAAGTTCTTCTGCCAGTACGTCCACACGCGATCTGCGTACGTGCGCAGTGGCGGTGGCGTGATCGAGCTGCCCTGCAACGCTTTCTGCGTCGCTGCCGACTCGAACACCGTGGGCAGTGTCAGGTGATCGAGCATGACCGGTGGGACGCCGAGATCGCGGAGGGCGGCGTTGCGCTGCTTTCGTACCGCTCCGGATTTGGGGGACACAACCGGGGCAACCAGTGCTCCGGGAACGTCGAGCACTCGTGCTCGGGATCCGGCCGCCGACGAGAATGCCGAGTACACCTCCGCCATGGACTGTGGACTCGGGTTCACCAAGTGAAAAACACTGCGGGGAGCGGTGTCTCGGTGCACGAGTTCGACGATGGCGTCGGCGACGTAGTCGACCGGAACCAGGTTGGTATTGCCCATCTTCGGCACCGTGATCGGTAGCACGGAGGGCAGCTTGGCCAGTTGCGCGAAGAACGGAAAGAAGTAGTACGGGCCGTCGATCTTGTCGATGGCTCCGGTCTCCGAGTTCCCGATGATTGCGGCAGGCCGGTAGACCCGCCAGTCCACGGTGCTGTCGCGGACCAATTTCTCGGACTCGAACTTGGTGCGATGATAGGCCGTCGGGAATCTCTGGCCGAGGTCGAAATCGTTCTCGGAGAACGTTCCTCGGTAGTCTCCGGCAACGGCGATCGACGAGATGTGATGCAGTCGAGCGCCGGTCTTCTCGGCCAGGCCGATGACCGAGGCGGTTCCGGCGACATTGGTCGGTGCCTGCTCGTCGCCTGCGGTCAGATCGTAGACGGCACCGAGATGGAGGATGTGGTCGATGTCGGACGGCACGTCGGAGAGTCCGAGCTCGGGTTCGGTCAGATCACCGATCAACGGACGAATCCGATCGCCGCCGTCGAGTTGCTGTGCATGTCGCTCGAGGCGAGCCACCGAGTTCGGACGCACCAGCACGTGGATCACGGCGTTCGCGTCACGCTCCAGCAGTCGGGGTAGGACGTTCTTACCGAGAAACCCGGTACCGCCGGTCACGATGTAGTTCGCCATGCGAGCCGACCTTACTCCGAAGTAAGTTCCTGGGCTAGTGGCCTATACCGGCCTTGTCGTGCACTTTCTTCATCCATGCCGGAGCCCACCAATTGGCCTCACCCATGAGCTTGACCAAGGACGGAACCAGCAGCATGCGGATGATGGTGGCGTCGATGATCAGGGCGAGAATGACGCCGAAGCCGAGAAACTTCATGATCGACAGACCCGAGATGGTGAACGCTCCGGTGACGACGATCAGAATCAGCGCTGCCGCGGTGACGATACGTCCGGTGCGCTGAGCACCGAAGACAACGGCTTCTTCGGTGCTCGCTCCCGCCGCGCGAGCTTCGACCATGCGAGACATCAGGAACACTTCGTAGTCGGTCGACAAGCCGAAGATGACCGCGAGGATGAGGACCACGAACGTCGATTCGAGTGGTCCTGGAGTGACGCCGATCAGTCCTGCCCCGTGGCCCTCCTGGAACACCCACGTCAGGGCACCGAATGTCGCGCCCAAGCTCAGCCCTGCCATCAGTACGGCCTTGATCGGCAACACGATCGAGCCGAACGCCAGGAACAGCAGTACCAGCGTCGAGACCACCATGATCGAGATCATCACCGGTAGCCACTTCGCAATGGCCGCATTTCCGTCGTCGATGTTCGCGCGACTGCCGCCGACGAGGATCTCGGTTCCGTCCGGAGGGGTGATCGAGCGCAATGCAGACACTGAGTCGGATTGGGATTCGGCCTCGGTCAGTCCACCGGTCGGTTCGCTGTAGGCCGCCTCGAGGGTCACGAAATCGTCTTTGGAGCCGATGAATTCGGCGCGGGCGATACCGGGCGTGGATTCCACAGCCGAGGTCAGAGCTGCAATGGGTGCGCCCTGAGGCTTGACGCCGTCCAGGCCACGAAGAACGACGGTGGCACCGTCACCGGTCGACTCGAAGTCGGCACCGAGTGTCTCGAACGCCATGCGCGCAGGGTTGTCTTTCGGCAACGCCGTGTAGTCGACCTCGCCGAGTGAGACCTTGAGGATCGGGGTGGCGATGATCAGCAACCCCGCGACGATGACAGCTGCGACGATCCCTGGATGCTTCATCACACGGGTGACCACACCACCCCAGAACTTGTGTGCGCGTGCATCGCTGCGATCGGACGCGGTGCGTGACCAGGTCCAGGAATTGATTCGGGTGCCGAGAATTGCGAGCAGTGCCGGAACGACGGTCAGTGACAGGGCAGCGGCGCTCGCCACCGCGGCCATGGCACCGAATCCGAGGGACCGGATCACTGCCTGGGGGAAGACGAGCATGCCGGCGAACGCGCAGACCAACAGCAGTCCCGAGAAGACGACGGTCTTGCCGGCAGTGGCGACGGTGCGGACGGTCGCGTCGACCGACGTCGACCCGCCCCGCAATTCCTCGCGGAACCTGCTGACGATGAACAATCCGTAGTCGATGGCCAGGCCGAGCCCCAACAGAGACGCGACGTTGATCGAGAACGAACTGACTTCGGTGAACTCGGTGAGGACGCGCAGGATCGCCAAGGAGCTGAGCACGCTCAGGATGCCGACGAACACCGGAACCGCCGCGGCGATCACGCCACCGAAGATGAAGATCAGCAGCAGCAGTGTGATGGGAACAGCGATGAGCTCCGAGCGGACGAGGTCGCTTTCGAGGGTCTCACTGAGCGAAACTCCGACCACCGACGCGCCGGCGAACTGCGATTCGACGCCGGGTACTTCGAGCTGGGGCGGAAGCTCGCCGAAGGTGTTGAACGTGACGCCCGAGTTGGCCCCGAGGGATACCGTCACCAGCGCCTTCGTTCGGTCCTTCGAGACCAGGAATTCTTTGCTGACCGGGTCCGCGGTCCAGTACGAATTCACGTTGCCGAGGGTGTATCGACCGGTGAACTCGTCGAGCGTCGCTTGCACTCGGGGCCCGATGTCGTCGATCGTCTCGCCGTCGGGTGCGGTGTAGATCGCCACGATGTCCGGTGTCGGCTGGCCGATGCCCTGCACCAACCGTGCCACCTCCGACGACTCACTGCCGGCGTCGGCGTAGCCACCCTCGCTCAGCTTCGAGAAGACGCTCAGTCCCAACACCCCGCCGACGGCGACGACGGCAACGACGACTGCCAGCACCCATCGTTTGTGCGATACGACGAACGAGGCCCAACGGGTCACGACGGTGCTCCGGCTCTGTGGAAGGGGTCAGTGGCGACTCGACTGTAGTTGATCGTGTCGGACCCGCGTGCTCTCATTAGAACAGATGTTCGATGCAATGGTGACGCGTGAGGGGAGGGCTCGATGGGATGGAACGACGGACCACCCACGTGGTCGGAGATGGAGCGCGTCCTGTCCGGACGTCCCAAGCCTGCGGCCGAGGGCGACGGCGGCGACAGCCCGGCCTGGTCGCGAAAGAGGGACGTCTACGACCGGACCGTCGACAAGCCCGTGCTGTCCACGACGCCGTATGCAGAATTGCACGCGCACTCGGCGTTCAGCTTTCTCGACGGTGCCTCGCAGCCGGAGGAGATGGTCGAAGAAGCGGTACGCCTCGGCCTCGAATCCATTGCCATCACCGATCACGACGGTTTCTACGGAGTCGTTCGCTTCGCTGAGGCGGCCAGAGCTCTCGGCATCGGAACCGTGTTCGGTGCCGAACTATCGCTCGACAGCGACCGATCGAGGGCCGGAGCGACCGACCCCGACGGCACTCATCTGTTGGTGCTCGCCCGCGGTCAAGAGGGGTATCGACGGCTCTCGCGTCGGATCGCGGCCGCGCACCTGGCCGGTGGGGTCAAAGGTAAGCCGCAGTACGACATCGACGAGCTCACCGAAGCGGCGGGCGGGCACTGGCAGATTCTCACCGGTTGCCGGAAAGGTCATGTTCGGCAGGCACTCTCGCGCGGAGGTCCGGAGGCGGCCGAGGCCGCACTGCGCACTCTCGTCGACCGCTTCGGTCCCGATCGCGTCACCGTCGAACTCACCCGGCACGGAATTGCGGACGACGACGAGCGCAACGATGCGCTCGCGGCACTGGCTCGCAAGTACGGCCTTCCGATGATCGCGACCACGGCCGCGCACTACGCGAGTCCGCGCAGCAGGAGGTTGGCCATGGCAATGGCTGCGGTACGTGCGCGCAGCAGCTTGGACGAGGCCGCCGGTTGGATGGCACCGACGGGCGGCGCACATCTTCGGTCCGGGGCGGAGATGGCCGAATTGTTCGAGCACTATCCGGGCGCGGTACGCGGTGCCGTCGAGCTCGGTCGTGAGTGCTCGTTCGATCTGACGTTGATCGCGCCACGCCTGCCGCCGTTCGAGGTGCCCGACGGTTACACCGAGATCAGTTATCTGCGGCGACTCACGTTCGAGGGCGCGGCCCGACGCTATGGCCCGCAATCGGCGAATCCGGCGGCGTATTCGCAGCTCGAATACGAACTCGACATCATCGAGCGGCTCGAGTTCCCCGGCTACTTTCTGGTGGTCCACGACATCGTCCATTTCTGCAAGACACACGACATCCTCTGTCAGGGAAGAGGTTCGGCAGCGAACTCTGCTGTCTGCTACGCCATCGGTATCACCAACGTCGACCCGGTGGCCAACAAGCTGCTGTTCGAGCGGTTCCTGGCACCCGAACGCGACGGCCCACCCGATATCGATATCGACATCGAATCGGATCGCCGCGAAGAGGCGATCCAGCACGTCTACGCCAAGTACGGCCGTACCCATGCCGCTCAGGTGGCCAACGTCATCACCTACCGCGGCAAGTCCTCGGTACGAGACATGGCCCGTGCGCTCGGCTTCTCGCAGGGGCAACAGGACGCGTGGAGCAAGCAGATCACCCGCTGGTCCGGAATCGGTGATCAGGAAGGTGACGGTATTCCCGAGTCGGTTCTCCAACTTGCGCGGCAGATCGAGGGATTCCCGCGGCACCTCGGCATTCACTCCGGCGGCATGGTGATCTGCGATAGGCCGATCGCAGATGTCTGCCCGGTGGAGTGGGCGACGATGGAGAATCGCAGTGTGCTGCAGTGGGACAAAGACGATTGTGCCGCAGTGGGTTTGGTGAAGTTCGACATGCTCGGGCTGGGCATGCTCTCGGCTCTGCACTACATGATGGACCTGATCGCCGAGCACAAGGGCATCGACATCGACCTCGCCTCGATCGACCTGTCCGAGCCCGAGGTGTACGAGATGCTTCAACGAGCCGATTCGGTGGGGGTGTTCCAGGTCGAATCCCGCGCGCAGATGGCTACTCTGCCGAGGCTCAAGCCGCGTAACTTCTACGATCTGGTGGTCGAGGTCGCCCTGATCCGTCCCGGTCCGATCCAGGGTGGTTCGGTGCACCCGTACATCAAGCGTCGCAACGGACTCGAGCCGGTGATCTTCGAGCACCCGTCGCTCAAGAAGGCACTCGATCGAACTCTCGGAGTTCCGCTGTTCCAGGAACAGCTGATGCAGATGGCCATCGATGTCGCCGGTTTCAGTGCCGCCGACGCCGACCAATTGCGTCGCGCCATGGGATCGAAGCGATCACCGGAGAAGATGGAGCTGCTGCGCGGGCGGTTCTACGACGGGATGCGCGATCTGCACGGCATCACCGGTGAGGCTGCCGACCGCATCTACGAAAAGCTGTCGGCGTTCGCCAATTTCGGCTTCCCCGAGAGTCATTCGCAGAGCTTCGCCTCGTTGGTCTTCTATTCGTCGTGGTTCAAGTTGCATCATCCGGCTGCCTTCTGTGCAGGCTTGTTGCGCGCCCAGCCGATGGGTTTCTACTCGCCTCAATCTTTGGTCGCCGATGCCAGGCGGCACGGCGTGCTGGTGCACGGTGCCGACGTGAACGCCAGTCTCGGTCATGCGAATCTCGAGGGAGACGGCCTCGAGATTCGCATGGGGTTGGCCGATGTGAAGTTCATCGGTACCGCACTGGCACAGAAGATCGTCGATGCCCGGAACTCACACGGGCCGTACACCTCGTTCCTGGATCTGACCGGTCGCGTCGAACTGTCGGTTGCGCAAGCGGAATCGCTGGCCACGGCCGGCGCACTGGGGTGTTTCGGCATCACACGTCGAGAGGCGTTGTGGGCTGCCGGCGCGGCGGCGGGGGAGCGTCCTGGTCTGCTCCCTGGTATCGGCGCGTCGACGAAAGCGCCTGCGCTGCCGGGAATGACAGATCTCGATCTGGCGTCGGCCGATGTCTGGGCAACCGGGGTCTCGCCGAATTCCTATCCCACCCAGTTCTTTCGAGATCGGCTCGAATCTCTCGGGGTGGTTCCTGCGAATCGGTTGCTGCAGATCCCCGATGGAGACCGAGTCCTCGTCGGCGGTGCGGTGACGCATCGCCAGCGGCCTGCCACTGCCGGAGGCGTCACGTTCATCAACCTCGAGGACGAAACCGGCATGGTCAACGTGGTGTGCTCGGTCGGATTGTGGGCCAAGTACCGCAAGTTGGCAATCACGGCTCCGGCGTTGCTGATTCGAGGCAAAGTGCAGAACGCAGAGGGTGCGGTGACCGTGGTGGCAGACCATTTGCAACTGATGGATCTGCGAGTCGCATCCAGGTCGAGGGACTTTCGTTGACCGGGCCGCACCGCTCGCGTGCACAATCGAGTGGTGAAGCTGCTGCTGATTGCCGACACTCATCTCCCGAAGCGTGCTCGCGACCTGCCCGACGAAGTGTGGTCGGCCGTTGACGACGCAGATGTCGTGATCCACGCCGGTGATTGGGTGGACCTCGCATCGTTCGAGGCACTGTCGAAGCGGTCGCGTTCTCTGGTCGCGTGCTGGGGGAACAACGACGGTGACGAGTTACGGGCTCTGATGCCCGAGCGCGCCGACGTCTCGCTCGGCGGAGTTCGGTTCACCGTGGTGCACGAGACCGGTGCCGCGACGGGCCGTGAACGACGCATGGCGTCGGCATACCCGGAGACGGACGTCCTCGTGTTCGGGCACAGTCACATACCGTGGGACACCTTCGCAGACAACGGTCTACGGCTGCTCAACCCCGGATCTCCTACGGATCGGCGTCGGCAACCTTTCTGCACCTACATGACGGCCGTTGCCGAGAACGGGGAGCTCGACGCAGTCGAACTGCACCGCATCGCACCTCGCTAGTGGCAGCCGAGGCGTTCACATACCGCCGGCCACCCGTACGACGGTTCCGGTGGCGTACCGCGCATCGGCGGAGAGCAACCACGACACCGCACCGGCGATCTCGTCCGGCACACCTGGGCGACCGAGGGGGATGTTCGACGCCATCTTCTGCGGCCGTTGTCGATCTCGGTGGAAGTCGGTTTCGATGATTCCGGGTGCCACTGCATTGACCCGAATATTCTGCCCGGCAACCTCTTTGGACAGACCGACGGTCAGTGTATCGACCGCAGCCTTGGCTGCCGCATAGTGCACATACATTCCGGGGCTACCGAGGGTGGCGGCAGCAGAGGACATGTTGACGATTGCTCCACCCGATTCGGCCATCGCTGCGATCGCATATTTGCAGCAGGTGATCACCCCGATCAAGTTGACATCGAGGTCTGCTCTGATGGTCTCGATGTCGTTGTCCACCAGCATCCCGACGGCGCGTGCCGAGCCCGCGTTGTTCACCAATCCGGTGAGGGTGCCGATCTCCGCGGCCGCGGAGAACAGGGCGGAGACCGCCTGCTCGTCGGTGGTGTCGGCGCATACCGCGACCACAGTTCGGCCGGATGTCGACAACTCTGTGGCGAGTCTCTCGGCAGCGACGGCATCGGAACGGTAGCCGATCACCACATCGTGCCCGTCGGCAGCCAGCCGTCGGGACACGGCGGCACCGATCCCGCGGCTGCCACCGGTGACGATGGTCAAGGGAGCGCTCATCGTTCGACAATAGCCACCGTGGAGAGGGCACAATTGCGGAAGCACCAACCGCGTTCGACGGAAGGAGGTCTGTGATGATCGATCGGCCGGAGTTGGCCGCTTTTCTTCGGCAGCGGCGTGAGTCGTTGCAGCCCGAGGACATCGGCCTTCCACGTGGACAGCGCAGGCGAACGCAGGGCCTTCGACGCGAGGAGGTCGCCGAACTGTGCCATATGTCGACCGACTACTACGCCCGGCTCGAACGTGGGTCCGGTCCGGCTCCGTCGGAGCAGATGATTGCGTCGATCGCGCAGGGGTTGCATCTGTCGCTGGGCGAGCGTGATCACGTGTTCCGCCTCGCCGGGCACGCTCCTCCTGTGCGCGGGATCTCGACCGATCACATCAGCCCAGGATTGCTGCGGATACTGGACCGACTGAACGACACCCCCGCCGAGATCGTGTCCGAGCTCGGTGAAACTCTGCGCCAGACGCCGCTGGGCGCGGCATTGACCGGCGATGCGTCGTTGCGCACCGGGCCGAACCGGAGTCTGGGATATCGCTGGTTCACCGACCCCGCTACCCAGCAGTCGTACCCGCCGGACGAGCGTGCCGTGCTGTCTCGGGTGTATGCGTCGGGGCTGCGTGAGATCGTCACTCTTCGCGGGCCGGACTCCACAGCAGCGCATCTGGCCGCCGAGCTGCACGAGGTCAGCGAGGAATTCCGAACCCTGTGGGAGAAGCGCGAAGTGGGGGTGCATCCACCCGAGTCCAAGAGGTTCCTGCACCCGACGGTCGGCATGTTGCAGCTGAACTGTCAGACCCTTCTCGACCCGGAGCAAGCGCATCGGCTGTTGGTGTACACGGCAGTACCCGGCAGCGAGAGCTACGCCAAATTGGAACTGCTCGCGGTGGTGGGAACACAGGTCCTGTCCTGACTCGGTGCAGACTGTCGGAGTATCAGTGGATCGGGAAGTCCTGGATAAGCCCGAAACGGTAGTCGAACATGGGTTCTGCACGTCCGAGCCGGACGATCACAACACCCGAGGAGCTTGATATGGGCCGCATCGCAGATCTATCCATCCCCGACCTGAACGGCAAGCGCGCCGTCGTCACGGGAGCCAGCGACGGGATCGGTACGGTCATCGCGACGCGCCTCGCGCGTGCCGGAGCAGAGGTCGTCATGCCGGTGCGCTCTGCCGCCAAGGGGGAGCGCGCAGCCGAGTCGATTCGGTCTGCGGTACCCGGTGCGCAGGTCAGCACCCGCGAGTTGGACCTGTCGTCACTGAATTCGGTTGCAGCGTTGGCGAGCGAGCTCGTCTCCGAAGGACGGCCGATCGATGTGCTCGTCAACAATGCAGGAGTCATGCAGCCACCCGAGCGCCAAGTCACTCAGGACGGATTCGAGCTGCAGTTCGGAACCAACCACCTCGGTCATTTCGCACTCACCCTCGCTCTGCTGCCGCTTCTTCGTGCCGGCCGTGCTCGAGTCACCCATCAGACGAGCATCGCGGCGCGATCGGGGACCATCAACTGGGACGACCTGAACTGGGAGCGTTCCTACGACGTGATGGAGGCATACAGTCAGTCGAAGCTCGCGGTGGCCTTGTTCGCCCGCGAACTCGACGCACGCAGCAGGGCCGGTGGGTGGGGAATCACCAGCAATATGGCCCATCCCGGAATTTCACCGACCAATCTGCTTGCGGCCCAACCAGGTCTGGGGCGTCCGAAAGATTCTGCGGGAAGACGGCTCATCGGTGTTCTTGCCCGCGTCGGCATCGCAGGAACAGTGGACAGCGCCGCGCAACCGGGCGTTATCGCCGCGGCGGGTACGGTCTCGCGCGGTGATCAGTTCGTCGGTCCCGCCCGGTTGATCGGCGGACCGCCGGCCGAGGTCGGGCTGTGGAAGCCACTGCGCAACATGGACGACGCACGCCGGCTGTGGGAAGCGTCCGAAGAGCTGACCGGTGCGAGACTCTCGTCCTGAAGCGCTCGACTTCGACTGCGTCGCATCGACTGTCATCGAGGTGTCGGCGCGGGTTCCCGGGCATGGTCGACCAAATCGTGCACCAACCCGATGATGACATCCATCTGAGCGATCACCTCGACGCGCAGCCGGTCCTGCTCCTCTTCGGGCATGTCCGGTGAGTCGGGCCGGTCGAGAGACATCAGTAGGTCGATGTTCGTCCGCAGTGCCGTCAACGGCTGCATCAGTTCGGCACCTGCATCGACGATCAACTGCCCTTGGCGTTCTCGCGATCGCGACAGAGCTGCCAACATTTCGTTGAAGCTGTTGGCGAGTGAGGCCAGTTCGTCGTCTCCGTTGACGTCGATGGGCTCGAAACTTCCAGTTCTGGCGACTCTTTCGGTGCCGGCACGGAGGCGTCGGACCGGTCGGAGTCCGGTTCGGGCAACAGCGGCACCGGCGACACCGGCCAGCGCTACGAGGAATGCCCCGACGATAACGAGTGCAAGTGTGAGCTTGGCGAGCAGTGGTGACGCTTCGCTGAGCGATTCGGCCACCATGATCGTTGCGCCTGAGTCGGTGCGTTGGGCCGAGAGGTAGTAGCCACGGACCTCACGCAGCGACCGATCGACGCTACCGTCGACGACAGATTTTTCAGGGCCGTCCAGGGTGCCGTCCGAGTTGATGAACGGTTCGGTGCCGTTCGTCGACGTCACCAACGCGCCGTCGCTCGTCACCAGCGCTACTTTTACCTTGGTGCCCTCGGTGTCTTCGATGCCGAAGCCGAGCAGACCGGCAGGCAGGCCGGATGTCGCGCTGGCGATGATGGCGTCGCTGTTGCGGCCGACGCGGTCGATGATCTGCGAACGTAAGGCTTGCTCCGCAACGAGATAGATCGCCAGAGCACTCACGGCTACGGCGAGGGCCGCCACACTCATCGTCAACACTCGTATCCGGCCGTGCAGCGACAGTGCCCTCGGGCGAGTGGCCGCACGTGAATTCCTCATTTTTCGAGTATGCCGGTCGGCGCGAGTCCATGACTCCGCAGACCAGTCCAGAGTGTCGGGGTGATGGAGCAGAGCGCGGTGGGTGAGGGGTTCGACGCAGTTGCTCAGGGTCGCCGGTCGGCGGGCGCGTTGCCTTCGTCCCATCGTTGCGCCCATTGCCATAGTGGTTCCAGTGCCGGCCCCAGCTCGTCACCGAGTTCGGTCAGGCGATAGGTCCCATCCGAGTCTTTCAGTAGCACTCGCGCATCGACGAGCGTGCGCAGTCGGGTGGCGAGAACGCTGGATGAGATGTCGTCGGTGCGTCGCCTGAGTTCGAGGAACCCGAGCGGCCCGTCGCGCAGTTCCCACAGGATGCGCATGTTCCATCGCTGCCCCAGTAGATCGAGCACGGCCATCATCGATCGGCGGGGTGCGTTTGCCATTTCCATCGCGCTTCATCATAGTGGTTCGAAAATCGAAGCAGTTCGAAAATCGAAGCTAGAGGAGGATGTCGATGACCCGACGTATGGACGGAAAGTCGGTGTTGATCACCGGCGCTTCCCGAGGCATCGGAGCCGAAACCGCGGTGCAGCTGGGTGCGGGAGGTGCGATGGTTGCGGTGAACTACCGAGAGAAGAAGCGCAGGGCCGACGCCGTGGTGCGAACGATCGAGGAGAGCGGGGGTCGAGCTCTGGCTGTCGGAGCCGACGTCACCGATCAGGACGCAATCGATGCGATGCTCGACTCGGTTGTCACCGAGTTCGGCGCTCTCGATGTGCTGGTGCTCAACGCATCCGGTGGACTCGAGCTCGGTGCCGACCCCGGCTACGCGATGAACATCAACCGCGACGCCCAGGTTTCATTGGCTCGAGCGGCCACCGATCGGATGAAGCCCGGCTCGCGCATCGTATTCCTCACCAGTCATCAGGCGCATTTTCACGGCCGAAAGCCGGTCCCTGTCGAGTACGAGCCCATTGCCGCCAGCAAGCGTGCAGGTGAGGACGCCCTGCGCGACTCGATTCCCCACTTCGAGAGTCGAGGCATCGAATTGGTCGTCGTCTCGGGGGACATGATCGAGGGCACGATCGTCGTCACTCTGCTGGAGCGCCGCAACCCCGACGCGGTGGCCGCTCGTACCGCACACGGTGCGCTTCCGACAGTCGCCGAATTCGCTACGGCTGTGGTGGCAGCATGCGTCGATCCGATCGAAAAATCAGGGCATGTCGTTTACGTCGGCGGAGCCGATTACCTCGAGCAGTAGCTGCGGGTAATCGGCTCCGTTCGACGACGGGAGATCGTGTCCCCGAAGATCAGCTACCGAGGACGCAGAACTGGCCGCTGGAAAGATTCAGGGCGAGAGACAGCGGGCCGACGCAATCGACGCCCTGCCCTTCGGATGTGGCACCGGATCCCCACCCTGCGACGGCGAGAGTGGTTTGGCCGGCGTCGGCCCACGAGTGTGCGATGCCCCCGCCGAGCGCGAGAGCGTATGCCGTACCCGCATTCTTGCTGGCTCCGAGTGCGACGCCGTATCCGTTGGCGTAGGTGGTCGTTGCGCCGGGGCCGTCGTTGACGCTGACCGCGGTACCGCTGTCAGCAGCACCGGCGGTCGCCCGGCCGGTGCCCTCCGAGGTGGCGCCGCAGCTGGCGGTGCCGTCGACCTGGATGTCGTTGGCCGAGGGCGGAGACACACAGTTGACGGGGGCGGCCGACGCGGTGCCGGCACCCACCAGCGCCGCGGCGGTCATTCCTGAGCCGAGGGCGAATATTGCTGCGGTGCGGGCAATTCGGCTACCGAACCGACTCGACGATCGCGTGGTGGAGGAGTAGGACGAAGAACGGCGGGGCTGGGAAACAGAGAACAACAGAAAGCTCCTTCAAGAGCGAAACGGGTCGATGCGGCACACCGTACCCCGCTCGAGTCCTTGACGGCAGCATGCTGACGAGGTTTGTGTAACGGTGCCGCTGGCATCCGTGAATGAATCGTCGTTGAAGTCCGGTTTTGCGTACCCTTGCCGGAGCTGTCGTGGCCGCCGGTCGTGCGTTCGGGGCACTGTCCTGTCCTGTGGTGGAATAGTCCAATTCGGTTCCATCGCTTGATATTTCGATGTTCGCATCAGAGTTGTCCGTCACGTCCGAGTCGGTACTCGGCGGGGCGGGAGCGCAAGCGCCGATGCCCGTCGATCGCAAAGAAATCGTTACCGACAGCTACCGCCCGCCGCTGTGGCGAAGACGCGTCGAACACTGCCGATCTCATCGAGACTGGATCGACAGTGTCGAGCCGTCGGGGCACGTGTGACGGTTCGTTGTCACAGACGATCGGCCTGCCCATTTATCGACGCTCACAATTGATTTCGCGTCCAAGGAAGGGGATGGCTCGGCCGGAACAGCTCCATTCAGGGTGACCGTCGAAGACCTGACCACGCGGCCTCAGGGACCGGTTGTACCGCCGTACGTAGCAATCTTGTATTCGGTTGCCACCAGCGAGAGCTGCAGTTCGCGGATGCGGCGTCGAACGGTGTCTCGATGCTCGACGAGCATGTCGAGTCGTGCCGGAACGGTGTGCTCTCCGCCGTCGACCAGCTCGACGTAGTGCTGCAAGTCGCGCATCGGCATTCCCGACAGCCGCATGCGGGTGAGAAACACGAGTCTACGAATGGCTACGTTGTCGTAGCTGCGATGGTCGAGCCCGTCGCGGGCCACCTCGATCAGACCGCACCGTTCGTAGTACCGAAGGGTGTGTGCGGATATATCGAGCAACTCGGAAACCTCGGAGATCCCGAGTGGTTCGGAGAGCTCTCCGGGCTCGATCAGCTCGTGTACCAGTTCGACGGTCAACGGTGCGTCCGAATCCGCCACGGCTGCCAGCGCCCTGTTCATCAAGTCCGTAGTCGCCATGAGTACAGAAGATAGTCCGGCGAGCGGTGTCAGACCGGCCGGACAGATTCGGGAACACCCGGGAAATCCGCACCGGCGGAGGATGCCCCGGTGACGAGCCAGGTACGTGGTGAATCGGTCCGTTGTGCTGCAGATGTCATGAAAACGCACGCTAGGGGTTCGAGCGCACTCGAACGCAAACTCCTCAGACGCTGCCCTGGTACCCGTGTTGCCGCCATGCCTCGTACATCGTCACCGCCGCTGCGTTGGCGAGGTTGAGTGATCGACGGCCGGGAATCATCGGTATGCGAAGGCGGTCGCTCACGTGCGGGTCGTCGAGGACCTCGTCGGGGAGTCCGGTGGGTTCCGGCCCGAAGAGGAGAACATCGCCGGGCTCGTACGCAACGTCGGCGTAGGAACGTGTGGCGTGGGCGGTGTAGGCGAACACTCGCGTCGGTGCCAGAGCCGACCAGGCCGACGGCAGGTCTCGGTGCACGGTGACGGACGCCAGATCGTGGTAGTCCAAGCCGGCCCGTTTGAGCTTCGGCTCGGACATGTCGAAGCCGAGCGGACCCACCAGGTGCAGCTCGCATCCGGTGCCGGCGACCAGGCGAATTGCATTGCCGGTGTTCTGGGGGATTCGGGGCTCGAAGAACATCAGTCGAAACACCCGGTTCACTCTGCCACCACGAACCGGGGAAGTATGGGGCAGGTGGACGACGAGCAGATCATCGGCGAAGATTTTTCCGACACTCGATTGGACGGGCAGGAGTGGAACGGCAGGCAATTCGTCCGGTGCACCTTTCGTGATGCCGACATGAGTGGAGTGCGAACCGACTCGGTCGTGTTCACCGAATGCGATTTCACCGGCACCGACCTGACCGAATCGATCCACACGAATTCTGCATTTCGATCGT
The DNA here is from genome assembly GCF_000760935.2 of Rhodococcoides fascians A25f. Lineage (NCBI taxonomy): Bacteria > Bacillati > Actinomycetota > Actinomycetes > Mycobacteriales > Nocardiaceae > Rhodococcoides > Rhodococcoides fascians. The sequence goes on along the minus strand of NZ_CP049744.1, from coordinate 3,699,590 downwards.
GCACCTTCACTCGGACGAATTTGCAGCACAGCACATTTCGTCACTCGACCATGATGGGTTCGGTGTTTGTGGACAGTCGGATGCGGCCCGCGACCTACGACGAGGTCGATTTCACTCTCGCGGCGTTGGGGAACGTCGACCTGCGCGGTCTCGACCTCACGGGGTGCCGGATGCGGGAGGCGAACCTGGTGTCTGCGGATTTTCGGAAAGCAACAGTGCGCTCGGTCGATTTCGCGGGAGCCCGCACTGTCGACGCCAAGTTCGACGAGGCCGACCTGCGTGGAGCCGTTGCCGATCCGTCCCTGTGGGTGAGCGCGAGTGTGCGGGGTGCCAAGATCGAGCTGATGCAGGCCGTGGCATACGCGGGAGCGCACGGTCTCGTCGTGGAGGGTTGACGCGGTCTTCGGACCGGCGCGGCGCGGTCGACCTCGAGCCTGGAACAATGGCCGGGTGACTGCAACGATTCTCGATGGCAAAGCGACCCGTGACGAGATATTCGTCGATCTCACCGCCCGCGTGGCAGCGCTCCGTGAGAGGGGCATAACCCCAGGGCTGGCCACCGTCTTGGTGGGAGACGACCCGGGTTCTGCGGCGTACGTCCGGGGCAAGCACAACGACTGCGCCAAGGTCGGGATCACCTCGATTCGTCGTGATCTGCCCGCCGACATCACCCAGGCCGATCTCGAGGCAGTGATCGACGAACTCAACGCCAACCCCGAGTGCACCGGATACATCGTGCAGCTGCCGCTGCCGAAGCATCTCGACGAGAATGCTGCTCTGGAGCGGATCGATCCGGACAAGGACGCCGACGGTCTGCACCCGATCAACCTCGGCCGTCTGGTGCTCGGTAAGGATGCTGCGCTGCCGTGCACGCCGCGTGGCATCGTGCACCTGCTGCGTCGCTACGACGTGGCCCTCGACGGCGCGCACGCGGTGGTCATCGGCCGCGGCGTCACGGTCGGTCGGCCTATCGGGCTGTTGCTCACGAGACGGTCGGAGAACGCCACGGTGACGTTGTGCCACACCGGAACTCGCGATCTTGCCGCCGAGGTCTCCCGCGCCGACATCATCGTTGCCGCCGCTGGAGTTCCGGGATTGATCACCGCGGACATGGTCAAGCCCGGTGCTGCCGTCCTCGATGTCGGTGTGACCCGCACCGAGGACGGATTGCGCGGGGACGTCGCCGACGGTGTTGCCGAGGTAGCAGGTTTCCTCTCGCCCAACCCCGGTGGTGTCGGACCTCTGACGCGAGCCTTCTTGCTCACCAACGTCGTCGAGCGTGCCGAGCGCACCGCAGCCGAGAGCTGAGCGATCCGAGGATGAACGCCGCCGAGGATTCGCGAGCCGAATCCGACCAGGGATTTCGTGCAGCGGTAGCGCGTAACCTACCGATCGTCGCGGTGTCGGTCGTCGTGCTTGCCGCGCTGGTTCTGGTGCTGGCGGATCGCTGGCGGCGCGGCGCGTTCATCTTCGGATGTGCGGCGCTACTGGCCGCGGTGCTGCGATTGTGCCTGCCCGAATCTCGGGTCGGAACCCTGAGCGTGCGCAGTCGTGGATTCGACGTGCTCGCGTTGGGCTGCGTAGGCGGAGCGATCGTGTTCTTGTCGCTGTCGATCGACCCACTGGGCACCGACTGATACCAGGAGCGGACCCTGGGGGGGAGCCCAGGGCCCGTCGGTGTCAGCGGCGTCCGAGGCGAGCGAGTTCCATCGTCTCGGCGAGCAGTTTCGCCACCGAGTCGGCTTCGGTCAGGAAGCCGTCGTGACCGTCGCGAGATTGGATCACTTCGAGTCCACGGCACTGGGGGAGTTCGCGAGCGATCTCCTTCTGCAAGCGCAGTGGATACAGACGATCCGAATCGACGCCGCCGACGATGGTCGGAACCGGTACCGACGCAAGAGCTTCGGCTACACCGCCGCGGCCACGACCCACATCGTGACGGTTCATTGCCTCGGTGAGTAGGACATACGTCGCCGCGTCGAATCGATTGACCAGCTTTGCGGCCTGGTGCTCGAGGTAGCTCTGTACCGAGTAGCGACCGCCGGCCCACGGATCCTCGTCGTTCTGCGCAGAGTTGCCGAACCGAATGTCGAGTTCGCTCTCGGTGCGATACGTCAGATGCGCAATGCGTCGTGCGATACCCAGTCCGGCCGTCGGAGATGTTCCGGTGGCGTGGTAGTTGCCGCCGAGCCAACCCGGATCCGCCTTGATCGCGGCGATCTGCGTTGTCTGCGTGCCGATCTGGTCGGCTGTTGCCCGGGCTCCGACTGCCAGAACCAGTGCCGCTGCCACTCGATCGGGGCGACTGACGATCCATTCCAGGGTGCGCATGCCGCCCATCGAACCGCCGACGACAGCGGCGAAGCGGTCGATGCCCAGGGCGTCGGCGACGGCTGCCTCGGCGGCGACCTGGTCGCGGATGGAGATCTCGGGGAACGTCGAACCGTACGGTGTGCCGTCGGGCGAGATGCTGCTCGGTCCGGTGGTGCCGCCGCACCCGCCGAGCACGTTGGTCGCCACTACGCACCACTCGTCTGTGTCGATAGGGCGCCCGGGTCCGACCATTCCGTTCCACCAACCGGGCAGTGCATGATCTGCATCCGGCGGGCCGGACACATGCGAATCGCCCGTCAGGGCATGTTCGACGAGCACGACATTGCTGCGGTCGGTGGCGAGTTCGCCCCACCGTTGCACTGCCACAGTGACCTGGGGGATGCGAGCGCCGTTCTCGAGATCGAGACCGCCGATGTCGATGGTGCCCAGCCGCCCGTCCGGAGACGGAAGAACCGCCTCCGGACGAACGCCTGTGTCGCAGCTGTGACTCAAGATGCCGCCGCGCTGAAGCCGACCTCGAGATCGGCGATGATGTCGTCGATTCCTTCGATTCCCACGGCGAGACGAACCAGACCCGGCGTCACTCCCGATGCCAACTGCTCTTCGGGAGTCAGTTGGGAATGGGTGGTGGACGCGGGATGGATGACGAGTGAGCGCACGTCTCCGATGTTAGCGACGTGACTGTGCAGTGTGAGCGCGTTGACGAACTTCTTGCCCGCGTCCACTCCGCCCTTCAACTCGAATGCGACGATCGCACCCTGCCCCTTGGGCAACAACTCCTGGCCGCGTCGGTACCACGGCGACGATTCGAGTCCGGCGTAGTTGATCGAGACGACGTCGTCGCGGCCGGCGAGGAACTCGGCCACCTTCTGTGCGTTCGCCACGTGCCGCTCGATTCGGAGGCTCAACGTCTCGATACCTTGGCTGATGAGGAAGGCGTTGAACGGGGAGACCGCCGCACCGATGTCACGCAGCAACTGCACGCGTGCCTTCAATGCGAATGCAGGCGCGCCGAGATCTGCGAAGACCACACCGTGGTAGCTCGGGTCCGCGGTGGTGAAGTTGGGGTGACGGCCCTGCGTCCAATCGAAGGTGCCACCGTCGACGATGACGCCCGCGATCGCCGTGCCGTGCCCGCCCAGGTACTTGGTCGCCGAATGCACGACGATGTCGGCACCGTGCTTCAACGGCTGTAGCAGGTACGGCGTCGCCACCGTGTTGTCCACGATCAACGGGATGCCGTTCTCGTGGGCCACCGCCGAGATGCCGGGGATATCGAGAATGTCGTTCTTCGGGTTGGAGATCGACTCGCCGTAGAAGGCCTTGGTCGACGGCGTGATCGCGGCTCGCCACTGCTCGAGATCATCGGGATCGTCGACGAACGAGACGGTGATGCCCAGCTTGGGGAGCGTGTAGTGGAAGAGGTTGTACGTGCCGCCGTACAGCCGCGGGCTCGAGACGATGTGGTCGCCTGCCTCCGCGAGATTGAGAATCGCGAACGTCTCGGCCGCCTGACCCGACGCGAGCAACAGCGCCGCGACGCCACCCTCGAGAGCGGCGATGCGCTGCTCCACGACGTCCTGGGTGGGGTTGATGATGCGGGTGTAGATGTTGCCCGGCTCTGCGAGTCCGAACAATGCGGCCGCGTGATCGGTGTTGTCGAACGTGTACGAGGTGGTCTGGTAGATCGGCAATGCACGGGCGTTGGTAGCGCCGTCCGGGGTCTGACCCGAGTGGATCTGCTTGGTCTCGAAACTCCAGTTGGCCGCCGGGTCGGTGAACGGATCCTCGGTGGGTGCTCCGGTGGCGTCGACGATGTCGGGGGTCGAATCGGTCATGGCTGGTGATACTCCGTTTTCTGAAACGAGTCTGTCTAAGACGAATCGAATGTCGAATGATGCTCGAGAAGTCGAGCGTTACGGGGCGTATCGGTACAGCAACACATGCGAGAACCTCCTGACAGGCCTCGGCCCCAGGAGGCCGAAGATTCAGTGGGTCCGCTGCCTGCGGACCCGCGCTTGTCGATTCGGCACTCGGCGTGCCGGATCGGCCCGGTCGTTCACCCGGGGCACCCCACCGCGGTTGGAGGGTTGCCGGCCAGCAAGCCGGGGCTCGATGCTGGCACTCATGACCTGGCGAAGATCTTAGCGGGTGCGGACGTGTCACAGGAACAAGGGCTCGGTGCGGCGGCCGGTGGAACTCGAGCAGATGCTCGGGTGAGGACAATCACCGCGCTGCGACTCGAAAACAGGTTGCCCGAGGGAAGACAATGGTCGGGTTGGCTGTTCTCTTACTCGGTTGCGCTCTGCTGAATCGATTCGGCCGGCCACCGTTCTTGTTGCTCCATTCCACGATCGAAACGAAGGTAGTACCGCTGTGACTGTCACCGATTCCGCTCTTTCCCGAGTCAGCGCTGTGCGCGGCAAGGTCTCGAGTGGTCTGAGCGTCAGTCATCGACCGCACTCGACCCGTCGCAGGCTCGCCATGTTGGCCCTGTCCATCGGCGGCTTCGGCATCGGCACCACGGAATTCGCGTCGATGGGCTTGCTGCCGGACATCGCCACCACGATGGGGATCTCCGAGCCCTCCGCGGGCCACATGATCTCTGCCTACGCGCTCGGCGTCGTGGTCGGTGCGCCCACCATCGCTGCCCTGGCTGCGCGCGTTCCCCGGCGGATGTTGCTGCTGGTGTTGATGGTCGCCTTCACTCTGGGCAACCTCGGAACGGTATTCGCACCCAGTTTCAACGAGCTCGTCGCCTCGCGATTCGTCGCGGGCCTGCCGCACGGTGCGTACTTCGGAGTGGCCGCGCTGGTGGCTGCCCACCTCGCCGAACCAGGTAAACGAGCCAAAGCCGTCGCGATGGTGATGATGGGTCTCTCGGTCGCCAACGTCGTCGGCGTACCGGTGGCAACCTGGATCGGGCAGGCGCTGGGTTGGCGCAGCGCGTTCGCTCTCGTGGCGGTCATCGGTGCCCTCACCGTCGCCGCGCTCGCTGTGTGGATGCCGCGACTCGACGCCATGCCGACCACCAGCCCCATCACCGAGCTCGGTGCACTGCGTCGCAGCCAGGTGTGGATGACCCTGTTCGTGGGCATCGTCGGATTCGGTGGCATGTTCGCGGTGTACACCTACATCGCGTCGACGTTGACCGATGTCGCCGGTCTCGCTCGCGCGCTCGTTCCGGTCGCCCTGATGATCTATGGACTCGGAATGGTCGCCGGCAACTACGCCGGTGGCTGGCTGGCAGACCGGTACCAGCTCAAGGGCACCTTCGTCGGGCTGGCCGCAACTGCAGTGTTCCTGGCGCTGTTCGTGGCAGCGGCACACAATCCGATCACTGCTCTGCTTCTGGTGTTTCTGATCGGCGCATCCGGCTCCTCGGTGGTTCCCGGTCTGCAGACGAGGTTGATGGACGTGGCCGAGGACGCCCAGACGCTGGCCGCATCGCTGAACCACGCCGCATTCAACCTGGCCAATGCCATCGGTGCGGCAGTCGGTGGCGCCGTGATCGCCGCCGGCTTCGGCTACACGGCACCCGCCGCTGTCGGCTCCGGCCTGGCGGTGGCCGGTCTCGGTGTGCTGGCCACCGCCAAGTGGATGGACAAGCGCGCGGCCGCACAGTAGGCCGCCCGGTCCTGTCAGCTGGTGATCGTCGCTGCCGTTCCGCCGAGTGCTTCGGTCAGCGCTGGGGTCAGCTTGTCGATGACGTACGGCAGGCTCAGCACGCTGGTGAAGTAGATCGCACCGGCCGTCACCCCGTCGGTGAAGACCAGGTTGCCGTCCTGCACCGGCTTCAGTGCGTTGTACACCGCTTCTTTCTCCAACTGGGCGCGGTCGCCGGGCCCTTCGGTTCCCCAGATCAACACGTCGGCGACGTTCAGTACAGACAGGTTCTCCAGCGGAATACTGGCCTGAGCGCTACCGTCGGCCGGAACGTACGCGTCGATGTCGTCGGGGATCGCGAATCCGAGCTTGGTGAGAAAGTCTGTGCTCAGTCCGTCCTGGTACGCAATCGCCTTGCCCTCGTAGAACGCGTTCTGCAAGAAGATCGCCTTCTTGCCGGCAAACTCGGGGTGTGCGGCAGCGGCGTCCGCGAACTTCTGGTTCACTCCGTCGATCAACGCATCGACCTCGGTCTTCTGGCCCAGTGCGCGTCCGATCTTCTCGGCCTGGACGTCCCATGGCTCGAAGTAGGCGGTCGACGCGTCGGACTGCGCGAGCGTCGGTGCGATGTCGCTGAGCGTGTTGTACGTGTCCGCCGTCAGGCCGGCATTGGTGGCGATGATCAGATCGGGCTCGAGTGCGGCAATCTTCTCCGTCTCGAATCCATCGTCGTTCGAGAGCACTTCTGGCTGCGCGTCGCCCAGCGCTGCCTGAGCCCAGGGCCAGGTTGCGTACGGCTGTTCGCCGTACCACTCCGTGACGCCGACGGGTATGACGCCGAGCGCCAGCACGGTGTCCTGCTCGGTGTACCCCGCCACGACGATGCGAGTGGGTTCCTCGGGAACGACGGTCTCACCGAACGCGTGCTCGATCGTGACCGGAAATGCGGACGAGTCGGACGAGGAGCCCGTGTTCGCCCCTCCGGCAGGCGACGCCTCGTCACTCGAGTTCGAGCAAGCACTGAGCAGTCCTGCGGTGGTCAGCGCTATCGCGCACACCGCAAGAGTCGTACGTAGTGGTCGGAAGTGCATCGAGACGCCTTTCGGGAGGGTTGGCTAACAAACGGAAGGATAGCCGACCCTAAATTGGACGTGCGGCCGAGTTCGGGATCGACCCGACGGTCCGGCTCGAACCTTCACCGAACCTCCACATTTCCCGACGGACTCCTCCATCTGCGCCCTCTAGGGTCAGTTCTCATGAGCCGCACAGTTCTCGTCGTGGACGACGAGCCCACGATCTCCGAGGCCGTAGCGGCGCGACTCCGCGGCGAGGGGTACCAGGTCGTCACCGCAGCCGACGGGCCCGCCGCCGTCGAGGCCTGTGCGCGATTCGATCCCGACCTCGTGGTTCTGGACCTGATGCTGCCCGGTTTCGACGGGCTCGAGGTGTGCCGCCGCATTCAAGCGTCACGGCCGGTGCCGGTGTTGATGCTGACGGCCAAGTCCGACGAGACCGACATGCTCGTCGGCCTGGGCGTCGGCGCGGACGACTATCTGGGCAAGCCGTTCAGCATGCGAGAGTTGGTCGCTCGCGTGCACGCGCTGATTCGCCGCGCCGAGCGATCGGCGACCGCCGAGACCCACTCCGTCCGTATCGGCGACCTGCAGATCGATCACCGTGAACGACGCGTGTCCAACGAATCCGGCGACATCCATTTGACCAGAACGGAATTCGACATCCTAGCTTATCTCGCTGCTCGTCCTCGTACCGCGGTCTCTCGCGAGACCCTGCTGTCGCAATTGTGGGGCTGGGACGATTCCGCGAGCAGTCGAACCGTCGACTCTCACGTGAAAGCATTGCGCCGCAAACTCGGTGGCGATCTCATTCGTACGGTGCACGGTGTCGGGTATGCCGTGGAGTCGCCGCGATGATGCGCGTGCTGCCGCGCCCGCTGGATCCCTTGCGCTCGTTCAAGCTCAAGGTGTCGTTCGTCGTGGGCACTGTGTTGGTGTTGGCCAGTGTCGTCTTCTGGATCGGGGCGGGTTGGCAATTTCGCTACACACTGCTCGCGGCGCTCGTGGTCTCCTTGGCCGCAACACAATTCGTCGCGCACGGAATGACGTCGCCGCTGCGCGAGATGACCTCGGCGGCCAAGGCGATGGCGCGTGGCGACTACTCGAAACGCGTGCGGGCCACCTCGCGGGACGAGGTGGGAGAGCTCGCCACCGCATTCAACACCATGGCAGACGATCTGGAAGCCGCAGAAAAGTATCGCCGTGAACTGATCGGCAACGTCTCGCACGAGTTGAAGACGCCCATCGCTGCCCTGCAGGCCGTGCTCGAGAACATGGTCGACGGGGTGACCGACGCGAATCCCACAACGCTGTCGGTGGCGCTGAGTCAGACCGAGAGACTCGGTGATCTGGTCAGCGAACTGCTCGACCTGTCGCGGGTGGAGGGCGGTGTTCTCACCATTGCCCCGGAGGAGTTCGCGGTGCGGCAATTCCTCGAGGATGCGACCTCCGTTCACCGTGAACGAGTGTCGATCGTCGTCTCGCCCGCCGATTCGACCGTCGTGGCCGACCGATCTCGCATGACCCAGGTGATCACCAACCTCGTCGACAACGCCGTGCGGCATTCCCCATCTTCGAGCACCGTGACACTGCGGGCCCATCGAATCGTCGGAGCGTATGCATTCGACGTCGTCGACCAGGGCCCCGGTATTGCGCTCGCCGATCGCCATGCGGTGTTCGATCGGTTCACTCGCGGCGGATCCACCGACGGCGGAACAGGTCTCGGCCTCGGCATCGCCCGCTGGGCCACCGAACTGCACGGTGGAACCATCGAAGTTCTCGACAGCGAGTTCGGCTGCCACATCAGAGTGGCCATCCCCGAGCATTGACTTTCTCGATCCATCCGAACCGCGACTGCTCGTCTCCGGACTGCAGCCGCCGACCTTCCATGCCCGAAACACAGAAAAGGGACGAGCCATGAGCACGATCGACATTCCGATTCATCCGAGAACGAAGCACGGGCGCTTTCCCTGGGGGCCGCGCACCTGGCCGGTGCTGCGGTATTCGCAGCCCCCTCGTGCGGCGCTCATGGGGTCGGCTCTTGCTGGACTGATCGGTGCCGTGACGTTGGTGGACAACACGTTCGGTGTGCTGATCACTGCCGTGACCTTCGTGGTCGTTGTGCTTGCAGCACGCAGCGGCAGGCTATCGCGGTGGGAATGGGCCGGCGTGGCAGGAGTGCTGGCACTGGCGAGTGTGTCTGCACTGCGAGCGGCCGAGTGGATCGTGACGATGTCGACGACGCTTGCCATCGTGGTCGCGGTGGTGGCGCTCTCCCGTGCCTGGACGTGGACGGGAATCGCACTCGGCGCTCTCTTGCCGTTGTTTCTGCCGGTGCGCGTGGCTCGGTGGACCCGACGCGGAGCCGGTTCGATCGATCTGGAGGGGCCGCGGCCGGTGCGGATCGGCATGGTGGCCGTCGTGACCGTTGCGCTCTGCGTCGTGTTCGCGGCGTTGTTCGGTGCGGCCGACAAGCGGTTCGCGGATGCACTGGGCGCGGTGACGCCCGAGTTCGACGCCGCATCGATCGTCGGACGCACCCTCGTCTTCGTGCTCACCGCAGCAGGTGCGCTGGCCGTGGCGTACGTTGCCCTGCATCCGCCTCGGTTCGATCGCCTCGCACCGTCGCCGCGTCGAACACTGCAGTTGTGGGAGTGGATGGTTCCCCTGGGGGCGGTGGTGGCGCTGTTCGTCGTCTTCGTCGGTTTCCAGGTGCCGACGCTGTTCGGCGGCCAGGGGCACGTTCTGACCACCGAGGGTCTGACCAACGCCGAGTACGCGCGGCAGGGCTTCTGGCAGTTGCTCGCGGTGACGGTGCTGACTTTGCTCGTCATCGCAGTCACCGTGACCAAGGCCGAGCGCATCGCCCGGCGCGACCGGATTGCGTTGCGTGCCCTGTTGGGCGTGCTGTGTGTCTTGTCGATGGTGATCGTGGCGTCGGCGCTGCATCGAATGTCGTTGTACGAGGAGCAGTACGGGTACACCACTCTGAGGTTGTTCGTCACGGCCGTCGAGTGGTGGCTGGGATCGGTGTTCGTGCTCCTGCTCGCCGCTGGTGTGCGGATGTCGGGTCGCTGGATTCCACGAGCAGTGGGCGTAGGGGCCGTACTCACCGTGCTCGCATTGGCGGCCCTGAATCCCGATGCGTACATCGCGCGTCACAACGTGGAGCGATTCGAGCAGACCGGGCGTATCGATGTCCGCTACCTGAGTGGGTTGTCGTCCGACGCCGACGCGGAGCTCGATCGATTGCCCGATTTCACACGAGCGTGTGTGCACGGCCGCGGCCTGGCGCGAGTGGGCAACGCATGGCAACAGTGCACAGACCCGTCGGTATCTGTACCCTGAGCAACGACTCGGATCAGCGGCACACCAAGGAGGTGGGGGATGGGATACCAGAACTTCGTCGTCACCTCGCTGCTTCTTCTGTCGCTGCTGCTGACGACGCCGGCCGGAACAGCGGACGTTGCACTCGTTCTCGTTGCCGCACTGGCGGTCCTGATGGTGCTCGCGCACCGTGTCGATGTACTGACGCTCCTACGCCGGCTGACGAACGTCGGACCGACTGCCGAGGATCGTCATCTACGAGGTGCGTTCCGACGTCAACACCGCCCGGATGCCCCGGGCCGTCCGCAGCCACGAGCACCCGGTGCCCTGGTGGGGGCACTGTAGCTCGAAAGTTCCCCCACGCCTTCGCAATCCGTTGTCCGCGAGGCTGTCGCAAGGAACCGAAGATGCTCGTATTTCGATCACACGCATGTCGCCTGGCTGTTCGACGCCACGCAATCACACTCGTCGGCATCATTGCCGTCCTGCTCGTCGTCTTCACCGTTGTCGATGCGCAACCCGCCGCCCAGATCGCGATGTTCGGTGCGTTGGTGGCCGCATCACTGCTGACCTTCGGCGCGCCGGTCGATATTGGGGCGGTCGCACCACAGTCGACGTCCGCCGGAGCTGCGGACGGCCGACGTCTTCGAGGATCCTTCCGTAGGCAGGAGCACCCCGACACTCCCGGCCGCCCCATGCCGAGAGCGCCCGGTTCGGTCTTTCGACCGGATCGGTGGCTCGTATTCTGCTGAGTCACTGCGAGATCCGGTCGAGACGCCTTCCGACCGACTTTCTCTCACAGTGAGGTGCTCCACCATGCTCGATTTCGTCTACTATCCCGTCTCCGCAGTCCTCTGGTTCTGGCACCGAGTCTTCGGCTTCGTGCTCGGACCCGACAACGGCTTCGCCTGGGCATTGGCGGTGATCTTTCTCGTCTTCACTCTGCGAGCGGTGTTGATCAAGCCGTTCGTCAGCCAAATTCGTTCTCAGCTCCTGATGAAGCAGCTGAAGCCCCAGCTCGAGGCCGTCCGGAAGAAGCACTCGGGGGACCGGGCTCGCCTGGCCACCGAAACGCGGAAGCTGCAGCAAGAACACGGATTCAATCCCTTGATGGGATGTCTGCCACTGCTTGCACAGGGCCCGGTCTTCATCGGTCTGCTCCACGTGCTGCGCTCGTTCAACCGAACCGGTACGGGATTCGGGCACCTCGGTATGACGGCGCAGGAGAATGCGAACACTGCGAACTACGTCTTCAGTGCCGCCGATGTGCAGTCCTTTCTCGACGCACGGCTCTTCGGTGCGCCGATCTCTGCTGCCATCAACAGCTCTCGGGAAGTGCTCGAAGCGTTCGGTCCGTTCGGGGGAGTGCCGTCGATATGGAGCATCGCGTTCGTTGCGGTCCCGTTGATGATCGTCGCCGCGGTTGCCACCCATCTGAACTCCCGGGCATCGATCGCCCATCAGGATGCAGCGGCAGCTGCCAATCCGCAGACGGCGATCATGAACAAGCTCACGCTCTGGGTGTTCCCGGCGGGAGTACTCGTCGGCGGCCCGGTGTTGCCGGTCGCGGTGCTGCTGTACTGGGTCAGCAACAACATCTGGACGTATGCCCAACAGCACATCGTCTACCGGCGGATCGACCGTGAGCCGGTGGTAGTGCGGGAGGTGACATCGGTGGTCACCGCTCCGAAGCCCGGGGCCAAGCCCAGGCGGCGGTAACGGGCCAGTGCCGCCGACAGAAGGCGACCTGCAGTCTGTCGGTGGTCACCGCTCCGAAGCCCGGGGCCAAGCCCAGGCGGCGGTAACGGGCCAGTGCCGCCGACAGAAGGCGACCTGCAGTCTGTCGGTGGTCTCCGCTACCGTCGTCGGCGTGCCGATCACAATTTCCACAGTCAACGTCAACGGAATACGCGCTGCTGTTCGCAAGGGCATGCTGCCGTGGCTGGAGGCCACCGATGCCGACGTCATCTGCCTGCAGGAGACCCGGGCCAACGACGGGGAACTGACCAAGGCGCTGGCTTCGGCTCTCGATGCGGGGTGGCACCTTGCGTCGGCCGAGCCGTCGGCGAAGGGACGCAACGGCGTGGCGTTGCTGTCCAAGGCAGCGCCCGACGCGATTCGCACCGGAATCGGCGCTGCCGAGTTCGCCGACGTCGGTCGTTACATCGAAGGCGATTTCGGAGATGTCACCGTGGCGAGCCTGTACCTGCCGTCGGGCGAGGTGGGTACCGACCGCCAGGACGAGAAGGAACGCTTCATGACCGCGTTCGCGAAGTACCTGAGCAAGTCGGCCAAGGCAGCGAAGACCGCCGACCGGGACGTGGTGGTGTGCGGCGACTGGAACATCGCCCATACCGAGGCCGACTTGAAGGCGTGGAAGACGAACCGCAAGAACTCGGGGTTCTTGCCGGAGGAACGTGAGTGGGTGTCGCGGTTGCTCGCCGAGAAGGCGCCGTGGACCGATGTCGTTCGGGCGTTGCACCCAGAGGTCGAGGGTCCGTACAGCTGGTGGTCGTATCGCGGGAAGGCGTTCGACAACGACGCCGGTTGGCGCATCGACTACCAATTGGCCACGAGTGATCTGGCCGAGCGCGCCAAGGAAGCGATCACCGAGCGCGCCGTGGCCTACGACCAGCGATGGTCGGATCACGCACCGGTGACAGTGCGCTACCGCTAGAGCGGAGCCTGCGGAGTGACCCGTGTTGGCTAGGCAAGAGCCAGGTGTCGATGGGTTCGTGAAAAGATTGCACCATGTCTTCTCCCGACTCCATCGACACTCCGCAGGGTCCGCGTCGGCGGGTGCTCTCCGGCATCCAACCGACGGCCGATTCGTTCCATCTCGGCAATTACCTGGGTGCGGTGCGGAACTGGGTGGAGTTGCAGGACGAGTTCGATGCGTTCTACTTCATCCCGGATCTGCATGCCATCACTGTTCCGCAGGATCCCAAGGAGTTGCGTCGTCGCACCAGAGTGGCTGCGGCGCAGTTGCTCGCGGTGGGCATCGATCCGGAGAAGTCGACGCTGTTCGTACAGAGTCAGGTGCCCGAGCACGCGCAGTTGGCGTGGGTCCTCAATTGCATCACCGGGTTCGGTGAAGCAGCGCGGATGACGCAGTTCAAGGACAAGTCTGCCAAGCAGGGTCGCGATCACACCAGCGTCGGACTGTTCACCTACCCGATTCTGCAAGCCGCCGACATCCTGCTCTACCGTCCGAATCTGGTTCCGGTAGGCGAGGATCAGCGTCAACATCTCGAGTTGACTCGTGATCTGGCGCAGCGCTTCAACACGAGGTTCAAGAAGACATTCGTCGTTCCCGACGCACACATCATCAAGGGCACCGCGAAGATATTCGACCTGCAGGATCCCACCGCGAAGATGAGCAAGTCCTCGTCGAATCCGGCGGGCATCGTCAACATCCTCGACGATCCGAAGGTGTCTGCGAAGAAGATTCGCTCGGCGGTGACGGACAACGAACGCGACATCGTGTTCGATACGGAGAACAAAGCCGGGGTCAGTAATCTGCTGGTCATCCAGTCTGCTCTCTCGGGTACGAGCATCGAGGATCTCGTGGCCGGATACGCGGGCAAGGGATACGGAGACCTCAAGTCCGATACCGCCGAGGTACTGACCGAGTTCGTCGTTCCGTTGCGTGAGCGGATGGACGGGTTCATGGCCGACGTCGCCGAACTCGATCGCATCCTCGCGGCTGGGGCGGATCGAGCCAGAGAAGTGGCGAGTCGAACGCTCGCTCAGGTGTACGACCGGGTGGGTTTCCTGCCTCCCGGCGCATAGCATTTACGACACACCGGGTTTCGTTGCGCAGCGATGCGGCAACACCATCCGACAGCGGCCGACGACAGCGAGAAGGTGAGCGCGATGCCCGATTTCAAGGCCATGCTCGACGACCGGCGCGCCCGGTGGCCCTGGCTCGATCACACCGTCGTTGCGGCGCAGCGTTATCAAGGTCAGAAGGGTGACTACTACGCGGCCGGTATGACGTATTTCAGTGTGCTGGCGTTGTTTCCGCTGCTGATGGTCGCGTTTGCGGTCGCAGGCTTCGTGCTCGTGAACCAGCCCGAGTGGCTTGCCGAGATCCAGTCGCAGATCGCGGAGAACGTGCCGGGGAGCTTCGGCGAAACGATCAGTTCTCTGATCGAGACGGCCATCGAATCGCGCACGAGTGTCGGCATCATCGGTCTGCTCGGTGCCTTGTACGCCGGTCTCGGGTGGATCGCCAACCTTCGTGAAGCGCTGACCGCCATGTGGGAGAGCCAGCACGAGCAGGGTGGCTTTCTGGCGACCAAGGCCAAGGACTTCGCTGCGTTGCTGGGGCTCGGGACCGCACTGGTTCTTTCGCTCGCCCTCTCGGCTCTGGCCGGCGGCGGCGTCATGCGCAGCATCCTCGAATGGGCGAATCTCGACTCGGTACCGGGAGTGGGAATTGCACTGCGCATATTCTCGGTGCTCCTCGCGCTGGCGGGCACCTGGGCCCTGTTCACTTGGGTGATCTCGCGCCTGCCGCGTGAACCGGTGTCGTGGCGCAGCGCGGCCAAAGGTGCTTTGCTGGCCGCAATCGGGTTCGAGATCTTCAAGCAGCTCGGTGCCCTCTATCTGGCGTCGGTGACCAGCGGTCCTGCGGGCGTCGTCTTCGGACCTATCATCGGTCTGTTGGTGTTCGTGTTCACGACTTCACGGCTGGTGCTGTTCTCCACGTCGTTCGCTGCCACGACTCGCGAAAGCCTCGCCGAAGCCCACGTTCCGGCACCGGAACCGGCGGTGATCAACACCAGGGTCGAGGTCAGTGAAGGTCCCGGTGTGACAGGCGGGTTGGCGCTGGTGGGTGCGGGTGTACTCGCCGCGGTCGGAGTCGCGGGACTGCGTAACCGGCGCCGCTGAATGCCTCGCGACGGCGGACGACCGAAGGCCTGATCAGCGGTTGCGGGAAAGTCTGCGCGCGCCCCACAGCAAGCCGATCACCACGATCGCACCGATGACTCCGATCGAGATACGGACAACGGTGTCGCCCTGGGCCTGCATCTCGGACTGGCGGGAGCCCGACCCCGATGCAGTCGCGGGTGGCTGGGCGAGAGTCGGCGTGGCCCCGCTCGCTCGTGTACTCGTCACCGCCGATGTCGACTGCGGTTCGACGAGATCACCGACGGTGTCGTTCGGATCCATGGCGAACCCGTAGTCCAGCAGCCGCGCCGCCTGCTCCCACGGACGTATCGGCAGCACATCGCCCTTCATGATCGTCACCACGAGGCGTCGGCCATTGCGTTCGGCCCCGGCGACGAACGTCTGCCGGGCGTCGTCGGTGTATCCGGTTTTTCCTCCGAGGGCACCCTCGTAGTTGTAGAGCAGCTGGTTGTCGTTGGAGAGTGCGAAACCGGGTCTGTCCTGATCCTCCGGGATCGCAGGATCTTTCGGGTAGCCCGGAAACTGCACGGTCTCCGTCGAAATCAGTTGCGCGAACGTCGGATTGCGCATGGCCTCGCGGAAGATAAGAGCGAGATCGTAGGCGGAACTCGCCATCCCGGGCCCGTCGAGACCCGACGGCGTGGCCGTGCGCGTGTCGAGTGCGCCCAGCTCTGCCGCCTTGGCATTCATCTTGTCCACAGTGGCGGCGTCCCCGCCGAGTTGAGTCGACAACGCGTGCGCCGCATCGTTTCCCGATGCCATCACCAACCCCTGCATCAATTGCAGATTGGTGTAGACGCCGTTCTTTCCGATGCCGACGGCACTGCCCTCGGCTTCGGCATCCTCGGCGGTTGCGGTGATCTGTGTGCTCGGATTCAGCTCGTCCAGTGCGACGAGGGCCAGCAGGGTCTTGATCGTGCTGGCCGGTCGGTACCGTCCGTGTGGATCTTTGGCCGCGAGAACCGCCCCCGAGTCCATGTCCGCCACCACGAACCCGGTCGCGGAGATATCCGCCGGTAGTGGGGGAGCACCGTCCGGCAATACCACTCCGCACTCGGCGAGGCGATCGCCGCCGACCGCGTCGGCTGGGATCGGAAGTGGTTGCGGTGCAGTACTTCCAGGGGCCGGCACCTCGGACAGGTCGATCGCCGGGGGAGGTGACGCGGCGTACGGGCAGCTGTCTGTGTCCGGCGTCGTGAACGGCGGTGTCGTCGTCGGAACCGGCGGCTCGGCGGCAGGCTGTGCCGAGGTCGCGCCGGCTCCGAGACCGACGAGGGCGAACACCATCGCCGACGCAGCCATAGAACTTCTGATCCTTTTCATCGCGAATCACCATAGGCGTTCCGCAGTCGGTCGACGCCGCGACTCACCGGCGAAGCGCTCTCGCGCGTCCGGTGGCGGTTCTGCACCACTGTCCATCGCTGAATCGGCCGGCCCCGCTGATGGGTAGGCGTCCGCCGCCAGTATGAGAACTCGCTCATGTTGTGCTCCTTCGCTTCTCACGTTCGACAGCGATCGTTGAGTCATCACCGAAAAGGTGGCCTACAGAACTCGGATTCAAGGAGCAGCCATGAGAATGCCAGGAAAGTTCGTATTCGTCGGTGCAGCAGCCGTTGTACTCACCCTCGGAAGCGTCGGCGCACTCGCGATCGCCGACGACGACCCCACCCAGCAGCGTCCGTCCTCGATCTCGGTGGAACAGCGGCTGCCTGTGGCCGATCCGGCTCCAGTCCAGCCGGCGGCCCCAGCGCAGCAGCCGACACCCACACAGATCCCGGACGACCGCTTCGACGATGACTGGGACGACCGCAACGATGACCGTGACGACCACAACGACCGTGACGAATGGGACGATCTGAACGACGACCTGGACGACCGTGACGACTGGGACGACCACAACGACGACCTGGACGACGACAACGACGACTGAGACTCGGGAGTGGCGTCGGCACCGGCCGACGCCACTCATGTCTCGGACAGTCGGTATCCCATTCCGCGGACGGTCTCGATTCGTGCGGCACCGAATTTCGCCCGAAGATAGCGGACGTAGACGTCGACGACATTGGAGCCCGGGTCGAAGTCGTAGCCCCACACCTGCGACAGGAGTTGCTCTCGCGAAAGGACCTGGCCGGGGTGGCGCATGAAGGTCTCGGCCAAGGCGAACTCACGGGCCGACAGGTCGACGGTTCGGTCTCCCACCACAGCTCGCCGGGTGCGCAGGTCGAGGGTGAGATCGGCGACCGTGAGCTGCGTGGTGTCGACGGTTCGTTTGGTGCCCAAGCGAACTCGGATACGGGCGAGCAGTTCCTCGAAGCGAAACGGCTTGGCCATGTAGTCGTCGGCACCGGTTTCGAGACCGGACACCACGTCCTGAACGCTGTCGCGGGCAGTCAACACGATGATCGGTATCTCGCACTGCTCTCCGCGGAGGCGGTGCAGGACCTCGAAGCCGTCCATGATCGGCAGACCGATGTCGAGCACCACCAGATCGAAGTCGCCGCTTCGGGCGTGTTCGTAGGCGGACCTGCCGTCGGATACCGTCGTCGTGCTGAATCCACTCGCTCTGAGCCCCTTGTGAACGAACGAGGCGATGCGGGGTTCGTCTTCGGCGATCAGGATGCGTGCCATGGTCGGTCCTTCTGCGGGGCAACGGAATCGGTCAATGGAATGGTGATAGTGAACGTGGCACCGTGGCCCGGTGCGCTGCCGACACTCACCCGTCCGCGGTGGGCTCGAGCAATTGCGGTGACGATGGACAATCCGAGCCCGGCCCCCTCGGTGCGTCTGGTTCCGTTGCGACCGCGGGCGAAGCGCTCGAAGATCCGTTCCTGCTCGTCGCGCTCGATCCCCTGGCCCGAGTCGGTGACCCAGAACCGGATGTCACCGTCGGACAGTTGCGATCCGATGCCGACGCGACTGCCGGGCATCGTGTGGTGAGTTGCGTTGTCCGCCAACGCCAGCAGAGCCTGAGTCAGGCGTTGTGCGTCGAGCGGAGCGTGGACGGTTGCGCTCGCCTCCAGCACCCATTCCCGGTCGGCGAGAGTGGTCACCTTGTCGAACACGCTTCGAGTGAGCGCATCGACATCGGTGACCACAGGCGTGACGAAGCTCGTCTGGTCGGCCCGGGTGAGTAGCAACAGGTCGGCGACGAGTCGGTTCATCCGGTCCAGTTCGTCGTCGACGAGCGCGACGGTGTCGCGAACATCGGCGGCGTCGCCGTGGTCGAGCACATCGAGATGACCGCGGACGATGGTGATGGGAGTGCGGAGTTCGTGGCCGGCGTCGTCGAGGAATCGGCGTTGACTCGCCGCGCCGGACTCGATTCGGTCGAGCATCGAGTTCAGTGTGTCGACCAGGGCTCCGATGTCGTCGCCTCGACCCGTCGTTCTCGCGTCGGTGATCCGACCGGACAGGTCGGTTTCGTTGATCGTTCTGGCGGTGGCGGTGATGTGTCTGATCGGGGACAGGATGCGACCCGCAACGAACCATGCGCCGATCGCCGCGAGAACCGAGGTGACGCCGCCGACGACGAGCATCAAGGTTGCGGTCTCGTCTGCCGAGGCACGTTCCTGATCGGCGAAGTAGGCGGCAACCACCACACCCGGCACCGGGTCGCCCGCCAACGAGACCGGCACAGCGAGGTACAGCACTTCGCCTGCCGCGCTCGAATAAGAGCCTTCGACCGGCGCGGTGACAGAGCCGACCTCAGCGGTGAAGCCGCCATCGTCGGACAGTCGTACCGGTGCCTGCTGCCTGCTCTGTACCGCGAATCGTCCGTCCACGTACCCCAGGAACTTCTCGTTGGGGCGAGCGAGGTTGTAGGTGATCACCACTCGGAGCACGTCGTTGATGCCGTCGAACGGTTCGCCGGTTCCGGGATCGACGCCCGCATCGGTGAGGGTGGTGAACTCGGCGATCTCGGTGCGCAGCGATTCGCGCATGCGGTTGTCGGTCGCGCGGATCATCAGCAGCCAGGTGGTGACGGTGACGGCCGCCAGCGACACCAGCACGAGCAGCAGTACCCACGAGAAGATGCGGCTGCGGGCGCTCGTCGGGCGCAGTGCGTGCAGTCGGGTCCGCATCACGTGGTCGGTCTCGCAGCGGGGTCAGTCGTCGTCATCGTCATCCCAGTCGTCGTCGAAGTCATCGTCCCAGTCCGCGGGCGGCAGTGGCGGCGGGGGCACGAATCCGTCCGGTGCCACCGGCAGCGGAACCACGGCGGTGGGAGCGCGATTCCCCGTCCCCGGTGCAGGGGTAACGGGTTGCGGGGTACCCGGGGCGGATTGCGCGGGTGCGGCGGGTGCGACGATGGGTGCGGGCAACGGGGTCTGCTCGCCCGTGGATCGCGTCGTCAGCAAGGCCGTGACGAGAACGGCGAGCGTGAGCAGTCCCAGGGCCGAGACGATGATGGTTCGCACACAACCGAGTCTGACGACGGCGGATTGTGGCTAGGTGAATCGGAGATGAGAGTTCTCTCATGTGGTCCGAGGTCCGCTGGTGCGCACACCGGTTGTATTGCCTGACGAATAATCGTCGAAGATGCGTGACGAGTACCCATCGTTTCTTACAGTGATCAGGTCGGCGGCTCGGATTCGTCGGTGTTCGAGAGCCGGTTGTTGGAAAGGGAAGTGCAATGAGGTTTCGGCAAAGGCGCGGGCAGATCGCGGTCGTCGCGGTCTGTGCGGTCGCGGCACTGACTGTCGCTGCCTGTTCGAGCACCGGTGGTGCTCCTCGCTCGTCCGACGACGGAAACAATGCGGGCGTAGCCGACACACCGGCGGCGACGATAGCGATGATCACGCACGAGGTTCCCGGCGACACCTTCTGGGATCTGGTGCGCAAGGGTGCCGAAGCCGCGGCAGCGAAGGACAACATCGAGCTGCGCTACTCCGCAGATCCCGAAGCGCCCAACCAGGCCAACCTCGTCCAGAGTGCGATCGATTCCAAGGTCGACGGCATCGCGGTCACGCTGGCGAAGCCCGACGCGATGGCCCCTGCAGTCGAGACAGCCACTGCCGCGGGCATTCCCGTGGTCGCGTTCAATTCCGGCTACGACTCCTGGAAGGACATGGGAGTCCAGCAGTACTTCGGCCAGGACGAGACCATCGCCGGCCAGGCTGCGGGCGCCCGCCTGACCGCGGACGGTGCTCGCAAGACACTGTGCATCATCCAGGAGCAGGGTGCAGTGTCGCTCGAGGCGCGATGCGCAGGCGTCAGGCAAGGCTTCACCGGAGGCACCACCGAGATCCTCAACGTCAACAGCAAGGACATGCCGTCCGTGGAATCGACCATCACGGCCAAGCTGCAGCAGGATCCGACGATCGACCACGTCATCGCCCTCGCCGCTCCGATCGCTCTGACTGCGGTGCAGTCCAAGACCAATGCGGGAAGCGACGCCACGATCGTCACCTTCGACACCAATGCTGCACTGGTCGATGCGATCGAGTCCGGCGATGTGGCGTGGGCGATCGATCAGCAGCCGTACCTGCAGGGCTACTTGGCGATCGACTCGCTGTGGCTCTACCTCAACAACGGCAACACGATCGGCGGCGGCACCCCGGTGCTGACCGGACCCGCGTTCATCGATTCGACCAACATCGACGCGGTCGCCGAGTACGCCCGTAACGGCACACGCTGAGTGCATCGCCTCGGCGCGGAAGGAACATCATGCCCACACAGGCCGATCCGGCTCTGTCGAAACACACCGTGATCACGGACGAGCGCGTTACGAAGCAAAAGCCGTTGCAGCGCTTGCTGATCCGTCCGGAGGTCGGCGCCCTGTTCGGCGCGGTCGCCATCTTCGTCTTCTTCTGCATCGTGGCACCACCGTTTCGATCGCCGGAGGCTCTCGCGACCGTGCTGTATGCGTCCTCGACCATCGGCATCATGGCAATCGGGGTGTCGTTGTTGATGATCGGCGGCGAGTTCGACCTCTCCACCGGTGTTGCAGTGACCTTTTCGTCCATCATGGCGTCGATGTTGGCCTACAACCTGCATCTGAACGTGTGGGCCGGCTCTGCGTTGGCACTGCTCTTGGCGCTGTCGGTCGGCGTGTTCAACGGCTATCTGGTGATGCGGACCAAAATCCCGTCGTTCCTGATCACGCTGGCGTCGTTCTTGATGCTCACCGGCATCAATCTCGCCGTCACCAAACTCGTCACCGGTCAGGTTGCCACCCCGTCGATCTCGGATATGGAGGGATTCGATTCGGCCAAAGCTGTGTTCTCGTCTTCGTTCTCGGTATTCGGAGTGTCGATCCGAATCACCGTCGTGTGGTGGATCGTGTTGACGCTGGCAGCAACCTGGGTGTTGATGAGAACTCGTACCGGCAACTGGATTTTCGCCGTCGGCGGCAATCAGGAATCGGCGCGAGCCGTCGGGGTGCCGGTCACGAGGGTCAAGATCGGCTTGTTCATGTTCGTCGGCTTCTGCGCCTGGTTCGTCGGCATGCATCTGCTGTTCGCCTTCGACACCGTGCAGTCCGGCCAGGGCGTCGGCAACGAGTTTCTCTACATCATCGCCGCAGTCATCGGCGGGTGCTTGCTCACCGGCGGATACGGAACAGCCGTCGGCGCATTCATCGGCGCATTCATCTTCGGCATGACCAATCAGGGCATCGTCTATGCCGGGTGGAACCCCGACTGGTTCAAGTTCTTTCTCGGCGCGATGCTGCTGTTCGCCGTGATCGCCAACAACTCATTCCGCAACTTCGCGGCGAAAAGGTAATCGATGACTTACTCCGCGAACACGCCCCTCATCGAACTTCGGAACGTGGGCAAGAGTTACGGCAACGTCACTGCGCTGCAGGGAATCGATATGCGTGTCGGTGCCGGTGAGGTCACGTGCGTTCTGGGCGACAACGGTGCAGGCAAGTCCACCTTGATCAAGATCATGGCCGGCCTACATCAGCAGTCCGAGGGTCAGTTGCTCGTCGACGGCGAACCAGCGACCTTCGGATCGCCGAAAGACGCCCTGGACAAGGGGATTGCCACCGTCTATCAGGACCTCGCGGTGGTATCCCTGATGCCGGTGTGGCGCAACTTCTTTCTCGGTCAGGAGTTGCGTCGTGGCAAGGTCCTGAAATCACTCGACATCCATGCCATGCGCGCCACGACCATCGAAGAACTTCGCAAGATCGGCATCGATCTGCCCGACGTCGATGCTCCGATCGGCTCCCTCTCCGGTGGACAGCGACAGTGCGTGGCCATCGCCCGCGCCATCTTCTTCGGTGCGCGTGTGCTCATCCTCGACGAGCCGACGGCCGCGTTGGGCGTCAAGCAGTCGGGCATGGTTCTGCGTTACGTCTCTGCGGCCCGAGAGCAAGGCTTCGGCGTAGTCTTCATCACCCACAATCCACACCACGCGTACCTGGTCGGAAATCATTTCGTTCTGCTCAACCGTGGTCGCCAGACGCTCGACTGTGCTTACGACGACATCTCACTCGACGACCTCACCACGGAAATGGCGGGCGGCGACGAACTGGCGACCCTCACCGACGAACTGCGCCGCTGACCTCTGACCGCTGCTTCGCATGAGTGAGAAGCGGGCGTGGCGGGTAGAAGATCGGTAGCGGTGCCCGACGGAGGCACCAGACGAAGGAGCCGAACATGAGTGAGCACGAGCCCCTCGGACCACTGTCGCCCGATTTTCTCGAATCCGATTTCTACGGATATCAGGGGATGCTCGACGACAACGAGATCGAGGTGGTACTGCGCGCCCGTCGGTTCCTGCAGGAGGAGGTCGCGCCGCGGGCGAACGAATTCTGGGAGAAGGCGAGCTCGCCGGTACATCTGTTGCCGCTGATCGCCGAGCTCGAGATCGCTGGTCTCGGTTACGAGTTCGACGATCGAAAGGCCTCGCGCAAGCTGCTCACGGGATGGCTGGAGATGGAGTTCGCACGGGTCGATCCGTCCACGGGAACGATGTTCAGCGTGCACAGTTCGCTGGCAATGAGCAGTATCTCGATTCTCGGCTCCGAGGAGCAGCGCGCGCGGTGGTTGCCCGCCATGCGCCGGATGGAGACCATCGGTGCCTTCGGCCTGTCCGAGCCGCACGGCGGATCCGACGTCGCGGGCGGGCTGGAAACGACAGCCCGCCTCGAAGGCGATCACTGGATCCTCAACGGCAGCAAGCGCTGGATCGGTAACGCTACCTTCGCCGATCTGACCATCGTCTTCGCCAAGGACGAGGCCGACGGTGAGGTCAAGGGCTTCGTCGTCGAGCAGGGATTCGAGGGGTTCCGGGCCGAGAAGATCGAGGGCAAGTACTCGCTCCGTGCGGTGGAGAATGCGGACGTACACCTCGAGAACTGCCGAGTCCCGGTCGCCAACAAGCTCGCCGACGCCAACTCGTTCGCCGATACCGCCAAAGTGCTCCGCTTGACCCGTGGGGGAGTGGCGTTCCAGGCGGTGGGCGTGATGATGGGTGCGTACGAGCGAGCAGTCGCGTATGCGCGTGAACGCGAGCAGTTCGGTTCTCCGATCGCCTCGTTCCAGCTGATCGCCGATCTCATCGCACGGATGACCGCCAACATCACCGCCTCGCTCGGTATGGCGATTCGTGTTTCGCAGCTGCAGGACAACGGCGTCCACTACGACGAGCATGCAGCGCTCGCGAAGACGTTCTGTACGACGCGGCTGCGCGAAGTCGTCAGTTGGGCCCGAGAGATCATGGGCGGCAACGGAATTCTGATCGAGCATGACGTCATCAGGTTTTTCGCAGACGCCGAGGCGCTGTATTCGTACGAGGGCACAGCGCAGATCAACAACCTGATCGTCGGCCGTGGTGTGACGGGCTTCAGCGCGTTCGTCTGACCCTGGAAACGGAAAGCGCCCCTTCGCATGTGCGAAGGGGCGCTTTCCGTCGGTCGATGTGCTTGCTAGCGAGCGAAGAGCAACGCGCGCTTGACTTCCTGAATCGCCTTGGTCACCTGGATGCCGCGGGGGCATGCGTCGGTGCAGTTGAAGGTGGTGCGGCAACGCCATACACCCTCGACGTCGTTGAGGATGTCCAGACGTTCGGTTGCACCCTCGTCACGGCTGTCGAAGATGAACCGGTGTGCATTGACGATCGCGGCGGGGCCGAAGTAGCTGCCGTCGCTCCAGAACACGGGGCACGAGGTGGTGCAGCACGCGCACAGGATGCACTTGGTGGTGTCGTCGAACCGGGCGCGGTCCGCGGCGGACTGGATCCGCTCACGAGTCGGCTCGTTACCCGTCGTCATCAGGAACGGCTTCACGGCGCGGAACGCGTCGAAGAAGGGCTCCATGTCGACGATGAGGTCCTTCTCCACCGGCAGACCCTTGATGGGCTCGATGGTGATGTTCAGCGTCTTCGACGAGTCCTTGGGGAGCATGTCGCGCATCAGCACCTTGCAGGCGAGACGGTTGACACCGTTGATACGCATCGCGTCGCTACCGCAGACACCGTGTGCGCACGAGCGACGGAACGTCAGTGTGCCGTCGAGGTAGCCCTTGACGTACAGCAACAGGTTGAGCAGACGGTCGGTCTCCAGGGTGGGCACCTGGAAGGTGTCCCAACGCTGGCCCTCACCGCTCTCGGGGTTGAAGCGCGCGATCTTGAGGTTCACCATCACCGCGCCCTCGGGCACGGGTGGCAGATCGGACTCGGACTTCTTGTCCAGGGTAGGTGCGCTCATATCAGTACTTCCGCTCCATCGGCTCGTAGCGGGTTTGGATTACCGGCTTGTAATCCAGGCGAATCTCGGTGAGCAGACCTTCGCCCTCTTTGTAGGCCATGGTGTGCTTCATGTACTCGGCGTCGTTGCGCTCGGGGTAGTCCTCGCGGGCGTGACCGCCGCGCGATTCCTTGCGATTCAGTGCTCCGACGACCGTGACCTCGGCCATCTCGAGCAGGAAGCCGAGTTCGATGGCTTCGAGCAGGTCGCTGTTGTAGCGCTTGCCCTTGTCCTCGACGGTGATCTTGTTGTACCGCTCCTTGAGGGCACGGACATCCTTGAGTGCCGTCTCCAAGCGCTCCTCGGTGCGGAACACAGATGCGTTGTTGTCCATGGACTGCTGCATCTCGGTACGGATGTCGGCTGCGCGCTCGTGACCGTGGTCCGACAGGATCAGCTCGAGCCAGTCCTGCACCATCTTGGCCGGCTCCTCGGGGAGCGGGGTGAAGTCGACCGAGTTGGCATACTCGGCCGCGGCGATGCCGGCACGACGTCCGAAGACGTTGATGTCGAGCAACGAGTTGGTGCCGAGGCGGTTGGCTCCGTGTACGGAGACGCAGGCGCATTCACCGGCGGCGTACAGGCCGGGAACGATGTCGGTGTTGTTGCGCAGAACCTCACCGTGGATCTTGGTGGGGATACCACCCATGACGTAGTGGCACGTCGGGTAAACGGGCACCGGCTCCTTGACGGGGTCGACGCCGAGGTACGTGCGCGAGAACTCCATGATGTCGGGGAGCTTCTCGTCGAGTACTTCCTCGGGGATGTGCGTGACGTCGATGTAGACGTAGTCCTTGTTGGGGCCACCGCCGCGTCCTTCGAGTACCTCGAGCACCATCGAGCGAGCAACGATGTCGCGGGGCGCGAGGTCCTTGATGGTCGGTGCGTAGCGCTCCATGAAGCGCTCACCCGACTCGTTGCGCAGGATGCCCCCCTCGCCTCGGACTGCCTCGGAGATGAGGATGCCCAGGCCTGCGAGACCTGTCGGGTGGAACTGGTGGAACTCCATGTCCTCCAAGGGAAGACCCTTGCGGAAGACGATACTCATGCCGTCACCGGTGAGGGTGTGGGCGTTGGACGTGGTCTTGTAGATCCGGCCCGAACCGCCCGTGGCGAAGATGATCGACTTCGCGTGGAAGATGTGCAGCTCACCGGTGGAGAGCTCGTAGGCGATGATGCCGGTTGCGACGGGGCCGTCGTCGGTTTCGGTCAGGCACAGATCCAGCGCATAGAACTCGTTGTAGAACTCGACGTCGTGCTTGACGCAGTTCTGGTAGAGGGTCTGCAGAATCATGTGGCCGGTGCGGTCGGCTGCGTAGCACGCACGACGAACCGGTGCCTTGCCGTGGTCGCGGGTATGGCCGCCGAAGCGACGCTGATCGATCTTGCCCTCGGGCGTCCGGTTGAACGGAAGACCCATCTTCTCGAGGTCGAGAACGGCGTCGATCGCTTCCTTCGCCATGATCTCCACGGCGTCCTGGTCGGCGAGGTAGTCGCCACCCTTGACGGTGTCGAACGTGTGCCATTCCCAGTTGTCTTCCTCCACGTTCGCCAGAGCGGCGCACATGCCGCCCTGGGCTGCACCGGTGTGCGAACGAGTGGGGTAGAGCTTGGTCAGCACGGCGGTACGAGCGCGGGGTCCGGCTTCGATCGCAGCACGCATACCGGCACCGCCTGCGCCGACGATCAGTACGTCGTAACGATGTTCCTGCATGTAAGCGTCAGTGTCCTTAGCTCGCCGAGATGTTGGGATCGAACGTGAAGATGACGTAGGTGCCGACGCCCATGATCAGGATCATCGACAGCACCAGCAACGTGGTCAGCCAGAATCGCGTCGAATCCTTGCGGGAGTAGTCCGCGATGATCGTGCGCAGGCCGTTGCCGCCGTGGAGCTGAGCGAGCCACAGCATCGTCAGGTCCCAGAACTGCCAGAACGGGCTGGCCCAGCGACCGGCCACGAAGGCGAAGTTGATGCGGTGCACACCGTCGTCGAGCATCAGCATGATGAACATGTGTCCCAGCACCAGCACGACGAGTGCCAGACCCGAGAAGCGCATGAACAGCCACGCGTAGAGCTCGAAGTTGCCCTTGCTCTGCCGACGGGGTGAACGAGGGTTGGCCAAGCTGGCCGGACGGTCGTAGTTCGTGCCGAGTACTTTCGCCTCGGGACCCTGCGTCGACATCAGTGACCACCCGCCGTGAACATGTTGTAGAAGATTCGTCCCGCGCCGGGGATCATGACGACGAGCCAGACGACTGCGATGACCCACAGCATCGGCTTCTGGTACTGCGGTCCCTTGGACCAGAAATCGACCAGCATGACCCGAATGCCGTTCAGCGCGTGATACAGCACCGCGGCAACGAGGCCGAGTTCCATCAGGCCGACGAGCGGGGTCTTGTAGGTCTCGATGATGGCGTCGTACGTTTCGGGGTTGACCCGAACCATCGCCGTATCGAGGACGTGGACGAACAAGAAGAAGAACGTCAACACGCCAGTGATGCGGTGCAGAACCCAGGACCACATGCCCGGGTCCCCGCGGTACAGAGACCGCTTGCGCTCCTTGACCGGAGCGACTTCCGTCGTGCTACTCATCGAGTGCAATGCCTCCAACGTCGTTGGTGGACGCTTCGAGCCCGGTGGCCGGTCTTGTCCTGGCTCGATTTGTCGCGATTCGGCCCTAGTGCTGGTTGTACTAGCCGCTTACTCGAAACTGTAAACCCATTCGAAACACGGAACTAATTCGACTCGAGGTTCGTACGGTGCCGAAATTCGGTGTTAGGTTTGCCTTCCCAATTCCCAATCGAAGTTCGGGGCAGATCTCTGCATCAATTCAGACGGCGTGATTGGATGGGTAACCATGGACGAAATCGACTGGAATACGTTGCGCGACAATGCTCATGAGGCAATGCGACATGCCTACGCCCCGTACTCGAACTTTCCGGTCGGTGCGGCCGCTCTGGTGGATGACAACCGAATAGTCACTGGGTGCAATGTGGAAAATGTCTCATACGGTTTGGGGCTCTGCGCCGAATGCGGGTTGGTCTCGAACCTGCACTCGAGCGGCGGCGGCAGACTCGTGGCCTTCTCCTGCTGCGATTCTCGGCGTGAGATCCTGATGCCGTGCGGGCGATGCCGGCAGTTGCTGTTCGAATTCGGCGGCCCGGATCTGCTCGTCGACACCACCTCGGGACCGCGTCGACTGGCAGAGTTGCTTCCGGATGCATTCGGACCCGACAACCTCGACGAAGGACGCGTGAACAACCATGCCTGACGCCGTATCGATCATCAGCGCGAAGCGCGACGGCCGCGTTCTCGACGACGAACAGATCGAGTGGGTGATCGCGGAGTTCACTCGCGGAACCGTCGCGCCGGAACAGATGTCGGCACTGGCGATGGCAATTCTGTTGCGCGGATTGTCCCGTCGGGAACTGAGTACGTGGACCGGCGCGATGATCGCCTCGGGCACCCGCATGGATTTCTCGGCACTGCCGCTGCCCACCGTCGACAAGCATTCGACCGGCGGTGTCGGAGACAAGATCACGCTGCCGTTGGCTCCCCTCGTCGCCGCGTGCGGGGCAGCGGTGCCGCAACTGTCGGGGCGCGGCCTGGGGCACACCGGCGGAACGCTCGACAAGCTCGAGTCGATACCCGGGTGGCGAGCCGACCTCAGCGGTGAGGAGATGCACCGCATCCTGGCCGATCCGTTGGTGGGTGCGGTCGTCTGCGCCGCCGGTGCCGATCTGGCTCCTGCCGACAAGAAGCTCTATGCCCTGCGTGACGTGACCGGAACCGTCGAGTCGATTCCGCTGATCGCCAGTTCGATCATGAGCAAGAAGATCGCCGAGGGCACCGGCGCACTCGTGTTGGACGTGAAGGTCGGTGCCGGCGCGTTCATGAAGAACGTCGACGATGCGCGCGAGCTCGCGACCGCGATGGTCGAGCTCGGAACCGATGCGGGTGTGCGCACTCTGGCGGTGCTGACGGCCATGGACACCCCGCTCGGGCTCACTGCAGGCAATGCGCTCGAAGTGCAGGAGTCGGTCGAGGTACTGGCCGGAGGCGGCCCGTCCGACATCGTGGAGCTGACGATCACGCTGGCACGCACCATGCTCGCAGCGGCCGGGATCGAGGGCATCGATCCGGCCGACAAACTCGCCGACGGCTCGGCCATGGACCGTTGGCGGACGATGATCGCCGCGCAGGGCGGCGATCCCGATGCCGCGTTGCCCGTCGCCCGGGAGAGCCAGGAATTCATTGCAACCGAGGACGGCGTCGTCACCGGGTTGGACGCGATGGGCGTCGGACTCGCTGCGTGGCGGCTCGGGGCAGGCCGCGAGCGTCAGGGTGAGCCGGTGCAGAGCGCGGCCGGTGTGCGGTTGCATGCCAAGCCGGGGGATCGGGTGCGGGCCGGGGATCGGCTCGCAACCCTGTACACCGACACTCCCGAGCGTTTCGAGTACGCGCAGGAAGCACTCGTCGGGAGCTGGGAACTCGGTGCCACGGCTGTCGAGCCGAGCCCTCTCGTCATCGACCGCATCGGTCGGTAACGAGCTCGGCCAGTAGCAGTCTCGGTCAGATCAGGTTCCCCGCCTCGGTCAAGACGCTGCGCAGAATCTGTTCCATCTCGTCGAATTCCTTCTGACCACAGATGAGCGGCGGAGCCAGCTGCACTACCGGATCGCCGCGATCGTCGGCGCGGCAGTACAGCCCTGCGTCGAACAGAGCGGTCGACAGGAACCCGCGGAGGATGCGTTCTGCTTCGGCATCGCTGAACGTTTCCTTCGTGGCTTTGTCCTTGACCAGTTCGATGCCGTAGAAGAACCCTTCGCCGCGCACGTCCCCGACGATCGGCAGATCGTGCAGTTTCTCGAGCGTCGCGCGAAACGCCGGTGCCTTGTCTGCGACATGCGCGTTGATCCCCTCGCGCTCGAAGATGTCGAGATTGGCCATGGCGACCGCAGCGGAGACGGGGTGGCCGCCGAAGGTGTAGCCGTGGGCGAAGCTGGACGTGCCGTCGTCGAACGGCTCGAACAGTCTGTCGGAGGCGATCATTGCGCCGATCGGGGAGTAGCCCGAGGTCAATCCCTTGGCGCAGGTGATGATGTCGGGAACGTAGCCGAAGTCGTTGCAGGCGAACATCGATCCGATCCGTCCGAACGCACAGATCACCTCGTCCGAGACCAGGAGGACGTCGTAGCGGTCGCAGATCTCGCGGACCCGCTCGAAGTATCCGGGCGGGGGCGGGAAGCAACCCCCGGCATTCTGGACCGGCTCGAGGAACACCGCGGCCACCGAATCGGGGCCCTCGAATTCGATGGCCTCGGCGATGCGATCCGCAGCCCAGATTCCGAACGCCTTCGGGTCGGTATCCAGGGGAGCGGGAGCGCGGTAGATGTTGGTGTTCGGGACTCGGAACGCGCCCGGCGTCAACGGCTCGAAAGGCTCTTTGAGCGCGGGAATTCCGGTGATCGCGAGCGCACCCTGTGGCGTGCCGTGATAGGCGATGGCCCGCGAGATCACCTTGTGCTTGCCGGGCTTGCCGACCTTCTTGAAGTACTGCTTGGCGAGCTTCCATGCGCTCTCGACGGCCTCGCCGCCGCCGGTGGTGAAGAAGACCCGGTTCAGGTCGCCGGGGGCGTAGCCGGCGAGGCGCTCGGCAAGTTCGATGGCCGGTTCGGTGACGTACGACCACAGCGGGAAGAAGGCCAATTCCGTTGCCTGCTTGGCTGCCGCCTCGGCCAATTCCTCGCGGCCGTGCCCCACCTGAACCACGAACAGGCCCGACAGCCCGTCGATGTAACTCTTGCCGTTCGAGTCCCAGATGGTCGAACCTTCACCGCGGGTGATGATCGGAGGTGTGACCCCGGCACCGTGGCGGGTGAAGTGGCCCCACAGGTGCTTGGCTGCGGAGGCGTCGAGCTCGGCTGTCGTTCGTGTCATCGTGTTCCCCAATTGTATTGCTGCTTGACGAGTTTGAGATAGACCAGGGTTTCGGTACTGGTGACTCCGTCCAGACTGCGGATTTGCTTGTTGAGAATCTGCAGAAGCTGTTCGTCGTCCTCGCAGACCACTTCCACGACGACGTCGAACGACCCTGCGGTCAGGACGACGTAGTCGATCGCGTCGATCGCCGACAGTTCCTCGGACAGCGCATAACTGTCTCCGGTGCACTTGATGCCGATCATGGCCTGCCGCTTGAATCCGACCTGTACCGGATCGGTCACCGCGACGATCTGCATGACGCCGGAATCCGTCAGACGTTGAACACGTTGGCGGACAGCGGCTTCCGAGAGACCGACAGCTTTGCCGATCGCGGCGTACGAGCGTCGCCCGTCCTCCTGGAGTTGTTCGATGATCGCCTTGGAGACGTCGTCGAGTGCGATGGGTGGCTGCTCGGGCATGCGTTGATCTTGTCATTGTCGAGGCGGTGAACACAACCCTTCGACGATGAAATGCGTATCAATTGTCTATCTGGACGACAGAATCAGTTGTCGTAAGGTCCGAAACGGAGAGAATCAGTAGCTTCGACGGTACTGTGCAGGTATGGCGAACATTCCTGGTTGTTGGATCGACGGACGCGCGGTGGACGGTAGTGGTCAGCGATATGCCGTCGACGATCCCGCGACCGGAGCAGTGGTGGCCGAAGTCGGCTTGGCGACGGCTGACGACGTCGATTCGGCACTCGCACATGCTCGGTCGGCGTTTTCGGAATGGTCCGGCGCAACGCCCGCTGAGCGCAGCGCGGTCCTGACGGAGTTGGCTCGGCTGGTTGCCGCCGATGCCGAGAACTTCGCGGCCGAGGAAGTGGCGCAGACCGGCAAGACGGTGCGGTTGGCAACGGAGTTCGACGTGCCGGGCAGCACCGACAACATCGAGTTCTTCGCCGGAGCGGCACGGCACCTCGACGGCAAGGCCACTGCGGAGTACTCGGGCGAGCACACCTCGTCGATTCGCCGCGACGCCGTCGGAGTCGTCGGGTCGATCACCCCGTGGAACTATCCGCTGCAGATGGCGGTGTGGAAGGCGATTCCGGCTCTCGCGGCCGGGTGCGCCATCGTGCTCAAGCCCAGCGAACTCACTCCGCTGACCACACTGCGTCTGGCGCGCTTGGCCACCGAGGCGGGAGTTCCCGACGGCGTGTTCAACGTCGTCACCGGAACCGGAGAAGATGCCGGGGTCGCGTTGTCCTCGCACGAGGGCCTCGATCTGATGACCTTCACCGGTTCGACTCCCGTCGGCAGGCGAGTCATGGCGCAGGCCGCCGTTCACGGCACTCGGGTGCAGCTCGAACTGGGCGGCAAGGCACCGCTGGTGGTGTTCGACGACGCGGATCTCGATGCCGCCATTCACGGTGCCGTCGCCGGATCCCTGATCAACGGCGGCCAGGACTGCACGGCGGCCACCCGCGCCATCGTCGCAGAATCCCTGTACGAGGACTTCGTTGCTGGAGTGGCCGAGTTGATGGGACGCGTCGTGATGGGAGACCCGACCGATCCGGCAACCGACATGGGTGCGTTGATCTCGATCGCTCATCGCGATCGTGTTGCGGCCATGGTGAATCGAGCTCGCGACACCGGAGCCAGGATCGTCACCGGTGGCCGCGTTCCTGAGGGCAGGGGTGCGTTCTACCCACCGACATTGGTCGCCGATGTCGGCGAGCAGGACGAGATCTATCGCGACGAGGTGTTCGGCCCGGTGCTCACGGTGTCCAAGCATCATGGTGACGACGATGCGATCCGGCGCGCCAACGACACTGCGTTCGGACTCGCCGCCTCCGCGTGGACCCGAGACGTGTACCGCGCAGGACGAGCGACGCGTGAGATCGCGGCCGGCTGTGTGTGGATCAACGATCACATTCCGATCATCAGCGAGATGCCACACGGAGGATTCGGGGCTTCGGGCTTCGGCAAGGACATGTCGAGCTACTCGCTCGACGAGTACCTCACCGTCAAACACGTCATGACCGACATCACCGGTGTGGCTCGAAAGGCTTGGCATCGAACGGTCTTCGCGTCGGCCGATCCCGAAGCACAGGAGGACGCCCGATGAGCGCATCATGGGCAACCGAACCCACCGACCGCGGCGTGGCGATGGTGGCGGGCGCGGCACCGGAGTCCTATTGGCTCGACCGTCCCGAACGGCCCGCTCCGCGCAGTCGGCACACCGGCTCTGCAACGGCAGATCTGGTGATAGTCGGCGGCGGATTCACCGGCCTGTGGGCGGCGGTGCATGCGGCAGAAGAGAACCCGAACCAATCGATCGTGCTGCTCGAAGGCGACCGCATTGCCGAGGGTGCAACCGGTCGCAACGGCGGCTTCTGCGCGGCCAGCCTGACGCACGGACTGAGCAACGGGCTCGACCGGTATGCCGACGAACTACCCGAGTTGCTGCGGATGGGCACGGAGACGCTCGACGCGATTTGCGCGACTGCGGAGAAGTACGGAATCGACGCAGACATCGAACGCACCGGCGAGCTCGACATCGCCAATTTCTACTGGCAGGTGGACGACCTGCGAGAGCTCGGTGACGAGGGTGCACGCCTGTCGCAGCCGATGGAATACCTCGACGCCGCTGCAGTGCAGTCCAAGTTCACCTCACCGATGGCGCGCGGTGCACTGTTCGACCCCGATGTCGCGATGATCGACCCCGCCAAACTGGCCTGGGGCCTGGCCGACGCGGCCGAATCGCTCGGCGTACACATTCACGAGAACACCAAGGCACTGTCGATCGACAAGTCCGGCAACGGTATTCGGGTGAAGACAGGCTACGGAACCATCGAGGCGGGCAAGGTTCTGTTGGCCACCTCGGCATCGAAGTCGTTGCGACGAAAGCTCCGTCACTGGATCGTGCCCGTGTGGGACTACGTCATCATGACCGAGCCGCTGAGTCCGTCTCAGCTCGCCGACATCGGCTGGTCCGGCCGTGAAGGATTGGCCGACTCCGGCAACAGATTCCACTATTTCCGGTTGACTGCGGACAATCGCATCCTGTTCGGCGGGTGGGACGCCCACTACTTCTACGGTAGCGACACCGATCCAAGGCACACCCAGCATCCCGAAGAGTTCGCCTTGCTCGCCGAACACCTGCTGCAGATGTTCCCGAGCCTTGAGGGAATCCGCGCCACCCACGCCTGGGGCGGATCGATCGACACGTGCTCGCGGTTCAGCGCCTTTTGGGATCTCGGCATGAACGGACGGGTGGCCTCGGTGGCCGGGTTCACCGGCCTCGGCGTCGGCGCGTCGCACTTCGGAGCCCGCACCGCCCTCGATCTGCTCGACGGGCGCGATACCGAACGAACACGGTTGAAAATGGTGCGTACCAAGCCTTTGCCGTTTCCACCCGAGCCCCTCAAGTCGATCGGGATCAACATCACTCGTGCGCAATTCGCTCGCGCAGACCGTAACGAGGGACGGCGGGGACTGTGGCTCAAGGGAATGGACGCGCTGGGTCTGGGCTTCGACAGCTGAGGGAGCGGCTGCGCCGCACGTGCGCGGAAACTCGACCCCTGCTACGAAGTTTCGCTCACATGCGGCGAAGCCGCTCTACTCGTGCGGAACGACGACCACCGGCACCGGGGCGGCCCGCAGTATCTTGGCCGCACTCGATCCGAGGAACACCCGCTTGGGGCTCGCCAACCCACTCGATCCGAGGAACAGCACATCGCCCGGCTTCCAGTCGAGGTTGCCCATGGCTTCGTCCAACGAAGACCCGTCGGCGACGATCGACTGCAAGCCGTCGATATCGGGGAGAGTGCGGGCCGCGTGCTCGAGATTCTCCTGCGCGGCGGCGACCTGTCGTCGACGCGTGTCCAGTGAGGTCTCGTCGCTCGGTGCTCCGGTCGATTCGAGAGACACCAGCGACACCAACCGGACCGGTACGTGCGCCGCGCTGGCCAGAGTGATCGCGAACGGCAACGGATTCGGGGCCGATGCCCGGGTGGGGACAGCGACGGTGAGGTCGGTGATCGGAGCGTCGGAGAGCCGGTAGCCCCGAGGTGCGAGTGCCAGTGGCACTTCGGAGGCGTGCAGAAGCTGACCGGCAACCGACCCGATCGAATGCCGATTCAACAGACCGTCGCCTGCGCCGCCGACGACGATCATGTCGGCATCGTTCTGTACGGCGAAGTCGATGAGGGCCCGGGCGAAAGACTCGTGCGAGAGCACGTGGGTGGTGACCGCGATACCCGACGGGACCTGGGCAGCGGCGTCGTCCACCCAACCCTTCGCTTTCGCCTCCAGCACTTTTCGGTACGGTCCGCTGCCCTCCATGACCGGTTCGTCCACGGCCATGACCAGCACGATGTCGATGGAGGCGTCGAGAGCACGAGCGAGGGCGATGGCCAGGGCTACGCCGTCGTCGCCGCTGGGAGTGGCGAGGTAGCCGACGGTGATCTTCATGAGCTTCGGTCCTTCTCTTCTAGTAAGTGTCCGGAACCTTGACTTCGGTGGACGCGGTGAGTGTCTTGCCCTTGAAGAAGTCCTTGTTGCCCACGAAGCACAGCAGCATCAGCGGGATTCCGAGTACCAGCATGCCGACGCCGAGGACGAACACTCCGCCGATCGGTCCGTAGACGGTGTAACCGTAGTCGGGTTTGATCATGTCGATTGCGCTCTGCACGAACGCCCACGTCATCGACAGTCCGCCGAGAAACGGAAAGATGCCGCGCATGAACAGGTTTCGGACGGACGAGAAGAGCGTCCGGCGGAAGTACCAGGTGCACGCATACGCGGTGATGCCGTAGTAGAACGCGACCGCGAGCCCGAGCGAGGCC
This sequence comes from Rhodococcoides fascians A25f, assembly GCF_000760935.2. NCBI lineage: Bacteria > Bacillati > Actinomycetota > Actinomycetes > Mycobacteriales > Nocardiaceae > Rhodococcoides > Rhodococcoides fascians. The sequence goes on along the minus strand of NZ_CP049744.1, from coordinate 3,663,864 downwards.
ACCGAATCCTGCAATGCGTTGGCGCTGACGAAGGTGAGCACCAGATAGAACAGCAGGGCCGCGGCCCCCATCACGAGTGTGCCGAAGCCTGGGGTCATGTACTTGGGGTGCACGCTGGCGAACCGCTTGGGAATGGCCTCGTACACCGCCATCGACAGGGTTCCTCGGGCCGTGGGCAGAATGGTCGTCTGAGTCGAGGACAGCGCCGAGATCGAGACGGTCAGCAACAACAAGGACGCCACGATCGAGCCGGCGACGGGATCTCCGAGAATGGTGAGTACGTCGTCGACGTTGTCCGGGTTGTTCAGGCCGATGCCGGTATCGCCGAAGCCGGCGAACGACTGCACGGCGTATCCGACGAGAACGTATGTGGCGACGAGGATCAGCGTGGTGATCACCGCGGCACGTCCCGGCGTCTTCTCCGAATCCTTCGTTTCCTCGCCGACGGCCAGGCAGGCGTCCCATCCCCAGTAGATGAAGATGCACAGGATGATGGCCTGGGCCGCGTCGGACATCGTCACCCCGGTGGGAACCAACCAACTCCACTGGGGCGTGATGGCCTGAGGTCCGGCGGTGCCGGTACCCACCTTGACCAGTGCCGTCACCGACACTCCGATGAGGACACCGAACTGCACGACCAGCAGCACGTTCTGCATGCGTTCGCTGATCAGGATGCCGCGAAAACTGACGTAGGTCATCGAGACGATGAAGAACGAACCGAGTGCGACCTTTGCCGCAGTCGACTCCGCCAAGTCCGACAGGCCGAGGAACTCGAACAGGTAGATGGCAGCGATCTCGGCCACGTTGGCGAGCACGATGATCGCCGAGACTGCCAGCCCCCATCCCGCCATCCAGCCGACCCACGGGCCGAACGCCTTGGTGCCCCAGGTGAACGACGTTCCGCAGTCCGGGGTGTCGCGTCCCAATTCTCGGTAGGCGAAGGCCGTGAGCAGCATCGGGACGAAAGCGATGAGGAACATCGACGGTGCTTTGTCGCCGACGGCCAGGACGACGTAGCCGAGGGTGGCGGCCAGACTGTAAGCCGGCGCCACCGCCGACAGTCCGATGACGATGTTGCCGACCAACCCGAGAGCGCCGGTGTTGAGTCCCTTACCCGGAATGGTGTTCGGCGGTTCCGCAATCGACATAGGTCTCTCCGAGGTTCGAGTCGACCGAGGACGTCGGAAGGAGACCCGACAGAATCGGTCGCGTGTGTTGGATGAACACTACGATTTCCGTCGCCGATTCGCTGTGTATCGACGGAATTGTTTTCATCGGAGTAACAATGCAACGAAATGGGTCGCAGAAGTAGCAGGGTTCGCCGGAATCCGCGGACTCGCCGAGGGGTTCCGGCGGACGCGCGTACGAACGGGCTGCGCGCTACCGTCGACACATGAGCACCACGGAGAACACACAGTCTTCGATCGGTGGCAGTGCGCCACTCGATCTCGCGTCGATCAGGACAGCTCCGAAGGCGTTGCTGCACGATCACCTCGATGGCGGACTTCGGCCGCAGACCGTGCTGGAACTGGCCGACGAGTGTGGTTACGACGGGCTTCCCGCCACTGATGGCGCGGCGTTGGGCGAATGGTTCCGCGAGTCCGCCGACAGCGGTTCGCTCGTGCGGTACCTCGAGACGTTCGCGCACACCGTCGCCGTGATGCAGACCCCCGAAGGGCTGTTCCGAGTGGCGCGCGAATGCGCCGAGGATCTGGCCGACGACGGCGTCGTGTATGCCGAGGTGCGCTTCGCCCCAGAGCAGCATCTCGAACGCGGACTGACCCTCGACGAGGTCGTCACCCATACCCTCGCGGGTTTCGAGGCGGGGATCTCCGCAGCCAAGGTGCGAGGCAAGAACATCACGATCGGCACCCTGCTCACCGCGATGCGACATGCGGCTCGCTCGCGGGAAATCGCGGAGTTGACGGTTCGATTCCGCGATCGCGGCGTCGTCGGCTTCGACATCGCCGGTGCCGAAGCGGGCTTTCCTCCCAGTCGACACCTCGATGCCTTCGAGTACATGCGAGCAAGCAACGCACACTTCACCATTCACGCGGGCGAAGCCTTCGGTCTGCCGTCCATTCAGGAAGCAGTGGCGTTCTGCGGGACCGACAGGCTCGGTCACGGAGTTCGGATCACCGACGACATCACCCACGAAGCCGACGGCTCGCCCACGCTCGGTTTGCTGGCCGCATACGTGCGTGACACCCGGATGCCGCTCGAGCTCTGCCCGAGTTCCAACGTGCAGACCGGCGCGGTCGAGTCCTTGGCGACACACCCGTTCGATCTGCTTGCACGCCTACGCTTTCGGGTGACCGTCAACACCGACAACCGGTTGATGAGCGACACCTCGATGAGTCGCGAGATGGTCAAGCTCGTCGAGACCTTCGGCTACGGCTGGAGTGATCTCGAGCGGTTCACCATCAACGCCATGAAGTCCGCGTTTCTACCGTTCGACGAGCGGCTGGCGCTGATCGACGACGTCATCAAGCCCGGTTATGCGGTCCTGATCGGCTGACCCTCCGCGCGAGGGCCGGTCACTACTTCTTGCGGAGCCGGCCCTCGAACTCGCGCTCGAGCGCGCGCCATGCTTCGGCCTCGACGGCGAACGGCGCGCTCGGAGCGAGTCGATCGGGACTCGGTTCGAGGGTGTACGAGACGTACCAGCCCAACGGCGTCGACGTGGCGAGCGCCTCCTCGACGGATGTGTCACCGGCGAAATCGGCTGCATCGGTGAACAACTCGACGGCCAGATCCAGCTGATCGGCATCGACCGCAGTCGGGCCCTCGGCGAGATCGTCGGCCAGGCCGGGGAGCACGTACACGTTGTCGTCGGTGATTGTGATGTCGAGCGAGCCGTCGATGGCGGCGGTCTGAATGTCCGAGTACGTGCTGACCTGAGCGAGATCGTGGTCGTGATCATCGGCCAGGTACCGGGCGAGCGAGCGCTCGGAGCCGAACACGCTGATCGCACCGCCGCGGCCGAGGAACACCGGTTTGTCGCCGAGGTAGCAACGCAGGGTGTACAGCGTGTCGTCCGAGGTGATGATGCGAATCGGATCGATGCCGACAGTTGTCCAGAACGTTTCCTCGGCGGCCGCCGCGGCGATCGGATCACGATCGACATCGTCGTCTTCGGAATCGTCGTCTTCGTCTTCCTCGTCGGAATCGGAGTCGATGTCGTCCGTGGCGTCATCGGCGTCGACGGCATTCTCGGCCGCAGCTGTGATCTCGGCTTCTGCTACGGCAACGGCAGCGGAATCGACGTCGGGCGAGGTGACGATGGAGTCGACTGCGTCCAGTACGTCGTCCCAGTGTTTGGCAACCGCCGCTCCGATGCGATCCCACAGTTCGGCTCCCTCACGACCGAGGAAGTTCTCGACGCCTCCGCCGACTGCCCCCACGAACGGATTGGTTCCGAAAAAGCTTGTGACGGGGCGCAATTCGCATACATCACCGATGGAGGCGACGATGTCGAAGGTTGCCTGCAGTTCGGCGAGAACGTCGGCTTCGGGGTCCGAGGCCACCAGCTCCGGTACCGCTACCAGATCGAAGCGATGCAGATCGTCGGGCTCTAGCTCATACGCCGCCAGGGCGGAGACCACCGGCCACGACGGATGGTCGGTGAGATCGTTGTCGTCGTCGGATCGGACGAACGCCGCGAGCTCTGCGACGGTCGAGAATCCGTACAGATCTTCCTCGTGTCCGAGGAATGCCTCCCACTCGTCGTCGCCTTCTCGCCACTCCGGTGCCCACAGTGTCGAGAAGTCACCGGCGGTGAGACCGAGTTCGATCGGGATGATGTCTCCAGCCATGGCGCGAAGCCTATCTCAGGAGTCTGTGAACGACGCTTGCAGAGTTTGCAGGATGCCTTCGCGGTGGTCGAGTGCCCCAGCGGCGGCCTCGGCAGCCACGGAGGTGATCGTCGACGCGAGTACGCGAGCGGTCACCGATCCGAGGTTCTCGGCGAGTTCGAGTTCGACCATGGCACCGGATCCATCGGCGACGACGGTCACCAGGTTGTCCGGAGAGGTGACTCGAAACCTGATGCGGTCCAGTCGCTCGTGAGTCTCGCGCAGGGTGTCCAGTCGGTGCTGGGCTCCGCCGACCAGAGCGTCGACTTCGGTGGTGTGCGTGTGGGTCATGCCTGCCTCAACCAACTCGCGGGGGCGACATCCTCGGCCGAGTCCTCGTTCGCAGCGGCAGCCACTCGGGCGCTCGTGGGTAATCCGAGGCGATCGAGAACGTCGGCAGGAACGCCGTCTTCGGCCAGCAGGGTACGGCGCTGGGCGCGGGCCGCGGCGCTCGCCCGCTCGCTTTGCTGCAGAATCGTCGCCGCCAATGCGCCTCCGCCGTAACGCAGTTCGCGCTCGTCGATGGCAACTGCGATCGGTAGCCCGTGTTCAGTGGAGCGCACTGTCACCGATCCCGATCTGGTGCCCGATACCGCACTGACAACGGTGGTGTCCGAGTCCGTCACTGGCCGGCCTTTCATTCGGTCGGACGGTAGAAGCCCTTGAAGCCCATACCGCTGTTGGTCGTTCGGATCGGTCCGACCTGCACCGGATCTCCGGCTTCGACCAGCTGGCCGTTGCCGATGACCATGGCCACGTGGCCGTCCCAGACCGCAAGGTCGCCGGGCATCACCTCACCCGGTGCCACGGCCGAGCCGATGCCTTGTTCCTGCGCCAGACGGGGGATCTCGACGCCCTGTTGCGAGTACGCCCACTGCGTCAATCCGCTGCAGTCGAGCCCGCTGCCCGGAGTGGTACCGCCCCACGCGTAGGGCACGCCCTGTTGCGTCAATGCACTACGAACGGCACCCGCGGCCTCGGGGTTCGGTGCGGTGACGATACTGCCGTCGGGCAACCGCACTTCGACGCCGCGAGCGGCACTGTCGGTCGACCGGGAAGAATCGGTGGCCGGATCACCCAGATAGTTCAGTGCGCCACCGCCACCGCCACCCGGCACGTCGGCTCCGGTAGCAGGGGAGGACAACGACTGCGCGAACGTCTTCGCCAATTTCTCACCGGCCTCGATCACCTGCGACGTGGCAGGTGAGGTCATGAGGTTCGAGGAAGATCCGGGGGCGGGTACCGGTCCTCCGCCCACGGGGGCGGGCACCGTCGGCGGAGCGGCGAGTGCCCCGACTTTCGCAGTGTGCGCAGCTAATTCGGTGCGAACACGGGCAACCACCACCAGAGCCCGCTCGAGGTGCTCGATGGCTGCCGAGATCAGCATGGTCTGCCCTACCGGTGTAGCGATGATCGGTCCGGCCGAGAGTGCGATGCCCACGAACGACGCCGCGATGGCCTGCAGTTCGAGGAAACCCTGGTTGGTATCGCGGCAGGCCTGATCGACGACGGCGGCGATCTCGTCGGCGTGGTCCGCGAGGGCGATCGCGGACGAGTGTGCGTTCTCGGCGTATCGAGTTGCGGCGTCGGCGGCGGCACCGTTCCAATTCGCGGCGAGCTCGGTGATCGCGACCCTGCCGACTCCCTGCGCCGCCTCGATCGCTGCTGAAGACACACGAAGCACATCGGCCGGACCCCCGGTGGGAACCGCTCCGTTGCCGAAGGCACCGAGCAGGTCGACGATCGGACGGGCCAACAAATCGATCATGGCCGCTACCGCGCGTCCGGCGCGATACCGGCCGCCGAGCCCGCGACGGTTGCGCCGGTGCCGGCATCGGTGAGGGCGTACGACACGGCCGATGCCGTGGCCGCGGAACCGATGCTCGCCACCGCTCCGGCCAAGCGCACCACGGCGTCGGTGTGCGCAAGATGGGTACCGGTGACAGCACCGAGAAATTCCTGTCCGATCAGGCCGAACACCGGTGCGAGCACGGCTGGACCGCACGCCGCGGCGGCAGCACCCGCCGCGGCGATCTGTTGGGCCATGGTCGACGCCACCGCACTGTATGCGAGGACCCCCTCGGTGTCGACGACGAGTTCGGCCATCAGTGCCCCCTGAGAAAGCAATCGATTCAGGGCCGCCGAGTGCGACGCCCAACTGGTTCGACGCGGATGCCCGCCATTCGGTTCCCCTGACTTGCCGTTCGCGTCCGACCACCGAAGTCCTATCCTGGACAGCATGGAAACACACGTGGTCGACCACCCACTGGCCGCAGCTCTGCTCACCACGATGCGGGACGAGCGCAGCGACAATGCCACGTTCCGGACGGCTCTTCGTCAACTCACCCACATGCTGGTCTACGAGGCCACCCGAGACGCCGCCATCGATACCTTCGAAGTGCGCACCCCCGTCGCCGTGACCGAGGGCACCAGGCTGGCACGCCCGCCGTTGCTCGTACCGGTTCTGCGTGCAGGTCTGGGCATGGTGGAGAAGGCCAGCAGTCTGATTCCGCAGTCCCGCGTCGGATTCGTGGGGATGGCCCGGGACGAACAGACGCATCAGCCCGTCCCGTACATGGAGTCCTTGCCCGACGACCTGTCGCAGACGCCGGTATACGTGCTGGACCCCATGCTGGCCACCGGCGGCTCCATGGTGCACACGATCGAACTGCTCGTCGGTCGCGGTGCGGCGGAGGTGACGGCCATCTGCGTCGTGGCCGCTCCCGAAGGTGTTGCCGCGCTGGAAGCCTCGGGCCTGCCGGTCCGATTGGTGGCAGCGAGCATCGACGACGGCCTGAACGAGAATGCGTTCATCGTTCCCGGCCTCGGTGACGCAGGCGATCGTCAGTTCGGTCCGCGCTGACCTCCGCTACCGCCGCCCGCTTGGTCCTCGGGGTCTCCTGGCCCTCGGAGGCGGCACCTGCACCCTGCCCGAGATTACGGGTGCTCGATGTCGACACCGAGCAGATCGAGTTTCACGAACTGGTCGGCCGTAGGCTCGGTTTCCGTGCGCTGGGTGCTTCGACCGATCGGTACTGCACCGGGCGCATGGCATTTCGGGCCGACGGCCCGCCGCGCTACGTGCCGTGCCCCGGCCGGGAGCGCGCCGTCGCGTCGGGCCAGTGCGCGACGTGCGCCGACAAGGACAGTTTTCGATTCGTGCATACCGTGCATCGCAGCGGCTTCGTCTCGCGTGATCTGGAAAAGCATGTCATGCAACCGCATTGGCTCTATCTGGCGGCATTCGCGAACGGCACCTTCAAGATCGGGACGGCAGCGGACACACGCAAGTGGGGCCGGCTCGCCGAGCAGGGGGCGATCAGTGCGCGGTACGTCGCCCACGCCGACGACGGAAAAGCCGTTCGGGTGGCGGAGGATCTCGTGACCGAATCGATGGGGCTACGGCAGGCAGTGCGCTCCGCGGCGAAGGCCGCCTCGCTGTGTCTACCGATCGACGTGGACAGGCTCGACGCCGCCACCGCTGCCCGGGCGGAGCAGGTCCGCGCGATGCTGAGCGAGGCGGGCGTCGCCGGGTGCACCCCGATCGACGAACGATGGACGCCGCCCGCCGGACGCGAAGCGTTGAGCGAGAACGTCAGTCGCGTCACCTACCCCGCGGATGTCGCGACCGGAGCTCATGGACTCGAAATCAGGACATGCGTCGGGCAGGCGGTGATCGCCACTGTGGACGACGACACCTACGTCGTGGACCTGGCAGCACTCAAAGGTCGGCGAATAGAACTCGGTGCCTTCACCTCGGATCTGCCCCCGGTGCAGTCGGCGTTGTTCTGAGATTCGGGATTACCAGGGCTAGAGGTGCTGGGCGTAGTCGGTCAGTTCGGCCAGTAGCTCGCCCGCTGCCGCCCGGGCGCGCGCCAGTTCGTCACGGCTTTCGACCTGCTCGATCACTTCGAGGTACGCCTTGAGCTTGGGTTCGGTACCGGACGGCCGCACGATCACCCGCAGCCCCGATCCGCTGATCTCGACTGCGTCGGTGCGCAACTCGTCGTCGCGGTCAGCGTAATCCTCAACGGTGACCGCCCGGCCGGCCAATTCCGTCGGCGGTTCGGTGCGTAGCCGGTCCATCATGTTCCCGGTCTCGGCGAGGTCCTGCACCCGCCGCGAGACCTGCGCACCCAGGTGCACGCCGAACTCGACCGCAAGGTCGTCGAGCACGTAGAGCAGGGTGCGCCGGTCCTGTTTCAGGCCGGCGGCCAGATCTGCGAGCACCACCGCTGCCGAGATACCGTCCTTGTCGCGCACCACATTCGGATCGACGCAGTGCCCGATGGCCTCCTCGTAGGCGTACACGAGACCCTCGCCCGCGCGGACGAGCCATTTGAATCCGGTCAGGGTGCGGGCATAGCGGGCACCACGCGCCGGAGCGAGCGCGGAGAGCAGTTGCGACGAGACGATGGTGTTGGCCACCAACGGGTCGGCGGGCGCATCGGCGAGGAGATGGTTCGCGAGCAGTGCTCCGGTCTCGTCGCCGGTCAGCATGCGCCACCCGCCGTCCGTGGGCACCCCGACCGCACAGCGATCAGCGTCGGGGTCGAGGGCTATCGCGATATCGGCGTCGATCTCGGCCGCGAGAGCGAGCACCGCATCGGCAGCGCCCGGTTCCTCGGGGTTGGGGAACGTGACGGTGGGGAACGCAGGGTCGGGCTCGAATTGTTCCTCGACCACCTGGACGTCGCGGAACCCTGCTCCACGCAGCGCCGCGGTGGCCAGCTCGCCGCCGACGCCGTGCAGCGCAGTGAGGGCGATGCGGATATCTCGGCGCGTCGAACGAGGGAGTGCAACAACCGAATCGAGGTAACGCGCAGCGATGTCGGTACCGCTGGGTTCGACGATCGAACGGGGAACGTCGACCGCGTCGCCGGTGGCGGCGATCAGCGTCTCGATCTCCGCGTCACTCGGCGGGATCAGCTGCGAGCCGCCGCGGAGGTACACCTTGTAGCCGTTGTCCGCCGCGGGGTTGTGTGAGGCGGTGATCTGCACGCCGAGCTCGGCGTCGAGGGCGCGTACCGCGAAGGCGACGACGGGAGTCGGGAGCGGTCGAGGCAGCAAGACCACCGAAAATCCCTGGGCGGACAGGGTTTCCGCGGCCGCGAAGGCGAACTGTTCGGAGCCGGTTCTGGCGTCGCGGCCGACGACGACGATCGACCCGCCGAGGCCCTTCTCGATCGACCATGCTGAGATTCCGGCGGTGGTCTTCACCACTACCGCCTCGTTCATCCCGTTGGGTCCCGCGCGTACCGGTCCTCTCAAGCCCGCCGTGCCGAACGTCAGTGGGCCACTGAACCGATCGGTGAGTTCGGCATCGGACAGGCTGCGCAGTTCGTCACGGGTAGTGGGGTCCGGATCGCCTGCGATCCAGCGCTGCACGCGTTCGGAAAGCTCCTCGGTCACAGCCGAGTGACCAATTCGTGCAGCAATGCACCCATCCGGGCAGCGGAATCCTTACCGGCAGCGAGTACTTCGGTGTGGTTCAGGTGCTCGCCGGTCATGCCGGCCGCAAGATTGGTGACCAGCGAGATGCCGAGGACTCGCGCGCCCTTCGCCCGCGCGGCGATCGTCTCGTGCACCGTCGACATACCCACGAGGTCTGCTCCGAGAGTGCGCAGCATCCGGATCTCGGCAGGCGTCTCGTAGTGGGGGCCGGGCAGACCCGCGTAGACGCCGTCTTCGAGCGACGGATCGATCTGGGCTGCCAGAGCGCGAAGTTCGGGGGAGTACGCGTCGACCAGATCGACGAACTCGGCACCGACGAGAGGCGAGCGAGCCGTGAGGTTGAGGTGGTCGGAAATCAGGACGGGCTGCCCGACGCTCATGCCATCGCGAATTCCGCCTGCGGCATTGGTCAGCACGACGGTCGTCGCGCCTGCGGCGATCGCGGTGCGCACGGGGTGTACGACGCGTCGCAGGTCGTGACCTTCGTAGGCGTGGGTGCGGCCCTGCAGCAGCAGGGTGTGGGTGCCGCCGACGTCCACCGAGGTGATGGTGCCCGAGTGACCCGACGCCGACGGCGGCGCAAAGCCGGGCAGATCGGCCATGCGCACGGTCGCGGTGGGGGAGCCGAAGACATCGGCTGCTGCCTGCCAGCCGGAGCCGAGGACGATGGCCACGGAGTGGGTGTCGACTCCGGTCGCCGCGGCGAGAGCGTCGGCGGCGGTGCGCGCGGCCCCCTCGGGGTCGGTCACGGGGTCGGTCTCATGTGCGTCGGTGGTTGCCACGATGAACAACAGTAGGAGATCGACGCGATGGATGTGCGACCGATGGAGGTTGCCACCAGCAAGTTACCCCCGAGTAGTATCCGCTGCATGCCTTATCTCGAACGCGACGGCGACGTCCACATCCTGTTCCTCGGTGCCCAGGACGGCGCGGACAATCCGGAGAATCGGTTCCACCCGGACTGGATCGACGCCACCCACGCGTTGCTCGACGAGGTCGAGGCGTCGACCGGTCCGGCGGCACTGGTCACCACGTCGGCGGGCAAGTTCTACAGCAACGGTCTCGACACCGATTGGCTCTTCGCCAACCTGGACAAGATCACCTGGTACCTCGACCGTGTCCACACTCTCTACACCCGGCTGCTGGCGTTTCCGATGGCCACCGTCGCGGCAGTTCAGGGCCATGCGTTCGGAGCAGGCGCGATGTTCGCCACCTCGCACGACTTCCGTATCCAGCGCGCCGACCGAGGCTTCTACTGCCTGCCCGAGGTGAACCTGAACATGCCGTTCACCGTGGGAATGTCGGCACTGATCAACTCCCGGCTGCCCAAGCAGACGGCCGTCGAGGCAATGACGACCGGTCGCCGCTACGGCGGTGCCGACGCCGTGGCCGCCGGAATCGTCGAGGCGACGGCACCGGAAGAGTCGTTGGTGTCCGACGCGGTCGCGAAGGCTGCGGCGCTGACGAGCACCCGGGGTGCGAATCTGGCCGGTATCAAGGCACGTATGCACGTGGATCTGCTCGCCGCACTGAACACCGCAACCGACGACAGCAACTTCAGCTTCGGAAAGTAGCAAGCCGGTCTCTGCCTGCAAGTCGGCACAGCCGTTCCGACACTCGGCCACGCTAGTGACACACTGTCTCTCGTGACGGACGAATCGAACAGTGCTGCTGTGGCCAGTGCCATGGACCGCGCCCTGGCCGCCGCGACTGGCGAACTGGTCGCACTGTCGCACTCGATTCATGCCGAGCCCGAGCTGGCGTTCGAAGAACATCGCAGCGTCGCCAAGATCCTCGATACCCTCCGATCCCACGATTTCGATGTCGAGTCGAACGTGGCAGACATGGATACCGCGTTCACGGCGTCGTTCGGCAGTGGTGACCTGGTTATCGGTATCTGTGCGGAGTACGACGCCCTGCCGGAGATCGGTCATGCGTGCGGGCACAACATCATTGCGGCGTCCGCGGTGGGGGCGGCGCTTGCATTGGCTCCGGTCGCCGACGCTCTGGGCATCACCGTCCGAGTGCTCGGCACCCCGGCCGAGGAGACCGGCGGCGGCAAGGTGCTGATGCTCGAGCGCGGAGTGTTCGACGGCATCGGCGCGGCACTGATGGTCCACCCCGGACCCTTCGACATCGTCGGTGCGACGTCGCTGGCTCTGGCCGACGTCGCCGTGAAGTTCACCGGCCGCGCCGCGCATGCCTCGGCCGCTCCGGAATGGGGAATCAACGCAGGCGATGCGGTCACCATCAGCCAGGTGGCGCTCGGTTTGCTGCGTCAGCACCTGGCACCCGGTCAGCAGTTCCACGGCATCGTCAGCGACGGCGGGGCGGCGCCGAACATCGTTCCCGGCCATGCCGAGTTGCTCTACTACCTGCGCGCGAACACCACGGAGTCGCTCGAGGCGCTGACGACCAAGGCGTTCGCGTGTTTCGAGGCCGGGGCACTCGCCACCGGGTGTACTCACGAGATTCGTACGGTGTCACCGACATACGCTGCGTTGACGCCGGATTCGTGGCTGGTCGCGGCTTTTCGTCAGGAGATCGAAGCGTTGGGCCGATCGCCGTTGGCTCCGGATTTGGAAGGATTTCGCCCGTTGGGCAGCACAGACATGGGAAACGTGACGAATGTTCTACCTGGTATCCATCCCGTCGTCGGGCTCGACGCAGGCGGGGCGGTGACGCATCAGCCGGAGTTCGCCGCTGCGTGCGTCACCGAGTCCGCCGACCGAGCATTACGCGACGGAGCCCTCGGTCTGGCCAGAACGGCCGCGCGTGCTGCAGCCGATCCCAGCACTCGGGCCCGCCTGCTCGACGGCGTGAGCGCCCGATCGGCTGGGCAACAGTGAACACTCGTGAGGCCGCGATCGATCGGTGGATCGAGTCGCACACGGCAGATCTGTCACTGTGGCGTCGGCACATTCACGCCAACCCGGAACTCGCTCGACGCGAATTCGGCACCACCGCATTCGTGATCGAACAACTGGAAGCAGCGGGTCTGTCACCTAAGCCCCTCCCCGGCGGAACGGGGCTGATCTGTGACATCGGGCCCGACGGTCCTCGTGTCGCGTTGCGGGCAGACATGGATGCCCTACCGCTGCAGGAGAACACCGGCGCGGCGTATTCGTCGACTGTGCCCGGGGTGTCGCACGCCTGCGGCCACGACGCGCACACCACGGTGCTGCTCGCGACCGGGCTGGCGCTGGCATCGCTGCCGGATCTGCAGTACGGGGTGCGCCTGATCTTTCAGCCCGCCGAGGAGGTCATGCCCGGGGGTGCACTCGACGCGGTGGCCGCGGGCGCGCTCGACGGTGTCACCAAGATCTTTGCGCTGCACTGTGATCCGCGGCTCGAGGTGGGGCAGGTCGGCGTACGTGTCGGTGCCATCACCTCCGCCGCCGACACCGTCGAGCTGCGGCTGGACTCACCCGGCGGTCACACGTCGCGGCCACACCTGACGACGGATCTCGTGTACGCGCTCGGCACGGTCATCACCGGCCTGCCCGGGATGCTGAGCAGGCGCATCGATCCGCGAACCAGCACGGTCATGGTGTGGGGAGCGGTGGTGGCGGGCCAGGCCCCCAACGCCATTCCGCAGACCGGCATGCTGACCGGCACCGTCCGCACCGGCGATCACGAGACCTGGGCGTTGCTCGAACCGTTGGTTCGCGAGATCGTCACCGGATTGCTCGCACCCACCGGGGTGCAATTCGAGTTGCACTACCGCCGCGGCGTACCGCCGGTGGTCAACGACCCCTCGTCCACGCACACCTTCGAGAAGGCGATCACACGGGTCGGGGTAACCGCCCTCGCCGATACCGCGCAGTCCGGTGGCGGCGAGGATTTCTCGTGGTACCTCGAAAGGGTGCCGGGGGCGATGGCTCGGCTGGGCGTCTGGCCCGGTACCGGCCCCCAACTCGACATCCATCAGCCCACGTTCGATCTCGACGAGCGAGCATTGGCCGTGGGTGTGAAGGTGATGACCGGAATCGCGCTGGATCCGAACTAGGGGCAGGGAACGAGATGGCTTTCGAATTGTCTCCGATCGGAATCGTTCGATCCGACCGTGCCGAAGTGGTGGACGACAACTGGGGATCCGTCGAGTCCGTCATCGACCTCGATCGGACCGCGCTCGACGTAGACGCGACTCTCGGTCTTGCCGACTTCTCGCACCTCGAGGTCGTCTACGGCTTCCACCGGTGTGATCCGGCCGCGACGACCACCGGATCGCGCCACCCCCGCGGCGACACGACGCTTCCTCGGGTGGGAGTCCTCGCCCAACGCGTCAAGGACCGGCCCAACCATCTCGGAGTGTCGCGGTGCGAGATCGTCGACGTCGACGGTCTGCGCATCCGAGTTCGAGGTCTCGACGCGATCGACGGCTCACCGGTCCTCGACGTCAAACCGTTCCTGCAGTCCATGGTTCCGGAGCGTGCGGACGTGACCGAGCCTGCCTGGGTGGCGTCGGTGATGAAGAACTACTTCTGATCTGTCCGTCGAGCTACGAGGCTGTACCGGGACCCACGTTGCGGCTGTTGCGGGTTCGTAGGTCTCGCACGTATTCGGCTGGGGCACCGGCAATTTCGGCTGCTTCCGCCATCACTCCGAGATAGCGGGCCGACGGCAGGCCACCCTCGTAGGCGTCGAGCACGTACATCCACGCCAGTACCGGCTCACGGCCGGTCTCGATGCGTAGTCGGATCTTGCGGTGAATGCCGAGTTCGGAGCCCTCCCAGCGATCCAGACTCTCCTCGTCCTCGTCCGATACGTCGTAGAGGACGACGAAGACCTGAGAGTCGGGATCCTCGACGATCGTGGCGAGTGCGCCTTCCCAGCCGATGTCGCCGCCGCCGAAGGTCAACCGCCATCCGTGCAGCCACCCGGTTCCCGACAGGGGGGAGTGTGGGCATCGCTGCAACATCTGCTCCGGATGCATGTTCGATCCGTAGGCGGCATAAATTGGCACGTCGGCCAGCCTAAACCGTATCGGTGCCGGTTGACGCGTCGTGGTCCTGTTTCGGTGAGTCGTCGCAGGTCCGGTCGCCTCCCGGGTCACCGAAGCCAGCCCTACCGACGCGCCGGGGCGGCCTCTGCAATACCGTTGAGGGGACAAAGCGAGAGAATTTCGAGCACGCGAGAAGAGGATCAATGACCCGGATTGTGATCATCGGTGGTGGTCCGGCAGGGTACGAAGCAGCATTGGTAGCCGCCCAGCACGGCGGACAGGTGACGCTCGTCGATTCCGACGGCATCGGCGGTGCCTGCGTTCTCTGGGACTGCGTGCCGTCGAAGACGTTCATCGCCTCGACCGGCATTCGCACCGAAATGCGTCGAGCCAGCGACCTGGGTATTTCGCTCGATCCATCGCAGGCCGCCGTTGCGCTTCCGAAGATTCACGACCGAGTCAAGAGTCTCGCGCAGGCTCAGTCGGCCGACATCGCACACCGCGTCACCTCGGTCGGCGTCGAACTCCTGGCCGGCCGCGCCGAGATGATCGACACCCATGTCGGCATGGCCTCGCATCAGATCAAGGCGGTGTTGGCCGACGGCGAGGAACGCATCCTCGACGCCGACGTCGTCCTCATCGCGACCGGTGCCCGCCCCCGCGTGGTCAAGGGAGCCGAGCCCGACGGCGAACGCATTCTCAACTGGCGTCAGCTTTACGACCTCGAGGCCCTACCCGAGCACTTGGTGGTCGTCGGATCCGGTGTGACCGGTGCCGAGTTCGTCTCGGCCTACACCGAGATGGGCGTCAAGGTCACCGCTGTCTCGAGCCGCGACCGCGTGCTCCCACACGAGGACGAGGATGCCGCTCTGGTCCTCGAGGACGCGTTCAACGAGCGAGGTGTCACTCTCGTCAAGCACGCCCGTGCGGACTCGGTCGTACGCACCGACGACGGTGTTCTCGTCACGCTGTCGGACGGCCGCACCGTCGAGGGCAGCCACGCGCTGATGACAGTCGGATCGGTTCCCAACACCTCCGGTCTGGGACTCGAGAAGGTGGGCATCGAACTCGACAAGGGTGGATACCTGCGAGTGGACCGCGTATCTCGTACCGCGGTCGCGGGCATCTACGCAGCCGGTGACTGCACCGGTCTGCTGCCGCTGGCCTCGGTCGCGGCGATGCAGGGACGCATCGCGATGTACCACGCACTGGGACAGGCCGTCAGCCCGATCAAGCTCAAGACCGTGGCCTCGGCGGTGTTCACGCGGCCCGAGATCGCGTCGGTCGGTGTGGCGCAGTCCAAGATCGACGCCGGTGACGTACCGGCGCGCGTGGTGATGCTGCCACTGACCACAAATCCGCGAGCGAAGATGAGCGGGCTCAAGCGCGGTTTCGTCAAGATCTTCTGTCGCCCGGCCACCGGCGTCGTCATCGGCGGCGTTGTGGTCGCCCCGAGCGCGTCGGAGCTGATTCTGCCCATCGCGATGGCGGTGCAGAACAACCTCTCGGTCAACGACCTGGCCAACACGTTCTCGGTGTACCCGTCGTTGTCGGGATCGGTCATCGAGGCTGCGCGTCAGCTGATGGCGCACGACGATCTGGACTGATCTCACTATGTGAGAATTGCGTTTCATATTTCGGTAGCACGTGAGACAGTCGAGAGAGCGGACACACCCGTCCGCTCTCTCCTCGACTCAGCGGATCCGCGGGCCGTTCCTTCGTTCCTGCTGCCCCGGAGTCTCTTTCATGTCTTCTACTCACCTCCCCGTCGGCTTGGCCCGACGCACCGCATCGTTGTCCAGCTCGGCTATCCGTGATCTTCTTGCCCTCACCGCTCGCGACGACGTCATCAGCCTGGCGGGAGGCCTGCCGGCCACGGATCTGATCCCCGTCGACCGCATCGCGGCTGCTGCCGACGCGGTACTGCGGAGCCCCGATGCCGTCCAATACTGCGAAACTGCCGGTCATCGCACGCTGCGCAGCGTGATCGCGGCCAGAGAGAGCGCCGTGCGCGGGGGAGTGACGGTTCCGACGGACACCGTCGTCGTCACGCACGGATCGCAACAGGCGCTGACGCTGCTCGCGCAGGCGCTGATCGACCCGGGTGCTGTTGTCGTCGTCGACGAGCCCGCGTATACCGGTGCGCTGCAGGTGTTCTCGATCGCCGAGGCACGGATCGAGGCCATCGAAATCGACGCCGACGGGATGGACACCGCGGAACTCGAACGACGGTTGACGGCGGGGCTGCGTCCTGCGGTGGTCCACACGGTCGCCAACTTCCACAACCCTCGCGGGGTCACGATGAGCGAGCACCGGCGTCGGCACCTCGCGGCGCTCGCGGATCACTACGGATTCTGGGTGATCGAGGACGACCCGTACGGCGAGATCTGGTTCGCCGCAACAGGCTCTGTGCACGGTACGGGCGCACCGCCGCCGCCGATAGCCTGTTTCGGCGATCGCGTCATCCGGCTGTCGAGTGCGTCGAAGATCCTCGCTCCGACGCTGCGTGTCGGCTGGTTCGTCGCACCGCCCGCCGTGTGTGCGGCTGTGGAGCTCCTCAAGCAGGGTGCCGATCTGTGCGGTTCCTCGATGACGCAGCTGATGGCGGCGAGCATGCTCGGCGACACTGCATGGTTGGACGCGCACTTGACGACACTGCGTCATGAGTATGCTTGCCGTGCAACGGCATTGACGGATGCGCTCGATGCCGAGTTCTCCGCGCGGCTCACGGTCTCGCGCCCGACGGGTGGAATGTTCGCCTGGGCGACGTTCGAGGACGGGACCGATACGAGCGAGTTGCTCGCGGCCGCCCTGGAGCATGGAGTCGCCTTCGTTCCAGGCTCGGCGTTTGCGTCGGCCGAGCAGTACGGCCGCTCGCTCCGGTTGAGCTTCGCGGGATCGACACCGGCAGAGCTGGCGGAGGCGGTGCGGCGATTGGGCGCTGCACACACGTCCATCCGCACTCGCTGACCTCGCGGAGCCCGGTCGGCAGGTTCTGCGCGTGGCGGACCTGGGGCGGTAACCTGACATGCACGTAGTGCGCGGGGTTTTTCGACGGATAGGGAGCGTCACAGTGAGCAACCGATCGAACACGAAGTTCCTCGGACCCACCCAGCGGGTGGAGGCGTGGGACCAGCTCGGAACCGAGCAGTTCGACGTCGTGGTCGTCGGCGGTGGCGTCGTCGGCTCCGGTGCGGCCCTCGACGCGGCGACGCGGGGTTTGAAGGTGGCTCTGGTCGAGGCGCGTGATTATGCGTCGGGCACCTCGTCTCGCTCGTCGAAGATGTTCCACGGCGGGCTCCGCTATCTCGAGCAGCTCGAGTTCGGGCTCGTACGCGAGGCGCTGCACGAACGAGAACTCTCGTTGTCCACACTCGCACCGCACCTTGTCAAGCCGCTGAAGTTTCTGTTTCCGCTCACTCATCGCCTGTGGGAGCGCCCGTACATCGCCGCGGGCATCTTTCTCTACGACCGGATGGGTGGGGCCAAATCGGTTCCGCAGCAGAAGCATCTGACGCGTTCGGGCGCGTTGCGGATGTCGCCCGGCATCAAACGGAAGTCGCTGATCGGCGGAATTCGGTACTACGACACCGTCGTCGACGATGCCCGGCACACCATGACGGTCGCCAGAACGGCCGCTCACTACGGCGCGGTGGTTCGTACATCCACCCAGGTCGTCGGGTTCCTGCGGGAGGCAGATCGGGTATCCGGTGTGCGAGTGCGCGATTCGGAGACCGGAGCCACCACGGAAGTACGCGCACACGTGGTGATCAACGCCACCGGCGTGTGGACCGACGAGATTCAATCGCTGTCCAACATGCGTGGACGTTTCCGGGTGCGTGCATCCAAGGGCGTGCACATCGTGGTGCCGCGCGACCGAATCGTCAGCGAAGCCGCGATCATTCTGCGCACCGAGAAATCCGTGCTCTTCATCATCCCGTGGGGTGCGCACTGGATCATCGGCACCACCGACACCGACTGGAATCTCGATCTTGCCCATCCGGCCGCGACCAAAGCCGACATCGACTACATCCTGGGTGAGGTCAACGGTGTGCTCGTCACGCCGCTCACCCACGAGGACATCGACGGTGTGTACGCGGGCCTGCGGCCACTGCTGGCAGGCGAGAGCGACGAGACCTCCAAGCTCTCTCGCGAGCACGCGGTCGCTCGCGTGGCACCGGGACTCATCGCCATCGCCGGCGGCAAGTACACGACCTACCGAGTGATGGCCGAGGACGCCGTCGATCTGGCGGCGGAGGACATTCCGGTGCGGGTGGCGTCATCGATCACCGAGAAGGTGCCCCTCGTCGGTGCCGACGGTTACTTCGCCCTGGTCAATCAGGCACCGCATCTGGGCGAGATGTACAACTTGCATCCACATCGGGTGACGCACCTGCTGGACCGATACGGTTCGCTGATCGACGAGGTGTTGGCGATGGCGGACGGGAAACCCGAACTGCTGCAACCACTCACCGACGCACCGTCCTACCTGCAGGTCGAGGTGGTCTATGCGGCGGCGGCGGAGGGCGCGTTGCACCTGGAGGACGTGCTGTCGCGTCGTACCCGGATTTCCATCGAGTACTCGCACCGTGGGATGAACTGCGCGGGTCAGGTGGCCGCGTTGATCGCACCCGTTCTGGGGTGGGACGAGGCCATGGTCGATCGTGAAGTCGAGACCTACCGCGCCCGGGTGGAGGCCGAGATCGAATCGCAGCGCCAGCCCGACGACGAGTCGGCGGACGCGTTGCGGGTCGTCGCTCCTGAGGCCCGACAGGAAATTCTGGAACCGGTTCGCACGATCTAGCGCAGTCGAACCAGCGTCCGGGGTGCGCGAGCCGCCGTCGCGCCGGAAACGGCCATGATCAGCAGGGTGAATATCGCAAGTGTCAGCATGCGACCCATGGTGGTAGGCGAAGCTGTGAACAGGCTTGGCCGCACCTGGCAGGACGCCGTCAGATGGGTCCGGGTTGACAGTGCGGGCAATAGTAGATCTGCCGCTCCTCGAGCGGGTTGTCGCCGATGAGCCCGAACTCGATGGTGGTTCCGCACCGTCGGCACGGCTTGTTCTCCCGGCCGTACACCCAGAAGTGTCGGCCGGGTCGCCGATCTCCAGTGGTGACGCGCTGATTTCGATCCTTGTTGGCCATGATCAGTCGATAGGACAGGTCGATGGTCTTCTTCAAGTCGCCGGCGTCGGCGACCGGTGTACGCGGGTCGATTCCACGCAGAAAGCAGATCTCGTTTCGATAGACATTGCCGAGCCCGGCGATGTTGCGCTGGTCGAGCAGAGCGAGTCCGACGGGACGAGCCGGATCCGACTCCAGATTGGTCAGGGCGACGTCTGGGTCCCAGTCCGTACCGAGCAGGTCCGGTCCGAGGTATCCGACGGCCTCCTCTTCGTCCTCGATGATGTCGAGCACTCCGAGTTCGAACCCGATGGCCTGCGCATTCGCGGTGTTCAAGATGATGCGCGCCTGGAACGCCGGGCGACGCCACCTGGCACCGGGTGCATAGACGTGCCAGGTGCCCTCCATCTTGAGATGCGAATGAATGGAGTAGCCGCCCACCCGAATCAGCAGATGCTTGCCGCGCGACGCGACAGAGTCGACCGTCTTGCCAGTGAAATCCACTGTGGCATAACGTGGTACGCGAATGTCACAGGTGGTGAGTTGCTGTCCCTCCAGCGCCGCCCGCAGAGTGTTGGCCGCGCGCCAGACCGTATCGCCCTCGGGCATCTGCATCCTCTCTGGTTCCTGGGAAGTGTTGCGGTGCTTCAGCGTCGGAGACGGAGTCCCCGGGGTGTCGCCGAGAAACCGGCCTCGGTCAGTGTCTTGGAGAAGTCCGTGCCGTGGATGTCGTGACCGTTGATCCGCTCGACGAGCAGTTTGTCGACTCCGCCGCGCTTGACTGTGCCTGCCAATGCTGTTGCTGCAGAGGCGATGTCCTCGGTGTTGTCGCCGAACGTCAGCACCGACTTTCCGCCACGTTCGACGAACATCGTCAATTCGCCTCGGACGAGGACGACCAATGCACCGGCCTTGCGGCCCGGCCGATGCTTCGTCGTTTCGTCCGGCTTCTCGCCGACACCAGCCTCGCCACCACCGGCTTTCGGCCAGGGCAGTGCTCCGCCGTAGGGGTTGGCCGGATCACACGACGCGAGTACGACGGCGCTGGCGTTCTTCTTCGGTTCGTCGTAACTGCGCAACCGGTCGACCACGTCGGAGGTGGAGAACTGGGCACCGCCGAGCGAATCGACGAAGTAGCCGCGACGGCATCGACCGGAATCCTCGAACCCGGTGAGCACCTTGTACATCGTGGCGAATCCGCCCGGGACCCCTTCGTTCATCACCGAGCCGCGGGTCACCACGCCGTAGCGCTCGAGAAGTACGTCTGCGGTGGCATGAGCGCGAACGGTGAGGTCGGGTTCGAGCTCGGGCAACCGTGACCATCGACCGCCGGCCGTCGGTGGGCCGGTACGGGTGGGCAGTGACGGCCGCTCGAACTGACGGTAGGAACGCAGGCGCGGTGTGCGACGTGGGGATCGATGACTCGGGGCCGAGCGGGTGGCCGTGGAGTTCAGCAGTGCGCGCAGCGGCGCGAACGTGTCGTTGCTCAGACGCCCTGCCCACACCAACTCCCACAAGGCCGCCTGCAGCGCCGTGTCGTCGGTACTGCCGACGGTGTCGGAGAGTTGCCGAAAGAAGTACGCACCGCCGCCCGCGACGGCGTCCTGAATTCGAATCTGCAACTCCGACAGATCGGATTCTGCTGCGGGTACGAGGGTGAGGGGTGCGGTGTCGGCCATGTGCAGGCTCACCCAACCGTCCTTGGACGAGATCGCACCGTGCCCCGACCACAACACCTCACCGGTGGAGGTGAGTTCGTCGAGCATCGCCGGGCTGTAATCGGTCACTCGCGACGAGAGCACGAGAGATTCCCAGGCCGATGCCGGAACAGGAACGCCCGCAAGCTGTTCGATGACGGTCGCGACGCCGTCGATTCCGCTCAGGCGTCGACTGTCCACGTACTGCCAGGCGGGCAGGAAGCGGCCGAGGGTGGCGGTGGAGACCGGTTCCACCTCCTGCCGGGCTGCTGCGAGCGATCGACGCCGCAGTCGCCGGAGAACCTCGGCGTCGCACCATTCGCTGCCCGCGGCACCGGGACGGAATTCGCCTTCGACGACGCGTTTGTCGACGGCCAATCTGCGCAGGACGTCGCGTACCACGGCGGTACCGACGCCGAACCGAGCCGCTGCGTCGTCGAGGGTGAACGGTCCGTGGGTTCGGGCGTACCGGCTGATCAGGTCGACCAGCGGGTCGTCGACGGGTTCTATGAATGCGGCCGGGGTGCCGATGGGAAGTGGAACACCGAGTGCGTCACGCAAGCGAGCCGCGTCTTCGATGGCCGTCCACCAGGTCTGTCCGGCGAACGTGACCTCCATGGCCCTTTTGGCATCGGCCAGTTCGGTGAGCCACTGCGGGAATTCGTCGCCGTTGGTGCGCAGCCCGATTTCGTCCACGGTCAACGGGCCGAGCAGCCGCAACAGATCTGCTACGCCTTCGATGTCCTTGGCATGTCTGTCCTCGGGCAGTCTCTGCAACTCGAGTTCGGTGGTGGTGATGACGTCGGCGTCCAGCAACTCTCGCAGCTCGACGCGTCCGAGCAACTCGGCCAGCAGCGCGGAGTCCAGTGACAGTGCAGCGGCCCGGCGTTCGGCCAGCGGGCTGTCGCCCTCGTACATGAACGCGCCGACGTAGTTGAACAGCAACGAGTTGGCGAACGGTGACGGCGATGGTGTCTCGACATCGACGATTCTGATCTGGCGCCGACCGATGCGGGCCAGGATGTCTTCGAGGGCGGGGAGGTCGTAGACGTCCTGGAGGCATTCGCGGACGGTTTCGAGCAGGATCGGGAACGTGGGGTACTTGCGTGCCACATCGAGCAGCTGCGCCGAACGCTGCCGTTGCTGCCACAGCGGTGCCCGCTTGCCCGGGTTGCGGCGGGGCAGAAGTAGTGCGCGAGCGGCACATTCGCGAAATCTGGACGCGAACAATGCCGATCCGCCGACCTGTTCTGTGACGATGTCGGCAATCTCGTCGCGCTCGAACACGAACAGCTCTGCGCCGGGTGGCTGATCGTCGGTATCGGGGAGTCGGACGATGATGCCGTCGTCGGAGGCCGTGGGGGCGGCGTCGATGCCGTAGCGCTCGATCAGTCTCGCGCCCACCGCTAGTGCCCACGGCGCGTGTACCTGCTGGCCGTAGGTGGAATGCAGCACCAGTCGCCAGTCACCCAGTTCGTCGCGGAACCGTTCGACGATCATCGTCTTGTCGGTGGGCAGTTGACCCGTCGCCTCCAGCTGCTCGTCGAGCAACGCGATCAGGTTGTTGACGGCGTTGGCGTCGAGGCCGTCGGTGCTCAGTCGCTCGGCCAGGTTGCTGCGGTCGGTGGTGCTCCGCAGGAACTCGCCCAGAGCCCGACCCAGTTCCGCAGGCCGACCGAGACCGTCGCCGTGCCAGAACGGAAGCCTTCCCGGTTGGCCGTACGCCGGACTGACCAACACCCGGTCGTGGGTGATCTCCTCGATGCGCCAGCTGGTGGCACCGAGCGCGAACACGTCACCCACTCGTGACTCGTAGACCATCTCTTCGTCGAGTTCGCCTACTCTGGACTGCTTTTCGCCGACCATGTAGACGGTGAACAATCCGCGGTCGGGGATGGTTCCGCCAGAGGTGACCGCCAATCGCTGCGACCCGGGCCGGCCGGTGAGGGTGTTGGCGTCGCGGTCCCACACGAGCCTCGGTCGGAGTTCGGCGAACTCGTCCGAGGGGTAGCGCCCCGAGAGCAGGTCCAGAGTCGATTCGTAGGCCGAACGGGGCAGCGTGGCGAAACTGCCTGTGCGACGGACGGAATCGAACCAGTCCTCGGCGTCGATGGGTTCGAGGGCGCAGGCCGCGACAGTCTGTTGAGCCAGCACGTCGAGCGGATTGGCGGGTACGAACAGTGCCTCGATCTTGCCCGACGTCATGCGTTCGACCGTGACCGCGCAGTGGATCAGGTCGGTGCGGTGTTTGGGGAACAGCACGCCCTTGGAGATCTCGCCGACCTGGTGCCCCGCGCGTCCGACGCGTTGGAGCCCGCTGGCCACCGACGGCGGTGCCTCGACCTGAACGACCAGATCGACCGCGCCCATGTCGATTCCGAGTTCGAGGCTGCTGGTGGCGACGACGCAGCGCAACCGCCCGGTCTTGAGGTCGTCCTCGATCAGTGCGCGTTGGTCCTTGCTGACGCTGCCGTGGTGGGCCCGGGCCAACAACGGATCGGCACCGTGGTTCACGTCGTTGGGAGTGCCGACCTGTGACGGCGGCTTGTGTTGTGTCTCGACGCCGTCGCCGATTCGCTCGGCATACACCTCGTTCAGCCGCGCCGTGAGGCGCTCGGCGAGCCGTCGCGAGTTCGCGAACACGATGCACGAACTGTGTTCGAGGATGAGATCGACCATCTTCTCTTCGACATGCGGCCAGATCGAGCCCTGCGCCGGGGGAGCGGCGGAGGTATCGGCGTTCGGATCGGTGACACCCAGTTCGGTCATGTCCTCGACGGGTACCTGGACCGTCAGGTCGAACGTTTTGGGGGCAGGCGGGGCGACGATCTCGATGGGAGCAGCTCCGGCCAGGAACCGTCCGACCTCCTCGTGCGGGCGAACCGTCGCGGACAGGCCGATGCGCTGCGCCGGCTTGTCCAGCATGCCGTCGAGCCGTTCGAGCGACACCGCGAGGTGTGCGCCGCGCTTGGTGCCGGCCACGGCGTGCACCTCGTCGACGATCACGGTGTCGACCTCGGCGAGAATGTCTCGCGCTGCCGAGGTGAGCATGAGGAACAGCGACTCCGGGGTGGTGATCAGGATGTCCGGGGGAGTCTTGATCATGTTCCGACGGTCGGCGGCGCTGGTGTCGCCGGAGCGCACGCCCACCGAGATCTCGGGTGGATCGAGGCCGAGTCGCTTGGCCGTCTGAGTGATACCGACCAGGGGCGCGCGCAGGTTGCGTTCGACGTCGACGGCCAGAGCCTTGAGCGGGGAGATGTAGAGGACCTTGGTCTTGCGCTTGCTGTCCGCACCCAGTTGCGCCAGCTCGTCCAGAGCCCACAGAAAGGCCGAGAGGGTCTTGCCCGATCCGGTCGGTGCGACGACGAGAGTGTGAGCGCCGCTCGAGATCGACGACCAGGCACCGAGCTGCGCGGAGGTGGGGGCCGGAAAAGCCCCGGTGAACCACTCGCGAGTAGGCCGCGACAGCTTTTCCATCACTGACAGCTCGTCCGCTGCTCCTGCGCCGATACCGTGCCTGGCCATCCCACCATCATGCCCCGGGGCACCGACAGATAATCCCCGTGCAGCTCCGGTTCACCGAGCCCGTGTTGTTTCCCTCGATTCGGGTACCCGGTCGCCATGACCGACGACCAAGAGACCATGCAGAAGATTTCCGCAAAACTCGATGCTCTGCTCGGCAGCAAGACCAACGGCCTGCAGAACGAGGTTCCCCCGGGAGCGAGCATCCAGTCCGACGAGGACGACGCCGAGCAAGGGCCGCTCGGTCGTGACTACCACCTGGCGAGCAAGTACGCACAGGCTCTCGCGATCAACGAGCCGCAGGTTATCGACCGCGACGAATTCGACCGGTTGGTCGCCGAGTACGGCTGATCGAGCTCCGGCATCGACCCCGGCCCGGTAGGGCCGGGGTCTCGTCGTGTCCGGCGAACCTGGCGAACACCGTGGCATCGGATCTACAGTCGATGGGGTGACCGAACGCAAGAAGCCAGGAGTCACGTTCGAGTCCTGGGTGGACAAGCAAATCCGTCAGGCCCAGGACGAGGGTGCATTCGATGGGCTCGAGGGGGCCGGTAAGCCGATTCCGTCGGGCGATCCCCGGGACGAGTTGTGGTGGGTTCGCGGCTACCTGAAGCGGGAGAATCTCCCAGCCGACGCGTTGTTGCCCACCGCGCTGCAGCTGCGCAAGGAGATCGAGCGGCTGCCGTCCACACTGATCGGTGTTCGGCGCGAGGACTCTGCACGAGATGTCTTGGACGAGTTGAACGCTCGCATCGTCGACTGGATCCGGTTCCCGACGCCTCCGATCGTTCCGTTGGGGCCCGTCGACGTCGAGATGTGGCTCGAGAAATGGCGAACCAACCGGGCCGAGGTGGACCGACTCGAGCGTGAGCATCGCTCGCAGTCGGCCGAGCCCCCTGCAGCAGCCTCCGATACCTCTCGACGATTGTGGTGGACGCGTGTGCGTCGAACATTCAGCGGGCGGCCATTCACCTGGCGGCGCTGAGACCCGTTGTGGTCGTACACAGGGCCAGCGCATCGGCGGCTGTCGACACGAACGGAATGCCGACTGTTCCGTCGACCCGAATCCTCGACGGCAGCAGCCCGTCGGAGTGTGCCGGTTCTTCCATTGTCTTCCAGCCGGTGGCCCGCCTGAGAATTCCGCCGACCAGAGTGTCCGCCGCATGACGGGTACCGCTGCGGACGGTGATCGGCGCGGTATCGAGCTCGACTCGAGCGAAACGTAGTGCTGCATCCACGGCCCCGGTGGTCTGCGCCGCCGACGATCGACCGCGTGGACCTGTGCTCAAGCCGTGCCCGGGTAGATCGAGGACCACAACATCGACGCCGCCGGCAGCGATGTCCGCGGCCAACGGGGTGAGGTACCGCGCATGCAGACCCGCGTCGGCGACGAGCACCACCGACTGCTCGGATTCGATGGACGCTCGGTGGATCTCGGCGTGCACGCTTCCGTGCCCGGTATCGAGCTGTCGATGTTCCACCTGCAGTGCGGCAACATCCGCGCGGCTCAGTGCAACGGCCCCCGATGCCGAGCGTAGGGCTGCTTCGCACGCCATGCCCCGCGCCAGGGCGTCCCCACGACGCAACAGCGACTTGCCTTGCAGCAGAATCATCACCGCGGCACTCTCGTGCGCCGTGAGTGTCGGTGCCCAGCCGGTGGCGCGGCCGAGAGCCGAGGAATCGACGATGGGTTCGCCCGGTGTGACCCACTGGCCGGAGAAGGGGGTGAGCCCCAGTCGGAACGCCACGTTCGCAACATGCGTCGCAGCTTTCTGCGGAACGTCGAACATCAACTGGCCCTGCATCGCAGCGAGTTCGCGCACACCGACCCAGTCCACCGGACCCAGGTTGTACGGGCCCACGAGGTCGGTCTTGGCCGCGCGATGGAAGGCGTCGGCCATGTCGTCCTGGTACAGGAATTGATACGACGCTCGATCCGCGTCCGGGAATGCACCGATCGGCCCAGTGAACTGGTCGATCCCGTCGTTGGCGAAGTCGGGTCCGATGATGTAGGTGCACCGCAACATGGAGATGGTCATCTCGCCGGGGTGCCTACGGAGCCACCACTCCGCATAGTGTTCCACCTCGGCCTTGTCGTAGAAGTAGTAGCGATTGGGATCGCCTGCAGGATAACTGTTCTCGGTGAGCGGCTCCGGCGCGATGTCGGCACCGTACGCGTTGATGCTCGACGCGATCACCACTCGAGCCACGCCCGCTCGATAGGCCGAATCGATGACGTTGCGTGAGCCGCGCAGGTTGATGTCGTGGGTTTCGGCCTTGTCTTTGAGCTCTTCGACCACGAACGCCAGGTGCAGCACGACGTCGCATCCGGCGAACGTCTCCTCGAGGTCGGGAGAGCGAATGTCCGAGCGGAGCGAGGTGAACTTCGGGTGCGTGATTCGTGCTGGGCGACGGGCTATCCCGATGACCGTGTCCACCTCGGGATCCTCGAACAGCCTCGGAAGTATCGCGGCCGCGAAGTCACTGGTGGCTCCGGTGACCGCGATACGCAAGCCGGGGGTGTGCTCGCTCATCGGGGCAGCTCTGCTACGGCCTCGATGATCTGCTCGGTGGCGGTCGACAGCTGCTGTTCGGTGTGTGTCGCCATCACGCACAGGCGGAGTATGGCACCCGACTTCGGTACGGCGGGATGCAAAGCGGCGCTGGTGAAGATGCCTCGGTCGTAGAGGTTCTTCCACAGGCTCATGGCCACGAGGTCGTCGCCGATGTGCAGGGAGACGATGGGGGCGGCCGTATCTCCGTGCGGGGTCGCGGAGCGGCCTGCTACGTCGAGCCCGGCCGATTGCAATCCGCCACGCAGGATCTCGGCGTTCTCGAGTACGCGCCGAGCCCGGTCCTTACCCTCGTCGCTACGGATGAGGCGTACGGAAGCCAACGCTGCACCCACCGCAGCAGGCACGCCGGAGGTCGTGAACAGGAAGGCGCGGGCCTTGACTCGGAGGGTGTCGATCAAGTCACTCGATCCGGTGACGAACCCACCGGTGGAGCTCGGGCTCTTCGACAGCGATGCCATCGTGACGTCGACGTCCTTGGTGATGCCGAACAGCTCGGCTGCTCCGGTGAGTTCGGACCCGTAGACGCCGAGGCTGTGGGCTTCGTCGACCATCAGCGCTGCGTGATAGCGGATACACAGCTCGGAGACCGCGTCGAGCGGTGCGAGATCGCCCTCCATGGAATACAAGCCGTCGACGATGACCAGCACGGCTCCGTCGTCGACGACGGGCTGCTGAAGTTTGGCTTCGAGATCGGCCATGTCGTTGTGCTTGAACTTGACCACCGACGCGCCCGAGAGAGCGCTGCCGTCGCGGATCGATGCGTGTGCCGCCGAATCGACGATCACGGTGTCCCCGGGGCCGACGATCGCACTGATCGTTCCGAGATTCGTTTGATAGCCCGTGGTGAAGACGAGTGCGTCGTCGGTTCCGTGCCACTGTGCGATCTCGTGCTCGAGTTCGAGGTGGAGGTCCAAAGTGCCGTTGAGCAAACGACTTCCGGTGACAGCACTGCCGAACGTGTCGAGTGCGTGCTGGGCACCCTCGACAACCTTCGGGTGGTCGGCAATGCCGAGGTAGTTGTTGGACCCGAGCATGATCTTGTCCCGGCCCTCGACGCGAACCATCGGCGCGACGGCCGATTCCATCTTGCGGAAGTACGGGACCACATCGGCTTCTCGAACTGCGCGCAACAAGTCCACGCGCTCGTCTCCGCCGAGTCGTTTCATCAGTCTGTTGACAACCATCGTGTACCAGAACTCCTCACAGAGTTGATTGTGGATTGTCGCGAATTCTTGAGTTCATTCGGAGCGGCCGGCGAATGCGATTGGTATTCGGCGGAAGAATATTCGATGCTGAAAAACACCCACTCGCAGCGGAAATGGGTTGGTAAATCAGCCCGAAAAAATGATCTGGGTACTTTTTGAGTGTGCAAATTTTACGATATCTTTAGTTTATCCCCGCAGGTCGAAGGGTATGTTGGTAGCCAGCGCGAATTCACCTGCTCCACCGTTGTGTATGGATATCTTCGACCGCTTTGTCGCGATCAAGTGATGGTACAAACGGTCGTCGCTGCAATCAATTGGTGGCACACAATCAACTAGTGACACAAGGAGATGAACTGTGACCGGATTAATGGTGCGCGAAAGGGAAACGCTCGAGAAGTACATGCCCGGCTTGCTGAGCTATCTGGACGCAACCCCGCTGGACCGACTCGAGTCGCGCGAATCGGACGCGATCGACAAGTTTCGGGAGTTCGGCGGTACCGGTTTGGTGGTCCCGGGCGAACTGGGCGGTCTCGGCGCTCCGGCCATCGACGCGGTCCGGGCGCAGAGGGCCATCGGGTCTCGCTCGCCGTCTCTCGGCGCGGGAACCACGATGCACCATCTGTCACTCGCTTCCCTGACGGAGTTCGCGCGCGGTGCCACCGAGGACGACCGAGCATTGATCAAGGGATTGGTCGAACAGAAGGCGATCGTCGCGTCCGGATTCTCCGAGGGCGTCACCGGCGGGAGTGTGTTCATCCCGACGATGACGGCCGTGAAGAAGGGCGACAACTACGTCGTCAACGGAAGCAAGAAGCCGTGCAGTCTGGCACGTTCGATGGATCTGCTGACCTGCAGCGTCGAGATCGACTCCGGTGACCGCGCGGTCGCCCTGATTCCGGCCAGCCTCCCGGGTATGAGCGTGAAGCCGTTCTGGACCACCGACATTCTGGCCGGCGCACAGAGCGAAGAAGTTCTGCTCGAAGACGTCGAAGTGCCAGCGAGCCTGGTCCTGCCCAACAAGGACGACGACCCCGATGGCGTGCACGAGATGACCGGATACCTCTGGTTCGGCATGTTGATCTCCGCCAACTACATCGGTGCGGCGACTTCACTGCTCGAGCGGATGATCGAGCAGAACAAGGGCGACTACGAGGGCTACGTTCGGGCGGCGGCCGAACTCGAGGCGTCCATGGCGGCTATCGAGAACGTGGCCCGCGCCTTCGACGAAGGTGAACGCGGACAGGACATCTCGGTGAAGCTGTTGTTCAACCGCGTTGCGATCCGTGACGCACTGGTCCGTAGCAGTTCGGCTGCCATCGAATCGCTCGGCGGGATCGGCTTCATCAAGTCACCCGAAATCGCTTACGTCGCAGCGGCATTGCACGCGTTCGCTTTTCACCCGCCATCACGGCGATCCATCTCGGAGACCCTGGCACGTTTCCACGCAGGTGAAGATTTCGCCTTCGTCAAGTAGTGGTCAGTCTTCGGTGCGCTCTTCGTCGTTCAACTTGTCTTCGCCTCGGTTTCGGAAGAACTTGAACCCGGGGATACCGATCACCGCGCGACGGACGTCTTTGGTGACTCCCAGCAATTCGTGAATCTCGGGGGACACCGTGTCGAGGGTGGCGAGAATGGGGAGCAGAGCTTCCATGTGAGCGAGAAGGCCGGGTAACTGATCGACCATGGCGATGGCGGCGTCGACCTCTTCGTCGGACAGGTTGTCGACGAACCTCCGCGCCATGGGCTCGGCCTGCTTGGCGATGGGATCGAACAGTTCGATCAGCTCGAGCGCAGTGTGCGATGCGACCGATGCCGATGCGACGACCTCGTCGGCGGCACCGGTCGTTCGCTGCACGCTGGCGACAACAGCGTCGGCCGAGTCGATCACCCGGTCGATGCGTGTCATCAATGTCTCTATGTGGTTCATCAGTGCTTCGATTCGGCCGGGCAGGGTAAGCGCGAATTCGGTTGTGGTGATCATCCAGCTCACACCGACCCGCGCCACCGCGACTCCGCGCCGGAGCACCGTTTCGGTACCGAGTGGATCGGGGAGCACCACGCCTGCCAACACCAGAGCCATAGGAGCGACAATGCCACACCGACACCACGCCCCGAGTGCCGTTAGCCTCGTAGCATGAGAGCCCTCGTCACCGGTGCCAGCGGATACATCGGGTCGCGGCTGGTGGCAGCTCTGCTGGCAGACGGTGCCGACGTCGTAGTCGGTTCTCGTACGCCGCGCAACCTGCGAACCTTCGACTTCTACGACTCCGTCACCGCAGTGTCCCTGGATGTCACCGACCAGCAGTCGTGTGCCGCTGCGTTCGCAGAATCCGGCGACATCGATGTTGCGTACTACCTGGTGCACGCCATCGGTGAGTCCGACTACCGTGCGCAGGATCGACGGTCCGCGGAGCAGTTCGCCGCGGCCGCGGCCCGGGCGGGTGTGCAGCGGATCGTGTACCTGGGCGGCTTCGTACCCGACGACGACCACCTCTCCGAGCATCTTGCGAGTCGCGCGGACGTGGGGGAAGCGTTGACGGTGGACGGCGTCGAGTTGGTCTGGCTTCGAGCCGCCATCGTCATGGGTGCCGGTTCGACGTCGTACGAAATGCTGCGTTACCTCGCCGATCGCTTGCCGGTACTGCCGCTGCCGAGCTGGCTCGCCGAGCCCGTGCAGCCGATCGCCGTCGACGACGTGCTGAACTATCTGGTGGCGTCCGCCGACGGCGAGAAGGTCCCGGCGGGCTCGTACGACATCGGTGGGCCGGACGTGGTGCCTTACCGCGATCTGGTGTTCGCGTATGTCGAAGCTGCCGGTCTTCAACGGGTCGGGGTCCCGGTGCCGTTCGTGCCCACCTCGCTCGCGGGCAAAGTGATCGGCCGGATCATTCCGGTTCCGGCCGGGCTCGCCGAGGATCTGGTGGGGTCGCTGCACAACACGATGACGACGTCGGAGAGCCGTATTCGTGAACTCGTTCCCGACCCTCCACATGGTCTGACCACCATCTCGGATGCCATGGCCCGTAGTGTGCGGGGCATGGTGGGTGAGCCTCCCGGTGTGTGTGCGCTGAAGGATCCGCTCCGGCTGGCGAACACGGACGCGGCGTGGAGCGGCGGCGACGCCCTGGGAGTCCGGCGCCGCGGTGTGGCAGCGTCCTCGGATCGAACCTGGGGCTTGATCGAAGCCCTCGGCGGGCGGCGATTGCTGTCCTCGAAGCCGGTGGCGGCAGCGGTGCGTACCAACCTGGACGTGGTGGCCGGTGTGAACCGACGCGTGACATCGGCCGTGCGTCGCTTGACCGATACCGAGGAGGCGTGATGGGAACGTGGTCTACGACCGCGCTGAACGTGATGAAGTCCGCGTTGGTCGATCCTGTGGAGCGCGATCACCAAGAATCCGACGCAGCATTCCGCAAGCGCCGGATCATCGTCATGATCACGCTGGTGATCGGTGCCACAGTGCTCTACTTTTCGCTCAAGGTCGAGCCCGGCGACCCGTCGTTCTACGCACTGACGCTCGTACTCGCTGCGGTGTGGACGGTGGGCGGACTGCTCTCGGGCCCCCTGCATCTGGGACGCATCGTGGTCGGCGGTTCGATCCGTAGGCCGATCGTCACACCCATCCTGATCGGTCTCGCCGTGGGCGGGGTATTCATGCTCGGCGGCCTGGTCGTACGGCAGATTCCGCCGCTGGCCGACTTCACCGAGAACGTGCTCGCACACGCCAGAGTGGGCTCGCTGGTTCTGATCGTCTTCATCGCGCTGCTCAACGGCGTCGCGGAGGAGATCTTCTTCCGTGGGGCGCTGTACTCGGCGATCGGCGTGAAGAACCCGGTGATCATCTCGACCGTCGTGTACGCGATCGCCACTCTTGCGTCCGGCAATCCGATGCTCGGCTTCGCCGCTGTGCTGCTGGGGTACGTGATGGGTCTTCAACGGCGTGCATCGGGAGGAATCCTGGCACCGATACTCACGCACGTCAGTTGGTCGGCGGTCATGGTTCTCGCTCTACCGCCGCTGTTCGTGTGACCACCGATGTTCGAGCAGAAAGAGGCGCAAACACCGAGTCGGTCGGCAAAAACGGTCCTGCGTGCTGATTCTTTCCTGAACTGGGCTACATTGCGCAGGTGAGTGAAAATCTCGATCGCGTCGATCGCTTGATCATCGACGAGCTGGTGTCCGACGGCCGCGCCACGTTGGCGACGCTGGCGGAGAAGGCCTCCCTGTCCGTTTCCGCCGTCCAATCCAGAGTCCGACGGCTGGAGTCGCGGCGCGTGATCCGTGGCTACACCGCCCAGGTCGATCCGGAAGCCCTGGGGCGGCCGTTGTCGGCATTCGTCGCCATCACTCCCATCGACCCGGCGCAACCCGACGACGCTCCCGCCAGACTGAAGCACCTCTCGGCCATCGAATCGTGCCACTCCGTTGCAGGCGAGGAGAGCTACGTGCTGTTGGTGCGGGTCGAGTCGCCCCGTGCACTCGAGCGCCTACTGCAGGAGATCAGGGCCACCGCCAACGTGCAGACACGCAGCACCATCATTCTGCAGACGTTCTACGACCGCTGACGGCCCGCCACACGCGGTCCGACGACAGCGGTAGGTCGTACAGTCTGGCCCCCACAGCGTCACGGACCGCGTTTGCCAAAGCAGGAGCAACCGGGTTGTACGGAGACTCGCTCATCGACTTCGCACCGAACGGACCCAACCGGTCGTACGTGTCGGCGAACAGTACTTCCGTCCGAGGAATATCCGCGAACTGCGGAACGTGATAGCTCCGGATGGAATCGGTGGTGACCAGACCGGCACCGTCGGTACGGATCTCCTCGTACAGTGCGCTGCCGATGGCCTGCGCAACGCCACCTTCGACCTGGCCGCGGCACTGCTGAGGGTTCATCACAGTGCCTGCATCCGCGCTTTGGACCGAGTGCAGAATCTGCACGGTGCCGGTGTTCTCGTCCACCGCCACCCGGAAAGCTTGGACATTGAACGCCAGAGATCGCGGTAGCCCGCCGCTGTTGCCCTCGGTGACCAGCGAGCCTCCCGCCTTCGCCAGGATGTCGTCGAGGGTGACGAACCGATCGCCGCACCGCACGCCCTCGGGCCCCAATGTGCAGTCCGAGTGCCGGTGTCCGGTAACGGTTCCGGCGACATCGAGAATCCGTGCCGACAGTGCGCGGACCGCCGCGTAGAGAGCCTTGCCTGCCACCACCGTGCCCGCCGAACCGAAGGCACCGGTGTCGTAGGTGGTGGAGTCGGTGTCGGACTGACGAACCTGAATGCGATCGACCGACGTGCCCAACTCGCTCGCCGCGATCTGAGTGTGCACGGTAGTGGTCCCGTTGCCGAATTCCGCTGTTCCGACACGTATCTCGTACCGACCCTCGGGCAGTAACGCCACCGACGTCTCGGCGCGATGGCCGCGTGGTGGAATGGTCGCGATCATGGCCACCGCCATCCCTTCGCCGACCTTCCATCCCGTCGGCGCATGCTCACCGTTGCCGCGTCGCAGGGCTGCCTCGGCGAGGTCGATGCACTGATCGAGGCCGTAGCTTCCGAACTGCAGGTCGTCCTCCTCGAGATGCGCGGCGACGATGTCGTCGCCGGGGACGATCACGTTGCGTCGGCGAAACTCGAACGGATCGACGTCGAGCTCCCTCGCGAGATCGTCCATCGCCGATTCGATCGCGAACATCACCTGTCCCAGTCCATAGCCACGGAATGCTCCGGACGGAATGTTGTTGGTGTAGACGGTCTTCGCATCGACCCGTTTGTTGGCGCACCGGTAGATCGCGACGGACTCGCCGCACCCGTGGAACATCACTCCGGCACTGTGATTGCCGTAGGCCCCGGCATCGGTGAGAACGTCGATCGACAACGCGGTCAACGTGCCGTCGGCACTCGCGGCAGCGGTGACGTCGACCCGGAACGGGTGACGACACGGTGACACCGTGAACTCGTCGGTCCGCGTGAACTCGAATTGCACGGGGCGACCGGTGCGGAGCACGGCCAGCGCCACGACGTCCTCGGTCAGCAACTCCTGCTTGCCGCCGAAGCCACCGCCGACACGGGCGGTGAACACCCGCACCCGATCGCGCGGAAGGCCGAAGATCTGGCAGATCTCGTCGCGTACCAGAAAGGGAACCTGGGTGCTGGTGCGCAGATTCAACCTTCCGGTCTCGTCCAGCCAGCCGATGGTGCCGTGGGTCTCCAGGTGCACGTGTTGTACCCGCTGCGTCGTCCACCGCCCGGTGATCACCGCCGCCGCATCACGGACCGCGGCATCGACGTCCCCGGTGCTACCGTGCAACTCTGCCACCAGATTTCGTGACGGATCCGCAATGCGAGCCGTCGCATCCTTGTCGCCGTGGATCTTCGGCGCACCGGGTTCGAGCGCGGATTCGGGATCGAACACTGCGGGCAGCACGTCGTACTCGACGGCGAGGGCGCGGCACCCTTCCTCCGCGGCAGCGACCGAATCTGCGACCACGATCGCTACCCGCTGGCCGATGAAGCGCACGACGGTGTCGAGCACGTGGGTGTCGTCGGGATCGTCGACGCGTCGATCGTGGCGTGCCGTCGAAAATGCGGTCGTGGGGCTGTCTTTCGCGGTGAGCACAAGCACAACCCCTGGCACCCGCTCCGCGGCAGTGACGTCGATGGCGACGATGCGCGCATGCGCATGGGGGCTGCCGAGCACCGTGGCGTGCAGGAGCCCCTGGGGTGAGTGATCGAGGGTGTAAGGCTCGGTTCCGGTGACGATCCGGGTGCTGGCCGGCGCAGCGACGGACCGCCCGCAGGCCGGTCCGTCGACGGCTTTCTCGGTGTTCACCACACCACAGACTGCGTCGGCTATCGCCCGGTACCCGGTGCAGCGACACAGATTTCCCTTCAGTCGCTCGGGGAGTTCGTCCATGTCGTTCTCGGTCAGGGTCGATGCGGTGACGACCATTCCTGCCGTGCAGAAACCACACTGGAAGCCGGCGGCTTCGACGAAGCGGCTCTGCATTGGATGCAGGTCGTCCGGGGTGCCGAGCCCGGAAACGGTGGTCACGGATCGGTTCTCGGCGCGGAATGCGGGGAAGATGCACGAATGCACCGGCTCACCGTCGACGAGAACCGAACATGCTCCGCAATCGCCTGCGTCGCAGCCTTTCTTCACCTCGAAATGTTCGTGCTCGCGCAGCATGGTTCGTAGGCACTGGCCCGGCCGCGGGCTGACGTCGGTCGGTACACCGTTGATGTCGACGATCATGACAACTCCTCGCGAATCTGCTGGGCTGCAGTACAACTGATGTGTCGACGCCAGTCCGGCGCACCGTGGGGGTCGTCGTACCAGTGCTCGGGGCGGATCGTCTCGGCCAGCGCGTCGTCGAGTTCGTCGGACGTCGGCGGAGCCGGGAAGCGAAGTACGAACGGGCGGACGGTCGATGCGCTGACCGTCAGCACGAACGTGCCGCCGGCGTCGACTCGGCCGATCACCACCGCGGCCGACCGGCCGAGCGGTGACAGTGCGAGCTTGCGCATCGCGGTCCTCGCCTCGAGTGCATGCCGTGGAATCGCAATGCTGCGCAACACATCTCCAGGACGAAGGGCATTGGTATGCGGCCCGGTGATCAATTCGTCGATCGCGATGTCGTAGTCGTGTTCGGGACCGTCTGCCGACCACACCTGCCCGATGCCGTCGAGAGCTGCGGTGACCGAGATCATCGCACCGGCAGGTAGGGCCAAAGCGATGTTGCCACCGACGGTGGCGGTCTTCCAGATCTTGAACGAGGCCAACAGTGCTGCGGCACAGCGAGGAAACAGTGCGGCGGCAGGCCAAGGCGATTCGAATCGAGCCAGCGTCTCGATCGTGCACGTGGCGGCGATCTCGAGTCCGGCCTCGGTGACCGTCAACGGCTCCCAGCCCAAGGCGGTGACATCGACGAGGGTGCTCAGATGATCCTGCTTCTCGGAGAACAGCCAGGTACCACCTGCGAGCACTGCGGTGTCCTTGCGCCCCGGCGGCAGATCCGCGCGGGAGCTGGGAAGCAGAATGTTGTCGACAGTGCCGAGATCCATGGTCTTCGTTCACCTCATCCTCGCCGGGAGTGTCCACCGCGCCGGCAGGTCCACCACCCGATGTGTCACCTCGAACTCTAGTGAGTTTCTGTTACCGATCTGCGGTGGTCCGGCGATCCGTCCGAAACTCGGCGGAAACAACACACACCTACTGTTGCCTCGAACGAGCGCAGCAATGCCGAGCCGGGGGAGGGCAACAGTGCTGGTCAAGGACTTGCTCGACGCCACAGGGCTCTGCATCCGATTGCTCACCTCCGACCCGGACGCTCTCGGGCGCACGTTGCGGTGGACCTACACCACCGATCTGCCGGATCCGTCGCGTTACATCGCCGGCGGTGAGTTGGTCATCACCGGCCTCGTGTGGCGTCGTACGCCGGCCGACAGCGAGGTGTTCGTCCGGGCTGTCGCAGAATCCGGGGCCTCGGCGTTGGCGGCGGGGGAGGGATTGCTCGGCCACATCCCGCGGGATCTGATCGACGCATGCGAGCGGCACGGACTGCCCTTGCTCGCCGTACCCGACAATGTCTCGTTCGGCGAGGTCACCGAGTTCCTCGTCGGGCGAGTCACCGGTGATCGAATCGCGTCGCTCAACAGCTCCCTCGTTCGGCACCGCCAACTGCTCACCGCGGTCGCAGACGGTAGGGCCCTCGACGAGCTGGCCCTGCACACCTCCAGGGAAACTGGAATGGCATGCCTGATCTTCACCGCTACCGGGCGCCGGCTGGTGGCCGAGGTCGTCGCGTTCTCCGATGCCGACGTCGACACGTTGACACACGCCGCGCTGTCCTCCGAAAGACTACCCACGACAACGACTCTCAGCGACGGCGAGCCGTACAGCATCTTCGGGATCGGCCCGTCGCTCGCGCAGAGAACCACGCGGTGGTTCCTCGCGGTGGCGGGAGACATGGACACGTTCCTTCCCGCGATCTCCGACGCGTTCGGTCAGCTGGCAGCCATCGCCGCCCTCGATCGTGCTCGACGCGAGGAAGGACGGCTGGTCCGGCGCGAAATAGCAGACCAGGCAGTGGCATTGATCGAAGCCGACAGCAGCAGGCCCGAGGCGTTGACTCGGCTGCGGCAGGCAGCCGTCGATCCGGACCGTCCGCTGGTCGTCATCAGAATCGTGCACAGCGGCAAAGTCGATCTGCGCGAGATGTTGCGGACAGTGCTCAGCGACACTCTGACCTCCTTCGGCGGCGGCTGCGTCGGTGCCAGCACACACGGCGACATCGTCGCGATCGTGAACACCGAGGATCCGTACATCGCGCAGACCCTCCGAACCCGATTGTCCCGCTTGGGTTCCGGCATCGGGCGCAGCCGCCTGCTCGTGGGCGTCAGCTCGGAGGCCACCGGTCTCACCATCGACGGCGCGCTGCGTTCGGCCCGGCACGCCCTCGACATGAGCAGGCAGGGGACCGGCCCCGTCACTGTCACCACCGGTGCGCAGCTGACCTCGGCGGTGTCGATGCTGTCGGCACTGCCCGACGACGTGCGTCGATCTTTCGTCGAGCATGTTCTGGCGCCCCTGCTCGACTACGACCGGCGCGCCGACGCCGGTCTGGTCGACACACTTCGTGAGTTTCTTGCCACCGGCGGATCGTGGAACCGAACCGCCGACTCGTTGCATGTGCACCTCAACACCGTCCGGTATCGAATCAAGCGGGTCGAGGAACTACTCGGCCGCGACCTGGGCTCCACTGAGGACAGACTGGACGTCTACCTCGCTCTGCAATCCATCCCTCGGTCGTCGGCCACGGGAGCGGCATAAGATCGAGGAATGACAGGCTTCACCGGAATCCCTTTCGCTGCGCTGGACTTCTACGAGGACCTCGAGGCCGACAACAGCAAGCTCTGGTGGAACGAACACAAAGATGTCTACGACAACGCGGTCAAAGGACCGATGACGGCGCTGCTGGCGACTCTCGAACCGGAGTTCGGCAACGCCAAGGTGTTCCGCCCGTACCGCGATGTCCGATTCTCCAAGGACAAAACACCCTACAAGACCCATCAGGGTGGATTCGTCGCTCGCGGTGACAGTCTGGGCTACTACGTGCAGATCGACCCCGCCGGGCTGTTCGTCGCGGGCGGCTTCTACAACAGCTCCACCGAGGGCATCGCCCGCTACCGCCGCACCGTGGACGACGATGTGCGCGGGGCCGAACTCGAACGAATCATCGCGGCGCTGACCAAGGCCGGCTACGAGATCGGCGGCGACACGCTCAAGACCAAGCCGCGCGGATTCGAGATCGATCACCCACGCATCGACCTTCTCCGGCACAAGTCGCTCACCGCCGGTAGACACTTCGGTTCACCCGAGTGGCTGAAGACACCGAAAGCCGCGACGAAGGTGCGCGACGCCTGGCGTGCCCTGACTCCCTTGGTGGAGTGGTCTGCTGCACTGCACACGTGAGCGGAGCGCTCTATCCGACGACAGAGTATGTCCGCCAGGCACTTCCGGCATCCGGGGCATCCTCGCGTTCGACCGTCGCCTGAATCAGACCGTACGGACGATCGTCGGCATTGAACACCTCGAGGTTGTTCTCGATGTCGAACTTACCGAGGTCGTACAGGAAGTGGTGCTTGTTCGGTGCCGACATCGAGATCTCGGCGATGAACGGATACTTCTCCAGCACTGCCTCACCCATGGCGTACAACGTCTGCTGCAGCGCCAAGGACTGCAGATTGGCGAACCTTTCGATCATCGCGGCCTTCACACCCGCGTACACCGCGTCCCACTCGACATCGGTTGTGGTGTAACGCCATTGCGCCGTCAGTGACGTCGCCATGACCCGGTCGGTGGTGGGCTCGAGAACGGTCAGGTCGTCCTCGAGGAAGCCGTGGAACTCCGAACCCGTCGACTTGAGGATCACCATCTCCTTGAAGCCGCTGATCACCCACGTGCGCTGGGCATCGCCCTTGCCTTCGACGGTCACTGCCGACGTGCGGATCTCCTCGCCCTTGCGCGTCCAGGTGTGATCGTGCTCGACGCCGTCGACGACCACTCGAGCCCAGGCATACTCCTCGAGCTCGATGCGGGCACCGTCGACGGGCTCGACGTCGTCCACGTAGTGGCGAGCCAGATCGAGGCCGTAACTCTCGAGGTGCAGTAGGCCCTTGGTCTTGGCATAGGCGTACGCGGTCTGCTTCTGGGTGTCGGTGGGCAGCACGTTGGACTGATCACCCACCAGATGCGCGGGGGAGAAGTTGCCGCGCAGCGCGCTCGAGACGTTGATGTCGTGAATTTCGTGCCGTGGAGAGTCTCGATAGATCCGCACCACGCGGTTCTCCGCCTTGCCGTACTGATTGGATCCGAGGACGATCTTGCCGGTCAGGTCGGTCATGTCAGCTCCCGCGATAGGTCGAATAAGCGAAGGGGGACAACAGCAAAGGCACGTGGTAGTGCGCATCGGGATCGGTGACGGTGAACGAGATGGACACCTCGGGGTAGAAGCTCGGTGTCGATGTGGCCTCGAAGTAGTCACCCGTGTCGAACGAGAGGCGGTAGACGCCCCGATCGATCGGCCCGGGTACGACTTCACCGATGCGTCCGTCTCCATCGGTGGTGGCGGTGGAGATCTCACCCTTCTCGGGGTGGAACAACCGCACCCGCATCCCGACCGCCGGTGTTCCCGAGGTGGCATCGAGCACGTGTGTGGACAGCCCGGTCACTGCTCCGGACCCAGCATGCGGCCGAGGCGAATTCGATTGATCTTGGCCAGTTCCACGCGGAGCACCCGTCTTTCGGTTTCGGCATCGTTGTCGAGCCTCTCCTCGAGGATAGCGAGCAGGTCCTCCGCGGACCTGCCGGTGGCGCACACCAGGTAGACGTGACCGAACTTGTCCTCGTACGTTCTGTTGCCCGCCGCCAACTTCTCGCGCACCTCGGTACCCGCGGTCGTCACCGCGGCCTGCTCGCGCTTCGACGACGGGTTGTCGGCCTTTCCGCCGATGCGGGGATGACCGTCGAGCGCATGATCGATCTCGGCCTCGGGTAGCTCGGCGAGCACTCGATCCGCCCTGTCCAACAGCAGATCTCGACTGCTGAAGGGACGGCCCTGGGCGACTCGACGGGCCCAGATCGACGACGCGCAGCACTCGTAGAGTGCATGCATCGCCTGCCGATCACTGAGCCGGTTGAACCCGTCGAGCCCTATCCATTCGTGTAGCAACTCGCGCTCGCTATCTGAAGTCGTTGATGCGACCGAACCGCGCGGCCGCGATCGGGTTGGCATCGGCCACGAGATCGTCGAATCGGTAGTTCGCGATCTTGGCTATCTCGATCATCGCGAACGACCGCTCTGCCGACGGCGCATTCTCGACGCGAGACCAGCCGTTGGCCAGGACTCGATCGTAGCGTTCGGTCTCCCGCGCGCAGATCACCAGCGGGAAGCCGAAGTGTTGGCGGTATTCGGCGGCGAGTTGGACGATGTTGTCGTGCTCGTCCTCTTCCAGGTTGGACAGGCCGACGTGATCTGCGGCATTGAGGGTGCCGGTGGCGTCCTCACTGCCGAGATCGGGGTAGCTGTTGATCAGCTCGATCTGTTCCTCTGTGGTGCCGGCCAACAGTGCCTCCTGGAAGGCCTCTCGCAGACCGTGAGCATCGGCGAAAGGCCGCTGCTGGTAGGCGCGCTCGACAACCCACGGAGTGCCCTGCACCAAGCCGCCGAACGTGGCAGCGAAGTCCTCGGCGGACATCTCGTTGACCTTGTCGAGGGTGATGCCCTTACCCGGACCGCCGGCGACGG
Organism: Rhodococcoides fascians A25f; assembly: GCF_000760935.2. Lineage (NCBI taxonomy): Bacteria > Bacillati > Actinomycetota > Actinomycetes > Mycobacteriales > Nocardiaceae > Rhodococcoides > Rhodococcoides fascians. The sequence goes on along the minus strand of NZ_CP049744.1, from coordinate 3,622,677 downwards.
CCTGACCGCGGTTGCCGATGTGGAAGAACAGCACGTTGAGCACGATCGCGGAGACCGCGCCGAGGACGATGCCGCTGCCGAACAACATCTCCAGCCAAGCGGGCACGCCTTCGGAGACCGACGGTTGAATGGTCACGAGCATCGCGAGCCCGAGGCTCGTGGCGACGATGATCAGGTTGCGGTGATCGGTGAAATCCACCTTCGACAGGGTCTGGATTCCGACCACGGCGACGGTCGCGAACAGAGCGAGCGCGGCTCCGCCGAGCACCGGCGGCGGGATGGATGCCACGACGGCTGCCGTTTTGGGTAGCAGGCCCAGCAGAATCATGATGCCGCCTGCCGTGGCCACCACCCAGCGGCTGCGCACACCGGTCAGGCGCACCAGGCCGACGTTCTCCGAGAAGGCCGTGTAGGGGAACGAGTTGAACGTACCGCCGATGACGGTGGCCACTCCGTCCGCGCGCAGAGTCGCTGCGATGTCGTCCTTCTTGATGCGCTTGCCGACGATCTCACCCGTCGCATACACACTGCCGGTGGTTTCGACGGCGATGATCAGCATGACGACGATCATCGAAATGATGGCGAGGACACTGAATTTGGGCACACCGAACAGGAAAGGTTGCGTGAAACCGACCCACGATGCGTCCGAGGTGCCGTCGAAGTTCATGTCTCCCAACACGAATGCGACCGCGCTGCCGATGACGAGGCCAAGGAGTACGGCGATGGTGGCCATGAATCCCTTGAAGAACCGTTGGATCAACACGATGATCAGCAGTGTGCCGATCGCGTACGCCATCCACCGACCGTTGGTCGGGTCCTGTTCGTGAGTAGCGGGATTGGTCACCGCATCGTTGACGGCCACCGGGAGGAGCGCCACACCGATGATCGTGATGACGGTACCGGTCACCACCGGTGGGAAGAAGCGCAGCAGCTTACTGAAGTACGGCGCCATGAAGAACGTGACGAGACCGGCGACGATGACGGCACCGTAGACGTACAGCAACCCCTCGGTGCCGCCGCCGTTCGCCATCGCGATTGCGATCACCGGTGAGACACCGGCGAACGTCACACCTTGCAGCAGCGGTAGGCGGACACCGATCTTCCAGAATCCGACCGACTGAATGATCGACGCGATGCCGCAGGTGAACAGATCGGCATTGATCAGGTGGATCAATTGTTCGTTCGTCAGGCCGATCGCGCTGCCGATGATGATCGGCACGAGCACGGCACCGGCATAGAACGCAACGACGTGTTGGAACCCGTACGCGGCAAGTTTCGGAACAGGAAGAACTTCATCGACAGGATGGACACGTTTGCGTGTGGTGGGCGTGACGGACATGGGTGGGCACCTCGCGGAAGCAACAGGGCAGGATTCCTGCGACGCTGCAGGATAAGTGCACTAAGAATCAGCCATCACGCCTATCCTCGCTAGTCGAGCGCGCACAAACTTCGAGGCGTACTCGACGTGGACGTTGTGCGAACATCCAAGACTCCACCCAACAGTGAAGGGAGCGATCGTGTCGGACCTTGCCGTCGGAGTGCTGCTCGCCGCCGGTGCCGGAACGCGATACGGATCGCCCAAGGTTCTCGCCCACGACGGGCTGTGGCTTCGTACGGCAGTGCAGGCATTGCATGACGGCGGCTGTGACCGCGTGATCGTGGTGCTGGGCGCGGCCGATGCCCCTGTCCCCGACGGCGCGATCGCCGTGCATGCACCCCGGTGGGAACAGGGAATGAGCGCGTCGTTCGAGGCCGGGCTGACGGCGGCGTCGGACGCGAACTACGCAGTGGTGCACGTGGTCGATACCCCGGACGTCGGAGCCGAGGTGGTGCGGGCAGTTCTCGATGCTGCGCGGGAAACCGGTCTCGCGAGAGCCGTGTTCGACGGCCGCCCAGGTCATCCGGTCGTCTTGGCGCGGCATCATTTCGAGGCGGCCGTGGCATCGGCGTCGGGCGATTTCGGTGCCCGGGGCTTCCTGAAAGGCCGCGACGACGTCAGTGCCGTCGAATGCTCGCAGTGGGCAACGGGAATCGACCACGATTACCAGTAACCTGTCGTGCGCGTTTTGCGTACCTCTGACTACGCAAAACGCGCACGACCGGGGTGCTACGCCCAGTCAGCGGCGATCGCCTCGATCATGCCGTCGAACTGATGACCACCGGTCGGGAACTCGATGACTCTCGCCGACGGCAGAGCCGTCGAGTTCAGCGCCAGGTGAGCAATGGGAACCACGTCGTCGTCCCGGCAGTGGACGAGTGTCAGGTCGGTCTCGGGCTCAGGGTCGGTGAACGCGTAGTCGGCGACGTCCCACCCACGCGGAGTCCAGTCCGGCATCGCCAGTAGAGCAGCCCGGACGGGCCGATCCCGGCGACGTTCTGCCAGGACCCTGACGAGGATCGACGCGCCGAAGGAATGCGCAATCACCGAATCCTCCGGTCCGAGCCGGTCCAGGTGCTGCCGAATCGGTTCGGCCCAGTCCTCGAAACCCATGTCTGTGTCGGACAGCTCCGGCATACGAAGGTCGAGACGCAGAGCCCCGGCCAACCCGTGCGCGAGCTCCGCGTCGTCGACGAATCCGCCGGCACCATGAACGAACAGAAGTCGACGAACCACGATGCTTCCCTTTCCTCGAGATCGGTCATACGAAGAAGACCCACCGGCCACCGCAAAATCACCGGTTGACCCGGACCGCCGCACCTGGAATTGTCGACGGCAGCGTCGCGTGTCGATGACGGACTGCGTCAGGCATGGAGGCGTCGTACTGCCCAGGAGGCAGCGGTTGTCCATCTCGTTCGATCACACCATCATTCCTGCGAAGAACAGTTCTGCATCGGCGGCGTTCTTTCGTGAACTGTTCGCCTTACCCGAGGCTCGGTCGTGGGGGCCGTTCGTCAACGTGCAACTCACCGACGGCACGCTGATCCAGTTCGCCGAACCACCGGTGGAAGACATTCAGTTCCAGCACTACGCTTTTCGGGTAAGCGAGGACCTGTTCGACGAGGCCTACGCCAGGCTGTCGGACAACGATGTCGAACACTGGGCCGACCCCCGAATGACCGAACCAGGAACGGTCAACACCGGGCACGGTGGCCGCGGAGTGTATTTCCGTGACCCCACCGGGCACTTCTTCGAGATGCTGACGCACTCGTACCTGACCACGCAGGGTGAGCCGGTACCGTAGCGATCGTGGCCGAGCAACAGCATGTTTCGATGACGAGAACCGCCTACGACACTGTTGCCGAGAGTTACGCGGACCTCGTTCGTCACGAACTCGACGGTCGGCATCTCGAGCTCGGTCTCTTGGCGACGTTTGCCGACCGGGTGCTGGGTGGCGAGGTTCTCGAGGTCGGTTGTGGCTCCGGCCGCATCACCGAGCACCTGCATCAGCTGGGCCTGGACGTGACCGGAATCGACCTGTCGCCGAACATGGTCGAGGTTGCTCGACGCGAATTCCCACATCTGACATTCCGCGTCGGATCCATGGAGTCGTTGGCTGCGGCGGACTGTTCGGTTGCCGGGATCGTTGCCTGGTATTCGATCATCCACACTCCTCTCGAGCACCTGCCGGCAATATTCGCCGAATTGAACAGAGTGTTGACACCGGGGGGATTGCTGCTGATCGCGTTCCAATCCGGCAACGAGCGAGTACGGCTCGAACAGGTCTACGGACACTCGGTTTCGTACGACGCCTATCGACTCGACCCCGATGCGATCGTGGCCGATCTCGTCGATGCGAATTTCGCGGTGGACGTTCGAGTGCACCGGGCCGCGGTGGGATACGAGCCCACCCCGCAGGCGTATCTGATGGCACGCAAAGCGAACACCGCGAGACGCGACGACCGGTAGCGTCGAGACCGCGAAAGGTGGTGGCCGATGCCCTTCACGGTGCTCCACATATCGGCCGCGCTGCTGTCGGTTCTGCTCGGTGCCGTGATTCTGCTCGCGCGCAAAGGGACGCCGCGTCACCGGCATTGGGGACGGATGTACGGGTTCGCGCTGCTGGTGATGGTCGCCTCGTCGTTCTTCGTCACCGACCTCCGGGACGGCTGGAGCGTGTTTCACGTAGTGTCTGTGCTGACCGGTGCCCTTGTGCTGTGCGGCTGGTGGCAGCCCGTGTTCGGGCGCTCTCGAGCGGGTTGGGTGCGGCGACACATGCTGTCGATGCAGCTGTCCTACCTGGTGCTCATCGTGACCGGAACGGCCCAGTTCTTCGACTACCTGCCGCTTCCGAACGACGCTCTCAACGCCATCGTAGTTCTGCAGCTGCCCCTGATGGTCGGGATCGTGGCAATCATTCGGCGCAGTCGACGCCCTATCGGTACCCACGGTTCGCTACCGTCGTCTCCGTGATTCTCGGACCGAACGATGCAGTTCCACGTAGCCCCTCGAGGATCGTCGTTGCGGGGACGTCCGGTTCCGGCAAGACCACGCTGTCTGCTCGTCTCGGATCGGTTCTGGGAATCGAACACATCGAGATCGACAGCCTCTATCACGGGCCGAATTGGACGCCGCGGGCGACTTTCGAGTCCGACGTGGAGGAGTTCATCGCACGCCCGGCCTGGGTCACCGAGTGGCAGTACAGTGTGGTGCGCGATCGTCTCGTCGATCGCGCGCAGCTGATGTTGTGGCTCGACCTGCCGCGTCGAACGGTGATGCGGCAGATCGTGATTCGGACATTGCGTCGACGGTTCGGCAGGCGCGAACTGTGGAACGGTAACGTCGAGCCGCCGTTGCACCGCATTTTCTTCGACCGTGACCACATCATCCGATGGGCATGGCGTACGTACCCTCGGACTGCGGAGAGAGTGTGTCACGTCAGCCTCCGGCGTCCGGAGTTGACGATCGTACGGTTCGAGTCACACAGGGACGTGGACGCCTGGATTGCGCACCAGCTGATTCCGCTGACGTGACAGGTGCAGTCAGCAGCCCAATTGCGTTGCGAGAGACTCGATCGAGTCGACGCTGTATGTCCAGTCCGATTCCGCAACGAGGTCGGCAGTCTGGCCCGGTCCGTGTTCGAGCGGACGCGCGACGAACGCCGTTGCGAACCCGCAGTCGGCTGCCGCGACGAGATCGCTGTTGTGCGCGGCCACCATCATGCATTCGCTCGGCTCGAGGCCCAGAATATCGGCGGTACGCACGTAGGCGTCGGGGGTGGGCTTGTACGCCCGGACCGGTTCTGCGCCGAGGATTGCATCCCACGGCAGTCCGGCGTTCTTGGCCATGTCGAGCAGCAGTGAGATATTCCCGTTCGAGAGCGGGGCGATGATGAACTCGGTGCGAAGCCGGGTGAGTCCGGGGACCGAATCCGGCCAGGGATCCAATCGGTGCCACGCCTGATTCAACTCGGCAATGCGATCCTCGGCCAGCCGAATGTCGAACTCCGACAGGACGACTCGGAGCGATTCCAGATGCAGTACATCGAGCCGGGTGAAGGGCCTGCGACCGGACCGAACCTCTTCCATCGCGGGCTGGTACATGCTGCGCCAGCGGTCGGCGAAGGAATAGCTGTCGACATCCGGCCCGCACTGAGTTCGGACGTCGCGAGCGATGCTGGTACGCCAGTCGGCGACGGTGCCGAACACATCGAACAGGAGAGCCTTCAACGCTCCCTCTTCTTCTTTTTCTTCGGGCTCTTCGAGTGTCCGCCTGCGGACAACAGTGCACCGGCGAGCGGGATGAGGAGGAAGAAGAGCCACTTGCTCTCGAAATCGGTGAGGAAGAACAACGCCAACGAACCGAAGATGACCAGCGGCATGATCACTGCACGCCAATCGAGGCCGCTACCGGTCTCGGCCGGAGCAGGCGACTGCCCAGGCCGAGCAGGCGTGTGCGACGGCGTCGACGCGGCGGGGAGGTCGACGAATACCGTGTCGAGCTCCCCGCGCGTCGTGGCGGACGCGATAGTGGCGCTGCGCTCGTCGAACTCGGGGACGGTGAGGCGACCCTCGCTGAAGTGCAGGCTCAGCGCGTCGAGCGCCTTTTCCCGATCAGCAGTACCGATACGAATTTCCGGAAGCTCGGACATCGCTACAGGGTAACGCTATCCAAGGCCTGGATATGAGCCGAACTTCGCATCGCTACCGATATGTCGTTATTTGATTTCTGTGAGGACGGTGCCTTGGGTGATGGCGTCGCCTGCGGTGACGCTCAGGCCGGTGATGGTGCCGCCTTTGTGGGCGGTGACGGGGTTTTCCATTTTCATCGCTTCCAGGACGGCGATGAGGTCCCCGGCGTCGACGGTTTGGCCTTCGGTGACGGCGACCTTGACCACGGTGCCCTGCATCGGTGCGGTCACCGCATCACCGGACGCTGCTCCCGCGCCGGCTCCGCCTCGGGTACGCGGCTTGGGTTTACGCCGCACCGCTCCGGCAGGCCCACCTCCGTTGCTGCCGAGGGACAGTTCCCCGGGCAGTGAGACCTCGACGCGGCGGCCACCGACCTCGACGACGACGGACTGCCGCGGCAGGACCTCGTCGTCGTCGATCGGTTGCCCGGCGGTGAACGGGGGAACCTGGTTGTCCCATTCGGTTTCGATCCAGCGGGTGTGCACCGAGAAGGAGTCGCCGTCGCCGATGAACGCCGGGTCGGAGACCACCGCGGCGTGGAACGGGATCACTGTCGCCAGGCCTTCGACGGTGAATTCGGCCAGTGCCCGACGCGAACGGGCCAATGCTTCCTCGCGGGTGGCTCCGGTGACGATGAGTTTGGCGAGCATCGAATCGAACTGGCCACCGATCACCGAGCCGGATTCGACACCGGAGTCGACGCGGACACCGGGGCCGGAGGGGGCGGTGAACGTGGTGACCGGTCCGGGGGCGGGCAGGAACCCGCGGCCGGCGTCTTCGCCGTTGATCCGGAACTCGAACGAATGCCCCCGCGGTTCGGGATCGTCGGTGATGGTCAGTTCTTCACCGTTGGCGATGCGGAACTGTTGCAGCACCAGGTCGATGCCGGAGGTTTCCTCGGTGACGGGATGCTCGACCTGCAGGCGGGTGTTGACTTCCAGGAACGAGACGAGTCCGTCTTGGCCGACGAGGTATTCGACGGTTCCGGCGCCGTAGTAGCCGGCTTCGAGGCAGATGGCTTTGGCGCTGGAGTGGATTTCTTTGCGTTGGGCGTCGGTGAGGAACGGGGCGGGGGCTTCTTCGACGAGTTTCTGGAAGCGGCGTTGCAGGGAGCAGTCGCGGGTGCCGGCGACGATGACGTTGCCGTGCTGGTCGGCGATGACCTGCGCTTCGACGTGGCGTGGTTTGTCGAGGTAGCGTTCGACGAAGCATTCCCCGCGCCCGAATGCGGCGACGGCTTCGCGGGTGGCGGAGTCGAACAGTTCGGGGATTTCCTCGCGGGTGCGGGCGACTTTCATGCCGCGGCCGCCGCCACCGAACGCGGCTTTGATCGCGATCGGCAGGCCGTGTTCGTCGACGAACGCCAAAATTTCGTCGGCGTCTTTCACCGGCTCGGACGTGCCCGGGACCGACGGTGCTTTGGCGCGGGCGGCGATGTGGCGGGCGGTGACCTTGTCGCCGAGGTCGCGGATGGACTGTGGGGAGGGTCCGATCCAGATCAGGCCGGCGTCGATCACGGCCCCCGCGAAGTCGGCGTTCTCGGAGAGGAATCCGTAGCCGGGGTGGATGGCGTCGGCGCCGGACTTGGCGGCGGCATCCAAAATTTTGTCGATCACCAAATAGGATTCGGCCGAGGACTGCCCACCGAGGGCGAATGCTTCGTCGGCGAGGCGGACGAAGGGGGCATCGGCGTCGGGTTCGGCGTAGACAGCGACACTGGCCAACCCGGCATCAGCAGCCGCCCGGATCACCCGCACCGCGATCTCACCACGATTGGCAACAAGAACCTTGGTGATCTGAGCACTGGCATGGCTGGGCACTGAGCCTCCTACGGATGTATTTTTCTCGTTGCGAACGTCACGTCGGAGTCTAAGCACCGGCCCCGTCGTCGCTGCAATCGGACTGCACCGCCACGCCGAGTGGACAGGGGCTACTGGCTGGTAGCGATCCGGCCGCTGTCGATGTTGCCGTCATGGAACGGCTCGGGGGCGGTGCCGGGGATTCGGGCGGTACCGGTGTCCGCAACCTCGGTCAGCAGCCTGCGCAGTGCGCCGACGTACTCGTGAACCCGTGCCGTCGCCTGTTCGGTGTTGGGGTACCGAGCGGCGATATTGATCCCCTGCGGGGTGCGGTTGATCCACACGTACACGTCGTGTTGGTACTGCTTGCTGCGCAGCGCACGGGCATTCCAGTCCGGCCAGTGCTCGGCGGCAGGCGCAAACCGCACGTCCATGAACGAGACGACGAAACGTGGGCGGGCGGAGTATCCGAGAGTGGTGAACACCCGATCGAGAGGAACGCGGGCGATCGGTTTGGTCTTCTTCACCTCCGCCGAGGCGGCTGCGATCACCGAACCGAACGAATCGTCACCGTCGATGTCGAAGGAGATGGGGCACAACCCGACGAACCATCCCAGCGCGGATGCCCACTGAGGTTCGTCGCGGGTGTGCACCGGAGTGACCGTGCGGAAGCGAGTACCGCCGCCCAGCTCGGCACCGGTGATGGCCAGGACCGCGAGCAGTCCGGCGAACAGGCTGTGTCCTGTCTTTCGGCAGGCCGTCGAGAACGAGTCGGCCTGCTCGGCGTCGAGCACCCACGCCGACAGACCGCCTTGCGGCACGTCCTCCGCGCTCGGATCGCCGATGTCGAGCGGAAACGCAGGTAATTCGCCATCGCCGTCGACCAGGAACTCGCGCCACATTCTCACCGCGTCGTGAGAATGCTCGAGTTCGGCGTGACGCTCGCGTTCGGAGGAACCGAAATCGAGGTAACTGCCGGCCTCGAACAGAGCGGCAGCCGGGCCACCCAGTGCCTCTCCGTACAGGGCAGCGATCTCGTGCGCGACCAGGACCGTGGACAGACCGTCGATGATCGAATGATCGGCCGCGAAGAACACGGTGATCGGACGAGTGTCGTCGAGTGGTTCGAGAGTGACGAAGGCGTACGCGGGCCAGATCAGCGGTGAGGTGAACTCGTCGAACAGATATTGCAGGTGCTCGAAGACCTCACTCGACTGGCTGCACCGCTCCTGCTCCACCTGCCAGATGTCGATGGCTCCCTCGGCGGCGGTCACCCGCGACATCTCGCCCGTCGTCTCGTCGATCGACGCACTCGACCGCATTGCTTCGTGCCGGTCGATCCAGTTGAGAACCGCTTGTCGGAATGCCGGCTTGTTCAGTGGGCCTGCGACCTCGAAGGCCGCACCGAGCCACGATTCTCTTCCGCGACGGGGGCTGCTCAGACTCGTACGAAGGTGCGCCTCGTGGACGTAGGACGTCGGTCGAGTATCCGGACGCCACCCTGCGGCCTCAGGAGTGCGGGCCTGCGGGCCGACGCTGGGTATCCACTCGGTGAGCGTGCCTGCGGGAACCGCGTAGTCCGCTAACTCCGTGAACTCCATGTCGGCAGCAACCAGCCTTCGTTCGACCACATCGGGGGTGAGGGTGAATAGAGCATCGACGCTCGTACGACGAGTCTACCGATCACGTGATGTATCGATCAAGACGACAGCGGCGTGCGCAGTCAGCGCAGGTGCCGCTTGATTCGAGCCAACATCGCCGACATCCCGCGCAGGCGCAACGGGCTGACCGCGTCACTCAGGCCGAGAGCCGAGTAGAAGTCGTCCGGTACATCGAGAATCTGCTGCGCGCTGAGACCGTCGAGTCCCTGAGCGAGGATCGAGGCGAAGCCGCGGGTGGTCGGGGCTTCGGGCGGGGCGCTGAAGTACAGACGAATCCGGGACGGGTCGCCGGCATCGACCGACAGGAACAGCGGCGACTGGCACTCCGGCACCGGCTCCATCGCGTCCTGAGCCAGGTGCTCCGGCAGGGGAGGAAGTTCTCGACTGAACTCCAGCAGCAGCTGTAGTTTGTCCTGTCCCTCCACTGCGGCGAAGTCCTCGACTATCTCGGCGAGTGATTCCGGAAGCGCGCTCATCGAGTGGCCGGTGCCGATCCGGGCTCCTCGCCCTTGGCGATCGGAACTCGAACGGCGTTGCCCCATTCGGTCCACGAGCCGTCGTAGTTGCGGACCGAGTCGTAACCCAGCAGATGGGTCAGAACGAACCAGGTGTGGCTCGACCTCTCACCGATGCGGCAGTACGCGATCACGTCGTCGGTTGCGGAGGTACCGGCGTAGATCTCGTCCAATTCCTTGCGGGAGCGGAAGCGTCCATCCGGTGCGGCCGCCTTGGCCCAGGGAATGCTGACGGCGGTGGGAATGTGACCGCCGCGCAAGGCACCTTCTTCCGGGTAATCGGGCATGTGGGTGCGTTCTCCGGTGTACTCGGCGGGGGAGCGCACGTCGATCAGCGGCACGGTACCGAGTGAGCCGAGCACGTCGGACGCGAACGCGCGAATGGGCGCGTCGTTGCGTTCGATCACGGGGTAGTCCGTTGCCGGGTACTCGGGCACGTCCAGAGTGGTGTCACGGTTTTCGGACAGCCAGGCGTCGCGCCCACCGTCGAGCAGACGCACGTCCTGATGACCGAACAGCGTGAACACCCACAGCGCGTAGGCAGCCCACCAGTTGCTCTTGTCGCCGTAGACGACGATGGTGTCGTCTCGCGAAATGCCCTTGCGGCTCATCAGTTTCGCGAACTGCTCGCCATCGATGTAGTCGCGGGTGACCGGGTCGTTGAGGTCCAGATGCCAGTCGATCTTGACCGCACCGGGGATGTGGCCGACGTCGTAGAGCAACACGTCCTCGTCGGATTCGACGACTCGAAGGCCCGGGGTACCGAGATGAGCGGAGAGCCATTCGTTCGATACGAGTCGATCCGGATGCGCATAGTCGGCGTACGTTGCGTTGGAATCGGTTGGTACAGGCACGTATCGGCTCCTACGGAAGATATTCGTCTGGCGGCCCGCCCGGGGGTGAGCGGTCTGCACGGTCGATCCTATGCGGTATCGCCGCCGAGAGGTGCCAGTGGAGCCTGCGGATCGGCGCGCGGTCAGGTCGTCAGCGCACCGATGTCTGCGTTCGCCGTGGACGCACGCATCAGAGTGACGAGTTCGTCGACGAACGCGGTCATCACCGCGCGCGCCACCGCGGTATCGGGGAAGCGCGATCGCAATGCCAGGCCCGATCGGGTGCGGGAGATCCAGAACTGGGCATCGTCGGACACTGTCGCGTTGCTGATGTGATGTGCATTGGACTCGTCGAACCGTTCGTGTCCCTCGGCTTTGGTGTAGTCGATGTACGACACCATGAACACGTCCTGTCGCGTCAGCGTGAATGCGTCCCCGAGGTTGGCCAGAACCTGCGGGATCGGAACGGTGCTGAGCGGGAGAGCCGAGCGAAACGCGTTGTGAGCGGCGCGGATCGTGTCGGGTAGGTCGGCTCGGACGGGCACGGTCATCGGGGCGTTGGTGGTGAACCACCCGAGTGCACGTGAGAACTGCGGACGGTGTCGGGTGTGCAGGGGGAACAGGAAGGGCACCTGATCCGGCCCACCGTTGCAGGCAACTGCCTGCGCGATCGCCGCGACGACTCCGGCGAACATCCCGGCACCGGATCGGGCGCAGAGGTGCTCGAAGTCGAGAGTCTGCGAGGCGTCGAGCAGCGTGTTCACCGTCGTGGCCTGCACGGCTGTTTCACCCTCTGCCACTCCGAGATCGAACGGGAACCTCGGCGTTGTGCCGCCGCACTCGAGGAGAAAGTTCGACCACGCCGCCATGCGTTCGTCCGCGGGGTTCACGAGTGGCTCGGTGGCTTCGATGCGGCAGTACTCGACGAAACCACCGACGGGAGATAGATCGACCTTCGGGTTCGAGGGGCAGCGGCGGTAGGCGTCGTACAGGGCGTGGATCTCGTCGACGACGACCGCTATCGACATGGCGTCCACGTTGACGTGGTCGAATGCGCACAACACCGTGGAGGTGTCGGGTCGATCGATTCCGAAACAGGTGTACGACGGGAATCGCCTTGCATCGCAGTGCAGTTCGAGTGAGGTCCGGAGGTGGTCACGGAGCGTGGGTGTCGAGTGGAAGGCAGATCGGGCGGTGTGTTCCATCTCGATCGCACCCGGACCGTAGAGCATCCGTTCGATACCGGTTGTCGTGGAAACGAAGGAGCTGCGCAGCGTGTCGTGGCGGTCGATCAGGTACCCGAAGGCCCACCCGAGTGCATCGACATCGAGGCTGCCCGGCACGTCGAACGCCCCGGCGATCCACACGCGTTCGGCCTCGCCGAGGTCGCCCAGGTGAAACCGCTGGTTGAACGACGGCGGAATCGACGACGGCTCCGGATCGCCGACGACGTGTGCAGAGAATTCGACCAGGGCACCTGCCCGAGGGGCGTACTCAGTGATCGAGGTGACCTGCACCGGCCGGCTCCTGGACGAGGTGGTCGAGCGAGAGCGTGTAATCACCCTCGCGTGCAATGGTTTCGAGCACGTTCGCCAAATGCGAGTGATAACGCTGTACCGATGCGGCAGCGGTATCGGTATCGGGGGTCTGCGCTACCAGGTACAGGTGCTCTTCGTCTCGGTTGATCCACATCGATGCGTTCGATGTCGAGCCTTCTCCGGTGAAATGTTTCGCTCGCGTGTCCGCGTCCCGTCCGACTCCAGGAAACCAGCGAAAGTCGATGTAGGAGAGCATGTTCGGGCTGACCGCGAGCTCGCTGCCCAAGGTCCCGTCCGCAGCGAGTGCACCCAGTACGGCGTGCACGGGTGCCTCCGCGATCTGCTTGGCCTGCTCGAAACCCGAGTGAGCCAGTGGCGCGACATCGGAGAATTTTCCGTTGCCCGCCACCTCGAACGCGACCGGCGCGAAATTGACGAACCAACCCTGAGACTGTCCGTAGTCGCCGTGGTGGCGGGTGCTCAGCACGGTGATCCCGAAATACTCTGCAGTGCCTGCCAGCTCGAAATCGGTGATCGCAACGGCGGCGAATATGCCGCTGCTCATCCGGGCCCCAGCGGCCTTGCATGCGGCGTCGAACGCCGCCGTCGCGCCTGCGTCCAACAGATGGCGTTCGACGATACGGACCGGGGCTCGTTCCCCTGGCGCGAGTCCCAGATCGAGTGGGAATCGTGGCATCAAGCCGTCGTGCCGGGTGAAAATGTCTCGCCAGGCGGAGATTTCGGGGGAGTCGGGCCCGTATGTCGAGGCTCGCGCTCGCTCCTCTGCGGCGTAGGCGAGGTGGCTGCCTGCGTCTGCCGGCTTCGGTGCCGGGTCGCCGATCTCGAGCGCGTACAGATCGGCGAGTTCGCTGATGACCAACGCCTGCGAACCGCCATCGGTGAAGGCGTGATCCGCGCCGTAGTACAACGTGAAGCTCCCCGGCCTCGACACGACGCCGAGCACGAATCCGGGCCAGACATCTGCGGTTGCCTCGGCCCCGAAGCGCTGCCGCACATAGCGTTGGAACTCATCGTCGTCCGTCGACTCGCCGGCGTCCAGGACCTCGAATTCGGCGACCTCGGGTTCCGCGAGGTGGCGTACGACACCGGTGCTCTCCACCTCGAACCAGCAGCGAAGGCCCTCGTGCCGCAGAACGTAGGTCGCAAGGGCTCTGCTCATCGCAGCGGTGTCCACGTCGCCGTCGATCTCGGTGGCCACCCCGGTGTACGCGGTATGAACATCATTGCGCTGCCGCGCTGCCCATGCGGCCTTCAGATGGTCTTCCTGAAGGAACGAGGGCGGAGTCGCATCGACCGGTGCCGTTGCGGCTCTCGCCTGGGCAGCCGGTGTCGGATGCCACTCGAGCAGACGGCCCGGTGCAGGATTCCAGCTGCCCATGGCGGTGATGATCATCGTTGCTACATCCTTTGCGATACGAGCCGCGGGCCGGTCGAGTGTCTCACTCCGCGGCGACGGTCACCGACTGCGAGACCGACGTGAGCACCGTATCGGTCCCGGCGTCGGAATCGATCACCGCAGTCAATACCGCCACGAACTCGGTGATGAAGCGATGAACGTTGGTGGACGCAACATCCGAGCTGGGGAACCGCGCCGAGATGTTCAGTCCTTCGAGCGTCCGGTTGACCCAGAAGTAGACCTCGTCGTCGGCGTGGCAGTTGCTCCGCAAGGCGCGACCCTTACGAGCCTGCCACTGGGCAGCGTCCGGAAGAAACCTCAAGTCGATGTACGAGACGACGAATCGGGGGATCTCCGTCGACTCGAGAATCTGGGCGATCTTGGAGTAAGGCATGCGTGCGAGGCCCTTGTTCGCCGAGCCCGCCGCCGCCGCGGCCTCGAGCGCCTCGCCGAAGGTGCGGGCGCTGTCGAGTTGGATCTCCATCGGCAGGATCCCGACGTACCAACCGACCGACGCCGCCCATTTCTGTTCGTCTCGCGTGTGCATCGGCATCACGGTGCGCAGCGACGTGCGGCCGGACAGGCGCGCGTTCGTCAACGCCAGGGCCGCGAGTATCCCGGCTTGCATGTTGTACCCGGCGGCGCGGCACGCGGCGTTCACGGCGTCCGACTGATCCGCGGTCAGCAGCCACGAAGAGATGCTGCTCTGAGCGGCAGGACCGTCGGTCGTGGATGCCCGTTCGACCGCCACGGGAAGCGGGAAGCCCGGAAAGCGTCCGTCTTCCACGGCCAGGAAGTCCTGCCACGTGCGGACGGCACTGTGGTCCCTTGTCAGGCTGTCGCCCAGCTCGCGCTCGGACTGACTGAAGTCCACATAACTGCCCACCTCGGGCAGTTCCGGATCGGTGCCCTCCAGCGCCTGCGCGTACAGCCGGTCGATCTCGTTGATGGCGTAGATCTGGCTGTAGGCATCCATCACCGAGTGGTCCGCAGCAAATGCGAGCAGGAACGACTCCCCGGGCCCGTTCGAGAGAGCACGCGAGGCATCGTCGGGTTCGATCGTCGCCAGTACGAAGTGCGGCCATGCCGTCGGCGACACCGTCTCGCCGAACCAGGAGTGCAGATGGCTGAAGACCTGTGTTTCGGTTCGCGGCTCGGTGTGCGCTCGATCGATGACCCGTACAGCATCTGTCGGCGCGGTGTGGCGCTGCCACGATCCGGATTCCTCGTCACGACTGACCTTGGTCCGGAAGGCCTCGTGTCGTCCCATGTAGGCAACGATGGTCGCTCGCACTGCCTCGACGTCGTAGCGGCGATGAACCTCGAACACGGTCCCGATCCACGATCCCGGTGCGCTGCGCTCGCAATGGTCCTGATGAGTGAACGACAGCCCACGTGAGTCCGTTGCCCACCGGTCGTCGTCGACGCGTGGGACCCACTCGGTCAGTCGTCCGGCGGGAAGCGGGTAGTCGGCGAGTTCGGTGTATTCCATGTGAGTCCTCTTCCATTCCGGGCCCGGCCAGCGGTGTTCGGCGTCAGTTCGGTATCAGCAAGGCTTCGATTACGGTCGAGCCGTGTATGTAAAGCAAGGTGTCGTGTGACCGTGTATTCGACTCGTCGTTTATCTGATTGCTGCTTTCCGCATTGAAAGAACAACGTCATTGCTGTCGATCCGAAGTGAGTCAAGAAGTCACGATAGGGGCTGAGTGGAACTATTTCGCGACGCGTAGAAGTAATACTTCTCACTATCGAAGCTCTTGACCACCGGTCTTCGTTCACCTGCGGTGGTTGTACTCGGTTGTCGTATCGTACGACCAATTCACTGTATTTGCACTTCGCCATGATGATGAGTCACAATAACCGCCCGATCGGTATTTATTTTTGGGTGATACGCGACCCGCGCCACCTCGGAGCGCGAACATGGCGCGAGACACAGCGCGGCGATTGTCGACGCATCCATTGCCGAATGCGAATGCATTTCGCGGGCGAATTCTCACTGCTACTTCGATGCGTGGATGTAGTAGGTTCGGCGCGTGACTCGAATTGGATTTGCCGATCACCTATTCTTGCGAATGCACCACGGCATCGGATATCCCGTCTATAACCAGTTTCTTTGGTGGTTCGACGAATCGGTCCGGCGGGAAGACCTGGAAAAACTACGCGACAACCTGTCCGACGGTTTGCTTGCGCGTCGCGTGTGTGCGCCTTCCGTGCCGACTGCTCGTGAACGTTGGGTGAACTCCTCTGTTTCTCACGCACTCGATTTTCATCCCGAGTCCATCGAGTCGACGGAGGTGCTGGCTTGGGCAGACGGCCGCCTCGGTTCGGATATCGACCCCGAGACAGGCCTCGGCTGGCGGCTGGCGGCTGCCCCGCTTGCGAAGGGTGGGACGGTTCTGTCGTTGACTGCTTCGCACATGGTCGCCGACGGCGGTGCATTGGTCGCCGCGTTCCGGTCTGCGAATTCCCGTTCCGCGAACGTCCGGGCCGAGCACCTGCAGCTGGCTCCACCCGAGCGCGGACTGGCAGCGATCGGCGCGGACGTGCAGGACGCGGTGGAGCAACTTCGGTCCGCCGCAGGCTGGCTGCTGAACTCCGCGGTATCGGCCCTACCGATCCCCACCCGATCCGTTCCGGTGCCCGCAACCCCCCGGGTGAGCCCGAGGCGCGCCGAGGTTGCGACCGAGCCCGCCACGGACTCGGTGTGGACATCGCCTCACGTGGTTGCCGAGGTGGACGCCGCGACGTGGAATGCGGTGTCAAAAAGATGGGGCGGCACGTCGAACTCGCTGTTCATCGCGGTTCTGACGGCCGCGTCCGGGAACGCCGGACGCGCCTCGGTCGGCGACACCGTGCAGTGGTCGTTGCCCGTCAGCGATCGCGCCGCCGACGATATCCGTTCCAACGCAACCAAGATCGTCAAGATCGAGGTCCCTGTCACCGACGCCACCGCTCTCGACCTATCGCGCATCCGGTCGATCAGCAAAGCGGCGTTCACCGCGTTCGCCGCGAAGCAGGCGGCCGGTCACGCTCCTGCCGGCATCTCGCAGGCTCTCGTTCAGATGCTCCCCGACGCCGTGGTTGCGCGCGTTCCGCAGCCTCGGGACGGTGCCGAAGGCTTGGCGTCCAACCTGGGTGTGTTGCCCGACGACTTCAGCACGGTGGCAGGTGTTCGTGCTCGTGCGGTGTCCGGCAGAGCGACTTTCTTCGGTGCCGACGCGGAGTTCGCTCGATCGCTGGACGGTGGACTCACGGCCTGGGTGTGCGAGACCGACGCCGCCGTCACCCTGACCGTTCACGCCATGGACCCCGATCGATTCCCCGATGACCGAGCGCTGACCGACCACGTGGCCGCCGCGTTGACTCGATGGGGATTGTCCGCGCACTTCTGGTGAGTGCGTCAGCGATTGCGCGCGGTGGCCTCGGCGATGTCCGCCGCGGCCGCCACGGCTGTTTCGGTCGGTGCCACGGTATCTGCGAGCTCCCGTGCCGCACTTCTGGCCGCATCGGTGGTGATGTCGGTAATTCCTTGTAGCAGAACGGGTTCGGACAACATCGAGAACTTCGTACTGGCCCCGGCCCCGATTCGGCGAAGCGCAGCTCCCCAGAACGGCTGGTCGGCGCTGAACCAGCACACGAGCGTCGGCAGGCCTGCGCGCGCGCTCGCGGCCGTCGTGCCTGCGCCACCATGGTGAACGGCTGCACGACACCGCGGAAACACGCTTGCGTGATCGACCGATTCGACGATCATGATGTTCGGATTCGCCTGAGCTGCAATCGATTCGGCACCGGTGAGATCGCTCCAGCCGGCACAGATCAAGGCCCGGAGACCCAGCTGTCCCGTCACATTGTCGATCATGCGCAACAGCGCTGCGGGGTCGGGAACCGGCATGCTGCCGAATCCGAAGTACACCGGTGGGGGACCCGCTTGCAGCCATCGCTCGAGTGCGGGATCGGTCTCCTGCCGCCCGGTGCTCAGCCCGAGAAATCCGACGAACGGACGCAGCGGCCCCCACTGCTCGGCCAGTCCGGGAAAGAGTGCCGACTCGTAGGCCTGAATCTCGACGCCGCCGTACCGCTCGGATCGTCTGGGTAACGAATCGCGGGTGGTTGCCAATCCCAGGTTTCTTCTCTGGGTGTTCTCGCGAGTCTTCATCGACTTCCACCGCAGCGCCTCGGCCAGAGCCCACATCGATCGGTTGACCGTGGACGGCAGGGTGACCCCCGGAACAACCGGCACCACTCCGTTTCGTCGGAGCGGGCAATAATGCAGAGCCACAAAGGCATTGCCGGTCGCCTCTGCCATGTTGAACGCCATTTCCTGCCCCAGCGAGCCGGTGACGATCGCGTCGCTGCCCTCCGCCATCTGCGCGAGCTCGGCCGTCATCTGGTCCCAACCGTGATTGGCCAACTCCGCCAGTGCGGTCATTCGGGTCCGCGGGTTCGCCGACTTGATCCGCACCCGAACGAGCTCCGACTCCAACAGTCGATGGGTGTCCGGGCCGAACGAGACCACGTGCACACGTTCGGACCCAGCCGTGTTCGAGCGCGCGAAGTCCAGCAGATTGGGGGGTGCGCCGAGCACCACATCGTGCCCGCGATGCGCAAGTTCCACACCGAGCGCCACGCCGGGTGTCACGTCACCGCGGCTCCCGTTGAAGGGCATCACGAACTTCATACGGTCCTTCGCAGCACGTCGACTTCGGATCGAAGACAACCTATCAGTACCGTCTGCCTCGATTGGATACGGAAAACATATGGCGGGAAACACAATTGCGGCCCACCTGCGTGCGTACGCCCACAGCGATAGGCTTTCGTGGTGGAACGACTGACGTACGACGACGACCTCTTCCTCCGCATGGAATGCGTTCTCGGGGTACCCGTGGTCAATCAGATCGTCTGGCGATTCGACCGCCCGGTCTCGGTCGACGCACTCGAAGCGATGTGGCACCTGCTCGCCGCGGGCCCTATCGATCGATCCGTTCGGCGGGCACGAGTCCCCGGAGCACGTGACAGTTGGACAGCGGCCCGCAGACCCGCCGATCCCATCGTCGTCGCAGCACCGATCGACCGCGCGGGAGTCGACCGATGGATCGAGGACGAGGCCGCCGTGAGGTTGGACCCGATCGAGGGACCGGCGTGGCGGTTGTCCGCCACAGCGGTCGAAGGTGGCGGCACGATCGTGTCGTTGGTGGGCTCCCACGTCGTCGGCGACGGAGGTGCTCTGACCTCTGCCGCCGCGTCCGCGCTGGCCGGACGCACGGTTCCCGACGATTTCGAGCGAGTCGGACTCGACGATTCCGACTCCGTGTCGGCTCGCTCCGGTGCCGACTTCGTAGACGGTGTCGGACGGATCGGTGCGGCGCTCTCGGGTGCGGCACGAGCTCTCGGCGGTGCCGCGGTCGAGGCGGTGCGAGCACGGACGACGGGCTCCGGCTCGGTATCGACCGACTCCGTCTCCACGGACCGCCCGCGCGTCATGGTGGCACCTGCGGAGGGCGCGTGGGTGCCGAGCACCGTCGTCGTCGACTGCATGTCCGCGGACTGGTCTGCTGCCGCAGCGAGCAAGGGTGGCAGCTCCAACAGTCTGCTGGTTGCTGTCGTACTAGGCATCTTGACCCGCAGTGGACGAATCACCACTGAGCAGCGGGTTCGCGTCGCTCTCCCGGTCAGTACCAGGAGGGCGGGAGACAGGCGAGCCAACGCCACATCCGGCGTCTCGATCCACGTCGACGCGGGAGGGACGTACCGCGACGATCTCGGGCCGATTCGCGCATCGAGCAAACTGGCATTCCGGGCCCAGGCCGACCGAACTGTCACGACGACCTTCGAGCTGCTCAAGCCCCTGATGCAACTGCTGCCCGACGCGGTCGTGGCCAAACTTGCCGCATCGGGATCGGCACCGCTGTGTCTGTGCTCGAATCTCGGCAGCAGAGGCGTCGCGCTGCGCACCATCGGGGGTGTCGACGCCACCGCGGTGGCGATGAGGTCGATCACACAGAACACGGATGTGACGCTGCTCCGGCGCACCGGAGGCGGCGTCAGCGCATGGTGGAACGAATCGGGCGACCGCGCGACTCTGTGCGTGACCGGGCTCGATCCGGACAGTTTCCCCAGCAAGGAACACCTGCGTGGGCTCGTCGAGGCGGAATACGGCAGTTGGGGTCTGACGCCCGAATTCTGGTGACCTCGAGACACTTCACAAATGTGGGGGCACACGGATTTTCGACCGGATCCCCGATGCCGCTATGCTTGCCGACTGTTCGAGTGTTCGAGCAGGTGTGAGAAAGGGGAGCGATCCATGGCAGTGGTCGTGTTGTTCGGGTCCGAGACCGGTACGGCCGAAGAGGTCGCCGACAAGATTGCGGACGTTCTGAGCGATCATGACGCCGAGGTACGCGACATGCTCGAGTACGAGGTGTCGGACATCGACACGGACGACGTCCACGTGATCATCTGCTCCACCTACGGCGACGGCGAGCTCCCCACCGGTGCAGAGCCCTTCTTCGATGCACTCGTCGAAGATGCCCCCGACCTCGCGGGGCTTCAGTTCGCAGTGTTCGGACTGGGTGACCGGGTCTACGAGGACACGTTCAATCGCGGCGGCGAGATCATTGCCGAGAAGCTCACCGAACTCGGTGGAAAGCAGATCGGCAGCCACGCTCGGCACGACAGCTCGTCCAACATCAAGCCCAAGACCATGGCCGAGGAGTGGGCTCGCGAACTGATCGACCTGCTGCCCTGATACCGACACGGCTAGGACGAGGCTCGACCCCAGAGCTCGGCCAAGGACGTGCCCACCCGGTTCAACAGGGTTCGCACCAGCGGTAGGCCTATGCCGATCACGGAGGACGGGTCGCCCTCGATGCGGTCCACGAACCAACCGCCGAGACCGTCCAGCGTGAAGGCCCCGGCAACCAGAAGCGGCTCACCGGAGGCGAGGTAGGCCTCGAGGTCCACCGACGACGGCGTCGCGAAATGCACGACTGTCGAACTGTGCGCCGCAGCCTGGGCCACGACGACGCCGGCCGTCACTCGAAGCACTGCATGGCCGGTCAGCAGCTCGCCGCTGTTTCCCGCCATCGACTGCCATCGTTCCCGCGCCACCTCCACCGAATGCGGCTTACCGTGTAGCTCGCCGCCGATCGACAGCATCGAATCGCAGCCCACGATCACCAGATCGTCTGTCGAGTCCGTGAGTGTCTCGGCTACGGCTGCCGCCTTGGCTCTGGCCAACTCGGTCACCACTGTCTCCGGAGACGCAGAGGGCCCGAGGGCCTCGGCGAGCGCATCCTCGTCCACACCCGATACCTGGACGATCGGTTCGACGCCGGCTCCGCGCAGCACCGACAAACGGGCCGGTGAGGCGGACGCCAGAACCAACCGGACCGGGCCCGGCACGTTCTCCTCGGGCGGCACCGTCACCGTTGGTGACGGCCCGACGCGGCGTACGAGTACGCCGACTGTGCCGCGAAGCGGCGATGCAACAGCTCCGGCGAACCCCACAGCTCCGCAGGCACGGAGCTGCCCACCGATGCAGGTCCACCCTGAGCAGCTTTCAGAACTGCCACCAGCGCGGCGAGTTCCTCGTCGCTCGGATTGCCCTTCACCACGCGAACTTCCGGAGACGTGGCGGAGGCATCCTCCTCCACTACGACCTCGCCGCTCGCCGCGTCATGATTCGCTTCGCTCGCTGCGTCATGATTCGCGTTCATAGTGGGATGTTTCCGTGCTTCTTCGGTGGGAGGGTGACTTGTTTGCGTTCGAGCAGACGCAGCGCGGTCACGATCTGGCCGCGGGTGTGACTCGGGGGGATGACGGCATCGAGGTACCCGCGTTCGGCAGCGACGTACGGGTTGACCAGAGTGTCCTCGTATTCCTGCTGCAACGTCAGCCGCAACGCATCGACGTCCTCACCGTTCTTCGCCGCCTCCAACAACTGCTTGCGATACACGAACCCGACCGCACCCGAGGCCCCCATCACCGCGATCTGCGCCGTCGGCCACGCCAAATTGACGTCGGCACCCATGTGCTTGGACCCCATCACGTCGTACGCCCCGCCGTACGCCTTGCGGGTGATGACGGTGATCTTCCCGACCGTCGCCTCCCCGTAGGCATACAACAATTTCGCGCCCCGCCGAATGATGCCGTTGTACTCCTGACCCGTCCCGGGCAGGAACCCCGGCACATCGACCAACGTGATGATCGGAACGTTGAAACAATCACAGGTGCGCACGAACCGCGCCGCCTTCTCCGAGGCATCGATATCGAGCGTTCCCGCGAACTGCGTCGGCTGATTGGCCACGATCCCCACACTGCGGCCGTCGATGCGCCCGAACCCGACGATGATGTTGCGGGCCCGCCCCTCCTGCACTTCGAGGAACTCGTCGTCGTCGAGGATCCGGGTGATCACCTCGTGCATGTCGTAGGGGGTGTTCGGTGAATCCGGGATCAGAGTGTCGAGCTCGAGATCCTCGGCTGTCAGCGAGTCCTCGATCGCCCCGGTGATCGGATCCGACGGGACCGTCCGCGGGGCGTCGGCGCGATTGTTGGACGGGAGGTACGACAGCAGATCACGCACGTAATCCAATGCGTCGTGCTCACCGGAGGCGACGTAGTGCGCGACCCCGGATTTCTCCATGTGTGTCTTCGCGCCACCGAGCTCTTCCATCGTCACGTTCTCACCGGTGACGGTTTTGATGACATCGGGGCCGGTGACGAACATCTGACTGGTGCCGTCGACCATGACCACGAAATCGGTCAACGCCGGGGAGTAGACGTGCCCACCGGCGGCGGGGCCCATGATCAGCGAGATCTGCGGGATCACCCCCGACGCGCGGACGTTGCGGTGAAAGATCTCCCCGTACAACCCGAGGGAGACGACACCTTCCTGGATGCGGGCACCGGCACCTTCGTTGATCCCCACCAACGGCCGTCCGGTCTTGACCGCCAGGTCCATGACCTTGACGATCTTCTCGCCGTAGATTTCCCCCAACGAGCCACCGAAGACGGTCGCGTCCTGGGAGAACACGCACACATCACGGCCGTCGACGGTGCCGTAGCCGGTGACGACACCGTCACCGAGGGGCCGGTTGTCACCCAACCCGAAATTCTGGGACCGGTGCCGCGCCAACGCGTCGAGCTCGACGAACGAGCCCTCGTCGAGCAATGCCGTGATCCGCTCGCGTGCGGTCAACTTGCCCTTCGCGTGGACCCGCTCCACCGCCGCCTCACCCGAGGGATGCTCCGCACCCGCGAGACGTTTACGAAGATCGGCCAATTTACCCGCAGTGGTATGGATATCGGGTGTTTCGGCCGACCCGGGTGCAGTGGAATCCTGGACGCTGGTCATGGGGCAACACTTTAACTGCGAGTGTGATCTGCGACCCGACCGAGGGTGGTTCGCGGAGGGCGTACGTCGTTGCCGAGCCCATATGCTGGTGCTCATGTGGTCAAACCTCGATCGCCCACCGCTCGACGTCCGCGCACTTCGGCGGGCATTGGTGGACGGACCGCAGGCGTCGTGGTCCCGTCTGGACGTGGTTGCCGAAACCGGTTCGACCAATGCCGATCTGGTGGCAGGGGCAGTGAACTATGCCGACCGGACCGCGCTGATCGCCGAGCATCAGGACAACGGTCGCGGTCGGCACTCGAGATCGTTTTCCGGCGCGCCCCGGTCGCAGATCCTCTTGTCGATGCTGCTGAAGTTCCCTGGGATCGATCCAGCGGTACTCGGATGGCTGCCGTTGATGACGGGAATCGCTCTGGTCGACGCGTTACGGACCGTCGGCGAAGTCGATGCGCGACTGAAGTGGCCCAACGACGTCCTCATCCGGGGCAAGAAGGTCTCGGGCATCCTTGCTGAGGTTGCTGCGCACGGACCGTCCCCGACGGTGGTCATCGGGCTGGGGGTCAACGTGTCGATGACCGCGGACGAGTTGCCGGTGCCGACGGCCACGTCGCTCGCTCTCGAGAAGGCAGCGGTTCTCGATCGCGACACGTTGGTGCGCTCGATTCTGCGGGGGGTGGCCGCAGAGGTGGACTCGTGGCGTGACTCGAACTGGAGTACCGACGCGCTCGCGCACCGGTACCGGGATCGGTGCGGAACGATCGGGCAACGCGTTCGCGTCGACCTTCCCGGCGGCGAGGAGAAGTTCGGCACTGCCGTCGACGTCGACGAGCACGGCAGAATGGTGATCGAGATGGAGCACCCCGATTCCGGTCGGCTGGCGGTCGCGGCCGGTGACGTCACTCATCTCCGGCCCGTCTCGTGAGACCATCTCACGCAGGAGCGGAGCATGCGGAGCGCCCGCTTTTTCATGGGTGCCGTAGCGAGTAGTCAGGAGTGCACGTGGGGTATCCACAAGACGCGTTGGCCGACGAGGAGGAGCTACTGCTCCATCATCACCCGCATTGGAAGATGCTGATACTTCCGTCGGTCACGTTCGTGCTCGTCACCGGCGTCGCCGGTGTAGCCCTCGGCGTCGCGAGTGCGCGACTGCAGTCGACCGCCTCACACGTCGCCATGATCGCTGCGGCGGTGGTGTGGGCTGCGATCGTGGGGTGGCGTTGTCTGGTTCCGCTGATCAGTTGGAAGTGCACGCACTTCATCGTCACCGACCGGCGTGTGTTGATTCGCCAGGGCGTGCTGACCCACTCCGGCATCGATATTCCGATGAGTCGAATCAGCAACGTGCAGTTTCGCCACGGCCTGCTCGATCGGATGCTGGGCACCGGAACACTGATCATCGCCTCGGCGTCGGACGATCCACTCGAGTTCGACGACATTCCGCACGTCCAGCGTGTCCATTCCCTGCTCTACCAGCAGGTATTCGACTCGATGGAATACCGCCGCGAGTCCGTGCACGGCCGAGAGGCTGCATTCGAGCCGATGGCCGACGATTCGCCCGTCGAGTCCAAGCCCGGATGGCGCGCTGGAAAACGCAGGTAACACAGGCTGTTCTCACTTTCGAACCGTAGGGTGACCGATGTGACCGACGTGCTGCTTGCCGAAGACGACGAAGCTATCGCTGCGCCCCTGTCCCGCGCTCTCGGGCGTGAGGGGTACACGGTGACCGTCGAACAGACCGGCCCTGCCACCCTCCAACGCGCCTTGGATGGAAAATTCGATCTGCTGATCCTCGACCTGGGGCTGCCGGGTATGGACGGACTCGAGGTGTGCCGGCAGGTGCGGGCCAACCGATCCGAGCTGGCCGTCCTCATGCTGACTGCGCGAACCGACGAGGTCGATTTTGTTGTCGGCCTCGATGCCGGCGCAGACGACTACGTCGGCAAGCCCTTCCGGCTCGCCGAGCTCATGGCCCGTGTCCGCGCCCTGCTCCGCCGCCGCGGGGCGGGGGAGGACTCGCCGATCGAGGTCGGAGCCATTCGTCTCGAACCAGCGGCCCGTCGCGTCCTCGTCGGTGGCACCGAGATCTCGTTGGCGAACAAGGAGTACGAGCTGCTGAAGGTCTTGCTCGATCACGCGGGCCAAGTGGTCTCCCGTGATGTGATTCTGCGCGAGGTCTGGGGCGATGCCGAGCTGCGCGGATCGAAGACTCTCGACATGCACATGTCCTGGCTGCGTCGCAAGATCGGCGACGAGGGACCCGTTGCCGAGCGTCGGATCGCGACGGTGCGCGGCGTCGGATTCCGCATCAACAGCGACTAGTCGTCGATGCGGCGTCGAATTCTGGTCTCGATTCTCGCTGTCGTCGTCATGACGGCACTGTTGCTCGGTTTGCCTCTGATGTACACGGCGTGGCTGTGGGTCGAGGACTTCACCCGCAACGACCTGCAAGCCCGTCTCGACCGGATGGCGGCGGAGATCATTTCGCAGGAGGGGTCGGCGGGGCTGATCGAAGGCCAACTCGACATCGGTTCGCTTCGATTGGCGATTCCCCAGGGGGGACGGTTGGTGGTCATCTACCCGACCCCCGAGGATGCCGCGTCGCGGGCGGACATCGGCCAGGCGTTCGTGGATCGGCCCCTCGTCGAGTCGTTGTCGATGGGTACCTCGGGTTCACTGCGACTCGAAGTGCCGTCCGATGACATGCGGTCCCTCCAACGCCAGGCGCTCGGAGCGGTGACTCTTGTGGTACTCGCATCCGCGATGGCAGGCACGGTCGTCGCTGTTCTGACGGCCAAGCGCTTGGCCGATCCGCTGCAGGACGTGGCCCGGCGCGCTGCCCGACTTGCCGAGGGCGACTTTCGGCCGGACCCACGACGGCACGGGATCGCCGAGCTCGACCGGGTCTCGGAAGTACTCGACTCGGCCACCGTCGAGATCGCCGGCCGTCTGCAGCGTGAACACACGCTGGTCGCCGATGTCTCTCACCAGCTCCGCAGCCGCCTGACGGCGGTCCGGCTACGGCTGGACGAAATTTCCACGCACCCGGATCCGGCGGTGGTGGACGAGGCAAACGAAGCGATGGACCAGGTCGACCGGTTGACGCTCGCCATCGACGAGCTCGTCCGGTCCTCCCGCAGCGACGGTGCGGCAGGCGCTCACGAAGTGTCGGTCATCGAGGAACTGACCGGCACCGTCGTCGAATGGCAGCGCAATTTCGAGGACGCAGGCCGCAGCCTGGAGCTCAAGGGCGACATGGACCTCAAGGCGTCGGTGACGGGATCGCGACTGCGCGAGGCGGTGTCGGTATTGGTCGACAATTCCCTGGTGCACGGTGACGGTACCTGCACAGTCGCCGTCAGGGCGGTCTCGGCGGTCGAGAGCACCGATCGACGGCGGGAACGACTGGTCTGCGTGGAGGTATCCGACGAGGGGCCGGGGGTGAGCAACGAACTTGCGCCACACATCTTCGATCGCGGATTCTCCGGTGCCGGATCCACCGGTGTCGGGCTGGCGCTGGCTCGGGCTCTGATCGAAGCGGACGGCGGCAGGCTGGAATTGCAACGTCGCCGACCTGCATTGTTCTCGGTGTTCATACCTGCGTGGCGTGAACCTTCGCCTGCGGTGTCGCGGCGTGAGCCGCGTTGAGAACGGTCAGGGCTTGTCGAGTGCGTCTGCAGCGTCGGTAGGGTCCTCGTTGCGCTCGGCATCGATCTCGAGAATCGTGCGCGCATTGTCCTCGGGAAATGCGAAACGCCTGAGCGCCCAGAACCGGAACGCCATCTGGAGAAGATTGCCGATGATGTAGTTCAGGACGAAGTCGATGATGACGACCATCGTCAGCGACTCGCTGGTGTCCCGGATGTCGAAGATGTTGTTCGCGATCCACAGGGGACCGGCAGCAATGAGCACTCCGATTCCACTGATGCCGAAGAAGAGCAGGGCCTCGTGGTGTCTCTCGCGTCCGCCGCGGTGTTTGAAGGC
The DNA here is from genome assembly GCF_000760935.2 of Rhodococcoides fascians A25f. Classification (NCBI taxonomy): domain Bacteria; kingdom Bacillati; phylum Actinomycetota; class Actinomycetes; order Mycobacteriales; family Nocardiaceae; genus Rhodococcoides; species Rhodococcoides fascians. The sequence goes on along the minus strand of NZ_CP049744.1, from coordinate 3,595,512 downwards.
CCATTCGCGATTGAGAAAGTAGCTCAGCAGGGTGGCGAGCACGCCCGAGATGATCTTGGCGATCACCGGCTTCTGCTCGAGCACCGTCAAGCTCAGCGAATAGAAGATCACGAGGTCGAAGACCATCGTCGTGCCACCCACGATGGCGAACTTGATCAGCTCGCTGTGCCGAATCGCAAGATCCCTGATGGGCTTGGGTAAGCGTCGAAGCACGCTGTCGATCGTCGGCACAACGGTGAAGTCTACGAAACGAACAACCGATCCGACGAACCGACGCTCTGATCATCAGGGTTTCCACAGGTGCTCGCTGGGCCGGCAGTGACGTGTGCGGCTGCCGGTTCGGACCGAAGGCGCAGGACATGACACCATGGTGAGCCGTGACAGGTACCGAACCGCGCCCCACAGCTGCGCGCCCGTCGTCGACCGGAATGCCCGTGGTCACGATGATCGGCGGCGGTCAGCTCGCCCGAATGACCCACCAATCCGCCATCGAGCTCGGGCAGACGCTCCGGGTTCTGGCCGCGGGCTCGGACGAGCCGGCAGCCCAGGTGAGCCCCGACGTCGTCTTCGGTCACCACGACGACCTGGAGGCGCTGCGCACTGCCGCCACCGGTTCCAACGCGCTCACGTTCGACCACGAGCACGTGCCGACCGAGCATCTCGAGACTCTGGTCGCCGAAGGTGTCAACGTGCAACCGCCACCGAGCGCGTTGATCTTCGCGCAGGACAAACTGCGGATGCGGCGCAAGCTGGCAGAACTGGGCGCGCCCGGCCCCGCCTACGCGGAGGTCGCGTGGGCGCAGGACGCCATCGCATTCGGAGACGAGCACGGGTGGCCGGTGGTACTCAAGGCCGTGCGCGGCGGATACGACGGGCGCGGTGTCTGGATGCCCGCGGATGCCGAGGAAGCAGAGGCGATCGTCACGGCTCAACTCGACCTGGGTGTACCGCTCATGGTGGAGGAGAAGGTCGCCATGCGCCGCGAGTTGTCGGCCATGGTCGCACGATCGCCGTTCGGTCAGGGTGCGGCGTGGCCCGTCGTGCAGACCGTGCAGCGCAACGGCCAGTGCGCCGTCGTGCTGGCACCTGCTCCCGATCTCGATGAGGACGTGGCCACTTTCGCGGGCCGGCTCGCACTCGACATCGCAGGCGCGCTCGGTGTCGTAGGGGATCTTGCGGTCGAGCTGTTCGAGACCACCTCGGGCAAGCTGCTGGTGAACGAGCTGGCGATGAGGCCACACAACTCCGGACACTGGACCATGGACGGGTGCCGCACCTCGCAGTTCGAGCAGCATCTGCGTGCGGTGTTGGACTATCCACTCGGAGACACCGACCCGCTTGCTCCACTCACCGTGATGGCCAACATTCTCGGCGCGCCGGAGGCACCGGAGATGACGATGGACGAGCGGCTGCATCATCTGTTCGCCCGCATGCCCGATGCGAAGGTGCACCTGTACGGAAAAGGTGAGCGCAAGGACCGCAAGATCGGCCACGTGAACATCCTGGGTTCGTCGTCCGGTTCCCTCGCCGATCCTGCCTACGTGGCCTCGGTGCGCGAGCGAGCCGAACGTGCAGCGCACTGGATGTCGCACGCCGAATGGACCGACGGATGGGACCCGCACAATGACTGACAACACTACTGATCCCGGCCCCGCAGTGGGCCTGATCATGGGCAGCGATTCCGACTGGCCGACGATGGAAGCTGCTGCAGAAGCGTTGGCGGAGTTCGGCATTCGGTTCGAGGTGGGTGTCGTCTCGGCCCATCGAACCCCGCAGCGGATGCTGGACTATGCCCGCGAGGCCGCAGGTCGAGGCATCAAGGTGATCATCGCCGGTGCCGGTGGAGCGGCGCACCTGCCCGGCATGGTGGCATCGGCGACGCCATTGCCGGTCATCGGTGTGCCGGTACCGCTGAAGTATCTCGACGGTATGGATTCGCTGCTCTCGATAGTTCAGATGCCCGCGGGCGTTCCCGTGGCCACGGTGTCCATCGGCGGTGCCCGCAATGCGGGGCTGCTTGCGGTCCGGATTCTGGGTGCGTCCGATCCCGCGCTTCGAGAACGAATGGCTGCGTTCCAGGCGTCACTCGAGGCCATGGTGTTGGAAAAGGACAAAGCTCTGCGCACCACGTTGTTGGGGTGAGGACGGCTGTGTCTCGGCAGGAGCAGATTCGGCGAGCCGGCCGGGGTCGGTGGCAGTCCATACTGGTGACGCGGCTGGCGTTGGTCTACGCGCGTGTGTGGCGCGGAACCGCGCACTTCGACGACGAGTTCTCGATCTTCGTGTGCACCGGTCTACGAGGCGGATTCGGCCGCGGCGGAACGACGTTCGGTGGTGCCTACCTGACGAAGGGAAACACCGCCCGACGGGTGCTGCGACACGAAGCCGTGCACGCGGATCAGTGGGCGCATTTCGGGTTGACGTTCCCGTTTCGATACCTCGCCGAGGAGATACGGCATCGTGGGCCTGCGAACGAATACGAAATCCAGGCGGGGCTCGCAGACGGCGGCTATCGACAGCCTGGATGAGTGCTGCGCTCGCGCGGTGGGCCCCGAGGTTCAGGTCAGGGTGGCGGTGACCTTCTCGGTCTCGGTACGTCGCTCGGACTTAGCCTCGTCCGCATTGGTCACCTGAACCAGCGAGGCTCCTGCGACGAGCACCGACAGCAAGCCCTCGATGATCTCGTCGGGGGTGTTCCACGATGCCGTCGACAGCACGCGATCGGCGGCTGTCCACGAACGAGTCTCGGCGCCGGCACGGGCGGCAGCGAGCACCTCGTCCACCGAACGACCGTCCAGAGCCGGTGTTCCGGTTGCGCCTCCCGAGGTCCGGAACTGATCGCCGTGCACCCGCACCGAGGTTGCGTAATCGGTCATTCCGATCGGCAGGTCGGGGACAGCCTTACCGAACGCGTCGAGTGAGAAGGCCAACACCTCGTCGACATCCGGTGCCTCGGCAAGGCGATCTGCCGACACCATGGCCACGTCGGCAGAGTCGTCGGCACCCAGAACCACCTCGCCGCCCGCCCACCAAGCACCCAGCAGTACCGCGGCCGTCTGCCAGTGTGCGGGCAACAGCACGCTGACCTTGCCGCCGGCCTCGAATGCGAACTCGTCGCGTAACAGGTTGGCGGTCTTCGCGGCCCAATTCGCGAGTGTCACTGCCGACACCTCCACCCGCTCGCCGGTCGCATCGTCGTAGAACGTGATGCGCGGACCGGCCGGGTCAGCGGCAAGAATCGGGTCGAGCAGGGTCTGAGTCAGATTCGAGGCCACACCACGCACCCTAGATGACGACTCGGCACGCCTGTTCACACGCTGCGTTCCACGCGCCGTGAGCAGCACCGTCGAAGTCGACGCACAGGTCGGTCGACGCCTGTGTCAGTTGACGCACATCGGGCCGGTGGAGCCCGCGTCGATCGGAGCCGCGGGCTCCTCGGGAATCGCTGTACCCGACTCGGGTGCAATGGTTTCGGCTGTTGCCGCCTGCCCGGAACCGGGGCCCGCGTAGTCGTCGGCGAGCACCACCCGAACGGTGTCCGACGTCAGCGTGTCGTCCGCGGTGATCTGCAGTCCGCCGAGCGCGGCCGAGACGGCGCGCGCGGCGTCACTGTCGACGTCGGCAGCTTGGATGCGGCTCGACGAGATGGACGAGCCCTCGTAGTTTCCGATGGTCCCGCCGACGTACCCCAACGCCGTCAGGGAACCGGCGACGCCGTTGGCGAGTCCTTCGATTCCGCTGTCGTTCGCGACGTTCACGGTCACCGTCGACGGATCGACCGCCGGGGCCTCGGAATTCTCGGCATTGGCCTCCGCCGAATTGCCATCGCCGAGCAAACTCGCGACGTACTTCTTCACCGCGGCGGGATCGACCTGGACGATCGATTCGCCGTAGTCGGTCGTGGCGTTGATGTCGACGGCGGGGATGGTCTCGAACTTGACCTTGCCTCCGGCGAGATCTTGGAGTCGTGTAGCGAATTGCAGTATGTCCCAGTCGGAATCGAGCGTCACCGACCGCTGCACCGCGGTGCTGAGCTGACCCAGTTTGCTGGGATTGCTCAGTGTCTTGGCGCTCAACACACTCCGAACGAGCGAGGCCATGAACACCTGCTGACGCACGATACGGTCCAGGTCTCCGCGGGGGAGATCGTGCCGCTGTCGAACGAAGCTCAGAGCCTGCGAACCAGCCAGCTTCTGCTCGCCGGCGGGGAAGTTCGCACCCGAGAGTGGTTCTTGCACAGGGTTGTTGAGGCACACTTCGACGCCGCCGACGGCATCGGTCAACAGCACGAAGCCGAGCAAACCCACCTCGGCGTAGTGGTCTACGGTGATCCCGGTCAAGTTGGCGACCGAATCGATCAGAGCCTCGCGCCCGGCCTCGGTGGCCTGGGACTCCGCATCGGCGTCTGCGACACCTTGCTCCACCAATTCCAGTCGTTTGTTCTCTTTGGTCGCGCCGTACGCGGCATTGATCTTCGACATCCCGATGCCCGGTACCTCCACGTAAGAATCGCGTGGGATGGAAATGGCGGTGGCCGACGAGCCGTCGTTCGGGACGCGGATCAACACGATCGTGTCGGTGTTCGACGCCACCTCTTCACCGGCGTTGAGCGATGCGAGTTCCTCGGGCGACAATGCGTTGCCGTGGGCGTCGGTGCGGCTGTCCGTACCGACCATCAGGATGTCCACGGCACCGTCTGCGGCGCCGCCGAGACCCAGACCACCTGCGGTGGCGATGTTCGATCGCAGACTGTCGACACTGCGCCACGCGAAACCGGTCACGACAAGAACGAGGATCGACAGGACTGCGACAGCCACGTGAGTCGGGGGCCAACGGCGACCGCTACCCGCGGTAGGGGCGCCGCGCTCGGTTTCCGGTCGCCCGACGGGACCGCGGGGATCACGCTGCCTCGTCCGGTGCGATCTCCCGGTCGATTCGCCGCGGCTGCGTTCACGGGACCGGCGCTGATCGCGCTGTTCTTCGTCGGGGTGTCGACGTGCGGTACGCGCATCGAGATCGTCGGGGCGGTACGCACCGCGTGCATCGGAACCGTCGGGTCGCCGGGGAGTGCGCCGCCGCGGCGGGGGAGTGCGCTCACCTCCGGGCGTGCCTGAATCTCGTGGCACCGTTCAAGACCCTCTCTCGTTCCGACCGACCTCGGCAGCCGACTGCTTCGTTCTCCCCCCGCGGTTCGAAGGTTACTTGTCGGCGGTCGCTGCCTCGCCCAACCGAACCCGGCGTGCCACACTTGGCAACCGTGAACGCGATCCTGGTAACCGGTGCACACGGCCAGTTGGGCCGCCGAGTGGTGGCTCTGGCCGCAGAACGCGGCAGCGGTGCGCAGCTTCTCGCGTATTCGTCCGCCGACCTGGACATCACCGACCCCGATGCGGTCGCTGCCGTGGTGCGTGCGGGAGCAACGGTGATCAACTGTGCTGCTTACACCGCGGTCGACGCTGCCGAGACCGACGAGGCCAGGGCCATGGCCGTCAATGCGGACGGCCCCCGAAATCTCGCGCGCGCCTGCGGGCGTGTCGGTGCCCGGTTGATCCACGTCTCTACCGATTATGTGTTCGACGGCACAGCAACCGAACCGTACGAGGTCGACGCGAAGACCGCTCCGCAGTCGGCATACGGACGCACCAAGCTCGCCGGCGAGCTCGCGGTGCGCGAGGAGTTGCCCGAGGCCGTAGTCGTGCGGACCGCGTGGGTGTATGACAACACCGGTAAGAACTTTGTGACCACGATGCAACGGCTCGAAGGTGAGCGCGACACCCTCTCGGTGGTGAACGACCAGATCGGCTCGCCCACGTTCGCCCTCGACCTGGCGTCGGGACTGCTGGAGATCGAAGCCGACCCCACCGTGGTGGGACGGACCCTGCACTACACCAACGCGGGGCAGGCCAGCTGGTTCGATCTGGCTCGCGCGGTGTTCACGCACATCGGTGCCGATGCCGAGCGCGTGCAGCCGTGTTCGAGCGCCGAATACGTCGTGCCGGCACCCCGGCCTGCCTACTCTGTCCTCTCGCCGACCGCCTGGGTCGACGCAGGCTTGACGCCGGCGCGCCCGTGGTCGGCCGCACTGACGGCAGCCTTGACGCAGTCGAGGTGAGGCTTTCACCCGCGCTCGGGCTACTCTTGCCCGCGTGAGTTCCGAGCTGGCCGTAGTGACGGTGACCTATTCGCCCGGCGAATACCTGGATCAATTCCTGACGTCTCTACGTGAGGCCACGACGCGCCCCTATCGGGTGATCATGGCCGACAACGGCTCGGTCGACGGCACCCCCGAGGCAGCCGAGGCAGCGTTCGACGAGGCCGAGTTGCTGCGCACCGGCGCCAACATCGGTTACGGAGCAGCGGTCAATCGCGCGGTGGCTGCCGTGGACCCGGCTGTCGAGTTCGTCGTCGTGGCCAACCCCGATGTGCGCTGGCACCCCGGTTCGCTCGACGGACTCCTCGACGCGGCGGCTCGGTGGCCACGCGCAGGTTCTCTGGGTCCGCTCATCCGCGAGCCCGACGGCTCTCGTTACCCCTCGGCTCGGTCGGTGCCCGATCTGACGTCGGGCGCGGGACACGCGATACTGGGCAAGCTCTGGCCGAAGAACCCGTGGACTCAGCGGTATCGCCAGGAGAACGAAACGGTGACCGAGCGTCCCGTGGGGTGGCTGTCTGGATCGTGCCTGTTGCTGCGGCGGTCGGCATTCGATTCGATCGACGGATTCGACTCGCGCTACTTCATGTACATGGAGGACGTCGATCTCGGTGACCGGCTCGGCAGAGCGGGCTGGCACAACGTCTACGTTCCCGGCGTCGAGGTGACCCATTCGAAAGGCCATGCCGCAGGACGGCATCCGGAAGTGATGTTGCCCGCACATCACACCAGTGCGTACCGCTTTCAGGCCGACAGACACGCTCGGACGTGGCAGGCTCCCTTACGATTGGCTCTGCGCGCTGGTCTCGGTCTTCGCTCGAAGATCGTTGTGACCTCGGCGCTTCGGGCCCGCGCAGTTGACGGACGACTCACGGACGAGAGAACAGAGGCTGGACATGTCGGATAGTTCCCCATCGGTCGCCGCACGAACCGATGCAGTCATTCTGGTCGGCGGCAAGGGAACTCGGCTCAGGCCGCTGACGCTCTCCGCACCGAAGCCGATGCTCCCCACCGCCGGACTGCCGTTCCTGACCCATCTCTTGGCCCGCATCAAGGCCGCGGGTATCGAGCACGTCGTCCTCGGAACGTCGTTCAAAGCCGAAGTGTTCGAGCAGCATTTCGGAGACGGATCCTCGCTCGGCATCGACCTCGAATACGTCTTCGAGACCGAACCGCTCGGCACCGGCGGAGGCATCAGGAACGTTCTGCCGCGACTGCGCGCCGAGAACGTCATGGTCTTCAACGGGGACGTGCTGGGTGGTACCGATCTGACGGCAGTTCTCGACACGCACCGAACCACCGACGCCGATGTCACGTTGCATCTGGTTCGTGTCGGCGACCCGCGCGCGTTCGGTTGTGTGCCCACCGACGAATCCGGCCGCGTGACAGCGTTTCTCGAGAAGACGCAGGATCCGCCGACCGACCAGATCAACGCCGGTTGCTACGTCTTCAAGCGCGAGATCATCGAGTCGATCCCGGCCGGACGGCCGGTGTCGGTGGAGCGAGAGGTGTTTCCTGCCTTGCTCGCCGAGGACAAGAAGGTCTACGGACACGTCGACAGCGCGTACTGGCGTGACATGGGTACGCCGGAAGACTTCGTGAAGGGCTCGGCCGATCTGGTCCGCGGCATCGCGCCGTCGCCCGCGCTGCACGGAGATCGCGGTGAATCCTTGGTGCACCCGAGCGCAGGAGTGGCACCGGGCGCACTACTGATCGGCGGAACCGTCGTCGGCCGCGGTGCCGAGATCGGAGCGGGAGCTCGCCTGGACGGTGCCGTCGTGTTCGACGGTGCGGTCGTCGAGGCGGGGGCCGTCGTCGAGCGATCCATTCTGGGCTTCGGTTCCCGCATCGGACCCCGCGCCCTGGTGCGTGACGCGGTCATCGGCGACGGTGCGGACATCGGAGCCCGTTGTGAGCTGCTCCGCGGTGCTCGTGTGTGGCCCGGCGTCAAGCTCCCCGACGGCGGAGTGCGTTTCTCCACCGACGTCTGACCCGATCCGCTCGTCTACCGGCGGCGTGCAGCGTGCGCGACGAGGCGGTCGATCGTCTCGTGCTCGGCGGTGTCCGGCAGAGCGTCCACCGGCCACCATCGGAGATCTGTCGACTCCTCGCTGCGGACCGCCCTGGCACCGTCCTGGGCGCGCACCAGGAACCTCAGGTCGAGGTGCCGGGTCGCCTTACCCAGCGAGCACGTGATCGGGTGCGTGTGCGCCGAGAGCAGTGCCGGATCGATGGTCAGATCGGCGATCCCGGATTCCTCGGTGGCCTCACGCAGCGCCGCGTCGACCACCGTGTGGTCCGTCGGTTCGCAGTGGCCGCCCAGTTGAATCCACCGACCGACCTTCGGGTGAAGAGTCAGTAGCACGTGGGTGCCGGACTCGTTCAGCACCAGCGAGGACGCCGTGAAGTGGCCCGCCTCGTTGGCGCGCAGACACGCATCCGGGTTGCTGTGCAGAAACGCCAGCATCGTGTGCCGGAGCGATTCGTCGCTCGAATCGGACGGTGCCCATCGATCGAGCGATGCTCCGACCGAATTCCACAGAGTCGAACGAGGCGGTGTCGTTGCCGACACGTCAGAGCTCCAACAGTGACGACCCGGGAACCACCGGATCCCGGACCGTCGACGGCTCGCTGGGGTGCCCGATTGCGATGGCTCCCATGGCTTTCCAATCTGCACGCAGTCCGAGTTCGGCACGCACGGTATCGGCGGCGAAAATGGTCGAACCGATCCAGCAGCTGCCGAGTTCCCGTACCGCAAGGGCCACGAGCAGACCTTGGACGGCGGCACCGACCGCCACGGTGAACATCGTCTCCTCTGCGGCTCGACGCCTCTCGTCGGGGTACGAGTGCGCGCCGTCGGGCACACAGAACGGAACGACGATTTCCGGTGCGTCGAACAGAATGTCGCCGCGGCTCAGTCGCGCGGCGATCCGCTCCTCGCTCAGTCCGTCGCTCGTCAGGTCGGCGCGCCACTGCTCGCGCATCGTCTCGAGCAGCCGACGCCGCAGCGCCGGGGTCCTGACCCACACGAACCGGACCGGTCGAGTGTGGTGCGGAGCGGGGGCGGTGAGAGCGTCGGCGACCGAAGCCCGAATCAGCTCGGGATCGACCGAGTCCGAGGAGAACGACCGAACCGACCGCCTCAGCAGCAAAGCCTCCCGACGGCCACGATCGAGTGCTTCGGCGGTGCCGAGCCAGAACAGGTCGTCCTCGCCGCCGCGAAGGAGAGCCGCCGCGGTGGAACCGTCGTCGACCGGTGCCAAGCCGCGTACGACGGCGATCGGCACACCGCCCAGCTTGCCCTTCACCAGATCGCCTGCGGCTGCGAGCTCGTCCGCGATTGCGACCTCGGTGACCACGAGCTCGTTGCCCTGACCGTCCTCGGCTCCGGCGTAGGCGTGCAGAACCGGGAGGCCCGCCGCGCCGATGGCGGCGTCGGTCTGTCCGATCCGCCAGGCGCGCCCCATGGTGTCGGTGACGACCACGGCCACCGTCACCCCCAGCAGTTCGCCGAGAGCGGCGCGCAGGGCAGCGGCGCTGGCATCGGGGTCCTCGGGCAGCAGTGCCAGTTCGCCACCGTCGACGTTGGAGCCGTCGATGCCCGACGCGGCCTGCACGATGCCCAGCCGGTTCTCGGTGATGAGGGTTCGGCCCTTGCGCGCAACGATTCGAACGGCTTCCTGCTCCACCAGCACTCTGCGGGCAGCGTCACGCTCGTCGGCATCGTGCGGTGCCTGCACCAACCGGCCCTCCACCTTGGAGACGACCTTGCTGGTGACGATCAAGATGTCGCCGTCGCGCAGCCACGGCGCTCGCTCGGCGATAGCCGAAGCCAGGTCGTCACCCGGCCTGAATTCCGGGAGCCCGGTGATCGGCAGCATTTCGATCGAACCGCCCGGTGCATGATCGGTCGGTACCGTGGACATCGAGGCGGTCTCGCGTGAATCGGTCACAGGTCGAGTCCAGCCGCGAGCAGCGCGGTACGCGCCATCACCGCTGTGGTCTCGGGGTCGGTCATCAGCAACGGGACCGACTGCACGTCCACTCCGTCGACGACCGCGGCGTCGGTGGTGTGCACCAGCCATGCGTCGAGAATGCCGGTGCCGCTTCGGCTTCCGTAGTAACGGCCAACCGCCTGTGCTGTGGTGTCGACACCGATGACGGACAGGCACTCGTCGGCCATGCCGCGCAACGGCTTACCGTCGACGACGGGGGAGAGGCCGACCACCTTGGCTGCCGTGGTTCTGAGGGCCCCTCGGATACCCGGTACCGCAAGGATCGCGCCGACGCTCACCACCGGATTGGACGGTGCCAGGATCACGGCATCGGCTTCTGTGATCGCTTCGACCACTCCCGGTGCCGGGCTTGCCTGTTCGGCACCGATGTTGGCGAAACTGTGGGTCGGGATCTGCGCTCGGTAACGAACCCACCACTCCTGGAAGTGAATTGCGCGTTGCTGCTCGCCGCTCGGATCGTCCGGATCGGTGACGACGACGTGGGTCTCGGACCGATCGTCGGTGACGGGCAGCAGCCGGACGCCCGGTTGCCACCGGTTGCAGAGAGCTTCGGTGACGGCCGACAGGGGAAATCCGGTGCGCAACATCCGACTGCGGATCAGGTGTGTGGCGATGTCACGGTCGCCGAGTCCGAACCAGTCGGGATCGGCACCGTAGGCCGCCAATTCGTCCCGCGCGTTCCAGGTCTCGGCGATGCGGCCCCATCCACGATCGGTGTCGATTCCACCACCGAGGGTGTACATGCACGTATCGAGATCCGGGCAGATGCGAAGACCGTGCATCCACACGTCGTCGCCTACGTTGACCACCGCGGTGATCTCGTGCTCGGGGTTGTCGCCGAACAAGGATTTGAGACCCTGAAGGAACCGCGCGCCACCGACGCCACCGACCAGAACAGTAACTTTCACAACGCACGAGCCTAGTGGGGTTGCGGCGGTGCCGGGCGAGCGCCCACCCGGTGCTGCACCCGTACGAGCGGACCGTGGGGAGGTGCCATAACCGTCGCGACACGCACGGGACGGGCTCCGATTCGGGGAGACAGCCGATTTCGGGCATGTGATGGTATTGGATTTGCGCGATCGGCTTGACCGCGACACACCTGTGCGTGTCTAATCACAGGTATGTCATTCAGTGTTCGCAGCACGAGTTCGATTGCAGCGAACCTGGTTTCGAACACTCGTTCCCTTCCTGCTCGTCCTTGCATGGACGTCGAGTAGAGGTCGAGAGTTGGACGAACGCATATGCGTTCGGACACGCCAGTTGGACCGAATACCTGCGCGGGGCAAGGTATTCGAGCACACGAAGACCGAAAGTATCTGCGCTACCACAGGTGAGGAGGCGGAAGCGATGTATGACGAGCACGTGACACGTGATCAGCGGGGCGGACCCACTGCACATCTCAGCGCTGTCGACGACGCGCCGCAGACCGAGGCCGACAACGGGGCAGATTCGGGCGTCGCGGCCGACGCGGGTTCTGCGTACGTGGCTCGAACGATCGAAACGCAGATCGAGACCGACGCCGATATCGACAACGATGTCGACTCCGACTCCGACGCCGACCTGATGCCATTCGTTGCCGAGTCGGTTCCGCCGGCCAAGCCGTTCCTCAGCCTCGTCGCAGGTTTCGACGAGATGTTCGAGGAGATCGAGGATCAGTGGCAGGAGCGCGCACTGTGCGCTCAGACCGATCCCGAGGCCTTCTTCCCGGAGAAGGGTGGCTCGACCCGCGAGGCGAAACGCATCTGTCTCGGCTGCGAGGTCAAGGACGAATGCCTCGAGTACGCACTCGCCAACGACGAGCGTTTCGGTATCTGGGGTGGGCTGTCCGAGCGGGAGCGGCGTCGACTCAAGCGCGGTATCGGCTGAGCGTTCCACCGACGCTCGGTTGTGCTCGATCGAGCACTCTGCGGCAGATCACTCTGCGGCGCTGTTCGGATCCACTTCGTCCGGGTCGACCCCCAGATATGTCGCTACTTGTTCCACCAGAACCTCGAACAACAGATCTTCCAGATCTTCAGGGTGCTTTGCGCGACGCTCGAGCGGTCGCCGGAACAGCACCACTCTGGCGCGTGTCGTCTCTCCGCGCTTGTCGATCCCGGCCGGCACCAATCGCGACAACGGCACGGGACCCTCTGCCACAACTTCGGGTGGCCATGTCACGGACTCCGGATCCAGCGCCCTGATCTTGGGCACATCGTCGACGGCGATATCGAGCTTCGAGAGCTTGTCGTGCCATCGATGATCGATTCGCGCGAACGCGTCGAGCACCAGACGGTCGAACTTCTCTGCCCGTGAGCGCCTGGCTGGGATGTCCTCGGGCAGAACCGGTCCGCGGATGCCGCGGCCGTGCCGTGCCACGGACCGAGAGGTGATCCTGCGCGCGGAGGAGAATCGAGGCATGGGGGGAGGTTATCGCGCTCGTCCGGTGTGTCGGTCGTTCGGTCGGTTGCGCCTACCGGATAGTCTGCATTCGTGAGATCACTGCGTGGCTGCTGCAGGCCTGGTTGCAACCGTTCTGCTGTTGCAACGCTCACATATGTCTACTCCGATTCCACCGCGGTCGTCGGGCCGCTGGCCACCGTGGACGAGCCTCACTCGTGGGATCTGTGCGAGATTCACGCGTCCACGACCACTGCGCCGAAGGGCTGGGAGCTCGTCCGGTACGAGGGTGGTTACTCGACGTCGACGCCCGACGAGGACGACCTGACGGCACTTGCCGAGGCGGTTCGAGAGGCGGGCCGCGGCGATCGCGTGCGCTCCGAGGACCGTGAGATCGATCGGTCGGCGTCCCGTCCGTCCGACGGTGAACGCCGATCCGCCCCGGCCGTCCGAACCGGCAGGCGTGGTCACCTTCGAGTTCTTCCCGACCCCACGTCCTGAGTCGCCGCACACACCGGTGTGGTGTGGCGACGTTCGACTGGCCGGTCCGACTGCCGTCTGGCAAGGTTTTCGAGCAGGACCGAAACGGTCTGTGCCGTTCTGCCGATACTGGTGCGGACGCACCGTCACACACGCTCGACGACGCCGATGTGCGGCGTTGCAAGAACGATCACCAGGAGAATCTTCGTGGCCCGAACCGCAGAGTCCGTCAACGCCGTCATCAAGGCCTACGACGTCCGTGGCGTTGTAGGTGAGCAGATCGACGAGGCGTTCGTGCGAGACGTCGGAGCCGCGTTCGCGCGTCTGGTGCGCGACGAGGCGGGGGCCGCGCGGTCGGTCGTGATCGGCCACGACATGCGTGATTCGTCGCCTGCGCTGTCTCGTGCCTTTGCCGACGGTGTCACCGCTCAAGGACTCGACGTGGTGCATATCGGCCTGGCGTCCACCGATCAGCTGTACTTCGCCTCGGGCCTGCTCGAATGCCCGGGGGCCATGTTCACCGCCAGTCACAATCCGGCGAAGTACAACGGAATCAAGCTCTGCCGCTCCGGCGCGAAGCCGGTGGGACAGGACACCGGTCTGGCCACCGTCAAAGCCGAACTGGTGGACGGGGTACCCGAGTTCGACGGCCCGGCCGGAACGGTGACGTCCCGCGACGTCCTCGACGAGTATGCGCAGTTCTTGCGAGACCTGGTCGATCTGTCGGGAATCGGTTCCATGAAGATCGCCGTGGACGCAGGCAACGGAATGGGCGGGCACACCGTCCCTGCAGTGTTCGGACCGTTGCCGGTGACGATCGAGCCGCTGTTCTTCGAGCTCGACGGCAGCTTCCCCAACCACGAGGCCAATCCGCTCGATCCGGCGAATCTGGTGGATCTGCAGCGCTTCGTCGTCGAGACCGGCTCTGCTATCGGGCTCGCGTTCGACGGCGACGCCGATCGCTGCTTCGTCGTCGACGAAAAGGGCGACCCGGTTTCGCCCTCTGCCGTCACCTGCCTGGTGGCCGAGCGCGAACTGGCCAAGGAACCGGGCGCGGTCATCATCCACAACCTCATCACGTCCCGTTCCGTGCCGGAGTTGGTCACCGAGCTCGGGGGCACGCCGGTACGAACCCGCGTGGGTCACTCCTTCATCAAGCAGCAGATGGCCGACACCGGAGCGATCTTCGGTGGAGAGCACTCTGCGCACTACTACTTCCGCGACTTCTGGGGTGCCGACTCCGGCATGCTCGCCGCGCTGCATGTCCTCGCCGCGTTCGGTGCACAAGACCGACCGCTGTCGGAGATGATGGCCGCCTACGAGACCTACAGCGCATCGGGCGAGATCAACTCGACTGTCGACGACGCGGCAGCTCGTACCGAGGCCGTGCTCGCGGCGTTCGCCGATCGAACCTCGGGCATCGACCGACTCGACGGTGTGACAGTCGATCTCGCCGACGGTTCCTGGTTCAACCTGAGGGCCTCGAACACCGAACCGCTGCTCCGACTGAACGTGGAAGCGCGCACCGCTGCGGATGTCGATGCATTGTCGACCGAGATATTGGGCATCGTTCGCGCCGGACTGGAATAGTGGTTACCGAGGGTTCATGAGTGGGTAAGCGTTCGTTTCCGGTCGGTGACGAAGGGAGGTGTCGCAGCCATGACCGCAGTGTCGTCTCTGGTCGATCTCGACGATGCCGATGCTCTCATCGCGGCCGATCGCGAGGGTGCGTTGCGCAGTGCTGCGCTGGCGGGCGCGCAGGTTCGCGCTGTCGCGACGGCGGTGGACGAAGCGGTGCTGGCACGGTTGGCCGATCTGCGTCCCAGAAGTGTGGTCATCGTGACCGGTGACGGGCGCAGCAGTCGTGCCGCGTCACTTCTCGTCGCAGCGCTCGGTGACCGACTCGGTGTTCCGCTGGTTCGCAGTACCGGAACTCCGCCGTGGATCGGCCCGCTCGATGTGGTGGTGGTTGCGGGCGACGACGCAGGCGATCCGCGCCTTGCCGAGTCTGTCGATGCCGCCGCACGTCGCGGCGCGGAAGTGGTGGTGGTGGCACCCGAGGAAGGCCCGCTGCGTGCCGTCCGAGGAGCCAGAGTCATGTGGTTGCCGCCGCGAATCGCGGTCCGTGACCACAACGCCCTGATGCGCTATCTCGCCGCATTCGTCGCCGTTCTCGGTGCGGTTGCCGGTGGATCGTGGAAGACGTTGCTGCCCAATCTGTCTCGTCTGGCCGACCTGCTCGACGCCGAGGCGGTCCGAAACAGCCCGTCCAACGAGGTGTTCCACAACCCGGCCAAGGCTCTCGCGAGCGGAATGAACGGTCGGCGGGTGGTGCTGTCCGGCAGCAGCGCCGCGGCCGTCGAGGTGGCTCGGCACGGCAGTGAGGTGCTACTGCGTGTGGCGGGTGTGCTCGTCGGTGCCGGAGAACTGGGCGATGTCATCGCGGCGTCCGTCCGGGCGAGGACTGCCGAATCTGCCGGCACGGCACAGACATTCGATTCGTTCTTTCACGACGAGCAGCTCGACGGCCCACCACCCGCACTGCCGATGCGCGTCGTCGTGGTCGCATCCGACGTCGATCGCGCCATGACCGAACGACGACTGGCCGGTGTGACCGAGTCGGAATTGTTGCTCGCCGAGTCGAGCGATGCGCTGTTCGGCGGCGCGAGGCCGGGATCCGAGCTCGACATCACCGTCGCGTCTCCCGGTCCGGCTACACTTTCGGTGCTCGACACCATGTCCGTGTTGGCGACGCGGTTGGACACGACCGCCGCGTACCTGTTGTTGATGGGCGGTAGCTAGTGCAGCTCTTGCGTGGTGCGGTTCGGTCCTACGCATGGGGGTCGCGAACCGCTCTGGCCCGTATTCAGGGTCGCCCGGTTCCGTCCGATCATCCCGAGGCCGAGATCTGGCTCGGTGCTCACCCAGCCGATTCGGCACACGTGGTGCACGAGGGCGGCAGCACCCCACTGCTCACATTGATCGACGGGGATCCGGCAACGCAGCTGGGAGGCTCGGCGCAGCAGTACGAGTCCCGACTGCCGTACCTGCTGAAACTGCTTGCCGCAGAAGAGCCTTTGTCGTTGCAGGCCCACCCCAGCAGTGCGCAGGCACATGAAGGTTTCGCACGCGAGAATGCGGCCGGTGTCCCCATCGATTCTCCGGTGCGCAACTATCGGGATCCGAATCACAAGCCGGAACTGATCGTGGCGCTCACCGAATTCGAGGCGCTGGCCGGCTTCCGGAGCCCTACGGAGACCGTGGAGCTGCTCGACGCATTGGCCGTCGCCGCGCTCGGTGGGTACCGCACATTGCTTGCCGCACAGCCCGATGCGTCCGGGCTGCGTACGGTGTTCACCTCGTGGATCACGCTTCCCGGGCAGTCGCTGGACGATATTCTTCCGGCCGTTGCCCAGGGATGCATCGATTATCTTTCCGGTCCCGCGCGCACTGACGGCGGACGATTCGCGGCCGAGGCCAGGACTCTGCTCGAGCTCGGCGAGTCCTATCCCGGCGACGCCGGTGTGCTGGCAGCACTGCTGCTCAACAGGGTGACCTTGGCTCCCGGGCAAGGCCTGTACCTGGACGCCGGAAACTTGCACGCATACCTGCGTGGTACCGGAGTGGAAATCATGGCGAACTCCGACAACGTGTTGCGCGGAGGACTGACTCCCAAGCACGTCGACGTCCCGGAACTGCTGCGCGTACTGGACTTCGAGCCGGCCGATATCTCTCCCATCACTCCGGGCGAGGACGATCGGCCCACCTACCTGTACCGCACGCCTGCACCGGAATTCGCGCTGAGTCGGACGGCGGTGCCGCCGGGGGAGACGGTCGAAATACCCGGATCCGGTCCCCGAATACTGCTGTGTACCGACGGAACCGTCGTGGCGAGTACCGGCGGCAGCCAGTCCGGGCTGACGGTGCCGCAGGGCAGCTCGGCCTGGATACCGGCTGCGGATCGATCCGTCACCGTGACTGCCGATTCGGGCGTGGCCGAGGTGTTCGTGGCCTCCGTCGGCCGCCAGTAGATCCCTCGCGGCCTGTCGCACCTGTGCGGAGGTCTTTTCGAACTGCGGAAGTGCGCGAGCGGCGCGCCCGAAGGCAATAGTCTGATGTCACAGTGAACTCTGCGACGGGTGTGATCCGTGGACAGAGGCGAATACGCGCTACGGAGGCCAGATGAGCAGAGCAGACCGGCCGGCCAAGACCCCGCGCACGACGGGGTGGTTCCGGACCAAATCGATCGAACAGTCGATCGAGGACACCGACGAACCGGATACGAAACTCCGAAAGGAACTCGGTTCCTGGGATCTCACCGTGTTCGGTGTCGCCGTTGCCGTCGGTGCGGGCATCTTCACTCTGACCGCGCGGACCGCCGGAAACGTGGCGGGACCGGCGGTCTCGGTGGCGTTCGTGCTCGCTGCGATCGCTTGCGGCCTGGCGGCACTGTGTTACGCGGAGTTCGCCTCGACGGTTCCCGTTGCCGGCAGCGCGTACACGTTCTCCTACGCCGCGTTCGGTGAGTTCATCGCCTGGATCATCGGCTGGGATCTGATCCTCGAGTTCGGCCTCGCGGCCGCCGTTGTGGCCAAGGCGTGGTCGCTGTACTTGGGCGATCTGCTCGGTACGGCCGCGCCGGTACTCCAGATCGGTTCGCTGAACTTCGACTGGGGCGCACTGCTCATCGTGGTGGTGCTGACAGTGCTCATCGCATCGGGCACCAAGTTGTCCTCGCGGGTCTCGCTCGTGATCACCGCGATCAAGGTGATCGTCGTTCTCTTCGTGGTCGTGCTCGGTGCCTTCTACATCAAGGTCTCCAATTACGACCCGTATATTCCTCCGTCGCAGCCCGGCTCCACAGGCGAGGGTCTCCATCAGTCCTTGTTCTCGTTCGTCACCGGTGCCGGCGGTAGCACCTTCGGCTGGTACGGACTGCTGGCCGCAGCGTCGCTGGTGTTCTTCGCGTTCATCGGCTTCGACGTGGTCGCGACGACGGCGGAAGAGACCAAGGAGCCGCAGAAGGCACTGCCGCGCGGCATCCTCGGTTCCCTCGCGATCGTGACCGTGCTCTACGTGGCCGTCACCCTGGTGCTGACCGGAATGGTGAAGTACACCGATCTGGCGGGCGACAGTTCCACGCTGGCAACGGCGTTCGAGCTCAACGGTCTGACCTGGGCCAAGAACATCATTTCGTTCGGCGCACTTGCCGGTCTCACGACCGTGGTGATGGTGTTGATGCTGGGCCAGACCCGAGTGCTCTTCGCGATGTCGCGCGATGGATTGGTGCCGCGCGGATTGGCACGTACCGGAAAGAAGGGCACGCCGGTTCGGACGACGATTCTGGTCGGCGTCATCGTCGGACTTCTCGCGGCCTTCGTTCCGCTGGGCACGCTCGAGGAGATGGTGAACATCGGAACGCTGTTCGCATTCGTGCTCGTGTCGGCGGGTGTGCTGGTTCTGCGCAAGACTCGACCGGACCTCGAGCGCGGGTTCCGGGTGCCGTGGGTTCCGTTGGTGCCGATCCTCGCCGTGCTCGCGTGCCTGTGGTTGATGCTGAACCTGTCGGTGGAGACATGGCTGCGCTTCCTGGTGTGGATGGCCGCCGGTGTCGTGATCTACGTGCTGTACAGCAGGCGTCATTCGGTGATGGGACTGCGGGAAGCAGAGAAGGTGAAGACCGAGAAGTAGCCGGTGCCGTTTTTGTAGCTCGTCCTACGATGCCCGGCCGAATTCGGTCGTCGTCACATCGGACCCGAAGAATGTTATACCCTCGAAAACAGACTTGGAGGACTCCTACAGTTCGATGAGAGGGTGTTGACACAGTGAATGCGAACGGCCGAATCACTTCCACGAAGGATTCGGGTGTCGCTTTCGGGGGGCGGGATTCGAAGGCCGGCGGACGTTCGGTTCGCTGGCAGGACAACAAACGCTATTTGTGGATGCTGGGGCTCCTGGCCCCGGCATCGGCGCTGCTGCCGTCACAGTTGGTCTACTGGACGGGCATGCAGATCTTCTGGTGGAGCGGTGTTCTGGTGTTCTTCGTGATCATTCCGGTGATCGACTTGATCGCCGGCGAAGACGGGCACAACCCGGACGAGTCGGCGAGCGAGAAACTGCAGAACGATCGCTACTACCGCTGGTGTACGTACCTTTTCCTACCCATTCAGTTCATCGGGCTGATCGTCGCATGCTGGATGTGGGCGTACGGAAACCTGACCGTGGTGGACAAGATCGGGCTCGCCGTGACGGTGGGTCTGGTGGCGGGCACCGGTATCAACGCCGCTCACGAGCTGGGTCATCGCATCGAGCAACACGAGCGGTGGCTGGCCAAGATCGCGCTGTCCCAGACGCTCTACGGGCACTTCTTCGTCGAACACAACCGCGGTCATCACGTTCGGGTAGCGACCCCGGACGACCCCGCGAGCGCGCGGCTCGGTGAGAGCGTGTGGACCTTCGTGCCGCGCAGCACGGTGTTCGGACTCGTCTCTGCGTGGAGGCTCGAGGCGCAGCGACTACGGCGCAAGGGTCGCTCGGTTGCGAGCCCGACCAATGCGCTGCTGCACACCTGGTTGCTGAGCGCAGTGCTGTTCGGCACGTTGCTGGTCGTGTTCGGCCCCGCCATCGCGCCGTATCTTCTGCTGCAGGCCGTCGTCGGATTCGTGTTGCTCGAGATGGTGAACTATGTGGAGCACTACGCCTTGCTCCGCGAAACGAACGACCGCGGCAAATACGTTCGGTGTTCACCCCGCCACAGCTGGAACAGCGACAGAATCTGCACCAACATATTTCTGTACCACTTGCAACGACACAGTGACCACCACGCCAATCCCGGCAAGCGCTATCAGACCCTGCTCTCCTGCGACGAAGCTCCGCAGCTGCCGGCCGGATACGCGTCGATGGTGATACTCGCCGCAATCCCGCCGCTGTGGCGTCGAGTGATGGACCCACGGGTACTCGCGCACTACCAAGGCGATGTCACCCGTGCCAACATCCTTCCCCGCAAGCGCGCCCGGATTCTGGCGCGAGCCGGACGAAACGGATAGTGCAGACACTCGGTGTGGACTCGTGCCCCGGGCAGTCGGTACTTCCGCTGCACGGACCCGATAGCCTGGTGGACAGACACTCAGTCAACAGGAGAGGCAAGATGACGACCTCAGTTACGTCAGGATCGGCACTCACCGTGGATCACCGCGGTGGAATCGACTTCAAGGTCGCAGACCTGTCGCTCGCAGAATTCGGCCGCAAGGA
Organism: Rhodococcoides fascians A25f; assembly: GCF_000760935.2. Lineage (NCBI taxonomy): Bacteria > Bacillati > Actinomycetota > Actinomycetes > Mycobacteriales > Nocardiaceae > Rhodococcoides > Rhodococcoides fascians. The sequence goes on along the minus strand of NZ_CP049744.1, from coordinate 3,575,235 downwards.
GATCAGGCTCGCCGAGCACGAGATGCCCGGTCTGATCGCGCTGCGTCGCGAATACGCCGACGTACAGCCGCTCAAGGGCGCGCGAGTTTCGGGATCGCTGCACATGACCGTGCAGACCGCGGTGCTGATCGAGACCCTGGTGGCGCTCGGAGCCGAGGTCCGGTGGGCGTCGTGCAACATCTTCTCCACCCAGGATCATGCAGCTGCGGCTGTCGTCGTCGGCCCGTACGGCACCGTCGAGGAGCCCAAGGGCGTCCCGGTGTTCGCGTGGAAGGGCGAGAGCCTCGAGGAGTACTGGTGGGCGGCGGAGCAGATGCTCACCTGGCCCGAGCAGCCCGCCAACATGATTCTCGACGACGGTGGAGACGCCACGATGCTGGTGCTGCGCGGCGCGCAGTTCGAGAAGGCAGGTGTCGTCCCGCCTACCGACGACGATCACGATTCGGACGAGTACAAGGTGTTCCTCGGCCTCCTGCGTCGTTCGCTCGAGGCGTCGAAGTCCAAGTGGACCGAGGTTGCCGCGTCCGTCCAGGGCGTCACCGAGGAGACCACCACCGGAGTGCTCCGGCTCTACCAGTTCGCGGCCGCCGGAGAACTCACGTTCCCGGCCATCAACGTCAACGACTCGGTGACCAAGAGCAAGTTCGACAACAAGTACGGCACCCGCCACTCGCTGATCGACGGCATCAACCGCGGTACCGACGTCCTCATCGGCGGCAAGGCCGTGCTGGTCTGTGGCTACGGCGATGTGGGCAAGGGCTGCGCCGAGGCGCTCAAGGGCCAGGGTGCACGGGTTACCGTCACCGAGGCCGACCCGATCAACGCGCTGCAGGCGCTCATGGACGGCTTCGACGTGCGCACGGTCGAGGAATTCATCGAGCAGGCCGACATCGTGATCACCTCGACGGGCAACCTGTCGATCATCACCTTCGAGCACATGCGCAAGATGAAGCACCAGGCAATCCTGGGCAACATCGGCCACTTCGACAACGAGATCGACATGGCCGGGCTGGAGAAGGCCGCAGACGTCACCCGCATCAACATCAAGCCGCAGGTCGACGAGTACCAGTTCAAGGACGGGCACTCGATCATCGTGCTCTCCGAGGGCCGCTTGCTGAACCTCGGCAACGCGACCGGTCACCCGTCGTTCGTCATGAGCAACAGTTTCTCCAACCAGGTCATTGCTCAGATCGAACTGTGGACCAAGCCGGACGAGTACGACAACGAGGTCTACCGCCTGCCCAAGCACTTGGACGAGAAGGTCGCGCGTATTCACGTCGAAGCACTCGGCGGCTCGATCACCAAGCTCACCAAGGAGCAGGCCGAGTACATCGGCGTCGACGTCGAGGGCCCGTACAAGCCCGAGCACTACCGCTACTGACCCACGGTGGGACAGCTTTTCGTCATCGAAGGAGTCGACGGTGCGGGCAAGAACACGCTCGCCCGTCGGCTCGTTTCGGCATGGGAACGCGACGGACTCGACGTTGCGCGCATCGGATTTCCGAGGTACGACCGATCGGTGCACGCCGATCTCGCGGCGGAGGCACTGCACGGCGAACACGGCGACACCGCCGGCAGCGTGCACGCGATGGCTCTGCTGTTCGCGCTCGATCGCCGGGATGCGGTCGACGAGGTCCGAAAGCTGCTCTCGCACAACGATGTAGTTCTTCTCGACCGGTACGTGGCGTCCAATGCCGCGTACACCGCTGCTCGGTTGGAACAGACCGCAGACGGCGGGGCCGTGGAATGGATCAGGGCGCTCGAATTCGAGCGCTTCGGAGTTCCGATTCCGGACATTCAGATCTTGCTCGACGTGCCGGTGGCACTCGCCGCCGAGCGGGCTGCGGCGCGTGAGAGTGCGGACGTCGCCCGAACCCGGGATGCGTACGAACGGGACGGCTCGCTGCAGAGCCGAACCTCGGCCGTGTACGCCGCTCTCGCGGCGGCGAACTGGGTATCGCCGTGGCAGGTCGTCACTGCCGACGTAGATCCCGATCGACTCGCCGCCGAGTTGTCCAATCAGCCATCAGGCGAGCCGAGAGTGACACCATAGGAGCATGAAGCCTCGGATTCTGGTTGTGGACGACGATTCGGCTCTGGCGGAGATGCTCACCATCGTGCTGCGCGGTGAGGGATTCGAGCCCTTCGTGGTCGGAGACGGCACCCAAGCGTTGGCGGCCGTGCGCGAGAACCGGCCGGATCTGGTGCTGCTGGACCTGATGCTTCCCGGGATGAACGGCATCGACGTCTGCCGCGTACTGCGGGCCGATTCCGGCGTTCCGATCGTGATGCTGACGGCCAAGACGGACACCGTCGATGTCGTGCTGGGCCTCGAATCCGGTGCGGACGACTACATCATGAAGCCCTTCAAGCCCAAGGAACTGGTCGCACGTGTGCGAGCGCGCCTGCGGAGGACCGAGGACGAACCCGCCGAATTGTTGTCGATCGCAGACATCGTGATCGACGTGCCTGCACACAAGGTCAGCCGCGGCGACGAACTGGTGTCGCTGACACCACTCGAGTTCGATCTGTTGGTGGCGTTGGCCCGCAAGCCCCGTCAGGTGTTCACCCGCGAGGTGTTGCTCGAACAGGTGTGGGGCTACCGTCATGCCGCCGACACCCGACTGGTCAACGTCCACGTTCAGCGTCTGCGCGCCAAGGTCGAGAAAGATCCGGAAAACCCTGAGGTGGTGTTGACCGTGAGGGGGGTCGGGTACAAGGCCGGACCGCCGTGATCGGTTTTTCCCACTCTCGGCGACGAATCAACGGCAAATTTTCCCCTTTGCTGCGGTGGTTTCGCTCGCTGAGTACGTCGCTCGGGCATGCCTGGCGACGGTCTTTGCAGCTCCGCGTCGTCGTGTCGACGTTGACGCTGTCACTGGTGGTCATCCTCATCCTCGGTGTGGTGTTGACCTCTCAGATCACCGATCGTCTACTCGAAGCCAAGTTGTCGGCGGCTACCGAGGAGCTCGACAGATCGCGAACCACCGTCGAGGGCAATCTCGCTGGTGCCGACGATTCGAGCGGACTCGCGACGCGCCTGGAACGAGCGCGAGCAGCGCTGACCAACCAGGACCTGGACGCCGCGTCGACCACAGGGTCGGCGGGATCGTTCGACCCGGTGTTGATCGTGGAGGGTGACGCCACCCGGGCCGAGGCGTCGGTCGGGCCGGTCGATCAGATCCCGAACAGCTTGCGCGACTTCGTCAAGAAGGGCCTGATCAGTTCGCAGTACGCGACCGTGACCGACAGTGACGGCGGGTATTCCGGATCGGCACTCATCATGGGATCGCCCACCGGATCCGATATCTCGGCGCTGCAGCTGTATCTCATCTTCCCGCTCGCCAGCGAGGACCGGACACTGTCGTTGGTACGCGGCACGTTGTTCATCGGGGCAGTGGTGCTGCTGGTACTCCTCGCCGCGATCGCGATGCTCGTCGCACGGCAGGTGGTGCTGCCCATTCGATCCGCGTCGCGCATCGCAGTACGTTTCGCCGACGGCAGGCTCAAGGAGCGCATGCCGGTTCGCGGTGAGGACGACATGGCCAGGCTGGCGATGTCGTTCAACGAGATGGCCGAGAGTCTGTCCAAGCAGATCACCCAGCTCGAAGAATTCGGCAACCTGCAGCGTCGGTTCACCTCCGACGTGAGCCACGAGCTGCGGACCCCGCTCACCACGGTGCGGATGGCTGCCGACCTCATTCACGACGCCAGTGACGATCTCGAACCCGCACTCAAGAGATCGTCGGAGCTGCTGGTCAACGAGCTGGATCGCTTCGAGACTTTGCTCGGCGACCTGCTCGAGATCAGTCGACACGATGCGGGTGTGGCCGAACTGGCTGCCGAACAGCTCGATCTTCGGATGTGTGCGCGCGCAGCGGTGTCCACCGTTCGACACCTGGCGCGCGAGACCGGCACCGAAGTGATCGTCGACATGCCCGAGACCGCGGTCGTCGCCGAGGTGGACCCCAGGCGGGTGGAGCGGATTCTGCGGAACCTACTGGCCAACGCACTCGATCACGGCGAAGGCAAGCCGGTGCTGCTGCGCCTGCGCTCGGATGCCGATGCGGCAGCATTCGTGGTGCGCGACCAGGGAATCGGTCTGCGACCCGGCGAGGAGAAGCTGGTGTTCAATCGGTTCTGGCGCTCGGATCCCTCTCGCGTCCGCCGCTCCGGCGGCACCGGGCTCGGGCTGGCGATCAGCGTCGAGGACGCCCGACTGCACGACGGTAAGCTCGAAGCGTGGGGTGCAGTGGGGGAAGGCGCATGCTTTCGACTCACGTTGCCACTCGTGCGCGGGCACAAGGTCATCGGATCTCCACTGCCCCTCAAGCCGAGCACCAAGAAGTACGCGCAGGGGCAGCCGATTCCGGCGATCACCGCCCCGAAGTCGTCCGCGCAGAAGTCGTCGGCCTCGGAGTCGGTGACGTGATTCGATCGGCTCGTCGCGGTAGTCGGGTACTGGCGATCTGCGCACTGGCGATCGCGCTCGTCGGTGGGTGTGCCAGCCTGCCCGAGTCCTCCAGCCCTCAGGCAATCGGAACCCTGACGGACGGTGCCGTGCCGACGAGTGCCCCGGCCCCCGAGCCCGGACGCGAACCGGATCGCTTGCTGGACGATTTCTTCGAGGCCAGCGCCGTCTCCGCCAACAGGCATCAGGCCGCTCGGCAATTTCTCACCGAGGAGGCGTCGGGAACCTGGGACGACGGGGCGCGAACCGTCGTCGCGGACCGGATCGACACCCTGTCCGGACCCCGTACCGCCGATACCGCGCAGTTCACGATTCGTTCGACGACGGCCGGGATGCTGGCCTCGGGCGGGGAGTATCAGGCAGGTTCGGACACCTTCGACGTTGCGATCGAGATGACGCGGGTGGACGGTCAATGGCGTATCTCCAAGCTTCCGCCCGGTGTCGTCATCGATCGATCCGCATTTCTGAACACCTATCAGCAGCGATCGCTCTACTTCGTGGATCCTCTCGGCGGCGTGCTCGTGCCCGATGTCCGCTGGACGAGCGGATCGCAGGACCAGCTGGCCAATCAACTCGTGCAGCTGCTCATCGACGGTCCCAAGTCGGCGCTGTCGGCGGCAGTGAGCAACGAACTGTCCGACGACGTGAGCATCCGCGGCCCGATCACCAAGGCCGACGGTCAGACCTCTCAGGTGGGGGTGGGCCTCGGCGGCATCAAGATCGACTTCGGCGGCCTACAGAACAAGGGTGACCGCGATCGCGAACTCCTTGCCGCTCAAGTGATCTGGACCCTGGCGTCGGCCGAGGTGGCCGGCCCGTACGTGCTGCTGGCCGACGGTCAACCGATCGATACGACCAAGCCCGACGGGTGGACGACCGCGGGCGTCGACTCCTTCGATCCACTCGGCGGCACCGACGCCACCATCGGGCTGCACGCGCTCGCGTCCGGCGGATTGCTCAAGGTCGACGAGGCGGAGACCACACCCGCCCCCGGGTACTTCGGACAGGCCCGCAATCTTCGCTCGGTGGCGCTGTCCAACGACGGCACCCTCGTGGCAGGAGTCGCGGACACCGGGCGGCCTGCGCCTGCCCCGTCGAGCACTCTCATGGTGGGCAGCTACGACGGTGGCGCGTTCCCGGTGGCCGAAGGGCAGTCGATCACGCGGCCCACCTGGGGGTCGGACGACAATGCGGCCTGGGCGGTGATCGACGGCACCAATGTCATCCGTGCCGCTCGTGATCCCTCCACCGGTCAGGTCTCCGTGATCCCCGTCGACGCCACCGCCGTCACGACCTTGGGCACCCGAATCACCGAACTGCGATTGGCCCGCGACGGCGTACGAGCAGCGCTCATCGTCGACGGCGTCGTGTACGTGGCGACGGTGGTGCGTGATCCCTCGGGTGTGTACTCGTTGACCTCACCCCGCGCGGTGGCCATCGGACTCGGCAGTGACGCCACCAGTTTGGACTGGTCCACCGGAGACACCATCGTGATCGCCAGAGTCGCCACGGACACACCGGTGGTGCAGGTGACGGTCGATGGATCCAGGATGGACGCCCTTCCTTCGCGCAACCTCACCACTCCGGTGCTGGCGGTCGATGCGTCGCCGGAAACGGAGTACGTGGCCGACGCGCGTGCAGTGTTTGCGCTCAACAACGCCGATCCGGTCGGCGACCGGTACTGGCGCGAGGTCACCGGCCTGGCCGGCGTGAAAGCGGTGCCGATTCTGCCCGGCTGATGTCGCGGAGTCCCGTGTCGGTGGGTGCGGGCAGACTCGACGCTCATGCGAACACTCCTCGATCTGGTTCTCCCGCTCGAGTGCGCCGGTTGTGGAGTGCCGGGGGAGAACTGGTGCCGCGCGTGTCGCGAGGCACTGTTCGTTCCCCCCATCCCCGTTCGTCCGCGTGTCGATCCCGGTGTGCCGTGTTGGGCTCTCGGCACGTACAGCGGACCCCGTCGCAGCGCCGTCATCGCCGTGAAGGAACGGGGTCGCCGGTCGGTGGCTCGGCCACTCGGACGTGCGTTGGCAAGGGCCGTCGGACATCTGCGTGAGGCGGGTGAGATCGATCCCCCGGAGCTCGGCTCGCTGATTCTGGTCTGCGCCCCCTCTCGGGCCCGCGCGGCCCGGGCGCGCGGGGGTGATCCTGTCCTGCGATGCGCACGGATCGCGGCCGAAGAATTGGCACCGGAGCGAGTTCTCGTGCCCGAGTTGCTGCGAATGTCCGGTGGAGCCAGAGATTCGGTCGGGTTGTCGGCCGGACAACGTCAGCACAACGTGGCGGGTCGGATCGAGGCAGTCGGGGTGCGTCGCCCACGATTCGTCGGAGGTGCGTCGCAGGCGGCGGCGTTCACCGTTCTGTTGATCGACGACGTGGTGACCACGGGTGCCACACTGGCCGAATCAGCAAGAGTGTTAAGCGATTTCGGAGTACCCATCGCCGGCGCACTCGTCGTGGCCAGTGCCTGAGAGCTCCCGAGGAAGACACGCCGACAACCAATTCCCGGTGAACGGTGGCACACGAGTCGATGACCGACTAACGTCGCGGACACGGACCTGACGGGTAGGAGCGAAGCCCCCAGGAACGACCCGAAGAGACAGTGATGCGAGGTGATGCCCCGGACTCTGATGCCGGAAGGTTCCCCATTCGGCATGCACACTTGCCACGTCCAACAGTGGGCGTGGCCGATATCGGGAGGTACGCGTGACGACCCCTTCACAAGCCTCGGTTTTCTTCGACGAGAAGCCTTCGGAAGAACCCGCCAAGAGCAACGCGGACGTTGTGGTCAAGGGCCGCAACGTCGAGATACCGGACCATTTCCGGATATATGTCTCCGAAAAACTGGCTCGCCTCGAGCGCTTCGATCCCTCCATCTACTTGTTCGATGTCGAACTGCAGCACGAACGAAATCGCCGTCAGGCCAAAGCATGTCAACGCGTGGAGATCACCGCGAAGGGCAAGGGTCCGGTTGTTCGAGCCGAAGCGTGCGCCGACAGTTTCTATGCCGCCCTCGAAGCGGTGACGTCGAAACTCGAGAGCAGACTCAGGCGAACCAAGGACCGTCGTAAGGTGCATTACGGAGAGAAACGGCCTGTCTCCGTTGCCGAGGCCACCGCCGAACTCGCCGAGGACGACACGCTGGCACTCGACCCCGATACGAAGCTCGATTCCTTCGAGGACGATCAGAGCGGCCCCGGGCACATCGTGCGTACCAAGATCCACTCGGCCGCTCCCATGAGCGTCGACGATGCACTGTACGAAATGGAGCTCGTCGGCCACGATTTCTTCCTGTTCCACGACAGTGCCACCGACCGACCGTCGGTCGTGTATCGACGGCACGCCTTCGATTACGGCTTGATCAGACTCACCTGACCCGCCCGTTCGCGGCGGCAGGGTTCGTTCGCCGTCCGTGAAATCACTTCACCGCTGCAGGCTCGATGCCGGGGGACATGATCCCCACGTCGGGCCTGCAGTGCTGTGTCGATGCCGTGTCGGTGTTGTCCGGATGGCCGACCCGGGATCTCCTACGACCGACACTCGGTTTGCCGCGCCCGCAGCCGCACCGCCTACCATGGACGCGTTCGGGTCACCCGCCGCGCAGATGCCGTGGTGATGGACCCGTGAGCTCGTACTGTGATGCAGTGTTGTTCGCAACGCAGTGTTGTTCGTGATGCAGTTGTTCGTGTCAGTACCCGTGAACCGAGGATCGAGGACGAGAAAGCCCGTGCCGTCGCTGTCGTTTTCCAAGCTGCTCCGTGTTGGTGAAGGTCGCATGGTCAAGCGCCTCAAGAACATCGCTGACCACGTCTCGACCCTGTCTCCCGACGTCGAGAGCCTTTCCGACGACGAACTGCGCGGCAAGACCGCGGAGTTCAGGGAGAGGTACTCCGCAGGGGAGAGCCTGGACCAGCTGTTGCCCGAGGCCTTCTCGGTTGCTCGTGAGGCGTCGTGGCGCGTTCTCTCGCAGAAGCACTTCGATGTTCAGGTCATGGGCGGTGCCGCTCTGCACTTCGGCAACATCGCCGAGATGAAGACCGGTGAAGGTAAGACGCTGACCTGTGTTCTTCCCGCTTACCTCAACGCCATCTCGGGCGACGGTGTGCACGTGGTGACGGTCAACGATTATCTCGCCAAGCGTGACTCGGAATGGATGGGCCGCGTCCACCGCTTCCTCGGTCTCTCGGTCGACGTGATCCTCTCCGGTATGACGCCGGTGGAACGCCGCGCCGCGTACGCCGCCGACATCACCTACGGCACCAACAACGAATTCGGGTTCGACTACCTGCGTGACAACATGACGCACTCGCTCGACGACCTCGTGCAGCGTGGGCACAACTTCGCCGTCGTCGACGAGGTCGACTCGATCCTCATCGACGAAGCTCGAACGCCGCTGATCATCTCGGGGCCGGCCGACGCGTCGAGCAAGTGGTACGGAGAGTTCGCCCGTATCGCGCCGATGTTGAAGGTGGACACCCACTACGAGGTCGACATTCGTAAGCGGACGATCGGTGTGCACGAAGCAGGCGTCGAATTGGTCGAGGATCAGCTCGGCATCGACAACCTGTACGAGGCCGCCAACTCGCCGCTGGTGAACTACCTGAACAACGCGATCAAGGCCAAAGAGCTCTACACCAAGGACAAGGACTACATCGTCCGCGACGGCGAGGTCATCATCGTCGACGAGTTCACCGGTCGCATCCTGGTGGGACGCCGCTACAACGAAGGTATGCACCAGGCAATCGAGGCCAAGGAGAAGGTGGAGATCAAGGCCGAGAACCAGACTCTGGCCACGATCACACTGCAGAACTACTTCCGCCTGTACGACAAGCTCTCGGGCATGACCGGTACGGCCGAGACCGAGGCCGCAGAGCTGCATCAGATCTACGGTTTGGGCGTCATTCCGATTCCGACGAACCGTCCGATGGTCCGCGTGGACAACGGAGACCTGATCTACAAGACCGAAGAGGCCAAGTTCGACGCCGTCGTCGACGATGTGGTCGAGCGGCACGAGAAGGGCCAGCCGGTCCTCATCGGTACCACCAGCGTCGAGCGCTCGGAGTACCTGTCGAAGCAGTTCACCAAGCGGGGCGTGGCCCACAACGTGTTGAACGCGAAGTTCCACGAGCAGGAAGCGACCATCATCGCCGAGGCCGGTCGGCAGGGCGCGGTAACGGTTGCGACCAACATGGCCGGCCGCGGTACCGACGTCGTTCTCGGCGGTAACCCGGATATCCTCGCCGACCTGAAGCTCCGGAAGCAGGGCTTGGACCCGGTCGAGACCCCCGAGGAGTACGAGGCCGCGTGGGAGCCTGCTCTGGAAGAGGTCAAGGCGCAGGTCAAGGCCGACGCGGACACTGTTCGCGAGGCCGGCGGCCTGTACGTCCTCGGTACCGAGCGGCACGACTCGCGTCGTATCGACAACCAGCTCCGAGGCCGCTCGGGCCGTCAGGGTGACCCGGGAGAATCGCGTTTCTACCTCTCGCTCGGCGACGAATTGATGCGCCGATTCAACGGCGGCGCACTCGAGTCGATCATGACCCGGCTCAACCTGCCCGACGATGTGCCGATCGAAGCCAAGATGGTGTCCAAGGCCATCAAGAGTGCTCAGACCCAGGTCGAGCAGCAGAACTTCGAGATCCGCAAGAACGTCCTCAAGTACGACGAGGTGATGAACCAGCAGCGCACCGTCATCTACGAGGAGCGGCGGCGCATCCTCGAGGGTGCCGACATGGAGGGTCAGGTCGAGGGGATGATCACCGACGTGATCACCGCTTACGTCGACGGTGCCACCGCTGAGGGGTACGTGGAGGACTGGGATCTCGAGCAGCTGTGGACCGCGCTCAAGACCCTCTACCCGGTAGGCGTGGACCACAAGGTTCTGGCCGGGGAGAACGAGGACGGCGAGAAGGGCGACCTCAGCCGCGACGAACTACGTGAGGCGCTGCTCGAGGACGCGCGGGCGGCTTACGCCAACCGTGAAGCCGAGATCGACGGTATCGCCGGCGAGAACGGGATGCGCGAACTGGAGCGGCGAGTGCTGCTGTCCGTGCTCGACCGCAAGTGGCGTGAGCACCTCTACGAGATGGATTACCTCAAAGAGGGCATCGGCCTGCGTGCGATGGCGCAGCGCGACCCGCTGGTCGAGTACCAGCGCGAGGGCTACGACATGTTCCAGGGCATGCTCGACGGTCTGAAGGAGGAGTCGGTCGGCTTCCTGTTCAACCTGCAGGTCGAGGCGACGCCGGCTCCGGCCGGACCTGCGGCCTCGGCAGGTCTCGCCGTGGCTCCGGGACTGGCGTCTCCGGTGGGCTCGGGCCGCCCGGCACCGACACCCGCCGCGCCACCCGCACCGACGGCTCCTACACCCACTGCCCCTGCGCCTGCCGCTCCTGCAGTGCCCTCGGCTCTGCGGGCGAAGGGTCTCGACGAGCAGGAAGAGCAGAGATTGACCTTCTCCGGTCCGGCCGAGGGTGGCGGCACCGATGTCCGCCGATCGGGTGCGTCGGCCGGCGGCAGTGATTCCACCGTCGATGGCACCCGCCGTGAGCGTCGCGAAGCGGCGAGGGCGCAGAGCAAGGCCCCCAAGAAGACTGCTCGCTCCAAGCGCAAGAGGTAGGGGATCACGGTCGCCTCACCGCGAGGCGACTTTCATCCCACTCGCAACGACGTGACCGTCCACCCGGGACGGCGTGGATCGACTGCCAGTTCGATCCGGCCGGCGAAGGCGAACATTCGCGGGCCGCGGGTGTACGAGCCGAATATCTCTGCCGAGACATCGGACTGATACACGACGTGGACTCGGTGCACGGCGGCGAATCCGAGCCGTCGCCCCGGCGGTGGGTTGCGCACGATGGTTCGTACCAGGTCGATCATCGGTGTGGTGAACAACACCGAGAGTTGATCGGCGCTCCGTCGGCGGTCGATCACTTCGATCAGCATGCGCATCGCGCGGTCAGCCGACGACCGCGCGTCGGCGGGAACGACCGGCCGACCGACCGGCTCGGTGCGTCGTCGAGAGCGGTTGCTGCGCACCGACGTTCGATGTACCACCGGCCTCGGCTCGGTTGCCGCCACCGGATCCCACGTGTGCACGGTCGTGGACGAGAGCGGCGGCTCGAAGGGAGCGGCGCGCGAGAGGAAGCAGTGCGGCTCGGCGTGTGGTCGGGGGCTCGTCCCGAAAATACGCGGGGTGTCCGGCGGTTCGTTCGATTCCATGACGCTCACACCGACATTGACGGTCCCCGGCGGTGTTCGGTTCCCCGACGAACCAGGTCGATTCCGGCGACACGAGTCCTCGACCGACCCCACGACCGGCGCTCGTCCGCCACGTACTCTAGGTTCGAGCCACACCGCGCGCCCGGCCTACTCGAACGGGTGCGAACTCCACGCAAGGACGGAGACTGGAACACGCGATGGCGACCAGGCTGACAGCGCAGGATGCGTCGTTCTATTTTCTCGAGGCCAGTAGCAGTCCTATGCACCTCGGCTCGCTCGCGATCTTTCGAACCCCGCGCAGCGGGTTCAGTTACGAGCGTCTGCTGTCGTTGGTCGAACAGCGTTTGGCGCTGGTTCCCCGGTATCGCCAGAAAGTGCGCGAAGTCGCATTCGGGCTGGCCAGACCGGTATGGGTCGACGACGCGGATTTCGACATCACCTACCACATCCGGCGCTCGGCGCTTCCGAAGCCGGGTTCGGATGATCAGTTGCACGATCTGATCGCACGGCTGACGTCGCGACCCCTCGACCGCACTCGGCCTCTGTGGGAGATGTACCTGGTCGAGGGACTGTCGAAGAATCGTTTTGCCATCTTCACCAAGTCCCACTCGGCGCTCGTCGACGGCGAGCACGCCCTCGACATCGGTCAGGTGATCCTCGACGCGAGCAAGAATCCGCCGCCGGTTGCCGAGGAACTGTGGATGCCCGCTCGCGAGCCCAAGGATTCTGCTCTCGTCATCGACGCGCTGACCGAGTTGGTCGTGCGGCCGGGGGAGAGTATCGAGGCTCTGCGTGGCGCAGTGAACGGCATGGCCGGTGTCGCAGGTGACGCGGTGCGTGCTGCGGGCAAGGTTGCGGCCTTGCTGCGCACCGCGACCCAGAGCGCTCCGTCGAGTCCGCTCAATGCTCCGATTTCGCGAAACCGCAGATTCGCGGTGGCCAAGACCGAGCTGTCGGACTATCGCAAAATCCATAATCGCTTCGGTTGTTCGATCAACGACGTGGTGCTCGCGGTCGTCACCGGCGCGCTGCGAAACTGGTTGCTTTCGCGCGGCGAACCCGTGACCGCGTCGTCGACGGTCCGGGCCATGGTGCCGATGTCGGTGTACGTCTCCGCCGATCGCGTCGGTTTCGGCGATGTGGGCGACAGGCCTGCCGAGCCGGCCGAGGACGATCGCAGCGAGATCTCGTCCTTCCTCGTCGACCTGCCCGTCGGTGAGTCGAATGCGGTGGTTCGGCTCTCGCACATCGCACACGCCACCGAGGCGCACGCCAATCAGAGTCGCGGCGTCACCGCGCAGACACTGATGCGCATCACCGGATTCGCGCCTGCGAGTCTGCACGCCATGGGTGCCCGGGCCGGGAGCCGACTGTCTCAGCGGGTGTTCAATCTCATCGTGACCAACGCTCCCGGGCCGCAGTTCCCCCTCTACGTCGGCGGCGCACGCATGCTCGAGATGTATCCGGTCTCTCCGTTGTTCGAGAACCAGGCGATGAGTATCGGGTTGACGTCGTACGACGGTTTCGTGTTCTTCGGGCTCAATGCCGATCGAGGTGCCATGCCCGACGTGGACGTGGTGACGGCGTTGCTGCACGAGTCGCTGGAAGAATTGGTCGACGCGAGTAACGAATCGAGAGTGTGAGGTCTTCTGCAATGCGTGTCTACGTTCCGGCGACGCTGGAGTTCTTGAAAGTGTTGTCGGCGGACGGTGAATTCAGCCCGGTCTCGCGGACGGCGTTCGCGGTGACGCCGACTCTGCGTGAGGCATATTCCTCCGGCGACGACGAGGAGCTGGCCGAGGTGGCGATGGGGGAGGCCGCCAGGGCCTCGCTGCGCTTGATCGCGGCGGCCGTCGACGACGAAGCCGACTCCGGCACGGTCGCCGAGGGGGTGGTGTATCGACGAGCGGTGATCGCAGCCGATGTGGACGACCCCACCCTGCGACCCGATCTCGACGATGCCGTCGTCCGGTTGAAAGAGCCCCTGCGGATGGATCAGGTCGCGTCGGTGCACGTCGATCTCGAAGGGGCAGAATCGGCAGTCGCGAAGGCTGCGGCGGCCGTCGATGCTGCCGACATGGGTGACGCCGACGCGGAGTTCGTGCTCGGAGACGCCGAGGATCACACGTTGGCGTGGTACGCCCCGCAGGAGTTGTCGTTTCTCCTCGAACTGCTGTGATTACGCTGTGATCGTCCCCGCACCGTCGTGGCAAAGGTGACCCTGACCCCGAACCTACGGTAGCGTAACCTCGATGGCCGGATGCGGCTCGGAGTCTCGATCGAGGGAATGGAACACCCGATGGATCTGAAGAAATGGCTGGAAGCTCCTGCGGCCGGCGTCTCGGCACCCAGGCGTCCCAGACTGAACATGGTGCGCGGTGCTTTCACCCGTATCACCACTCCCTTGTTGCCGGACGACTACCTGCATCTGGCGAACCCGTTGTGGTCGGCGCGTGAGTTGCGAGGCCGCATCGTGCGAGTGGAGCAGGAGACCGCGACCGCGGTGACGCTGGTGATCAGGCCTGGGTGGGGCTTCAATTTCGACTACCAGCCGGGTCAGTACATCGGAATCGGTTTGCACCTCGGCGGACGGTGGCACTGGCGGTCGTACTCGCTGACCTCGCCGCCGAACTGGGAAGACAAACTGATTTCCATCACGGTCAAGGCGATGCCCGAGGGCTTCCTGTCCTCGCACCTCGTCGGCGGCGTGCCGCAGGGAACAATCGTTCGGCTGGCCGCGCCGAAGGGGAATTTCGCGCTGCCGGTTCCGCCGCCGAACAAGATCCTGTTCGTCACTGCGGGCAGTGGTATCACTCCGATCATCTCGATGCTGCGCGCACTGGATCGACACGGGGACATGCCCGACACGGTGCACATCCATTCGGCTCCCACCGAGGACGAGGTCATGTTCGCCGCCGAGCTCTCCGCGTTGGAGAAATCTCATACCGACTTCACCTCTCATGTGCAGCTGACGCGATCCGACGGCAAGTTCGCGCTGGCCTCGCTGGACGAGCTGTACCCCGATTGGCGGACGCGCGACACCTGGGCCTGTGGCCCCGCGGCCCTCCTCGAAGAGATCGAGAAGACCTGGAAGCGCGAGGGCATCGAGGACAGGCTTCACCTCGAGAGGTTCGAGATCTCCCGAGCCGACACTTCCGGTGCCGGCGGCACCGTTACGTTCTCCAAATCCGACCGGAACATTGCTGTCGACGGGGCTACGAGCCTTCTCGAAGCCGGCGAGAGTCTCGGAGTTCAGATGCCGTTCGGCTGCCGGATGGGTATCTGCCAGACGTGTGTGGTCCCGTTGACCGCAGGGCACGTCATCGACCTCCGTTCCGGCAAGGAGCACAGCGAGGGCGATCGTGTGCAAACGTGCATTTCCGCTGCTGCGGGCGACTGCACATTGGAACTGTAGGTCTGTTTTTCGCACACTGCCTTCTCAGGCTGTTCGGTTACGCTTACGTAGGTTGCCCATGCCGAACCACGATATTTCGGGCACTGCACTCAACTGTTGGAGGACCCGGTGGCCATCACCGATATCAAAGAATTCGCGCACCTGAGCGAAGAAGACATGGAAGCGTTCGGTCGTGAACTGGATGCGATCCGCCGCGACGTCGAAGACAGCCGCGGCGAGCGCGATGCGGCCTACATCCGTCGGACCATCAGGGTGCAGCGTCTGCTCGAGCTCGGCGGGCGCGCAGTGCTGCTCGGTAGCAAATATCGACCGGCATGGCTTGCCGGGACTGCGATGCTCAGCGTCGCGAAGATCATCGAGAACATGGAGCTCGGCCACAATGTGATGCACGGGCAGTGGGATTGGATGAACGATCCGGAGATTCATTCCACCTCGTGGGAGTGGGATCAGACCGGACCGTCGGAGCAGTGGAAACGCGCCCACAACTACTCGCACCACACCTACACCAACATCGTCGGCATGGACGACGACATCGGCTTCGGCATCCTGCGCATGACCCGTGACGAGCCGTGGAAGCCGATCAACCTCATTCAGCCGCTCGCCAACATCGTGCTGGCCACCACCTTCGAGTGGGGCATCGCACTGCACGATTACGACGCTCAGAAGCAGCTGGACGGCGAGGACGAGAAAGGTCTGCTGAAGTCTCCGGCGAGCCGCGCATTCGCGCGCAAGATCGCCAAGCAGGTCGGTAAGGATTTCGTCCTGTTTCCGGCACTGTCCGGCCCGGCGTGGAAGTCCACGTTGACCGCCAACGCCACCGCCAACCTGGTCCGGAATCTGTGGGCGTACGCGGTGATCTTCTGTGGTCACTTCCCGGACGGTGCGGAGAAGTTCACGATCGGTCAATTCGAGACCGAGACCCGCCCCGAGTGGTACCTGCGTCAGATGCTGGGCAGTGCGAACTTCGAAGCCGGTCCGGCCATGGCTTTCATGAGCGGCAACCTCTGCTACCAGATCGAGCACCACATGTTCCCGGACCTGCCGAGCAACAGGTATTCGGAAATCGCCGAGAAGGTGCACGCGCTGTGCGAGAAGTACGACTTGCCGTACACCACAGGGTCGCTCGGCAAGCAGTACCTGCTGGCGCTGCGGACCATCCACAAGCTGTCGCTGCCCGACTCGTGGTTGCGAGCCACGTCCGACAACGCTCCCGAGACGTCGTCCGAGCGGCGTTGGCGGGTCGGCGATTCGCCCGCCGTTCATGCGCTCCGGATCGATCCGCTCACCGGGCAGCGTCGAGGCCTGCGTTCGGCCATGCAAGAGGCGCGGGTGAGCTTGCGCAACGCGAAGAAGGAAGCCAAGCGTCAGGCCAAGGCTCTCCGCCGCTCGGGCGACCGCGTTTCGTTGTGAATCGTCACACAGATTTCCGCCACTAACCTACGGAACCGTAAGTTACGATACGGTAGGTGACGGAATTGCACATAGCGCATACATGCGTGCTGTGTGTTCACGACTGCCAGGAGGTTTTTTCCCATGGCGATTACGGACGTCAAAGAATACGCGCATCTGACCGACGCTGACATCGAAGCGCTGGGCCACGAGCTCGACGCGATTCGGCGGGACATCGAGGCGTCTCGCGGCGAACGCGACGCCCGGTACGTCAAGAACACGATCCGCTTGCAGCGCTCCCTCGATATCGGCGGCAGGGCCGTGCTGTTCGCCAGCCGCCGCCGTCCGGCGTGGCTGGTCGGAACTGCCATGCTCGGGGTCGCCAAGATCATCGAGAACATGGAACTCGGCCACAACGTCATGCACGGACAGTGGGACTGGATGAACGATCCGGAGATTCACTCCACCTCGTGGGAGTGGGACAACACGGGTCCGTCGGCGCACTGGAAGCAGACGCACAACTACATCCACCACAAGTACACCAACGTGTTGGGTATGGACGACGACGTGGGCTACGGCCTCCTCCGGGTCACCCGCGATCAGCGGTGGAAGCCCTTCAACATCGGCAACCCCGTCTACAACCTGCTGCTGCAGTTGTTCTTCGAGTACGGAGTGGCGCTTCAGCACCTCGAACTGGGCAAGGTGGCCAAGGGCCGAGTGCCGCGCGAGGAATTCGAGCAGAAGCGGCGCGAAGTACTGGAGAAGGTCGGCAAGCAGATCGGCAAGGACTACGTCCTCCATCCATTGCTCACCGGTCCCGCCTGGAAGAGCACGTTGACGGCGAACATCGTCGCCAACATGATGCGCAACGTGTGGACCAACACCGTCATTTTCTGCGGCCACTTCCCCGACGGTGCGGAGAAGTTCACCAAGTCCGACATGGAAGGCGAGACGCAGGGGCAGTGGTACCTGCGTCAGATGCTCGGCAGCGCGAACTTCAACGCCGGTCCCGTCATGGAGTTCATGAGCGGCAACCTGTGCTACCAGATCGAGCACCACCTGTTCCCCGACCTCCCCAGCAATCGACTGCGGGAGATCAAGGTTCGGGTTCTCGAGCTCGCCGAGAAGTACGACCTGCCGTACACGACCGGTTCGATCGTGCACCAGTACTTCCTCTCGTGGCGCACCATCGCGAAGCTGTCGCTGCCCAACAAGTACTTGAAGGCAACGAGCGACGATGCTCCCGAGACCGCGTCGGAGCGCAAGTGGGCCGATGCTCCAGCCGGCCTGTTCACCGTCGACCCGGAGACCGGCAAGCGTCGCGGTCTGCGCACGGCAATCGCGGAAACCAAGAAGCGCAAGGGAATTCGCAAATTGGTCGGCAAGGCAGCCTGACCGACGCCGATTCGGTAGCGAAGCCTGGTAGAGACCCTCGGGTGTCTACCAGGCTTCGTTCGTTCGAACGGCTTCGAGAAGTAGACGAACGGCAGCGACGCGTCGTGCCGCGTCCCCGGTGAGCGAGTCGAGGGCACATTCGGGATCGGCCGGAGGGCCGAGGTGGGTGCACCCGCGCGGGCAGTCTTCGATCGTGTCGGCCAGATCGGAGAACGCGGCGACGACGTTCTCGGGGGAGATGTGCGCGAGTCCGAACGATCGGATACCCGGCGTGTCGACCACCCAGCCGCCGCCCGGCAGCGGTAGCGCCACCGACTGTGTCGAGGTGTGACGGCCTTTTCCGACGCCCGAGACCACTCCGGTGGCCCGATAGGCATCGGGCACCAATCTGTTGACGAGAGTGGATTTTCCGACGCCCGAGTGGCCGATGAGGGCGGTCACGTCGTTCGTCAGCATCGCGGTCAGTTCGGTGAGGTCCTCGGACTGACCCGCCAACACCACGGGGACATCGAGATCGGCGAATGCGGCGGTGAATTCCTCGGGGGCGGCCAAGTCGCTCTTCGTCAGGCACAGCACGGGTTCGAGGCCACCGACGTACGCGGCGACCAGAGCTCGTTCGACGAAACCGGTGCGCGGCGGCGGGTCTGCGAGTGCCGCCACGATGAGCAACCTGTCTGCATTGGCCACCACGACGCGCTCGAACGGGTCGGTGTCGTCCGCGGTGCGCCGCAGGACCGTGCGGCGCTCGGCCACGCGCACGATACGAGCCAGGGTGTCGACCTTGCCCGACAGGTCTCCCACTATGTCGACTTCGTCGCCCACCACGATCGGGGTCCGGCCCAGCTCGCGGGCGCGCATCGTCACGACCGGTCGAGTCGGGTCACCGCCGAGCACACAGCCCCATCGGCCTCGGTCGACCGAGACGACCATTCCTGCTTCGGCGTCGTTGTGTTCGGGTCGCGTCTTGGTGCGTGGGCGAGAACTCTTACCCGGTCGAATGCGGACGTCGGATTCGTCGTATCGACGGGCGGTCAGGAGCCGACCTCGCTCGATGTGGTGGTGGACAACATTGCGTCCCAGAGCTTCTCGAAGCCCGGAAGGGTCTTGGCGGTGGTGCCGATGTCGTCGACCTCGACGCCGGGGACGCGCAATCCGACGATGGCGCCGGCCGTGGCCATCCGGTGGTCGGCGTAGGCGCGCCAGCTGCCGCCGTGCAGCGGTACCGGATCGATCCTGATGCCGTCGTCGGTTTCCACCGCACGCCCACCGAGCCGGACGATTTCGGTGGTGAGCGCCGCGAGTCGGTCGGTCTCGTGACCACGCAGGTGGGCGATGCCGCGGAGAATCGACGGTCCCTCGGCCAGGGCTGCGAGCGCCGCGACCGTCGGTGTCAGCTCGCCGACGTCGTGGAGATCGAAGTCTATGCCGCGCAACGTATCCGGACCCTCGACCGTCAGGGTGCCCGCAGTCAGATCGACCCGAGCGCCCATCAGCGCGAGGATCTCGCGAATCGCGTCACCGGGCTGGGTGGTCGACTGTGGCCAATTCGGCACGCGCACTCTGCCTCTCGTGACGGCTGCGGCGGCCAGGAACGGGGTGGCATTGGACAGATCCGGCTCGATGATCCACTCGATCGGTGTGATCGGACCCGGGTACACACGCCAGGTGTTCGCGTCGCCACCGGTTTCGGGAGTGTCCACACGTACTCCGGCTCGCCTCAGCATCTCCACGGTCATGTCGATGTGCGGCATGGACGGAACGGGCTTACCGGTGTGGTGGATCTCGATTCCCTCGTCGAACGCCGCCGCCGAGAGCATCAGACCGGAGACGAACTGCGAGGATCCCGAGGCGTCGATCTCGACGGCCCCGCCTCGCAGCGAGCCCGTACCGCTCATCGTGAACGGAAGCGCACTGCCCTCGATCTCGGCACCCACGGCGCGCAGTGCGTCGAGGATCGTGTCGAGAGGGCGGATGCGTGCTTGCTCGTCGCCGTCGAAGGATACTTCGCCGTCGGCGAGTGCAGCGAGAGGCGGCACGAAGCGCATGACGGTACCTGCCAGCCCGCACTCCACCGATCCGCCGTGCAGCGGTGCCGGAGTGACTCGCAGTGTCGTCCTGTCGTCGTCTGCGGCGGTGATGTCGATTCCCAGAGTCGTCAGAGCGTCGATCATGAGGTCGGTGTCACGGCTGCGGAGGGCACCGACGATCGTCGACGGGCCGGACGCGAGGGCAGCGATGATCAGTGCGCGATTGGTGATGGATTTCGATCCGGGCAGTGTGACTGTTGCATCGACGGGTGCGGCCGCGGCGGGTGCTGTCCAATTGCTCACGCGTCCATCTTCGCTCATTCGCGATCAGCGCGCGGCGATGGGAGCGGTTGTCGCGCGGGTGAGCCGGACGAGGTCGGCCGGGGCGAGTTCGATTTCCAGGCCACGGCGGCCTGCGCTGCACAGAATCGTCTCGAACTTCAGAGCGGAGTCGTCGATGGCTGTGGGGAGGGACTTGCGTTGGCCGAGAGGTGATATTCCACCGAAGACGTAGCCGGAGGAACGTTCGGCGGCAGCCCTGGCGGCCATTGCGATCTTTCTGGTGGCCAGGGCGGTCGCCGCGGCCTTGAGTGAGAGCATCGTCGTGACGGGGACGATCGCGACGGCGAGCGATCGGTCCGCACGTTCGACGATCAGGGTCTTGAAGACTTGTTCGGGTCGAACCCCGAGTCGGTCGACGAGTACCTGCGCCGCCTCCTCGCCGTAGGACTGCGCCTGCGGATCGTGGTCGTAGGAATGCACGGTGTGCGCCACCTTGCGTGCCGTGAGCAGCGCAAGAGCGGGGGTCGACGCAGCCATCCGCTGAACTCTAGTTCCAGCCCGGGAACATGGCGGTGCCGACCTGTGTTGTGTAACCACAGATACGGATGCAGGCGGAAGGAAAGACGAATGGCAGTGCTGACCGCGGGACGTCCCCTCGTGCTGAAGGGGGTGATCTCTTCGCAGAAGTCGACTTCGGGCGCGGTAGCCTGGGCGGTGGAAGCTATCGAAGGGATCAGCGTGACAGAAGCCAGCAATCCCGTCGCTGCAGTAGACGACGAGAAGGCGATCGCGGAGCAGAGGGCAGCCGAGACCGGAGTGCAGTTGACCGAGCGCTTCGAGCGCGACGCGCTGCCGATGCTCGATCAGCTCTACGGCGCGGCCTTGCGGATGACGCGCAACCCCGCCGACGCCGAGGACCTGGTTCAGGAGACGTTCGTGAAGGCCTACTCGGCTTTCCGGTCGTTTCGTGAGGGCACAAACCTGAAGGCCTGGCTGTACCGGATCCTCACCAACACCTACATCAACTCCTACCGCAAGAAGCAGCGTCAGCCCGCTCAGTACCCCACCGACGAGATCAGCGACTGGCAGCTCGCTGCGACCGCCGAGCACACGTCGACAGGACTGCGCTCCGCCGAGGTGGAGGCGCTGGACGCGTTGCCGGACGACGACATCAAAGCGGCGTTGCAGTCCCTTCCCGAAGAGTTTCGAATGGCCGTCTACTACGCCGATGTCGAGGGCTTTCCGTACAAGGAGATCGCCGAGATCATGGGAACGCCCATCGGAACGGTGATGTCGCGTCTGCATCGCGGACGCAAACAACTCCGAGGACTGCTGGCCGATGTGGCACGCGAGCGTGGATTCAACCGGGACGGCGCAGTCGACCGGCACGAGCAGGAGGTAGTCCAGTGACGGGCACCGGCAACACCGACGGAGACGAGCAGTTCGAGCGACTCGACTGCTCGGCAGTCATCGCGGACGTGTGGATCATGCTCGACAACGAGTGCGACGAGGCCAGCCGAACGCGCCTGCAGAAGCACATCGACGAGTGTGGGTCGTGCTTCGAGGCCTACGGAATCGAAGAGAAGGTCAAGCGGCTGATCTCACGCAAGTGTGGAGGGGACCAGGCACCGGCCGGTCTCCGTGAACGGCTGAGCATCGAGATCCGCCGGACCGTGCTCACTCGGCAGGTCGACTCCGAGTAGCCGAAGACGGGTCGAACGACGACCCACCGAACGACGAGGGGCCGAGAAGCATCTGCTTCTCGGCCCCTCGCGGCTTGTGGCAAACCGTCAGCTGTTCGGACGTTTGCCGTGGTTGGCCTTGTTGCCCTTACGAGCACGTTTCTTACGTCCACGCTTTCCCATGATGGGCTCCTCTCGTTTGTTCAGTACAGTCTCCCACGTGTGATTGGCTTACTGTGACGGGCCTGGTCTCCGGTGGG
This sequence comes from Rhodococcoides fascians A25f, assembly GCF_000760935.2. Classification (NCBI taxonomy): domain Bacteria; kingdom Bacillati; phylum Actinomycetota; class Actinomycetes; order Mycobacteriales; family Nocardiaceae; genus Rhodococcoides; species Rhodococcoides fascians. The sequence goes on along the minus strand of NZ_CP049744.1, from coordinate 3,553,099 downwards.
TGTCCAGCGCGGTTCGTGGTGACGTGAGAGAGGGGTTCGCCGATGTCCGAGGACGTTCGCGCGGAGATGGTGTCCACGGTGTTTCAGGTGGTCGTGGCTCGAGGTGACGCGGTCGAGGTGGGTGACACCCTGGTCATCCTGGAGTCGATGAAGATGGAAATTCCGGTGCTGGCCGAGACGGCAGGCACGGTCACGTCCGTGGATGTGGCCGTCGGCGACGTCATTCAACAGGGCGACCTCATCGCCGTCGTGTCCTGAGTCACGGCCGACCGATATCTCGTGTCGACCCTCAGTGACCTGTTGGCCGAGCACACCGACCTCCCGGGCGTTGCGGTCGACCACCTGCAACGTGTTGTGGGGGAGTGGCAGCTGTTGGCCGACCTCTCGTTCGCGGACGTGTTGTTGTGGGTCGGTACCGACGACGTGTCCATCGGAACCGCCGACGTGCTGTGTGTTGCCCAGTGTCGGCCGACCACTGCGCCGACGGTGTTCACACACGACATCGTGGGCACCACGATTTCCGAGTCCGAGCATCCGGATGTGATGGTCGCTCTGCAGCAACGTGAGATCGTCCAGGGCGGCGTCCTGACGCGAAGCGAGAGCATTCCGGTGCGCTGCGGCGAGCACGTGATCGCGGTGCTCACGCGTGACACCAACCCGGCTCAGCTTCGACCGCCCAGTGCGCTCGAGGTGGCCTACCGTGAATGCGCCGACGATCTGTGTCTGATGATCAGCGAAGGAACGTTTCCCACACCGGAGGAGCGCACCGACGTGAACTCGTCTCCCCGAGCAGGCGACGGCTTCATTCGCGTGGATACCGAGGGCCGGGTGGACTACGCGAGCCCCAACGCGCTGTCGGCCTACCACCGGATGGGACTGACGACGGAACTGTCCGGCCGAGATCTCGCGTCGGTCACTCGATCGCTGGTCACCGATCCGTTCGACTCACAAGAGGTTGCCGACCACATTCGGTCGTCCCTCAGTGGCAACGTGGGCCATCGAATGGAGGTCGATGCTCGCGGGGCCACCGTTCTCGTGCGCACCCTCGCGCTCCAGCCCCGTGGGCGGTCGGCAGGTGCTGCGGTGCTCGTCCGTGATGTCACCGAGGTGAAACGACGCGATCGCGCCCTGCTCAGCAAGGACGCGACCATCCGGGAGATCCATCATCGGGTGAAGAACAACCTGCAGACCGTCGCGGCCCTGCTCCGGCTGCAGTCCCGTCGCCTGGAGAACGAGGAAGCACGTACAGCGCTGGCGGAATCGGTCCGTCGGGTGACGTCCATTGCCGTGGTTCACGAAATGTTGTCGATGTCGGTGGACGAAGAGGTCGACCTCGACGAGATCGTCGACCGCTTGGTGCCGATAATGCTCGACATCGCGACAGTCAATCCTCGGGTCCGGGTGGCACGAGAAGGCAAGCTCGGAGTCTTCTCGGCAGAGCGTGCAACACCGCTGGTGATGGTGCTGACCGAATTGGTACAGAACGCGATGGAGCACGGTTTCGACGCCGGATCTGCCGGAGTGGTGAGAATCAGCGCCGATCGCTCCGCGAAATGGTTGGACGTCGTCATCCACGACGATGGGCGCGGGCTGCCCACCGGGTTCTCCCTCGAACGCTCGGACGGTCTCGGACTGCAGATCGTGCGCACTCTGGTCTCGGTCGAGTTGAACGGTTCGCTCGGCCTGCATCCGGCATCGGGTGGCGGAACCGACGCGATGCTGAGAGTCCCTCTGGGGCGTCGCGCACCGCGTGCCTGACGCCTCGTCGGTGAACATTGCGTTACGCGGTCGGTGGCCCGTGGCATGCAAAAGGCCCGGTATCCGCTTGCGCGGGTACCGGGCCCTCCGGGTTGCTGCGTGTGCGTCCTAGACGGAGCTGCGTGCGCGCGTACGTGCGTTGCGTCGCTTGAGTGCACGGCGCTCGTCTTCACTCATTGCGCCCCATACTCCTGCGTCCTGGCCGGATTCGAGTGCCCAGGACAGGCATTCAGCGGTGACGGGGCACCGAGTACAGACGACTTTGGCATCGGCGATCTGCGCGAGCGCCGGGCCACTGTTTCCCACCGGGAAAAATAGTTCCGGATCTTCATCGCGACAAATTGCCTTGTGGCGCCAGTCCATCCTCTGCTCCTTACCGGGCGCCGAAGCGCCGTTTCGTTTCTCTTCTGTTCACGAGTGGGTAACCAATGTTTCCGCACTGTTGCTTGTGAATGCTTTCACGAACTCAGGTGAAGTCAAGGGATACGCGCGTGACCGTGGTCAAGCTCACTCTGTTAGGCTCGCTTTAGCCTTCTGCGCTCCTTTGTACCCTGAGCTGCCGGATTTCGCTCGTTTTTTCGCAGGAAACTGCCCTCCTGGCATCCCTGTGCACGAGGAACGACCGCGTATCACCTGGTCGGAGCGACAACTTCCAGCGCATCGGGAGTGGCGAAGAACTCGGCTTCGGTACGTTCGCCCAAGTAGTCCCCATCCATTTGCAACCCCACCGGCTCGGTGGAAGAAATGCGGACACTGGGAACGTCGTCGATTCGAATCAGCTTGCGCGACTTGGGTTCTGCGCCCTTGGCCAACAACTGTCGCGACACCCGAAGCGTAGGGAACAGGGCAGTCGAACGCATCCCGAACACACCGAGACCCGAATCGAAACCCGTGCCGGGATTGGTGTGCACAGGCCGCTCGTTCAGATAGGTCCACGGACTCGAATTCGACACGAACGCGTAGTGCACACCTTCGAAGGGCTCCTGCCCGGGAACCTCCACCGTCAACCGCGCCGGCCGACGCTTGTGCTTGAAGAATTCCTGTACAGCCGACCGCAGATACCGCGTCGCGGACACCGGCTTGCCGTCCTTGCGTCCGGCGTCGATCGCCCGGCACACATCGGCATCCAGACCCATACCCGCATTGAACGTGAACCAGCGATTGTCACAATGACCCAACCCGATCGTTCGCCGAGCTCGCGCATCGAGCAGGCCGATCAACTGATTGGTCGCCGCCACCGGATCTGCCGCGATGCCGAGTGATCGCGCGAACACGTTTGCACTGCCGCCGGGAACGACGGCGATCGGCGGAATGGCACCGATCGTCACCGCCTGCATCGACGTCGGTAACGGCACCCCGAGCAAACCGTTGATCACCTCGTTGACCGTCCCGTCACCACCGTGAACGATCACCAGACCCATGCCGTCCTCACGGGCACTGCGCGCGAGTTCCGACGCATGGTCACGATGAGTCGTCTGCGCAACAGTGACTCGAACACGACTCGACAACGCATGGGCCAGCAGATCCCGAGCCGCAGCCGTCGTAGAAGTCGCATTGGGGTTGACGATCAACAGCGCACGCACGAGATCCAACACTATCGGGGCGGTTCCGCAGGCTCCACTTGCCCAGTTCCTGGGTCGTTCCGCAGGCCCCACTCCCGCCTCGAGTGGGTCGTTCCGCAGGCTCCACTCCCGGGTCCTAGGCTGGTCGCGTGCCCACCTCAACACCCGAGAACATCGGTCCGCCGGCCACCTTCCGATCCGCCGGGGTCCTCGTCGCAGCACAGGGCGCGGCCTCGTTGATTGCCGCGTTCGTTCTACTCGTTCGGGCGGTCTCCGGCGAAGGAGACAACGCGGTCGCCAATGGCTACGGCACCGCCGGGTGGTTCGGAGTCCTCGGTGTCGGAGTCGGGGCTGCGGGCGTCGCACTCATCCTCGGCAAACGCTGGGGCAGGGCCATTGCCACCGTTGTGCAGCTGCTCCTGCTGCCCGTCGTCTGGTCGCTGTTGACCGGGTCGCACCAGACCGTCTACGGCGTCGTTCTCGGCATCGTGGTGATCGGAGTGCTCGTTCTGCTGTTCAGCCCGCCCTCGTCGCGGTGGATGGCAGCCGAATACAGCGACGTCGACGACGAGCTCGGCTGAACCGAACCGTCACCGCGCCGTCGCGGCCAACTCGGCCAACGCGTCCTCGGTCAACCGGAACGTGGTCCACTCGTCCTGCGGCTGCGCACCCAACGATCGGTAGAAGCCGATCGACGGGGTGTTCCAGTCCAGAACCGACCAGGTCAACCGCGTGTAGTCGTGGGCGACGCACTCGGCGGCCAACGCGGCGAGCAATCCTCTTCCGAAGCCTCCTCCTCGCGCAGCGGGCTGCACGTAGAGGTCCTCGAGATAAATACCGTTGACGCCGTCCCACGTGGAGAAGTTCAGGAACCAGAGTGCGCACCCCACCACCGCCCCCTCCTGCTCGGCGACGTGCGCGAACACCGACGGCTGGGCACCGAACAGCGCACGACGAAGGTGCTCGTCTCGAACGGTGCACAGTGACGACGACTTCTCGTACGCAGCGAGCTCGTGGACCAAACCGGTGATGGCGGGAACATCGGCCTCGGTGGCGCGGCGGATCATCGGCGGTCTTCCTTTCGAGCGGACGCTGCGGTCAGAATCGAGGGATGCACGTTGTGCGCGACGAGCTGGCGGAACGAATGCTCGAACCCGAGTAGCGAGTACGCGGCAGGCGAGAGCGCGAACCGTTTGCCCTCGGTGATCGGAGCCTCGGTCCAGCCGGCGATGAGCGCGCGGGAGAAGTGGCCGTGACCGACCAACACGACGTCACGGTCGGTGAGCAGCGGTAGGACGACCGAGAGCACCAGCTCCACCCGCACCGCGATGTCACCGATCGACTCACCACCGGGGCACGGGTGCGTCCACACGGTCCAGTGCGGAACCGTCTCGTGGATCTGCGTCGACGTGATGCCCTCGTAGTCTCCATAGTCCCACTCCGACAACGCATCCCACGTTCGGTCGATCTTCAGGCCCGCCAGTTCCGCGGTTCTACGGGCGCGCTCCCGCGGACTCGAGATCACCAGCGGATCGCGCAACTTCAACAGCTGCAACAGTGAGCCGGCGTCGACAGCCTGTTGCTCGCCGACGCTCGTGAGAGGGACGTCGGTACTTCCGGTGTGTTTGCCGGCCAGGGCCCATTCGGTCTCCCCGTGCCGTAGGAGGACAACTCTGCCGGCCTCGACGCCGCCGTGTGTGGTCATGGAGACGATCATGCCTGCAACCGCGATGTGGCCTTCGTCATAGTCGCCCCGGATATGTGTCCGAAAATTCCATTGAGCACAGACCTACCGGCCGGTTACCCTCACTTGAATCTTCGCCGCCGTGCGCCTCGGCTCCGAGCCCTTCGCGGCCTCGGAACGCCTCGTAGCTTTCGATCACCGATCTGGAGAACCATGACCGACCTGACCAAGCCCGCGGCGACCGACGCACCGGCGAAGCTCGACGGAGCGCTGTTGAAAATTGCCGGCGTCGTGGTACTCGGCGCGATCATGTCCATCCTCGACGTCACCGTCGTCAGCGTCGCGCTCCGGACATTCACCGACGTGTTCGACACGACATACGCCAACGCCGCGTGGACGATGACGGGCTACACGCTCGCGCTGGCAACCGTCATACCCCTGACCGGGTGGGCCGCCGACCGTTTCGGAACCAAACGGCTCTACATCACCGCGCTCGTGCTGTTCGTGCTCGGTTCGGTGCTGTGCAGCTTCGCCTGGGACATCACCTCGCTCATCGTGTTCCGAGTGTTGCAAGGGCTCGGGGGCGGCATGCTGATGCCGCTGGGCATGACGATCATGACCCGCGCTGCCGGTCCCGAGCGCATCGGCCGAGTGATGGCCGTGCTGGGTGTTCCCATGCTCATCGGGCCCATCGCAGGCCCCATTCTGGGCGGCTGGCTGATCGAGGCAGCGAGCTGGCACTGGATCTTCCTGATCAACCTGCCGATCGGCATCGTTGCGCTTGTTGCCGCTGTGGCCATCTTCCCCAAGGACAACCCGACTCCGTCCGAATCCTTCGACTTCCGCGGCATGCTGATGCTCTCGCCCGGTCTGGCACTGTTTCTCTACGGCGCGTCCTCGGTCGTCGAAACCGAAACCGTCCTTGCCGTGAAGGTGCTGGCGCCGGTTCTCGTCGGCCTGGTGTTGATCGTCCTGTTCGTCTTCCACGCGCTCCGTGTGGAGCACCCGCTGATCGACTTGCGACTGTTCAAGAACCGATCGCTGTCCGTAGCCGTCATCACCACGACGCTGTTCATGGTGGCCTTCATGGGCGCGGGCCTGCTGTTCCCCAGTTACTTCCTGTTGCGCGGCGAATCGACTCTGTCGGCTGGGCTCCTGCTCGCCCCGCAGGGTATCGGCGCGATGATCGCGATGCCGATCGCGGGGGTGATCGCCGACAAGACCGGCCCCGGCAGAATCGTGCTCGTGGGCATGGTGCTCATCACCGCGGGTATGGCGGTGTTCACGCAGGTGGGCACCAGCACGTCCTACACGCTGCTGATCGGTGCCCTGTTCGTGATGGGCCTCGGCCTCGGATCGACGATGATGCCGATCATGACGGCGGCCCTGCAGACACTGACCGACGAAACCGTCGCTCGCGGCTCCACTTTGATGAACATCGTTCAGCAGGCCGCCGGCTCGATCGGTACCGCCCTGATGTCGGTGGTGCTGACAGCTCAGCAGAAGCCCGCACTGACCGCTACCAACCAGGCCGATGCGTTCGACATCTCGGCCAGAGCCTTCGGTACCACCTTCATGGTTGCCTTGGTTCTCATTGTCGCCACGTTCGTTCCCGCGTTCTTCCTGCCCCGAACCAAGCACGTGAGCGAGGGGGCGGCGGCACCGATCGTCCTGCACTGACGCGGCCGAGAGGTGCCGAACTCTCGCTCATCCGCAGAATGTAAGCAAGGATCAAAGCCGTGACGACAATTCTTGCGGTAGCGAATCAGAAGGGCGGCGTGGCCAAGACCACCACGGTGGCCTCGCTCGCAGCAGCGCTGCACGCGCTCGACCGACGCGTCCTGGTGGTCGACCTCGACCCGCAGGGTTGCCTGACGTTCTCTCTGGGGCACAACCCCGACAAGCTCGATTCCTCCGTGCACGAGGTTTTGACCGGGGACGCCAAGGTGGAGGACGTGCTGATCGAAACGGCGGAAGGAATCGTCCTGTTGCCGGCCACGATCGATCTCGCCGGTGCCGAAGCTCTCCTGCTGATGCGGGCGGGTCGCGAATTCGCACTCAAGCGCGCGCTCGCTCCCATACTCGACGACTTCGATGTCGTCGTCATCGATTGCCCGCCGTCACTGGGGGTACTGACCCTCAACGGGCTCACCGCCGCGCAGTCGGTGTTGGTACCTCTGCAGTGCGAAACCCTCGCCCATCGGGGAGTGGGGCAGCTCTTGCGAACGGTGTCCGAGGTGCAGCAGATCACCAACCCCGACCTGACGCTGCTCGGTGCGCTCCCCACCTTGTTCGATGCTCGAACCACCCACAGCAGGGACGTGCTCGGCGATGTCTCCGATCGATATTCGCTCCCGGTCCTCGCGCCGCCGATCCCGCGGACCGTTCGCTTCGCCGAGGCCAGCGCATCGGGCGCGACGGTACTGTCGGGGCGAAAGAACAAGGGCGCGCAGGCGTATCGAGAACTTGCCGAGAACCTGCTGGCGCACTGGAACGACGGAGCCGAGCTGAAGACTTACGATCCGGCTGTGTAGAACCGGGCGAACGACGGCCTGATCAGCCCAGAGCGACCACGTCGTCACCGCGCTGCTCGACGATCACATCGCCGATGACCGACGTCTGCACCGGGCCGATGTAGTCGCCTCGGTCCACGGGTATCTCGTCGATCGACACGCCGGTGGTGAGATCGACCACCGCAATACCGTCGGGCACGGGGACGAGAAGCCGGCCGGCCATGACGGCTCCGCTTCCGAGGGCTCCGGGGATGGACCACACGGGGGACAGGCCGGTGGAATCGAGCGCCTGCACCCCGGCACCGGTGAACCAGGTGAACACCGAGCCTGCCTTCGTCGCAGGCGAATTCGGTGAGTCCTGCTCGGGGGACAGGGTGGAAGCGAGGTCGAATTCGGATATCCGCGAAGCCGTGTTGTCGTAGAGTCCGATCCGATCGGGCGCGCCGTTCTCGGCTGGAATGTACAGCGCGACAACGCTTCCGGTGACGGCAATGACGCGTCCGGCCGTAGGGGAGTCGGGCCCGGGAACGAGTTCGGGCACCACCGTCGACCCGTACTCTTCGGGTTCACTCGCGTCCTTGGGAGCAGGGTTGATCAGAGACAAGCGCGCAGCAGCCTCGCCCGGGCACTGCTCCAGCACGGCCGTCCGCGAGTTCGTCGACGCCGAGGACAGCAGGGTGCACCCGGTTCTCGGCTGACTACCAGGATTGACCGGAGCATCCACTCGACCGTACTCGAGGGTGCGCACCATGTCCGATCGCCACAACTCCATGCGGGTGTTGCCCCTCGACGTCACATAAGTGCCGTCGGACGACAGGCGAACCGCATCGTCGGCGTCGGACGTGCGTTGTGCCTTGCGCTGCCCGGTGGATCCGTCGAGTTCGGTCACCTGGGAGCAACCGCGATCGTCGCGGTAGACCGCGACTGCCGTGTTCCATGCTGCGACCACCGAGCACAGCGGGAGATCGCGTGTGTAGGACCAGGACTGCTCGCCCGACCGCGGATCACGGCCGACGACGGAGCCACCATCGGCGGTCACCACCGTGGATCCGGCGACGACGGGAGCCGGGGTACGCGCGGGATCCGTTGCTGCGCTCGGCGCACGCCACAGTTCGGTGAGAGCTGTGGGCACCGACGCTGCCGGCTCGGGCTGAGGCAGCGGCTCCGCGGCGGAAATCGACGTGGTGCCGCGGGCATCGCCGGTCAACCAGGCGATGCTCGCGGCCACGACCACCACAACTGCGATGACGGCGGCGACGACGAGGTCGGTTCTCGTCCGACGTTCTGGAGCCAGCACGACGGGAGACTACTCCGAAGCGCTCGCAGTCGACGGTCCGGCATCGGCCGAGGATCCACTGGAGCGACGGCGCCTGCGGCGGCGCGGGGCAGTCTTCGTGGCCGTGTCGGCGGACGCCGTGTCGGTCGTATCCGACTGTTCGCCAACCGAAGTCGCGGCAGATGGGGAATCGTTCGACGCCGCGGCGGAGCCTGCGGTGTCGCCGCCCTGCCCTGCACGAGTGCGACGGCGACTGCGCGAGCGGCGGGGCTTGGTCGCTGCCGACGACGCGTCCGCGGCCGGCGCTGCCGCGTCGGTCTCGCCGTCTTCCTCCGCCTTCTCCGGGGCGCGCGAGGGTGCCTTGCGCACAGTGCCGGTGGCGTCCGTGGCGATACCGAGGTCGGTGAACAGGTGCGGCGAGCTCGAATAGGTCTCGACCGGATCCGGCATACCGAGATCGAGCGCCTTGTCGATCAGCTGCCAGCGGGGGATGTCGTCCCAGTCGACCAGGGTGACGGCGATGCCGGTGCGTCCGGCACGGCCGGTGCGACCGATGCGGTGCACATAGGTCTTCTCGTCCTCGGGGCACTGGTAGTTGATGACATGGGTGACGTCGTCGATGTCGATACCGCGTGCTGCGACATCGGTGGCCACCAGGACGTCGATCTTTCCGGTGCGGAACGCCTTGAGAGCCTTCTCGCGTTGGACCTGACCGAGGTCACCGTGCACGGCACCGACCGAGTAGCCACGCTCGGACAGCTCGTCGGCGACCTTCTGAGCCGTGCGCTTGGTGCGAGTGAACACCATCGTCGCGCCGCGGCCCTCGGCCTTGAGGACTTTGGCCACCATCTCGACCTTGTCGAGTGCGTGCGCCCGGTACACGTGCTGGGCGGTGCGGTCGTGGACGGCGGAGGACTCCGCTTCCTCGGCCCGGATGTGCGTCGGCTGCGTCAGGAAGGTGCGCGCCAGCGTGATGATCGGGCCGGGCATCGTGGCAGAGAACAGCATCGTTTGACGCTTGTCGGGCACCATGCCGAGGATGCGTTCGATGTCGGGAAGGAACCCGAGGTCGAGCATCTCGTCGGCTTCGTCGAGAACGAGCACGCCGACCTTGCCCAGAATCAGGTGGTTCTGCTTGGCGAGGTCGAGCAGACGGCCGGGAGTTCCGACGACGACGTCGACCCCGTTCTGCAGCGCGCTGATCTGAGCCTCGTACGGGCGGCCACCGTAGATGGAGAGCACCTTGACGGGTCCGTTGGCACCGCTGAGGTACTTGGAGGCGTTCTCGAGATCGGAGCTGACCTGGACGCACAGTTCACGGGTCGGCACGATGATCAGGGCACGCGGAGTGCCGTCGAGCGGAGTGGTGCCGGAGTTGTCCGTGGCGAGCCGGTGCAGAAGTGGAACACCGAAGCCGAACGTCTTGCCCATGCCGGTACGTGCCTGACCGATGAGGTCGTCACCCGCGATGGCGAGCGGCAGCGTCAGCTCCTGGATAGCGAAGGTGCGCTCGATTCCCATCTCGGAGAGAGCGCGAACGATGGCCGCGTCGACGTTCAGTTCCGCGAACGTGGGAGGTACGTGGGTGTCGTCCAGTTGCGCCGACAACGTCGTGTCGCCGGTCTCGGATTCTTGGTCGATGACTATCTTGCTCAGGGGACTGGCCTTCCTCGTGTTCGAACGCGCGCACAAGGAAGGGCACAGGCCTATTGCCGGCCGAAGTCGATGCCCTCAATCCGATGTGATGTCGCCGTCAGCCTCAGCGCGGCCACGGACTGCGATGTCCGCTGCGGCGAAGCTGTCGAGGCGACCCGGATCAGGTGCGCGCACATTATCGATGACCATCACGTGTTCTTCGGTCCGTTCCATCGGTCCGCGAGCGACGATCGAGCACCATGGTAGCTTGCCGAGCCCAATTCACCATCGTCGGCCGGTCACGGCAGGTACGACGCGCGCCGCGGCGGGGCGTCGCGCACGGGACTACGATTGCCACCCATGGGAGCCCACTCGCCGGAGTCGTCGTCGTCCATAGATGCATCCACCACGCTCGTCGAGCCGGCCGAGCCGGCCATCGCGCACGATCACCCGGGAGTTCCGGACTTGTTCGCGGTACTCGCCTACGGCGAGATCTCGGCCTTCTATCGGCTGGCCGAAGATGCGCGTATGGCGCCATCGATGGAGGGGCGCGTGGCCCTGGCCAGCATGGCGGCGGCGGAGATGAGTCACTTCGAGACGCTGGAGCGAGCGTTGTCCGTTCGGGGTCTCGACGTCTATGCCTCGATGGCTCCGTTCGTGCGTGCCCTGGACGAATACCACGCATCGACCACTCCGTCGACGTGGTTGGAGTCCCTGGTCAAGGCCTACGTGGGCGACGGGATCGCAGCGGACTTCTACCGGCAGATCGCGCACAGCCTCGATTCCGACGTCGCGGAGATCGTGCGAGACGTGCTGGCCGAGACCGGGCATTCGGAGTTCGTCGTCCACGAAGTATCCGAGCGGGTTCGGGCGAGCTCGCAGGACAAGGCGCGGCTGATGCTGTGGGGTCGCCGCCTGCTCGGCGAGGCCATCACCCAGGCGCAGTTCGTGCTCGCGCAACGAGAGTCGCTGACCGATCTCGTCATCACCGCCTCGGGCGACCTCAACGGAGTGGTCGCACTGTTCGATCGGATGCAGGAACAGCACTCGGAGCGGATGTCCTCGCTCGGCCTGGACTGACCCGTGCGAGGCCGGTGTTCGCTGACAGCACAGGGCGTCGGGCGTCTGGGTCGACCCCGCTGCACTAGCCTGGCGTGAGCAGAGTTGTCGAGAGTTCGGAGGTTGACCGTGGAGGTCAAGATCGGTGTTTCGGAGAGTTCCCGTGAGCTCGTCGTGAACAGCACGCAGTCCCCGGCCGAGGTCGAAGCGCTCGTGTCGACCGCCTTCGCCGGTAAGGATGGAGTGCTGTCGTTGGAGGACGAGAAGGGACGCAAGTTCTTGATCCAGGCCGCCAAGGTGTCGTACGTCGAGATCGGTCCGTCCGATGCTCGGAAGGTCGGATTCGCGACCTCCTGATACGGCCGGGAAACGCACCACACGCCCCTCACTCGACTACGAGTGAGGGGCGTGTGGCGTTGACGGGAAGAGGTTCCTACGGGGCTTGCAGCGGAACGTGCGACAGACCGCCCCAGGCCAGCGACACGGTGGTGTCCACCGCGTCTTCCTTGGATATGGGCCGGTCGGCTTCCAGCCAGTATCGGGCGGTGAACTGGCTCGCTCCGACCAGACCGACGGCGAGCACGCGGGCCCGGTACGGGTCGAGTCCCGAGTCGTGCGCGACCAGATCGAACACGGCGTCGACGCACGCTTCGGTCGCCTGCTCGACGCGCGAGTTGACCTGGGGATCGCCCATCAGATCGGACTCGAAAACCAGGCGGAAGCCCTGAGTGTCGGTGTCGACGAAATCGTAGAACGCCAGTACCGCGGCGCGTACGCGCTGTCGGTTGTCGGTGGTCGAGCGAAGGGCCTGGCGAACGCCTGCGATCAACGTGTCGACGTAGCTCTGCAGCACCGCCAGATACAGCTCGAGCTTCCCGGGGAAGTGCTGGTAGAGGACCGGCTTGCTGACACCTGCGCATTCGGCGATCTCGTCCATTCCGGACGCGTGATAGCCGCGGGTCACGAATATTTCGCTCGCAGCGGCGAGCAGCTGCGCCCGACGGGCATCGCGTGGCAGCCGTGCGCTGCGTCGATTGCCGGTGGTGGCCGGCCGGTCCGAGGACCTCCGGTCGTCGAGATCTGTCATCAATTCCGTTCCCATCCGCGTCGACAACTGCGCTCGTCTTGGTTCGACAGCGAGCGATCCGTCGTGAACTTCCGGCGGGTGGCCATCGGTTCGGATCACTCGTAGCGCAGATCACGGGCAACGATACTCGTGGCGTCCGGCACGGTCGGGATCCTGGGGGACCAGGATCGAATTGCTCGAACCCGGATCACGTCGAACGGTTTGTTTGTACGATGTTTCCGTACCGAGAACCCGATAGTTCCGGTCTCGTTGTCGGCGTGCCGAGCAGCGGGCGGTGAGGATTGTGAGATCGTGATCGAGTGACTGACCGAGGCGGGCCGCGTATCCGCGGTGGTGTGCAGTCGGGCGGCGTCGACGACGAGTACGACGATCGGTCGGACGATTTTCCACGCACGGTGGGTAGCCGCGGTTCTCACCAACCATTGCGCGCGCAGTGGGATCCGACGCAGCGCGAGGTCAAGCAACGCAATCGTCGACCCGACCGAGACGTCCGCAAGCAGAGCAAGATCGGAAAGTTCGCCTCGACGTACGGCTGGCGGGCATACGCGGTTCCAGTTCTGATCGTGGTCACTGCGCTCGTGGTATTCGACGCCGTGCGCACCGGCGACCCGGTCACCGGCACCGCGGCGCAGTCCACCAATGCCGATCCCGGTTTCGGCGCTCTGAGCTCCGATACGACCTCGGGCACCGGAATCATCGGTGTACCGCCACAGGCTGACGGTAATTTCGCGTCGTCGATCTCCTCGGGTGAACTGCCGGATGGGGGCCCCTTCGCGGTCCAGGGTGCCGGCACGTGGCACACCGTGGCCGGTTCCACCGAGCAGGTGGGCCAAGGGACCGAGCGGGTGTTCACGTACACGGTCGAGGTGGAGGACGGTGTCGACACGGTCGGATTCGGCGGCGACGAGTCGTTCGGCCGCCTGGTGGACCAGACACTCGCCAATCCCAAGAGCTGGACGAACGACCCGCGTTTCGCGTTTCGGCGAATCGACCAGGGTGACCCCGACTTCAGGATCTCGCTGACGTCGCAGATGTCCATCCGGCAGGCGTGTGGGTACGACATTCAACTCGAAGTCTCCTGCTACAACCCGGGCATCGAGCGAGTCGTCCTGAACGAGCCGAGATGGGTTCGCGGGGCGATCTCGTTCCAAGGAGACATCGGCTCGTACCGCCAGTATCAGATCAACCACGAGGTGGGCCATGCAATCGGCTACCAGCAGCACCAGCCGTGCGAGGCCGACGGCGGCCTGGCACCGGTGATGATGCAACAGACGTTCGGCACGTCCAACGACGACATTGCGCGACTGGATCCGGAGGGGGTAGTCCCCATGGACGGCAAGACATGTCGATTCAATCCGTGGCCGTACCCGCGCGCGTGACCGGCTGGGTTTCGGACTAGCTGGGGATTAGATTCGAACGTGGCGATCGGGGTCACCGGCCGCCGTGTCGAGTCGAGGAGCGTCGCTGCATCGTGGTCCACCTACCTCCGCTGGTCGAACCCGCGGGCGAACTGACGCCCGAGGACGTAGCGCGATACAGCCGTCATCTGATCATTCCCAGCGTGGGAACGGACGGTCAGAAACGCCTCCGCAACGCCCGTGTACTCGTCGTCGGTGCCGGGGGGTTGGGTTCACCTGCACTGCTCTATCTCGCAGCCGCAGGTGTCGGGACTCTGGGAATCGTGGAATTCGACGATGTCGAACTGTCCAATCTGCAACGGCAGATCATCCACGGTCGGTCCGATGTGGGCCGGGCGAAAGCCGACAGTGCCAGAGATTCGATTCTCGAACTCAACGACGGCGTCGAGGTGACGTTGCACAAGGTCCGACTGGATTCCTCGAACGCGCTCGAACTCTTCGGACACTACGATCTCGTTCTCGACGGCACCGACAATTTTGCCACCCGGTACCTCGTCAACGATGCAGCTGCCCTGGTCGGCATTCCGTACGTGTGGGGTTCGATCTATCGATTCGAGGGCCAGGTTTCGGTGTTCTGGGATGCAGCACCCGGGGGAGTGGGCATCAACTATCGCGACCTGTACCCCGAGGCTCCGCCGCCGGGAATGGTTCCGTCGTGCGCCGAAGGTGGCGTGCTGGGAGTTCTGTGCGCTTCGATCGGTTCGGTCATGGTGACCGAGGCCATCAAGTTGATCACCGGCATCGGCGAGACGCTGTTGGGCAGATTGATGATCTACGACGCACTGGCGATGAGCTATCGAACGGTGCGGTTGACCCGCGATCCGCATCGGACCCCGATCACCGAGTTGATCGACTACGAGGCATTCTGTGGAGTTGTTCCGGCCGTCGAATCCGTCGGCGAGGAAGTTACCCCGGTTCAGCTACGGGCAATGATGGAGTCCGGGCGCGAGGTTGCTCTGATCGACGTGCGTGAACCGGTCGAGTGGGACATCGTTCGCATCGACGGCGCACGCCTGATTCCCAAGGATCGAATCCTCTCCGGTGCGGCCATGGCCGAGCTGCCGCAGCACGTGCCGATCGTGCTGTACTGCAAAACCGGCATCAGGTCCGCGGAAGTGCTCAGCGCGGTCGTCGGTGCCGGTTTTGCCGACGCGTCCCATCTGCAGGGCGGAATAGTGGAGTGGGCCAAGCAAATAGACCCTGGTTTGCCCATCTACTGAAGCGGTGCGTGTGTGCGCGTCGTCCGCAGTGACGCACCGATCGGCGGTAGCGTGGCGGGCGTGAGCTCTGTCGAACCCCCTCAGCACGTGATCTCCACGTTCGGGCTGCGTGATGTCGAGCCGGCACCCCTCGGAGCGGACTGGGACGGTGGGTGGCGTCTGGGTGACGTCGTGCTGTCTCCGGTGGCCGACCACGCCCGCGCGGCCTGGTCGGCGAAGGTACGCGAGACGTTGACGGTGGACGGAGTTCGACTCGCTCGCCCGGTGCGCTCCACCGACGGTCGGTATGTGGTGTCGGGCTGGCGCGCAGACACGTTCGTGGCCGGCGAACCCGAGCCCCGGCACGACGAGGTGGTCTCGTTGTCGTTGCGTCTGCACTCGGCGACGGCGCAACTGGAGCGTCCGCGATTCTTGGTTCAGCCGCCCGTTGCACCGTGGGCGGATGTGGACGTGTTCGTCGCAGCCGACAGAGCGGCGTGGGAGGCCGTCCCACTCCGGTCGGCGCGCGGAGCAGGCGCACCCGAGCCGTCCTCCAATGACGGCAAGAGCAGTCTCGAGTTGGTCAAACAGCTTGCGACACTGCGTAAACCCGTCGAGTCACCGGATCAACTGGTACACGGCGACCTGTTCGGAACGGTGCTGTTCTCGGGCAGTGACGCACCCGGAATCAGCGACATCACGCCGTACTGGCGTCCGGCACCATGGGCCGCCGGAGTAGCGGTGGTGGACGCCCTGTCCTGGGGTGACGCCGACGACGGTCTGGTGGGTCGCTGGGACGATCTACCCGAGTGGCCACAGATGTTGCTGCGCGCGTTGATGTTTCGTCTCGCTGTTCACGCGCTCCATCCGCGTTCGACGTCCGAGGCCTTTCCGGGTCTCGCACGAACAGCGGACCTGGTGCGTCTCATTCTGTAGATTCCGTTGCGCGAGCGAGTGGTTCGGACAGTTCGTGGAACAGTGATCGAGCTGCATCCGACGCACGATCTGCGTCTCCGTCGATGACGGCATGGACGAGTGCGGTGTGCTCGGCAACGTAGTCGTCGTCGTGTTCGATGGCATGGTGGCGCATGGCGTCGTGGATCACCGGCAGCAGTGAGTCGTAGAACTCCAGATAGATCGCGTTATGACTGGCTGCGACGATGGCGCGGTGCAGGCGCGCGTCGATCCGGACGGCGTCCGCCAGTGGGGTCTCGTTCGACCACGCCGCGTTGCGATCCTTCAGCGCGCCCAGCATGACTCGGATGTCCTCGTCGTCGCGTCGGTCGGCGGCGAGCGCAGCTGCAGTGACCTCCAGGGTCTGGCGGAGTTCGGTGACGTCGCGGTGCCGGGCGTCCGAGAAGTACTTACCCAGGGTGCCGCCGAGGTCGGAGCAGGTCATGACGAAGGTGCCCGACCCCTGTCTGCGCTCGACCATGCCGGCGTGCACAAGAGCTTGGACCGCTTCGCGAACGGTGTTGCGACCGGTCCCGGTGATTTCGCACAGTTCCGGCTCGGTGGGGATGCGGGTGCCCACCGGCCATCTCTGCGACGTGATCTCGTCACGCAACTGTGCGGTGACCTGGGTTATCAGGCTCGATCGCTGGACCTGCCGCACGTGGGCTCCTCGGACTGTGAACGTTTCGCCGTCGATAGTAATGCTTTGCACCCGATGATCCGGTCATCCTATGATTACGCGGTGAGTGCGCCTACCGTTCCCGATACCCGCCTCCGCAGTACCTCGCTCGTGCGCGGTCGAATTCTCGTCTTCTCGGCGATCGTGCTGTCTGCGCTGACACTGCGCGCCGCCGTGACCTCGATCAGCCCGCTGTTCGGCAGGATCGGCACCGACCTTCAGTTCGGCTCCACGGTGATCGGCCTCGTCGGTATGTTGCCGCCGGCGATGTTCGCCGTGTTCGGTCTGGCGACGCCGTTTCTCGCCAAGCGCACCGGCCTCGAGCGAGCTGCGTTGCTCGCCATGACGCTCACCACCATCGGTATGGCCACTCGGGCGTTCGCACCGAACACCGCGTCGTTGCTCGCGTTGTCCGCAATAGCCCTCGCAGGCATGGGTATCGGAAACGTCGTCATCCCGCCGTTGGTCAAGCGGTACTTCTCCGACCGCCTGGCGGTGGTGAGCACCATCTACATCTGTGCCTTGCAGGTCAGCACCATGATCCCGCCTCTACTGGCCGTTCCCGTCGCCGACGCCCACGGTTGGCGCGTGTCCCTCGGTGTCTGGGCCGTCGTCGGAGTGGCCGCCGCCGTGCCGTGGCTCGGTGTGGTGGTGGCCCGTCGCGGCCATGACGAGAGGGATGTCTCGGCCGAGGCCGGATCCTCGGCGGTGCACGCGCCGCCGAACGGCCGAATTCATCGATCGTCGCTGGCGTGGGGAATGGTGATGATGTTCGCGATGACGTCGCTGATCACCTACGCGATGCTGACGTGGCTGCCGACGCTTCTGATCGACGCAGGCATCGGCGAGGCGCTGGCCGGCGCGTCGGTTGCCGCGTTCGGTGCAATGGGATTGATCACCTCGCTGGCCGCTCCCACTCTCTGTGCGCGCGTGAAGAATCCGTACGGCATCGTGGTTGTCGCGGCCGCGTGCTACCTCGGTGGCTTCGCAGGACTGCACTGGTCTCCGGCTGGCGGAACCGTGGTGTGGGTGTGCCTCGTCGGGCTCGGCACCATGACCTTCCCGATGTCGCTGACGCTGATCAACCTCAGGACGCGCACCCCGGTCGGATCGTCCTCGCTGTCGGGGTTCACCCAGGGGCTGGGTTACGTGGTGTCCTCGACCGGTCCGATCCTGTTCGGTCAGCTGCACACGCTGTCCGGTGGATGGGGACTGCCGCTCGTGCTGCTGACCGGGTGCGTAGCGGTGCTGCTGGTCGGAGGATTCCTGTGCTGTCGACCGAGGATGCTCGAAGACACCTGGTGACGTTCGGTGAACGTTGACGCTTCAGCTCACGTCGGTGCTCGACGGCGCGTGAGACCAAGTTAATCAACGAGTCATCGCGCGCAGCGCCGCGGCAACATGGCTTTCCTATGTTCGGTTCACACACCGATCAGGAGGCCACAACGTGACCAGCCTTTCTCGCAGCGCTTCGGCAGACGCCGGCTCAGCCACCACGACGACGGTTCCGCCCGGAACGGTTCCCGTTTCCGTGAACCATCACATTGCGCACTGGAATTCCGAGGACGTCGAGGCCTGGGAGGCCGGTGGCAAGCAGATCGCCAAGCGAAATCTGATCTGGTCGGTCGTCGCCGAGCACGTCGGGTTCTCGATCTGGTCGATCTGGTCGGTGATGGTGCTGTTCATGCCGCTATCCGTCTACGGCATCGATGCGGCCGGCAAGTTCTTCCTCGTGGCCGTGCCCACTCTCGTCGGCGCAATCCTTCGGATCCCGTACACCTTCGCCACGGCCAAGTTCGGTGGGCGGAACTGGACCATCTTCAGCGCCTTGGTGCTTCTGATCCCGACCGTACTGACGATGTACTTCATGCTGAACCCGGCGTCGTACACCACGTACATCATCGTGGCGGCGTTCGCCGGATTGGGCGGTGGCAACTTCGCATCCTCCATGACGAACATCAATGCGTTCTATCCCCAGCGCGAAAAGGGTTGGGCGCTCGGTCTCAATGCAGGCGGCGGCAACATCGGCGTGCCCGTCATCCAGCTCATCGGGTTGCTCGTCATCGCCACCATCGGCAACACCGCGCCCGAGATCGTCTGCGCGGTATATCTCGTGTTCATCGCGATCGCCGCCGTCGGTGCAGCGCTGTACATGGACAATCTCGACAATCAGAAGACCAATGGCCGCTCCATGATCGACGTGCTGAAGTTCTCCGATGCGTGGTGGATCGCCTTCCTCTACATCGGTACCTTCGGCTCGTTCATCGGCTTCAGTTTCGCGTTCGGCCAGGTGCTGCAGATCAACTTCCTCGCCGGACTCACCGACGGGGCCCCGGCAACCCCCGCGCTGCAGGCGCAGGCTTCGCTGCAGGCTGCTCAGATCGCGTTCCTCGGTCCATTGCTGGGATCGCTGTCGCGGCCTTTCGGAGGCAAGCTCGCAGACAAGATCGGCGGCGGCAAGATCACCCTGTACACGTTCGTGGCCATGACCTTCTCCACCGGAATTCTGGTAGCGGCCAGTACCTGGGACGACTCGACGCCCGGAGCGGCCAGCGGCACGGTCATGGTGCTCTTCGTCATCGGATTCATTGCACTCTTCTTGCTCTCGGGTCTGGGCAACGGATCGGTCTACAAGATGATCCCCGCGATCTTCGCCGCGAAATCGGTTCAGCTTCAGGGCATGACGGTCGACGAGCAGCAGCACTGGTCGCGCAAGATGTCCGGCGCTCTGATCGGTATCGCCGGTGCGATCGGCGCGCTCGGCGGTGTCGGAATCAATCTGGTTCTGCGAGCGTCGTACTCGGGCACTGCGAAGTCCGCGACCACCGCGTTCTGGGTGTTCCTCGGCTTCTACATCGTGTGCGCGATCGTCACCTGGGCGATCTACCTGCGCAAGACCAGCTCTGCCGATGCCGACGCTTCGGTAGCCGTCTGACGCTCTCTGGCTGGACGAACGAAAAGCTCTGCACGACAACGCAAATTCGGAAGGACCCGCAATGAAGAACGCGGTAGTGGTAGGTCACGGAATGGTCGGGCACCGGTTCGTCGAAGCGTTGCGTGCGCGCGACGAGGCAGCCGAGTGGAAGGTCACGGTCCTCTGCGAGGAAGCGTTGCCGGCGTACGACCGAGTGGGCCTGTCGTCCTACGTCGGTGGCTGGGACCACAAGGAACTTGCGCTGGCGGGTAACGACTACCCCGGTGACCTTTTCGTCGAGATGCGCACCGGCGTGCGTGCCGATCGCATCGACCGTGATCACCGGACCGTCGAGACCTCCGCGGGCGACACGGTGGAGTACGACGCGCTCGTGCTCGCCACCGGGTCCTATCCGTTCGTGCCGCCGATCCCCGGACACGATCTACCTGGCTGCTTCGTCTACCGGACCCTCGACGACCTGGACAAGATCCGTGCCCGGGCGGACGCAGCCGGCCCCGGTGCCGTGGGGGTCGTCGTCGGCGGAGGTCTACTCGGCCTCGAAGCGGCGAACGCGCTGCAGAAGATGGGCATGACCCCGCACGTCATCGAGTTCGCTCCACGATTGATGCCGCTGCAGGTCGACGAGGGCGGAGGCTTGCTGTTGGCTCGTCTCGTCACCGAACTCGGGCTGAACGTCCATGTAGGAGTCGGTACATCGTCGATCTCCGAGAACGACAGCGCCGGCCTGACGGTCGAGCTGAGCGACGGCAGCACGATCGACGCCGCTCTGTTGGTGTTCTCCGCCGGTGTGCGTCCCCAGGATCGGCTGGCCCGCGAGAGTGGCCTCGAGGTCGGCGAGCGCGGCGGCATCATGGTCGACATCGGTTGCACTACCTCCGATCCCGCCGTGTTCGCGATCGGCGAGTGTGCCGCAGTCGAGGGCCGATGCTACGGCCTGGTCGCTCCGGGATACTCGACGGCAGAGGTGGTGGCCGACCGATTGCTCGGCGGCGCAGCGAAATTCCCCGGTGCCGACATGTCCACCAAACTCAAGCTCATGGGCGTCGATGTCGCGAGCTTCGGCGACGCGATGGCGGCTACTCCGGGTGCTCTCGAGGTGGTGTTCAGCGATGCACCCAAGGGAACATACGCCAAGCTCGTCGTGACCGACGACGCGAAGACCCTCCTCGGCGGCATCCTCGTCGGCGACGCCTCCGCGTACTCGCTGCTGCGTCCGCTCGTCGGACGAGAACTTCCCGGCGACCCCGGAGCCCTGATCTCACCGGCAGCCGAACAGGTCGGTATCGGTGCGCTGCCCGACGACGCCGAGATCTGCTCCTGCAACGGCGTGAGCAAGGGGGCCATCTGCTCGGCCATCGCCGACGGAGCGTGCGATCTGGCGGCCGTGAAGAGTTGCACCACCGCGGGCACCACCTGCGGAGGCTGTCTGCCGTCCATCAAGTCGTTGCTGGCCGCATCCGGGGTGGTGCTCTCGAAGTCTTTGTGCGAGCACTTCTCTCAATCCAGGGCCGAGCTGTTCGAGATCGTTCGGGCAACGAACACACGCACCTTCTCGTCGCTGATCGCCAAGTACGGCAGCGGAACCGGTTGCGACATCTGCAAACCCGTCGTCGCGTCGATCCTCGCATCGACGTCCTCCGATCACATTCTGGAAGGCGAGCAGGCCTCGCTGCAGGACACCAACGATCACTTCCTGGCCAATATCCAGAAGAACGGCACGTACTCGGTGGTGCCGCGGATGCCCGGTGGTGAATGCACGCCCGAGCAGCTGATCGTCATCGGCGAGGTCGCTCGCGATTTCGGGCTCTACACCAAGGTGACGGGCGGACAGCGCATCGATATGTTCGGTGCCCGCGTCGAGCAGTTGCCTGCTATCTGGAAGCGCCTCGTCGACGCAGGCATGGAATCGGGCCAGGCATACGGGAAGTCGCTGCGCACGGTCAAGAGCTGCGTCGGCTCCAGTTGGTGCCGCTACGGTGTCCAGGATTCGGTGGGGATGGCCGTCGACCTGGAGAACCGCTATCGAGGGCTGAGGTCCCCGCACAAGATCAAGTTCGGGGTATCGGGCTGTGCGCGTGAATGCGCCGAGGCTCGTGGAAAGGACGTCGGAATCATCGCTACCGAGGGCGGTTGGAACCTGTACGTCGGCGGAAACGGCGGCCAGTCACCCAAGCACGCTCAATTGCTGGCCTCGAATCTGGACGACACCACGTTGGTCAGCTACATCGATCGGTACCTCATGTTCTACGTGCGCACCGCAGACCGACTGCAGCGCACCGCGCCGTGGCTCGAGTCGCTCGACGGGGGACTCGATCATCTCAAAGCCGTCGTGTGCGACGACAGCCTCGGTATCGGCGCAGAACTCGAAGCCGACATGGAGCGCCACGTCGCCGGCTACAAGGACGAATGGGCGGGCGTGCTCGAAGACGACGAGAAGCTCGGTCGTTTCGTCTCGTTCGTCAACGCACCGGCCGAGGCCGATCCCACCATTGCGTTCGACGACTCCGGAGCACGCAAGATCCCCGTGCTGATGGGAATGCCGCGCGTCGGTGCCTAGGACCGACCCCGGCCTGACATACGCCAGGTCACGAAACTGAGTGCATGTGCACAGGTGAGTAATCGCGACTTAACGGCCCAGAAACACTGACAACGTGGAATAGCTGACCAGGAGGTACGCCATGACTGTCATCGACTCACGTACAGCGGTACCGAACGACATTGCTCGTAGTTGGACCCCGGCCTGCACGCTGGACACGCTGATTCCGGGGCGCGGGGTAGCGGTGCTCCTGCGCGGAGGCACCCAGGCGGCGTTGTTTCTGCTCGACGACGGACGACTGTTCGCGGTGGGCAACATCGATCCGTACGGACGCGCAGCGGTGATGTCGCGCGGCCTCGTGGGTGACCGCGGTGGCGAGCCCACGGTCGCATCACCGTTGCTCAAGCAGGTCTTCTCCTTGGTCGACGGGCGCTGCCTCGACGATGCGGAGGTCGGTCTCGGATCCTTCGAGGTCTCCTGCGTCGAGGGTGTCGTGCTCGTCCGCGGCGGCTCTACGTGAGCGAAATCGCCGGGGCAGGAACGCCTCTGGCCGGGTTCACCGTCGGGATCACGGCGTCGCGTCGGGCCGAGGAATTCGCAACTCTGCTCGAGCGGCGGGGAGCAACCGTGATGCATGCCCCTGCGATCCGCATCATCCCGCTCGCGGACGATGCCGAGCTGGAACGCGTGACCGCGGCGATCATCGCGCATCCGCCCGAAATTACCGTCGCCACAACGGGAATCGGATTCCGAGGCTGGGTGGAGGCCGCAGACGGATGGGGGCAGGCAGAAGAACTCGGTGCTGCGCTCGGGGCGTCCCGGTTGCTGGCGCGCGGCCCCAAGGCAACGGGTGCGATCAGGGCCGCCGATCTCCGCGAGGAATGGTCGCCCGCCTCCGAATCCTCCGCGGAGGTACTCGAGCATCTACTCGCCGAAGGGGTCGAGGGCAAACGTATCGCCGTGCAACTGCACGGCGCAACGACCGAGTGGGAGCCGATCCCGGACTTCTGCGAGGTACTGCGCTGTGCCGGAGCCGAAGTGGTTCCGGTGCCGGTGTATCGCTGGACGGCCCCCGACGACCAGGGTCCGATGGACCGCATGATCGAAGCCGTCGTCGTCGGCGATCTCGACGCACTCAGCTTCACCTCCGCGCCCGCGGTGGCCTCGATGCTGATGCGCGCCGACGAGAACGGGGTGCTAGAACCCCTGTTGCAATCGATGCGTACGCGGGTGCTTCCGGTGTGCGTCGGGCCGGTGACGGCAGCACCCCTCGAACAACTGAACGTGGCCACCACGCAACCGGCGAGAGCGCGTTTGGGCGCACTGGCGCGGCATATCGCCGAGGAATTGCCGAGGCGGACCGGTCGTCTTCATGCAGGCGGACACGTGGTGAGCGTGCGCGGACGGTGCGTCGTGGTCGACGGTGAAGTGCGACCGGTGTCGCCGGCCGGAATGGCGTTGATGAAGACACTCGCTCGCAATCCCGGACGCGTCGTCTCCCGGGAGGACTTGCTTGCGTCCTTGCCCGGTGGCGGAGGTGACACTCACGCGGTGGAAACAGCGATGACCAGACTCCGGTCGTCTCTCGGCGCGCCGAAGGCGATCCAGACCGTGGTCAAGCGTGGGTATCGGATCGCACTCGATCACGTCGAGACCGAACCGGACTGCGATTCCGAGGAGCCCGCCGTGCATGCGCGTGTGGCCGTCGTCGAAGGAGGGAAGTACTGATGACTCCGACTCCGGTGTTGGTGGCCCACGGCACCCGAAACCCCCGTGGTGTCGAGATGATTGCCGCACTTGCCGATGCCGTGTCGACGCAGATCGGTACGACTCGCGTGGCATTCGTCGACGTACTCGGGCCGTCCCCGGCCGAGGTGCTGCGCGGCACCCCCGGGTCGGCGGTCGTGGTTCCGGCATTCCTGGCGTCGGGCTATCACGTCCACACCGACGTACCGCGAGAAATTGCCGAAAGCGCTCACAGCTCGGTCGCGGTCACCCGTGCTCTGGGACCGGACCCCGTACTCGCGAAGGTCATGCTCGATCGGCTACGCGACACCGGTTGGTGCACAGGGGATTCCATCGTGCTCGCCGCTGCAGGGTCGTCCGACCCCCGAGCGCTGGCAGAACACGTTCGAGCAGCAGCGATGCTGGCCGAGGTCGCGGGGGTCCCGGTGCGCATCGGGTATGTCGCCACCGCTGTCCCCACTGTGTCCGAGGCGGTGTCGGCTCTGCGAGAGGAGGGACACGCTCGAATCTTCGTTGCATCGTATCTGTTGGCGCGCGGGCTCTTTCACAATCGATTGGCCGACGCAGGTGCAGACGGCGTCGGTGAGCCGCTGGGGGTCCATCCAGCAATCGTGGATCTGGTGGTGGCCCGCTACTTCGAGGGCGTCCGATCGCTGGAGAGCGGATCGTTCAGTACGGCAACGGAAGGATGGTCACCGGTTCGTCGGCGCTGATCTCGGCCGGAACCAGTGCGAGCGCATCCCGGCCGACCAGGTGAGCCAGATGTGCGGTGCGTACCTCGCTATCTGCCCGCCAACGCGTGCCGTCGACGGTGACGGGGACCAGGCGAGAGACTGCAGATCGAACGTCCGCGGCATTGGACAACAGGCCCATTCGTGGTGGACGCACCGTTCTGCCGGTCAACGCGTCGACGATCGCGGGTGCCGTCAGCAGTGCCGTTCCGACGGCCGCCAGGGGGTTGCCGGGTAAGCCGAGCACCACTGTGCCGTCGGGCAGCGCCGCGGTGATCTGGGAACCGCCGGGTCGGACCCGCATTCGCCCGACGATGGGCTTCGCGTCGAGCAGTGCGAGTGTCGAGCGCAGTTGATCGGCGGCACCCCCACCGGTGGCTCCGACCACGACGATGACGTCCACGTCATGCGTGCGAGTCAGGATGTCCCGAAATTCCGTCGCCGAGTCGTCGAGCAGTGTCACATCGACGACCGCGATGCCGCAGTGCGCCAGGTACTCCGGCAACACCGATCCGAGAACGTCCCGGGTCTCACCGGGTGCCAGCGGCCCGTTCGATCGAATCTCGTTGCCGCTGATCACTATTCGACCACGAACCGGACCGCGTACCGTCACGTCGAACACTTCCGCGCTGGCGGCGAGAGACCGTACCGCCGCATCGATCGGAGTTCCCGCGGCGACCAGCTCGGTGCCCGGCAGCCAGTCCTCGCCGCACCGACGTGTGTCGTCGGACTCGGCTGTGGTCGACAGTCGACGCACCGACCCGTCCGGATCGTGTGTCACGTGCTCGTCGCGCACCACCGACGTCGCTCCAGGCGGAAGCGCAGCGCCGGTCGCGATGCGCACCGCTGTTCCGGCGGTGAGTCCGGCGACGTCGACACTTCCTGCGTACGCGATATCGGGCCGCAGCGTCCACGGCCCGGAGCCGCAGACGGCGTAACCGTCCATCGCGGAGATGTCCACTGCCGGCAACGCGGTCTGGGACACGAGGGGTTCTGCGAGGACGGTCCCGGCGCTGTCCTGCAAGGAAATTCGATGGATCGGCAGCGGTGGGAGGCGGCTTCGAATGCGTTCCAATGCGTCGGCGACCTCGAGCGTCTGCGACGGCTGCGCGGCGAGGCGAGCGGCCAGGAGGTCGGCGGGGGTGTCGCAGTCCTCGATATCGCGTAGCGCGATGACCTGATGATCGACCGGAACAATTCGGCGCATCGGTGCACCGTCTACCGAATCCAGCTGTGCCACAGCGGATCTTAGCGTTGAATGCTGCCACACTCCCAGCAGGAACTGCGTGCGGCCTGCGCTGTCGCGAGCGAATACAGCATGTGCTGCGGAGTGTGCGATGGAATCGATCAGGGACCCTATCGCGGCGGAGTCGAGAAGTGGAATGTCCGCCGCGACGACGGCCACCAGATCTGCAGTGTGCTCTGAATCTGCACTGTCGTTCAGGGATCGCAGTCCCGCCGCGAGGGCCGCAACGGGCCCACCGCCGGCAGGCGACTCGCGGGTCTGGACAACGTGGTCCGCCACCCCGGCGCGTGTGGGACCCACCAGAACCGTTCTGCGGCAGCCCGATACGGCGTCCACCGCAATGTCGACCATTCGACGGCCGCCGACGGTCAAGGCCGGCTTGTCGACCTCCTGCGGCGACGTCGGGTGCTCGGGATCGGCCATCCTCGATCCGCGACCGCCGGCGAGGACGATCGCATCGCAGACCGGCGTCATGGTGCGAGCGCTGTCATGTCGGCAGGGGCACGTTCTGTAGCCGAACCTGCCCGCGTGCAATTGTCTTTCCGCTGTCGGAGGCGGTGATCGTGACCAGCCAGAGTTGCTGAACACGGCCCTGCTGCAACGGTTCTGCGAGAACGTCGACGCGTCCGCCCTTGCTCGCTCGGAGAAAGTCGGTGCCGTTGTGTACTCCGACGGCGAACTCGCCGCGATCCTTCACGGCCTCGCTGGCACCGATGCTGGCGGCGCTCTCGACAGCGGTCGTGTAGACCCCGCCGTGTACGACGCCCCACGGGGTGAAATGCTCGTCCGTCAAGTCGATGTGACCCGCCACCCGGGTTCCCGAGACCTCGTCGACGACCAGTCCGGCAGAGGCGACGAAGGTGCTCGCCTTCGACAGTGCGAACTTCGCCGTGGGGCGTGGATCGAATTGCCCGAGCCCGTCTCTGATGTTCATCCTCCGAGGTTAGTGGTCGACTCGAGCGGCGATGGGAGCGCCCCGAAGTCGAATCGAATCGACTTCAGCGGCACTCTGCCGTCGCGGACTGCCACTCCTTCGCTGCGCAGCGTCTCGAGCTGCCGGGTGGCGAGGTGCGGGGCGGGCCTGCCACTGGCTCCGAGGACGCGATGCCACGGGAGGTCGGCGGAGTCGGTGCGCATGATCCATCCCACGATGCGTGGACTCGACAGGTCGGCCGCGGCAGCGATGTCTCCGTACGTGGCGACGAATCCCGAGGGGATGGACGCGACCAATGCGCGAACTCGCTCGACTTGGTTTTCGGTGATCGGGGCCATCTAGAGCACGGATCGCACCAGCTCGGCCACCTCGACCGGCTTGGCCTGGCCGACCATATGATCACAGTCCAGCTCGACGGTGCGCAGGTTCTCACCGAGTTTCTCTCGCAGCGCGGCAAGGAATTCGTCGGTGACATAAGGGGGTTCGACGCGCATGGCCCGAACCACGATGGTCGGGACGCTCTCGGCGGGTACCACGATCGGACGAGCGAGCTCGCCCCACGTCGCAACGATCGCCGGTATCGACATACGCCACGCCACCTTTCCGCCGTCGGCGGGAACCAGGTGGTCGGCGACCTCGCGGTCGAGCAACTCGGTGGGTACGTCCGCCCACGCCCCGTGGATCTTCTCCGATCGCGCCTCGTCGGCGTCGGTGTAATCGGGGGACTTCGCGGTGGCCTCGGCCACCTCGAGCAGCTCGTCCGGCGGCAGAGCGATCGCGGGATCGAGCAGAACCAGCGCCCGCACCGCGTCCGGGAACCTCTGCGCGAGATGGACGGCCAACGCGCCGCCGTACGAATGTCCGAGCACCACGACCGGGCCGCGCGCGTGGGCGTCCAGTACGGCTTTGAGAGCCGTGACCTGCGCGTCGATGTCCCAGGGCGGCGTGGCCGGGGAATAGCCGTGGCCGATCAGATCGGGAGCCAGAATTCGAGCTTCGGGCAGGTGATTCTCGGCGAGATCCCACCAGCGGGCACCATGACCGGTCACACCGTGAACGGCGAGGATTTCAGGACCGTCTGCGGGTCCGAACGTATGCAGATTCAACTCGGGCACGTCGACCACTATGCCGCATGGCGTGCCGCCGCGGATTCTGCCGGTCCGGTGGGGGTGCCTCGGTACTGAGGCGAGCGTTGTCGGTGGTCCGTGATTGCATCTGTACTCATGAGCACGGACGGCAGACACGGCGCGACGGTCACCCTCGTCCGTGCACCCAAGGTGGCTCGGCCCGCCCGCACGTGGGTCGGCGCGGCTGCTCAGCTGTTGTCTTCACGACCGGATTCGGCGGCGGAGGCGGCGCACGGCGCACCCCGGTGGAATCCGTGGCAGATACTCGGTGGCCCCGGAACGGGAAAGACATCGCTCGTCGCCGACTACGCAGTCTCGCGCATCGTCTCCGGGGACCCGGAATCGGTTCTGGTGCTGACACAGTCCAAACGGGCGGCAACCGCGGTGCGCGAGGTGATCACCTCCGGCCTCTTCAGTGGAGACCACGCGCTGAGAGCGACACGTGAGCCATTGGTACGGACGGTGCACTCCTATGCCTTCGCGGTGCTCAGGCTCCAGGCGTCTCTCTACGGCAACCCGCCACCGCGGCTGCTGACCGGTGCCGAACAGGACGCCGTGGTGCGCGAGATGCTGCGCGGCGACCTCGAGGACGGTGCCGCGGAATGGCCGGATCGGTTGCGTCCGGCGCTCGGCACCTCGGGGTTCGTGACCGCGGTGCGGGACATGATGCTCAGGTCCGCCGAACGCGGAATCGGGCCGGAAGACCTCGTCAAACTCGGTCGCAAGCACGGCAAACCCGAGTGGGTTGCGGTCGGGCGGTTCGCCGCTCGGTACGAGCAAGCCATGTTGCTGCGCGGGGCAGTGGGCGTCGAAGCTGCGGGAGCCACGGCACCTGGGCTGGATGCTGCCGAACTCATCGGTGCCGCGCTGATGGCGTTCGCCACCGACCCGGAACTGCTCCGCAGTGAACGTGCCCGCATCCGCCACCTCGTCGTCGACGATGCTCAGCACCTCGATCCGCAAGCAGCACAATTGGTTCGGCTGATCGGTACCGACACCGAATCGACCGTCGTCGCGGGGGACCCCGATCAATCCGTGTTCACTTTTCGTGGTGCCGATCCCACATTCGTGGCCGACCTGGTCGAGGTGAATTCGCCACGGCGAGTGGTGCTGACACACAATCACCGGTCCGTGCCAGAGGTTGCCGAGTTGACCGATATCGTGGCGAGGCGTCTGCCCGGGCTGGGTCGACACCGGTGTCCCGAGCCGGTGGCCGTTGCCCGATTCGGCAACCCTGCGGGGCGGGTGCACGTCGCGTCCTCGCCGGCCAAGGAAGCTGCGATCATCGCCGATGCCATGCGGCGGGCCCATCTGATCGACGGTATGCCGTGGTCCGAGATGGCCATCGTGGTGCGGTCGGTGCCGAGGACCGTTGCACCGTTGCGCCGGGCACTGCACGCAGCAGGTGTTCCGATGGTCACGCCCACCTCCGAGCTTCCGCTGCATCGCCAGCACGGGGCGGTGGGTCTACTGCTGGTACTGCGTGCGATCTCCGATCCGACCTTCGACGGTGAAGATGCACTGGCTTTGCTGTCCGGGCCGATCGGCGGAGCCGATCCGGTGGGTCTGCGTCGACTGCGTCGGGGAATGAGAAGACTCGAGCTCGCATCGGGCGGTGAACGCGACTCGGCCGAACTTCTCAGGGGCGTCCTCACCGACGATTCTCGTGGAAAGACCGGATGGATCGGCGGACTGTCGGATGTGGAGTCCGCGCCACTGCGCAAAGCCCTCGGCGTGATCCGAAAGGCGAGAGCGGTTGCCCGGACGGGTCGCGGTGTCGAGGACGTGTTGTGGGCAGCCTGGCAGGCGTCGGGTCTCGAACGTCGGTGGGCCGGCGCGTCCGCGTGGGGTGGCTCGGCCGGTGCCCAGGCTGACCGTGACCTCGATGCAGTGGTTGCGTTGTTCGATGCGGCGGCAGCCTATGTCGACAGACTGCCGCGGGCACAGATCGGGGGATTTCTCGATTACATTGCGCAGCAGGAGATTCCCACTCTGAACTCGCATCGCGCCACGGTTCGGGCAGACGCCGTCACCCTGCTCAGTGCGCACTCTGCTGCGGGTCGAGAATGGGAGCTCGTTGCGGTGGCCGGGGTTCAGGAAGGTTTGTGGCCGGGCCTTCGAGCGCGCGGAAGCCTCCTCGGAACCGACACCCTGGTCGACCTCGTGTCCGGAACGTTCGACGCCGGAGCAGCACTCGACGGGCGTCTGTCGAAGTCGGCACCCCTGCTCGCCGAGGAGCGAACGCTGTTTCTGGTCGCGTGCAGCCGCGCTCGATCGACTCTGCTCGTCACTGCCGTCGATTCCAGTACCGGCGATGCCGACCTCGTTCGTTCCCGCTTCGTCGACGAACTGCGCGGGGTGGACGTCGACGGCGAGTCCCTCCTTCCGCTCGAAGCACCCGAGTCCGCACATCGGGTGTTGGGGCTGCCGATGCTGGTTGCCGAGCTGCGCAGTGTCGTGTGCGATCCAGTTGTTGCCGAGCAGGATCCGGACAAGCGAGCCCGAGCTGCTCGCCATCTGGCAACTCTCGTCGACGCCGGTGTCCGAGGCGCGCATCCGGACGAGTGGTTCGGGGTGGCGGGGCTCAGCACCGACGCGCCGTTGTGGCAGCTCGGAGACGGTCCGGTGCCGCTGTCGCCGTCGACGGTGGAACAACTCACCACCTGTCCGCTGCGGTGGATGCTCGAACGTCACGGCGGCAACGACGGCACCAACACCCATGCGGTCACCGGTACTCTCGTGCACACTCTCGTCCAGGCAGTGGCCGGTCGGATGCCACCGGAGCAACTTCGTCGTGCACTCGAAACAGCATGGGATGCAGTTGATCTCGGTTCGCAGTGGTACTCGCGGCATGAGCTGGATCGAACCGGGGCCATGCTGGAGACATTCGAGAGTTGGCTGCACGGCAGTCGAGGCGAGCTCACCGAGGCCGGAGTGGAAGTACAGGTCGACGGCGTCCTGGAAGCGCGGTCCGAGAACGAGCCGGCGGTCGCGTTGCGTGGACGTATCGATCGACTCGAACACGACCCGGACGGTCGGCCGGTGATCATCGACGTCAAGACGGCGAAGACCGTCATGTCGAAGGAGGACGCACGTAACCACCACCAGCTGGCCACCTATCAGGTTGCTGCTGCAGCCGGTGCGATCGAGGGCGAGCCCGCGGGCGAACCCGGCGGGGCCCGGCTGGTGTTCGTTGCCAAACCGCACAACAAGGACGGGGCGACTCAGCGCATACAGGAGGTTCCGACACCGGAGAAACTCGAGGAGTGGCGGGACACCGTGCACCAGGCAGCGTCGGCCACGCAGGGGCCGGCATTCGAGGCGCGCGTGAACGACGGCTGCAGGCACTGCCCGGTCAAGTCCAGTTGCCCGGCACACGAGACCGGCAGGCAGGTGACGGAGCAGTGACGACACCGACGAAGAAACGGACCGGTGCGGTGCGGGTGTCGCCGGTCGAGCTCGCCAGGGCACTCGGACAGAAGCATCCGCCGACCGACGAGCAGGCTGCGGTGATCGCGGCCCCGCCCGGCCCGATGCTCGTGGTGGCAGGAGCGGGGGCGGGCAAGACCGAGACGATGGCCGCCCGTGTGGTGTGGATGGTGGCCAACGGTTTCGTCGACCCGGACCAGGTGCTCGGCCTGACCTTCACGCGAAAGGCCGCGCAGCAGTTGACGTCTCGGATCAGGGCGCGGCTGGGTCGGCTGGCCGGATCCGATCTGGTGCGCGCACTCGATCCCAGTCTGGCACTGCGGGAACGGATTCTCGGTGCCGAGCCCGAAGTGAGCACGTATCACTCCTATGCAGGCCGACTGCTCACCGAGCACGGCTTGCTGCTGCCGATCGAACCGTCCGCGACGCTGCTCTCGGAAACCGAATTGTGGCAGCTGGCGCACCGCGTCGTCAGCACCTGGGACGGCGACCTCGACACCGACCGAAACCCCACGTCGGTGACCGAGGCGGTATTGGCGCTCTCGGGCCAGTTGGCCGAGCATCTCGTCGATCCCGATGAGCTGCGCCAGGCACACGTGGAGTTGGAGAAACTGGTACACACGCTCGGGCCGGGCCCGCGACAACGCGGCGGCCCCACCAAAGAGTTGCTGAACATCCTCGACGCGCAGCATCAACGAATCGGGTTGTTGCCGTTGGTGGAACGGCTGGGCCAGACTCTGCGCCGGGAGGGAGCACTGGATTTCGGCTCGCAGATGTCGATGGCGGCGCGGGTCGCGGCCGACCATGCGGAGGTGGGAACAGCCGAACGGCAACGTTTTCGGCTGGTATTGCTCGACGAATACCAGGACACCGGGCACGCTCAACGCGTCCTGCTGTCGTCACTGTTCGGATCGGGCGGCGACCCCACGTTGGCGCTGACGGCGGTCGGCGATCCGATGCAATCGATCTACGGCTGGCGCGGTGCCTCGGCAGCGAACCTGCCACGGTTCGCCACCGACTTTCCGCAGGCCGACGGTGGCCCGGCTCCTCGACTGGAACTACTCACCAGCTGGCGGAATCCGCCCGAAGCGCTGACTCTGGCGAACCTGATCACCGATCCACTGCGCCGCGTCGGTGTTCCGGTCCCGACTCTGCGGGCCCGTCCGGGAGCTGTTCCCGGAGACGTCCGAATTGCCGTCACCGAGACCGTTCTGGGCGAACGCGAGTGGATTGCCGACCGGATCGCAGGGGAGTACCGCTCGGCCCTCGAGCAGGATCGGCCGCCGCCCACCGCTGCAGTTCTGGTGCGACGCAACGCCGATGCCGAACCCATCGCAGAGGTACTGCGCAGCCGTGGGTTGCCGGTGGAGGTCGTTGGGCTCGGCGGATTGCTGCACGTTCCCGAGGTGGCAGACATCATCGCGATGCTGCGACTGGTCGCCGACCCGACTGCCGGCAGTTCCGCGATGCGCATCCTCACCGGTTCTCGGTGGCAGATCGGCCCGACGGATCTGCGGGCACTCTCCCAGCGCGCCCGAGAACTCGAGATCCGCAGCGGGTACGGCACCGCGGGTCGGGTCGACGACCCCGAGACGCTGGACGCCGCACTCGGCAGCGCACTTCCCGGCGAGCAGTCCGAGCAGGCGGGACTGGCAGACGCCATTGCCGATCCTGGTTCGGCCGAGCGGTACTCGGAGGCCGGCTACCGGCGGATCGTCGCCCTCGCGGGTGAACTACACCTGCTGCGCGATCGAATCGGGCAACCGCTGACGGAATTGGTCGGCGACATCGAGCGGATCATGAACATCGGCGTCGAAGCGCAAGCCCGCACACCGATCGGGACCGACGGGGCAGTCGGCCGCGAACACCTGGATGCATTCGCCCACGTGGTGGCCGACTACGCCGACAATCCCACCGCCACGGTGACCGGATTCCTGTCGTTCCTCGCTGCTGCGGAGACGGTCGAGGACGGCCTCGCACCAGGCGAGGTCGACGTCGCCCCACATCGAGTTCAGGTGCTCACTGTCCACTCCGCGAAGGGCCTCGAATGGGAGGTCGTGGCCGTACCGCACGTAGCGAAAGGCGTGTTCCCGTCCTCGAACGCGTCCTCGACGTGGCTCGGAGCCATGGCCGAATTGCCGCCGTCGCTGCGCGGTGATCGCGCACTGGACGGTGAGGGCTCGGAGGGCGTTCCGGTTCTCGAACTCGACCAGCTGTACAACCGGAAGGATCTGGAGGATGCAGTGAAGAACCACAAGGATGCGCTGGCCCGGCGCCGGCTCGCCGAGGATCGGCGACTGTTCTACGTGGCTCTGACCCGAACCGAACGGGTGCTGTTGGTGTCCGCGCACCACTGGGACCAGACGTCGACGAAGTCGCGTGGGCCGTCGGAGTTTCTCGACGAATTGCACAGGCAGGTCAGCGGATCCGCCGACGCCGCGGCTGTGATCGAGCAGTGGGCCCCGGCTCCGGAGGACGGAGTGCAGAACCCGCTCGGAGCTGTGCCGCACACGGCGTCCTGGCCGCGAGACCCGCTCGGACCCAGACGTGGCGCGGTCGAGAGCGGTGCGCGCGAGGTACTACGCGCACTGGCAGATGGTGATGCGGTGCAGCGCAATTCGAGTGAGAACACGGACGACCCAACCCTGACCGACCCGGAGAACTGGGCTGCCGATGTCGAGACCCTGCTGGCAGAGCGGGCAGTGAGGTCGGTCGCGGGAGTCGACGTGGCACTACCGGGCAACCTGTCGGTGACGCAGTTGGTGGACCTGGCCGCAGATCCCGATGGCCTGGCATCGCGACTGCGCAGGCCGTTGCCGTTTCCTCCGAACCCATTGGCGCGCAGAGGAACTGCATTTCACGCCTGGGTCGAGCGGCGGTTCGGTGCAACCCGGTTGCTCGACCTCGACGAGTTGCCGGGCTCGGCCGATACCGGTGCGTCGGCCGACGTCGACCTGGAAACGTTGCAGCAGGCGTTTCTGGACTCGGAATGGTCGCTGCGCAGCCCCGTCGAGGTGGAGGTCCCGTTCGAGACGTCCGTGGCGGGCACGGTGCTGCGCGGTCGAATCGACGCCGTGTTCGCCGACCCCGACGGCGGCTGGACCGTCGTCGACTGGAAAACCGGTGCAGAGCCGACAGCGTCGGAACAGCAGGCAGTGGCGATGCAACTCGCGGCCTACCGATTGGCGTGGGCCGAGCTGATGTCGATCGGGCAGGCCGAACCGGTTTCGCTGGACCGCGTACGCGCGGCGTTCCACTATGTCCGCAGCGGCCACACCATCTCGCCCGAGAACCTTCCGGACGCAGCAGCTTTGGCCGAACTTCTCGAGGGTCCGGCCGCGTCGACGCCGATCGACGCTACTACGCGTTCCGACGAGCCTTCAGAGCCTCGGTGACCAGT
Source organism: Rhodococcoides fascians A25f (assembly GCF_000760935.2). Taxonomy (NCBI): domain Bacteria; kingdom Bacillati; phylum Actinomycetota; class Actinomycetes; order Mycobacteriales; family Nocardiaceae; genus Rhodococcoides; species Rhodococcoides fascians. The sequence goes on along the minus strand of NZ_CP049744.1, from coordinate 3,518,191 downwards.
GGGATCTGCAGTGGCAGACGGGCGATCATGGCTGCTTTGAGCGCCGGTGAAGTCTTGGAGCTCTGCACGTACTTCCATGCGAGGTTGATGTTGGCGGGGAAGACGGCAACGAACAGCGCGGCCGCGAGTGCGCCGCCCAGGCGGCGGGTGCGAGGCGTGGCAAGTGTTGCGGCCACCGCGAGCTCGGCGACTCCCGATACCTGGGTGTACGTGCGAGCCGAACCCGGCAGTGCCGTCGGAACCTGCGCGTCGAAGAACGTCGGGGTGACGAAATGGAGAATGCCGGCTCCGGTGAGCAGTCCGGCGAGGCGCAGTGCGGCTGCCTGACTTGGTCGCTGTGTCATGCACTTACCGTGCCACATCCCGAGTCGTCGGCACAGATTCGTTGCGTGGGGTTACGCTGCGTGCCGTGAATGATCTCGACTTCTGCGCACACTTCGGTGGGCGACGTGGCAGGTAGGTTGCGAGCGCGCCTGAGCGACAGTGGCGCGCTGACCGACAAGCCCGACTTCGCGCTCGTCGGAGTGCTCCGAGTCCCGGAGCTGGAATCGAGTCCGTGGAGCGCGATCTACAAACGGGTACTGATGGCGCTCGGCATCCTGTTTCTCGCAGCGTTCGTCGTATACCTCGACCGTGACGGTTACAGCGACAACCAGAACGGCGAACTGTCCTTCCTGGACGCGTTCTACTACGCGACGGTATCGCTGTCGACGACGGGATACGGTGACATCGCGCCGATGAGCCCGTCGGCGCGGCTGGTCAATATTCTTGTCATCACACCACTTCGGGTCCTGTTCCTCATTCTGCTGGTCGGAACGACGCTGTCGGTTCTCACCGAGCGGTCCAGGCAAGCATTCAAAATTCAGCGATGGAGACGCAGCGTGCGCAATCACACCGTGGTCATCGGTTTCGGCACCAAGGGCCGAACCGCAGTCGACGCGATGCTCGGAGACGGCGTACCGGCGTCCGACATCGTCGTTGTCGACACCGATCAGACGGTGCTCGATGCCGCGTCGGCTCTGGGCTTGGTCACCGTCCACGGCTCGGCGACCAAGTCCGACGTGCTCAGACTCACCGGGGCCCAGCATGCGTCGGCCATCATCGTGGCGACCAACCGAGACGACACAGCCGTGCTGGTGACTCTGACCGCCCGCGAGATCGCTCCCAAGGCCAAGATCGTCGCGGCCATCAGGGAAGCGGAGAACACCCACCTGCTGCGTCAGTCCGGTGCCGATTCGGTGGTCGTTTCCTCCGAGACCGCCGGCCGGTTGCTCGGCATCGCCACCTCCACACCGTCCGTGGTGGAGATGATCGAGGACTTGTTGACGCCGGAGGCAGGCTTCGCGATCGCCGAGCGCGAAGTCGAGCGCGACGAGGTGGGCGGCTCGCCGCGGCACCTCACCGACATTGTGCTCGGAGTTGTGCGGGGCGGCAAACTCTTCCGGGTCGGCACCCCGGAAGTCGATGCCGTCGAGGCGTCCGATCGCCTGCTGTACATCCGTCGTGTGGGTGAGTAACGAAGTCCGAGTAGGGTTCCGAGCGTGCCGAAATTCCACCTCGCTCACCCACCTCGCCTCTCCCGGTCACCGCTGAACAGGGCCGAGGAATTACGCCGAGACACCGCCGCACTCGCAGCAGGCTGGTCGACCGGCCGACTGCTGAACGTGGACGGCAGAGGCAGATTCGGCGTCGACGAGGACGGCTTGGTCCTCACTCCCGCCGTCGATGTTGCACCGGAACCCACCGCTGATGCGGTCTTTCTCGGAATCCACGGGGACCGGCACGTATGGACCAGGCGGGTGGAGATCGTGGAGGGCACGCTCGGCGACCTACGTACCGACGGTGATCGCCTGGACGGCACTGCACTGTCGATGGTGACCGGTGCGCTGGCGATCCTCAATTGGCATGCGAGCGCGCAGTTCAGCTCGCTCGACGGCGCGCCGTCGGTTCTGTCGAACGCGGGCTGGTCTCGCACCAGTACGTCCACCGGCCACGAGGAATTTCCTCGTACCGATCCCGCAGTGATCTGTCTGGTCCACGACGGCGGCGACAGAGTGCTGCTGGCACGCGCACCGGCCTGGCCCGAGCGGCGATTCTCGGTTCTGGCGGGTTTCGTCGAGGCCGGCGAATCCCTGGAAACGTGTGTGGCGCGGGAGATCAAGGAAGAAGTCGGCCTCGACGTCTCCGACATCGACTACCTGGGTAGCCAGCCGTGGCCGTTCCCGCGTTCGGTGATGATCGGGTTCTCGGCTGTCGCCGACCCGGAGCAGCCGTTGCTTTTCCAGGACGGCGAGATTGCCGAAGCCCACTGGTTCGATCGAGCCGAGGTTGTCGCGGCGCTGGAGCTGGGGGATTGGGGATCGGACTCGACCTCCCGATTGCTGCTCCCCGGTTCCATCTCGATCGCGCGCGGAATGCTCGAAGCGTGGGCGGCCACGGGCTGACGCTCGATCAGAGCGACAGCGCGCGCTTGACCTCGGCCAGGCCGGGATTGGTCGCCGTCGAGCCGTCGGCGAAGAGGACGGTAGGCACCACGTGGTTGCCGTTGTTGACGCTTCCGACGAAGTCGGCGGCTTCCGGGTTCTGCTCGATGTCGATCTCGGCGTATGTGATTCCCGCCTCGTCGAGCTGGGTCTTGAGTCGGCGGCAGTAACCGCACCACGTCGTGGAGTAGACGGTGAGTGCGGCTGGGGTCTGCGGAGTGTTCTCGGTAGTGGTCACGACAAGAGTCAACAGGAGCACCGACGCCATTGTTCCGGCAGGTTCAGGCCCGGGCGGAACTGTCGGTGCGCACTGACACAATGGTCCACATGGCTGACGACGCGATGACCACCGGACTGGATCCGGAGCAATCCGCGGCCGTACTGGCTCCTCGTGGCCCGGTGTGCGTTCTCGCCGGTGCCGGCACGGGCAAGACCCGCACGATCACGCGACGTATCGCGCACCTCGTCTCGGCGGGGCATGTGTCCTCTGGGCAGGTACTGGCGGTGACGTTCACCGCTCGCGCTGCCGGCGAGATGCGCGGCCGCCTGCGCGAGCTCGGGGTTGGAGGAGACGGACCTCCCGTGCAGGCCCGTACGTTCCACGCCGCGGCGATGCGGCAACTCAAATACTTCTGGCCGCAGGTCGTCGGAGACACCGGCTGGCAGCTACTCGATCGCAAGTTCACTGTTGTTTCGCAGGCGGCCAATCGCGCCGGAGTGTCGACCTCGACCGACGCGATCCGCGATCTCGCGGGTGAGATCGAGTGGGCCAAGGGATCGTTGATCGCACCCGAGGACTACCCGCGTATCGCAGCGAGCAATCGCCGCGACGTTCCGATGGACGCCGCCAAGGTCGCTGCCGTGTACGCCGGGTACGAGGAGCTCAAGTCGCGAGGCGGTGACGGCATGTTGCTCGATTTCGACGACCTCCTCCTGCACACGGCCGCAGCGTTGGAAGAGCACTCGTCGGTGGCCGACGAGTTCCGCGAGCGGTACCGCTGCTTCGTCGTCGACGAATACCAGGACGTGACACCGCTGCAACAACGGGTGCTCGACGCCTGGGTGGGCGATCGCGACGATCTCACTGTCGTCGGCGACGCGAATCAGACGATCTATTCGTTCACCGGCGCATCCCCTCGATATCTGCTCGACTTCTCTCGCAAGTACCCCGAGGCCACCGTGGTTCGGCTCGAACGCGACTACCGGTCGACGCCGGAGGTGGTGTCGCTGGCGAATCGTGTCATCGGAGCCGCTCGCGGACGTATTGCCGGTACCCGGCTGCAATTGATCGGTCAGCGGGAGTCAGGGCCCGAGCCGGAGTTCTTCGAGTACGACGACGAGCCGGCGGAGGCCGACGGTGTGGCGCGGGCGGTCAAGAGGTTGATCTCCAAAGGGGTCGAGCCGGCCGAGATCGCGATTCTGTACCGCATCAACGCTCAGTCCGAGGCACACGAGCAGGCGTTGACGGAAATGAAGATTCCGTATCAGGTGCGCGGCGGGGAAGGCTTCTTCACCAGACCCGAGGTGCGGCAGGGCGTCAACGCCCTGCGGCAGGCGGCCGGTCGGGACGATCTGCCCGACGGCGCGCAGTCCGGCGACGGTCTGACGGCTCTGGTGCGTGCCGTGCTCGCGCCGCTGGGCCTGACGGCAACCGAGCCGACCGGTGCGCAGGCCCGCGAGAAATGGGCGTCGTTGGGCGGCCTGGTGCAACTCACCGAAGAACTTCTCGTGCACGAGCCGGACCTGACCCTCGAGAAATTGCTGGGGGAGCTCGCTGCACGTGCCGAAGCGCGGCATCCTCCGACGGTGCAGGGTGTGACGCTGGCGTCCTTGCACGCGGCGAAGGGGCTGGAATGGGACGCGGTGTTCATCGTCGGCCTCGCCGACGGAACTCTGCCGATCTCGCACGCGATCGGTAACGACCCCAGCGCCAACAACGAGGCCGCGATCGAGGAGGAGCGCAGGCTGCTCTACGTCGGTGTCACGCGCGCCCGAGTCCACCTGCATCTGTCCTGGGCGCTCGCCCGCAACGAGGGTGGGCGCAAGTCCCGCCGGCGGTCCAGGTTTCTCATCGGTCTCGTGCCCGAGGATTCGCCCGCCTCACGTATCGCGGCCCCCGCTGCCAAGAAATCCGGACCCAAGTGCCGGTTGTGTGGAAAACCGTTGATCGGGACGTCCGCGACCATGCTCGGTCGATGCGAGAGCTGCCCGTCGAACGTCGACATCGCCCTGCTGGACGCCCTGAAGTCGTGGCGACTGGACAAATCCCGTGAATTGAAAGTGCCGGCGTATGTGGTCTTCAGCGACAACACGCTCACTGCCATCGCCGAGCAGCAGCCGCAGGACGAGCGGGGACTCGTCGCCATCCCCGGAATCGGAGCCAAGAAGTTGGAGCGGTTCGGCGAAGACGTACTCGCAGTCGTGCGCGCAACGGACAGCTGACCGGGCGGGTAGAAATCGCCGAGAAACTGCTGGTCAAAAATAACTTGTGCAGATATCGGCAGGGGGCTTAGTCTGTTTCACGTGCCGCGGGAGATCGCGCACTGTCCAATCCGCCAACGAGACCAGAACAGGAGCTGAAAGAAATGATCAACACATTCCACGCCGCCGTTGCCGATGCAACCGTCGCGTTCAGCCCTGTCCTCGGCACGGCACCCTTCGGAGTTGCCCCCCTCGGCACTCATGCCGCCGCCGCAGGCTCTGTTGCGCAGACGTGGATTCGTTCCTCCGCTTTCGGCCCCATGCACGAGTCCGCCTACGCGGCCTCGGGGTCGAATTCCGCCCAGGTTGCCCTGGCACCAGGAGCGAAAGCCGTTGCTCAGGCAGCCCGACGTCACCGCGCACCAGGCGCGTCCGTGCTCGACAGCAGACACCGACTTCACAGTAGGTAGACGCTTCGACAAGCCCACCAGGCCACGGACCCGCACAACGCGGACCGTGGCCTTTGTCGTTCAGGTAGTCCCTCTACCCGAACGTGAGGCCGACATGGTTCGCATCACCCCTCGAACCGACAACGACGCCGCACGAAAAGTAGAGGAGACCGACGTGTCAACCGCCACGATCCGGACGACATGCCGACCAGAGTCCGAAAGTGCCTACACTGCAGGGTGTTCCACTGAGTTGGGCTCGACCGAATTGGCCGAGCTGCAGCTGTCCGTACCCTGCCGAGCGGCGAACCCCGACATGTGGTTCGCCGACACCCCTGCCGAACTCGAGCAGGCAAAGGCGCTGTGCGCTCAATGCCCCATCAGGCGTACCTGCCTGGATGCGGCATTGGACCGTGCCGAGCCCTGGGGCGTATGGGGCGGGGAGATCCTCGATCAAGGAGTGGTCATCGCCCGCAAGCGTCCTCGCGGACGACCACGTAAGAACGCAGCATGATCTCCGGAACGGATCCCCGGCTTCACCGAATCGTTCAGTCGGTGAAGCCGGGCATCCACTCGGTGAGGATTGCCATGTACGGCGCGTAGGCGTCGAGCTGGGCGCAGATTCCCACCAGTCCACCGAGAACGCGGAAGATCATCACGTATTCGGCGGGCATGTTCAAGGCTCGAACAGTGCGAAACTGAGCACTGTTGAAATCTGCGGCAGTACCCGCGGCCTTCTGCAGCCACGCGCGGGTGAAGTGGAACGACTCGGTGTGGATCGGGTCGGTGAAGGGACGCAGGTAGTCGGCGATTTCTTTCTCTGTCACCGTTCGGCCCGGCACAACGAAACCGCTCTCGGTGAACAACACCACGAGTTCGTCGAATTTCTCGTCGCGTGCGAGGGAGACCATCCGGCCGAGAACCGGCGGAAGACCGACGGGCATCGGAGCGCACGCACCGAAATCGATGACGCCCATGCGCCCGTCCTCGAGCATCATGAAGTTTCCTGGATGCGGGTCGGCGTGCAGCAACTTCGCCCGAGCGGGTGACACGAACGCGAACAGGGCAAGTAGCTCGCCCGCCCGGTTCCGTTCCTCGGCCGTTCCGTTTGCAATGACGTCGGCCAACGGTCGACCCGTCATCCATTCGCTGACAACGACTTTGGGCGCACTGGCAACTATTTTGGGTATTGCGAATTGCGGATCGCCCGCGAACTCCTTGCTGAACACCCGCTGATTCGAGGCCTCGATACGGTAGTCGAGCTCGTCCTCGGTACGAGCAGTGAGCTCCTCGAGTACCGGCTTGACGTCGGTGCCCGCGAGCACGGTGCTGAACAGGTTCGCGAAACGCGACAGAGTCTTGAGGTCGGAGCGCAATGCATCGTCCGCACCCGGGTACTGAATTTTTACTGCGACGTCCCGTCCGTCCGACCACGTGGCCCGGTGCACCTGGCCGATGCTCGCCGAGGCGATCGCAGTGTCGTCGAAATCGAGAAAGCGAGATCGCCACGCCGTTCCGAGTTGTTGATCCAACACTCTGTGGACCGTCTTTGCCGGCATGGGCGGACCCTGCGCCTGGAGCTTGGTCAGCGCTTCCCGGTACGGCTCGGAATACTCCTCGGGAACGGCGGCTTCCATCACCGAGAGCATCTGCCCCAGCTTCATGGCACCGCCCTTGAGCTCCCCGAGAACGGAGAAGAGCTGTTCTGCAGCTTTGGCGGCCATGTCCGCATCGATCTCGTCGCGATTTCCGCCGGCAAGCTTCTTGCCGAAGCCCACAGCAGCACGGCCCGCCATTCCCAGTGGAATGCTGGCCAGTTTTGCAGTACGAGTCGATCCACGGCGCGGTATGTCAGACACAACTCCATCATGGCTGAACCTTCCGACAATTGCTCGGACCGGCCCGTATCGGCCGAGGTGACTGTGTCTGGTCAATGCCAGCAATCACAGTGTGGGTGCTTGGACCACAGTCTCTTGTGCACCGTGGTTGCACGTGCTGCAAGATCCAGCTCCATCGTGCAGTCGGCGGTTTCGGGCATCGACGCGTCGGAACGGCCGATGAGGGGTTCGAGCTGAGCGAACGCAAACGCGGCCGTGGCCAACACCGTCGCGCTGCTGGCCTGGCCGACAGTGCCGAGCAGCTGAGCCGACAGATGCGGCCACTCGGGATCGAGGTCGCAGCGAGTCAGATCTGCGCAGCGCAGGCAACTCGTTCGGCCGGGCAGTACGAAGGGGCCGACCACACCCTTCCCGTCCCGCAGTCGAACCTGAAGATGCGGGATGCGGATGCGCACCAGATCGGTCACCAACCGAGGCTCGGCGACCAGATCGTCGGCGAGTACGACGACGTCGTAGGTCCACGAATTCACCGCCGACTGTGGGTAACGCGTGGGCGTCAGGCTCGACCGGCTCACCTCGGCGGCGGTCCTACTCAGGCCCGAGGCCAATGCGTCCGACAGTGGACCCCGCCCGACCAGGTGGATGGTCCGTACCGTCCCCGGCCGGTCCGGCGTAGCGTGCTGCGACCCGGCGGGCCCGCTCGTGCCGTGCATCAGCAACCCGGACTCCTCCAACTCGCCCAGCATCGCCGATGTTCGATTAGCGGACAGCCCCAATGTCATTGCATGACAGACGATATGAGGCCTCGAACGGCCTGCGGCGAGGAGCCGGAGCAGCTCGAGTATCGAACCCGGCTCGGCACCGGGAGGCGGAGTGACGACAACGCTGGTCTCGGGGCTCCAGCCCAGTTGAACGGTGCCGTCCCGTCGAGGCAGTATTGCCACCGCAGGATCGAGTCGAACGGTCGGTGTGATCATGGAACACACTCTGACAGCGAACACTCCCGAGAAGGCCCGCCCGAGGCACGTTATCCACAGGGTGGCTGTGCCTCCGAGCAGGCGTTCGACGGAGAAGTGGAACTCATCCGAAATCTACTGGGTCAGCTTGTGGATGAACCCTTTTCGGGATCACCGTCGGTGCTCTCGTCGTCCTTGGTCTCGTCGTCCTTGCCCGCGGCCTGTTCGGCTTCCGCGCGTTCTTTGGCCTCCATCGCCTCGAGCTGTGCTATCGGGTCGTCGAAGTTCGATGTTCCACCACCGACGACGCGGTCGATGAACGCCGCAGGGTTGTCCAGGTCCGACGAGTCGGGCAGCAGGTCGGGATGGGCCCACACTCCGTCGCGTCCCTCGATGTCGGCTGCGGCAAGGAGTTGGCGCCACAGCTCGGCTGCCTCGCGAACCTTGCGCGGTCGCAGTTCGAGGCCGACCAACGTGGCGAAGGTCTGCTCGGCCGGGCCACCCGACGCCCGACGTCGGCGGATGGTCTCGCCGAGTGCCACAGCCCCGGGCAGCCGGTCGCCCAGCGCAGCCGCGACCACGGTCTCGACCCATCCTTCGACCAGGGCCAGAAGTGTCTCCAGACGCTCGAGCGCATGCTTCTGCTCCGGCGTCGTCTGTGGTTCGAAGGCACCCTGCTGCAGAATTGCTTCGATTTTCGACGGATCGGTCAGCGCGGACGGGTCGAGGCCCGCTGCTGCCTCCTCGATAGCCGAGAAGTCCATCCGGATCCCGCGCGCGTATTCCTCGACCGTGGCCAGAACCCGTTGCCGCAACCACGGAATGTGACTGTAGAGCCGTTGGTGTGCAGCCTCCCTCGCCGCGAGGAACACCAGAACCTCACGCTCGGGCTGCTCGAGACCCTCACTGAACGACGCAATGGCCGACGGCAACAACGCCGCCGTGCCCGACGGTCCGAGCGGTAGGCCGATGTCGGTCGAGGTGAGTACTTCCTTCGAGAGCTGTCCGAGGGCCTGACCGAGCTGCGAGCCGAAGGCCATTCCGCCCATCTGCGTCAGCATGCCCATCATGGGCCCGGCCATCTGCTGGGCCTCGGCGGGGAGACCGGATGTCCACATACCCGAAATCTGCTCGGCGACCGGGTCGCACAGCCGCTTCCACGTGTCGATCGTGTTGTCGAGCCAGTCGACCGGCGTCCACGCAACGGTCTTCGTAGCACCGGCAGGCAGCGTCGTCGCCCCGTCCAGCCAGAGCTCGGCCAGGTGTGCGGCGTCGGTGATCGCCTCTCGCTCGCCCGTCGACACCGGGCTGAAATCACCCATCTGCTGACGCGCCAGCTGCTTGGCCAAGTCGTAGTTCACCGGACCGGAACCGGCCCCACCGGCACCGGCAGCGCCCATGCCACTGAGCATCTGACCGAACTGGGTGAGCATCTGGCCCAGCTGGGCAGGGTCGAAGCCCTCTGCGCCGAAGCCGAAACCGGCGGGGTTGCCCGAACCGTCCGGATCCTTCTTCTTGTCCGGGTCGTCGTCGGAAGCACCGAAACCAAAATTGCTCATGTCTCAACGGTACAAGCCATGTGCACGGGGAGCGCGGAAGATCGTCACGCTGACGGCGAACAGAAGAAGCTCGACGCTGTGCGCAGAACGAACTCGGCACCGCGCGCAACGGGCTCCGGCAGGGGCGGTATCCACAGCGCCGCGCGTTCGGATCTAGTGTCTACCGAGTGAACCGAAGGATCGCCACTCTTGTCGCTGCGCTGGTACCGGTGGTGGTGCTGGGCGTCACCGGATCGGTCGTCACCGTTCCGTTCGCCGCCCTCGGCCCCGGCCCCACATACAACACCCTCGGCGATGTCGACGGTGTGCCCGTGGTGCAGATCGACGGAACCGACGTCGATCCGACGACAGGTCATCTGAACATGACGACCGTGGCCGTGCGTGACCAGCTCAATCTGTTCGAGGCCATCGGCTTCTGGGCGAGCGGTCGTCAGGGCCTCGTTCCGCGCGAAGAGGTCTATCCGCCGGACAAGTCCAAGGAAGAAGTGCAGGAGGGCAACCAAGCGGATTTCGAGGAGTCCGAGTCCAGCGCCGAACTCGCCGCCCTGCACCACCTGGATCTACCTGTGTCGCTGGCTGTGGCGAGTGTGGCCGAGGACGGACCCGCCGCCGGGGTGCTGAACGTGGGTGACACGCTCGTCTCGGTCGGCGGCAGCCCGGTAGCCACCGCGTCGGCGGTGCGTGAGGCCGTCAGCGCCCGAGCGCCGGGTGATTCGCTGGACATCGAGTACGTGCGAGACGGTACGACGCAGACGAGTGCGGTGGTCCTGGGCGCGCGGCCCGACGACGCATCCAAGGGCTACCTCGGCGTCACTCCCGAAGAGCAGCCCGGGGTCCCGTTCGAGGTCAAGTTCAACCTCGCCGACGTCGGCGGACCCTCGGCCGGACTGATGTTCAGCCTCGCCGTGGTGGACAAACTCAGTCCCGGCGAATTGAGCAACGGAGAATTTGTCGCAGGCACCGGAACCATCGATGCCGACGGAACGGTCGGCCCGATCGGCGGCATTCCGTACAAGCTGATCGCCGCCCGTGAAGCGGGAGCCACCACGTTCCTGGTTCCGGACGCGAACTGCGGTGAGGCGACGCAGAACGTTCCAGACGGACTCCGCCTGGTGCGCGTCGAATCACTGGACAGTGCGGTCGAGGCGCTGCAGGCGATCGGCTCGGGTGCCGACGCGCCGTCCTGCAGCTGACCGGTCTCGAGTCACGGCGTCGACGGCCCGGCTCAGTCGTCTTCGACGGGCCGGCTCAGTCGTCTTCGACGGTGTCGAAGGTGGCGTAGAGCCCGTGTACGACGTTCGGTGCCAGATTTTCTGCGACGCGAAGGTCGATCGGCGCGAAGGGGTCTGCGTCCTCGTCCGGGTGCAACTGCAGCAGCGTCAGCGATGGGCCGTCCTTGAGGACCGCGACGATCAACCGGGCATCCCGCTTCTCGGGATGGTTCTCGGCGGCCGAGCGTGCCGCTCGGTCTGCTGCGTCGGGATCGGCGAGCAACGGCATCAAGGCATCGTCGAGGGTCGATTCGGCGGCCGGGGGAAGTACGACGATCTCTTGCACCAGAGCGCATCCGACGACACCCTCGGGCCACGTCGAGGTGGCGAGGAATTCGTCCAGGGCGGGGGAGCCGCCGGTGATGTCCTCGGGGAGTGAGTGCTGCTGAATCGGAGTCAGAGCTGCGCCGTCGGCCAAGTCCTCGAGCAGACCGGGTTCCGCTGCTGCAAGAGTCGCTGTGGGTACCAAGGCGAACATCTGGGGTGCCTGGTGCCATCCGCCTGCGTCGACGAAGTCCGCTACTTCACGCGCGCACCGGGCCAAAGCCTGCGCCACATCCTGTCCACCCGACTCGGGGTTGAACTCGTCACCGAAATCATCTCGGCCGGGCAGTCCGTCGCTGTCGTTGCTCACGGCACTATCCTCGCATCCGGATGGTTCTATGGATGCCGACCCTCCTGACCTGCGGTCGACAGTGGCCGCAGTACGGCTGTCGCAGCCGTAGGATCAACGTACGTACAGTAGGGCGAAACGGACATGCGGTGCACGGAATGTGCACCGCCTAAGTCATCTGCGGCGCCGTCGGCGTCGCCCGAAGTTGGAGTGTGGCTCGTGGGCATGAGGCCCCCCACCGGTATGCCGTCGTTGTCGCGGCGAAGCCGGATCTTGCTCGTACTGGCCTTGGTAGCAGCAGGTCTGCTACTCATCGGTCCCCGTCTGATCGACATGTACACCAATTGGCTGTGGTTCGGCGAAGTCGACTTCCGTGGCGTGTACACCACTACGCTGCTGACGCGATTGGTGATCTTCCTCGTCGTCGCTCTGGTCGTCGGACTCATCGTGTTCGCCGCATTGTTGTTGGCGTACCGCAACCGTCCGGTGTTCGTTCCGGTGGCCGGTCCCAACGATCCGATCGCGCGGTACCGCACCACGGTGATGAGTCGGTTGCGCCTGTTCGGCATCGGAATTCCGGTGGTGTTCGGATTCCTGTCCGGCATGATCGCCCAGACCAACTGGGTGACCGTGCAGCTGTTCCTGCACGGCGGAGACTTCGGCCAGACCGACCCGCAGTTCGGCCTCGACGTCGGGTTCTACTCGTTCGACCTGCCGTTCTACCGATTCATCCTGAACTGGCTGTTCGTTGCCATCTTGGTTGCGTTCTTCGCGAACCTGGTGACGCAGTACGTATTCGGCGGGATCCGGCTCGCCGGGCGCGAAGGTGCACTCACCCGCTCGGCGCGAATTCAACTCGCTGTCATCGCCGGCAGCTTCGTTCTGCTCAAGGCCGTTGCCTACTGGTTCGACCGGTACACGTTGTTGTCGAGCGGTCGCAAGGAGCCGACATTCACCGGAGCCGGATTCACCGACATCAATGCCGTGTTGCCGGCGAAACTCATTCTGTTGGCCATCGCAGTGATCTGTGCGATCGCGTTCTTCTCGGCAATTTTCTTGCGCGACCTCAGAATTCCGGCGTTGGCCACGGCATTGCTGGTGCTCTCGTCGATCCTGATCGGTGCAGTCTGGCCGTTGGTCATGGAGCAGTTCTCGGTGCGTCCGAACGCGGCCGACAAGGAGAGCACGTACATCGAGCGCAACATCGCGGCCACCCGAGCCGCGTACGGGTTGACCGATGACGTGGTCACTTATCGGAACTACTCCGGCGAAGCAGCGTTGAGCCCCGGTGAGGTGGCGTCGGAGTCGGCGACGATGTCCAACATCCGTCTGCTCGACCCGAACATCCTGGCACCGACCTTCACCCAGCAGCGTCAGATCCGAAACTTCTACGGGTTCCCCGACACGCTGGCCGTGGACCGGTATCCGGATGCAGACGGCAACCTCCGCGATTACGTCGTTGCCGCGCGTGAGATCTCACCGCAGACGCTCGACGCGAACCAGCGTGACTGGATCAACCGCCATACGGTGTTCACCCACGGAAACGGCTTCGTGGCAGCACCCGCCAACTCCGTCGACGAAGCCGTCGCCGACGAATCCAGCGGCGGACGGGGCGGTTACCCCAACTACCAGGTGAACTGGATCGAGAACGATGCCGAGGGCTCGATTCGCAAGGACGGCCCCGGCGACCTCGATCAGCCGCGCATCTATTTCGGACCGGTCATCGCCAACTCCGATGCCGACTACTCGATCGTCGGTTCCACCGGCGAGCCTCGCGAGTACGACACCGACAGCAAGAGCTACACCTACGACGGTGCGGCCGGGGTGAACATCGGCAATTTCTTCAACCGTCTGGTGTTCGCCAGCAAGTACGCCGAGCGCAACATCCTCTTCTCGAGTGTGATCGGTGACGAGTCGAAGATTCTGTTCAATCGCGATCCCCGCGACAGGGTCCAGAAGGTTGCACCCTGGTTGACCACCGACGGATCGACCTACCCGGCGATCGTCGAGGGCAAGCTCGTCTGGATCATCGACGGCTACACCACGTTGGACAACTTCCCGTATGCCCAGCGGATGTCGCTCGAAGACGCCACTGCCGACAGCATCGAGTCCACCACGACGCGTGCGCTGCCGAGCCGGGAAGTGTCGTACATCCGGAACTCGGTGAAGGCCACTGTCGATGCCTACGACGGCACCGTCAAGCTCTACGAACAGGATGAGAACGATCCTGTGCTCAAGGCATGGGAAGGCGTGTTCCCCGGAACCGTCATCCCGAAGGATCAGGTGTCCGACGAACTTCGCGATCACTTCCGTTACCCGGAGGACCTGTTCAAGGTCCAGCGTGAGCTGCTCACCAAGTACCACGTCAACGATCCGCGAGAGTTCTTCACCAACAACGCCTTCTGGGAAGTTCCGACGGACCCGACGGCCGAGAACACCTCGGCCAAGCAGCCGCCGTACTACGTCGTCGCGTCCGATGTCTCCAACGAGGAGAACCAGGCGTCGTTCCAGCTGACCAGTGCGTTGGTCGGTTACCGGCGTGAAGTTCTCGGCGCGTACGTCAGTGCAGATTCCGATCCGGAAAACTACGGCAAGATCACCGTGCTGAGATTGCCGACGGATACATCCACTCAGGGTCCGAATCAGGTGCAGAACCAGATGACGACGACGACGGACGTGTCCGAGAGCTTGGGCATCGTGCGCCGTGAGAACACTGTCGAGTTCGGCAACCTGCTGACCCTTCCGGTCGGCAACGGCGGGTTGATCTACGTGGAGCCCGTGTACGCCTCGCGTACCAACGAGGCATCGGCGTACCCGCAGTTGATTCGAGTGCTGGTCTCGTACGAGGGACGAGTCGGCTATGCCGCGACCCTGCCCGAAGCCATCGAGCAGGTGTTCGGAGCGGGTGCCGGACGGACCGTCACCGCACCCGGTGAGACCGACGGCACCACCCAGCCGGGTGCCGTGCCCGAGACGACGCCGTCCGACGGCGGCACGCCCTCAGCAACTCCGGCACCGGCCACCGGTTCTTCGACGACCCGGGATGCGGCCGTCTCCGGTTTGAATTCTGCTCTCTCCGCTGTGCGCACCGCGCAGCAGAGCGGAAACCTTGCGGATCTCGGCACTGCACTCGAGAATCTGCAGACCGCCGTCGACGCCTACAACCGCGCAGGTAGCTGATCTGTTCGGTCGGGTCCCGCTGACATGAGCGAAAGAGCCGCCTCACCGTATGGTGAGGCGGCTCTTTCGTTGTGAAGCTGCAGCTCGTGTGAACTGCTCGGGATCAGCGTCCGATGGGCGCGAGCACGGGGGAGTTCGCAGCGACGAGGTGCTGGAACTGAGTGCTCAGGCCGTACTGGTCGGCCAACTTGGATGCTGCATCGAATGCGCCCTGTGCAGCCTGTGTGGCGGCTGCAGCCTCCGGTGCGACGGCCGGTGCGGGTGCCGGAGCGGCCTTCGGCGCGGGAGCGGCCTCGGGTGCGGGCGTGGAGGTGCCGGTGGTCAGCTGCTGCCCGCATACTGGCCATGCGCCCGGTCCCTGGCTCTGCAGGGTGTTCTCCGCTACGCGGATCTGTTCTGCCTTGGATGCGTTGGCCGGCGATCCGGATCCACCGTTGGCCGTCCAGGTGCTCTGCGAGAACTGCAGGCCACCGTAGTAGCCGTTTCCGGTGTTGATGCTCCAGTTGCCACCACTTTCGCACTGTGCGACGCCGTCCCAGTTGTGGGTGGCTGCGCTGGCGGTTCCGGCAGAGAGGCCGAGGGGGATTGCTACGGCGGCACCTGCGATGGCGGCCAATCCGAGTGCACGCTTGCCGAAATTGTTCTGTGTGGTCATTCGGGGTGA
The DNA here is from genome assembly GCF_000760935.2 of Rhodococcoides fascians A25f. Taxonomy (NCBI): domain Bacteria; kingdom Bacillati; phylum Actinomycetota; class Actinomycetes; order Mycobacteriales; family Nocardiaceae; genus Rhodococcoides; species Rhodococcoides fascians. Next base: position 3,502,760 of record NZ_CP049744.1, on the reverse strand, counting down.
ATCCTCTCCGCGCTCGACTGGCGCGACTGGCCTGCAATCGTTTCGCCGGCTTTATGGCGAGAATGACCAGGCACTTCGTATCGTCGCGGCTCTGCCCCCGTACGTCTTGGGGACCACACCCGCGGGGCAGAGCGAAGGGAGCGGCGGGGTGGTGCAGGCCCAGCGGTTTAGGGCCGTCCGTGAAGGTAGTCGAGGATTCACTCAGCGTCACGGAGCGAAAATGGGACGACGCATGACCACATGGTGGGACGGGTGGGGGTCTTTTACCAGCTCAGCTGGGCTCGTGGCGCTAATGTTTCCCCTTCGTAACCCGACTGTTATGTGACGTGAAACACGCATGAAAAGAGACGCGGAGCACTATTTTCTATGCGCTTCGACGTGATAAACGCGGAGAAGGACTGCCTCGAGTGCATGCGTCCGGCGGGCGTGGAGGCACGCGATCGTCACGTGATTTGCATTGGCCGTACGCGCGGGAGTAACTTCGTAGATGCATCGCGGGGTGGAGCAGCTCGGTAGCTCGCTGGGCTCATAACCCAGAGGTCGCAGGTTCAAATCCTGTCCCCGCTACCACTACGAAAGAGGCCCGAGACTATTGTCTCGGGCCTCTTTCGTGTTCTCATCGACGCATGATTCTCCCGGCCGTCAGAGATCCACGGCTGATCACGGTGCACCGCGGCGGCTTGTTGTCCGACGCCGACCATCGAAGTCTCGCGCTGTGGGCCGCCGAGTGTGCGGAACACGTGCTCGGATTGTTCGAGGGGGCCGAGCCGTCCGATTCGCGGCCGCGTGAGGCAATCGAGGGCATTCGGGCGTGGACACGCGGTGAACTCGCGATGATGGCGACCCGCGCCCTCGGCGGCCACAGCATGGGTGCGGCACGGCCCCAGAGCGGCGCTGCACGCTTCGCCGCCTACGCCGCCGGCCAGGCCGCGTGTGTGGCACACGTACCCGAACACGACCTCGGAGCGGCTGCGTACGCGATCAAGGCGGCCAGGGCCGCCGCACCTACCGGCAGGGAGACAGTTGCCGGGCGAGAGGAACTCCGGTGGCAGCGGGATCGACTGCCGGAGAGCGTGCGTGATTTGGTGCTGGAAGACCAGAAGAAGAGAAACAGTATCTGCTGGTCCGTATTCGACGATTGATCGGTCTTCAGGGGTCAGCGGCGACGCGGGGATCAGAGTCGCGACGGTCGACATGCCGCAGCGGGCATGTCCTTCGGCCACATCGAGGGTTCAGTCCGAGACTTGCTCGCGCCCATCGTCACTGGTGACCGTCTCGGACTCGTCGGTGTCATCGGCGGTGAGGTCTACCGTGTCCACACCCTCGAGTGCCGTCAGTTCTTGCTCTGCCTCTGCGATGAGGCCCTTCGCGTTCTCTTCGATCTTCTTGACCCACTCGGCCATGACGGTCACACCCTTCGCTCGATCGTGTACCACCGGTCTACCAGACTTCTTCCCCTTAGGATCCACGGTGTGCGAACACGAACCTCGCGTCTCGATCTCGACGAGCCGGTCGTCACGGATCTCGATGCGCTGTACGCGATCTGCAGCGATCCGCAGTCGTGGACCCACTTTCCCAGCCTGCGGCACACCGATCTCAGCGCGACCGAACGAATGTTGCTGGGCTGGGTGGACCAGTGGCGGCGGGATGGATTGGCCACGTGGATCATTCGTGAGCGCGGCAGCTGCACGATCAGTGGCTACGGCGGGTGCTCGAAGCGGCAGAACGCGTTCTGGAATCTCGGCTATCGCCTCCATCCCGACGCGCAGGGAAACGGGTACGCCGCGGAGATGTGTGAGATCGCAGTCGAGCGCGCGCACCGAACCGAGCCCGAATTGCCGATCGTGGCGTACCTCCTCGAACACAACGTCGCGTCGGCCCGAGTGGCCCAGCGCGCGGGCCTGGAGTTGATCACCCGTGGACCCGACGTCGGCAATCCCGATGCCGACGCAGTTCGCCTGGTGTACGCCGATCGGCCGTTGAGCTCGATTCAGGTCGATTCTGTTCTGTCTGCCTGAGCGATGCCGTTCACGTCGGCCAAGCGACGCTGGAGCAGTCGCTTCTCCGGTGCTGTTCGTGCACGGTCCAGAGCCTGTCGATACTGCTCTGCCGCCTCGTCGAGCCGGCCGAGTCGGTGCAGCAGATCGGCTTTCGCCATCGGGTACGGGTGGTAGCGGCGCAGCGACGGTTCGTCGGCAAGCAGGTCCAGCTCGCGCAGGCCGGCGGCGGGACCGTCGCGCATGGCAAGAGCAACTGCTCGGTTCAATGCGACGATCGCATTCGGGCCCCGATCCATCAATATGTCGTAGAGGGCAACGATTTGGGTCCAGTCGGTACAGTCGGTGTTCGGCGACTCGTCGTGCAGCGCGGCGATCGCTGCCTGCACCGCATAGGGTCCGCTCGGGCCGCCGCGGAGTGCGTCGACCACGAGTTCCGTCCCTTCCCTGACGAACTCGGCGTTCCACGATCGCCGGTCCTGATCGGCCAGCAGCACAATATCGCCGTGCGCGTCGATTCGTGCGCGGCGTCTGGCGTCGGTCAGCAACATCAACGCCAGCAGGCCGGTCACCTCGGACTCTGTCGGCAGTGCTGCGTGCAACAGGCGTCCCATGCCGATCGCCTCGGTGGTGAGGTCGATGCGCCCCACTCGGTCGCCCGACGTCGCCGAGTAGCCCTCGGTGAAGATCGAATAGACGACTTCGAGCACCATCGGCACTCTGCCGGCCAACTCGTCCGAGCCCGGAACTCGAAAGGGTATGCGGACGACGCGAATCTTGTTCTTGGCTCGCACTATTCGTTGTGCTGCCGTGGCCGGAGGGATGAGTAGTGCACGCGCGACCTCGGCGGTGGTGAGACCGGCCAGACACCGAAGGGTCAACGCGAGGCGGTCGCCGGCCGCAAGCGTCGGATGCGCGCAGGTGAAGAACAACTGCAGTCGGTCGTCGGGTAGATCTTCGTCGAGCGGACCCGGCGGATGCGGTTCGCTGCGATCCGAATCGGCCTGCAGCACTCCGATCTTCGCAGCGAGCGTCTGATCGCGTCGCAGGCGATCGACCGCCTTTCGGCGGGCAGCGGTGAGCAACCAGGCTCCGGGCTTGGACGGTATGCCATCGATCGGCCAATGCTTCAGAGCCGCCTCGATGGCATCCGACGTCACCTCCTCGGCGAGATCGAGATCACGGTAGCGCTGAACCAACGACGCGAGCAGCATCGAGCGCTCGGCACGGAAGACCGAGTCGAGCGCTCGATGAACCTCGGACTCGCTCACCGAACGACCCCGTGGGTCAGAATTCTGCAAGTGGACGAACGATGACGGTGCCGCCGTCTTTCGAACCGGGGCATCGCGTCGCCCATTCGAGTGCGGAATCGAGGTCAGGAACGTCGATGACGTCGTAGCCGCCCAGTACTTCGTGTGACTCGGCGTACGGCCCGTCGGTGACGGTGCGTTCTCCGGTGGTGGCATCGACGCGCACCGCCGTGGCGGTGGTGAGGTCCGCCATCGCATGACCGGAGACGTAGACGCCCGCCTCCTTCATTTCCTTCTCGTAGGTCATCCAGTCCTCCACGCTGCTGCAACCCGGAGCTGCTCCCGGTGCGGTGTTTGCGTTGATCAAGAGGATGTACTTCATGGTGCGCTCCTGGGTTCGATACCTCGGTGTCGCGGCGTGAGTCGCCGTACACGAAGACGACGCTCGAGAAGACACGATATCGACACCGGCGTCCGAAATTTTCTGCAGTGCACGAAAAAGCGGCATCGGACCGATGGTCCGATGCCGCTTTCGTCACCGTGTGGCTCGACGACGAGCCGGATATGTCACTTCAGTTCTGCCGACGACTTTCCGAGTACGCGTCGGGCAACGATGAGTTGCTGGATCTGCTGCGTGCCCTCGAAGATGTCGAGAATCTTGGAGTCGCGGCTCCACTTCTCGAGCAGCGGGCGTTCGGAGTAGCCGTAGGTACCGGCCAACTCGACCGCCTTCAGGGTGATGTCGACTGCCGAGCGGCCGGCCTTGGCCTTGGACATCGAGGCCTGCAAGGAGTTGGGCTCCTTGTTGTCGGCCATCCACGCTGCGCGCAGTGCGAGCAGGTGGGCAGCTTCCCAGTCCGCTTCGAGCCGCAGGAATTCCGCGGCAGCCGCGTGCTGGTTGTAGGCGGGGGTCTCGTAGGAGATCTCCACTCCGGCATCGACGAGGATGGACCGCAGCTCTTCGAGTGCTGCGCGGGCGACGCCGATTGCCATACCTGCGACCAGGGGACGCGTGTTGTCGAACGTCTGCATGACGCCGGCGAAGCCCTTTTCGACGTTCACCTCGGCGGTACCGAGCAGGTTGTCCTTCGGAATGCGGCAGTCCTCGAGCAGCAGCGCCGCGGTATCGGACGCCTTGATGCCCAGCTTGTGCTCGAGGCGAGCGACCGACAGGCCCGGAGCGTCACGCGGGACGACGAACGACTTGATCGCTGCACGACCGAGCGACTTGTCGACCGTTGCCCACACCACGATGTGGGTGGATCGTTCACCGGCGGTCACGTAGATCTTCTCGCCGTTGAGTACCCACTCGTCGCCATCGAGAACAGCGGTGGTGGTGACTGCTGCGGAGTCCGAACCGAAGCCGGGCTCGGTGATGGCCATCGAGGCCCATACCTTGCCGAAGCGCTCGAGCTGCTCGTCGGTGGACACCGCGGCGATCGCCGAGTTGCCGAGTCCCTGGTAGGGGATCGACAGGGTGAGGCCGACGTCGCCCCAGCACGTCTCGATCACATTGACCAGGGCAGACATGTTGCCGCCGTTGGAGTTCGCGGTCTTGCTGGGCTTGGGAGCGGACTCGCTGTCCTTCTCGCGGCCACCGGCAGCGCCGCCGATTTCGCCACCGGCGTCGGACATGCCTTCGACCATCGACGCCATCGTGTCGAGTTCCACCGGATACTCGTGCTCGGCGAGGTCGTATTTGCGGGAAATCGGGCGGAAGATCTCGGCAGCGACCTGGTGAGCCTGATTCGCCTGCGCCCGAAGCTTCTTGGGAAGTTCAAGATTGATCATCGTGTATGTCCTTGGGTGAGTGCCATGGAATTCGGGGCGGCGAGCTAGATGAGAACGATGCCCTCGGCGACGCCGACGGACCGCAGATCGCGGTACCAGCGCTCCACCGGGTGCTCCTTGGTGAAGCCGTGACCGCCGAGCAGCTGCACGCCGTCGGAACCGATCTGCATGCCCTTCTCGGAAGCGAGTCGACGAGCCAGCGCAGACTCACGAGTGAACGACAGTCCCTGCTCGGCGCGAGACGCACCACGCAGCGTGACCAACCGCATGCCGTCGAGCTCGATGGCGATGTTGGCGACCATGAAGGCCACGGCCTGACGGTTGCTGATCGGCTCACCGAAGGCGACACGGTCGTTGACGTACGGAACGACGTAGTCGAGTACGGCCTGGCTGGTACCGACGGCCAGTGATGCCCAGCCGAGTCGCGCGAGGCCGATGGCAGCGCTGTACTCGGCGGCCCGCTGATCTGCGTCACCGTCGCCGAGCAGAGCCGATTCGGGCACTGCGACGTCGGTCAGGATCAGACGGCCCAGACCTGCTGCGCGCAGACCCATGCTCGGGTCGGCTTCGACGACCAGGCCCTTGGAGTCGGACTCGACGATGAAGAATGCCGGGCGGCCCTCGAGCTCTGCGGCGATGACGAACAGCTCGGAGCTTCCAGCAGCAGGCACGAGACTCTTGACGCCGTTGAGCTTGTAGCCGCTGGGGGAGCGGACGGCCTTGGTCTGCAGCGCGTACGGGTCGAACAGGGCGCGGGGCTCGTTGACGACCACCGCGGCGTTCGGCACCTTCTCGCCGACGAATGCGGGAAGGTACGTCTTCTGCTGGGCGTCGGTGCCCCACTGGGTGAGAGCGACGGCGACACCGCTGGGCGCGAGGATGGGCAGTGCCAGGCCCATGTCGCCGTGGGCGAGTGCCTCGGCGACGAGAGAATTGGTGACGGCTCCGCGCTCGCTGGCGGCACCGTCGAGTTCCTCGGGGACGTTGATCAGCGTGATGCCGAGTTCGGCGGATCGGCGAACCAGATCCTCCGGTGAGGAGGCGTTGTGATCTGCGTCGAAGGCGGCCGGCCGGAGGATTTCCTCGGCGAACTCCTTGACCGTCTCGACGATCATGCGCTGTTCGTCGTCGGGCGTCAGGTCGAAGTAGCTCAGGTTCTTGGCTGCGCCGTCGTCGAGACGCTTGGGCTTGCCGCTGCCGGTGACCTTGGCGAACGTGCGATTGGCCGCGCCGAGTGTCTTGAACCCGGTCTTGGTGCTCTCGTACGTCACCCGGTCGATCGTCTGGCGGAGGTTGTACTTCTCCGCCAGTTCAGATCCGGTGATGGCGGTCAGAACGCGCATCGCGGTTCCGATCGCATCTCTCTTGAACGGGTTGAGGCCAACCGCAGAAGTATCGCGGGGCACCTTCGGGCGCTTCGCGTCGACCACACTGTCTTGCTTGCTCATGATCACCAGTTCCTCGGCGTCGGTCACGGACTTCACAGATCTTACTCCCGAGTAAGTTAGCTGTCTACCGTCGAGTAAGTACCGGTGGCCCACGACACCCCAACAGCAGTTCGTATCGTGCGTCGTATCAATGTGACAGGCTGTTTCCGTGCATCTCACCGCTCAGATCTTCGCCGCCCTCGCCGCAGCCCTTCACGTCGTCATCTTCGTGATGGAAAGTGTGGTGTGGACCAAGCCTGCTGTGTGGTCCCGCTTCGGAGTCGCGAGCCAGCACGACGCCGACGTCGTGAAGCCGATGGCCTTCAATCAGGGCTTCTACAACCTGTTTCTCGCCGTCGGAATCGTGGTCGGCCTCCTCGTCGGTGGATCGGCGGGCGACGCGATCGTCTACTTCGCGTGCGCGAGCATCGTCGGAGCCGCTCTGGTTCTGGCCACCGGTGGTGCCAAGTACTTCCGGGCCGCATTCGTCCAGGGGATCACGCCGCTGATTGCGCTGGTTCTCGCTGCGGTTCTGTAGTCGTAATTCAGGCGTCGGGGGACAATCGCTCGAGTACCTCGCTCTGCAGTAGGCCATTGGTGGCCACCGCGCTGCCGCCGTGCGGGCCTTCGGTGCCGTCCAGTGCGGTGAAGTCGCCGCCGGCCTCGCGCACGAGGACATCGAGCGCAGCCAGGTCCCACAGCGAGACCTCGGGTTCGGCCGCGATATCGACCGCGCCCTCTGCGACCAGGCAGTACGAGAAGAAGTCGCCGTAGCCGCGCACCCGCCAGACGGCATCGGTGAGATCGAGGAATCGGTCTCTGATACCGAGATCGGACCAGCCTGAGAGGCTGGAGAAGCTCAGACTCGACGACGCCAACGAATCGACCTTCGAGACCGTGATGTTGCGCGGAGTGCCCCCGTCCGATGCCGTCCAGGCGCCCTGATCGTGTGCGGCCCACCATCGCCTGTTCAATGCAGGGGCGCTGACGACTCCTACTCGCGGTACGCCGTCGTCCAGCAGAGCGATCAACGTTGCCCACACGGGCACGCCGCGCACGAAATTCTTGGTGCCGTCGATGGGATCCACCACCCACTGGCGACCGCTGAAGGTCGCGGTGCCGCCGAACTCCTCGCCCAGCAAGGCATCGCCGGAACGCTCCGAACCGAGCTCGCCGCGAATCATCGTCTCGACGGCCAGGTCTGCGTCGCTCACCGGTGTGAGATCCGGCTTCGAGTCCACCGAGAGATCCATGGCCAGAAATCGTCGACGAGTGATGGCGTCGGCCTCGTCGGCGAGCCTGAGGGCAAGGGCAAGATCGGCGGAGTAGTCGGTCACCGGAGAAGACTATCGCCGCGCACGGGCTTGCTCGTACGCGGCGATATGGGTGGCGGGGTCTATCCGGTGACTTCGTTCAGCTTCCCGGTTGCGACATCGAAGACGAAGCCTCGAATGGATTCGTGCTTCGTGACGAACGGGCTCTGCTCGATGCGGGCGAGCGACTGGCGAACATCGCGGTCCAGTTCGGTGAACGACTCGGCAGCCCAGTTCGGCTTGATGCCCGTCTCGTCCTGCAGATCTTTCTTGAACTCGTCATCGGTGAAGGTGAGCATGCCGCAGTCGGTGTGATGGATCAGGATGATCTCCTTGGTGCCGAGCAGACGCTGACTGATGGCCAGCGACCTGATCTCGTCGTCGGTGATCACACCGCCGGCATTGCGAATCACGTGGGCTTCGCCGTCGGCAAGACCGAGAATGCGGTAGACGTCGAGTCGGGCGTCCATGCACGCGACCACTGCCACGTGCTTCGACGGTGGCAGAGGCAGGGGACCGTCGAACTGGGCGGCGTAGGCCTGGTTGTTGTCGAGGTACTGATCGGTGACGGTCATACGACGCTCCTGTGTACTGCAGGTGTGGCCGACACCGGGCGGTGACAGGCATGTCGACATGCGAATATGTCGATGAGCCGAAAACTAGCAGTCACCCGATGGCCTGACGAGAGTTGAAATCAGCACGGTTCGAACTCTCGACGACGGTGCCCATTCGCCAGGGCGGTCCCGTCCGGGTTCGGGGGCGGTCGGGCGAGGGTTCGGGTGCCGGTAACCTTGACTCTCGTGCATCCCGACGTTTCTGCAGACCTGGCCGAGCTCGACACCACTCTGTCCACTGTCGAGTCGGTACTCGACGTCGAGGAACTGCGGCGACGCATCGACGAGCTGGAACACCAGGCCGCATCACCGGACCTGTGGAACGACCAGGAACACGCGCAGCAGGTGACCAGTCAGCTGTCCCACGCGCAGGCAGAACTGCGCCGCGTGGAGGAGCTTCGTCAGCGCCTGGAGGACATGCCTGTTCTGTACGAGCTCGCCGAGGGCGAAGAAGGTGAAGCGGCCGCGTCGGCCACCGCCGATGCCGACGCCGAACGGGCATCCCTGCGTGAGGACATCGCAGCCATGGAAGTGCGGACCCTGTTGTCCGGGGAATACGACGCGCGTGACGCGTTGGTCAACATCCGTTCCGGTGCCGGCGGAATCGATGCCGCCGACTGGGCGGAGATGCTCATGCGTATGTACATCCGCTGGGCCGAGAAGCACGGCTACGGGGTCGAGGTCTACGACACGTCCTACGCCGAAGAGGCCGGAATCAAGAGTGCGACCTTCGCCGTCAAGGCTCCGTACACGTACGGGACGTTGTCGGTGGAGCAAGGTACGCACCGGCTCGTGCGGATCAGCCCGTTCGACAACCAGGGTCGACGCCAGACCTCGTTCGCCGAGGTCGAGGTACTCCCGGTCGTCGAGACCACCGACCACATCGAGATCCCCGAGAACGACATTCGCGTGGACGTCTACCGCTCGTCCGGACCGGGTGGTCAGTCGGTCAACACCACCGACTCCGCCGTCCGGTTGACGCACATTCCGACGGGGATCGTCGTGACGTGTCAGAACGAGAAGTCGCAGTTGCAGAACAAGGTCTCTGCCATGCGAGTGCTGCAGGCCAAGCTGCTCGAGGTCAAGCGCAAGGAAGAGCGCGCCGAGATGGATGCGCTCAAGGGCGACGGCGGCAGCTCGTGGGGTAACCAGATGCGCTCGTACGTGCTGCACCCGTATCAGATGGTCAAAGATTTGCGTACCGAGTACGAGGTCAACAATCCGTCTACTGTTCTCGACGGAGACATCGATGGATTCCTGGAGTCGGGAATTCGCTGGCGAATGCGAGGGGAGCAGTAGATCTGATGGCAGGCTGGTTGAACCCGACGCTCGACCTGAAGCTGAACGCCCTCGGAATCGTTCTGTACATCCTCGGCGGGCTGCTGGCCGCGCGGTTCGTCACCTGGACCGGATCTCGAATCACTGCCCGCATCGATCAGAACTATCAGCACAGCGACGCACTCGTGCGGTCCGAGGCCGCCAAACACCGTCATGCCCTGGCTCAGGTCATCACGTGGGTGCTGGTCACGCTCATCTACATCCTCGTCACCATCGAAGTGTTGCGTCGCTTCGGATTCGGCGTCGGTGGTCTCGTGGCACCCGCGACGGTCATCGGTGCAGCCCTCGGCTTCGGTGCTCAGCGCGTAGTGCAGGACATTCTGGCCGGGTTCTTCATCATCACCGAACGGCAGTACGGCTTCGGTGACGTCGTCCAGATCGCCGTCAACGGATCGGCCGAGGACGCCGAGGGCACCGTCGAGGACGTGACGCTCCGAGTGACTCGGGTGCGTAGCGTCGACGGCGAGGTCATCACTGTCCCGAACGGGCAGATCGTCAAGGCGATCAATCTGTCGAAGGATTGGGCGCGCGCAGTCGTCGACGTCCCGGTCCCCAGCACCGCAGATCTCACCCAGGTGAACGCGTTGCTCCGTGCAGTCGGCCGTGACGCATTCGCCGACACGCGCTTGCGTCCGCTCCTGCTCGACGAACCGACCGTGATGGGAGTGGAGAGCATCGAGGTGGGGCAGGTCAACGTGCGCTTGGTCGCGCGGACGCTGCCGGGCAAGCAGTTCCAGGTGGGGCGAGAGCTTCGAGTGCGAGTGGCCGCCGCTCTGCAGCCCGAGGGCATCAACGTTGCGCCAGACGTCAGTACGGCCGGGGTCGCACCGGAATCGTCGGGACGAGATCGGACGGAAGACCAGTGAGTTCACCTGATACCGGAACCGAACGCTCGCAACGAAATTGGCGACAGTGGCGCATTCCGGCCAAGATCTACGGCCGCGTCCGCACGTCCACCGTGGCGTTCGGCATCTGCTTCGTGCTTACGGGCCTGCTCTACGGCCAGGTCAGTGCCGACATCGCAGCGCGAGACGCCGAACCCGTGCAAGGTCCGATCGCCGTCGACCCGGATGCATCTACCTCGTACAACCAGCCCCAGACCTCCGAGCAGCGATACTCGACAACCACGGTCTCGCCGACTCCGTCGGCCACCGTCGATCCGGAGCAGTCGGGAACCGTCGAGGAATCCGGACAGCAGGCCACCACGACGACAGTTTCGCCGACGACGACCGCGCCGTTCGGCGTGCCGATTCCGCCGGCGATTCAGTCGCTGATTCCCACCCAGCCTGCACCGACGTCATCGCGCTGACGCTGCCTTTACCGTCTCTCGGGACTCGCCGTGGTACCCGCACGGTTCCGACGGCTACCGGCGGGTAAGGACTACACTGGCGACCCGTGATCAGCACCTCGAATGTGTCCAAGTCCTACAAGACCTCCACCAGGCCCGCCCTGGACAAAGTGACGGTCTCCATCGACAAGGGTGAGTTCGTGTTCCTGATCGGCCCGTCCGGTTCGGGTAAATCGACGTTCATGCGGCTGCTGCTCAAGGAGGAGACGCCCACCTCCGGTGACATTCACGTTGCCGACTTCCACGTGAACCGGCTGGCGGCCCGTCGCGTCCCGCGACTGCGGCAGAGCATGGGCTGCGTCTTCCAGGACTTTCGTCTCTTGCAGCAGAAGACCGTGGTGGAGAACGTGGCATTTGCGCTCGAGGTGATCGGCAAGCCGCGTTCGATGATCAAACGCACCGTCCCCGAGGTTCTCGACCTGGTGGGACTCGGCGGCAAGTCCGATCGTCTGCCGAACGAGCTGTCCGGTGGTGAGCAGCAGCGTGTGGCGATTGCCCGAGCTTTCGTCAATCGCCCGCTGGTCCTGCTTGCGGACGAGCCGACCGGAAACCTGGATCCCGACACCAGCCAGGACATCATGTTGCTGCTCGAGCGCATCAACCGCACCGGAACCACTGTGCTGATGGCGACCCACGACAACCACATCGTCGACTCGATGCGCCGCCGCGTCGTCGAACTCGACAACGGACGAGTCGTTCGTGACGAGGCCCGCGGGGTCTACGGCGTCGGGCGCTGACGCCGCCCACCGGACAGGACCGCTCAGACTTCTCGACCGAACGAATCGAAGGGCTCGGATTCCGCGATGCGCGCAAGTTTCATCTTCAGTGAGGTCCTCACCGGACTTCGCCGCAACATCACCATGACGATCGCCATGATCTTGACGACAGCCATATCCCTCGGCCTTTTCGGCGGCGGATTGCTCGTGGTGCAGATGGCGGGAAAGACCCAGCAGATCTTCCTCGACAGAGTGGAAGTCCAGATCTTTCTCACGGACGACATCTCCGCAACGGATGCCGACTGCGCACAGGAGACCTGCGCCACCCTGCGATCGGATCTGGAGAACACCCCATCGGTGGTCTCTGTGCAGTACCTCAATCGTGAGGATGCGGTGAAGGACGCCACCGAGCGAGTGTTCAAGGATCAGCCCGAGCTGGCCGAACTGGTCAGTGCCGACAGCTTTCCCGCGTCGTTCAAGGTTCGCCTGAGTGATCCCGAGCGGTTCGGGGTGATCAACGACAATTTCGAGAATCGACCGGGCGTGCAGAGCGTGCTCAATCAACGTGATCTGGTCGAGCGATTGTTCAGCGTGCTCAACGGTGTGCGGAACGCTGCCTTCGCGATCGCCACGGTGCAGGCGATCGCCGCAATTCTCCTGATCGCCAACATGGTTCAGATCGCTGCGTTCACCAGACGAACCGAAGTCGGCATCATGCGGTTGGTCGGTGCCACTCGCTGGTACACCCAGTTGCCGTTCCTGCTCGAGGCGGTGGTGGCGGCCCTGATCGGATCCGCGCTCGCCATCGCCGGCCTGTTCACTGCGAAGAACATGTTCATCGACGATGTTCTGTCCGACGTGTATCAGGCCAATATTCTGGCCCGGATTTCGAACAGTGACGTCCTCCTCGTCTCGCCGTTCCTCGCGCTGGTGGGAGTCGGCATGGCAGCGGTGACGGCATACATCACGCTGCGCCTGTACGTGCGCGAATAAATTCGCTTGTCGTTCGGTTCTATGCTGGAGCGGTTGCCCGTGGAACCGCTCCACGCGGCGAATGCTCGAGAAAGGGCCCTGCAGTGAGAGAGAAGGGCCGCAAGGCCATCGCGACCAATCGCAAGGCGCGGCACAACTACTCCATACTCGACGTCCTCGAGGCCGGAGTTGCCCTCGTCGGAACCGAGGTCAAGAGTCTGCGCGACGGCAAGGCCTCCCTGGTCGACGCCTTCGCGACCGTCGACGACGGTGAAATCTGGCTGCGCGGACTGCACATCGCGGAGTACACGCTCGGTAGCTGGACCAACCATGCGCCGCGGCGAAACCGCAAACTGCTTCTTCACCGTCGCGAGATCGACCGCCTTGCAAGCAAGGTCAAAGAGGGCAACCTCACGCTGGTGCCGTTGTCGATGTATTTCTCCGACGGCAAGGTCAAGGTCGAACTTGCCTTGGCCAAGGGCAAGCAGGACTACGACAAGAGACAGTCGTTGGCCAAGCGCACCGCCGAACGCGAGGTCACTCGTGAGCTGGGGCGTCGTGTGAAGGGCATGCGCTGACCGCTGTTCTGCTCGCTCTGGTAGCTGCTGTGGGCTATGGGGTGAGCGATTTCGTCGGCGGTGTCGCATCCCGCCGGGTAGCGGCACTGCGCGTGGTCATCGTCTCGTACCCGCTGTCGCTGGTGATCGTTCTGCTCGTGGCTCCGTTCGTCGGCGGCACGATCGAACTGTCGGCGATGTTGTGGGGGCTGGCCTCGGGTGTCGCAGGCGGCGTTGCGGTGTGGTGGTTCTATCTGGCGCTCGCCGCCGGTCCGATGGCCGTGGTCTCGCCTGTCACCGCGGTACTGGTCGCCGGTATCCCGGTGCTGGTCGGGCTGTCGATGGGCGAGCGTCCCGGCATCATCGCTTTCGTCGGCATCGCAGTCGCCCTGGTGGCCGTGGTGCTGGTCAGCAAGGAATCTCCGGACGAGGTGACCGGTGAAGTGGCTGGCGGTCGGGAGATGAAGTTCACCCGAACCGTGGCCTGGTTGACGGTCGGTTCGGGCGTGACGTTCGCTTTCGCGTTCATTTTTCTGCATCGGATCGGCGACGGCAGTGGACTGTGGCCGCTCGCGGCGTCGCGTGCGTCGGCAACCGCGGTGGTCTGGGTGGTAGCTCTGGCTTCCGGGCACTTCTCGCCCCCGCACGGCAGCGTGCTCAAACTTGCGGCATTCGTCAGTGTGCTCGACGTGGTTGCCAATGCCGCCCTGATCTACGCCTATCAGGACGGTCTTCTGTCGTTGGTGAGCGTCATTGCCTCGCTCTATCCGGCAGCAACGGTCTTGCTCGCCATGGTGATGCTCGGCGAAAGAGTCGGAACTCTGCAGAAGATCGGAATGGCGTTGGCGCTCGGCGCGATCGCGATGATTGCCCTCGCAGGTTGAACTGGACCGCTCGGGGGTAATGACCTCGTTTATGACAGCTTCCGATTCGCCGTCCGACATCCCCGTGGTTCAGGACGACGGACGCCCACCCCGCGTGCTGGTGACCGGTGCAACGGGATACCTGGGCGGGCGTCTGGCACCGCGTCTGCTCGACGAGGGGTACCGGGTCCGAGTGCTTGCTCGCACCCCCGGCAAGCTCGACAACGTGCCGTGGGCGACGAATGTCGAGATCGTCCGCGGTGATCTGAGCGACCGGGAATCGCTGAAGGAGGCGCTGACCGGAGTCGACATCATGTACTACCTGGTGCATTCCATGGGCACCGCAGGCCATTCCGATTTCGCCGATACCGAACGCGACAGCGCCGAGAACGTCGCGGCCGTTGCTGCCGAGTGCGGCGTCGGTCGCATCGTGTATCTCGGTGGACTGCACCCGCCCACCGGTGAGTTGTCGCCCCACCTGAAGTCTCGTGCCGAGGTCGGACGCATTCTGATCGAGTCGGGCGTTCCCACCGTGGTGCTGCAGGCGGGCGTCGTGATCGGATCGGGTTCGGCGTCGTTCGAGATGATTCGCCACCTGACCAACCGACTTCCGGTGATGACCACGCCGCGGTGGGTACACAACCGAATCCAGCCGATCGCTGTCCGCGACGTGCTGCACTACCTGATCGGGGCCGCGAGCGCACCGATCGCCGAATCCCGGACCTTCGACATCGGCGGACCGGACGTCATGCAGTACGGCGAGATGATGAACATCTACGCCGACGTCGCGGGACTGCGGCAGCGTCGCATCATCGTGCTTCCGGTGCTGACTCCGCGATTGGCCGGCCACTGGATCGGGTTGGTCACACCCATTCCGCGCGGGCTGGCGATGCCGCTCATCGAATCGCTGCAGTACGACGCCGTCGGTCACGAGATGGACATCGACGCCGTCGTGCCCCGCCCGGACAACGGTCTGACGGGCTACCGCGATTCGGTTCGGCTGGCACTGCGCAAGATCGACGACGGCGAGGTCGAGACGAGGTGGACCGACGCCACCGGTACCGCGGCACCGTCGGATCCACTTCCGTCGGACCCGGATTGGGCCGGGGAAGTGGTGTACACCGACACTCGGGTCGCCAGAAGTACGGCGGAGTCGAGTGCGATCCGGCCTGCATTGGAACGATTGGCCGACGCAGACGTGCTCACCGGCTGGCGTCGCGACGCCACCGGACCCGACGCGTCGGCGTCGGGCATCGAACACACCACCCGGCTCAAGTCCTCGACCCGGCTGCCCGGCGAGGCGTGGCTGGACCTCACGGTCGGGGGAACCGCGAAGCAGCCGACGATCGAGCAGCGGTTGGTGTTCTTCCCGCGTGGACTGGCCGGTCGCGCAGTCTGGTACGCCTCACTGCCGGCACGGTTGGTCGTGGCGCGCCGAATGCTGCGCACAGTGGTGCATCGTGTGGACGCGGATGCCGCATCGCACGCCACGGATCGCCGTGCGAGAAGTTAATGGGATGAATGTGTCCATGCGAGGCGTTACACTGAACAGCCCGGACACAGTGTTCGGGAACATACGGGGCTGAACGGTTTCGACTTTGTATGTTGAGTCAGGGGAAGCGTGTCGGTGCAGGCGAGAGACCACCGTAAGCGTCATCGCAACCTTATAAGCGCCGATTCCAATCAGCGCGACTACGCACTCGCTGCCTAAGTAGCGACTGCGTGTCTGTCAGTCCGGGCTTGCCCTCGGCCCGGGTACTGGCATCAGCTAGAGGGCTCACCGATTCATCCGGCCGCGGGATGATGAGGAACATCAAACAGTGGCTGGGATCGTCATCCTGACTTGTTCGCGAGATCGGGAGATCCAAGTAGAGACATAGCGGACTGCACACGGAGAAGCCCTGGCAATGCAGCAGAGGACCCGGGTTCGATTCCCGGCAGCTCCACCGCAGAAGACCGGGCCGAGAGACACACTCTCGGCCCGGTCTTCTTCGTTGTGTCTGACAGGTCACAATCGCCCCGTCCGAACCGACCCCACCCGAAGCGGCCTCGGTGCCGAATAACCGGCATGAGCAACGAGCCGACTCCAGTACTGCGCACCGGCAGGCGGGTGTCCGACCCTGCACTGGTTCTGTTGGTCCTCGGCGGCGGCAAGGACGTGAGCCGGGCGCGCAGTCGGCCCTGGCATCTGGCCGGCCTGCGAATGTGGCCGTTCACCTGGATGCTTCGGCGCGTGGGACGCGAACGCGGCATTTCGGTGCAGCAATTGCAGTACCGGTTCCGCGGCTGGAACGCCCCCGAACGGTCTCCGGTCGAGGACGCCCGCTGGGCGCTGAACCGAATCCGCGCCGAGCATCCTGACGTTCACGTGGTGGTCGTCGGCCATTCGATGGGTGGTCGCACCGCCGCTGCCCTGGTCGACGATCCTTCTGTCGTGGGTGTGGTGGCCCTGGCCCCGTGGTGGCCGGAGGGTGTGGAAGCCGACGCATTCGGCGCGCACCAGGCGTTACTCGTCGTACACGGCACTGCCGACAAGTGGACCGATCCGAGAACCTCGCGCCGTGCGACCGAGAGAGCAGCATCCAGAGGGGCGACTGCTCGCTACCTTTCCGTTCCGGGTGGGCATTTCATGCTCCGTAATCCGCGGGTCTGGTCGAGGGCCACGCGTGACTTCGTCCTCGGCATTGCCGCCGATACCAAGGCCGACTGCATGGGCAGGCAGTCGTGACGCGCCGTCGTATTGCGGTGGTCGGGAGCGGCATCGCCGGCCTGACGGCCGCATACGCACTGTCGAAGAACTCGTCGGTGACGTTGTACGAGGCAGAATCCCGCCTCGGCGGTCACGCGGACACGCACTATGTCGACGGCCCCGACGGTCCGGTAGGCGTCGACACAGGGTTCATCGTGCACAACGACCGCACGTATCCGACGCTGCTTCGGCTGTTCGCCGAACTCGACGTACCCACCCAGGATTCGGACATGAGCATGTCCGTGCGCTGCGACGGGTGCGGGCTCGAGTACTCGGGCGGCCAGGGCATGCGCGGAATCCTGGCGCAACGTAGGGCGGTGTTCAAACCACGATTCGTGTCGATGTTGCTCGATGTCAAGCGTTTTCATCGGCTGGCGACCGAACTTCTGGACAGCCCGGACTCGGCGGATTCCGAGATCACACTCGGTACATTTCTCGAAGACCATTCTTTCTCGGCATACTTCGAATCCCACTTCATGACACCGTTGGTGTCGGCGGTGTGGTCGTGTGATCCGGACACAGCGCTCGCTTACCCGGCTCGCTACCTGTTCTCCTTTCTTCAGCACCACGGAATGCTCACCGTCACAGGATCTCCCACCTGGCGTACCGTCACGGGCGGGTCCATCGAATACGTTCGCCGGGTTGCATCGCACATCGATGAGGTGTTGCTCGATACTCCGGTACGCGCGGTCTACAGGTCCACGGACTCGGTGCAGATCCGGGACTGTCGCGACGACCTCCGCACGTTCGACGCCGCCGTGATCGCGGTCCATCCCGGTGCCGCGCTGAAGATGCTCGCAGAACCGACCGCGCTCGAGCACAGCATTCTCGGTGCGATGCCGTACTCAGTCAATGACACTGCACTGCACACGGACTCGTCGGTGTTGCCGAAGAACACCAGGGCGCGGGCCTCGTGGAACTACCATCTCCCGTCCTGTAGCGCCAGGCCCGATCGAGTTCTGGTCAGCTACGACCTGACGAGGTTGCAGCGGTTGGACGACACCGATCGAAGGATGCTGGTCACCCTCGGTGGAGCGGATCGCATCGACCCGAACTCGGTACTCGCGGACATGACCTACGAGCACCCGCAGTACACCCCCGAATCCGTGGCAGCGCAGCGTCGGCTGCCCGAATTGGACACCGATACGGTGGCGTTCGCCGGGGCGTACCACGGCTGGGGATTCCACGAGGACGGCGCGTTGTCCGGAGCGCGCGCTGCGCAACGGGTGGGGGCCACGTGGCTCTGACGTCCGTTCTGCCGACCACCCGCGCACACGGAGCGGCGCTGTATCTCACTCGGATCGATCACGTGCGACGCGCGCCGACTCGAAACGCGTTCTCGTACAAGAGTTACAGCTGGTTCGTCGACCTCGACGCGCTCCCCGAGTTGCCGCGGATGTTGCGACCGCTGGCATCGTTCGACTCACGTGATCACCTGGGCGACCCCGACGCCACCATTCGTCAGAACGTCGATGCGTTCCTGGCGGAGAACGGTATCGATCTAGGCGGCGGACGGATCACGATGTTGGCCAGCGCCCGGGTGTTCGGACACACGTTCAACCCGCTGAGTGTGTACTGGTGTCACGACCGCGACGGAGACCTCCGCTGCGTGGTGGCCGAGGTGCACAACACCTACGGCGAGCGATACCGGTATCTGCTGCACACCGATCGCCGCGGCGCGGCACGGACGACCAAGGAGTTCTACGTCTCGCCGTTCAACGAGGTCGACGGTGAGTACTCCATGCAGCTGCCCGAGCCGGACGCCGCGCTCCGGCTGTCGATCGTCCTCGAACGTCCCGGTCAGCCTCCGTTCGTCGCGACCGTCGACGGCCGTCGACGCGAGGTGACGACGCGGTCGATTCTGCGCACCGCACTGGAGATCCCGATTGCGCCCTTGCGAGTGGTGATACAGATCCGCTGGCAAGGCATTCGGCTCTGGGCGCGGGGTCTGAAGATCGTGCAGAAACCTGCCCCTCCGGGGGAACGAAGAATTCAGAAGGAAGGGGCCCACAGATGACAACTGTGTCGAAATCCAATTCTGTGTCGAACCCGTACGGTTCCGCTGCCGGTCCGCGCCCGTCGGTCGATCCGCGGGTCTGGCCTCAGATCGCCCATGTTCCCGATGGTATGAAGGTTGCTGCCGCCGCGCCCGTCGCCGACTTCCTCTTCCGTCGTGCGGTCGCGGGATTGCAGGTCCGGGTTGCGATGCCCGACGGCGAAGTGATCGGGGCCGGGTCGGCCGACGCACCGTTGATGACCGTCTATCGGCCACACGACTTCGCCGCACGGGTCGGAGACAGTGGACTCATCGGATTCGGTGAGGCATACATGGCCGGAGACTGGGACGCTGAGGACCTCACTGCCGTGCTCGAGGTATTCGCCCGGCGAATGGCGTCGCTGATTCCCAAGTCCTTGCAGCGCCTCCGAGGGCTCTATATCCCCAAACCTCCACGAAGCGAGCGGAATACGACCAAGAACACGCGATCCAACATCTCACGGCACTACGACTTGTCGAACGATCTCTTCGAACTCTTCCTCGACGAGACGATGACCTACTCGAGTGCGTTGTTCGCCGGAGCGGGAAGCGGCAACGACAGTGAGGAGCTCGCCGACGCTCAGCGCCGAAAGATCGACCGACTTCTCGACCGCGCGGGCGTCGGCGATGGAAGCCGGGTTCTCGAGATCGGCACCGGATGGGGCGAGTTGGCTATCCGTGCGGCCGCTCGTGGTGCGACGGTACGGTCGGTGACATTGTCGACCGAACAGCAGGAACTAGCCCGGAAGCGTTGTGCCGCTGCGGGTTACGGAGATCGAATTCAGATCGATCTCCTCGACTATCGTCTGGTCGACGGCGAGTACGACGCGATCGTGTCGGTCGAGATGATCGAGGCCGTCGGGCATCAGTACTGGGGAACGTACTTCGAGACGATCGACGCGCTGCTCGCGCCGGGTGGGCGGGTTGCCCTCCAGGCCATCACGATGCCGCACGATCGAATGCTGGCTACCCGAAACACGTACACCTGGGTACACAAGTACATCTTTCCCGGCGGGTTCCTGCCGTCGGTGCGGGCCATCGAGGAGGTGACCGAGCAGCACACCTCACTTCGGGTTCGCGAGCGTTTGTCCATGGGCGACCACTACGCGCGAACCCTCGCTCTGTGGGACAGTCGATTCCGTGAATACCGCAGCGAGGCATCCGATCTCGGCTTCGACGAGGTGTTCGCGCGAATGTGGCACTTCTACCTGTGCTACTCGGAGGCCGGATTTCGATCCGGGTACCTCGATGTTCAGCAGATCGTGCTCGACCGAAGGGACAACCGATGACCACCTCGACACTTTCCGTGGACCGGACCCATCGCAGTGGCGGTGTCGCGCATCGGATTGCCGAGTTGATAGAACCCCTGGTGGGTGGCCCGCTTCCCGTTCGGCTGCAGGCGTGGGACGGATCCGTCGCAGGCGATGACTCGGCACCGAGAGTGCTGTTGCGGAGCCCCAGCGCCCTTCGTCGATTGCTGTGGAGCCCTGGCGAACTCGGTGCTGCGCAGGCGTACGTCACCGGGGAGTTGGACGTCGACGGGGATCTTGCCGCGGCTCTCGATCACGTCTGGGGCGTGGTGCGTGAGCGCCGACTCTCGGCCGTCCGACCGGGGCCGGCGTCGCTGCTGCGGTTGGCAAGGCTGGCAAAGGATCTCGGAGTGTTCGGCCGCCCACTACCGCCGCCCGTGTCGCAGGCCTCGGTGAAGGGGCGGCTGCACTCGATGCTCCGTGACCGCGCTGCGATCAGCCACCATTACGACCTGTCCAACGACTTCTACGAGCTGGTCCTCGATTCGCACATGGCGTACTCGTCGGCGTACTGGACCTCGGATGCGCCGGACTACACCCTCGATGACGCGCAGCGCGACAAACTCGACCTCGTGTGTCGAAAGATCGGGCTCGACAAGCGCGCAGGGCAACGCTTTCTCGACGTCGGCTGCGGCTGGGGATCCCTGAGCCTGCATGCGGCTCAGGAGTACGGAGCGCAGGTCGTCGGAGTGACCATCTCGCGCGAACAGAAGGCCTTCATCGACAAGCGAATCGCCGACCGGGGACTGCAGGGCAACGTCGAGATCCGAATCCAGGACTACCGGGAGATTCCGGACGGTCCGTTCGACGCGGTGGCGTCGATCGAGATGGGCGAGCATGTGGGGGAGGCGAACTACCCGACCTACACCGCCGCACTGCATGCCAACGTCAAGCCCGGCGGCCGCGTGCTGATCCAGCAGATGTCGCGGAGGGAAGGCGACAACCCCGGCGGCGGAGCATTCATCGAATCGTTCATCGCGCCGGACATGTACATGCGCCCGGTCGGGCGGACCGTCGCAATGATCGAGGAGGCCGGCCTCGAGGTTCGCGACATCCACGCGCTTCGGGAGCATTACGTGCGAACCGTCGACGTCTGGACCGAGCGCTTCGAGGCGCGCTTCGACGATGTGGTGGCGATGGTCGGGGAAGAGGTCGCCCGCGTGTGGCGGCTGTATCTCATCGGCGGCGGAATGGCATTCCGCGACAACAGAATGGGCGTCGACCAGATCCTGGCGGTCAGGTCCGAGAACGGACCATCGGACATGGAACCGGTGCGGCCGACCTGGACGACCACCGGATGAACTGGTCGGACTTCCTGACCGTATCGCTGGCGAGCCTCGGCGGTACCGCTGTCCTGATGATCGTCACCGCCCTCATCGGCGCGCGTATCGGACGGCACAACGTCGTGGACGTGACGTGGGGCGGCGGCTTCGTTCTGATCGCGCTGATTTCGGCTGCGACCGGAACAGGTGAACTGTGGCGTCGATTGCTTCTGCTCGCGCTCGTCGGCGTATGGGGACTTCGTCTTGCACTGCATGTCTTTCAGCGCTCACGCGGCCACGGTGAGGATCCGCGCTACACCGAACTGCTCTCCAAGGCCACCGGAAACGAAACCTTGTATGCCCTGCGCAAGATCTATCTGACGCAGGCAATTGCATTGTGGTTCGTGTCCCTGCCGTTGCAGGTATCCGCTGTCGCACACGGATCGGTCCCCACCGTCGTCGTACTCGGCGTACTGGTCTGGATGCTCGGATGGACGTTCGAGGCAGTGGGCGATGCGCAGTTGAAAGCCTTCAAGGCCGACGCGTCGAACAAGGGCAAGATCATGGATCGTGGTCTCTGGTCCTGGACGCGGCACCCCAACTACTTCGGGGACTCGGCAGTCTGGTGGGGGCTGTTCCTCGTCTCGGCATCGGCGTGGCCCGGAGTGTTCACACTGCTGTCGCCGATCGCGATGACGTACTTCCTGGTGTTCGCCACCGGTGCACGGCTGCTGGAGCGCAGCATGGAGAAACGTCCGGGGTACCGCGAATACCAGCAGCGGACCAGCTATTTCCTCCCACGGCCGCCGAAAGGACCCAGCAAGTAGCTCGCGGGTGGGGCAGCGGCGCTAGGGTTGTCGAGGAGTTCGATTCATCGATCGAGTTCGGTTCGACCACAACGAGGAGGCGCATCGTGGCGCACGAGAGAGCTGGAACCACTGCACTGCCGGAGGATCTGGTTGATCTTTCGCAACTCGTGACGGCGTACTACTCGCGGGTTCCGGATGTGTCGGACCCGAGTCAGCAGGTGGTCTTCGGTACGTCCGGACACCGAGGGTCGAGCCTCGATTCGGCGTTCAACGAGGCCCACATCGTGGCGACGACGCAGGCGATCGTGGAGTACCGCGCTGCGCAAGGCATCACCGGGCCCCTGTTCATCGGCCGGGACACCCACGCGTTGTCGGAACCGGCCTGGACGACGGCTCTGGAAGTGTTGGCCGCCAACGACGTCGACGTACTGGTCGATTCGGGGGACCGGTACACGCCCACCCCTGCCGTCAGTCATGCCATCCTTCGCTACAACGAGTCGGGCCCGGCGGCGAAGGCCGACGGCATCGTGGTGACTCCGTCCCACAATCCGCCACGGGACGGCGGCTTCAAGTACAACCCTCCGCACGGCGGGCCGGCCGACAGCGACGCGACGTCGGTCATCGCAGCCCGCGCGAACGATCTTCTGCGCGAGGGTATCTCGGGCATCAAGCGCGTAACACTGGCGCAGGCCTTCGCGGGGAGCGTCTCGCGGTACGACTTCCTCGGCACCTACGTGGACGACCTGCCGAACGTCGTCGATCTCGATGCGATCCGCGCGGCCGGTGTTCGGATCGGTGCCGATCCGCTCGGCGGAGCCAGTGTCGACTACTGGGACGCCATCGCCGAGCGACACAACCTCGATCTGACCGTCGTCAATCCGTTGGTGGACGGCACGTTCCGCTTCATGACGCTCGACACCGACGGCAAGATCAGGATGGACTGCTCGTCGCCGAACGCGATGGCGTCGCTCATCGCTGCACGCGATCGATTCGACATTTCCACCGGCAACGATGCCGATTCCGATCGGCACGGCATCGTCACCCCCGACGGTGGCCTGATGAATCCCAATCACTACCTCGCCGTTGCCATCGACTACCTGTTCACTCATCGGCCCGGGTGGTCGCCCACGGCGGCGGTGGGCAAGACCCTCGTGAGCTCGTCGATGATCGACCGCGTGGTGGCCGGCCTCGGCCGCCGTCTGCTCGAGGTGCCGGTCGGATTCAAATGGTTCGTACCCGGCCTACTCGCCGGCGATCTCGGATTCGGCGGGGAAGAAAGCGCCGGGGCGTCGTTCCTCCGACACGACGGTCGCGTCTGGACCACCGACAAGGACGGCATCATCCTCGCGCTGCTGGCGTCGGAGATCACCGCAGTCACCGGATCCACGCCGTCCCAGCGTTACGGGGAGTTCACCGCGAAGTTCGGCGATCCCTCGTACGCCCGCGTCGACGCACTGGCCACGCGCGAGCAGAAGGCCGTTCTCGCCAAGCTCTCGCCCGACCAGATCACCGCAACCGAATTGGCAGGCGAACCGATCACGGCAACGCTGACCGAGGCTCCGGGCAACGGAGCTGCACTCGGTGGCCTGAAAGTGACGACGGAGAGCGCCTGGTTCGCTGCGCGCCCGTCCGGTACCGAGGACGTGTACAAGATCTACGCGGAGTCGTTCCATGGCAAGGAGCACCTCGCCGAGGTCCAAGATGCAGCACGTGAATTGGTGTCGTCCGCTCTCGAGAGCTCGTGACCGACTCGACCCAACCCGACCACGACAGCTCGGCCTCCGAGCCGGCATTCCAACCCGGAAGCAAACTCCCACCGGAGATCTGGGTACTGGTATCGGCGGCGTTCGTCATCGCCCTCGGATTCGGCATCGTTGCGCCTGCCCTGCCACAGTTCGCCCGAGAATTCGGTGTCGGATATACGGCCGCGTCGGCAGTGATCAGTGCTTTCGCTCTCATGCGGTTGCTGTTCGCACCGGCCAGTGGCGCTCTGGTTCAGCGGCTCGGCGAACGACCCGTGTACCTGATCGGACTGCTGATCGTCGCGGTGTCCACCGGCGCGTGCGCTCTGGCCCAGACGTACTGGCAGCTGCTGGTGTTTCGCGGACTCGGCGGAATCGGGTCGACGATGTTCTCGGTGTCGGCTCTCGGACTGCTGATCAGAATCAGTCCACCGACCAGTAGGGGCCGCATCTCCGGGCTGTATGCGACCGCATTCTTGTTGGGAACCATCTGTGGTCCACTCGTCGGCGGCGCGCTCGTCGGTTTCGGTCTGCGGGTGCCGTTCGTCATCTATGCCGTGGCTCTCGTGATCGCTGCCGCCGTCGTGTATTTCACCCTCGGCAACTCCGAGCTCGTCAAACCGGAGAAGGGCTCGGCACCGCCGACGATGTCGCTGCTCGCTGCTCTCCGAATCCCGTCTTATCGGGCCGCGTTGGCGTCGAATTTCGCCAACGGTTGGGCAGTGTTCGGTGTCCGGGTGGCGTTGGTGCCGTTGTTCGTCGTCGAGGCGATGCAGCGATCCGAGGTGTTCGTCGGTATTGCTCTGACCGTGTTCGCAGTGGGAAACGCTCTGGTTCTCACCAGTGCCGGTCGCCTGTCCGACGTACGCGGACGCAAACCCTTCATGCTGGCCGGGTTGGCGGTGTGCGGCCTGGGCACCGTCGTGATGGGGTATGTGCACGATCCGGTGTTGTTCCTCGTGGTGTCGTTGATCGCCGGAATCGGATCGGGCCTGATGAGTCCTGCCCAGCAGGCATCGGTCGCGGACGTGATCGGCTCGAAGGCGCGCGGAGGACCCGTACTGGCTGCCTTCCAGATGGCGTCCGACGTGGGTGCGGTGATCGGCCCGATCGTGGCCGGGATGATCGTGGAGCGGGTCTCGTTCGGCCCGGCTTTCGCCGTGACCGGTGCGCTGCTTCTGGTGGCCGGACTCTGGTGGTCTCGCGTACCCGACACCCTCGAGCGCGAGCGCACCTGACACGCACATCCGTAGTATTCGCTCTGTGAGCCAGAAGAAGACATCGAGTACGAAACACACGCCACAGGCGACGTCCAACACAGTGACCTATGTATTGGGCGGTATCGCATTCTTGGTGGTGGTGATAGTCGTCGTGGTTGCGATCATGTGGCAGAGCGGAAGCGACGCCCCACGCAACGACGGCTACGGAACCGTGAAGAATCCCGAGGTCGAATTGTCGTTGCCAGGTGACGGCGTGGTGCAGCTGGCGCGTCCGGGAGCGCAGCGTGTGATCGATGTCTACGAGGATCCGATGTGCCCGTTCTGCGGCGATCTCGAAGAGAAGCACGGCCAGGAGTTGGCTCAGAAAATCGACGATGGCGTTGTCTCGGTGAATTACCACCTGGTCAATTTTCTCGATCCGTCGTCGGCCTCGGGTGACTATTCGACGCGTGCCGTCGCGGCGTCCCACTGTGTGGCAGCGACGGAGAACGCCCGGGTCTACTCCGCTTTTCACGGCGGGTTGTTCGACTCCGAATTCCGCCCGGTCGAAGGCGCGGACTCGGACAGAACCGATGCGGAACTAGCGGAGCTCGCTCGTTCCTCCGGAGCGAGCGAGCTGGCAACGGAGTGCATTGCCAGCGGAACCGAACGAGATGCCGCGGTGGCGGACGCTAACACCGGACGCGACGCTCTGGCGGCGTCGGGAGCGCGCGGGACGCCGGGGGTACTGGTCGACGGACAGGTTGTCGACGCGCTCGGTGACTCGGAATGGCTGGCCTCGATCAACTGATCCACTCCCGTGGGTGCGGCCGGTGGTCGAGTTCTCGGTACCGGCCGGACCAGGTGATTTGTTGCTGTTGCGACCGATGGTGTAACTTCGTTCGAGCAACCGCATGAGCGGTCGCACGCAGTAACTCGGGGCTATGGCGCAGCTGGTAGCGCACCACACTGGCAGTGTGGGGGTCAGGGGTTCGAGTCCCCTTAGCTCCACCGAGATAGTCTGTTCAGGAAACGAAAAAGCGCCGCTCTAGAGCGGCGCTTTTTCTTGTTTCGGTGCTGTAGGTCAGCGGTGACTAGTGGGCTGCGTCGAAGGCCTGCTCGACCTCGGCGGGAATTCTGCCTCGCGCGGAGATATTGTGGCCGTTCGCCTTGGCCCATTCTCGGATGGCTTTGGTCTGATTGGCGTCGCGCTTCGCACCGGTTGCAGAGGCACTCGACTTCTTCGTCCGCTTTCCACCGACCTTGGTGGAGTGTTCGATGTAATAGTCGAGCTTGCGATGAAATTCCTTGGCGTTCTTGTCACTCAGGTCGATTTCGTAGCTGACCCCGTTGACCGAATAGGTTATGTGTTCGCCACCGGATTCGATCGGTTTTTCGTCGATGTCGTCGACCAATTGCACATAGACTTTTCTGGCCATGCTGAAGCTCTCCAATGGTGCAGGGGATGATGCGGGGATGTCCAGATCGAACTGAGACGACTATACGGCCGAACAATGTGCTTATCCACGCGGGCCGGGGAATTGTTACGCGATTCGCAGAATTGTCGGGAATCGGATCGGGCGGTCGCCGAAACGCAGAGGTATATGCGAGAACATTGTCCCGATACGACGTCGGTCCTTATCGAAATCAAAGACAGACTGGCCGGTTCGTAGGCGCTTTTCCATCCCCGAGTCGGTTCGTGGTGGTTCGAGTGGGGGAGCCGCCGTATCGATGTACGACGTGGCGACGCGTTCGCAACGGATCGATTACGGAACGCACTCATTTCACTAACGAAAGATCATCCGAGGCGCGTCGATGACGACATCTGGTTCACTTGAGGCGCAAGTGTCTGCTGTTTCGTGTGTGTCCCGTGGTGTCGGCGACTCGCTCCGATCAGCGCAACCGAGGGGCCGAGAGGGGAGTAGCGCCACCAGTCACTCCGGTGCGCTCGAGAGCATATGAAATCTGCACGAATCACCAGGTCGGCAACAGCGGCTCTGATATGCGCGGGAATGCTCGGTGCGGGTGTGATCGTCGCCGCTCCTGCCATGGCTGCCCCGTCCACCCCGTCACCGTCGACTACCGGTAGCGAGTTGTCGGGTAAGACGGTTTTCCTCGACCCGGGTCACCAGGGCACGGCACATTCGGAGAACCTGCAGCGTCAGGTGGACGACGGACGCGGCGGGACGAAGGATTGCCAGACCACCGGAATGACCACCGTGGACGGCGTGCCCGAACACACGATCAACTGGAAAGTCAGCGAACTCGTTCGGTCCAGTCTGGAGAGCCTGGGTGCCACGGTGAAGACGAGCCGTGCCGACGACTCGGGGTGGGGCGGATGCGTCGACGACAGGGCGCGTGCAGCGAGCGAGTCCGGAGCCGACGTCGCGGTGAGTATTCACGCGGACTCCACGAGCACGGCAACCGATACCGGTAAGCACGGATTTCATCTGATAGTGCCCACGTTGCCGATTCCGAACGCAGCGGCCGACGCAGCCCAGTCCGAAGGAGGACGTTCGGCGTCGAAGCTGATGCGAGACTCGTACGTTCGGGCCGGCTTCGCCCCGGCGAACTACGCAGGCGTGGACGAGGGAATCCAGGAGCGCTCGGATGTGGCCGGGCCGGCATTGACCACTGTCCCTCTGGTGTTCGTCGAAATGGGCAACGGATCCAACCCCGACGACGCGGCCCTTCTCGAGAGCTCGGACGGTCAGTTGAAGCACGCGATCGCAATTTCGACCGGAGTGATCGACTATTTGCTCGGTGCCGAGACTCCGTCCACCCCGGCCGCGGAGAATGCGACCGCCCCGACGACGACTGCAGCCGCCCCTGCTGCGAAGACGACCGACACCGCTGCGCCCAGCACGTCCTCGACCACCGGAACGAAGACCGCTGTGGAGGGCCGTAGCGCGCTCTCGCGATTGCTCGAAAGCGTCTCGCCGTACATCGAGACGTTCGGAGTGGACGGTTTGAAGGGGCTCGCGACCCCGGAGAACGTCGGCAGTGTGTCCACTTTCGCGCAAGGCCTGCTGAAACAGATTCTCGCTGCCCGGTAGTCTCGGACGCCGTGACGCGTCGAAAAATTCCGGTGGTGATAGTCGCGGGCTTCCTCGGCGCGGGCAAGACGACTCTGCTCAATCACCTGTTGCGTAACGATGCGGGGATCCGAATCGGCGTCGTGGTCAACGATTTCGGAGCGATCAACGTCGACTCCATGCTCGTGGCGGGACAGGTCGACTCGATGGTCTCCCTCGGCAACGGATGCATCTGTTGCGCGGTGGACATCAGCGACATGGACGCGATGTTCGACGCCCTCGCGCATCGCCGTTCGGCGATCGATGTCATCGTGGTGGAAGCCAGTGGCCTCGCCGAACCTCGCAATCTGATCCGAATGGTCCGAGGCAGCGAGAACGAGTTCATCGTCTACGGCGGGCTCGTAGGGGTGGTCGACGCGGTGGAATTTCCGCAGACCCGCGTACTGCATCCCGAGATCGACCAGCATCTGCAGTTGGCAGATCTGGTGGTGTTGAACAAGTCGGATGCGGTCTCGGAGTCCGGCCGCTCCGCGGTCGTGTCCACCGTGCGGTCCATCGTGGGGGACGTCCCCGTCGTCCCTGTCGCGTTCGGTCGAGTGGATCCGCTGCTGCTGTTCGACCGTCGGGACGACCTTTCCGTCGAATCGGCGATCCCCGTTCAGTTGTCGTTCGACGAGCTCCTACGGGAGAACCACAGCGACGACGACCACAGTGGCGACGATCATGAGCATCACCTGCATGCCCAGTACTCGCACACCGAGTTCGTCAGCACCGAACCCATCGAACCGCGACGAATGGTCGAGTTTCTGGAGAATCCCACCGGAAACCTCTACCGCATCAAAGGTGTCGTGCATTTCGCCGTACCGGGCTATTCGCAGAAGTTCGTCGTGCACACCGTTGGTCGGCACATTCGGTTCGAGGCGACGTCGTGGGCGCGCGGTGAGGCCGAACAGACATCATTGGTGCTGATCGGCACCGACCTCGATGCAGCGGCCGTCGAGAAACGACTACGCGCGTGCGTGCGTGCGCCCAACGAGCACTGCGATGCGTCGTCGATGCTCCTCGTCCACCGCTACCTGGACGCCGGGTAGAACTCCTACAGTCCGACCCACTCGGTGCGTCCGCCCTCGAATCCCTGCCGCTTCCAGATCGGAACCTCGGCCTTGATGCGTTCGACCAATCGCGCGCAGGCCTCGAACGCTTCCGCGCGATGGGCCGATCCGACGGCTGCCACGAGCGCGAGGTCTCCGACGCGCAAGTCTCCGACGCGATGTACCGCAGCGACCTCGAGGCCGGTCTCGGCGGAGACCTCGGAGCAGCATCGGTTCAAGAAACGTTCGGCGTCGGGATGGGCGCGGTATTCGAGAGTTTCCACTGCCTGGCCACCATCGTGGTCGCGAACTATCCCGCTGAACAGAACGACTGCACCGTGGCGTGAATCCTGTACGGCTGCCTCCACTTCGGCGGTGCTCAACGGTTCACTGGAAATTCGTGCGACGAGTTCACTCATCGTGGGGTCCTCCTCCGGCGATCTGGGCCAAGACGTGGTCGAGTAGTGGATCGAGAACCGCGAGACCGTCCTTGACGCCCCCCGGCGAGCCCGGCAGATTGACTGTCAGCGTGCGGCCGATGAGCCCCGAAACGCCTCGGCTGAGCACCGCGTGTGGCGTCGCGGACGTTCCGCGGGTGCGGATCGCGTCGGCGATCCCCGGCATGTCGATGTCCAGCAGAGCTGCCGTTGCCTCGGGAGTCGCATCGGTGGGGGATACGCCGGTGCCTCCGGTGCTGACGATCAACGACGGTTCGCCGCGCAACGCGTCCTGCAGGCCCGCTGCTATGTCGGCGTCGGCGTACACCAGCGGACCGCGCACGGTGAAGCCTCGATCGGTCAACCAGGACGCGATGGTGGGGCCGGTGGTGTCCGGTCGAGTACCGTTCGCGCCGCCGGTGGAGGCCACCAGCACCACTGCGGATCGCGTCGTGTCGAGCGTCGGGGCGGCCTCGGTGGCGGGAGTGACCGGTTCCCCGTCTCGCTGCCAATAGCCATGCTTGCCACCGTCTTTGGTGATCAGTCGGACGCCGTTCATCGTGGCACCCGGGTCGACGGCCTTGACCATGTCGTGCAGCGTCAATCCGGCGACCGCGACCGCAGTCAGGGCCTCCATCTCCACCCCGGTGCGTCCGGTGGTGCGCGCCGTGGCCTCGACCGTGATGGACGAGTCGGTGAAACCGAACGAGATCTTCACCGACGAGAGTGCGAGCTGATGGCACAGCGGGATCAACTCCGACGTCCGCTTCGCCGCCGAGATGCCCGCGATGCGCGCAGTGGCGAGTACATCGGCCTTGGGCATGTCGTCCGCGCGCACGAGCGCGATGACCTCGGCAGTGGTGACGAACTCACCGGCGGCGACGGCCGTGCGCGAGGTCTCCTTCTTGTGTGCCACATCGACCATGCGAGCGCGGCCCTGATCGTCGAGATGAGACAGGTGGGTGTGCGGGGCGTCGGTGGTCACAGCGGCCATACCTCCACGTGGGATCCTTCGGCGAGTTCGGTTGTCTCGGAGTCGATGTCGATCAGAACGTCGGCCCATGCCAGCGCCGCGACCAGATGGGAGCCCGGGCCTGCCACGAGCTGTACCCGGCCGTCGTCACGCAATCGGCCACGGAGAAGCTGTCGACGGCCCGGCGGTGACACGATGGATTCGTGCAAGATCGCTGTGCTCGCAAGCACCGGTGGAAGACCGGCTGCTCGCCGAACTATGTTGCGCGCGAACATGATGTACGACACAACTGTGCTGACGGGGTTGCCGGGGAAGCTGAGCACAGGAATACCGTCGAACAAGGTCATGCCCTGCGGCCCGCCCGGCTGCATGCGGACCGACCCGAAGGTGCCGCCGAGCGGCCGGAGGACGTCCTTGACCACCTCGAAGTCGCCCATCGAGACGCCGCCGGACGTGATGACCAGTTCCGCCGATCGTGTTGCCTCGTCGAGGACCTCGCGAAATCGCCCCGGGTCGTCGGAGCTACGCGTAACCGCAATCACTTCCGCGCCACTGGCCCGCAGATGCGCCGCGAGAGTGATGCCGTTCGAGTCGTAGATCTGGCCGGGAGTGAGAGTCGACCCGGCATCGACCAGTTCCGCACCGGTGGTCACGACGGCGACGCGAGGGCGCGAACGCACGGCGACCTCGGCAAAACCGACAGCTGCGAGAACGGAGATGTGTCGGGGTTCGAGTACTCGCCCGGCCTCGACCAGAACTGTTCCGACGCGTACGTCGCTTCCCTGTTCACGAACGAATTCGCCTGCGCCGCGGCCTCGTTCGATCGTCACCGAACCTTCCGACGGTATCGTGGTGTCTTCGACGGGGACGATGGTGTCGGCCCCGTCGGGAATGGGTGCGCCGGTCATGATCTTCGCCGCGCTACCTGCAGCGAGAACTGCCAGTTCCGTAGGTCCTGCGGCGATGATCGTCGAGACCTCCAGCGTCACCGGGGTCGTGGTGACGGAACGAGAATCGACTGCGTAGCCGTCCATCTGCGAATTTCGGAACAGCGGTAGGTCGACCGGCGACCGCACATCCTCGAACGAGACTCGTCCCAGGGCCTCGGCCAGGGGGATTCGCTGCGCCGTTCTGGTGCCCAGCGCCGCGAGAAGAGTCTCGACCGCGGCGGCGTGCTCCTCGACGGATACGGCGCTCACTGCGCTGGTCCGGTGATCGCGCGCTTGTGCTCAGCAGTCATGGGTGCCAATCCTAAGCACGCCGACAACGCCGGCGAGTGTGGGCTGCGGCATACTGGGTAGACACGTCTGCGACAGGCATGATCGAGATCGACGAAGGTGAGGTACGAGGTGACGGTGGACAGTGTCACCTCGCTGGGCATTCCGGTGTTCGGCGGTGCTGCTCCGACCGATCGGTCGGAGCAGGTGAATTCCGTGGCGGATCGGCCGGATGTACCCCATCTGATCGACCGCTTCGGCCGAGTCGCGCGCGACTTGCGTATCTCCATCACCGAGAAGTGCTCGTTGCGGTGCACCTACTGCATGCCGGAGGAAGGGCTTCCGGCCATTCCTGCCGCGAACCTGCTCACGCCGGCCGAGATCGCGCGCGTGGTATCGGTGTCCGTTCGGCTGCTGGGTATACGCGACGTGCGGTTCACCGGTGGCGAGCCCCTCATGCGCCGCGACCTCGACGAGATTCTGCGACTGTGCTCCGATGCCGCGGCAGGTGTTCCTCTGTCGATGACCACCAACGCTGTGGGCCTGGAGCATCGGGCCGCGGCATTGGCCGATGCCGGGCTCACCCGGGTCAACGTGTCCCTGGATTCGGTCGACCGCGAAGATTTCGCGCGGCTGACCCGGCGCGACCGACTGCCCTCGGTGCTGGCCGGCATCCGAGCGGCGAAGCGAGCGGGCATCGGTCCGGTGAAGATCAATGCAGTTCTGATGCGTGACACGCTGTCCGGCGCGGTCGATCTACTGCGCTGGTGTCTCGACGAGGGGGTGGCCCTCCGCTTCATCGAGCAGATGCCTCTCGATGCCGACCACGAGTGGGCTCGCGCGAACATGATCGACGCCCAGACCTTGCTCGACGAGCTGTCCACCGAGTTCGACCTGCGTGAGGTGGGGCGCGCCGATCCGTCGGCACCGGCGGAGGAATGGAGCGTCGACGGCACCGACGCCACCGTCGGAATCATCGCGTCGGTGACGCGCTCGTTCTGCGGGGATTGCGACCGCACGAGAGTGACCGCCGAAGGAACCATTCGGTCCTGCCTGTTCAGCGACGACGAGACCGATCTGCGCGCGGCGCTGCGGGGCGGTGCTACCGACGACGAGTTGGCCGCCGTGTGGCGTGGCGCGATGTGGAACAAATGGGCCGGACACGGTATCGACGCCGAGGGTTTCGTGCCGCCGACCCGCAGTATGGGAGCGATCGGTGGTTGACGTGCAGTCGAACGGGGACACGGGGACCTCGACCGAAGTCGAAGTGCGGTACTTCGCCGCAGCGGTCGACGCGTCGGGGTGCGACTCGGAGTACGTCACCGTGCCCGTCGGAGCCACTCTCGCAGACCTGCGAGAGGTGATCCGGTCCCGGCACGGCGCACCGATGGACCCGATCCTGCGAGTGTCGGCCTATCTCGTCGGAGACGATCTCACGCGCGATCTGGGCCGTGCGATCGGCAGCAGGGTCGACGTGCTGCCGCCGTTCGCGGGCGGCTGATCGTCGGGTTCGGCTCGGCGTCCGATCGCCCGGCTCAGTGGGAGCTCCTCCACCAGTCGTCGAACGGCGTCACCGGCACCGCACGCTTGTGACGGGTCGCCATGAACATCTTCTCCAGCTTGTCGGCGACGTCGTCGGTCACGTCCTTGCCCTCGAGATAGTCGTCGATCTGCTCGTACGTCAGGCCGAGTGCCTCCTCGTCCGGCAGTGCAGGACGATCGTCCTCGAGGTCTGCAGTGGGGACTTTTCGCCACGTGCTCTCCGGTGCACCGAGTTCACGGAGCAGAGCGGCACCCTGACGCTTGCTCAGGCCTGTGAGCGGAGTCAGGTCGACACCGCCGTCACCGAATTTGGTGAAGAACCCGGTGACGGCCTCGGCAGCGTGGTCGGTACCGACCACGACGTAGCCGAGTTCTCCGGCGATGGCGTACTGCGCGACCATGCGCTGGCGAGCTTTGATGTTGCCCCGAACGAAATCGCGGACCTCGGTGGTGCCCAATGCTTCTGCCGTGGCGGCCGCCGACGCGTCGGCAGCAGCCTTGATGTTGACCGTCACGGTTCGATCGGGGTCGATGAACCGCAGCGCGATCGACGCATCGTCCTCGTCGGCCTGTACGCCGTAGGGGAGTCGAACGGCGACGAACTCGGCCTCGTGGCCGTCGGCTCGCAGCTCCGTCACGGCTTGTTGGGCGAGCTTGCCGGTGAGTGTGCTGTCCTGTCCGCCACTGATACCGAGCACGAAGCCCGTTGCAGGGGTCGACGACAGGTAATCCTTGAGGAAATCCACCCTCCGGCGAACCTCCGTGACCGGATCGATGGTCGATTGCACTGCCAGCTCACGCGTGATGCTCGTGCGCACTTCCGAGTTGATGAATCCCATCAGCTCATACTAATGACGTCGGCAGGGCTGCGGCCGTGCGCACACGCCGTGCGTAGGGTCGATCTTCGTGAGTGGACCCTCCGATACGTTCGTCAAACGAAACCCCCAGGCGCATCCCGACTTCTTTGCCGCCGAGGCAACCGGGCTCCACTGGCTCGGCGAGGCGGGCTCGCCCGTTGTCCGAGTCCTCGGGCACGGGCCGACGCACATCGAACTCGAGCGCCTGATCGCGGCGCGTCCCACGCTGCCTGCGGCAAGAAGATTCGGTCGAGTGTTGGCGCGAATGCACAACGGTGGAGCTGCCGGATTCGGGGCACCGCCGGTCGGCTCCGACGGTGCGCCGTTCCCCGGCCGATTGTTCATCGGGGCTCGGCCCATGAGCAATGCGGTGCACCGAGCGTGGGGTGAGTTCTACGCAGGCGAACGGGTACTGCCGTTTCTCCGAATCGCCGTCGACGCGGGCAACGTGACGCCTACCGAGGCTGCCACCGTCGAATCGGCATGCCGACGCGTTGCGAGCGGCGATTTCGACGATGCGGAGCCGCCGAGCCGAATTCACGGAGATCTGTGGAGCGGCAACGTGTTCTGGACCGAGGCGGGCGTGGTGATGATCGACCCGGCTGCGCACGGCGGGCACCGTGAGACCGATCTGGCGATGTTGGCGCTCTTCGGGTGCCCGTTCCTGGATGGCGTCGTAGACGGGTACGAGACGGTACATCCGCTGCGGGCAGGGTGGCGAGAGCGGATTCCACTTCACCAATTGCACCCACTCGCCGTCCATGCAGCGGGGCACGGCCGCTCCTACGGTGTGGCGTTGCACACCGCGGCCGTGGCGGTCGAGAACATCTGAGTCGGGCGAGCTACCGAGGGCGAGTTGCTCTGCGTACCAAGTCTTCCCAGCCGTCGGCCAACCGGTCCATCGGCATTCCGAGATCGCGGTACTGGTGTAGTACCAGAGTGGCTTCGAGTGGTGTGAGCAGCCAGTGCGTCAGCAGTGGGAGATCCCCGTCCACACCGGCTGCGCGGAGCAGCGAGAGGACGTGAGTGAAGTTGACCATGTGCGCCGGAGCGGAGTAACGCGCGTCTGCCGATGTCTCGGCAGCGCGCAACACCTCGCCCTGAACGTTGACGAATTCGAGCCGAGCCCGGCCGAAGGCGACGAGTCGGTCGATCGGATCGGCACCTGGACCGAGTGGTGGATCGCCGAACATGAACGAGCGTTGCAACTTCTGCTCGGTGTGATCGAGAAGGGCTCGCATCAGCCCAGCGCGGTTGCCGAAACGGCGGAACACGGTGCCTTTGCCCACTCCGGCCTTGGTCGCCACCGCGTCCATGGTGATGGCGTCGGCTCCGATGGTCGCCACCAGATCCGCCGCGGCGTCGAGCAACAGCCGACGGTTGCGTGCTGCGTCGCATCGTTCGGAGTCCTCACCCGCAATGGGCAGCATCGGGCCGGTCACGGGGTTCAGCCTACCCTGCCGGGGAACATAAGTGGACCATGGTCCGTTTGGATGGTATGAATTGACGTGACGATCACGTCATCCGAACTTTCGAAGGAAGATCTCATGTCAGACGCTCACGTACTCGTTCTCGTCGGAAGCCTGCGCGCCGAATCGGTGAACAAGCAGATTGCCGAGACCGCTGTCACCGTGGCACCCGCCGGTGCCGAGATCGTGGTCTACGACGGACTCGGAGATGTCCCCTTCTACAACGAGGATATCGACGTCGAAGGTTCCGTGCCTGCTGCCGCGCTCGCTCTGCGGGCTGCTGCCGAGAAGGCGTCGGCCCTGCTGCTGGTCACGCCCGAATACAACGGCACCATTCCTGCCGTGCTGAAGAACGCCATCGACTGGCTCTCGCGTCCCTACGGTGCGGGTGCCATGGTCGGCAAGCCGGTCGTCGTGATCAGCGCATCGCCCAGTGGCAACGGTGCCAAATGGGCGCACGAGGACACGAGCAAGGCCGTTCGCATCGCCGGTGGGTCGGTGCTCGAGGATGTCCAACTCTCCATCGGCGGCACCATGGACAAGTTCGGCTCGGCTCACCCGAGCGAGAACGCCGAGGTGTCCGGAGAGATCGGACACGTCGTGGCCGAGTTGGTCAAGGCCTCGAACGACCTCGTGAGCGCTTGATCCCTTTATGGTATCGGTAATCGTTTTCATGTAGAGTGGGCTCATGAAAGTGAGAAACTCTCTGAAATCGCTCAAGAACAAGCCCGGTGCGCAGGTGGTCCGCCGCCATGGGGTGGTGTTCGTGATCAACAAGAAAGAACCGCGATTCAAGGCGCGTCAACGCTGACGGTCGCGCATACGACGACAACGGCTCCCCGGATCTGTTCCGAGGGGCCGTTCTCGTGTGTAAGGGGAGCGGTCGCCGTAGGGGGACGTCACTGTCGGTGCGACGGCGGGTAGTGACCGATGACACCCGCGATATGTGACCTGCGACACGCCGAGGTGACGCGCCGATCATCCGCCGGCAACGCCGTGACCAGCGAATACCAAGCATGTTGTTCGCAACATCTCGTGTTGTAGTCAGATGTCGGACACTAGGTGTAGTGTTTGTCCGACCGAGAGGCCACAACTCGAAGAACCAGCGAAAGCGGGTTCGAGCAGGTCGAAGTCGCCCTGAGCGGGAGATGTTCTCGGTGCCGTACGCAGAGCACATCGGTCGCCATCGGTGCACCCGATGGCGACAACGGAAAGAGGGACACCATGAGCATCACCGTTTACACCAAGCCCGCCTGCGTTCAGTGCAATGCCACCTACCGCGCTCTCGACAAAGCCGGCATCGAGTACTCGGTCGTCGACATCTCGCAGGACCCGGAGGCGCGTGATTACGTCATGGCTCTCGGCTACCTGCAGGCTCCTGTCGTCGTCGCCGGTGACGATCACTGGTCCGGCTTCCGTCCGGATCGCATCAAGACCCTCGCAGTGAACGCTGCTTGAACAGAACGAGAAAGTGAGTGAGCGGTGAGTTCGCAACCGCAGTCTTCCCACTCACTGGTGTATTTCTCCAGCGCATCCGAGAACACGCATCGCTTCGTCTCGAAGCTGGACATCCCCGCAACGCGCATTCCGCTCCGTGATCCCGACGGGACGTTTCGAGTCCATTCCCCCTACGTTCTCGTCGTTCCGACGTACGGGGGAGGGACCACCTACGCCGGGCGAGATACCAACTATGTCCCCAAGCGTGTGATCAAGTTCCTCAACGACGAGCACAACCGATCGTTGATACGAGCGGTCATCGCTGCCGGAAACACCAATTTCGGTGATTCGTTCTGCTTTGCCGGAGATGTCATTTCGCAGAAATGTGCGGTTCCGTATCTGTACCGATTCGAGTTGATGGGCACCCCCGAGGACGTAGTGCGAGTCCGCGAGGGACTGGAGGACTTCTGGGAACGTGAAGTCCGCCGCGCCGCCCACACGCACTAGAGCACCACCCACCACATACCAGTAGGAGCATCGCCGTGGCACCGACCATCACCGACGCAGCACCCGCGCCCGCAACCATTCGCGGCGACGGCGACATGGACTACCACGCCCTCAACGCGATGCTCAATCTCTACGGCCCCAACGGCGAGATCCAGTTCGAGAAGGACCGCGAGGCTGCCAATCAGTACTTCCTGCAGCACGTCAACCAGAACACCGTGTTCTTCCACGACCTGGACGAGAAGCTGGACTACCTGGTCGAGGAGAACTACTACGAGCCCGAGGTTCTCGATCAGTACTCACGTGAGTTCGTCAAGTTCCTGATCAATCACGCGTACTCGAAGAAGTTCCGATTCCCCACGTTCCTCGGTGCGTTCAAGTACTACACCTCGTACACGCTCAAGACGTTCGACGGCAAGCGCTACCTCGAACGCTTCGAGGACCGCGTGTGCATGGTGGCGCTGACGCTCGCAGCCGGTGACGAAGCCCTGGCCACCGATCTCGTGGACGAGATCATCGCCGGCCGTTTCCAGCCCGCGACGCCCACCTTCCTCAACTCCGGCAAGAAGCAGCGCGGTGAGCCCGTCTCGTGCTTCCTGCTACGCATCGAAGACAACATGGAGTCCATCGGCCGCTCCATCAACTCTGCTCTGCAGCTGTCCAAGCGCGGCGGCGGAGTTGCCTTGCTGCTGAGCAACATTCGCGAGGCCGGCGCGCCGATCAAGCGCATCGAGAACCAGTCCTCGGGTGTCATCCCGATCATGAAGCTGCTCGAGGACTCGTTCTCGTACGCCAACCAGCTCGGTGCCCGCCAGGGCGCGGGCGCGGTGTACTTGCACGCGCATCATCCCGACGTCTACAAGTTCCTCGACACCAAGCGTGAGAACGCGGACGAGAAGATCCGCATCAAGACGCTGTCCCTCGGAATCGTCATCCCCGACATCACGTTCGAGCTGGCGAAGAAGAACGAGGACATGTACCTGTTCTCGCCGTACGACGTGGAGCGCATCTACGGAGTGCCGTTCGCCGACATCGACGTCTCCGAGAAGTACTACGAGATGGTCGACGACAAGAGGATTCGTAAGACCAAGATCAAGTCGCGTGAGTTCTTCCAGACTCTCGCCGAGCTGCAGTTCGAGTCCGGCTACCCGTACATCATGTACGAGGACACCGTCAATCGCGCGAACCCGGTCAAGGGCAAGATCACTCACTCCAACCTGTGCTCGGAGATTCTCCAGGTCTCGACGCCGTCGACGTTCAACGACGACCTCTCGTACAGCCATGTCGGCAAGGACATCTCGTGCAACCTGGGCTCGCTGAACATCGCGAAGACGATGGATTCACCCGATTTCGGTAAGACCATCGCCGTCGCCATCCGCGGTCTGACTGCGGTCTCGGACCAGACGCACATCTTCTCCGTGCCGTCGATCGAGCAGGGCAACAACGATTCTCACGCGATCGGCCTCGGGCAGATGAATCTGCACGGCTACCTCGCCCGTGAGCGCATCCACTACGGCTCCACCGAGGGAATCGATTTCACCAACATCTACTTCTACACCGTGCTGTTCCACGCGATTCAGGCGTCGAACCAGCTGGCGAAGGCGCGTGGCCAGTACTTCAAGGGCTTCCCGGATTCCAAGTACGCGTCGGGTGAGTTCTTCGACAAGTACACCGACCAGGTCTGGGAACCCGCTACGCCCAAGGTCGCGAAGTTGTTCGCCGACTCCGACGTCACCATTCCGACGCAGGCCGACTGGTCCGCGCTGAAGGCGTCGGTGCAGGAGTACGGAATCTACAACCAGAACCTGCAGGCCGTTCCGCCGACCGGATCCATCTCGTACATCAACAACTCCACCTCGTCGATTCACCCGGTGGCGTCGAAGATCGAGATTCGCAAGGAAGGCAAGATCGGCCGCGTCTACTACCCGGCACCGTACCTCGACAACGACAACCTGGATTACTACCAGGATGCGTACGAGATCGGGTACGAGAAGATCATCGACACCTACGCTGCCGCAACACAACACGTCGATCAGGGCCTGTCGTTGACGCTGTTCTTCAAGGACACCGCCACCACTCGCGACATCAACCGCGCGCAGATCTACGCATGGCGCAAGGGCATCAAGACGCTGTACTACATCCGTCTACGTCAGATGGCCCTCGAGGGCACCGAGGTCGAGGGTTGCGTCTCCTGCATGCTGTAGGGCTTTGCCCTCGTGCGCGTTTTGCGTAGCTGGAGCTACGCAAAACGCGCACGAGCAGAAGTGTCGTACCTGCTGGGCATGATGACCGTCCATGGAACATGGTCGGGGGGACGGTCGAGAACTACAGGTTCTGATCGACACGCAGTGGGGGCTGTTCACACAGTCGCAGGTCACGGAGTTGGGATACAGCCGAAATCGCGTTCGCGCACTGGTGGACAGTGGAGCGTGGATCGCTGTTCTCAGAGGCGTCTACTCGATCTTCACCGGGCCGTTGACGCGGGAGCGGACCCTGATGGCAGCGCTTCTCTACGGAGGTGGACACGCAATGCTCAGCCACCGATCCGCTGCCGAGGAGTGGGGTTTCTGCGAACCGGACCCCGCCGCGGCGGTCCATGTCACCGTGCCGTACGGCAAGTCCGCGTGCAATCAACGGCCGACCGTACGCTCGGTCCCCACGGTCGGGACGAGGCTGGTGGCGGGAATCGGGTCGTCCTTGCATCCCGGAGTGGTGGTGCATCGTTCTCGCGCCCACCGGCACATCGGAGTACCGGGGGACATGCCGCGGACGACCTTGGTGGACACCGCACTCGATCTCGCGGTCTCGGAGCCTACGCCCGAGCGGGCTTTTCACAGCTTGGTGTCCTCGGTGACCCAACGACGAATTCGACTCACCGACGTTCGGGAGCAGATCGCCGTCCGACGGCCGTACAGATATCTCTCGACGCTGACGGAAGCCATCGACCTGCTCGCGAACGGAGTTCAATCGATCCTCGAACTCGAATACGCGACGAACGTCGAAGCAGCCCACGGGCTTCCGACTGCGGAGCGGCAGAGCGCAATACAGGTCGATGGGCGGACACTCTACGAGGACGTCGTGCATCGGGTCGGATCTCGCACGGTGACCGTGCGCCTCGACGGACGCCGCTTCCATTCGATGCGCGAGGTCGCATTTCGGGATCGGCGACGGGACAACGCGGCGGAGCTCGCTGGGCGAGCACGGCTGGTCTTCGGATACGAGGAAGTGAGCAGTGACCCCTGCGGTGTGGCGAGAGACGTCGCTCGGGTGCTGCAGCGTGAGGGCTGGGATGGCGAACCGACGTCGTGCGCGCTTTGCGTAGCTGAAGCTACGCAAAACACGCACGACACAGATCTTGTGTTAGCGATTGATGTCCGACACAACGGGTAGTGTTCGTGTCAGCGACTTTTCACGTAGCTTCGTCCCCACTTCTCGCTCATCGACCTGTAGGTAGGCACCCATGGTAAAGCTCATCGATCGTGTCTCCGCGATCAACTGGAATCGGGTCCAGGACGACAAGGACTCCGAAGTCTGGGAGCGTCTCACCAGTAATTTCTGGCTGCCCGAGAAGGTGCCGGTGTCCAACGATATCCCGTCGTGGGCAACTCTGACCGCCGTCGAGAAGCAGTTGACGATGCGCGTGTTCACCGGATTGACGCTGCTGGACACCATCCAGGGCACCGTCGGTGCCGTCAGTCTCATTCCCGACGCGATCACTCCCCACGAGGAGGCGGTGTACACCAACATCGCGTTCATGGAGTCGGTGCACGCGAAGAGCTACAGCTCCATCTTCTCGACCCTCAGCTCCACCCGCGACATCGACGATGCGTTCCGCTGGTCCGAGGAGAACGTCAATCTTCAGCGCAAGGCCGAGATCGTGCTGAACTTTTACCACGGTGACGATCCGCTCAAGCGGAAAGTAGCCTCGACACTGCTCGAGTCGTTCCTGTTCTACTCCGGGTTCTACCTGCCGATGTACTGGTCCTCGCGGGCCAAGCTCACCAACACCGCGGACCTGATCCGGCTGATCATCCGTGACGAGGCCGTGCACGGGTACTACATCGGATACAAGTACCAGAAGGGCCTCGAGAAGGTCAGCGAGGCTCAGCGCGAGGAGCTCAAGAACTACACGTTCGAGTTGCTGTTCGAGTTGTACGACAACGAGGTCGAGTACACCCAGGACCTCTACGACGAGATCGGTCTGACCGAGGACGTCAAGAAGTTCCTGCGCTACAACGCCAACAAGGCACTGAACAACCTCGGCTACGAGGGTCTGTTCCCCAAGGACGAGACGGATGTGAACCCGGCGATTCTGTCGGCACTGTCCCCGAACGCCGACGAGAACCACGACTTCTTCTCGGGTTCGGGCTCCTCGTACGTCATCGGCAAGGCCGTCAACACCGAAGACGAGGACTGGGACTTCTAGAGGCCCCTTCGCGCGCCGCGCCGCTCACTCTTTCGGTGGGCGGCCCGGCGCGCGAATGTCTTTGGCTTCCTTGGGCATTCGACCCTGATCGCGCAGTGCCCTTCGTAATAGGAACTCGATCTGAGCGTTGGTGCTCCGGAGTTCGTCGGAAGCCCAGCGGGCGAGGGCGTCGTGTACCGCCGGGTCCAGCCGAAGCAGTATTTTCTTACGCTCGACGGTCATGGCTCACTGGTACAGCGATCCGGTATTGACGACGGGTTGCGTGTCGCGGTCGCTGCACAGCACGACGAGCAGATTCGACACCATGGTCGCCTTCCGCTCCTCGTCGAGTTCGACCACGTGCTTCTCCTCGAGCTTCGACAGCGCCATCTCCACCATGCCGACCGCGCCTTCGACGATCTGCTGACGCGCCGCGATGACCGCTCCCGCCTGCTGTCGCCGCAGCATGGCCTGCGCGATCTCCGGGGCATAGGCAAGACGGTTGATTCGGGTCTCGATCACCTCCACGCCTGCCGACCGCACCCGCGCGTGCACCTCCTCCGACATCGCAGCGGTGATTTCGTCGGCGTTCTCTCGCAACGACATTCGGCCTTCGGCGTCGTACGGGTAGCTGCCGGCGATGTGACGGACGGCCGATTCGGTCTGGACGGCGACGAACTCCTCGTAGTCGTCGACCTGGAACGATGCCAGGGCCGTATCGGCAACTTGCCAGACCACGATGGCGGAGATCTCGATCGGATTGCCGTCGGCGTCGTTGACCTTCGACTGGCCCGTCTCGTGGTTGCGGATTCGCGTCGAGATGGCCCTGCGGTACGTCAACGGATTGGTCCAGCGCAGCCCGGGTGTTCGCAGGGTGCCGCTGTACGAACTGCCGAGCAGCTGAAGGACGCGAGCCTGATTGGGTTGCACCAGAGTCAGTCCCATGAGCGCAGGCAGAGAGAGCATGAACAGTACGACCCCGGCCACGATGAGTCCGACGACCGTGAACACGAGTCCGAGTACGAACGCGGCGATTCCGCCGAGAAACAGCGCGAGACCGATGCCGAGCATCGACCAGCCGGGCAGATCCCAACCGGTGCGCTCGGCGATGGTCGTGGTCGGTGTACCCGTCGGCTTCTCGGCGACGGTAGCGGGTGCGGACATGAGAACCTCCCTCTCGATGTTGATACTAAAGTGATATCACATTATCGATCGAAAGGGCACGGTTCGGTGGAGCTGTTGTCTTCGGTGCGGTGTCCTCGGTGCGGTGGGGGAGTCAGCGCCTGAACCACGCCGACGGGTCGTCGGCGATTGCTTTCTCGATTCGCAATCGTGAAGTGGCCGTGAGGTTGTCGGGTAGCCCGTCGAGCGCGAACCAGGCGACGTCGAGATTCTCGTCGTCGGCGACATGTGGGGTGCCTCCGATGTAGCGGGCGAGGAACGTGATGTCCAGGTACTGCGCGACGTCGCCGTTGGGGTAGGTGATCGGCTCCGTCACGTCGACACTCGTCAGTCGCACGATCGTGGCTTCCACGCCGGTCTCCTCGCGGATCTCCCGAAGCGCAGCCGGTGCAGGTTCTTCGCCGGGCTC
This sequence comes from Rhodococcoides fascians A25f, assembly GCF_000760935.2. Taxonomy (NCBI): domain Bacteria; kingdom Bacillati; phylum Actinomycetota; class Actinomycetes; order Mycobacteriales; family Nocardiaceae; genus Rhodococcoides; species Rhodococcoides fascians. Next base: position 3,458,910 of record NZ_CP049744.1, on the reverse strand, counting down.
GAGGATTCCGGAGACCACGGCCCAGGTGTTGTTGTCTGCTCGCAGAGTCAGCAGCACTCGACGGTCGTCGTCGAGAACGACCGCACTGACACCGGACAACCACAGCGGTGACGTACCGACGACGCTGCGGAGCGCTTGCACGAATTCCGGAATGGGCATTGCGTCAGGACACGTAAGCGTTCAGGGAAGCGGACAGATCGGCCAGGATGGCGCGCGCCGCCACAACTCCACTGCCGGACCAGACCGTGTCGTTCACCGCGAACACTCGCCCGTCGGTGACCGAGCCGAGAGCGTGCCATGCGTCGCTGTCCATTACCTCGCGGCCGAAGGTCTCGCCATCGGGGCCGGCGAATCGCACGTAGACGATGTCGCCTTCGATCGAATCGAGGTTGTCCGACGCCACGGAGAAATCGGCATCGCGCTGGCTTTGCGGTCGCGCGACACCCACCTCGGCGAGCACCTGGCCGGCAAAGGAGTTCGGACCGTCCACCTCGATGGTGTCCGCGCCGAACCGGATGACCGACGCCTGCGTCTGAGTGGAGTCGATTTCACGGCCGACCCGCTCGGCATCCGCTGAGAACGATGCGAGCTGATCGAAACCGGCCTGCCCCCGACCCAATGCTGCCGCGGCCTGCAGAAACGTGTCCTTCCAGCCCTGACCGGTCCCGGTGAACACGGTCGGCGCGATGGCGTTCAGGGAGTCGTAGGTTTCGGCACCGAGAGAATCGGCACCGAGGATGAGATCGGGGTCGAGCGCGGCGATCGCTCCGAGGTCGGGAGCTCCGACCGGGCCGACCGACGGAACGGACGCCAAGCCCGTACCCAGGTACAACGGTTGGTCTCCGTCTCCCCGGAAGTCGGGGTCGAGTGTCGCCGCGCCGACGACGCGTTCCCAGATCCCGACCGCGCAGCTGGCGTCGACGCCTGCCGCGTCGAGAACGACGATGCGCTGTGGGTCCGCAGGGATGGCGCTGATTCCCTCGGCGTGCCCGACGGGGCGGGTATCGCCTTCGACTCCGGTCCGGTCCAGTGGGGCCAGTGCCGGACACAGTCCTACGGTGTCCCGGTTGTTACCGACCACCCCCGCTCCGGCGATGTTCGTCGTACTGCGAACGATGGTGGAGGCGTCGTCCTGTGCCTCGGAATCGGAACAGCCGACCAACGTCACAGCCGCGGCAAGGCATGCCGCAACGACAGCGCCGGTCCTGCGCGGTGCACACGAACGGGGGACTCGCAGATGGAGTGGCAACGCGGAACTTCCTTCGACGGGTCGGGTGGTCTCACACAGTATCGGAAGGCCGTTCTGTCAGAACACTCGAACGGGCACCGGCGAGGCCACGGAATCGACCGCGTTCGCACCACGTCCGCTGCGGCGGAAAGGCCCCCAGCGCAGGCAGATCGCTCGATCCGGGCGATGTCGAATCAGCCCAATACGACACACGGTAGGACCGGTTCGGCAAGTGCCGGTCCGACGGTCTACGATTCGAGGAGCGCACGACTAGATGACGTCGCCTCGTGGTTCGGGGTCGGACGCGCAATCAGGAGGATCTGTGACTGCCCTAGCGCCTAGGCCCGCTCCCGCGGTGGATGCCGCTCGGCCGTTCCCGCCGAGGATGGGACCGAAGGGTTCGTTCCTGCACAAAGCGGTGACGACGACCGATCCCAAGGTCTTGGGGATCATGTACATCGCGACCTCGTTCGCGTTCTTCCTCGTCGGTGGACTGATGGCGCTGCTGATGCGCGCCGAGTTGGCCGTGCCGGGAATGCAGTTCCTGTCCAACGAGCAGTACAACCAGCTGTTCACCATGCACGGCACCATCATGCTGCTGCTGTACGCGACGCCCATCGTGTTCGGGTTCGCCAACTACATCCTCCCGCTGCAGATCGGTGCACCCGACGTCGCGTTCCCGCGGTTGAACGCGTTCTCGTACTGGCTGTACCTGTTCGGTGCCTTGATCACCACAGCTGGATTCATCACTCCCGGTGGCGCAGCCGACTTCGGTTGGACCGCGTACACCCCACTCACCTCGGCTCTGCACTCGCCGGGCGTCGGCGCGGACCTGTGGATCATGGGCCTGGCCGTCGCCGGTCTCGGCACCATCCTCGGTGGCGTCAACATGATCACCACGGTGATCTGCCTGCGCGCCCCCGGTATGACGATGTTCCGCATGCCGATCTTCACCTGGAACATCCTGGTGACGTCGATCCTGATCCTGCTGGCCTTCCCGCTGCTGACGGCGGCGCTGCTCGGCCTGGCGGCCGACCGCCACCTGGGCGCTCACCTGTTCGATCCGGCAACCGGAGGAGTGCTGCTGTGGCAGCACCTGTTCTGGTTCTTCGGTCACCCCGAGGTGTACATCATCGCGCTGCCGTTCTTCGGAATCGTCTCCGAGGTGTTCCCGGTCTTCTCCCGCAAGCCGATCTTCGGCTACTCGGGTCTGATCTACGCGACCATTGCCATCGCCGCCCTGTCGATTGCGGTGTGGGCGCACCACATGTACGCCACCGGCGCAGTGCTGCTTCCGTTCTTCTCGTTCATGACGTTCCTGATCGCGGTGCCCACGGGCGTGAAGATCTTCAACTGGGTCGGCACCATGTGGCGTGGCCAGGTGACGTTGGAAACACCGATGTTGTTCTCCATCGGCTTCTTGATCACGTTCGTCTTCGGCGGACTGACCGGCGTTCTGCTGGCGTCGCCGCCGATCGACTTCCAGGTCACCGACACCTACTTCGTGGTCGCGCACTTCCACTACGTCGTGTTCGGCACCGTGGTGTTCGCGACGTACGCCGGCATCTACTTCTGGTTCCCCAAGATGACGGGCCGGATGATGGACGAGGCCCTCGGCAAGTGGCACTTCTGGCTGACATTCTTCGGCTTCCACGCCACGTTCCTCGTCCAGCACTGGCTCGGAAACGAGGGAATGCCGCGTCGCTACGCCGACTACCTGCCTTCCGACGGGTTCACCGAACTGAACATCATCTCCACCATCGGTGCATTCATCCTCGGTGCCTCGACCTTGCCGTTCGTCTGGAACGTCTTCAAGTCCTACCGCTACGGCGAGGTCGTCACGGTCGACGATCCGTGGGGCTACGGCAACTCGCTGGAATGGGCTACCTCGTGCCCGCCGCCGCGGCACAACTTCACCGAGCTGCCTCGTATCCGGTCCGAGCGCCCGGCATTCGAGCTGCACTACCCGCACATGGTCGAGCGAATGCGCGCGGAAGCTCACGTGGGCCCGGGTGCGCACGGCGGTAAAACGACTGCTGTCCTCGAGCAGGCCCGCCGGGCTCCGATCGCCACCAGCGATCACGAAGGGTCCGGAGACCCCGACCCCAGGTAGTCACAGCACAGCGAGAGCCCCTCCCGGCTACCGGGTGGGGCTCTTCGCTTGCGACAATCTCGTGGCGCGTTCGGGTTCGCCCGTTCATCGCGAGGTGACAACAAGACGTATCCGGCCGCTGGCCGAGTGAAAGGGAGATCCGGTGAAGTCGAACGACACCGCAGTACTGGTGACGGTGACGGGACCCGACAAGCCGGGCGTGACCTCGGTGCTCTTCGCGGCATTGTCTCGGCACGATGTGAGCCTTCTCGACGTGGAGCAGGTGGTCATTCGCGGCAGGCTGACCCTCGGTGTTCTGTTGACCTGTCCACGCGATCCCGAAGCGCTGCAGGAGGAGCTCGAGGACGCCATGGCCACGGTCGGGGTCCATGTGGACGTCGAGATCGGTGCCGCGCAGAGTGGTGGTCGGAGTTTGGGCACCCATGTCGTCGTCGTTCTCGGGCGACCCGTGACCGCGCGAGCGTTCAGCACCATCTCGCGCGAGTTGGCCCGCCAGGGCGCGAACATCGACTCCATTCGCGGAGTTGCCGACTACCCCGTGACGGGCCTCGAACTGCAGGTGACTGCAACCGACACGTCGCCGGACGCCGATGTCGCACTCCGCACCGGTCTTGCGGCGATCGCAGCGGGAATCGGTGTGGACGTCGCAGTGGAAAGGGCCGGCATCGCGCGTCGATCGAAGCGGCTCATCGTGTTCGACGTCGACTCCACGCTGGTCCAGGGCGAGGTCATCGAGATGTTGGCTGCACGTGCCGGCCGCGAGGACGAGGTCAGAGCTGTCACCGAAGCGGCGATGCGCGGCGAGATCGACTTCACGGAGTCGCTCGAACAGCGGGTGGCCGTACTGGCCGGTCTCGATGAATCTGTGATCGACGAGGTGGGAGAGAGCCTGGAGCTGACGGCGGGGGCACGGACCACCATTCGGACTCTTCGGCGTCTCGGGTTCGCGTGTGGAGTCGTCTCCGGAGGTTTCCGGCAGGTCATCGAAGGTCTGGCACACGAGCTCGAACTGGATTACGTCAAGGCGAACACTCTCGAGATCGTCGACGGCAAACTCACCGGCCGGGTGATCGGTGAAGTGGTCGACCGAGCGGCGAAGGCGACCGCACTACGCGAATTCGCAGCTCAATCGGGAGTGCCGATGGAGCAGACGGTGGCGGTCGGCGACGGAGCCAACGACATCGACATGCTCACTGCGGCCGGCCTCGGCGTCGCCTTCAACGCCAAGCCTGCCTTGCGCGAAATTGCTGACACCGCCATTTCGCATCCGTACCTGGACGCGGTGCTGTTCATCCTCGGCGTCACTCGCAACGAGATCGAAGCTGCGGATGCTGTCGACGGGGGAGTCCGTCGCGTCCCGATCCCATGATCGGCGCGCACCCGGCCGGCAATTCCGAAGTCGGTGATCCCGAAGTCGGCAATCCCGAATTCGAGGATGCGACAGGTGAGGTGACCGGCGAGAACGATGCCGAAGAGTTCTCGGCCGAGAACTCGTTCGACTCGCGTCACGCCGAACTCGCCCGTGGGTACGGGGGAGCCGAGGATCCATCGGACCCGGCGGACGTACTGGCCATGCCGTTGGTCCTGCACATCCCGAAGACGGATCCGCCGTTGCGCAGCGAGTTGCTCGAGGCAGCCGCCCGGGCCACGGTGATGCTGTGCCTCGACCCGCGTGTGGGTTCAGGCGCCTCGTGGCACGATGCCTTCACAGAATGGACGTCGGCTCGAATTCGCAAAGTTGCCCGTCGGGCACGGGGTGCGCAATGGACTGCCGCACAGGACGTCCCGGGGGTCACGGTCGACGTGGGCGGTGCATCGGCACGGGCATTGGTTCCCGGTCGCGTCGGGGACCTCGATCCGAGGATAAAACGCCTGCAGATCGGTGGCACCGACGTTCCATCCGACGAAGCACCGCCGCCGGCGGCGGGCCCGGTGCTGTGGGTCGATGCTTCGTTGTCCATGACGGTGGGCAAGGCTGCCGCTCAGGTGGGGCATGCCTCGATGTTGCTGGCCGGAGCGATGAGCGTGGAGGAGTGCCGAGAGTGGGCGTCGGCAGGCTACCCGTGCTCGGTGCGTCCGGCCGATCCGCAGCAGTGGGCCCGTGCACTGGACGAGGTTCGGGGCGGGCGTGCCGTCGCGGTGCGGGATGCGGGTTTCACCGAAGTGGCCCCTGGCTCGACGACGGTGATCGCCGTTCGCTGAGTCGGCGTGTTTCAGTTGGGGGTCCACTGTCGTAGAACTGGCTATCCATAACGTATCCAGTACTGCCGGAGACTGGGAGCATGTTCACCTCACCACTTCGCGCAGTCGTCGGCCGTCGTCTCCCGTCCAGGTTGGCTGCCCTCTACGTCGGGCTGTGGCTGTACGGGGCGTCCATGTCGTTAATGATCGCCGGTGGTCTCGGTGTCAATCCCTGGGATGTGTTTCATCAGGGCCTCGAAAGCCACGTCTCGCTCAGCTTCGGAACCATCACCGCGATCACCGGAGTGGCCGTATTGCTGATGTGGATTCCGCTCCGGCAACGTCCGGGTCTCGGGACCGTGAGCAACGTCGTGGTGATCGCAGTGGCCGTGGATGCGACGTCGGCACTGTTGCCGCATCTCGACGGACTCGTGATTCGATCGCTGGCCATGGTGTCGGGAATCGTGGTGAACGCCTTCGCCACGGCCCTGTACATCGGTGCCGGAATGGGTCCGGGCCCACGTGACGGTTTGATGACCGGTCTGGTGGCCAGAACCGGGTGGTCGATCCGGCTCACCCGTACCGGAATCGAGTTGACCGTCGTACTCACCGGTTGGCTGCTCGGCGGCACGCTGGGTCTGGGAACGGTGCTCTACGCTCTCGGGGTCGGTCCGCTCGTGCAGCTGTTCATGACCTACCTGCCCGCGCTGCGGAACACCAGCACCGTGGAGCCGGTCACCGATATCGTCGAACCTGCCTCCAGCGCAGCCGTATTCGGCGGCACTCCGTCCGGGAGCGAGGAATCGAGTACCGGGACGAACCGGGACGTCGACCAACTCGGGCAGGCAAGGGTGATCTCAGCGGGTCCGCCCGAGTGGAGGATCAAGAGCGAACTCGCATCGTCGACCTGCCCGCCGTCCGAGTCGTAGGAGCGGACGTCGGAACCGTCGACCCACGCCGTGATCGTGCGTACCGAGTCGTCGTTCCACCGATCCGTATCGAATTCCCTACCGGCAGAGTCGAACCACACCAGGTCGGGTCGACCGGTCGGAGTGGCACGGCCGGTGAAGAATTCCTGCTGTCGCAGCGTCGGAGCGCTCGCACGGACACGGAGCAACCGACCGACGAATCGAATCATGTCCTGATCGGCGCTGTTCCAGTCGATCACCCAGGAGTCCTCGATCGGTGAATCCTGGGGAACGCAGTACGCGTTGTTGTTGCCGGACTGCGTGTGGCCCAGTTCGTCGCCGGCAAGCAGCATCGGCGTGCCGGTCGAGAGGGTCAACGTGGCCAGGAGAGCGCGCACGTGGCGACCACGCGCGTCGAGTACGGACGGATCGTCGGTCTCGCCCTCGACACCGTGGTTGACCGAGGAGTTGTTGTCGGTTCCGTCTCGGTTCTCTTCGCCGTTGGCTCCGTTGTGCTTTCGTTCGTACGACACCAGATCGCGGGCGGTGAATCCGTCGTGTGCGGTGACGAAGTTGATCGACGCCCACGGCAGTCGGCGACTACCCGCGAACAGATCCTCGGAACCGGCCAGGCGGGAGGCCAGTTCACGCACGCCGTGCTGGCCCGCCCAGAAGCCCCGAACCGTGTCGCGGTAGCGATCGTTCCATTCCGACCACGCCACTCCGAAGTTACCGACCTGGTAGCCGGCACCGGTGGCATCCCACGGCTCGGCAATCAGCTTGACCTGGGCCAGAAGGGGATCCACGGCTATCGCGGTCAGTAGCGGTGCGCGAGGATCGAATCGCCAACCACCGGGCCGGCCGAGAGTACTCGCGAGGTCGAACCGGAACCCGTCGACGCCCATCTCGTCGACCCAGTAGCGCAAGCTGTCGCACACCATGCGCACGACCGCGGGCGACGCCGAGTCGAGAGTGTTGCCGCAGCCGGTCAGGTCGACGTCCGATCCGCGTCCGTCGAGAAGGTAGTAGCCGGGAGCGTCGAGGCCGCGCCAACTGATCGACGGCCCGTCGACCGAGGATTCGCACGTGTGGTTGTAGACGACGTCGAGGATCACCTCTATCCCCGCGCCGTGCAACGCGTCGACCATGGTGCGGAACTCGTCGACCTCGTCGCCGGGAACGGCGGCGAACCGTGGATCCGGCGCGAAGTACGCCCCCGTCGAGTAACCCCAGTGGTTCCGCATTCCGCGGGCGCGCACACCGGGCTCGGTGAAGGTGGTGTGGACCGGCAGCAGTTCGACGGACGTGATGCCGATACGCGCGAGATGTTCGAGCACCGCGGGTTGGGCGAGCCCCAGGTAGGTGCCGCGAAGATGTTGGGGGACAGCAGGATTGCGGGCAGTGAACGATCCCACGTGCAGCTCGTAGAGAACGGTGCGGTCCCAGGGCACGGACGGGCGCGCCGGTCGACCGGCGCGAGCGAGAGGTGCGCGAACCACGGCGAGGGGGAGGTGCCCGAGCGAATCACGAGTGCTCGGCACCCCGAACGGATCGTCTTCGTAGGCCAACAGAGCCGACGGGTCCCCGAATTCTCCGCTGACCTGACGGGCGGAGGGGTCGAGCAGAATCTTCGCACCGTTGAATCGACGCCCCGCGTGCGGATCCCACCGGCCGTGCGCTCGGAAGCCGTATCGGTCACCGGGTCGAACGCCCGGAACGAAGCCGTGTCGAACTCCGAACGTGCTGGTCGTCAGTTCTACTCGCCGTTCGCCGCCGTCGGGATCGATCAGGCACACCTCGACGCCGTCGGCCTCGGGCGCGTGGACTGCAAATTGAGTGCCAGTCGACATCACCGTGGCACCGAGGGGGAACGGCGATCCAGGTGGATTGGAGCCAGTTTCCTGGTCCTCTGTTCGATGGGCGCTGGCGGGCAGATCGTGATTGGGCGACACGCGTGCACATCCTGCCGTGAATGCAGGGTCGATGTGCGGGAAGATAGGCGTCGTGTCTGAACCGGATCCCGACCTGCTCGTAGATTTCACCGATGTCGTCGTCCGCCGTGGTGGTGTGACCTTGGTGGGGCCCGTCACCTGGAAGGTGGAACTGGACGAACGGTGGGTCGTCCTCGGGCCGAACGGTGCCGGAAAGACGTCGTTGCTGCGCATCGCGGCCGCCGAGATCCATCCGACATCGGGTGTCGCCCACGTTCTCGGCGAGGTCATGGGCAAAGCCGACGTCTCCGAACTCCGGCCACGGATCGGGTTGTCGTCGTCCTCGCTGGCCCACCGCATTCCGGCCGACGAGCTCGTGTCCGATCTGGTGGTCTCCGCCGGATACTCCGTGCTGGGACGCTGGCGCGAGAAATACGACGCAGTCGACACCGAGCGCGCTGTGGAGATGCTGGAAAGTCTCGGTGCCGAGCATCTCGCCACACGCACCTACGGCACCCTCTCGGAAGGCGAACGCAAGCGGGTTCTGATCGCGCGTGCGTTGATGACCGACCCCGAACTGCTGCTGCTCGACGAGCCTGCGGCGGGTCTCGACCTGGGCGGTCGCGAGGAACTGGTGTCACGTCTTGCCGATATCGCCGCCGACCCGGATTCCCCTGCCACCGTGCTGATCACCCATCACGTCGAGGAAATCCCCCCGGGTTTCAGCCACGCATTGCTGCTCAAGGAAGGCGGTGTGGTGGCCCAGGGGCTGGTGGACGATGTCATCACCGCGGAGAACCTCACCGAGGCGTTCAGCCAGTCGATCGCGCTCGACCGTGTCGATGGCCGCTTCTTCGCCCGTCGCACTCGGGCTGCCGGTGCGCACCGACGCTAGCGCTGGACCACCCCGATCTCGCGGAGCTGCTCAGCGGTACGTTGCCTTTCATGAGCTCGAACAGTGCTGCCGATCACGTACCTGCGCGTGACGCCTCGACAGTCATCCTGATCCGTGACGGACGCCTCCGTTCCGAGATAGAAGTATTTCTTCTCGAACGGGTCGGCGGAATGGCGTTCGCGGGCGGAATGACGGTATTTCCCGGAGGCGGTGTCGATCCATCGGACGCCGCGGCCGACGTGGGATGGGCAGGCCCACCGCCGACGTGGTGGGCCGAACGCCTCGGAACCGACGAGGGCAAGGCGCAAGCACTGGTGTGCGCCGCGGCGCGCGAGACGTTCGAGGAGTGCGGTGTGCTCCTGGCCGGGTCGGCACCGGATTCCATCGTTGCCGACACTGCTCCGTTCGCCGCGGAGCGAGGTCGACTCGAGCGCCGCGAACTCTCGTTCGCCGAATTTCTCACCGCACACGACCTGGTGTTGCGCTCGGACCTGCTTCGGCCGTGGTCGCACTGGATCACACCGGTGGGCGAAGCGCGACGGTACGACACCCGGTTCTTCGTCGCAGTGCTCCCGGAAGGCCAGAAGGCGGACGGGGAAACCAGCGAAGCAGCATCGGTGAGTTGGCGTTCGACCGGTGATGCTTTGGCGGACTGGCGAAAGGGAAACACCATCCTGCTCCCACCGACCTGGAGCCAGTTGGACGCACTGTCTCGGTTCGACACCGTCGCCGACGTTGTCGATCACGAACGTGACATCACCCCGATCCTGCCGATTCTCACCCGTGAGGACGGCGCGGTCCGGGTGATCTTCGACGGGGACGACGCGTACTACGCCGGAACGCGACATCCCTGGGCCGATCGCTGAACTGTCGCCGGGTAGCCTTTCGGCCCATGGCTGAGTTCGTGAATCTCGAAGTATCCGACGGTATCGGCACCATCCGCCTGGACCGACCGCCGATGAATGCACTCGATCGTCAGATGCAGGAAGAGATTCGTTCGGCGGCTCGGGAAGCGACCGTGAACACCGACGTCAAGGCTGTCGTCGTCTACGGCGGCGAGAAGGTGTTCGCGGCCGGTGCGGACATCAAGGAGATGGTGGCGCTGTCGGCGGCGGAAATGGCGGAGATCGCCGGAGACCTGCAGTCCGCTCTGGGCTCGCTGAGCACCATCCCCAAGCCGGTCGTCGCTGCCGTGACCGGATACGCGCTCGGCGGTGGACTCGAGGTCGCCCTCGGTGCCGATCGTCGAATTGCCGGAGACAACGCCAAGTTCGGTGTCCCCGAAGTGCTCCTCGGTGTCATTCCCGGCGGCGGTGGCACTCAACGACTCGCGCGGTTGATCGGCCCGAGTCGAGCAAAGGACATGGTCTTCACCGGCCGCTTCGTCGGAGCGGAGGAGGCCCTGCGGATCGGTCTGGTGGACGAGGTGGTGGCCCCCGACGAGGTGTACAACGCGGCGCGGGCGTGGGCCATGCAATTCACCACGGGAGCATCGCGGGCGCTCGCCGCCGCAAAAGCGTCGATCGACCAGGGGCTCGACGTCGATCTCACCAACGGCCTTCGGATCGAGGCCCAGCAATTCGCGGCGCTGTTCGCCACCGACGATCGCACGATCGGGATGGAGTCCTTCGTGGCCGACGGCCCGGGCAAAGCGACCTTCACCGGCCGGTGACGCAATCCCCGTCGACCGACGGAGTTGTTTCACAGCTACCGGATAGTAGGCTCGCCTGATGACTGCAAGCCCCCACGACGGTGTGAATCGATCGATCTCCAGTGTGACGGCCCCGGCCGAGGCCGACGACCGGACGGTCGATCCCGCCCCGAACCCGCACGCCACTGCCGAACAGGTCGAGGCCGCGCGATCGGACACCAAACTGGCGCAGGTGTTGTACCACGACTGGGAAGCCGAGACCTACGACGACAAATGGTCGATTTCCTACGACGAGCGCTGCATCGACTACGCCCGCGGAAGGTTCGATCAGGCTGTCTCCGGGGATGCCGACGCGCAGGCCGCTCTGCCGTACGGCCGCGCCTTGGAATTGGGCTGTGGAACCGGTTTCTTCCTGCTCAATCTGATGCAGGCGGGTATTGCCGACAAGGGGTCGGTCACCGACCTGTCACCGGGAATGGTGAAGGTTGCACTGCGTAACGCCGGGCACCTCGGTCTCGACGTGGACGGCCGAGTTGCCGATGCCGAGACCATTCCGTACGACGACAACACGTTCGATCTGGTGGTCGGACACGCTGTGCTGCATCACATCCCGGATGTCGAGCAGTCCTTGCGCGAGGTGTTGCGCGTGCTCAAGCCCGGCGGGCGATTCGTCTTCGCAGGCGAACCCACCACCGTCGGCAACTTCTACGCTCGCTGGCTCGGACGCATCACCTGGGAAACGACCACTCGCGTGACGAAGCTGCCGTTCCTGGCGAGTTGGCGCAAGCCGCAGGAAGAGCTCGACGAGTCTTCGCGAGCCGCTGCGCTCGAGGCCGTCGTCGACCTCCACACATTCGATCCCACCGACCTGGAGAACATCGCGCTGTCGGCCGGTGCCGAGCGCGTGCAGGCGAACACCGAAGAGTTCGCCGCCGCCCTGCTCGGGTGGCCGGTGCGGACCTTCGAGGCTGCCGTTCCGGCGGGCAAGCTGGGCTGGAACTGGGCGAAGTTCGCCTTCGGCGGTTGGAAGACACTGAGCTGGGTCGACGAGAACGTGCTGCAGCACGTGGTGCCGCGCGGGCTGTTCTACAACGTGATGATCACCGGCACCAAACCTGCTCCTCGAGCTTGATCGGCTCGGACCGCCGCAGACTCCGAGCTCGAGTCCGCTAGTGGGCTACGAGTTCACCGGCACCGACCTCGACTTCCTACGAAGCGAGGCCGGTGCCGGAGCTCTTGCTGCGGTCGACGCTCTCGAGCTGAACGCTCGAACCTCGGTGCGCGACACAGCGTCGGTGCGCACTCGCTTCCCCGACCACGCGAGTGCCCTGATCGAAACCGTCACTGTCCGCCGCAAGGCCCGGGTGAAGTTGTTCGAGTCCGATCACTGGCTGGTGACCGACGACGCCGTCCAGCAAGCCACTCCGACACTCGTGGCGCGCAGGCGTGCCGAGCGACTGGCCGGTCGTCGAGTGCACGATGTCACGTGCTCCATCGGCAGTGAACTGGCCGTGCTGGTCGGATCGGCCGAGCTGGCGGTCGGGAGCGATCTCGACCCGATCCGGCTTCGGATGGCCGCACACAACGTGCCTGCTGCCACCCTGCTGCGGGCCGACGCACTGACACCGACGACGCGGGGGACCGTCGTCGTGGCCGATCCCGGCCGCCGAGCGGGCGGGCGGCGACGCCATGATCCGGCAGCGCTGCAACCTCCGCTACCGGAACTGTTCGACGCATATCGCGGCCGAGATCTGGTCGTCAAATGCGCGCCAGGTCTCGACTTCGACGCTGTCGATTGGCCCGGCGAGATAGAGGTGGTCTCGCTCGACGGAGGGGTGCGTGAAGCCTGCCTGTGGTCGGAAGGGCTCAGCGAGAAGGGTATTCGGCGTCGTGCGGCAGTTCTTCGCTCCGATGGCAGCGCACTGGACATCACCGATGCCGAATCCGACGACATTCCGGAACGGCCGCCAGGGCAGTACATCGTCGACCCCGACGGGGCAGTGGTCAGGGCCGGTCTGGTTCGTCACTACGGTGCCAGATTCGGTCTGTGGCAACTCGATCCGAGGATCGCATACCTGACCGGGGATACGGTACCGGCGGGGGTACGCGGCTTCCGGGTTCTGGAGCAGTCCAAGTTCTCCGAGAAAGTGCTTCGGCAGCAACTGAATCGGATGGACTGCGGCTCGGTCGAGATACTCGTGCGCGGAGTGGACGTGGATCCCGCGATACTGCGGCCCAAGCTCAAGCTTCGCGGAACCGTCGCGCTCTCGGTGGTCATCACCCGCATCGATCGGTCCGCGGTGTCCTTCGTCTGCGCGCCCGGGGCGATCGATCAGCCGGTGTAGGTGAAGATCTCACCCAGATAGCTCGCGGTGACGACCTGCCCGTCCGGCCCGATGGACGTGCCGACGGTGGCTCCGACGACGTCGGGAACAGGCTGTGAGTCCACCGTGCTGCCGGTAGCCGAATCGAACGTGAGCAGCGCCAGTCCGTCGCCGTCGCGGACGACGGTATGGCCGCGGCCGTCTGCGGATTGTGCTGCTGTTCCCGCTTGTTCGATGTCGTCGCGCACCCACACCCGCTCGACGGAATCGCCGTTGTCGCGCAATCCGACCAAGGTGCCGTCACCGCCGGCGGGGACGATGGTGCCGTCCGCGGCGATCGACGGGGACGCCCCGACTCCGAGTCCGGTGCCCTCGGTCCACCTCTGCCGCCCGTCCGCGGTGTCGAACGCGGTCAACCGGCCGTCGACGTCGGCCACGTAGACCGTCGACCCGTCCTCGGACAGCACCGGAGACGACGCGACTCCTGCGGGCAAGAGGTCCGAGGACCAGCGTTCGGTGAGTCCGGGGGAGCCATCGCGGTTGTACTGCAGTGAAACGAGTTGCGGCGCAATCGAACCCGGACGCCACAGTGTGAGATAGATCGCTCCGGTTGCGGTGTCGACCGCGGGTGCTGCTGGTACGACGCACTCCGACCCTCCCGCACTGCACTCGGCGAGCCCGGTGTCGACCGGCTGAAAATCGGAGTTCGGATCGGTGAGGAAGTTCGGCGTCGGAACGAGGTCGAGGATGGGCACTCGAAGCTGCCCGTTCTGGGTGTCCAGAACGCTGACCTGACCCATCTGGGTCACCGAGAGCACGCTCCCGTCGCCGAGGAACTGAGCCGACTTCGGTACCCCGTACACCGGTGTCCGCCAACGAAGTTGCCCGTGATCGTTGTACGAGTTCATGCCGCCGTCGTCACCGATGTACACGTTGATCGCGGAGTCGACGGTAGGCGTTGCCGTCACGACCGATGGTCCGACGCGATTGCACCAGCGCTTGCGAGCGGAGTCGATCTCGAAGGAGAAGAGGTTGCACCCGGATTCGGTGGCTGCGGTGACGAACATCTGGCCCGTCGAGCCGATGGACACCGGAGAGCTCACGGTGCCGCCGGTGGGCCGCGTCCAGTCCAACGTGAGGGGAGAGTCGACCGACACTGCGGTCGATCCACTGTTGTGCGCGTTCGCGTGGGAGGCGGGCCACGAATCGGGTGAGAGCGGTTCGATGGCAGCGGTGTCGGAACTGCAGCCGCTCAGGGTCACCAGCACAACCGCAGCGGCGAACGCAGTGACCTTTCTGCCGGTCCTGCCGTGGGCACTGACGCCGTGCATCGATCGCTCCCCATGAGGTCTTCCGTGCCCGACGCGGTGCCGGGGCGTCCTGTTCTCCTGCGCCGACTGGCAACAGTCGACAGGCAACCCTAGCCCGCCGACGGGTGCCGGCAGAGAGCGGGCGAACGAGAAACTAGGGTGAACGACCATGACGAGTATGTGGAACGCGCCGCTGCGGACACGCTGGCGCGGGTCGAGACGACGCGATACAGAGCAGGCGCGTTTCCTGACGCGTGCGTCCCTCGATTGGGTGCTCGCGAACAAGGCGTACACGCCCTGGTATCTCGTGCGGTACTACCGACTTGCGAAGTTCAAGATGGCCAACCCGCACGTGATTCTGAGGGGCATGGTATTTCTCGGCAAGAACGTCGAGATCCACTCCACCCCCGAGCTCTCGCGTCTCGAGATCGGGCGCTGGGTACACATCGGCGACGGCAATGCCATTCGATGCCACGAGGGTTCGCTGCGGATCGGTGACAAGGTGGTGTTCGGCAAGGACAACGTCGTCAACACCTACCTCGACATCGAGATCGGCGCGTCGACGCTGGTGGCCGACTGGTGCTACATCTGCGATTTCGATCATCGGATGGACGATGTGAACATGCCCATCAAGGACCAGGGAATCGTGAAGGGGCCCGTGCGAATAGGGCCGGACACCTGGATCGCGGCCAAGGTGACGATTCTGCGCGAGACCAGGATCGGACGCGGCTGCGTGCTCGGTGCCCATGCCGTGGTCAAGGGCGAGATTCCCGATTACAGCATCGCCGTCGGTGCCCCGGCCAAAGTTGTCCGCAATCGCAAGGACGCGTGGGAAGCCGGTGCCGCAGAACGCGCGAAATACATTGCGGCGCTGGAGGACATTGCACGCAAGAAGGCCCTCGGTCAGGCCGAGGCGGCGCGGGAGAGCTGACGACCAGGTGAGCGGAAAGTCGTAGTGGGTTACGAGGTTCTGCTCACGTGCGGCCGGGGAGAGCGCGTTCGACGATGTGCGGACGGCCCAGCGGATGGCGAACCTTACGCTTGGCTTCCAGGTAGACCCGGGCCGTCGCCTCGGCGACGTGTTTCCAGTCGAAGTCGACATCGAGGCGTTCTCGAGCCGCTACCGCCCGTTCCTGCGCGGCGTCGGCGTTGTCGAGCACCTTCCGCACGGCCGCGGCGAGCCCAGCGACATCCGCGGGCGCGAAGGACAGACCGGTGACACCGTCGACGATTGCTTCGCCGAGGCCGCCTGCGGTGGACGCGACCAACGGTGTGCCTGCGGCCGCGGCCTCGAGAGCGATGATGCCGAACGGTTCGTATCGGCTCGGCAGGACGATGGCGTCGGCTCCGTGCAGCCAACCGAGCAACTCGGTGTGATCCAGGTTGCCCAGGAACGACACTGCCCGGCTCACCCGGTGCGTGCGCGCCAGCCCCGCCAACCAAGCGAACTGCGTTCCCTCACCGGCGATGTGCAGAGTGGTACCCGGGTGACTCCGCCGAATACGGGGGAGGGCGGCGATTGCGTCCTGGATGCCCTTCTCGTATTCGAGCCGGCCGACGTAGAGCAGCTTCGCGGGCTCGGATCGGGGCTCGCGTCGTCGGAAGCTCCAGGTGGATCCGTCGATTCCGTTGCGAATGACCGAGACCGACGACTCGGACACACCGAACAACGTGGTCACCTCGTCTCGCATCGACGCCGAGCAGGTGATGACTGCATCCGAGTCGTTGGCCAGCCACCATTCGACGGAATGCACCTGACGGTTGACGGGACCGGAGATCCAGCCACTGTGACGTCCGGCCTCGGTGGCGTGGATGGTCGAGACCAGCGGTACGTCGTAGAACTCGGCCAGAGCGATGGCGGGGTGCGCAACGAGCCAGTCGTGGGCGTGGACGACGTCGGGCTGCCAGCCCTCGCCCAGCCCCGGCTTGCTCAGCGCGACACCGGCCCGGACCATCGCGTGACCCATCGCCAGGGTCCACGCGAGCATGTCTTCCCCGAAGACGAAGTGAGCCGGGTCCTCCGCGACGGCAACGACGAGAACGCCGTCCTCGATGTGATGCGAGGTCGGGTGCGTGGCGGCGTCGGTTCCGGTGGGTCGACGCGACAGGACGACGACCTCGTGTCCGCAGCGGACCAGTTCGGTCGCCAGGTGATGAACGTGGCGGCCGAGTCCGCCGACCACGACGGGTGGGTATTCCCACGACACCATCAGAATCTTCATCGACGTCCCCCTGCAGTTTCGGGCTCGCTGCCACGGCGCGCGCCGGGTAGGCGGCGCGCGTCCAACGCGGGGAACAATCCGTCCGCGCGGTTCCACTGCCTCGCCAGTTCGGCCGCTCGGGTTGTCGAACCGCCGATGGCCGCAGCAGCGATCTCGCGCAGAGCATGCGCGTGAACGTGCGCGCGTTCCCGCGCATAACCGGCGGCGGAGTCCTTGCTGACCATGAATGCCCAGTCGCTGGCCACTGCCATCAGTGTCTCACGCAGTATCTGATCGCTGACCCGATTGCGTAGTTCCGGCCCACCGTTGCTGCGTCGGTGCTCCCGAGCGGAATCGACGGCGTCGAGCGCGGTCCGGGAGACTTCGGAATTGAGCGCAACGAGGTCGGCGACATCGTCTCCTGCCCACACTCGCCAGTCCTTGCCCGATCCCCACGAGGAATCCTGTAGTTCGAGCGGTGCACCGACGTACCCCTGCTCGCGCGCGTCGTTCAGCGTGCCGACGGTGATTCCGGCGGCCGGGAGTGCGCGCATGAGCTTCTCCAACCACTGAGGGCCCTCGTGCCACCAGTGTCCGAACAGCTCGGTGTCGAATGCGGCCACGACCAGAGCGTCACGGCCGATCCGTTCGGATTCCGAGACGAGGCGTCGACGAACCACCTCCACGAAGTCTGCGACGTGGCGATCCACCGTGGCCGCAGCCCGTGCGGGATCGTAGGGGGCCTTGTCGTTCGAGGCGACCGTGCGGCCGGTGACTCGGGCGGGTTTGAGGCCGGTGTCGTGATCGTAGGTGTGGAAGTCGCGGTAGGAACCGTGTCCCGGATAGCCCGATTTGGGTGACCAGACGCGGTAGCTGACCGGAAGATCTCGGCCGAACGCGACGACGTCCGAATCCCACACCGGCCTGCCGAGCGAGGTGTCACCGCGCATCGCGGGGCCGTCGACCATGAAGTGCGAGACCCCGGCCGCCGCGTATTCGGCTTCCATGCCGGGTGTGAAGCCGCATTCCGGTGCCCAGATGCCCGACGGGGCGGTGCCCCAGCGTGCGCGAGCGTCCAGCAGGCCCTCTCGGAGGGAGAACTCACGCAGACGCGGATGGAGCAGTGGCTGGAACGGGTGCGCGAGCGGGCCGCCCAGCAACTCGACCGTCCCGGCGTCGAGCAGCGGCCGAAGCACTGCGGAGCCGCCATGTCGCCAGCGGGTCTCGAATCGATCGAGCGCGGCGGCGGAACCTCGGTGCTCGCGAACGGACAGATCCCGGTCGGTCGCCTCGTGGGCCCGCAGCTGCCAGTTGCCGAGCCAGTGATGCATACCCGACAGGCAGTGTGGATCGTCGAGTTGGGCGGCCAGAACCGGGGTGACACCGAGCGAGAGCACATCGGTGTGTCCGTCGTCGGCCAGTCGTTCGAGGGCCGCGGTGAGCGGCAGGTAGCAGTCGGCCCACGACTGGTACAGCCATTCCTCGCCGACGGGCCATCTGCCGTGATTGGCCAGCCAGGGGAGGTGGGAGTGCAGCACCAGGGAGAACATGCCCGGCACGGTGGTGCCGGATGTCACCCGATCACCGAACTCGAGCTCTTGTTGGCGATTGCAACCAGGTCGAGGCTCTCGTCGATGCGGTCGGCGGCGATCTCGAAGTCGTCGATCGTGATCGCCGCGACGTCCTCGGCAAGCTCGGTCGGCCACGGCTCGCCTGCCAGAGCCCGTTCGATCTGCGCGTCGATGAAGGAGCCACCGTGTTTGGCATCGAGGGCGGCCAACGTACTACCGTGTCGGACCCCGGTGAGTTGGGTTACCTCGAGGCGAGCGTCGACGAGAAGTTCGGTCAGCTCGGCGGCGTCGAGTTCGCGGGTGTGGAACGGGTTGAGCGGTGTGTCGCGGCCCGGCGAGAACGTGATCCGGTTGGGTGTGCTGATCAAGAGCGTGCCGCCGGGTTTGAGAATCCGATGCACTTCGGCGAGGAACGCGCCCTGGTCCCACAGGTGCTCGATCACTTGGAAGTTGACGACGACGTCGACGGTGGAATCCGCGAACGGAAGGCGGTCGAGGTTGCCGCGCAGCATTGTCACCCGGGGGTAACGCGCACGCACGTGCGTGGCCGCAGAGGCGTCGTAGTCGAGACCGATGACATGCGTTGCAACATCGGCAATCATGTTGGCTCCGTAGCCTTCTCCCGATCCGGCCTCGAGTACGGTGCGGTCTCGGCACCGCTCGACCAGAGCTCGGTAGACCACCTCGTGTCGGCGGAACCAGTAGTTCTCCTCGGCGATACCCGGCGCTGTTCTCTCGCCGGTGAGGGGGAGTGGTTCCGGTACCGGTGCCTGAGCCGAAGAATCGTTCACCGACGGAAGGTTAGTGGAGGCGTGGGAGAGGTAAGCCAACGTGGTCTCCGTAACAGTCGGGGCGCAGATGTATGGTCGGACGGACGAGGAGGTAAGTTACCCATGAGTAACTACGGTGAGGTAACCTCGTCCCAGGCCGTAGAACTGCACCACCAGAACTGCACGAACCGTTAGAACACTCACGATCAGCAGAACATGACCAGGAGGTCGACGCAGACCCATGACGAACATCGTTGTTTTGATCAAGCAGGTTCCAGACACGTGGTCCGAGCGCAAGCTCACCGACGGTGACTACACCCTCGATCGCGAGGCCGCCGACGCCGTCCTCGACGAGATCAACGAGCGGGCCGTCGAAGAGGCATTGCTCATCAAGGAAGCCCAGGGCGGTGAGGTCAAGGTGCTGTCCGCAGGCCCCGATCGCGCCACCGATGCGATTCGCAAGGCGCTGTCGATGGGTGCAGACAGTGCAGTGCACCTCAACGACCCGAGCCTGCACGGCTCCGACGCCATCCAGACCGGGTACGCCCTGGCTGCGGCGTTGGGCAACGTCGCATTCGAGAACGACGAGCCGGCCGATCTCATCATCGCCGGCAACGAGGCCACCGACGGACGCACCGGTGCAGTCCCCGCGATCATTGCCGAATACCTGCAGATCCCGGCACTGACGCAGCTGCGCAAGCTCACCGTCGCCGACGGCAAGGTCACCGGCGAGCGCGAGACCGACGAGGGCATCTTCGGCCTCGAAGCCACGCTGCCCGCCATCGTGAGCGTCACCGAGAAGATCAACGAGCCCCGGTTCCCGTCCTTCAAGGGCATCATGGCCGCCAAGAAGAAGACGGTGCAGACCATCACGTTGGCCGACATCGGTGTCGAGGACGGCATCGTCGGAGTCGACAATGCGGGCACGACGGTTACCTCGTCGACCCCCAAGCCTCCCAAGACTGCCGGCGAGCGGCTCACCGACGAGGGCGACGGCGGCGACAAGATCGCCACCTACCTCGTAGGCCAGAAGATCATCTGATCCCGCCCCACCGAGCAATCGAAGACAAACGAGGAGCAAGTCATGGCAGAAGTACTCGTGCTCGTGGAGCACGTCGAGGGAACACTGAAGAAGGTCAGCTCCGAGCTGATCACCGCCGCTCGCGCACTGGGTGAGCCGTCCGCGGTCGTCACCGGCCCGGTCGGCACCACCGACAAGGTCGCCGATGCGCTGGCCGAAGCCGGTGCCGAGAAGATCTACGCCGCCGAGTCCGACGACATCGACGGATTCCTGGTCACGCCGAAGGTCGACGTGCTGTCGGCACTCGCGGAGTCGGTCTCGCCTGCGGCGATCATCACCGCGGCCACGATCGAGGGCAAGGAAGTTGCGGGACGGCTCGCAGCGCGCCTGGGCTCGGGCTACCACAACGACGTCGTGTCGCTGAACGACGACGGCAGTGCCGTCTACTCGATCTTCGGCGGCGCGTTCACCGTCGAGGCCAAGGCCAACGGCGACGTTCCGGTCATCTCACTGCGTCCCGGCGCAGTCGAGGCCGAGCCGAAGGCCGGAGCAGGAACTCGCGAAACCGTCGAGGTCCCGGCGCAGGAAGACGGCACCGTCAAGGTCACCTCGCGTGACCCGATCGTGGGCGGCGACCGTCCAGAGCTCACC
Source organism: Rhodococcoides fascians A25f (assembly GCF_000760935.2). Taxonomy (NCBI): domain Bacteria; kingdom Bacillati; phylum Actinomycetota; class Actinomycetes; order Mycobacteriales; family Nocardiaceae; genus Rhodococcoides; species Rhodococcoides fascians. The sequence goes on along the minus strand of NZ_CP049744.1, from coordinate 3,438,155 downwards.
GAGGCGACGGTCGTCGTCTCCGGTGGACGTGGCGTCGGCAGCGCCGACAAGTTCTCGGTCGTCGAGGAGCTCGCCGATTCACTCGGTGCCGCAGTCGGTGCCTCGCGCGCCGCCGTCGACTCCGGCTACTACCCCGGCCAGTTCCAGGTGGGCCAGACGGGTAAGACCGTCTCCCCGCAGCTGTACGTTGCACTCGGCATTTCCGGAGCCATCCAGCACCGGGCCGGAATGCAGACCTCGAAGACCATCGTCGCAGTGAACAAGGACGAAGAGGCTCCCATCTTCGAGATCGCCGACTACGGCATCGTCGGGGACCTGTTCAACGTCGCGCCGCAGCTGACGGACGCAGTCAAGAAGCACAAGGGATAGCGACAGTCGCTGTTCTGCGAGAAGGCCCTCACCGCGTCGACGGTGGGGGCCTTCTCCGGTGAGTCGGGGCAACCTTGTTCATGCAAACTCTTCCGACACGTTCCCCTGTCGACGCTCGGTAGTCTTCCTGGCTCGTTAGACACACCTCATGACCACTTCCGTCATGAGCTCGACTGCATCGATCGTCCCGGCCACCGACCGCTATTCACTCGTGTTGTCCACCGACCCGGAGCACCGACTCGCGGCGCAGCGTTTGCGCTACGACGTGTTCGCGTCCGAGCCGGGATTTGCTGTTCCCACCGACCCCGACGGCCTCGACGCCGATCGGTTCGACGAATTCTGTGACCACCTCCTCGTCCGTGACCAGTGGACCGACACGTTCGTCGGCTGCTACCGCATGTTGCCGCCACCGGCTGCGGTGGCCGCAGGCGGCTACTACACGGCAACCGAATTCGATATCTCCGCGCTCGATCCCGTCGGTATGAACATCGTCGAAATGGGCAGAGCCGCAGTGCATCCCGACCATCGATCCGGATCGGTTCTCGGCCTGATGTGGGCGGGAATACTGCACTACCTCGATGTGACGGGGTACGAATGGGTGATGGGCTGCGTGTCGGTTCCCATGCAATCCGCACCGGGTGAACCTCTCGGGGCCAATGTCCGAAGCGTTCGAGATCGCTTGTTGGACAAGCATGCAACGACGCCCGATCGACGGGTCCGGCCCTACGCTCCGGTCGTCGTCGACGGAGTCGACCTGGTCGACATCGCACCTGCGAAGCGAACGTCCATGCCGCCGTTGATGAACGGATACCTCCGACTCGGGGCCTCCATCTGTGGTGAGCCTGCACACGACCCCGACTTCGGTGTGGCGGATTTCGTCGCGCTGCTCGGGCTGCACGAGGCCAACACCCGCTACCTCGATCGGTTGCGTTCGGCTGCAACGACATTCGAGTCGGGTGCCCGGTGACGCAGCCGATCGTGCACGCTCATGCGTGGATGCCGTCGTCGCCGTGCGGTGACGGTTGTCTACCGAAGAACCCGCCGACGGTGAGACGGATCGTTCTCGTCCTGCGCGTCGTGCTGGCACTGACTGCGTTCGGATTGCTGCCGGTGTTGGTCGTACTCGGCGTGCCCTTTCCTCGGGTTCGTCGTTCGCTGACGCGTCTCGGCTCTCGGATGCTGTTGCTGGCGATCGGCATCGACCTCACAGTCCTCGATGCCCGCTCGGAACGGGAACGATCTCGAACATCCGGGGGAGCTCTGCATGTCTCCGGGCACATCTCCTGGACCGATGTCGTTGTGCTCACCGCTGTCCGGCCCTCGACCTTCGTTGCGCGCGCCGACTTGGTCGACTGGCCGGTGCTCGGACGGCTGGCGCGGGCCATGAAGGTGCTCCCCATCGATCGAGCCCGCCTGCATCAGCTGCCCGGTGTCGTCGAGCAGGTGGCCGAACGAGTCCGAGCAGGTGGATCGGTCGTCGTTTTCCCCGAGGCCACCACCTGGTGTGGGCGCGCCTACGGCTCGCTGCGCCCGGCGTTGTTGCAGGCGGCCATCGATTCCGAGACCTGGGTGCAGCCGATCCGGTTGCGGTACCTCGACCGAACCGGAGAGCAGACCACGGCGACCTGCTTCGTCGGAGACGAAACCATCGGCGCCTCCATCGGCCGGATCTTCCGACTTCGAGGACTGCGGGCGGAAGTGGAGTTCACGGCACCGGAGGCACCCGGCAGCGACCGGCGCGACCTCGCTCGCCGCTGTGAGGTGGCAATTCGTCGCGACGACGTGTACGACCCCACAGTGCACCAGGTCACAGTGCGCGAGGTCGTGGCCGAAGCCGAGCGCCGCCCGAGTGCGCCGACGGTTGCGGCAGCCTGACCGAAGCGTCGACCGACGTGAGTGCGGACCCGCCTTGCGCAGGTAGGTCCGCGCTCCGGGCAGCGGGTATCGTCTAGCCTGTTATGCCTTCTGTGCGCAGTACGACTGCTACCGTCCCGTCTCGGCCACCGGTGTACCTCGATCACGCAGCAACGACCCCGATGTTGCCGAGTGCGATCGAGGCGATGAACTCTGTGTTCACCACCGTCGGAAACGCGTCCTCGCTGCACACCTCCGGCCGATCGGCCCGGCGTCGGGTGGAGGAATCTCGCGAGTCGATAGCCGCGGACCTCGGCGCGCGCCCGTCCGAGGTGATCTTCACCTCCGGTGGCACCGAAAGCGACAACCTCGCCGTGAAGGGCATCTTTGCCGCGCGCCGTGACTCCGACCCCACGTTGACCAGAATCATCGCGAGCTCGGTCGAACACCATGCCGTACTCGACGCCGTGGAATGGCTGGTCGCCCACGACGGCGCGGTTGTCACGTGGCTCCCGGTCGACACCGACGGCCGGGTGACTCCCGAGGTATTGAGAGCGGAACTGGCCCTGCACGCGGACGAGACTGCCCTCGTCACCGTGATGTGGGCGAACAACGAGATCGGTACCGTCATGCCGATCACCGAGCTGGCAGCCGTCGCCGCCGAATACGGCGTCCCGATGCACAGTGACGCGATCCAAGCTGTCCCGCATCTGCCCGTGAGTTTCGCGGACAGCGGTCTGTCTGCGCTGAGCATCGCCGCGCACAAGTTCGGTGGACCCCAGGGCGTCGGCGCACTCCTGCTCGGTCGTCAGGTTTCGTGTGTTCCGTTGTTCCACGGCGGTGGCCACGAGCGAGACGTGCGTTCGGGCACTCCGGATACCGCAGGCGTCGTCGCCATGGCAGCTGCGCTGCGGTCGACCACCCAGAATGCGTCACGGCACCGTGCCGAACTGAGTGCATTGCGTGATCGGTTGATCGCCGGAATTCGAGACACAGTTCCCGACGTCATCCTCAATGGTCCCGAGGGTGACGACCGGTTGGCAGGAAACGTTCATTTCACGTTTCCCGGCTGTGAGGGCGATTCGCTGTTGATGCTGCTCGACGCCGCAGGAATAGAATGCTCGACGGGCTCCGCTTGTACTGCGGGCGTGGCCAGTGCCAGCCACGTACTGATCGCGCTCGGCCTCGATCCTGGCGTGGCCCGTGGATCGTTGCGGTTCTCCCTGGGGACCGGATCGTCCGATGAAGACGTCACCACTGTGCTTGCGGCGCTGCCGCAGGTCGTCGAACGTGCTCGTGCCGCCGGATTGGCCGGCGTCGGAGCTCGAGGAGGAAATCGCTGATGCGTGTTCTGGCTGCTATGAGCGGAGGAGTCGACTCGGCGGTGGCCGCGGCTCGTGCCGTGGACGAAGGCCACGATGTCGTCGGCGTTCACCTGGCCCTGTCGACCGCTCCCGGTGCGCTTCGCACGGGTTCGCGCGGCTGCTGCTCGAAAGAGGACGCCGGTGACGCTCGCCGAGCCGCCGACGTACTCGGAATACCCTTCTACGTCTGGGATTTCGCCGACCGATTCAAAGAGGACGTCATCGACGACTTCGTGGCGTCGTACGCAGCGGGCGAAACTCCCAACCCCTGCCTGCGGTGCAACGAGAAGATCAAGTTCTCCGCGCTGGCGGACCGGGCTCTTGCACTGGGCTTCGACGCCGTGGCCACCGGACACTATGCCCAGCTGCACGACGGAGTGCTACGCCGGGCCGTGGACGCGGACAAGGACCAGTCCTACGTCTTGGCCGTGCTCAACCAGGGCCAACTCTCGCGTGCGATGTTCCCCATCGGCGACACTCCCAAGTCCGAGATCCGCGAGGAGGCAGCCGAGCGCGGGCTGGCCGTTGCGGACAAGCCGGACAGCCACGACATCTGCTTCATCCCCTCGGGGGACACCCGCGCCTTCCTCGGCGCACACATCGGAGTGCGCCCGGGCAAGGTCGTCGACTCCGACACCGGAGTCGAACTGGCCGACCACGACGGTGTGCACGGTTTCACCATCGGACAACGCAAGGGACTCGGAGTCGAAGGGCCTGCCGCCGACGGCCGCCCGCGCTATGTCACCTCGATCGAGCCCGACAGCGGCACCGTCATGGTCGGTTCCGCGCAGAAGCTCGATGTCTGGGCCATCAGCGGAGACCGTGCGGTGTGGACCGAAGGCGTCGCCCCGACCGGTCCCATCGAGTGCATCGTCCAGGTTCGCGCGCACGGCGGGCTGACCGACGCCGTCGCCGAGGCAGTCGGCGACGGGGTGGAGATCCAGTTGCGCGCTCCACTCACCGGAGTTGCCAAGGGGCAGGCAGCGGTGTTGTACCGCAAGGACATTCACGGAGACATCGTCATCGGCAGCTCGACCATCTCGGGCACTCGATCCGAGCGCGAGTGACCGCGAGCGATTTCGCAGGACTTGCAACCGGTATCGGTTCCTGGCCGGGTACCGACATCCGTGAGGCTGCCGCAATCGTCCTCGGTGAGTTCGACGAGTTACCGCACATCGTCGAGCTCCCGGCACGCGGACTGGGTGCGGACACGATCGGGCGCACCGGAGCCATCATGGTGGACGTCGAACTCGACGTGCGCACGTCCGGATATCGGGTCGTACCCCGTCCGATGCTTGCCGGTCGTCGGGCCGGCGATTTTCTCGCCGAGGACCTCGATGTGCTCGAGGAACTGTGGGAGGTCTCGGGGCTTCGCGGCAGCGGCCGCACGATCAAGGTTCAGGCCGCGGGACCGTTCACCATGGCAGCCAATGTCGAACTTCGGCACGGGCATCGGGCTTTGACCGACCGCGGAGCCGTCCGGCATTTCACCGAAGCCCTCGGTGAGGGGCTTCGGGTGCACTGCGCGGAGGTGGCGCGTCGGCTCGGCGTCGACGTCGTGGTCCAGCTCGACGAACCCAGTCTCGCAGCCGTTCTGGCCGGCAGCCTGACCGGGATCACCGGGCTCGATACCGTGCGTTCGGTTCCCGAACCCGATGCACTCGAACTGCTCGACTCGCTGATGGAGACCATTGCGCTCCCGGTCGTGGTGCATTGCTGCGACTCCGATGTCCCTTTCGATCTGCTTCGTCGCTCGCGAGCGGCTGCGGTTGCCGTGGACGCGACCGGACTGCGCCGCACCGACTTCGACGGGATCGGCGAGTTGCTGCAGACGGGAAAGACGCTGATGCTCGGCTTGATTCCAGCGGTGGCCCCCGAGCGGCCCACGGGTTGGCGGGAACTCGCGGAGCCGGGTGTGACCTTGATCGACCGCCTCGGGTTCGATCGTTCTGTGCTCGCATCACAGATTTCGGTGACGCCCAGTTGCGGTCTGGCCGGCAGCACGCCGGAGTGGGCCCGTCGCGCAACAGGACTCGCCCGCGATGTGGCCGCCGCATTCGCCGACTCGCCCGATTCGTTGTGAGATCGCACAGTCGCTTCGAGTGACCGGGCGCTGACTCCGCCACCTCGCGCCCCACGAGTATTGGGACGTCGAACAGGTGTGACACTATTCACATGGCCGTCGGGGGTCTATCGAATCGGTGGGAGTTCGGAACATGGCATCAGGCGGTCGCGACTTCGATGAGGTTGCCTCCCTCCGGCGTTCCGGCCGACACCGTCGAGGTGTGTTGGCCAAACTCGCTGCTGCCACCTCCGACTGGTATCGAGCGCCGCACGATTTCGAGTGGATTCTCAACCACAGATCGACCCGCCCGCTGACCGGAATCATTCGGGTCGTCTTCGGCACGGCAACGATGATGTACGCGCTGACCTCGATCCTGATGCTCTTCAGTGACCTGGGGCCTCGCGGAACGACTGCGATCGGTTGGGTCGCGCTGGTGCTCGTGATCCAGGTTGCCGTCGCCGCTCGGTGTGTGCTCGGGCCGATCCCTGGAAAGACGTGGTTCATCGGCTTTCTCGCCTTCGGCGACATTCTCACGACCTCGGTATTGATTCTGTACGACCCCATCGCCTCACTCATCGGAACAGTTCTGTTCGCCATCACGGGCGCACTGTGCACCTACTTCCTGAGTCCACGCCTGCTGGTGGCGCACTTGGTGTGGACCGCCACGTTCATCGTCGGCTTCGGTATCCGCACTTTCGTGACGGTGATGAACGACGATGTGGACTACATCGACGGGCCCGCTGTCGCGACCGCCACCGTTGTGCTGCTCCTGGCGACCGTGGGAGTGCCGGTGTTCGCTCAGGTGGCGTGGACGACGCTGTCCAACGACGCCAAGCGTTCGGTCCTCGATCCACTGACCGGGGTGTACAACCGGCGAGGCATCGACAGCGAACTGTTGGACCTGTGGCAGCAGGCCAACTATCGGGATATGTCGATGGCGTTCATGGTCGTCGACATCGACAAGTTCAAGTCCGTCAACGACCGATTCGGACACAGCCGCGGCGACGACGTGATCGTTCGAGTCGCCGACCGACTGCGTCGCCTGGTTCGGCACCAGGGGGGAGTCCTCGCCCGAACCGGCGGCGAAGAATTCCTCGTCGCCCTGGTCGGTGACGCGAAGGTGATGGTCGATCTCGGCTTCGACATCGTTCGGGTGCTCTGCGACCACCGGGACGACATCCCCGTCACCGTGAGCGTCGGCATGGCTCTGCTGCGGGAGGACTCGGCCCTGTGGGACGTGGGTACGTCGGTGGTCGGTAGAGCGGCACGCACGGCGGACGCCGCGATGTACCGGTCCAAGCAGTCCGGCGGCAACAGTCTGGTGATCGACGAGATCTGAGTCCGCACTGTGCCCGTAGCGCGGTGCGCCGGTGTGCTCGCCCGAGACCTCTGCGATGATCGTCCGATGTATCGGCTATCGGATGCCCAACGACGGGGACTGCCTGCCGGAGTGTTGTTGTCTGTGATGGCCTCCGTGCTCGGCGGCATCTACTCCGACTCCTTCGTGACGGGTTTCGCACTGACCGCCGGTATCTGCGCGGTGGCGCTCGTGGCCGCGACGCTGCTGCTGGGTCTCATGGGTCGCTAGTGGCACGGTGTCGGCCGATGGGTCGCTGTCGGTGGGGTCGGATAATCTTCGAGACGTGCCCGAGCCGACCGAACTACCCGCAGGAACCGACGACAGCGCAGGGACCGTCGGTGTAGAACTCGATGCCGCGTCCTCTGCCGATCGCGAGCGATGGCAGACGCTTGCCGAGGAAGTGCGCGGCCACCAGTTCCGCTATTACGTTCGAGATTCACCCATCGTGTCCGACGGTGAATTCGATGCTCTGCTGCGTGAGCTCAACGATCTGGAAGATGCACACCCGGATCTACGGACCGCGGACTCGCCGACCCAACTCGTCGGAGGCGGCTTCGCGACGGAATTCACCGCCGTGGACCATCTGGAACGAATGCTGAGCCTGGACAACGTGTTCGACCACGACGAGCTTCGTGCCTGGGCCAAACGAGTCGAGACCGAGGCCGGGCCGGATCTGCACTACCTGTGTGAGGTCAAGATCGACGGCGTCGCGCTGAATCTGGTGTACGAGAACGGCACTCTGGTTCGTGGTGCCACCCGCGGCGACGGACGTACGGGCGAGGATGTGACCCTCAACGCACGCACTATCGACGACATTCCGGACACCCTGACGGGCAGTGCGGAGTACCCGGTGCCGGAGGTGCTGGAAGTGCGTGGGGAGGTCTTCTTCCGCCTCGAGGATTTCCAGGCTCTCAACGCCTCCCTCGTGGAGGAGGGCAAGCCCCCGTTCGCCAATCCGCGAAACTCCGCGGCAGGATCGCTGCGACAGAAGAATCCTGCCGTCACCTCCAAGCGACGCCTGGGAATGATCTGCCACGGGTTCGGGCGCATGGTGGGCTTCACCCCCGATTCGCAGTGGCACGCCTACGAGGCACTCCGCGCGTGGGGCCTGCCGATCTCCACGCACACGACGCGCGTGCGGGGGATCGACGAGGTCGTCGAGAAGGTCGTCTACTGGGACCAGCACCGACACGACGTCGAACACGAAATCGACGGGCTCGTGGTCAAGATCGACGAGATGTCGCTGCATCGGCGCTTGGGAACGACGTCTCGAGCACCGAGGTGGGCCATCGCCTACAAGTACCCACCCGAGGAAGTCACCACGACTCTGCTCGACATCCGTGTCAGCGTGGGCAGGACGGGCCGAGTGACCCCGTTCGCGTACATGACTCCGGTTCTCGTAGCCGGCTCGACGGTGTCGTTGGCAACTCTGCACAACGCCTCCGAGGTCAAGCGCAAGGGCGTGTTGATCGGCGATACGGTGACCATCCGCAAGGCGGGAGAGGTCATTCCTGAGGTTCTCGGCCCTGTCGTCGACGCCAGGACCGGTGACGAGACCGAATTCGTCATGCCCACCGAATGCCCGGAGTGTTCGACGCCACTTGCTCCGGCCAAGGAGGGTGACGCAGACCTGCGCTGCCCCAACTCGCAGTTCTGTCCGGCGCAGCGGCGCGAGCGGGTGTTCTTCGTGGCCGAGCGGCAGCGATTCGACATCGAGGGACTCGGGTACGAGGCCGCATCCGACCTGTTGACCACCGGTGCCATCGAGGACGAGGGCGATCTGTTCTCGCTCACCGAGACGGACCTGATGAAGACGGCGATCTTCCGCACCAAATCGGGAGCGCTCTCGGCGACCGGTCGCAAGCTGCTCGACAACTTGGCCGTAGCGAGGAACCAGCCGCTCTGGCGCGTTCTGGTCAGCCTGTCCATCCGGCACGTGGGGCCGTCGGCAGCCCGCGCGTTGGCCGGAGAGTTCGGCAGTCTCGAACGTATCGAGGCGGCGTCCGTAGAGGAACTGTCTGCGGTCGACGGGGTGGGTGGCACCATCGCGGCCGCTGTCTCGGAATGGTTCGACGTCGACTGGCATCGAGCCATCGTCGACAAATGGCGGGCCGCAGGCGTGCGGATGGAAGACGAGCGCGATGCCTCCATAGAGCGAAATCTCGAAGGGCTGTCGATCGTCGTCACCGGATCGCTGACCTCCTACTCACGTGACGAGGCCAAAGAGGCGATCCTGCTCCGCGGCGGGAAGGCGGCGGGTTCGGTGTCGAAGAAAACTGCGTTCGTCGTCGTCGGCGAGTCTCCGGGATCCAAGCACGACAAGGCGATCGAGCTCGGCGTACCGGTACTGGACGAGTCGGGGTTCACACGGTTGTTGACCGAGGGACCCCAGGCGGTGGCTCCCGCCGATACCGAACCTGCATCGGACGACTGACGTGATGCGACAGCGTCAGGTCAGTACGGTGGCCACGATGCCGGCGAGGTAACCGAGCCGGGCAACCTCCGACGGTCTGAACTCCGGCCCACCCGGCCTTCCCAGCATGAGTACGGTGCCGGTGTTTCCGAGCGGGGCGGCGGCGATCTGGGTATCCATGTCTCGCCACACCTGCGGAACCCATTCTGCATCTGCGTCCAGCGCAGCGGGAGCCGCCAACGGGAACCACGGCAGCTCTGCGGCGTGGGTCTCGGGTGCTCCGGAGCTACCCACCAGGCGGAACGGGCCGTGTGCGTTGGTGGCCACCACGGTGCTCCACCCCACTCGTAGAACCCGAGGGGCGCCATCGACCAGTACCTGCAGTCGGTCGTCGGATGCAGCGGCGACGCGATCGATCAATTCCAGTTCGCGGTGGGTGTCGAGGACTCCGGTGTACGGCCGGATGGAATCGACCCGGACATCGTCGAGGTTCTCGGCGGCCGTGATCAGCGTGTCGGGAAGGGAACCGGGCGCGACGTCGACCACCAGATCGTCGACCGCGTATCCGTCACCGCGTTCGATGACGTCGAGGGAGAGGATGTCTGCGCCGACCGAACCGAGCGCGACGGCCAACGATCCGAGACTGCCCGGCCGGTCCGGCAGTTGAACGCGGAGCAGGTAGGACATGTCACGCTCCCTTTCGACTTCTGGCGTACTACGGCCACCTCCGCGCAGCGAATCGATGCTGACGGGCGGAAAGGGAACATGTGCACCCCGGCGCGAGCAATCCTTGCATCTTCGACCTGTTCGGCACGTCCCGCAACGCGGGCAGTGACAATTCTGACACCCGGAGCGCCCACGAGGAGTGCGTGAAGCCTGCGCGACGTTCCGCACTAGGCTGGACGTCGTTCGCGGACCCGTTCGGTTCGCGCTGCACAAACATGGGGTCGTTTCGTCCGGCTCCACTCCTACAGTGTGAAAGGGGTCCACGCGGTGCCTGACATCTCCCGCGACGAGGTCGCTCACCTCGCCCGGCTGTCGCGCTTGGCTCTCAGCGACGCCGAACTCGACGAGTTCGCCGGTCAGCTGGATTCGATTCTCCACCACGTCAAAGCCGTGGCGGAGGTGGCTACCGACGATGTTCCGCCGACGGCCAACCCCAGCGAGATCGTCAACGTGACCCGCCCCGACACGACCGTTCCCGGACTGACGCCGGAGCAGTCGCTCGCCGGCGCACCGAACGCGGAAGAGGGCCGTTTCGCGGTACCGCAGATTCTGGGAGAGAGCGAATGACCGACCTGACGAAGCTCGATGCATCCGAGCTCGCCACCCGAATTCACGCGCGCGAGATCAGCGCTGTGGAGGTGACCCAGGCGCATCTCGACCGGATCTCGGAGGTCGATGGAGACCTGCATGCATTCCTGCATGTCGCATCGGTCGAGGCACTGTCCGCGGCGACCGACGTCGACGCGGGACTGTCTGCAGGTCGTGCGCCCGCGTCCGCTCTGGCCGGGGTCCCGTTGGCTCTCAAGGACGTGTTCACCACGACCGACATGCCGACGACGGCCGGCTCGAAGATCCTCGACGGCTGGGTTTCGCCGTACGACGCGACATTGACCTCGAAGCTGCGCGCAGCGGGTATCCCGGTGCTGGGCAAGACCAACATGGACGAGTTCGCGATGGGCTCGTCGACCGAGAACTCCGCGTACGGGCCGACCAAGAACCCGTGGGACACAACCCGGATCCCCGGTGGCTCGGGGGGTGGTAGCGCGGCGGCGCTCGCCTCGTACCAGGCACCGTTGGCCATCGGCACCGACACCGGCGGATCCATTCGCCAGCCGGCCGCACTGACCGGCACCGTGGGAACCAAGCCGACCTACGGCAGCGTGTCGCGCTACGGTTTGATCGCCTGTGCGTCCTCGCTCGACCAGGGTGGTCCGTGCGGGCGCACGGTGCTCGATACCGCGCTGCTGCACGAGGTGATCGCCGGATACGATCCGCGGGACTCCACGTCCGTCGACACGGCAGTTCGGCCCGTCGTCGCAGCGGCACGAGAGGGTGCTCGCGGCGACCTGTCGGGCGTTCGCGTCGGGGTCGTCAAGGAATTGCATTCCGACAGTTACCAGCCCGGTGTGATCTCGTCCTTCGATGCCGCGGTGACCACACTCACCGAACTCGGTGCCGAGGTCGTCGAGGTCTCGTGCCCCAATTTCGTGCACGCGTTGGCCGCGTACTACCTGATTCTGCCGTCCGAGGTGTCGTCCAACCTCGCTCGGTTCGACGGTATGCGATACGGCTTGCGGGCCGGTGACGACGGCAAGCACAGCGCCGAGCAGGTCATGGCCATCACGCGTGCCGAAGGGTTCGGGCCGGAAGTCAAGCGCCGCATCATGATCGGAACGTACGCACTCTCGGCCGGATACTACGACGCCTACTACGGTTCGGCACTGAAGGTGCGCACCCTCATTGCACGCGACTTCGATGCCGCCTACGACAAGGTCGACGTGCTGGTGTCACCGACGACCCCGACAACGGCATTCCCGTTGGGGGAGAAGGTGGACGATCCGATGGCGATGTACCTCAACGACCTGTGCACGCTGCCGACGAACCTCGCGGGCCACTGCGCGATGTCGGTGCCGTCGGGTCTTGCCACCGAGGACGGTCTGCCCGTGGGACTTCAGATCATGGCTCCAGCGTTCGCGGACGAACGTCTCTACCGTGTCGGCGCCGCCTACGAGGCCGCTCGCGGCGATCTGAGGTAGTACGAGGTGCTCCATCGGTGGGCTGCAGACCTGGCTCATCTACCTCTGCTCTCCGGTGCCGTGCCGACAGTCGCACTGACGGTGGCGGCGGTACTGTCGCTGGCCACGATCGGTGCCGTCGTCGTGCGGGTTCGGCGCGGCTCGGGGCTCGGGCCGTTGTTCGGTTCGCTGAGTGCCCTCGGTCTGCTGGCAGCGGTACTGGTTGCAGCCGCCGTGCTCACCAATCTGACCGTCACCCGGTATCCGACGGCGGCACTCGCTCTGGGGCGTCAACCTGTCGTTCCGGTCGAGGGCCACGGCAGACTGGTCGATCTCGAGGTGCCCGGCACGGTGTCGCACTTCGACGCGCGGCCCGCGACGATCTACCTTCCGGCCTCGTACGACGCCGGTGCCGACGACCTGCCGGTGCTGGTGCTGCTCACCGGCCAACCCGGTCACGTCGTCGACTGGATCGAGGGTGGCCGCTTGATGCAGACGATGGACGCTTTCGCGGCCCGTCACGAGGGTGCTGCCCCGATCGTCGTCGTTGCCGACGGTCTCGGTGACACCGAGGCCAATCCGATGTGCATGGACTCGGACCTCGGAAATGCGGCGACCTACCTCTCTGTCGATGTGCCGCAATGGGTTCGGTCGAATTTCCGGGCGTCCCCGGATCCACGGGCATGGGCGGTCGGCGGGTACTCCTACGGAGGAACCTGCGCCCTGCAGCTTGCGGTGACTGCACCGTCGGTGTACCCGACGTTTCTGGATATCTCCGGTGAGGACGAGCAACGTCGCGGCACGAGAAGCGAATCGGTTGCCGCAGCATTCGGAGCGGACACTCCGGCGAACGAGGCTCGATTCGAACGCTCGACGCCATTGAACATACTGTCGCGTAACAGCTTTCCCGATTCGGCCGGTGCCTTTGTCGCCGGTTCCGACGACGAAGAATTCCGGCCGCAGACCGAGCGGGCCTTCGAGGCTGCTACGGCTGCCGGTCTCGACGTTCACTACAGCGAGTTACCCGGCGGACACTCGATGCAGGTATGGGCTCCGGCCCTGGAACACGAGATGGACTGGCTCGGAGAACGATTGGGACTGCTCGACTGACTCACCGGCACAGCGACACGAGGCCGGTCGTCACCGGCACAGTGGCATGTCGGTGCCCTGGTCGATTCCGTATCGATGGCCGTGACCGGCCTCCACGTCGAGGGCCGCAGCCAGATCGACGGACGTCTGGACGAAGCTGACGAGCGGTAGCCACATCGGCGTCGGCGCATCGTGACGAGTTGCCGTTGGATCGGGAGCCGACCACAGCAGATCTGCAGACCATCGGACGACGGGGTCCGAGGAATTGGCGAGCACCGTTGCGCCGTCGGTGTTCACGGCTCCGGCGGGTGGACCTGCCCACACTGCTCCGCAGACGAGCGGATCGGTCCGACGAAGAGACAGATAGGTGTCGCTGCCCGCTACCGCCCCCAGACTCTGGCCGTACACGACGATCTGCGGCGGTGACGATGTCGTGGCTGCCCGCGCAGCGACTGCGCGTGCAACTGCCTCGGCCGAGCTGCGTGCATCGTCCTCGGCGAACATGAACGTCGCCCAGCTCGGCTTGTTCGAGTACTGCACGGCCACGGTCGCGACATCCCCGCCGAATCTGCTTTCGGCACCCGTGACCGCGTTCTCGTCCACCCAGCCCGATCCGGTCGGTATCGCGACGACCACCACACTGCGATCGAAAGCGCCCGCGCGTTCCATGTCCGCGACGGCCAACGCGACGCGTCGATCGAGCGAGGGTGCCGAGTCGAGGCCGACGTACGTTCGTACGGAACCGGGGACGAAACCGCCGGACACGAACTTTCTGCCTTCTCTGCCCAGCGTGCCCCACGGAACGAGCGAGTCGGGACCACCTGATCTCGTTGTCGTAATCGGAGCGGTCACCGTGTCGTCCATCACCGAGTTCGAAGCCGAGAAAGAACTGGACATTGCCGACCAGAGCGCGGGCGCGGCAACAACGTACGACAGCACTCCGACGACAGCGATCAGAACGACCGATCGCACACCGCCGAGCGCAGTGCACGCTCTCCGGGTGGCGAGTCCGATTGCCCACAGGGTGAGAGCGACGCACGCCGCTCCACCGACGACGTCGACGGCGTAGTGCCAGTCCACTGCAGGGGTGGCCATCGCGGCTCGCAATGTGTTCTGCCACAAAATATTCGAGTACACCGCACCGATCGAGATCAGCGTTCCCGTGCCCGCTGCCCACGCCCGCGCGCCGAAGCCGGCGGGTCGCCGCGTGCCGAGAGCGTGCCGGGCCGACCATGCGAGGGCGAGCGCGATCGCCATCGATACGCCGATCAACAGTGCCTGGGTGACGGCTGGACGGGGGAGCAGCCCAGGAGCCGACGACATCGACACTGCAGCTGTGAGCGCAATCGAGGTCCCGATTCGTGGCAGCCGTATTTCCGTCGAGAGTGGCGGTGCAACAGCAGTCCCAGCAGAGCCGATACGCCCGGAGGATCCGGTGATCGAGGCGATCATGCGTGTTCGCCGATCTCGGGTACCGATACTCGTGTGCGCATGTATCGGCCCGTCAGTAGAGCCGAAAGCGTCATCAGGGCAAAGGCTGCGCCGCCCAGCGCGATCGGCAGTGCGGGTTCGGCCACCGGTGCGCCGAACGACTGCCGCCACGAATTCATGTCCACGGCCGCCGCGGCCACCGATGCGGCGGCGTCGCACGCCCGGCGGGATCCGTCATCGGTTCGCTCGATGCAGGCGGCGTGCAGACGGCTTTCCAGCTGACCATCGATGGCTCGGCGCCAGTGCGGGTCCACGGTCTTGCCTGTCGCAGCGGCATACCGTAAGAGGTCGTAGCCCAGATCGTGTGCCTTGCAGGAGGGTTCGAATTCCGATGGCAGCGGCACGGGCGAAGAACAGTCCCCGTGAGGATTCTCTGCCATGGCGTCGAGCACTATCGGTCGGTAGCCCATCACCGATGCGAAGTCGGCGGGGATCGCTCGGGTCGCCGCATCTGCCGACTCGGCGACGAGCGCGTGCACTGCTACGGCGACGGGCGATGTCCTGTCGGGTGCGGACGGTGGGGACGACGCGGCACCGGTGGTAGCAATCACCGCTATCGTGGCTGCGCCGATGCACATCGCGATGCGAGAAGTGTTCCTGTTCATGGCATTCGACGCTACGAAGCGAGATGCTCGACGAGCATCGCGCCGAGGTCTCGTTCTGCAGTGACCGGCGGTCTCGGTGTGCGGCCGGTTCGATACCTAAGGTGTGTGCGGAACTGATACTCAGGTATGACGTCCTCGTCGGCCCACACTCCCTAGGCTCGGTCCGTGCGCAAGAACAGATCAGGAGAATCGAAGCCCGGAGCGGCGAGGCGTCGGATACCGACTCGAATTGCCGGCGTCCGTTCGGTCGACGCGCTGATCGTTGTCGTCGGTGCGGTGCTGTATTCGATCGCATGGCCGACACTGCCGGTCACCCATCAGGTCTCGGGGCCGTTGATGCCTATCGTCGGCGCCCTCGCGGCCTTCCCGTTCGTGCTGATTCGAGTCAATCCCGCGTTGGGGTGGGCGGTGTCGGCGCTGTCCGCTCTGGTCATTCCGGTAGCGTTCGACCGCACTCCGGGGTACGACTATCCGTGGCAGGTAGTGCACATTCTCGTCCTGTTGTCGCTGCTGTTCGCCGTCGCGTTGCGGTCTCCGCCTTCGGTGCTGCTGCTGGCCTGGTTGGCCAGCATGCTGGTGTTCTTCGCGTACATGCCGGGCTCGGACGGAGTCGGTTGGTCGGTCGGTCTCACGGCGGTCGTCGTGTTCGGACTGTTGATCCGCTGGCTCGTCCTCTCCCGCAGGCAACTTGCCCAGCAGGAGGAGGTCAGCGAACTCGAGCGCACCAGGCGCACGGTTCTCGAGGAGAAGGCGAAGATCGCTCGGGATCTGCACGACGTCGTTGCACATCACATGTCGATGGTGGTCGTGCAGGCGCAGAGTGCGCCGTATCGACTCGACGACGTATCCGAGGCCGCCGCGCTGGAATTCGCGTCGATCGGTGCCACGGCGCGCGAGGCGCTCAACGAGATCAGGGGAATGCTCGGCGTACTCCGCAGTGATGGGCAGCCGTGGCAGGACGCACCGGCACCGAACGCACTCGATCTCGAACGCGCCCTTCACGCGAGCCGCAAGGCCGGGATGGACGTGCGCTGGAACATCACCGGACCGATCGAATCGATCTCCGACACAACAGGTTTGGCGCTCTACAGAATCCTCCAGGAGTCGTTGTCCAATGCTGCGCGCCATGCCCCAGAGGCTGCCGTGACCGTCGAGATCACGGTGGGGCCGAGCACCGTCGTGATGACCGTGGTCAATGCGCCGTCACCGAAGATCGGTGGACCTACCGCTGGATCGGATACCGGAGGGCACGGGATAGCGGGCATGCGAGACCGAGCGCGGGCAGCACACGGGTGGCTGCACGCTTCCGCCCTACCGGACGGCGGATTCGAGGTCGCGGTGCACGTTCCGAACGGCATGCCGACCTCGACGGCATCGACGGTCGCGGACGAACTCGCCTAGGCTGACGGGCGTGGCTACCACGGTGTTCATCGCCGACGACCAGGCGATGGTGCGGCAGGGGTTCGGTGCCCTTCTCGGCGCTCAGGCCGACATCTCGGTGATCGGGGACGCCGACAACGGCAGGACGGCGGTAAGCGAGGTAGCTCGCCTGTTGCCCGATGTGGTGCTGATGGACGTTCGGATGCCGGAGATGAACGGTCTCGATGCCGCGCGAGCAATCCTGTCCGCCTCCCTCCCGTCGCCGGTGCGCATCCTGATGCTGACGACATTCGACATCGACGACTATGTCTACGAGGCGCTGGCGCTCGGCGCGAGCGGCTTTCTGCTCAAGGATGCGCCGGCCGAGGAGCTGATTCGAGGCGTGCGTGTCGTCGCCGCCGGCGATGCCCTGCTGGCACCGTCGGTGACCAGACGGCTCATCGCGGACGTCACCGCCCGCCGCGGAACGCGCCGCCACACGTCGCCGCGTCTGAGCGATCTGACTCCGCGTGAACGCGAGGTGCTCGAACTCATCGCCACCGGCATGTCCAATTCCGAGATCGCGGGCTCGCTGTTCCTGGCCGAACAGACCGTCAAAACCCATGTGGGCAAGGTCTTGGCCAAGCTCGGCCTACGCGATCGTGCCCAGGCTGTGGTGCTGGCCTACGAGACCGGCGTCGTGACGCCGAAGTGAGCGGCGGGCGGTACCGACGCGCGCACCACACCACGCCCCATTAGGCTGACGACCGTCATCGGGTCCACTTCACGGATCCGTAAGCAGAGAGGCGAAAATCGATGCGCATCGGAGTTCTGACCGGAGGCGGCGATTGCCCAGGGCTCAATGCGGTGATCCGCGCAGTGGTTCGTACCGCTGACGCGCGGTACGGCTCCACGGTCGTCGGCTTCCAGGACGGATGGCGCGGCCTTCTCGAAGATCGCCGCGTGCAACTGCGCAACGACGACCGGAACGACCGGTTGCTCACCAAGGGTGGCACGATGCTCGGCACCGCGCGCACCAACCCGGATGTGTTGCGTGCCGGACTCGATCGGGTCAAGCAGACCCTCGAAGACAACGGCATCGACGTGTTGATTCCGATCGGTGGCGAAGGAACCCTCACCGCTGCCGCGTGGTTGTCCGAAGAGGGAGTGCCTGTGGTCGGGGTGCCCAAGACCATCGACAACGACATCGATTGCACCGACGTCACGTTCGGCTTCGACACGGCACTGACGATCGCTACCGACGCGATCGACCGTCTGCACAGCACCGCCGAATCCCATCAGCGGGTGATGCTCGTCGAGGTGATGGGTCGGCACGCGGGGTGGATTGCGCTGCACGCCGGATTGGCGTCGGGCTCGCACATGACGCTCATCCCGGAGCAGCCGTTCGACGTCGAGGAAGTATGCACCTTGGTGCGCAAGCGTTTTCAGCGTGGAGATTCACATTTCATCTGCGTCGTCGCCGAGGGAGCCAAGCCGATGGAGGGCTCGATGAAGCTTCTCGACGGCGGCATCGACGAGTTCGGTCACGTTCGATTCACCGGAGTCGCTCACCAGCTCGGTGTCGAGATCGAACGTCGCATCAACAAGGAGGTTCGCACCACCGTGCTCGGGCACGTCCAGCGCGGTGGAACCCCCACGCCCTACGACCGTGTGCTCGCGACTCGGTTCGGCGTCAACGCGACCGACGCGGCGCACGCCGGCGACTTCGGCAAGATGGTCTCGTTGCGGGGCACGGAGATCGGCCTGGTGTCTCTGGCCGAGGCGACCAAGCAGCTCAAACGAGTACCGCAGACCCGATACGACGACGCCGCCGCGTTCTTCGGCTGAACCGGTGCCTCGGGAGGTCAGATGCGACTGGCGGCCTCCTGGATCTCGGCCTCGCGTGCTTCGGTCTCACGGCGCAATTGGCGTCGCCGCAGCGCAGCCTCGAAGCGCTGAGCACCGACGTCGGTGGTCGGCGTCAACTGGGGCAGTGTCTTCGGCTTGCCGTCGTCGCCGATCGCGACCATGGTGAAGTAGCAACTGTTGGTGTGCCGTAGCTCACCGAACTGAATGTTCTCGGTTTCGACGCGAATCCCGACTTCCATCGAGGTGCGGCCGGTGTAGTTGACCGATGCCGAGAAAGTGACGAGTTCACCGACGTGGATGGGCTCGCGAAAGACGACTCGATCGACCGACAGAGTGACCACGTACGCCCCGGCATAGCGACTGGCACAGGCATACGCCACCTGGTCCAGGAATTTGAGAATGGTGCCGCCGTGGACGTTGCCGGAGAAATTCGCCATGTCCGGGGTCATCAGCACGGTCATCGACAGTGTCTGCTTCTCGGTGTGCGTCACCCGTGCACGGTAACCAGTGCACGTGGTTACTCGCGCGTCGTATGCAATGCATAAACTACGGACCATGACTGCTGCAACCGTCGATCTGATCGATTACGACGATGTGCTCGCCACGTTCGACCCCGTGTTGGGCATGGAGGTCCACGTGGAGCTGGGTACGGAGACCAAGATGTTCTGCGGTTGCCCCACCGCGTTCGGTGCCGAGCCGAACACGCAGGTGTGCCCGGTGTGCCTGAGCCTTCCCGGCGCGCTACCGGTGGTCAACGCCGCTGCCGTGGAATCTGCGATCCGTATCGGGTTGGCGCTCAATTGCTCGATCACTCCGTGGGGTCGGTTCGCTCGCAAGAACTACTTCTACCCGGATCAGCCGAAGAACTATCAGATTTCGCAGTACGACGAGCCCATCGCCACCGAGGGCTACCTCGATGTTCTGCTCGATGACGGCAGCACGTTCCGCGTCGAGATCGAGCGCGCGCACATGGAAGAGGACACCGGCAAGTCGACGCACGTCGGCGGAGCGACCGGCCGCATCGAGGGGGCGTCGCATTCGCTGCTCGATTACAACCGTGCCGGTGTGCCGTTGGTGGAGATCGTGACGAAGACGATCACGGGGACCGGAGCGCGCGCGCCCGAAGTGGCGCGCGCCTACGTCACCGCACTCCGAGATCTGTTGAAGTCGCTGAACGTGTCCGATGTACGGATGGATCAGGGGTCGCTGCGCTGTGACGCCAACGTGTCGCTGATGAAGAAGACCGCCACCGAATTCGGCACCCGCACCGAGACGAAGAACGTCAACTCGCTCAAGAGCGTCGAGGTTGCCGTTCGGTACGAGATGCGCCGTCAGGCAGCGGTTCTCGAAGCCGGCGGAGAGGTGACGCAGGAGACTCGGCACTTCCAGGAATCCGACGGCACCACCACCCCGGGCCGCAAGAAGGAGACCGCGGAGGACTACCGCTACTTCCCCGAGCCCGATCTTGCGCCCGTCGCTCCGAACGCGGACTGGATCGAGGAGCTCCGCGGGACCCTGCCGGAGCTTCCGTGGCTGCGACGCGGCCGGATCCAGAAGGATTGGGGTGTCTCCGACGAGGAAATGCGCGACCTGGTGAACTCCGGGGCGCTCGAGCTCGTCGCGGCAACGGTGGATGCCGGTGCGTCGCCGCAGGCCGCGCGGTCCTGGTGGGTGTCGTACCTGTCGCAGCAAGCCAATGTGGCCGGAGTCGAGCTGGCCGATCTGGCGATCACTCCGGCGCAGGTGGCGGAGGTGGCCGCGTTGGTCTCCGACGGCAAGCTCAACAACAACGGTGCCCGTCAGGTGGTGGACGGGGTGCTGGCAGGCGAGGGCGAGCCGGCTCAGGTGATGTCCGACCGTAACCTCGTGTTGGAGAAAGACGACACGAAGTTGCAAGCCGCTGTCGACGAGGCACTTGCCGCCAATCCTGGTGTGGTGGAGAAGATCCGCAGCGGCAAGGTTCAAGCTGCCGGTGCCATCGTGGGTACGGTGATGAAGGCGACGCGCGGTCAAGCCGACGCGGCCCGCGTCAAGGAGCTCGTGCTCGAGGCCTGCGGCCAGTCCTGATCGTCGAAAAAGACTGCGGCCGAGCGCGATTGCGCTCGGCCGCAGTCGTTCGTCGATCAGTCGACTCCGCCTCCGCCTCCACCGGGGAAGGGCACCTTGACGACGCGGTCGTCGGTGGGGCCGGGCTCCGCGCCGTTCTTGTTCACCGTTCCCACCAGAATCTGACCGTCCGCCGAGCTCGTTGCCCCGTTCAGCTGTCCGTAACGGTCCTGGATCAGCAGCGTCGGTTCGGCCGATACGGCTCCGGTGTTTGCATCGGTGGTCAGCGCTGCAACAGCTTTCGCTGTCGTGAGGGCCACAGCCACGCCACCGTCGCCTGCTGCACATCCGGCCACGCCGGGGCGGTCCGGCCACGTCCATACCGGAGAGAACACCGCGCCGAGTTTGTCGATGCGCTGCAAGCGGTCTTCGATCGCGGTGCGGTCGGTGACATAGATGTTCCCGGCACCGTCGGTGCACACATCGCCTGCCGTCCCGATTCCACTCAGTGCGATCTGCGGACGCGGGGGATTGGACGTCGGGGACAACGACGTCACCCGTAACAGCTTGCCGGACAGAGAATCCGGATTCTGGGCTGCGGCCGGGTCGCCGTTGTCGCCGGTGAGGACGAGCAGCTCGGTCGGGGTGTAGAAGTCGATGGACCCACGATTGCCCGTCGCGCCGCGAGGAATGCCGGTCAAGATGTCCTTGGGGACGTCGCCGGGAGCGAGCCGAACCACTCTGGTGTCCGAGGGCGTGGTGACGAGGGCGTAGAGCAGCCTGTCCTCGGTGTAGGTGGGGGAGAGCGCGATGTCGAGTAGTCCTCCGTCACCGGTGCCATCGACCGCGATGCGGGCGACCTCGAGCGGTGTGCGACCTGCCGCGACCTCCATGATGCGACCGGTTCGGCGCTCGGCTACCAGCGCGCTCTGTCCGTCGGGCAGTGCCACGAGGCCGCCGGTGGTGTCCAGACACGTCGCGATCACCGACGGGTCGGGATCGACGCAGGGACCCGACGGCGGGGGCGGAGCATTCGGATCCGACGACGGCGGTGCCTCGCTGGGGGTCGTCGGTTGCAATTCGGCGGCACCGACCTCGGGTGCAGGGGTGAACGGCGACGAATTCGAGTCGTCGAAGCGGGCGCACCCGGCGAGCATGGCGGCCGTCATGGACAGTGCGACGACAGCGGCAGTGGCACTTCGAGGTGACGCTCCGACCGGCTTCATCCTTCGAACGGTACGTCAGCGTCGGTGCGGACTCGCCACGCGGCCATGAGGGTAATCGGCGCATATCGGCTCTACTGTGGGGAGGTGACCGATACACCGCGCGACCCAAACCGGCCGGACCAGTCGTACGAACCGGCCGAGAGCCCGTACGACAATCCCACCGAACAGATCCCACCCTCGCGCTCTGCGTCCGGCACACCCGCCTCGGACCGAGCCGATACCTCCGGCGCATCGACCTCTGCGTTCGGTGCCCAGCGTTCGGATCGATTGCCTCGGACCGACGACGAGCTCGACTTCCCGTACTCGTCGACGTCCGACGCACGTTCGTCCGATACGAGGTCGACAGACGCGCAACCGACCGAGAAGATCCAGGCCTATCGGCCGTCGGCTTACGCGGATTCGCCCACGACCGGTGCGTCGGCCGACAGCACGTCCTCGACCGCATACTCCGATCACTCCACCGAGTACCTCGGCACCTCGGCGGGCGCAGGAGCCACAGCGTCCGGAGCGGCAGTCACCCCCGAGCCCGAGGTTCGCACCGAGACCGTCGAGGTGCCCGCTCGTCGCGGTAGCACCGATCTCGGCTTGTTCGTCCTGCGCGTGGCGGTAGGAGCGGTATTCCTCGGTCACGGCTTGCAGAAACTGGTCGGCCTGTGGAACGGGCCGGGACTCGACGGATTCCAGAATCTGCTGGAGAACTCGGGCTTTCGCTACTCGGAGATTCTCGCGATCGCGGCTGCTGCAGGCGAGACGCTCGGCGGCGCGTTGTTGATCCTGGGTCTGGCGACACCGCTCGCGGGCGCAGCCGTGCTCGCGACCATCATCAACGCGTGGTGCTTCAAGCAGGCCGCAGAGCCCGGGTTGCAGTTCTCCGGTAGCAGCGGCGTCGAGTACGAGACAGTTCTCGGCTTCGCCGCGGCCGCAATCATCCTCACCGGCCCGGGAAAGATCGCCTTCGACGGTCGGCGCGGGTGGGCCACTCGACCGCGAATCGGATCGCTGCTGGCACTCGTCGTCGGCATCGCCGCAGGCGTGTGCATCTGGATCTTCCTCAACGGAGCCAACCCCGTCGTTCGCTGATCCCCGATACCGATCGAACCCATGTGCGTGGCACTTCGTAGCTCCACGCACATGGGTTCTGCTGTTTCTCAGGGCACGTAGCGGACGGCACCCTTGTCGGCCGACGTCGCCAAAGCCGCGTACGCGCGCAGGGCGGTCGTGACCGTGCGCTGGCGGTCCACCGGCTGCCACGGACGCTCGGACGTGAGCATCTTCGCTCGGCGCGTCTCGAGGGTCTCGTCGTCCACCAGAATTTCGAGGGTGCGGGAGGCGACGTCGATCCGAACCTGGTCACCGTTCTCGACGAGCCCGATGACTCCGCCGGCCGCGGCCTCGGGCGAGATGTGCCCGATGGACAGGCCCGAGGTTCCGCCGGAGAAGCGGCCGTCGGTGATCAGCGCGCAGACCTTGCCCAGACCGGCACCCTTCAGAAACGCCGTCGGGTGCAGCATCTCCTGCATGCCCGGGCCGCCCTTGGGTCCCTCGTAGCGAACGACCAGCACGTCGCCGGGTTGGATCTTCTTCTGCAGAATGGCGGAGACGGCCTCTTCCTGCGATTCGACGACCAGGGCCGGGCCCTGGAAGGCGAACAGGTCCTCGTCGATGCCGGCGGTCTTGAGGATGGCACCGTCGACCGCGATGTTGCCGCGGAGCACCACCAGGCCACCTTCGACCGTGTACGCGTGCTCGAGATCGCGGATGCAGCCGCCTGCGGCGTCGGTGTCGAGAGACGACCAGCGGTTGTTCGTGGAGAACGGCTCGACGGTGCGGACGCCACCGGGCGCAGCATGGAACAACTCGACCGCTTCGTCGGACGCCTTTCCTGATCGGATGTCCCAGGTGTCGAGCCACTCGTCGAAGCTCTTCGTGTGCACGGTCGAGACGTCGGTTTCGAGCAGGTTCGCGCGACGCAGTTCGCCGAGGAGAGCCGGAATTCCGCCGGCGCGGTGTACGTCCTCCATGTGGTAATCGGAGTTGGGGGAGACCTTTGCCAGGCACGGGACCTTGCGGCTGATGGCGTCGATGGTCTCGAGGTCGAAGTCGACCTCACCTTCCTGCGCGGCAGCGAGGGTGTGCAGCACCGTGTTGGTCGATCCGCCCATCGCCACATCGAGTGCCATGGCGTTGCGAAACGCGGCCGGGGTGGCGATGTTGCGAGGGAGAACGGACTCGTCCTCGTCGCGGTAGTACTTCAATGCGGCGTCGACGATCGTGGTGCCGGCTCGCGTGAACAGGGCGCGGCGGGCCTGATGAGTAGCCAGAGTCGAACCGTTTCCCGGCAGTGCGAGTCCGAGTGCCTCGGTGAGACAGTTCATCGAGTTCGCAGTGAACATTCCCGAGCAGGATCCACACGTGGGGCAGGCACTGCGCTCGACCTCGTCGAGACCTTCCTCGGACACAGCGTCGTTCGCGCTGGCGGAGATCGCGGTGATCAGGTCGGTCGGTGCCTGTGCGACGCCGCCGACGACGACGGCCTTGCCCGCCTCCATCGGTCCGCCCGAGACGAAGACGGCCGGGATGTTCAGGCGCATCGCGGCATTGAGCATGCCGGGAGTGATCTTGTCGCAGTTGGAGATGCAGACCAGCGCGTCGGCGGTGTGCGCGTTGGCCATGTACTCGACGGAATCGGCGATGATCTCGCGGCTGGGCAGCGAGTACAGCATGCCGCCGTGGCCCATGGCGATGCCGTCGTCGACGGCGATCGTGTGGAATTCACGGGGAACGCCGCCGGCCGCGCGGACGGCGTCGGCGACGATCTCGCCCACGTTCTTCAGGTGCACGTGGCCCGGGACGAACTGGGTGTACGAGTTCGCGATGGCGACGATGGGTTTACCGAAATCCGAATCGGTCATTCCGGTGGCGCGCCACAGCGAGCGTGCGCCCGCGGCGTTGCGTCCGACAGTGGTGACCCGTGAGCGTAGCGGCGGCATGTGCGTAGTCCTCGTTCGTTGCAGCGGTTTCTCGCACGGACGAGGCTACTCGCCGTCTGCTACCGGTCGGTCGGTGCCTGCTCGCCCTCGGCGTCGTCGGCTTCCGCTCGGGCCTTGTCTTCTGCGGCAGCGGCAGCGGCGTACGGATCGGTGATGCGGCCGCCGCTGGCAGCAGCGAGTTGGGGAAGGAGATCGAACCGCACCAGCGGCAGCGATTTCTCGCTCGTGTCGCTCAGGACGACGCGCGCCCAGCGGCGATCCGGGAAATGCAGACCCGTCACCGAATTCCAGTCGATCACGTCCGAACCCACGAACCGTCGAGCGGTGATCGCGTCCGGAGTGACGACGGTGCGCACCCGAAGCACCCAGACGAACGCAACGATCGGCAGGATCAGCAGCCAGCCCAGAGCCGCGGGCCAGCTGAACGCCGGCAGCGCTGTGCCGAACAGCAGCAGCGCCACGCCGAGCAGTGCAAGGCGCGGCATGCGAATGACCTGCGTGGTCGACGGTTGTCGACCCTCGGCACCGTTCGGTGCCTCGGAGGCAGTGTGGGATGATGGCCGAGGTGGTTCGGACTGCTGCGGAGACGACACCCATTCATCTTCGCATTGCATCTACGCGATCTCACATAATGGGATTGCGTCGTGACGAGTTTGACTCTTCCCTGTGCGCGCGCCTACCGTCGAGCGCGTGAAGCGGAATTGGATACTCGTAATCGGCCGGCGCGTCAACGCCTGAGCCGGTTGTTCAAACTCGCATCGACGCGCCACCCTCGTACAGCACTCGCTGACGGGGGTTTTTTCTTGCCCAGAGATCGCCCAGCAATTTCACATTCCTGAGGAAGCAATCAGTGAGCGCACCAACCGCACGCCCGGGGCCCACGACTCGTAAGTCGGGGCCGGCCGCAAGCCCGTCGACCAGCAGCCCGTCCGCAGAAGCGGCGACCAACGGATCGCGACGTCACGTCGCGCCCGAGAAGGTCTCCGGCGCACAGTCGGTCGTTCGAGCCCTCGAAGAACTCGACGTCGACACCGTATTCGGCATTCCCGGTGGCGCGGTTCTCCCGGTCTACGACCCGCTCTTCGACTCCGTCAAGGTGCGCCATGTGTTGGTGCGTCACGAGCAGGGTGCAGGCCACGCAGCGACCGGCTACGCCCAGGCGACCGGCAAGGTCGGCGTCTGCATGGCGACGTCCGGCCCGGGTGCGACCAACCTCGTCACCCCGTTGGCCGATGCACAGATGGACTCTGTGCCCATCGTCGCGATCACCGGTCAGGTCGCGCGCAGCCTCATCGGCACCGACGGCTTCCAGGAAGCCGATATTTCGGGTATCACGATGCCCATCACCAAGCACAACTTCCTGATCACCGACGGCGCGGACATTCCGCGCATCATGGCCGAGGCGTTCTACATCGCGGCCTCGGGTCGTCCCGGAGCCGTGCTCGTCGACATCCCGAAGGACGTGCTGCAGGCACAGACCACGTTCTCGTGGCCACCGGAAATGCGTCTGCCCGGGTACCGCCCGGTCACCAAGCCGCACGGCAAGCAGGTTCGCGAAGCAGCGCGCTACATCGCCGATGCCAAGCAGCCGGTGCTGTACGTCGGCGGCGGCGTCATCAAGGCGAACGCCTCGGCAGAACTGCTCGAGCTCGCCGAACTGACCGGTATTCCGGTCGTCACCACGCTGATGGCGCGCGGGGCGTTTCCCGACACCCACCAGCTGAACCTGGGCATGCCCGGCATGCACGGCACGGTCGCTGCGGTCGCCGCTCTGCAACGCAGCGATCTGCTGATCACGCTCGGTGCCCGGTTCGACGACCGCGTCACCGGTCAGCTCTCGTCCTTCGCGCCGGATGCCAAGGTCATCCACGCCGACATCGACCCCGCCGAGATCGGTAAGAACCGGTACGCGGACGTGCCGATAGTGGGCGACTGCGGCGAGGTCATCACCGAGCTGATCGAGGCTCTGCGGGCCGATCGCGCTACGGGAACGACTCTCGATCTCGAGCAGTGGTGGGTCTACCTCGACGGCATCCGCAAGACGTACCCGTTGAGTTACGACCGTCCGTCCGACGGTTCCATGTCTCCCGAGTTCGTGATCTCCTCGGTCGGCAAGTTCGCCGGTCCCGACGCGATCTACTGTGCCGGCGTCGGCCAGCACCAGATGTGGGCCGCGCAGTTCATCAACTACGAGAAGCCGCGCACGTGGCTCAACTCGGGTGGCCTCGGCACGATGGGGTACGCGGTTCCGGCCGCCATGGGAGCCAAGATGGGCCTGCCCGACGCCGAGGTGTGGGCCATCGACGGTGACGGTTGTTTCCAGATGACCAACCAGGAGCTCGCGACCTGCGCGGTCGAGGGCATCCCGATCAAGGTCGCGCTCATCAACAACGGCAACCTCGGCATGGTTCGGCAGTGGCAGACCTTGTTCTACGAGGAGCGCTACTCCAACACCAACCTCGGTACGCACGGTGCCGTTCGTATCCCCGATTTCGTCAAGCTTGCCGAGGCATTGGGCTGCGTCGGTCTGCGGTGCGAGCGGGAAGAGGACGTCGATGCCGTGATCGCTCAGGCACGCGCGATCAACGACCGTCCGGTCGTCATCGACTTCATCGTCGGTGCCGACGCCCAGGTGTGGCCGATGGTGGCCGCCGGAACAGGCAACGACGAGATCATGGCCGCCCGCGGAATTCGGCCGCTGTTCGACGAGGACGAGACCGTGGGCAGCGAGCCGGGAATCGACGACGCGATGGAACGCGAGCAGGCGCCGCACCCGATGAACAACGACGTGAAAGGCACCGACCTGTGAGCACGAGCCATACCCTCAGCGTCCTCGTCGAGGACAAGCCAGGTGTGCTGGCCCGCGTCGCCGCACTGTTCTCGCGTCGCGGCTTCAACATCTCCTCGCTCGCCGTCGGCGGAACCGAGATTCCCGACATCTCACGCATGACCATCGTCGTGACCGTCGACGAATTTCCGCTCGAGCAGGTGACCAAGCAGCTCAACAAGCTCATCAACGTCATCAAGATCGTCGAGCAGGACGACGATTCGTCGGTGGCTCGCGAGTTGGTGCTGATCAAGGTCCGAGCCGACGCCAGCGTCCGCAGCGAGGTCATCGAAACGGTGAACCTGTTCCGCGCCAAAGTGATCGATGTCTCGCCCGAGGCAGTCACGGTCGAAGCGACGGGCACCCGCTCGAAGCTCG
This sequence comes from Rhodococcoides fascians A25f, assembly GCF_000760935.2. Lineage (NCBI taxonomy): Bacteria > Bacillati > Actinomycetota > Actinomycetes > Mycobacteriales > Nocardiaceae > Rhodococcoides > Rhodococcoides fascians. Next base: position 3,410,109 of record NZ_CP049744.1, on the reverse strand, counting down.
ACGCGTTGCTGAAGATGTTGGACCCCTATGGAATTCGAGAAATAGTTCAGTCGGGAGTCGTTGCCGTCGGACGTGGACCGAAATCGATCACTGCGTCGCGGTAGCGGCCCCGGTGACGAACACACGTAAAACCCAAGAGGAAAGGTAACAACCAGTGGCAGTCGAGATGTTCTACGACGACGATGCTGATCTGTCGATCATCCAGGGCCGCAAGGTCGCTGTGATCGGATACGGAAGCCAGGGCCACGCGCACTCGCTGAGCCTGCGCGACTCCGGCGTCGATGTTCGCATCGGCCTGGCGGCAGGCTCGAAGTCCCGCGCCAAGGCGGAGGAGCAGGGCCTGAAGGTCGGTACGCCCGCCGAGGTGTCCGAGTGGGCAGACGTGATCATGGTGCTCGCACCCGATACCGCTCAGGCCAAGATCTTCTCCGAAGAGATCGAGCCCAACCTGAAGGACGGCGACGCGCTGTTCTTCGGCCACGGCCTCAACATCCACTTCGACCTGATCAAGGCTCCTGAGTTCGTCACCGTCGGCATGGTCGCCCCCAAGGGCCCCGGCCACCTCGTGCGTCGCCAGTTCGTCGACGGCAAGGGCGTTCCCGCGCTCATCGCCATCGACCAGGACCCGAAGGGTGAGGGCCAGGCCCTCGCACTGTCGTGGGCCAAGGGCATCGGCGGAACCCGCGCAGGCGTCATCAAGACCACGTTCAAGGAAGAGACCGAGACCGACCTCTTCGGTGAGCAGGCCGTGCTGTGCGGTGGCACCGAAGAGCTCGTCAAGACCGGCTTCGAGGTCATGGTCGAGGCCGGCTACGCCCCCGAGATGGCGTACTTCGAGGTGCTGCACGAGCTCAAGCTCATCGTCGACCTCATGTACGAGGGCGGCATCGCTCGCATGAACTACTCGGTGTCCGACACCGCGGAGTTCGGCGGCTACCTCTCGGGACCTCGCGTCATCGACGCAGGTACCAAGGAGCGCATGAAGGCAATTCTGGCCGACATCCAGTCGGGTGAGTTCACTCGTCGCCTGGTCGCCAACGTCGAGAACGGCAACACCGAGCTCGAAGGCCTGCGCAAGGCCAACGCCGAGCACCCCATCGAGGTCACCGGCAAGAAGCTGCGCGACCTGATGAGCTGGGTCGATCGTCCGATCACTGAAACGGCATGATTCTCGCCGAATCGCGTTCGCACGCACACTGATCGAAGGGCACCGCTACACAAGGTGGCGGTGCCCTTCGGTGCGTGCCCGACGGTGGCGTCGCAGCTCGACGTCGCCGGCCACTAAACTGTTTCTGCTGCACCAGCTCCGAAATTTTTACCGTCAACAGTCTCGAACCGACTTAGGGAGTTCTTCACGTGAGCCAGCCAGGCCGTCCTGTCGTTCTGATCGCCGACAAACTTGCGCAGTCCACCGTCGAGGCACTGGGTGACGGCGTCGAGGTCCGTTGGGTCGACGGCCCGGATCGTCCCGCGCTGCTCGCCGCGGTTCCCGAGGCCGACGCGATCCTCGTGCGTTCCGCGACCACGGTCGACGCCGAGGTGCTCGCTGCCGGGACCAATCTCAAGATCGTCGCCCGCGCCGGCGTCGGCCTGGACAACGTCGACGTACCCGCAGCCACCGAGCGCGGCGTCCTCGTCGTCAACGCACCGACCTCCAACATCCACACCGCCGCCGAGCATGCAGTCACGTTGCTCCTCTCGGCCGCGCGTCAGATTCCCGCTGCCGACGCCACCCTGCGTCAGCACGAGTGGAAGCGCAGCAAGTTCAACGGTGTCGAGATCTTCGGCAAGACCGTCGGTGTCGTGGGTCTCGGCCGCATCGGTCAGTTGTTCGCGCAGCGTCTCGCCGCATTCGAAACCCACATCATCGCCTACGACCCCTACGTCTCCGCTGCCCGCGCGGCGCAGCTCGGTATCGAACTGGTGAGCTTGGACGAGCTGCTCGAGCGCGCAGACATGTTCTCGGTTCACCTGCCGAAGACGCCCGAGACCAAGGGCATCATCGGCAAGGAAGCCCTCGCCAAGACCAAGCCGGGTGTCATCGTCGTCAACGCCGCTCGCGGTGGTCTGGTCGACGAGCAGGCGCTGGCCGACGCCATCACCAGTGGTCATGTCTTCGCCGCCGGTATCGACGTCTACGCCTCCGAGCCGTGCACCGACAGCCCGTTGTTCGAGCTGCCCCAGGTCGTCGTCACCCCGCACCTCGGCGCGTCGACCACCGAGGCCCAGGACCGCGCAGGCACCGATGTGGCCAAGTCCGTGTTGCTCGCTCTCGCAGGTGAATTCGTGCCCGACGCGGTCAACGTCAAGGGTGGGGCCGTCGGCGAAGAGGTCTCGCCGTGGCTCGAGATCGTGCGCAAGCAGGGGGTACTGCTGGGCGCACTGTCCGCCGAGCTTCCCACGTCGCTCTCGGTCGACGTACGCGGCGAACTGGCCGCCGAGGACGTCGAGATCCTCAAGCTGTCGGCGTTGCGGGGCTTGTTCTCTGCGGTCATCGAGGACTCGGTCACGTTCGTCAACGCTCCGTCGCTCGCCGAGGAGCGTGGCGTCACCGCCGAGGTCACCACGGCGTCCGAAAGTGAGAACCACCGCAGCGTCGTCGACGTCCGGGCCGTGTACGGCGACGGAACGGTCCTGAACGTCGCCGGAACTCTCACCGGGACGACGCAGGTCGAGAAGATCGTCAACATCAACGGTCGCAACTTCGATCTGCGCGCCGAGGGCAAGAACCTCATCGTCAACTACGCGGATCAGCCCGGCAGTCTCGGCCGGATCGGCACGCTGCTCGGTGATGCAGGCATCGACATCCAGGCCGCTGCGCTGAGCCAGGACTCCGAGGGTGACGGCGCAACGATTCTGTTGCGCGTCGACAAGGACGTTCCGGCCGAGCTCAGTGCGAGCATCGCCGGTGCGGTCGGTGCATCCACCATCGAGCTGGTCGACCTGTCCTGATCGCCGCAGCCGATCGGACCAACACGAACTACGAGGAGTGAGATGAAGCTGGCCGTCATCGCCGGGGACGGAATCGGACCCGAGGTCGTCGCCGAGGCGCTTGCCGTGCTCGACGTGGTCGCGCCCGGTACCGAGAAGACCGAGTACGACCTCGGCGCGCGCCGCTACAACGCCACCGGGGAGCTGCTACCGGACTCGGTGTTGGCGGAACTGCGTGAGCACGACGCAATCCTGTTGGGAGCCATCGGCGATCCGTCGGTACCCAGTGGTGTGCTCGAACGCGGGTTGCTTCTGCGCGCTCGATTCGCGCTCGATCATCACATCAATCTGCGTCCGGCCAAGCTGTATCCCGGAGTTGTCGGCCCGCTGGCCGGCGACAAGGAGATCGACGTCGTCGTCGTGCGCGAGGGCACCGAGGGGCCCTACACCGGAAACGGTGGTGCGCTTCGGGTCGGTACGCCGCACGAGGTCGCTACCGAGGTCAGCGTCAACACGCGCTACGGCGTGGAGCGGGTGGTGCGCAACGGTTTCGAGCGAGCGCTCACTCGGAAGAAGCATCTGACGCTGCTGCACAAGACCAATGTGCTGACCTTCGCAGGCAGCCTGTGGGCTCGCACCGTCGACGAGGTCGCCGCGGAATTTCCGGACGTCGAGGTCGCATATCAGCACATCGATGCCGCGATGATTCACCTCGTCACCGATCCCGGTCGGTTCGATGTGATCGTCACCGACAACCTGTTCGGCGACATCGTGACCGACCTCTCGGCCGCAGTGACCGGTGGAATCGGTTTGGCCGCAAGCGGAAACATCGATGCGACCGGTACCAACCCGAGCATGTTCGAGCCGGTTCACGGTAGTGCGCCCGACATCGCCGGACAGCAGAAGGCAGATCCGACCGCTGCCATCCTGTCGGTGTCGCTGTTGCTCGATCATCTCGGAGATGCGGCGGGAGCCGCGCGAGTGGAAGCCGCTGTCGCAGCGGATCTCGCGCAGCGAGGAACGACGGCGGCGTCGACGAAGGAGATCGGCGCACGAATCGCCGCTCGCCTGTAGCTCGATCGACACGACATGCCACGGTAGGCCGACTGCCCACCGTGGCATGTCGTGTTTCCGGATATCCCCGCCGTGCTGGATCAGCCCGCGCTGTCGGGAATCTCGGGACGTGGATCGTCGGGGACGATCGGCACGGAGAGTGCGGGGAAGATCGCCGACACCAGGAATGCGATGGGAAAGCTGACCGCCGCAAGTGCCCCGAACACCGGCGGCACGGCCGACGCGAACACGTATTGACTCGTGTTCTGCACGCCGAGGGCGCGGCCGCTCCAATACGGTCCAGATATCTCGGCGACTGCGGTGAAGGCAAGACCGTTCGGGGCAACGGTGGCTACGGACGCGACGACGAGCAGCACGATCGCGACGGGGGAGTCGAACCAGTCGGCCACTCCGAGTCCGAGCATGCTGACGGCGGCAGTCACCGCGACCCACCGTAGGGGCCGCATGCGGCTGCCGACCCGATCGGACAGTGCGCCGACGCTCATCCGGCCCAGTGCGCCGAGAATCTGCGTGACCGTGACGAGAACGCCCGCCGCCGCCGCCGTCCATCCTCGGTCGGTCATCAGCCAGACGAGCGCGTACGTCCAGACCACGTACTGCGGGACCACCAACAGGATCGACGTGGCGTGAATGCGCCACAGTTGCCTGCTGCCTCGGTACGGATTGTCGAGCAAACCCTGCTCCGCCGCATCGGTGCGATTGGGACGCGGGGGGTCGACGACAGCGAGACACAGGAGTGCGGCTGTTGCGCACACGGCGGCGGGTACGAGCAAAGCCGCTCCGACGCCGTGGTCCCGGGCGATGGGTGGGATGGTCAGTGCCGCAACGGCCACGCCCAGCGGTACCGACATCTGCCTGATACCCATCGCCAATCCACGGCGATGCGGCGGGAACCATCCCACCACGACTCGTCCGCTCGCGCTGTTCGCACTGGCGGCTGCCATACCGCCGATCAGCAGAAGAACGGCCAGCACCGGAATGGAGGTGCTGACCACTGCAGCGACACTCGCGGCGGCCGTGAGCCCGAGCCCGATCACCAGGACGAGACGCTCGCCGATCCGGTCGACGAGCACGCCCCATGCGATGAGGGTCAACATGATGCCGACGGTGGGCATCGCAACGACGAATCCTGCCGTGGCAAGGCCGAGCCCTCGGTCGTCGTGCAGAGCGGGAATGAGAAATGCAGCACCGTTGATGAAGACGGCACCTGCAGTCTGCGCAAGCATTCCGAGTACGAGCATGAACCACCGTCGTGCCTCGCCGATACCGGACAACTGCTTCGTGGCGTCCATTCCGTCCTCGCGATCTCACTATGTGAACATTCAGTCTTGAAATATGGAACTTATTCGGAACATTACACCGGCGAAGGATCAACGGATCGGACGGCGTCGACGTGTGGAGAACGACGGTCGATAGACTTCGGGCATGCGTCTCGGTCGAATTGCAAGTCCTGATGGTGTGGCATTCGTGAGTATCGAAGGTGAGGGTGACTCGCAGACTGCGAAGGAAATTGCCGAACATCCTTTCGGCACACCCACGTTCACGGGTCGGTCGTGGCCGCTTGCCGACGTACGACTGCTCGCTCCCATCCTCGCCAGCAAGGTCATCGCCATCGGCAAGAACTACGCCGCTCACGCGGCCGAGATGGGCGGTGAGGCACCGAAGGACCCCGTGATCTTCATCAAGCCGAACACCTCCATCGTCGGCCCGGGTGCGGCCATCGTGCTGCCGTCGTCGTCGAGCGAGGTGCATTACGAGGGTGAACTGGCCATCGTGATCGGTCGTCCCTGCAAGGACGTTCCGGCGTCGAAGGCGTACGAGGTGGTGCTCGGATACACCGTCGCCAACGACGTCTCGGCCCGCGACCACCAGAAGAACGATGGGCAGTGGACTCGTGCCAAGGGGCACGACACCTTCTGCCCACTGGGGCCGTGGATCGAGACCTCGCTCGATCCCTCCGATCTGGAGATCAAGACCGAGGTCGACGGTGTCGTCAAGCAGCGGAGCCGCACTTCGCTTCTGCTGCACGACATTCCGAAGATCATCGAGTGGGTGTCCGCGGTGATGACGCTGCTCCCCGGCGACGTGATCCTCACTGGAACCCCCGAGGGAGTGGGACCCATCGTCGACGGTGACAGTGTGTCGATCACCGTCGAGGGAATCGGTACCCTGACCAATCCCGTCGCAGCGAAGAAGTAGGGCAACGATGACCACTCCAGCAGCCGTACGCGTTCGATTCTGCCCGTCTCCCACCGGTACCCCGCACGTCGGACTCATCCGAACAGCGCTGTTCAACTGGGCGTTCGCGAGGCATCACGGTGGAACTTTCGTCTTTCGCATCGAGGACACGGACGCCGCACGCGACTCCGAGGAGTCCTACGCCGCCCTGCTCGACGCATTGCGCTGGCTCGGTCTCGACTGGGACGAGGGTCCCGAGGTGGGCGGTCCGTACGAGCCCTACCGTCAGTCTTTGCGTCGAGAGCAGCACACGGCCGTCGTTCGACAGTTGCTCGACGCCGGTGAAGCCTACGAATCGTTTTCCACGCCCGAGGAAGTCGAAGCTCGCCACAAGGCCGCCGGGCGCGACCCCAAGCTCGGCTACGACAACTTCGACCGCGATCTGACTCCGGAACAGCGGCAGGGCTTTCTGGACGAGGGGCGTGGAGCCGTCGTACGGCTGCGTATGCCCGATCACGATCTGACCTGGAACGACCTCGTACGCGGGGAGACCACGTTCAAGGCGGGAACCGTACCGGACTTCGCGTTGACCCGCGGTAACGGAGTTCCGCTGTACACGTTGGTCAATCCCGTCGACGACGCACTGATGAAGATCACCCATGTGCTGCGTGGCGAAGACCTGCTGTCGTCGACCCCTCGTCAGCTCGCCCTCTACGAGGCGCTGATCCGAATCGGCGTGGCCGATCGGACCCCGGAGTTCGGGCATCTGCCGTTCGTGATGGGCCAGGGCAACAAGAAGCTGTCCAAGCGTGATCCCGAAGCCGATCTCTTCATCCACCGCGATCGGGGATTCATCCCCGAGGGGTTGCTGAACTACCTCGCCCTTCTCGGGTGGGGCATCTCGGACGACCACGATGTGTTCTCGCTCGACGAGATGGTGGAGGCGTTCGAGATCTCGTCGGTCAATTCCAACCCGGCGCGCTTCGATCAGAAGAAGGCCGACGCGATCAACGCCGAGCACATCAGGATGCTGGCAGCGGACGATTTCGCGGCGCGCTTGCGCGAATACCTCGTCGCTCGAGGCTATCTCACCGAGCCGGTCGACGAAAAGATCTTCGCCGTCGCGGCCGATCTGGTGCAGACCCGCATCGTCGTGCTGTCGGACGCCTGGGGACTGCTGAAATTCTTGTTCGTCGACGAGGCGGACTTCGAGATCGATCCCGCTGCTGCAGCCAAGAACCTCGGCCCCGATGCCGCACCCGTTCTCGACGCCACTGTCGAGGCACTGACGGCGTTGCAGACCTGGACCACGGCGGACCTGGAAGCGACTCTCAAGGACGCGTTGATCGAGAAGCTGGAGCTCAAGCCGCGCAAGGCCTTTGCTCCGGTTCGAGTGGGAGTGACAGGGTCGCACATCAGCCCGCCGCTCTACGAGTCCATGGAACTGCTCGGCCGCGAGAGGACCCTCGCTCGTCTGGCTGCTGCACGCACTCGTATCGCGTGACGGCGGTTCGTCGCGGGCCGTCACGCTCGGTCGGAGATTTCGACACATGAGTGTCGCCGATCGACTCGACCGACTGCAGCGCAGGCGGCCGGTTCTCGGATATCCCATTGCGGTGGTGTACAAGTTCGTCGACGATCAGGGCGGGTATCTTGCCGCCCTGATCACCTACTACGCCTTCGTCTCGCTGTTTCCCGCGCTCCTGTTGTTCTCCACGGTTCTGGGCATCGTGTTGGTCGGTAGCCCCGAACTGCAACAACAGATCCTCGACTCGGCGCTGGGGCAGATTCCGGTGATCGGTGACGAACTCGGGCAGCCGGATCGAATCAGCGGCGGTGTCGTGGGTTTGGTCGTCGGTGGACTCGGATCCCTCTACGGCGGGCTCGGTGTGTCGGTGGCATTACAGAACGCGACCAACACCGCGTGGGCCGTGCCCAAGAACGTGCGCCCCGATCCGATCCGCGCCCGCGTGCGCGGGTTGGGCCTGCTCGGTACTGTCGGGATCGCGACCCTCACGATCACGGCTGTCAATGTGCTCAGTGCCGCAGGATATTTCGGTCCCGAGGCCGGCCCGATCGTTTTCACCGTGGCCACCCTCCTGTACGTCGCGGTGTTCGTCGTTGCCTTCCGCTTGGCGACCGCCAGGCCCCTGTCCATCCGAGACGTCCTGCCGGGTGCCGTCGCGGCGGGCATCATCTGGCAACTGCTGCAGAGCTTCGGCAGCGTCTACGTCAAGTACGTGGTGAGCAATGCGACCGTCACCAACGGAGTGTTCGCCGTGGTGCTCGGACTCCTCGCGTTTCTGTACGTCACCTCGTTGTCCGTGGTGATGTGCATCGAGATCAACGTCGTTCGTGTCGATCGACTCTTCCCGCGAGCCCTTCTGGCACCCTTCACCGACGACGTGGAACTGACCGAGGGTGACAAGCTCACCTACACCGGACAGGCAGAAGCGCAGCGCAGCACAGCATTCGAGGAAATCGAGGTGACGTTCGAGGACCCACCGAGTGCTCAGTCGGACTCCGACTCCGACTCCGACTCCGACTCCGAATCGGAAGCCGAAACGCCGTAGAAGCGGTCGATTCTCGTCTCCATCGGAAACCGCACGGCCGTATCGCCGAACATCAACCGAGTAGCCGACAATGCCGCCGCTGCAACGGCTTCCGACACCGTGTCTGCATCGACCGTCGGGCAGTGCACCACCACTTCGTCGTGCTGAAAGAACACCAACTCGCCACTCCCGGCTCCGATCTCGTCCCGCAATCGTCCGCGCAGATCGGCCAACAAGCACAACGCCCATTCCGCAGCGGTGGCCTGTACCACGAAGTTACGGGTGAATCGTCCACGTGCGTGAGCGTCACCACTGGCCCACCACTGCGCCGAGGGCGGTGGGCAGGCCCGACCCAGCCACGAACGGACGACCTCACCCCGCTCGCCGGCGCGGGCGGCCTCTTCGACGAGTCCCACCGCACCGGGGAACCTGGCCCGCAGTCTCGTCAGCAGACCGCGAGCCTCACCCGACGTCGCGCCGTACAGAACTCCGAGAACGGCGACCTTGGCCTTGCCTCGATCGCCCTCGAACGACTCTGCTGCCACAGGTGCGTACAGATCAGCGGTACCGGCAGCGGCAACCATGCGTGGGTCGCCGGACATCGCCGCGAGAATGCGGGGTTCGAGTTGTCCGGCGTCGGCGGCGACGAACGTATGTCCGGGATCGGCGATCACGCTGGCTCGCAACGGTTTCGGAATCTGTAGACCGCCCCCGCCGCGGCTTGCCCACCGGCCCGAGACCACGGCACCGGGAACGTAGACCGGCCGGAACCGATCGCCCCGCACCCACGAGTCCAGCCAAGTCCACCCATTCGTACTGTGCAATTTCGAGAGATCGCGATGGCGCAACAGCAGAGGGACGGCAGGGTGATCGATCTCGCGGATGACGTGTGCGCGAGTCGATGTCAGTTCGATTCCGGAGCGTGCGAACGCGGCCACCACCTCCACCGGCGACGAAGGATTGACGCGTCGACCGAACGCCGACGAGATCTCGCTTTCGAGCCGAACCAGAGACGGAGGGAGGGAACCATCGACCGGACGGGCCCCGAGCATCGACTCGAGATGACGCCGGTGCGCCGCTGCCGAGAACGGCAATCCGCTGTGGGTCATCTCCGCAGCGGCCAGACCCCCGGCCGATTCCGCTGCCGCCAGTAGGTGCAGTGCGCGGTCGGCACCGATGTGCTCGAACTGACGCTGGTACTCGGTGACCACTTCTGCGGGGTCGGAGTGCGGATCCGCGTCGAACAGTCCCGGTCGCAGGTCTGCGGGTGCGGATGGGACAGCTGCGGAGCCGGTTCGCATCGCCAGAATCGCGCCGACCAGAGCGAGATCGTGGCAACGGCGCACGCGTATCCCACGTTCGAGGAGACGAGGGTAGATCCGGCTGGTGTCCTCCCATACCCATCTGGGCCGTTCGGACGCCTCGAGATCGGCAACTGCTGCGGCCGGATCCTCGACCACGGTGGGTACGCCTCGGATCGCACAGTCGTCGTCGAGATACGTCAGTACCGCCTGCTCGCCGCGAGGTACGAGCACGACCTTCATCGGATTGTGCGGTGTGTGCGAGCGGTCACGAAGATCAAGTCTGCTGTACGTGCGACCCGAGGGGCAGTGCGGGCTCGTGCATCGGTGACAGACGCCGGTCGAGCGCTGTCGGAGCGCGTCCACAGCGTCGTTTTGGAGGCTCTGAGCAGCCGATTTGGAGAATGGGTATGCACCTTTGATAGTCTCTATCCCGGCTCGAAACGCAGTGCACACCGATGTCGGTGAGCAGTTCGATTCAAGTCCATTGGGGTATGGTGTAATTGGCAACACAGCGGTTTCTGGTACCGCCATTCTAGGTTCGAGTCCTGGTACCCCAGCGAGCAGGTAGCGGCGATTTTGTCGCCGGTGCCGAGGCAGTTAAGCTGACTCGGCACTTACAAGCTCGAAACAATGCAGGTGAAGTTCCTGGCCCCGTCGTCTAGCGGCCTAGGACGCCGCCCTCTCAAGGCGGTAGCGCGGGTTCGAATCCCGTCGGGGCTACAACTGACAACACCCTCTCGATCCTCGGATCGAGAGGGTGTTGTCGTTTCGGGCCGGATGCTTCACACGCTCTTGCGACGGAACATCTTCTGATGGTCGGCCGGTCCGTGGGTGCTGTTGACCTTCGGTCCACCGTCTTTGTGCTCGACGGAATTGTGGGCCTTGCTGTTCTTCTGCTCCAGAACCTCGCGGAACTTCTTCTTCAATTCTTCACTGCCGGATTCGGGCATGGGTGACTCCTCGCAGTAGACGACCGGCCGGTGGGGCCGCTCGAGACGAAGGTACTCCATTCTCGCCGCGGGCTCAGCCGATTTTCGGCTGTCCGACCGTGGCCGGAGAGCATCGGTCACAGACGCTTGTGCAGCGCGTCGGCTGCTGCGAGAAGATCCGCGGCCCAGCGCGCACCGGGCTTGCGTCCGATTCGATCGATGGGTCCCGATACCGAGATCGCCGCCACCACAGTGTCGTTGCCGTCGCGAACCGGCGCCGCCACGCTGGCGACGCCTGGTTCGCGCTCGCCCGCGCTCTGCGCCCAGCCGCGGCGTCGTACCTCGATGAGGACGCGCTCGCCGAATTCTGCATCGGGCAGAACGGTTCTTTGAGTGTGCGAGTCTGCCCATGCCAGTAGAACTTTGGCACCGGAACCGGCTGTCATCGGCAGTCGCGCGCCGACGAGCACTGTGTCTCGAAGGCCTGTCGGGGGCTCCATGGACGCCACGCAGACACGTACCGTTCCTTCCCGCCGATAGATCTGCACACTTTCACCGGTGATTTCGCGCAGGCGTGGGAGCACGGAGGCGGCGGCGTCGAGCAATGCGTCGGACGCGCTCGCTGCGAGTTCTCCCAGGCCCGGCCCGGTGTGCCACAGGCCGTCGGCATCTCGAACGAGCAGTCGGTGGGTCTCCAGGCCGACCGCGAGTCGGTGAGCGGTGGCGCGGGGGAGGGCGGTGCGAGCGCACAGATCGCCGAGATTGCAGGGCTTCTCGGCCACTGCGTGCAGCACCGCCATTGCCTTGTCGAGTACACCGATGCCACTCGATTTGTCGACGAGGCCGGCCAGGCTATGCTGTCTCATAGAACGATATTAGCCTCCCGAATGCTGAGATTGCACAACTGTGAGATCTCCAGCGCGCCGAGAGGCATGATGTCGAGACGAGACGCAAGGTGAACCAGCGAAGTTCGCCGACGCGACGACAGGAAGGCGAGGTCGACGAGACCGATGTCCGATACACCGAAGACTTTGGCGGAGAAGGTATGGGACCAGCACGTGGTGGTCCGAGGCGGAGGAGAAGGCGGCGCTCGTGAGCCCGATCTGATCTACATCGATCTTCACCTCGTGCACGAGGTGACCAGTCCGCAGGCGTTCGACGGTCTACGGTTGGCCGGCCGCGGGCTTCGCCGCCCCGATCTGACGATCGCGACCGAGGACCACAATGTCCCCACGGCCGACATCTTCGCCCCCATCGCAGATCTCGTCTCGCGTACCCAGGTGGACACCCTTCGCCGAAACTGCCAGGAATTCGGAGTGCGGCTGTACCCGATGGGCGATCTCGATCAGGGCATCGTGCACATCATCGGACCTCAGCTGGGTCTTACCCAGCCCGGTATGACCGTCGTGTGCGGGGACAGTCACACGTCGACGCACGGGGCCTTCGGCTCGATCGCCATGGGCATCGGTACCAGCGAGGTCGAGCACGTGATGGCCACGCAGACTCTCTCTCTGCGCCCGTTCAAGACGATGGCGATCACCGTCGACGGTGAACTGGCACCCGGCGTGACGAGCAAGGACCTGATTCTTGCTGTCATTGCCAAGATCGGTACCGGTGGCGGGCAGGGTTACGTCCTCGAGTACCGCGGTGAGGCCATCCGCAAGCTGTCGATGGAAGCGCGAATGACCATCTGCAACATGTCGATCGAGGCCGGTGCGAGGGCAGGCATGATCGCACCCGACGAGATCACCTACGAATACCTGAAGGGTCGCCCGCACGCACCGCAGGGAGCCGACTGGGACGCAGCAGTGGCGTCGTGGAACCAGCTTGCGACGGATCCGGATGCAGTGTTCGACAACGAGGTCCACATCGATGCCGATACGTTGACGCCGTTCGTCACGTGGGGCACGAATCCGGGTCAGGGTGCGCCGCTGGGAAGTACGGTGCCCGATCCGGAGTCGATGACCGACGAGGGCGAGCGGTCGTCGGCGCAGAAGGCCCTGCAGTACATGGGTCTCGAAGCCGGCACGCCGATCCGTGAGATCGCCGTCGACACCGTGTTCGTCGGTTCCTGCACCAATGGCCGGATCGAGGATCTGCGTGCCGTTGCGTCGGTTCTGGAGGGACACCGAGTTGCCGAGGGCGTGCGAATGTTGGTGGTACCCGGCTCGATGCGGGTACGAGCGCAGGCGGAGGAGGAAGGCCTCGGCGACATTTTCACTGCCGCAGGGGCCGAATGGCGCCAGGCTGGATGTTCCATGTGTCTCGGGATGAACCCGGACCAACTGGTGGCGGGTGAGCGATCGGCGTCGACCTCGAACCGCAATTTCGAGGGCAGGCAGGGCAAAGGTGGTCGTACTCATCTCGTCTCGCCTCTGGTTGCTGCTGCTACCGCAATCCGCGGAACCCTGTCCTCTCCGGCGGATCTCGCGTAGAACGCGTCCTCGCTCGGATCGATCGAACCCATAGGAGACAATTCGATGGAAGCTTTCACCCGGCACACCGGTATCGGAGTTCCGCTTCGGCGGTCCAACGTCGACACCGATCAGATAATCCCCGCGGTCTACCTCAAGCGGGTGACGCGCACCGGATTCGAGGACGGGTTGTTCGCCGCGTGGCGCTCGGATCCGAACTTCATCCTGAATCTCGAGCCGTACAACCGTGGCTCGGTACTCGTAGCCGGGCCCGATTTCGGTACGGGATCGTCACGCGAACATGCCGTCTGGGCGCTGTCGGACTTCGGTTTCAGGGTTGTGATCGCGTCCCGATTCGCCGATATCTTCCGTGGAAACTCGGGCAAAGCCGGGCTGCTGGCGGCCGAAGTGGAACAGTCGGACGTCGAATTGCTGTGGAAAGCCTTAGAAGAACAGCCCGGTCTGGAAATAATTGTCGACCTCGTCGACAAGACCGTAACGGCTGGAACTTTGGTGGTGCGCTTCGCGATTGACGACTACACCCGGTGGCGTCTGCTGGAAGGTCTGGACGACATCGGATTGACATTACGCCAGGTAGAGGCCATTACGGAGTATGAAAAGTCAAGGCCTTCATACAAACCCCTGACGCTCCCAGCGCGGATCGAGACCCCGACCGAAAGCTGACCGCGTGGGGGTCCGACACGCTATGCGGCCGTGAATCATTCCGCGACACCAAAATGAAAATTGGCGTGGCGCATAGACTCTTGACGACTTGGGGTTTACCGTTGTAGTAGTCGGTCCGACGATGGGCCACCATATAGCGGAGGAAATTCCATGAACAAGGCAGAGCTGATCGACGCCCTGACCGAGAAGTTGGGGTCTGACAGGCGGAGCGCCACAGAGGCTGTCGAGAACATCGTCGACACCATCGTGCGTGCAGTGCACCGCGGCGAGAGTGTCACGATCACAGGCTTCGGCGTGTTCGAGCAGCGTCGTCGCGCAGCGCGTGTCGCGCGCAACCCCCGCACCGGCGAGACCGTTCGCGTCAAGCCGACCAACGTTCCGGCGTTCCGTCCGGGTGCGCAGTTCAAGGCAGTCATCGCAGGCGGACAGAAGTTGCCCGCCACCGGACCCGCCGTCAAGCGCGGTTCCGCAGCGGCTCCGGCCAAGAAGACTGCGGCGGCAAAGAAGACGGCTGCGAAGAAGGCAGCCGTGAAGACGACCGCCCGCAAGGCAACCACCGCTGCAGCCAAGAAGGCAGCTCCCGCGAAGACCGCCGCCAAGAAGGCAGCTCCCGCGAAGACTGCAGCCAAGAAGGCAGCTCCCGCGAAGACCACCGCACGTAAGACAGTTGCAAAGAAGGCTCCGGCCAAGACAACTGCTCGCAAGGCTGCAACGACGGCCGCACCCGCCAAGAAGGCTCCGGCCAAGACGGCAGCCAAGAAGACCGTAGCCAAGAAGGCTCCGGCCAAGAAGGCTCCGGCCAAGAAGGCCCCCGCGAAGCGCGCAGCGAAGAAGTAGAGCCTGCAGGCTTCGCATCTCGCAGGAACGCAAGTAAGGCCCCCGACTCGAATATCGAGTCGGGGGCCTTACCGTCGTTCGTGTTGCGTCCCCTAGTCTCCGGAGACGAGGGTGGGTAGGGGGCTGGCAATGTGGTCGGCCGCAACGAGCCTGCCGTCGTGACGCGAGAGCACCCACACGCTGCCTTTTCGATTCCTGTTGGCAGGCAACGTGATTCCGTCCTTCTCGGCCCACCAGCGCATCAGGTCGGGGATCACCTTGCCCTGGCTGCAGACAACGGGCGTGCCGGGCAGTTCGGCTATGTCGCGAGCGCGATGACGCCCCTTGCGGGGGTCATCGGCATACCCCTCCTCGGACAGCAGGTGCTCCGGGGTGATCTCCGCACCCAACGACTCTGCGAACGGAGCGACCGTCTGAACACACCGGGCACGGTCGGCCGCGTACACCGCGTCGGCCCCGAATGCCCGAAGCAGCGAGACCAGTGACTCGGCCTGACGTCGTCCGGTCTTGTCGAGCGGGCGATCGACGTCGTTGCCCTTGTACCGCGATCGCGAGCCAGCGCTGCCGTGACGGACCAACAGGACCGTCGAGGTGTCGGCAGGTTTGGCCACGAACCGGCGAAGAATCTTGTGGTCCATGGGATACGAGAGTTCGCGGCCGATGTCCGCGGGTGCTATCCAGCGCACCTCGTCCACCTCTTCGTTGGGGACGAACTCACCGCCGGTTGCCTCCGCCGCCCAGTAGAGGACCTTCTTCATCCGACGGTGGCCCGGGATCGGGTATGTGACGTAGGACAGTGACCGCCCCAGTCGCGAGTCGAATCCGGTCTCTTCCTTGACTTCTCGGACTGCCGCATCGACAGCGGTCTCACCGGGATCGAGCTTTCCCTTGGGGAACGACCAGTCGTCGTACTTCTGCCTGTGTACCAACGCGATCTCGACGGCACCGTCGCTGCGCGGAGATCGTCGCCACAGAACAGAACCGGCCGCAAAGATGTTGGCGCGAGGGGAGCCATCGGAGGTTCCCATCAGGACGCCTGATTCCTCCGGCTACGCATCAACTCCACCTGATGCTCACGGACTGTCTCACCCTGCGCCGGTGACGCGACCCAGCCGCCGTCCGGTCCCAACTCCCAGCAGCGCGTGGTGGGATCGAGTGCGGAGTCGAAGATCTCGCTCAGCTGGTTCGCCAGTCGTGTGTCCTTCACCTGAGCCATCACCTCGACTCGGCGATCGAGGTTGCGGTGCATCATGTCCGCACTGCCGATCCAGAACTCGTCGGCACCCTGAAAATGCAGAACTCGCGAGTGTTCGAGGAACCTGCCCAGGATGGAGCGAACCTCGATGTTCTCCGACAGTCCTGGAACTCCCGGCTTGAGCGCGCAGATACCGCGAACGACCACCTTGACCGGAACGCCTGCGATGGACGCGCGGTAGAGCGCATCGATGACCTGCTCGTCGACCAACGCGTTCGCCTTGAGACGAATCCCCGCCGCACGTCCCTGCTTGAGGTGTTCGACCTCGGCCTCGATGCGTTCGACGATGCCGCGGCGCACTCCGTACGGTGCCACGAGTAGGTTGCGGTACTTGGACTTTCGTGAGTAGCCGGTGAGCGAGTTGAACAGATCGGTGAGGTCGGCACCGATCTCCGGGGACGACGTGAACAAACCGACGTCCTCGTAGATGCGCGCTGTCTTGGGGTTGTAGTTGCCGGTTCCGATGTGGCAGTACCGGCGAATGACCGACCCCTCTCGGCGCACCACGAGACAGGTCTTGCAGTGCGTCTTGAGGCCGACGAGGCCGTACACCACGTGCACGCCTGCCTTTTCCAGCTTGCGCGCCCATTCGATGTTGGCCTGCTCGTCGAAACGTGCCTTGATCTCGACCAGTGCAACCACCTGTTTGCCCGCACCGGCTGCATCGACGAGCGCATTGACGATCGGGGAATCTCCCGACGTGCGATACAACGTCTGCTTGATGGCGAGCACCTGCGGGTCGGCCGCTGCTTGCTCGATGAAGCGTTGGACGCTGGTGGAGAACGAATCGTACGGATGATGCACCAGGACATCGCCGTCGCGCAGCGTCGAGAAGACGCTCTTGGGGGTCTCGCGCTCGCCGAACGCCGGGTGGGTCGCCGGAACGAAGGGTGCGTCCTTCAGATTGGGACGGTCGACGCTGTAGACCTGCCACAGGCACGAAAGATCGAGCAGTCCGGGTACCTGGATGACGTCGCCGGGGTCGACATCGAGTTCACGCAGCAGCAATTCGAGCATGTGCTCGGTCATGTCGTCGGCGATCTCGAGGCGGACCGGTGAGCCGAAACGCCTACGGGCCAGCTCGCGCTCGAGCGCCTGCAGCAGATCCTCGTCGCGGTCTTCCTCGACCTCGAAATCGGCGTTGCGCGTGATGCGGAACGCGTGAGACTCGACGACCTGCATGCCGGGGAAGAGTACGTCGAGGTGCGCCGAGATCAACTCTTCCATCGACAGAAACGCGTCGATGCGGTGCGAGCCTTCGCCGCGCTTGACCCGCACGAAGCGATCGACGTTGTCGGGGACCTTCACGCGAGCGAAATGCTCACCGGTTGTGGAGTAATCCTTCACCGTCACAGCGAGATTGAGGCTCAAGCCGCTGATGTAGGGGAACGGGTGAGCGGGGTCGACGGCCAGTGGTGTGAGTACTGGAAAGACCTGTTCGGTGAAGTACTCCGAGAGCCGGGCACGTTCGTCGCTGTCCAGATCCGACCACCGGATGATCGCGATGCCTTCGGCGGTGAGCTCCGGCAGAATCGAATCCAGCAGTACTCGCGCATGTTTGAGCGCCAGCTCCTGGGTGCGCTGGCCGATCACCGCGAGCTGTTCACGCGGAGTCATACCGTCGGCGGATCGAACCGAAAGACCGGTTTCGTCACGACGTTTGAGACCGGCCACTCGAACCATGTAGAACTCGTCGAGGTTCGACGCGTAGATCGCGAGAAACTTTGCCCGTTCCAGCAGGGGGAGCGACGAGTCCTCCGCCAGAGCGAGAACACGTGAATTGAAGTCGAGCCAGCTCAATTCCCGATTGAGATAGCGATTTTCGGGGAGCACGGTGGTGATGTCCACCGACTGCGGTGTGGCGGCCGGTAGCGCGGAGGGGATGCTCGGCATCGTCGCTGCGATCGGAGCGCTCCAGACCGGCTCCGAACCGGTGCCTTCCCCGGTCTCCCTCGACGGATCTTCGTTGGCCGGCTGCGCGTCGTCTCTGCTCACCGGACGATCATCCCTCATACCCGGCGTGGGTGAAACTCCGATGGGCGAAACTCGGTCACGCAGTTGTCGCCGATGCGTCGTCACTCCAACCGAGCGAGCGCAGGACGGCAGCCGTTGCCGGCCCGACCCCGAGCCGGTGTGCACTGCGGACGTCCACCGCAGTGTCGACGTCGAGCCGCAGACCCGGCCAGATGCCGTCGAGCTTCTGTGCGCCGGACTCCGCGTGGCGGCGTGCGGAATCAACTCCGAACAGTGGTGCGAGCTCGCCGGGTGAGTCCTTGAGTATCAATGCGGCGGTACCGGTGCCGTGGTGATCGACCACCAGTGATCGGCCTCCGCGAGGCGCAACAGAGTATGCCTGAGCGAGTTCGGCGGGACGCATGGCCGGTAGGTCGGCTTGCAGCGCGATGATGTCGATCCGGGCGTCGTCGTCGTGCCCTCGTCGCCGGCCGACGACCTCTGCGCGTCGCAACACGGCCGCCGCGGACGCGAACGCGTGATTGAGACGTGCGTCCGGTGGCTGTGCGGGATCGCCGACCGGCTCGTCGAACACTCGCGCGCCGATTCTGCGGGCGGTCTCGGCGACGAGGGGATCCGGGGTGACCACCGTGACCGAATCCACCACCGATACGGCGTCTGCGGCGGCCACGGTGTCGCTGAGCATCGCGAGCACCAAACTGGTGCGCTCGGAACCCGAGAAGTCGGCCGCCAACCGCGACTTCGCCGCCGCAAGATCCTTCACCGCGATGAGGACCGCGACAACACGGCGGGCAGGGTCGGACGACGCGGCCACTCGGTCGCCGTCGTCGAATCGGTGTGCACCCATGGTGCTCGATCCTGCCAGCGTCGCGGATCTGTGCCGACTCCGACCGCCCGAGCCGGTGTGCGAGTTAGGGTGATGCCGCGCGAAGAACGAGGGCATCGGCAAGCAGGTGAGGGGTTGGCGGCATGAGCAGAGCAGCGGTGATGGGTTCGGGGTCGTGGGGAACGGCTTTCGCCAAAGTACTGGCCGATGCCGGGACCGACGTCACGATGTGGGCCCGCCGTGACGAGCTCGCTGCATCCATCACCGACGACCACGAGAACAAGGACTACCTTCCGGGTATCGAGCTGCCCTTGTCGATTCACGCATCGAGTGATCCCGCTCGTGCTCTCGACGGAGCCGACATCGTGGTGTTGGCCGTGCCGTCACAGAGTCTGCGGGCCAACCTGGGGGAGTGGACCGACTCGATCCCGCCGCACGCGACACTGCTGTCGTTGGCCAAGGGAATCGAGACCGGCACGCTCATGCGCATGAGCCAGGTGATCGCTCAGGTCACCGGAGCAGATCCGAGTCGGGTGGCGTGTCTGTCCGGGCCCAACCTTGCGCGCCCGATCGCCGAGGGACAGCCTGCCGCGACCGTCATCGCATGCTCGGACTCCCAGCGCGCCCTGGAGATCCAGAAGTCCTGCGCCACCGGTTATTTCCGGCCGTACACGAACTCCGATGTCATCGGTGCCGAGATCGGTGGAGCCTGCAAGAACGTCATCGCCCTCGCGTGCGGGATGGCCAGTGGCGTCGGATACGGAGAGAACACTCTCGCATCGATCATGACCAGGGGTTTGGCCGAGATCATCCGACTCGGCGTAGCACTCGGTGCCAAGCCGTCGACGTTGTCCGGTCTGGCCGGCGTAGGCGACCTCGTCGCCACGTGTTCCTCGCCCCTCTCGCGCAACCGCACGTTCGGTGAGCGCCTCGGTTCGGGTGGTTCTCTCGAAAGCGCGCAGGAAGCAGCGCACGGACAGGTTGCCGAGGGCGTGAAGTCCTGCACGTCGGTGCGTGCGCTCGCCGAGAGCTACGACGTGGAGATGCCGCTGACCGATGCGGTGCACCGGGTGTGTCACGGGGGCATGTCCGTTCCGGACGCGGTCGGTCACCTGTTGGGACGACGTATCAAGCCCGAGTGAGGCAGAGTTCGCGCGCTCGCGACCGACAGGGCGAATCCGCGCCGAGCGGGTAGCGACGGTACGGTTTCTCATCGTGAGTACTCCCCGCATCAAAGTCGCCGTCGTCTTCGGTGGCCGCAGCAGCGAGCATGCCGTGTCCTGTGTATCGGCAGGTAGCGTGCTGCAGAATCTCGATCCGGCCAAGTACGAGGTGGTCCCGGTGGGCATCACCCCGGACGGTGCCTGGGTTCTCGGCTCCTCCGATGCCGGTGCACTGACGATTCACGACCGGGTGCTGCCCACCGTGGACAAGGCCGGTGCGGCACTGACCCTCAGTACCGACCCGGGCCACGCCGGTGCGCTGATCGCTCTCGGCGAGGGAGACGGCGCAACGGTCTTCACGTCTGTCGACGTGGTGTTCCCGGTACTGCACGGGCCGTACGGCGAGGATGGAACATTGCAGGGCCTGCTCGAGTTGGCGGGCGTCCCCTACATCGGGCCAGGGGTGTTGGCCAGCGCGGCCGGAATGGACAAGGAATTCACCAAGAAGCTGCTCGGTGCCGAAGGGCTTCCGATCGGTCGCCAGGTCGTACTTCGCCGCGGTGCCGACGACCTCACCGCGGTCGAGCGGGACCGGATCGGGTTGCCCGCGTTCGTCAAACCGGCCAGAGGCGGATCGTCGATCGGTATCTCCCGGATCACCGAGTGGGATCAATTGGACGCCGCGATAGCCGTCGCGCGTGAACACGACCCCAAAGTGATCGTCGAAGGAATGATCCACGGCCGCGAGGTCGAGTGCGGGGTCCTCGAATTTCCGGATGGAACCGTGCGCGCGAGCGCCATTGCCGAAATCCGCATTCCGGATGCGGAGGTCGACGATCACGCGTTCTACGACTTCGACACCAAATACCTCGACGACGTCAGCGAGTTCGACATCCCGGCTGCTCTCGACGATGCGACCAGCGACCGCATCCGCGAACTCGCCGTTGCCGCCTTCCGGGCGCTGGACTGTCAGGGGCTGGCGCGAGTGGACTTCTTCGTCACCGAAGACGGCCCTGTCATCAACGAGATCAACACGATGCCCGGATTCACCTCCATCTCGATGTACCCCAAGATGTGGGCGGAATCCGGGGTCGACTACCCGACGCTGATCACCACCCTGATCGACACCGCGCTCGCCCGCGGGACGGGATTGCGCTAGTTCCGTCCGCTACTGCAACGGAGCCGGATCGAGGGCTTGCTGGGGTAGTGCGTTCGACACCGCCGATGACGCATCCTGCAGGGGCGTCGGACCGGAATCGCCCGGAATGGTCAGGGCGATGTAGACACCTCGATCGACGACGAACCATGTGCTGGCGTCGATTCCGTCGTCCTCCCCGGACACTTCGAACCATTGGACGCCGTCGATGACCTGAAGCGGCGCAGCCACATCGAACCCGACCGGGCGGGTCAGGCCGCAGCGCAGCACGACCGGCTCGGCGTTCTCCTCGGCCGAGACCCACGCGCGAACCCCGGCCGGCGCAGGGTCGGCCAGCTCGGCTGCGGTGTAGTCGCCCAGATCCTCGGGTAGGGAGTCGAGCAACGACGCACATTGCGCACTCGTGGCGTCCGGGGAGTCGACCGGGCCCAACGCGACCGGATCGTGGACCGGCGAACGGTTCACCGCAATGGCGGCGACCAGAACTCCGACCACCAGCGCAACCGGCAACGCGATCGCGGTGGCGATCACGGCGGGGTGTCGTTGTTCGCGGGTGCCGTCGGTGTCGGTCTTGCCGTCGGTGTTGTCGTCGTGGGCGTCGTTGCCTGCGTCGGTCGAGCTCACGAGCTATCCGACCGACGCGGTCGGCTGCGGAGCGACCGGACAGGTGAGAGTCCGAGTGATGGCGTCCACCTTCTGAATGCGGGAGACGATCTCGGCGACCTCGGCGTCGGATGCACCGTCGGCGCGCACGATGACGTCGTAGGGCCCGACGACTGCCTCCGCGGAGACCACTCCGTCGACGGCCTCGATCTGCTGCGCGACGGCCCTCGCGCGGCCCACCTCGGTCTGAACGAGAACGAATGCTTGCACCATCGGTGGTCCCTTTCCCTGCCGGACTTCTCGACTGTAAGTTGGGTCGACTACGTTCTCTGTGCACGTAACCTGCAGCGTCGGTGCTGTCCCGGCCGCCTCTGAAAGGTACCGCAGGCGGGCCACGCGCTCCGCGCGAGTCCGTCGCGCACGCACCGCGTTCTCGAGGAGGAACATCATCGACGACCCCGGCACCGAGTCGGCCGCAGACACCGAACCCACCGTCGCGCAGCTCGGCGAATTCGAGGTGATCTCCCGCGCCGTCGCAGACCGCGTGCAACCTCCGTCGACCATCGTCGGGCCCGGTGACGACGCGGCCGTCGTCGCCGCGCCCGACGGAAGAATCGCGGCATCGACGGATATGTTGGTGCACGGCAGGCACTTTCGGCTGGACTGGTCCAGTCCGGTGCAGATCGGCCGCAAGGCGATCGCGCAGAACGGCGCGGACATCGCCGCGATGGGTGCTCGGTGCTCGGGATTTCTCGTCTCTCTCGGATGCCCGGCCGATACGCCGGTGCGGGTGACCGACGGCCTCAACGAGGGCATGTGGCTCGAGGCGGTTGCCGCGGGATCGGCCATCGTCGGTGGCGACGTGGTGCAGTCACCGGAGCTGGTGATCTCGGTCACCGCCCTCGGTGATCTTCAGGGCAGGGCGCCGGTTCTGCGATCGGGCGCGCGTGTCGGTGACCTGATCGCTTACGCTGGTCGGCTGGGCTGGTCGGCCGCCGGACTGGCGCTACTGCTTGCGGACGCGGACAGAACGGGCCACGACGCTGTGCTCGACGCACACCGAGTTCCCGTCCCGCCGTACCGTGCAGGGGTCGGGGCCGCCGAGGCCGGCGCGACGTCACTCACCGACGTCTCCGATGGATTGCTGTCCGATCTGGGCCACATAGCCGATGCATCGAACGTCCGAATGAACATCGATCCCGAGCTGTTGGATATTCCGACCGACTTGCGTTCGGCAGCAACGACAATGGGAGTCGATGCGCTGGATTGGGTACTCACGGGCGGTGAGGACCATGCTCTGGTCGGAACCTTCGGCGATCACAGTGCCGTTCCGGCGGAATGGACGGTGATCGGTCGTGTCGAGCACGTCGGTGACGATCGGGCGAATCGGGTGACTGTCGACGGACGCGTTCATTCGGGTAGATCGGGGTGGACGAGCTTCGAGAGCGAGTGAACGCGGCCGACGTCCGATCGAGTCGGCTAAGTTGCTGAGATGGCTATCTACGCACTCGGTGATCGTGAACCCGACATTCATCCCGACGCCTACGTCCACCCCGACGCGGTCGTGATCGGAGCGGTGACCCTCGCGGCCGGATCGTCCGTGTGGCCCACCGCAGTTCTGCGGGCGGATTACGGCACCATCACCATCGGCGCGGGGACCAACGTCCAGGACGGGACCGTGGTGCACTGCACACCGATCGACGCGACGGTGATCGGCTCCGGATGCGTACTAGGGCACAATGCGCACGTCGAAGGTGCGGTCATCGGAGACAACTGCCTCATCGCCTCGGGCTCGGTGGTGCTGAACGGCTCGAAGATCGGGGCGGGTTCGATCGTCGGGGCGGGAGCAGTGGTGCCGTTCAAGTTCGTCGTTCCCGAACGTTCCATGGCGCTCGGTGTTCCCGCGAAGATCCGGGAGGGGTACCAGGTCCCCGAGGGGCATGTGGACATCAACGTACAGATGTACTCGGCCAATGCCGCGTACTACCGCGACGCGCTGCGCCGGATCGACCGATGACGCCCCGGCCGCTCGCCGAGAGCGTCGAATCGGGGTGGGCGGATGCCCTTGCTCCCGTCGAGTCGAATGTTGCTGCGATGGGCAACTTTCTGCGGGAAGAGCTTGCCGCCGGTCGGCACTACCTGCCTGCAGGAGAGAACGTTCTGCGCGCTTTTCGCTATCCCTTCGACCGTGTCCGGGTCCTCATCGTCGGTCAGGATCCGTATCCGACACCGGGACATGCAGTGGGACTGAGCTTTTCCGTCGCACCGGAAGTAAAGCCCGTGCCGCGCAGCTTGAGCAACATCTTCAAGGAGTACTCCGACGACCTGGGGTTACCCACGCCCAGCAACGGTGATCTCACACCGTGGTCGGACCGTGGCGTGATGCTGCTCAACAGGGTGCTCACCGTCGAACCGTCGCAGGCCGCATCGCACCGAAAGAAGGGGTGGGAAGCGGTGACGGAGCAGGCTATTCGGGCTCTCGTCGCCCGAGCCGAGAATCCCGACGCGCCGGGTCTCGTCGCGATTCTGTGGGGACGCGATGCTGCGACTCTGAAGCCGATGCTCGGATCTGTGCCGTACATCGAATCTGCGCACCCGTCACCGCTGTCCGCGTCACGCGGGTTCTTCGGGTCCAAGCCTTTCAGTCGAGTCAACGAGTTGTTGGTCGAGGGGGGAGACGAGCCGATCGACTGGACGTTGCCGTGATCGGACGTTGCCGTGATCGGATCAGGAGAAATCGGGACGACGCTTCTCCACGAACGCGTCGACGCCTTCTCGTCCGGCCGGCGAGGATGCGGCCGCCGAAATCGATGCGGCTTCGGCATCCAAATGCTCTGTCAGAGTTGCGGATTCGGACGCCTGTAGCAACGATTTGATTCCCTTGTACGCTGATGTCGGCCCGTTGGCGAGGGTTCGAGCCAGGCGCTCGGCCTCGCTGTCCACGATGTCGTCGCCCACCAGTCGGCTGAGAATCCCGAGACGAACTGCCTCTTCGCCGTTGATGATCGAGTCGTTCAGCAGAATGTCCATCGCGCGGCCCGAACCGACGATGCGGGGCAGCGTCCACGACATTCCTCCGTCCGGAGTGAATCCGATCGAGGGGTACGCGGGGCGCAGCTTGGTGGACGGTCCGCCGATGGCGATATCGGTGAGACACACCAGGCTCATGCCTGCACCGGCGGCCCAGCCGTGTACCCCGGCGACGATCGGGACGCTGACCGATGCGAGTTCACGAACGAAAGCATGGAACGTGTCTGCGACGGAACCGACGAAGGCGCTGCGATCGGCCGCACCGGCGAAATCGCGGACATTGCCGCCGGCGCAGAAATTGGGTCCCCGTCCGATGAGCAGGACGCTTCCGATTGCGGTCGTACCGGCGTTGACGGAGCGGAGGGCCGAGGTGCCGTCGGCGATGCCTTCGAGGTCGAGCGAGGCACCGCCTGCCTCGGTGGCGACGACGATGCGCAGTACACCGTCCTCGATGCCGACCTTGCTGGAAATGTCTGCGTCCGAATAAGTCACGTTCGGGACTCTAACCGACTCTTCTGTTCCGCCGTGGGGCCGGCGTGCTCGGGCACGGATGCGCGAGCCCACTGCCGGGACCGCTACCGGGGTCGAAGACGGGGCAGCTGGACGCTGAATACCGTGCTCGAATCCACCCGGCCGACGGTGATGGTGCCGCCGTGCAGGCGCACGTTCTCGGCGGCGAGGGACAGTCCGAGACCGCTGCCCTCGCTGCGTCGACGAGCGGTGTCCACCTTGTAGAACCGTCGGAAGATCGCGTGGCTGTCCTCCGGTGATATCCCGGGCCCGTGGTCGACCACTGTCACGTCCACCCACTCGGGACGAGCGTGCATCTCCACGCGTACCGGGGGGTCGCCGTGACGCAGGGCATTTCCCACGAGGTTGGCGACCACCACGTCGATGCGTCGTGGATCCACGGTGGCGCCGATAGTGTCCGGCGCACGCAGTTCGACGCTCTCTGCCCATCCGCGGCGGGCCAGCGAGTGTCGGACGAGCTCGACGAGGTCGACGTCGTCGAGAACCAGGCGCGCCTGTTGTGCGTCGTGACGAGACATCTCGATGAGATCCTCGACGAGCCGAGTGAGCTTGCCGATCTCACCGCTGACTATTCGGGCGGCTGCTCCCGCATCGGGCGAGAGTTGGGGGATTTCCTCTCGGAGTATCTCGCCGACCGGAACGAGTGCGGCCAGTGGAGTTCTCAGCTCGTGGGAGACGTCGGCGACGAACCTGCGCGCCTGCTCTTCCGACTCCTCCAACCCGCGAATGACCGTCTCGTTTCTGGCGATCATGGTGTTGAAGGTCGTCGTCAGCTCGGCGAGTTCGGTCACGCCCTCCTCGGAGAGTCGAACACTCAGATCACCCTCGGCGGCGCGGGCAGCGGCCCGATCGAGGCGTCGCAGCGGACGCACCAGGGTCGAGGCGATCCACAATCCGAGCAGACCACTGACCAGTACTCCGCCCGCCAGGGTGAGGGCCACGGCGCGCAGAAGATCGTCGAACTTGTCCTGCACGCCCTCGAGCGGCCGAATGGCGACGGCCGTGACAAGCGTTTCGTCGCCGTCCGGGTCGTTCGACTCGAAGACACGGACCGACATGGCCAGCATGATCCGTTCGGAGTCGAGTCGGACGAAACGGATGATTCCGCGACCGTCCACCCCGGCCAGAAAGTCGGGGGAGAGCATGGCCGGGTCGACGGATCCCCGTTGCACTTCGTCGTCGCCGACGAGCAACGTCGCGTCGGACGGAAAGAGTTGTCTCAGTTCGGATGCCGTCGTTCGGGACACCTGGGCCCCGTCGACGTTCCGTAGCTCGTCGCGGAACTGCGCCGTCGCCACGTCCTGCGCGTTGGAGTAGATCCACGATCGCGCCATGAACGACACCACACCGGCAGTGGCACCGGCGATGATCACGACGATGGTGATGAACACGAGGACCAGTCGAGTACGCAGGCCGTCGACTCGCAGCCGAGACGGCATCAACGAGCCGGGCCGGGATCGAATCGATATCCGAACCCGCGCACCGTTTCGATGGCGGCCGGTGCGGCAGGGTCGTCCTCGATTTTTCCCCGAAGTCTCTGGATCGCGGCATCGACGATCCGGGAGTCACCGAGGTAATCCTGATCCCATGCTGCAGACAACAATTGGCCTCGGCTGAGCACGTGACCCACGTTCTCGGTCAGGGCGAGCAGGAGCCGAAGCTCGGTCGGTGTCAGCGTCAGCAGAGTTCCGCCCTTCCTCACCTGTAGCGACGAACGGTCGACGGTCACATCGCCGTACTGCTCGACGATTGCCGTTGCCGTTGCCGTTGCCGTCGCCGTCGCCGCGGCGGGTGTCGTCTCGGTCGATCGTCTGACCACAGCCTTGATGCGAGCGTCCAGGACTCGTGGGCTTGCGGGTTTGACGACGTAGTCGTCCGCACCGGCTTCCAGACCCGCGACGGTGTCGATGTCATCGGAGCGGGCCGTGAGGATGATGATCGGGATCGAACTCTGCGCTCGAATCCGTCGACAGATCTCGTAACCGTCGGCTCCGGGGAGACCGAGGTCGAGCAGGACGATCTCGGCGGCGGCGAGCGCGTTGTCGAGATCACCGTTGCCGTCGGGGCGATGGTCGACGCAGTGACCGAGTCGATTCAGCCCCAACGTCATTGCTTCGGCCACAGCTGGATCGTCCTCCACGAAGAGAATGCTCACCATGTCGAAGACCTTGTGTAGTAGGGGCAATCGCGATCGGCCAAGGGTACAGGGCTCACACCTGCGCGAGACGTTCGTTGTCGGGGTCGGCCAGCGTCGAATGTCGGGGGTCGGAGATCCTGATCGGAAATGCGGAGACCGCCAGGGCATAGCATCCGACGAGCAGCAGCGCGCCGAGCGCGTCACTGGGGCGGTGCCATTTCAGGACGACGACCGACACGGCAGTTCCGAGGACGAGCAGTGCTCCGTTGATCGCGACGACGATCCGCCAGGGGCGAGCGGTTGCGAAGTAGACCGCACAGACGACAGCCGTGACGCAGGTGAGGGTGCCGCTGGGAAAGGAATTGTGCTGGACGAGGCCGTCCAGGTTCGGTCGATCGAGCGAGTACTTGAGAATCCAGGCCGTCGCAATCGGTCCGAGTGTCATGATTCCCACTCGCAGCGTCAGGGCAATCCTGTTGCCGCTGAACATGATCAGAAATGCGACGAGAACCGCTCCTGCGGCCGAGACCGGTGCGACGAGGTCGACGAATTCGGCGCAGACGTCCACGAGGTCTCCGGACAGTGTTTCGGCGCTCACCATCAGTTCCTGATCCACCGTTTGTCCAGCGGTCGTCAACACGCCCAGGTAGTAGACGAGAACTCCCAGGTTCAGCACTGCCAGCGCGGCGACCAGACGCCTCGGTTCGACCCGTGTCATCGTCGGCCCTCCGCTCGTTCGTCGGACGGGTCGTCGAGTGCGGCCGGGCAGGTGTCGCCGGGAGTGGTCGCCATCTCGAAGTGCCACATTTCGTTGGCATAGGTCTGGCACAGGCCGTAGTCGTTGCCGTGTCGGCTCATCCAGTCGGCGGCATCCGTCGGTCCGACATCCACCGCCCGTCCGGTGACGTGCTTGGAGGCGTTCGGGGTTTGCACCCATCGTCTGGCTTCGTCGGTGCTGCCGTAGCGGCGTACTGCCTCGTCGAACAAGCGTTGCTGGTACGCCGCGGAACGCCATCCGGAGGTGACGTACACATCCACCCCGGACGATGCCGCATCGGCAGCAGCGGAGTGCAGCGCTTTCAGCAGAACGGGGTCGAGACGGGCCAGCGCGGGAAGATCGGTGTTGTCGAGGCCTATCCGGTCGTCTATCTCACCGCCGGCCGGCCCCGAGTCGGGCTGACTGGCCAGGTAGTGCGCGGCCGTCGGCGTGTCGGGCTCTGTATTCGAGCACGCCGTGAGCGTCAGCATTGCGAGCGCCGAGACGAAGAGTGTGCGTGTGGTCGCCATGCGTTCGAGACTGCCCGGCCGGTGTCACCGGCCGGTGCCCGTGATTCGCCATCTTCGTCACGGTTCCGATCGGCTGTGTAACAGAACGGAACGGGAGCACGAACGACTGTGCCCCGCCTCCGAGTATCCGGGGGCGGGGCACAGAGCTCGCACGCAGTCGAGGCCGTGGAGGAAATCGAAGAGCGAGGCCGAAATCAGCCCCGGACCACCTTGCCTGCCTTCAAGCAGGAGGTGCACACGTTCATGCGCTTGGAGTTACCAGGCGCAACCTGAGCGTGAACGGTCTGGATATTCGGGTTCCAACGACGGTTGGTCCGTCGGTGCGAGTGCGAGACCGACTTACCGAAGCCGGGCCCCTTGGCGCATACGTCGCAGACGGCAGCCATAGTCGCGAACTCCTTGATAGATGTTGATCGATACATGTGGTCGAAGACATCGAAACGAACTACGAGCAGATGCAAGGATTGCAATGCGTGAAGATCGCCTCGAGGCAACCCTGCAAGAATAGCGGCGCAGCACGCAATCACCAAACCGCCACGGCAGACGCTGCGTGAGGGCTCACGGCGGCGCACCACCGATCATGCCCGACTAAGCTTCGGGCACTGTCCGCGACCGGAGTTCGGACAAGGGTATCGGTGCAACGCGGGGGAGGCTGCTCGACGTGGTCGACGTTCTCGATTCGATCGATGCCGCGGCCCTGCGACGGTGGGCCTACCGGTGCGTGGATTCCCTCACTGCCCGGTGCGACGAGATCAATGCGCTCAACGTGTTCCCGATCCCCGACTCGGACACCGGTACCAACCTGATGTTCACCTTCCGGGCCGCGGTGGAGTCGATGCGAGGGGCCGGACCCGCTGCGGACACCCGGGCCATCGGGCGTGCACTGGCCGTCGGCGCGGTAGCGGGTGCCCGCGGTAACTCGGGTGTGATCGTCTCCCAGTTGCTGCGCGCGGTCGCCGAGGCTGCAGCGGACGGCCCACTGGACACCGTGTCGATCCAGGCAATGCTGCGACGCGCGCAGGTCCTGGTCTCGGATGCAGTGAGCGTTCCCGTCGAGGGCACGATGCTCACCGTGCTCGCCGCCGCCGACCGCGATGCTGCGGCGCACGACGCCAATGTCGACCTCTCCACGCTGGTGATCGACATCGCCGAGGCCACTGCTCGCGCCCTCGACAGCACGACCGACCAACTCGTCGAACTCCGCGAGGCCGGGGTCGTGGACGCCGGAGCCCTCGGGCTCTCGGTCGTTTTCGATGCGCTGGTCGAAGTGGTGACCGGCCGAATCCCGCCGCGCAGGCGTTATCACCGCCCACAAAATCGTGAGCGGACACTCGTCGGCGACGGATCGAGCGCGACCGACGGCTGTACCGGAACACCCGAGACGGTGACGGTGTCCACCCACGGTCGGCCCCTGGGGTACGAGGTGGTCTACGTCGTCCACGGGATCGACGACGCGCAGGCAACTGCCCTCCGCGCTGCTCTGTCCGATCTCGGCGACTCTGTGGTGGTTGCCGGTGACGGATCCGGGGCCTGGTCCGCTCACGTTCACACCGCAGATCCCGGTGCTGCCGTCGAGTGCGGAATCGGCACCGGAAGCGTTCGCGGGGTGCGTATCTCGTGCTTCGGCTTGGCCGAGTTCGAGGCTGGGGTCGGCGGCGACGCACGCCGTGGACCGGCGTTGTCGGTGGGACGCGATATTTTGGCGCTGGTGGCCGGTGACGGTGCCGCTGATCTCTACGTTCAGGAAGGCGCGACGGTGGTGCGGTGTGACGAGCCGATCGACTCCTCGGTACTACAGCGAGCAATTGTCGCAGCCAAGCATCGCGAGGTGTTGGTGTTGCCGAACGGGGCGCTGTCGGCGCAAGAACTGGTTGCCGTCGGTGCCGCGGCCCGAGCCGACGGCAAGGACGTGATGATGCTGCCGTGCTCGGCGATGGTGCAGGGATTGGCCGCGCTCGCGGTGCACGACGCCGCCAGGGCTGCGGTCGACGATGCGTTCACGATGTCCGAGGCGGCGGCGGGAACCAGGTGGGGTTCACTGCGCATCGCGCAGGAGCGGTCGCTCACGTGGGTGGGTATGTGCGAGCCGGGCGACAGCATCGGCCTGGCGGGGCAAGAGGTGGTGATCGTTGCCGCGCGCCCGCTCGACGCCGGGTGCCGTCTGATCGATCAGCTTCTGGCCACCGGCGGAGAGATGGTGACGGTGCTCGTCGGGGCTCAGGCTTCGGCGGACTTCGGTGATCGGCTGGCCGAGTACGTGACGGGTGCGCATCCCGGGGTCGACGTGGTGGTCTACGCAGGTGGGCAACCCGGAGACCTCGTGCAATTCGGAGTGGAATAGGGAATTTCGGTTATGGCAACGCTGGTGGACCGGCTCGATCACGTTCTCGGAGTCGCGGCGGCGACCCCGCTCGCAGACACCTTCGGTATTCATACCGTCGAGGATCTGCTGCGGCACTATCCGCATCGCTACATGACGCACGGTTCCGAGCTCGGTGAAACCGAGCCCCCCGAGGGCGAGCACATCACCATCGTCGCCACGGTCGAGTCCGCGACGCTGCGTTCGATGAAGAATCGCAACGGCCAGTTCCTCGCGGTGACCCTCGCCGCCGACGGACAGCGGATCGAGGCCACCTTCTTCAGTCCGCACAAGCTCAAGCACGTAGTCGTGCCAGGTCGGCGGGGAATGTTCTCCGGCAAGGTGAAGTACTTCGGCAAGCGCTGGAATCTCACCCATCCCAGCTACGTGATCCTGGGCGGAGACGACAACGACGGAGCCGTCGTGCCCGCGGGTCGCATCGTCGGCGGCGGAACTCTGGCCGGTCTGGCCCGCGGTGCGGTCGATGCCTCGGGATCCGTCGACATGTCGGTCTTCGATCGGGCGTTCGTTCCCATCTACGCGGCCACCAAGGACGTCGAGAGTTGGACGTTCATGCGTTGCGTGCGGCAGGTCCTCGACCAACTCGACGATGTGACCGATCCGCTGCCGGAATCGGTGCGCCGAGAACGTGGACTCGTCGACATCGACACCGCGCTGCGGTCGGTCCACTTCCCCGACACCGCGCAGGACAAGGACTCCGCCCGTGAGCGGCTCAAATTCGACGAGGCTCTGGCCGTACAGCTCGTCCTCGCGGACCGTCGCCGCGATGCATCGACTCGGGTGGCCGCGCGATGCCCGCCGATCACCGACGGCATCGCCGTCGAGTTCGATCGGCGGCTGCCGTTCGAATTGACGGCCGGTCAGCACGACGTCGCGGCCGAGATCGCCAACGATCTGTCTGCGCCTCATCCGATGTCGAGGCTGTTGCAGGGCGAGGTCGGCTCGGGCAAGACCATCGTCGCGCTCCGGGCGATGTTGCAGGTGATCGATGCCGGTCATCAGTGTGCGCTGCTGGCACCCACCGAGGTGCTCGCCTCCCAGCATGCGCGATCGATCAGGTCGATGCTCGGCAGTCTTGCCGCCGGTGGTGAGCTCGGATCGCACGAACTCGCGACCAAGGTCGCTCTGCTGACCGGTTCGATGTCCACTGCGGCCAAGCGGTCCGCACTGCTCGATGCCGTGACCGGCGACGCCGGGATCGTGATCGGTACCCACGCCCTGATCGAGGATCGCGTGGAGTTTCTCGATCTCGCGATGGTCGTCGTGGACGAACAACACCGATTCGGCGTCGAGCAGCGAGATGCGTTGCGGGCCAAGGCCCGCGGCAACACCAGTCCCCACTTGCTCGTGATGACGGCGACACCGATCCCGCGCACCATCGCGATGTCGACGCTCGGTGATCTCGAGACGTCGGTACTGACAGAACTTCCGCGCGGCCGGTCACCGATCATCAGCAACGTCGTGCCTGCCAGAGCCAAGCCGACGTGGGTGGATCGAGCGTGGCAACGCATCCGTGAGGAAGTTGCTGCCGGACGCCAGGCCTACGTGGTCTGCTCGCGGATCGGCGACGGCGACGACGCCGAGACGGGCAAGAAGAAGACCGCCTCGAAGTCCGACGACGGACCGGAGACCACGGCCGCGGTGGACATGTACGACACCCTCGTTGCCGGTCCGATGCACGATCTCCGGGTGGGGTTGTTGCACGGGCGACTGTCGGGTGACGACAAGGACATCACCATGTCCGAGTTCAATACGGGCGAGATCGACGTCCTCGTGTGTACGACGGTGGTCGAAGTGGGCGTCGACGTTCCCAATGCGACGGTCATGGTGATCATGGACGCCGACCGATTCGGGGTCAGTCAACTCCACCAGTTGCGTGGTCGAATCGGTCGAGGCGGACACCAGGGTCTGTGCATCATGATCAGCTACCTCAGTCCCATGGGCGGTTCGTTCGCCCGGCTTGAGGCGGTGGCCGCGACCAACGACGGCTTCGAGCTGGCAAAACTGGACCTCGCCACCCGGCGAGAAGGCGACGTACTCGGGGCCGCACAGTCCGGCACGGTCAGTGGCCTTCGGCTGCTGTCGTTCATCGACGACGAGGACATCATCGCCGACGCACAGGACTGCGCGAGGACGTTGTTCGCACGGGACCCGTCGTTGGCGAACGATCCCGGCATCGCGTCGATGATGCGGTCGGCCTGGCGATCGGACCGGGTCGACTACCTTCAGAAGTCCTGACCGGACAGGAGTGGAGCCTGCAGGAACGATCAGGGGAGCAGGAGTGAAGCCTGCAGGAACGACCAGGGGAGCAGGAGTGAAGCCTGCAGGAACGACCAGGGAAGCCAGTAGGCCTTCACTGCACCGTTTCAGTCGAGAGAATCGAACAATTCGTCCCGAATGGTGAGATCAGTACGCCTCGGAGGCCCATGCTGCCGGGTAAGTTGAGCCAATGTTCTCCAAAGTTTTGGTTGCCAACCGCGGCGAGATCGCCATCCGTGCCTTCCGTGCTTCCTACGAACTCGGTGCCTCCACCGTTGCGGTGTTCCCGTTCGAGGACCGAAACTCGGTGCACCGGACGAAAGCCGACGAGGCATATCAGATCGGGGAGAAGGGCCATCCGGTACGGGCGTACCTCTCGGTCGACGAAATCGTCGCCGCGGCCAAGAGGAGCGGGGCCGACGCGGTGTATCCCGGGTACGGATTCCTCTCCGAGAACCCGGATTTGGCCGCTGCGTGTGCCGACGCCGGCATCACCTTCGTCGGCCCGTCCGCCGATGTACTGGAGCTGACCGGCAACAAAGCACGCGCTATCGCGGCAGCGAAAGCCGCAGGGCTTCCGGTTCTGGCGTCGTCGGAACCCTCGTCCGACATCGACGAGCTCGTCGCAGCGTCGGAGACCATGACCTTTCCCCTGTTCGTCAAGGCGGTGGCGGGCGGCGGTGGCCGAGGGATGCGACGAGTTGCCGAACCGGCGCAGTTGCGTGAGTCCATCGAAGCTGCTGCGCGCGAGGCGGAGTCGGCTTTCGGAGACGCGACGGTATTCCTCGAGCAGGCCGTGATCGATCCCCGGCACATCGAAGTCCAGATTCTCGCCGACGGCCAGGGCAATGTGGTGCACCTGTTCGAGCGGGACTGCAGCGTGCAGCGTCGGCACCAGAAGGTCATCGAATTGGCACCGGCACCGAAGCTGCCCTCGGAGCTGCGGGAGAGAATCTGCGCAGACGCCGTTGCGTTCGCCAAGCAGATCAACTACTCGTGTGCCGGTACCGTGGAGTTCCTCCTCGACACCCGCGGCAATCACGTCTTCATCGAGATGAATCCGCGAATTCAGGTGGAGCACACCGTCACCGAAGAGGTGACGGATGTGGACCTGGTGCAGTCCCAGTTGCGGATCGCCTCGGGGGAGACGCTTGCGGACCTCGGTCTGCAGCAGGAGAACATCGTGTTGCGCGGTGCCGCGTTGCAGTGCCGCATCACCACCGAGGATCCAGCGAACGGCTTTCGGCCCGACGTCGGCCGCATCACCGCCTACCGCACTCCCGGCGGTGCCGGGGTTCGGCTCGACGGTGGTACGACGCTGGGCGCGGAGGTCGGCGCGTACTTCGATTCCATGCTCGTCAAGCTCACCTGCCGTGGCCGTGATTTCGACACGGCCGTGGCGCGGGCCCGACGTGCGGTGGCGGAGTTCAGGATTCGCGGCGTCGCGACGAACATCCCGTTCCTGCAAGCGGTTCTGGTCGACCCCGACTTCACCGCGGGCCGGGTCACCACCTCGTTCATCGAAGAGCGACCGGAACTGCTGACGTCGCGCTCCTCGGGTGACCGTGGCACCAAGATTCTCACCTACCTTGCCGATGTGACGGTCAACAAGCCGCACGGTGAGCGTCCGTCCCCGGTGTACCCACACGACAAACTTCCTGCGGTCGACTTCTCCGCGCCGATTCCCGACGGTTCGCGTCAGCGATTGCTCGCCCTCGGGCCCGAAGGCTTTGCCCGAGATCTGCGCAACCAGAAGGCACTCGGCGTTACCGACACCACCTTCCGTGACGCGCACCAGTCCTTGTTGGCCACGCGTGTGCGCACGAGTGGATTGCTGGGTGTGGCCCCGTACGTGGCACGTACGACGCCGCAGTTGCTCTCCATCGAGGCGTGGGGCGGTGCTACGTACGATGTGGCGCTGCGCTTCCTGCACGAGGATCCGTGGGAACGACTTGCAAGTCTGCGAGAAGCCGTCCCCAACATCGCAATTCAGATGCTGCTGCGCGGTAGGAACACCGTCGGCTACACCCCGTACCCGGAGAAGGTGACCCGCAGTTTCGTCGCCGAGGCCACAGACACCGGAATCGACATCTTTCGCATCTTCGACGCGCTCAACAATGTCGATCAGATGCGCCCTGCAATCGATGCGGTGCGCGAAACCGGAACTGCGCTGGCCGAAGTGGCGCTGAGCTACACCGGGGACCTGTCCAACCCGAACGAAGACCTGTACACCCTCGACTACTACCTGAAGTTGGCCGAGCAGATCGTCGATGCAGGAGCGCATGTACTCGCGATCAAGGACATGGCCGGGCTGCTGCGCGCACCGGCGGCCAAGACGTTGGTGACGGCGCTACGGTCGAATTTCGATCTGCCCGTACATGTGCACACGCACGACACACCCGGTGGTCAGTTGGCCACGTACTTGGCAGCGTGGGAGGCCGGTGCCGACGCCGTCGACGGTGCCAGCGCGGCGATGGCCGGAACCACCAGCCAGCCGGCGCTCTCGGCCATCGTTGCGGCAGCGGCCCACACCGACCGGGACACCGGGTTGGATCTGCAGGCCGTCTGCGATCTCGAGCCCTACTGGGAGGCCGTGCGAAAGGTCTACGCGCCCTTCGAGTCCGGACTGCCGGCACCGACCGGCCGTGTCTACACGCACGAGATTCCCGGCGGTCAACTCTCCAACTTGCGGCAGCAGGCCATCTCGCTCGGACTCGGTGATCGGTTCGAGACGGTCGAGGCCAATTACGCCGCAGCAGACCGTATGTTGGGTCGCCTGACCAAGGTGACGCCGAGTTCGAAGGTCGTCGGTGATCTGGCCCTGGCTCTGGTCGGTGCGGGAGCATCGGCCGAAGAGTTCGCCGAAGACCCGAGTCGATACGACATCCCCGATTCGGTGATCGGATTCCTCCGTGGTGATCTGGGAACTCCTGCAGGTGGCTGGCCCGAGCCGCTGCGCACCAAGGCTCTCGAAGGCCGAGGTGCGGGCAAGCCGGTCACGCCGCTGACCGACGAGGACGAGAAGAATCTCGACGGCACGTCGGCGCAACGCCGTACGACTCTCAATCGCCTGCTCTTCCCCGGCCCGACGGCGGAACTCGAGGCACACCGCGAGAAGTACGGCGATACGACTCGGCTGTCGGCCAACCAGTTCTTCTACGGGCTGCGTCAAGGTGAAGAGCATCGCGTCACCCTGGAGAAGGGAGTCGAGCTGCTCATCGGGCTCGAAGCGATCTCCGACCCCGACGAGCGTGGCATGCGCACCGTCATGTGCATTCTCAACGGTCAGCTGCGTCCGGTGTCGGTGCGCGATCGATCCATCTCGAGCGAGGTGCCGACGGTCGAGAAAGCGGACCGATCGAACTCCGGTCACATCCCGGCACCGTTCGCCGGTGTCGTGACCCTGTCCGTCGAAGAGGGACAGAAGATTTCGGCCGGTGACACTGTCGCCACCATCGAAGCGATGAAGATGGAGGCGGCGATCACCGCGCCTCGCGGCGGCACGGTGACCCGGCTGGCGATCTCGGGTGTTCAACAGGTCGAGGGCGGCGATCTGCTCGTCGTCGTCGGTGGGGGGTCGACGGGCGAAGAGGCCGGGAGCGAATGACGCGGATCGTGGCGGGGGTCGCAGGGGGCCGGCGGCTCTCGGTTCCTGGCCAGGGCACCCGCCCGACATCCGAGCGGGTGCGGGAGGCTCTGTTCAGCTCGCTCGAGAGCCGGATGGACTTCGACGGTGCCGCGGTTCTCGATCTGTTCGCTGGGTCGGGTGCGCTCGGGCTCGAAGCGCTCTCGCGCGGCGCATCGTCGGCGGTACTGGTCGAGTCCGACTCACGAGCGGCGGCGGTGGTGCGCCAGAACATAGAGTCCGTCGGGCTGGCCGGCGCGTCGGTCAAGTGTGCCCCGGTGGCCTCGGTACTGGCTGGGGTACCGGATGCGGAATACGACCTGGTGCTCGCCGACCCGCCGTACGCCGTCACCGACAGTGCGGTGACGGATCTGCTGAACAGGCTCGTCACCGGGGGTTGGCTTGCACCCGATGCGGTGGTCGTTCTCGAGCGATCGTCGCGTTCGCCGGAGACGGAGTGGCCGGACGGTCTGGTAGCGGAGAAGTCGAAGAAGTACGGGGAGAGTCGAATCGAGATCGCGGCACGATCGTGACGACCGACCCCGCGATCGGCTGATAAATTCGCGGGCATGACTGGCGCACTGTGTCCTGGATCCTTCGACCCGGTGACCAATGGTCATCTCGATATCTTCGAGCGAGCCGCCGCCGCGTTCGACGAGGTGGTGGTCACGGTGATGGTGAACAAGAGCAAGAAGGGCATGTTCAGCATCGTCGAGCGAATCGAGATGCTCGAGGTGGCCACGGAGCATCTACCCAACGTCAGAGTCGGTTCCTGGTACGGCCTGTTGGTCGATTATGCTCGGCAAGAAGGCTTTTCGGCGATCGTCAAGGGTCTGCGCAGCTCGGTCGATTTCGACTACGAGTTGCAGATGGCGCAGATGAATCGAACCCTCACCGGGGTGGACACGTTGTTCCTCCCGGCGAATCCAGCGCACAGCTTTCTGTCCAGTTCGCTGATCAAGGAAGTCGCGACCTTCGGGGGAGATGTCACCGGGATGCTGCCGCCGTTCGTGCAGGAGCGACTGACCGCTCGTATCGCCGAGCGCGCCGCCGACTAGTTCGCGGGGCGACACACCGGGAGGGTATAGCGCCGACGCGCGTGTGGGCAGGCAGACTGACAAGTGCAGCACTGTGTAGCTCGACCGCTCGGCGGTCGGCACGTGCAGTGGCAGATTCGACGATTGGGGTAACCGGTGTACCGCGTATTCGAGGCGCTCGACGAGCTCGTCGCCATTGTCGAGGAGGCGCGCGGCGTTCCGATGACCGCTGGATGCGTCGTCCCGCGGGGCGATGTCCTGGAACTGCTCGACGATGTTCGTGACGCCATCCCCGGCGAGCTCGACGACGCGCAGGACGTTCTGGACCATCGCGACAAGCTCGTGGGTGACGCCCGGGCCACAGCGGAGAAGACGGTCGGAACCGCCAACGCCGAAGCGCAGGACACCGTCGAGAACGCTCGGGATTCTGCCGATCGCATTCTCGCCGATGCCAAGGCGCAGGCGGACCGCATGGTGTCCGAGGCGTCGGCGCATGCCGAGCAGCTCGTGGCCGATGCCGAGGCCGAAGCAGAGCGGACGGTGCTCGAGGGCCAGCGCGAGTACGAGGAGTTGACCGTTCGGGCCCGTACCGAGGCCGACCGAATGATCGAGTCCGGCACGTTGTCCTACGAGCGATCGGTGGCCGACGGCACCGCCGAACAGAACCGGTTGGTGTCCCAGACCGAGGTGGTGCAGGCCGCGCACGCCGAGTCGGCGCGCGTGATCGACAGTGCCCATGCCGAATCCGATCGGATGCGCAGTGAATGCGACGTGTACGTCGACACCAAACTCGCGGAGTTCGAGGAGTTCCTCAGCGGCACCATTCGCTCCGTCGGCCGTGGACGTCAGCAACTTCGAACCGGTTCCGGTGTCCCGGAATACGGCAGCGAGCCGTACGGCGAACCCGCGTACGGCAGCCAGGAAGGCCGTCGCAGCCGACACTGAGGGCGGTGATTTGCCCTCGTATGCACGCATGCGTATCGTTGTGGGGTTGCTTACCGACAGTAGGCAAACCGACAGTAAGGAAGAACAGCCGTGCCCCCGCCCAAGAGAACGACCCGTCCTGAACTGGACGCCGGATTCGTTCTGGACATCCTCAACCTCGGTCGTCGACCGGGGTCGACGAAGACCGTCGAGCGGACGGTTCCGGCTCCTTCCCGAATCGGCCTCGATGCGATCGCCATCGAAGCCGGAGTCCCGGTCTCGCTCGATCTGCAGTTGCAGGCGGTATCGGAGGGCGTTCTCGTCACCGGTTCCGTACGAGCTGCCACTGCCGGCGAGTGCACGCGGTGCCTCGATCCGGTCAGCGGCAACGTCGACGTCTACTTGACCGAGCTGTTCGCATACCCGAACAGCATCACCGAGGAGACCACGGATGCGGACGAGATTCACCGCATCGTCGACGACCTGATAGATCTCGAACCCGTCATCGTCGACGCGGTCGGTCTGGAGCTTCCACTCCACCCCGTCTGCAGTGACGAGTGCGAGGGATTGTGCCCAGAATGCGGCGTTCGCCTGGCGATTGCTGAATCCGGCCACAGTCACGATACAATTGATCC
The DNA here is from genome assembly GCF_000760935.2 of Rhodococcoides fascians A25f. Taxonomy (NCBI): domain Bacteria; kingdom Bacillati; phylum Actinomycetota; class Actinomycetes; order Mycobacteriales; family Nocardiaceae; genus Rhodococcoides; species Rhodococcoides fascians. The sequence goes on along the minus strand of NZ_CP049744.1, from coordinate 3,370,384 downwards.
TCGCTGGGCTGGTCTTGCAGCCAAATTTGGCGTGGATCCAGAACCGAGCACAGAACTTGTGAACAACGAAGCCGAGGAGAAGTAAGTGGCTGTCCCGAAGCGCAAAATGTCGCGTTCCAACACGAGGTCGCGTCGTGCACAGTGGAAAACCACTGCGCCCACCCTCGTGACGTGCCCCAACCGTGGGTGCGGCGAGAAGACGTTGCCCCACATCGCGTGCCCTTCGTGCGGTACCTACAAGGGCCGCCAGGTCGTCGCAGCGGTCTGATTCCCGCTCCGGTGACCAACGAAGTAGTGGATCGTCGCAACAACGATTCACAGAAGAATAGTTCTACTGCCGTCAGCGGCGGGGACGACCGAGAGTCGCTCCTCGCCGCTATCGGTGTCTCTCTGGCGGAACCACTGCTGACCCTGGCACTGACGCATCGTTCGTTTGCCTACGAGCACGGTGGTCTTCCTACCAACGAGCGCCTCGAGTTCCTGGGCGATTCGGTGCTCGGCCTGGCGGTGACGGAGCATCTCTACGCGGTGCACCCCACCAAGTCCGAGGGCCAGCTGGCCAAGATCCGGGCAAGCGTGGTGAACATGCACGCCCTGGCTGAAGTAGCGCGCGGTCTCGGTGACGGCGGTCTCGGTCGGCATCTGCTGCTGGGCAAGGGTGAGGAGCAGACCGGCGGACGCGACAAGCCGAGCATCCTTGCCGACGGTATGGAATCGATGCTGGGTGCGATTCACCTGCAACACGGCATCGACGTCGCTCGCACCGTTGTTCTGACCCTGTTCGCCGGCCTGTTGGACCGCGCTCCCAAGCTCGGTGCAGGTCTGGACTGGAAGACGAGCCTGCAGGAATTGACTGCAGAACGCGCGCTCGGCGTTCCCGCGTACGAGATCGCGTCCACCGGGCCCGACCACGACAAAGAATTCACTGCCACCGTATTGATCGGTGGATTTCCCCGTGGTGTCGGAGTCGGTAGATCGAAGAAGGAAGCCGAGCAGAAGGCTGCCAGTTTGGCGTGGAATACGCTGTCGGGCAACGACATTACCGTAGCCGACGCGCCCACGACCAACCCTTCCTGATGCCCGAACTGCCCGAGGTCGAAGTCGTCAGGCTCGGTCTGGAATCCCACGTGGTGGGTAAGACCATCGACTCGGTGGAGGTACTGCACCCCCGTGCCGTGCGTCGACACGATCTCGGTGGCCTCGATCTGATCGGTCAGCTGCGGGGTCAGCGCGTCTCCTCGGCCCGGCGCCGTGGGAAGTATCTGTGGCTGGTGATGGAGCCCGGCGACTTCGCCACCGTCGTGCACCTGGGTATGAGTGGACAGATGCTGGTGCAGCCGCCATCCGCGCCGGACGAGAAGCACCTGCGGATTCGGGCACGACTCGACGACGGTACCGATCTTCGGTTCGTCGACCAGCGAACATTCGGCGGCTGGGCTCTCGCCCCGATCGTGACGGTGGACGGCACACCGGTACCCGAACCGGTGGCGCACATCGCGCGAGACCCGATCGACCCGCTGTTCGACGCGGAATCCGTGGTGAACGTGTTGCGCGGCAAGCACACCGAGATCAAGCGGGCTCTCCTCGATCAGACCGTGCTGTCCGGCGTGGGCAACATCTACGCAGACGAGGCTCTGTGGCGGGCGAAGATTCACGGTAACCGCATCGCAGAAACGTTGACCCGGCCTGCTCTTCGTCGACTGCTGACTGCCGTGCACGCGGTGATGGGGGAGGCCCTGGCACAGGGTGGTACCTCGTTCGATGCGCTGTACGTCAACGTCAACGGACAGTCCGGCTACTTCGACAGGTCGCTCGACGCCTACGGACAGGAAGGTCTGCCCTGTTCACGATGCGGAGCACCGATCAGGCGTGAGAAGTTCATGAACCGCTCCTCGTTCAGCTGCCCCACCTGCCAGCCGCGACCCCGACACATCCGCACCTGACAGCGCACAGGTCCTTCCGCGGGCTCCACTCCTGTGTGGATAGGTCATTCCGCGGGCTCCACTCCTGACCCGCCCGCCTAGTATTTCGGTCATGGCAGAACAGAGCACGCCGACCAACCTCTGGGTCGAGCGCACAGGCACCCGTCGCTACACCGGCCGCAGCTCGCGAGGAGCCGAAGTACTCATCGGTTCCGAGTCGGTCGAGGGCGTTTTCACTCCCGGCGAGCTGCTCAAGATCGCGCTCGCAGCGTGCACCGGTATGAGCTCGGACGTACCGCTCTCGCGTCGACTGGGGGACGACTACTCCGCCACCGTCGAAGTGTCCGGTGCAGCAGATCGTGAGAACGAGCTGTATCCGGAATTGAACGAGATCCTCCGCGTCGACCTCAGCGCGATGGACCCCGATGCGCAGCAGCGACTGCTCACCGTCGTCGAGCGGGCGATCGACAAGGTCTGCACGGTGGGGCGGACCCTGAAAGCCGGTACGACGATCAACCTGGACATCGACGTGGACGCCTGATGAAGGTGGGGGCAGCCGCCGTCGTGGCGGGCCTTGTTCTCGCAGCGTCGGTTGCCCTGTCTCCCACCGCGGAGGCGTCGAGTACCTGCACTCCGTGGTCGGTGAGCACGGTGGCATCGGGATTCGGGCTGCTCGAGAATCTGGAATTCGACGGCAGAGGCTCGATGATCGTCTCCGAGACCTCGCCGGTCGGACCGGGCGCTCTGCGTACCGTCGCACCGAACGGGGACCGGGGCACTCTCGTGTCGGGCGTCGAGTCACCCGGCGGATTGGTACGGGACGGAGACACTCTGTACTTCACGACCGGAAACAGTGCTGCCGCAGGACTTCTCGACATGCGGACCGGAACAATCGAAAAGATCGATCTTGGCACGGGTGCCAGGTCGACGTACGCGTCGGGCTTGACCATGCCCAACGGCCTGGCCCGCTCCGCGACCGGCGATCTGTTCACCACTCGGAATCTCGGTGGCGCGTCGGGGCTCACTCGCATCGCAGTCGGCGGCGATGGGTCGGTCGTTTCGGTGTCGACGGTGCGTACCGATCTGGGTTCGGCCAACGGAATCGGTATCGGCGGCGGAAACATCTACGTGGCCACTACGTTCGATCCGGAAACGATGGTGAATGTACTCGACGAGAAGGACCCGGCGGGGCCGTCCACGCGCATTCGCGTCGACGGATTCGGACCGCTCACGATGTCGGACGATCTGACCGTGGGCGACGACGGAACGGTCTATCTCGCACAGAATCTCGCGGGCAGGGTCGTCCGTGTCGATCCCGAGACCGGATCGTCCTGTGTCATCGCGACGGGGGTGCCGTTGACTTCGTCGGTTGCTTTCGGCGGAGTCGGATTCGATTCGGAGGCGTTGTACGCCACGAGTTTCGACGGAACGGTCCGAAAGCTGAGTCCGGTATGACGGACGAACGGCTGACGGCATGGGTGCACGGCCTGGTTCAGGGAGTCGGGTTTCGTTGGTGGACTCGCTCGCGTGCGCTGGAGCTGGGATTGGTCGGGCACGCGACCAACCACGCGGACGGACGCGTTCTGGTGATAGCCGAGGGTCCGCGTCAGCGCCTCGACGCACTCCTGGAATTGCTCCGAGGCGGCGGCACCCCGGGCACGGTCACCCTGGTCGTCGAGAGCTGGGAGAGCGCCCGCGGTGGCCTCACAGGCTTCGTGGAACGGTGACCCGCCGCCGCCCGCGGACGGCTCGGCGCACATCGCTGCGTCGTACCGGTAAAGTACGGACGCTATGTATCTCAAGAGTCTGACGCTCAAGGGCTTCAAGTCCTTTGCTTCGGCGACGACTCTTCGTTTCGAGCCTGGAATCACCTGCGTGGTCGGCCCCAACGGCTCCGGTAAATCCAACGTTGTGGACGCTCTGACCTGGGTGATGGGTGAACAAGGTGCCAAGGCGTTGCGCGGCGGGAAGATGGAGGACGTCATCTTCGCGGGTACGTCCGGCCGCGCACCCCTCGGCCGCGCCGAGGTGACTCTGACGATCGACAACTCGGACGGTGCGCTGCCGATCGACTACTCCGAGGTCTCGATCACCCGACGCATGTTCCGGGACGGTGCCGGTGAATACGAGATCAACGGCAGCTCGTGCCGCTTGATGGACGTCCAGGAGTTGCTCAGCGACTCCGGTATCGGCCGCGAGATGCACGTGATCGTCGGTCAGGGTCGACTGGCGGCGATCCTGGAATCGCGTCCCGAGGACCGGCGGGCCTTCATCGAGGAAGCCGCCGGGGTGCTCAAGCACCGCAAGCGCAAGGAAAAGGCCGTACGCAAGCTCGACGCGATGCAGGCCAATCTCGCGCGGCTGACGGACCTCACAACCGAATTGCGCCGTCAACTCAAGCCACTGGGCAGGCAGGCCGAGGTAGCGCGTCGCGCGCAGACCGTGCAGGCAGATCTGCGTGACGCTCGGCTGCGGTTGGTGGCCGACGACCTGGTGGCCAGACGTGAAGAATTCGCGAACCAGACCCAGGACGAGGAAGCGGCTCGCGAGCAGTACGCGATGGTGCAGGATGCCCTCGAAGCCGGAACCGTAGCGCTCGCAGAACACGAGCAGGCGGTGGCACGGCTGACACCGAGCGCCGAAGCGGCCGGGCAGACGTGGTTTCGCCTGTCCGCGCTGGCCGAACGCGTGAATGCGACGGTACGCATCGCGCACGAACGTGCTCGGCATCTGGACGCCGTCCAGAGCACCGGTCGCGGGCAGGATCCGGACGAGCTCGAAGCACAGGCCGAGCGCGTGGCCGAGGAAGAAATGGAACTCGTCGAGGCCGTCGAGATGGCGCGGGAGACCCTCGAAGCGGCCCGCGAACAGCTCGCCGAGCGCGAATCTGCTGCCGCGGCCGCCGAGCGTGCTCACCTCGCCGCTGTTCGCGCGGTTGCCGACCGCCGCGAAGGATTCGCGCGCCTGTCCGGTCGAGTCGACACCTTCAGAACCAAGGTCGAGTCCATCGACGCCGAAGTAGCGCGGCTCTCGGTGGCCATCGACGAGGCCAGAGAACGCGGCGAGTCGGCTCAACGTGAGTTCGAGAGCGTCCAGGACCAGATCGGCACCCTCGACGCCAGTGAGCTCAGCCTCGACACCCATTACGAACGAGCGGTCGCCGCTTTACGCCATGCCGACGCCCGGGTATCGGAATTGCAGGCCGAAGAGCGCATCGCCGGTAAGAGGGTGGCGTCGTTCGAGGCCAGGATCGAGGCGCTCACCATGGGCCTCGAACGCAAGGACGGTGCCGGGTGGCTGGTGGAGAACCAGCAGGACGGTCTGTCCGGTCTGCTCGCCGGCCATCTCACGGTCGAGCCGGGGTACGAGATCGCGGTGGCCGTCGCCATGGGTCCGGCGGCCGATGCTGCGCACGCCGAATCGTTCGATGCCGCGCGCGCTGCCGTGCTGGCCCTACGCGCTGCCGACGGCGGTCGCGCGTCCATCGTGCACGGTAATGCTGTTGCGGCACAACAGATTCAGCGGCCTACGCTACCGAGCGGTGCTCGGTGGGCACTCGACCTGATCGAGTATCCGGATCGGTTGGCCGGAGCGATGGCGGCATTACTCGACGGTGTGGTGGTTGTCGACTCGCTGGACGCGGCGCACCGGCTCGTCTCGGATTCGAGTCGACTGCGTGCCGTGACCACGGACGGCGACGTCGTCGAGCCGGGCTGGGTCACCGGCGGATCGGACCGTCGACCCAGCACCCTGGAAGTGCAGTCGGCGATCGATACGTCGACGGTGGAGCTGACAGCAGCAGTACGCCGGGCCGAGGAGCTCGACGCCGCGCTCTCGGGCGCGTTGGCGGAACAGCGCGACCGGCGTGAATCCGCCGAGCAGGCGCTCGCAGCGCTGAACGAATCCGATGCTGCGATGGCCGCTGTGTACGAGCAGTTGGGCCGCTTGGGGCAGCTGGCGCGTTCGGCGCACGCAGAATCCGCGCGATTGGCGACCCAGCGCAGTTCTGCCGAAGCGAGCCGCGAAGAAGCGATCGAGCGCCTGGCCGAGCTCGAGGACAGTTTGCGGACGGCAGAGGACGAACAGAACGGTTTCGCCGGAGACGGCGAGAGCGGTGACGCGGCGACCACCATGGAGCGCGAGATGGCGGCTGCGGCACTGACCGAAGTGCGCGCGGTGGAGGTCGAGGCGCGGCTGAACGTACGAACCGCCGAGGAGCGCGCGCAGTCGTTGCGGGGCCGAGCCGATTCGCTGCGCCGAGCGGCGCGAGCCGAACGCGAGGCCAGGGCACGAGCCGAACGCGAGGGCGCCGCCCGGCGGCACGCTGCCGCAGTGGCTGCTGCCGTCGGCGAATCGGGTGAGGACCTCGCCGCTCGATTGGCCTCGGTGGTGGCTGCGGCGGCCCGAAGGCGCGACGAGCTCTCCGCCGAACGCGCTACGCGCACAGTCGAACTCGACAAGGTCAAGGAACAGGTTCGGGCCCTGCAAGGCCAGCTTGCGTCCATCACCGACGCCGTCCACCGGGACGAGGTCGCCCGTGCGCAGGCGGCACTGCGAATCGAGCAACTCGAAACGACGATTCTCGAACAACACGGCATCGGCCTCGACGATCTGGTGGCCGAGTACGGCCCCGATGCGACGCTGCCCCCGACCGAGCTCGAGATGGCAGAGTACGAGGCCGCCAAGGAACGCGGTGAGCAGGTTGTGGCCCCCGCGCCGATGCCGTTCGATCGCGCCACTCAGGAGCAGCGGGCCAAACGCGCAGAACGTGATCTCGCCACACTCGGCAAAGTGAACCCGTTGGCTCTCGAAGAGTTCGCAGCCCTCGAAGAGCGCTACAACTTCTTGTCCACTCAACTCGAGGACGTCAAGTCCGCGCGCAAGGACTTGCTCGGCGTGGTCGCCGACGTCGACGACCGCATCCTGCAGGTCTTCACCGAGGCCTGGCTGGACGTCGAGAGAGAATTCACCGGCGTGTTCGCCAAACTCTTTCCCGGCGGCGAAGGACGGCTGATTCTGACCGACCCGTCGGACATGCTCACCACCGGAATCGAGGTGGAGGCGCGCCCACCGGGCAAGAAGGTCAAGCGACTGTCCCTGCTCTCGGGCGGCGAGAAGTCGCTGACTGCAGTCGCCATGTTGGTCGCCATCTTCCGCGCTCGGCCGTCACCGTTCTATGTCATGGACGAGGTCGAGGCTGCACTCGACGACACCAACCTGCGCCGACTGATCGGGTTGTTCGAGCAGCTCCGTGAGAAGTCGCAGCTGATCGTCATCACGCATCAGAAGCCGACCATGGAAGTGGCCGACGCGTTGTACGGCGTCAGCATGCGCGGTGACGGCATCACCACGGTCATCTCGCAGCGACTGAACCGAGAACGCGTCGCGGTGGATGTAGCCGAGCCGGAGACAGCACCCGTGGTCGAACCGGACGCGGTCTCGTAGGACCGGTCCTGCCTACTGCTTCGGGTAGAGCTGCTCGGCGTACGAGGGCCCGTAGTACTCGCGCAGCTCCTCGACGGTCTCGGGGGCCTGCGGAATCAATGCCTTCGTCAAGGACGCGACATCGGGAATGGACTCCGCATCCCATGTTTCCGGCTGCCACAACTTGGACCGCATGAACGCCTTGGCGCAGTGGTGGAACACCTGCTCGATGTCGACGACGAGGCACATGATCGGCCGGTGGCCCTTGACCTGCAGTTCGTCGAAGAACGGTGCATCGGTCACCAGTGACGCGCGACCGGCGATGCGCAGAGTGTCACCGCGCCCCGGCACGAAGAAGTTCAATCCGACGAAAGGGTTCTCGAGAATGTTCCGGTAGCCGTCCATCCGACGATTGCCGGGACGTTCGGCAAGGGCGATCGTGGCGTCGTCGATGACGTGGACCAAGCTGCCGGGCGGGTCACCTTTGGGGGAGACGTCGCATCGTCCACTCGCGTCCGAGGTACCCATCAGGCAGAAGGGCGAGGCAGCGAGCCATTGCACATCCAGCGGGTGCAGTGTGCTGCGGTCCTTGTTCGCGGCTCGAAAGCTCGGTTGGCCGAACATCTCCGTCAATCGGTCGGCATCGCGCACCGTCGTCCACTCCATGCCTACAGATGCTATCGACACGGCTCGGGTGGGGGACAGTGCTTTTCTCGGGCGGAGCACCACCGGTGACGAACGGCCGTGAACGCCTGACAGGATGGGGTACGTGAGTAACCAAGCGTGGATCATCGTCGCGGCGATCGCCGCTGTCCTACTGGTCGTTCTCGTCGTCGGGTTGGTGCTCTCCCGTCGACGGAGAGTGTCGCTCAAGTCGGACGAGGCGGCACGGATCGAGGACGCGGCCACCAAGGACAGATCCGGTGGCTATACGGCGGGCAGTGGTTTCTCGTTCAGCCAGGGCACGGCGACCGCCGAGCCCGTCGCGCCTGCCCCGAAGCCCGTTCCACCTGCGCCGAAGCCTGTTCCGAAGCCCGTCGAGACCTCCCCGGTCGAGCCGACGCCGGTGGCACCCACTCCCACCCAGGACGAGCCGGAGGTGCTCGAACCCGAGGTGCCGGTCATCGAGCCTCAGGGGCCGGTTGTCGAGCCCCCCGAGCCGGCCGAGCCCGCACTGCCGGAACCGGCCGTGGACGCCGAGGCTCCTGCTCCTCGACTGGACACCATCGATCCCACCGAGGGTCGGCTGGATCGGCTCCGCGGTCGCCTGGCGCGCTCTCAGTCCGCGGTGGGCAAGAGCTTGCTCGGATTGCTCGGCGGCGGTGACCTGGACGAGGATTCCTGGGAAGAGGTCGAGGACACCCTGCTGATCGCCGATATCGGTTCTGCGACCACCGCAGAGATCATGCGCACCCTGCGCGAGCAGATGGCGGCGCGCAGTATCCGCACCGAGTCCGATGCGCGAGCACTTCTGCGCGAGATTCTCGTTGCACAACTTCATCCCGAGTTCGATCGGTCGATTCGAGCGCTTCCGCACGACGGTGCGCCTGCCGTGCTGCTGGTGGTCGGAGTCAACGGCACCGGCAAGACCACGACCACCGGCAAGCTTGCTCGCGTGCTGGTGGCGGACGGCAGGCGAGTGTTGCTCGGTGCCGCCGACACGTTCCGCGCGGCCGCGGCCGATCAGTTGCAGACCTGGGCCGAGAGAGTCGGTGCCGAGGTGGTGCGTGGCAAGGAGGCCGCAGATCCGGCTGCTGTCGCATTCGACGCGGTGAGCAAGGGAATCGAGAACGGAGTCGACGTGGTTCTGGTCGACACGGCGGGACGCCTGCACACCAAATCGGGTCTGATGGACGAGCTGAGCAAGGTCAAGCGAGTCATCGAGAAGCGGGCCCACGTCGACGACGTTCTGCTCGTTCTCGACGCGACCGTCGGCCAGAACGGGCTGACCCAAGCTCGTGTCTTCGCGGAGATCGTCGACATCACCGGTGTGGTGTTGACCAAACTGGACGGAACCGCCAAGGGTGGCATCGTTTTTCAGGTGCAGCGTGAACTCGGGGTGCCCGTCAAGCTCGTCGGTCTCGGTGAAGGTGCCGACGATTTGGCCCCGTTCGAGCCGGGAGCGTTCGTCGACGCGCTGCTCGGCTGATCGAGCCCTTCGGGTTGTCCGCGAACCGGGCGAAAAGCACAAACGCCAGCACGAAACCTTTTTGCAACAGAATTCGGTCATGCGTTCACATGTCCGAAACACCCGAGTGTCACGGATGAAACTTCGTGAAACCACTCTTCTTGCGTAACGGCGCGCCAACCGGTGTGCAGGAGAATGGAGGGTGTACGTGAGTCCCGAGGATATGTTGGCCAACTCCGGCAACGCCGCGTGGATGCTGATTGCAGCATCTCTGGTACTGCTGATGACGCCGGGCTTGGCGTTCTTCTACGGCGGTATGTCGCAGTCGAAGTCCGTGTTGAACATGATGATGATGTCGTTCGGAGCAATGGCCGTCGTCTCGATCATCTACTTCCTGTGGGGTTGGTCGATGTCCTACGGAACCCAGGACATCGGTGGCGTCTTCGCCAACCCGTTCGAGTTCTTCGGACTCAAGGATTCGATCACCGATGCCGACGGTAACTACATCGCCGGTGCATGGGGATACGCCAACATCATCGATGTGGCATTCCAGGTCACCTTCGCGATCATCACGGTCGCACTGATCAGCGGCTCCATCGCAGGCCGCGTCAAGTACGGCACGTGGCTGGCATTCGCAGGCATCTGGGTCACCCTCGCGTACTTCCCGCTGGCCCACATGGTGTGGGGTGGCGGACTGCTCTCCGGGTCCGAAAAGGGTCTGGCTGCAAAGATTTTCGGAACGATGGTCAACGACGACGGTGACACTGTCGCCAACGTGGCTCCCATCGACTTCGCAGGTGGCACGGTCGTGCACATCAACGCCGGTATCGCGGGCCTGATTCTGGCGATCATCATCGGCAAGCGCGCCGGATTCGGCAAGGTCGCCTACCGTCCGCACAACCTGCCGTTCGTCATGCTCGGTGCTGCACTGCTGTGGTTCGGTTGGTTCGGATTCAACGCAGGTTCCGCATTCGCAGCCGACGGCATCGCCGGCGTGGCGTGGGTGAACACCACTGCCGCCACCGCAGCCGCCATTGCGGGCTGGCTCATCACCGAGCGCATCCGTGACGGGCATGCCACCAGCCTCGGCGCTGCCTCGGGCATCGTCGCCGGTCTGGTCGCCATCACCCCGGCCGCAGGCGCACTGACGCCTGTCGGCGCCATGATCCTCGGCGTCATCGCCGGTGTTCTCTCTGCTCTGGCGGTCGGCCTGAAGTTCAAGTTCGGCTACGACGATTCGCTCGACGTCGTGGGCGTGCACCTCGTCGCAGGCCTGTGGGGAACCATCGGAATCGGCTTCCTCGGCTCCGAGACCGGTCTCTTCTACGGCGGCGACTACAAGCAGCTCGTGGTGCAGATCGTCATCGCACTGTTCGCGCTGATCTTCACCGCGATCGTCACCGCGGTGATCGCGTTCGCGCTCAAGCCTCTCGGCTGGCGCGTGTCGGACGAGGAAGAGGCCAATGGCATCGACGAAGCCGAGCACGCTGAGACTGCATATGATTTCGCCTGACAAGGTAGAGATAGACGTGAACGCTGCACCGTACGACAACGGGCACTCGAGGTCTTGTGAAGGGAATCAAAAATGAAGCTGATCACGGCAATCGTCAAACCGTTCACCCTGGAGGACGTCAAGACGGGGCTGGAGCAGGCCGGCGTACTCGGAATGACAGTCAGTGAAGTTCAGGGTTACGGCCGTCAGAAGGGCCACACCGAGGTGTACCGAGGTGCGGAGTACTCGGTCGACTTCGTTCCGAAGGTGCGTGTCGAGGTAGTCGTCGACGACGCTGCCGTCGAGAAGGTCGTCGAGGTCATCGTCGAGGCCGCTCGCACCGGCAAGATCGGTGACGGCAAGGTCTGGGTTTCCCCGGTCGATTCGGTCATCCGAGTCCGCACCGGAGAACGTGGCGCCGATGCACTCTGACCCCAAAGGGTCTCGGGCCGGGGGCCCCGGTTCTGGCGCGAAAGCGTCAGGATCGGGGCCTTCGGTCTCCACGGGCTCCGCATCGAAGGGCACGAGCGATGCTGCAGCAGATCTCGCTCGCGCCAGAAAACAACTACTCGACGGCGGCACGCGCAACCGTCGCCTCGATGCTCCGTCGCTGAGGCAGGCTCTGGTCGATCTCCACGAGTTCTGGCTGACCACCAAAGGTGCCGAGCTGGGGATCAAACCGGACTCGGGCTTTGCGATCGTCGCTGTCGGCGGTCTGGCACGCCGTGAACTGCTGCCGTACTCGGATCTGGACCTGATACTGCTGCACGACGATCTCGAACCGAGAATCGTGGCCGAGGTCGCCGACAAGCTCTGGTATCCACTGTGGGACGCCCATATCAAGCTCGATCACAGTGTGCGCACGGTGCCGCAGGCTCTCCAGGTAGCGGCGGCCGATATGACGGCAGCGCTCGGGATGCTCGAGGCCCGCCATATCGCCGGCGACGTCGAGTTGAGCAATCTGCTCATCGGCGGAGTACGTCGCCAGTGGCGCACCGGAATTCGCGGACGCTTCGACGAGCTGATCGAGCAGACCCGCGGCCGGTGGGCGCGTAGCGGTGAAATCGCGCACCGCGCCGAGCCCGAGCTCAAGAGTGGCCGCGGCGGATTGCGTGACGTACAGCTTCTCGACGCCCTCTCCATCGCCCAACTCACCGACGGTATGCCCGGTCTCGGCCCTGAATCGCCCGGTGGCGGTTTGGCATTCGCGCACGGAAGACTTCTCGACGTCCGCACCGAGCTGCACCGTGTTGCCGGCCGAGCGCGGGATCAACTGCGCGCGCAGGACGCCGATGAAATCGGTGCCGCGCTCCGCATCGGCGATCGCTTCGATCTTGCACGCGTGCTGAGCGATTCCGCTCGCACCATCAGTTACTCGGTCGATGTCGGATTGCGTACTGCCGGCAATTCGCTGCCGAGGAAGGGCCTTTCACGTCTGCGTCGTGTGCCGGTTCGTCGTCCGCTGGACGAGGGGGTCGTCGAACACGCCGGTGAGGTGGTACTCGCCCGTGACGCACGACCGAACAAGGATCCGGGCCTGATCATGCGCGTCGCCGCGGCATCGGCACAGACCGGAATGCCGATGTCGGCATCGACACTCAACCGGTTGTCGGACAGCGCACCCGAACTCCGCGAGCCCTGGCCGAAGGAGGCTCTGAACGATCTGCTCGTGCTGCTCGGATCGGGTCGCAAAGCCATTGCGGCCATCGAAGCGCTCGATCGAACAGGCCTGTGGGGCCGACTCATTCCGGAGTGGGGCGCAGTACGCGACCTACCGCCGCGAGATGCGGTGCACACGTGGACCGTCGATCGGCATCTGGTCGAAACTGCCGCCTACGCAAGCGCTTTGACCACCAGAGTCGCGCGTCCGGATCTGCTGGTTCTCGGCGCGCTGATACATGACATAGGCAAGGGTCGCGGCGGCGACCACAGCGTCGTCGGAGCAGATCTCGCAATCCAGATCGGTAACAGGCTCGGGCTGTGGCCGTCCGATGTGGCGCTGCTGACGTCGATGGTGAGATACCACCTCCTGCTACCGGAGACCGCCACCCGACGCGACCTCGACGACCCTGCAACCGTACAGACCGTCGTCGACGCACTCGGTGCCGACACCATCCTGTTGGAGCTGCTTCATGCTCTCGCCGAAGCGGATTCGCTCGCCACGGGTCCCGGAGTCTGGGGGGACTGGAAGGCGTCGCTCATTCGCGAGCTCGTGCGCCGCTGTCGATTGGTGATGGCGGGGGAGTCTCTGCCATCCCCGGATCCACTCGACCCGGCTCACATCGAGCTGGCCGCGCGTGGAGGTGTGCACGTCGACATCGCGCCGACCGACGGGCTCCACACCTTCGTCGTCACGGTCGTCGCGCCCGACACCCCAGGACTGCTGTCGGACGCTGCCGGAGTCCTGGCGCTGCACTCGCTGCGCGTGCTTTCTGCCTCGCTCGGCAGTCACGAGGGGTCGGCGATCAACTCGTTCGACGTTGCACCGCTGTTCGGAGCTCCGCCGCAGGCCGGTCTGCTCCGCCAGGAGATCATCCGCGCTCAGGCCGGAGAACTCGACCTCGTCGCGGTACTCGACGCCAAGGAACGTGACGCCAGAGCCGAGTCCGTCGAGGACGACGGCGAGGATTCGGCGGTGCCGGTTCTCTACGCGCAGGCTCCGCCTCGGGTGCTCTGGTTCGACGACCACGAACCAGGTCAGGTAGTGCTCGAACTACGAGCAGAAGACCGGCTCGGTCTTCTCTGCAGGCTGGCCAGTGCCATCGAGCAGCAGGGATCCGATATCCGCTGGGCTCGCGTGTCGACACTGGGCAGCTCGGTGGTCGACTCCTTCTGCATCGACCTGGCGGGAGCGGACAGCAGGGCGGTCCGAGAGGATCTCGAACGAGCCTTGCTCGCGGTTGTACCGGCCCCGGAACCGCCCAAGCCTCCGGAGAAGCCGGAAGGCACTTGACCGCTGGTCGGAACACAACCGCAAACCGACACTCCGTGGTGACTTCTCACGAACTTACGGCCGGTGGGTTTACCCCCGATATCAATTTGTTATGTTCGTCACCACACGCAGGACGACTCGGCGAGATCACTTCCGCAGAATCCACACCGCCGGACCAATGAGTCGTTCCTGCAGGCTCCACTGCTGCTAATGCGAGAGGCACGAACTGTGGGATCCCACCGACGGTCGAACATCTACACACCGGCCGACACAGCAACGGATACGACGCCCGGCAAACACCGCGCCGCAGAAGTGACCCCGGACACCGGTCGACGGGCCGCGACCATCGTTGCGGCTACCGGTGCGATCGTCGTCGGCGCGACGTCGATGGGGGCGGGCACCGCGGGTGCCGCTCCGATCCCCGAGCCGCCTGCCGCAGGTTTTCCCTTCGCCGTCCCGGAGGGGCTGCTCCCCGCGGGATTCGAGCTACCCCAGTTCGTACCCCCGCAGTTCGAGGTTCCGCAGTTCGTCCCCCCGCAGTTCGTGCCCCCGCAGTTCGTGCCCCCGCAGTTCGTGCCCCCACAGTCGGCACCCCCGTCGCAGCCCGCCTCGCCGGAGTCGACGCCCTCCGAGGCCGCACCGGCAGCGGAGCCCAGCGCCGCACCGAGTCCCGGTCCGCTCGCTGCATTCGGAGTGACCGATCCCGGTGCTGCAGCGCAACAATGGCTCGACGACGTGGGTCTGGGTCAGATGGGTACCGGTGGTGCGTCACCGCTCGAGAGTCTGCGTTCGCTGAAGAAAGCCACGGTCCAACCCGTGGCGGGCGTGCTGACGTCCAATTTCGGATCGCGGTGGGGTGCCCAGCACAGCGGCCTCGACATCGCGGCACCCATCGGGACCCCCATCTACGCGGCCGCCGACGGCACGGTGTCCGACGCGGGCCCGGCGTCCGGGTTCGGTCTCTGGGTGAAGGTGAAGCATGACGATGGCACCGAGACGATCTACGGGCACGTCAACGATTTCTCGGTGCAGACCGGTCAGCGCGTGTCGGCCGGCGAGCAGATCGCCACGGTGGGCAATCGTGGCCAATCGACCGGTCCGCATCTGCACTTCGAGGTGCACGATCCCTCGGGCGTCAAGGTCGATCCCGCATCGTGGCTCTCGACGCGGGGAGTGGCAGTGACATGGAACGATTCCGCGCGCAACGCCTGACTCGGTGCCGTCTCCGACCGACACGTCGGTCTGTCGAACGACACGGCTGCCGCACGCCCCAGCGACGGCAGGTTGTGCTGGCGCTAGTCTGGTGACCGTGCCGGATTCGGCTCGTTTTCGGTGATCGGCTAGCTCAGGAGTGCAATCGGTGTTCGAATCCCTTTCCGACAGGTTGGCCGGGACTCTCAAGGACCTGCGTGGCAAAGGTCGACTGTCCGGTGCGGATATCGACGCCACGGCCCGCGAGATCCGTCTGGCCCTGCTCGAAGCGGACGTGGCCCTGCCCGTCGTGCGGGAGTTCATCAACCGCATCAAGGTCCGTGCCAAAGGTGCCGAGGTATCGGGCGCGCTCAACCCGGCGCAGCAGGTAGTCAAGATCGTCAACGAGGAACTCGTCGGCATCCTCGGCGGCGAGACCCGCAGACTCGTCTTCGCCAAGAACCCGCCCACGGTGATCATGCTCGCCGGCCTGCAGGGTTCGGGTAAGACGACGTTGGCAGGCAAGCTGGCCAAATGGCTCAAGGGCCAGGGCCACACTCCGTTGCTCGTTGCCTGCGACCTGCAGCGCCCCGGTGCCGTCAGCCAGCTTCAGATCGTGGGCGAGCGCGCGGGTGCAGCTGTGTTCGCGCCGCATCCCGGCACGTCGATCGGCGGCGGTGACAACGCACTCGGTGTCTCGGCTGCAGATCCCGTCGAGGTCGCGCGAGCCGGCATCGCCGAGGCGCGGAGCAAGCAGTACGACGTGGTCATCGTCGACACCGCCGGCCGCCTCGGCATCGACACCGAGCTGATGAGCCAGGCCGCTGGGATTCGCGATGCGGTGGAGCCGGACGAAACCTTGTTCGTTCTCGACGCCATGGTCGGCCAGGATGCCGTCAGTACCGCCGAGGCGTTCCGCGACGGAGTCGGCTTCACCGGCGTTGTGCTCACCAAGCTCGACGGCGACGCTCGTGGCGGCGCAGCACTCAGTGTCCGCGAGGTGACCGGGCAGCCCATCATGTTCGCGTCGACCGGCGAGAAGCTCGAGGATTTCGACGTCTTCCACCCCGATCGTATGGCCAGTCGGATCCTCGGCATGGGCGACGTTCTCAGCCTCATCGAACAGGCCGAGCAGCACTTCGACGCCGAACAGGCCGAGGCGACCGCCAACAAGATCGGCTCGGGACAGCTCACGCTCGACGACTTCCTCGAGCAGATGATGGCCGTCCGCAAGATGGGACCCATCGGAAATCTGTTGGGCATGTTGCCCGGTGCGGGTCAGATGAAGGAACTCGCCAACGTCGACGAGAAGCAACTCGACCGTGTTCAGGCGATCATCCGCGGCATGACGCCGCAGGAGCGAACCGACCCGAAGATCATCAACGCATCGCGGCGACTCCGTATCGCGAACGGCTCGGGCGTCAAGGTGTCCGACGTCAATCAGCTGGTGGATCGATTCTTCGAGGCACGCAAGATGATGTCGGCGATGGCCGGTCGTATGGGCATGCCGGGCGCGCGCAAGCAGGTGCGGAACAACAAGAAGGGCAAGAAAGGCAAGAAGGGTGCTCGCGGCCCGACACAGCCGAAGATCCGCGGTGGATTCCCCGGAATGCCGGGTGGAATGCCGGCAGGAATGCCCGATCTGTCGTCCATGCCCAAGGGCCTCGACCAATTGCCACCAGGGCTGGAAGGTATCGATCTCTCTCAGCTGAAACTGCCGAAGAAGTAAGCGCCGCACGTGTCGGCGATGCGGGTGCGGGGGCGCGTACTGCCGGAGGGGTCCGAGGTCGATCTCTGGATCGACCACGGTCTCTTCTCCGCGGAGCCGATTGCGAACGCGGATTTCGTGCACGACGGTGGTTGGATTCTGCCCGGTCTCGTCGATGCCCACTGTCATGTGGGAATCGAGTACGGCGGGGGCCACACGGATCTGAGCGGCTCGATCCGGCAGGCACAAACCGAGCGAGGCGTCGGCGCGTTGCTGCTTCGCGACGCCGGGTCCCCGGTCGACACCCGCGAGTTGGACGAGCGGGACGACCTTCCTCGGATCATCAGAGCAGGCCGACACATCGCATCGCCGAAGCGGTACATACCGGGTCTGGCCATCGATATCGAGGACGAGTCGCAGCTGCCCGAGGCAGTTGCACAGCAGGCTCGATTCGGTGACGGCTGGGTCAAGCTCGTCGGCGATTGGATCGATCGCTCGGTAGGCGATCTTCGGCCGCTGTGGAACGACTCGATCCTCGTCGACGCCATAGCCGCTGCTCATGCCGAGGGCGCGCGGGTGACCGCCCATGTATTCGGCGAGGATGCGCTCCCCGGACTGATCGCGGCGGGAATCGACTGCATCGAACACGGCACCGGTCTGACCGACGAGACCATCGAGATGATGGTCGATCACCGAACTGCGCTGGTGCCGACGCTCATCAACATCGAGACGTTTCCCGGAATCGCGGACTCCGCCACCCGATACCCCGTCTACGCCCGGCACATGCGGGCGCTGCACGCCCGCGTCGCCGGCACCGTCGGACGGGCCCATGATGCCGGGATCTCCATCTATGCGGGAACCGATGCCGGTGGGTCGATCGCCCATGGTCGCATCGCCGACGAGGTCGCGGCACTCGCGCGCGTCGGACTTTCTCCGACGGACGCCCTCGGTGCTGCCTGCTGGGACGCTCGGTCCTGGCTGGGACGACCGGGGCTCGAGCACGGCGCACCCGCAGACCTCGTCGTCTACTCCCAGGATCCACGTGGAGGACCGGACGTGCTGGCCAACCCGGAGTTGGTGATACTGCGCGGACGCGTGACCGACAGAGGAGCCCGCACGACGAGAAGATCGGAGGCCGGTGATGACTGATCCGTACAACAGCGGCGGGCAGTTCGACCCGAACCGCCCGGGTTGGGCCGGATTGGCACCGATGAATCACGTTCAGCAGCAAGGCTCGGGACTGTCCGAGACCTACTGGCGGGCCGAACAGGCCGCTCACCAGCGTCGACGCGGCCAGCGATGGGGACTACCGGCGGCAGCGCTCGTTCTGGGCCTCAATCTGGCGGGCTTCCTGCTTCTCGGACTCGTCGTGACGACCGAGACCTCCTCTCTGTTCGTCGTGGGCATCATGATTCCCAGCCTGCTCGCCGCCGGACTGGCTGTGGCGATCTCGATGTCTCGTGGCAACGGTCCCGTCGTGGATTTCGGTCTTCCCAGATCCAGTTCCGAACTACTGGGTCAGGTTCGATCCGGACTGGCCTGGGGCGGTGTCGCCGTGGTCGGCGGTCTACTGCTCGCGCTGGTGCTCTTGTCTAGCCTCGACCTCGAGGACCAGACCCCACTGGGCAACGTCACGGATACGGCTGTCGGATGGAAAGTCGCTCTGGCCGTATGGATCTGGACCGGCGCACCGATCTGCGAGGAAACGATGTTTCGCGGCATGCTGTGGGGCGCGCTCGAGAAGCGCACCCGCCCGATGCCGATGGCCTGGCTGGGCAATCGATGGGTGGTCCTGGCGATCACGGCGGTCGTGTTCGCCATCTGGCATCGCGAATGGTGGCGCTTCGTGATTCTGCTGTGGGGCGGGCTGGCAATCGGCATCGCCAGAATGCGGACCGGCTCGATCGTGGCGTCGACCACGGCCCACTCGATGAACAACACACTGCCTGCCCTCGTGATCCTGCTTGCTTGAGCGACTCGTTGCCGAGGGCGATTCACGGTTCGCGGTGCTCGTCTGGCACAATGAACAGCTGTTCGCCCGTCTTCCGGTTACGTACCGCGCGGCGGTCACAACAACCTTCAACGCAAAACCGGGTTCGCATGCCGTGTGAACCGCTGAATTGCGCCGTGACCAACTTTCGAAAGGCTCCACCAGAACATGGCCGTCAAGATCAAGCTCATGCGTATCGGCAAGATCCGCACCCCGCACTACCGCGTCGTCATCTCCGATGCTCGTACCCGCCGTAACGGCCGTGCGATCGAGACCATCGGCACGTACGAGCCCAAGCAGGACCCCAGCGTCATCGAGATCAACTCCGAGCGTGCGCAGTACTGGCTGGGCGTCGGCGCGCAGCCGACCGAGCCTGTCGAGGCCCTGCTGAAGATCACCGGCGACTGGCAGAAGTTCAAGGGTCTGCCCGGCACCGAGGGAACCCTCCGCCTCGCCGAGCCCAAGCCGTCGAAGCTCGACCTGTTCAACGCCGCACTGGCGCAGGCAGATTCCGAGCCGCAGGGCGAGGCCACCACCGCGAAGAAGAAGAAGGCTCCGAAGTCCGACGACGCCGCTGCGGAGAGCACCGACGCTGCAGCAACCGAGACGGCAGACGCGCCGGCCGCCGAGGCTGCTGAGAAGTGAGCGCCGTTGTCGCCGATGCCGTCGAACATCTCGTTCGCGGCATCGTCGCCAATCCCGATGACGTTCGCGTCGAGATGATCACCGGCCGTCGTGGTCGCACCGTGGAGGTTCACGTGCACCCCGACGATCTGGGCAAGGTCATCGGTCGCGGCGGTCGTACCGCCACGGCGCTGCGCACACTCGTCTCGGGTATCGGTGGTCGCGGCATTCGTGTCGATGTGGTCGACACGGACCACTAGGTCACGCACACAATCATGGAGCTGGTCATCGGCCGTGTTGCAAAGTCGCACGGCATCAAAGGCGAAGTCGTCGTCGAGGTTCGCACCGACGACCCCGACGACCGCTTCGCAGTGGGGACCGTTCTTCGCGGCCGCAAGCCCCGATCGGACGCTGCTCCCACCTCGTACACGGTGGATGCCGTCCGGGAACACTCCGGGCGGCTTCTGCTGCGTCTGAACGGCATCGACGACAAGACGACCGCGGACCAGATCCGCGGAACGTTGTTCATCGTCGAGTCGACGGATCTGCCGCCGTCCGACGATCCGGACGAATTCTACGATCACGAACTCGAAGGACTCACCGTCGTTCTGGCCGACGGTTCGGCAGTGGGAACGGTCCGCGAAGTCCTGCACTCGGCCGCGGGGGAGTTGCTCTCGATCCGGCCTGCCCCTGAATTCGGTCGTTCCGCAGGCTCCGCTACTGGTCCGAAGTCCGGCGGAGACACACGCGCCGAAATTCTCGTTCCCTTCGTGGCCGCGATCGTCACGTCGGTGTCGTTGGCCGACAAGACGATCGAGATCGATCCGCCCGAGGGCCTGCTGGACCCGGAGTAGATCGTGCGCCTCGACGTCGTCACCATTTTCCCCGAATACCTGACTCCGCTGCGAACTGCTCTGTTGGGCAAGGCAATCGACCGCGGTCTTGTCTCTGTGGAGGTTCACGATCTGCGATCGTGGACCCATGACGTGCACAAGGCCGTCGACGATTCACCCTATGGCGGCGGACCTGGCATGGTCATGAAGCCGACGGTCTGGGGCGATGCCCTCGACCACGTGCTGACCGAGGATTCGCTCCTCGTCGTTCCCACTCCCGCCGGTGTTCCGTTCACCCAGCGCACGGCCGAACGGTGGTCCACCGAGCAACATCTGGTGTTCGCGTGCGGCCGGTACGAAGGTATCGATCAGCGGGTCTTCGAAGACGCATCGCGCCGCGTACGCGTCGAAGAAGTCAGTATCGGCGACTACGTGCTCATCGGCGGCGAGGCGGCCGTCCTGGTGATGGCCGAGGCGGTGGTTCGACTCATGCCCGGAGTACTCGGCAATCAACAGTCGCACCAAGAGGATTCGTTCTCCGACGGTCTGCTCGAAGGGCCGAGCTACACGCGTCCGGCCCGGTGGCGCGAACTCGACGTTCCCGACGTCCTGCTATCCGGCGATCACGCGAAGATAGCGGCATGGCGTCGGGCCCAGTCGTTGACTCGGACCGCCGAGCGTCGCCCGGATCTGCTCGGCGACTGAGCAATTCAGCTGATCGTACCGCCAGGAAAAAGCATCGAGACGAATCCGGTGAGAGTGTCCCTGGCATGTAGGGCGCTGGCGTCGTCACTCACGTCGACCACCGCGGTGTCCGGATAGCTCTCCATGTCGTCGGCGTAGAAGATGTCTTCCCGTGACGACAGAGCGAGGACGTAGCGATTGTCGACCCCGATCGTGCCGGTCGACAAGTGCACCCACCGATCGGAAACACAGCACATCCAGCCCTGCTTGACGGCGTGCACGCTCTCGCCCGGTAGACCGTCGACGATTCCGAAATGTTGTTTGTAGCCGTCTGCGGCAATCGGTGCCGAACGCCGCAGCATGCCGATGATGACGTCCGTCGACGCAGTCGTCAGTCCGCCGCTGCCGTTGAGCAAGCCCGCGTAGTACCCGACCAGGTCGCTCGGCGTTGTTTCGGTGTTGTACCACTGATCGTCGCCCGGTGCCGTCGTGCGTTGCAATCCGTATCGGGCCGCGACCGCGCGGACGATGTCGGACGTGCCGTAGCGGTACCACAGGGTGTAGGCGGCGTTGTCGTCGGAGAGCTCCAGCATGCTGGTCATGGTGGCCAGTTCGTCGGCCGAGACAGGGCGGTTCTCCGACTGCGCTCGGAACATCACTTCGTCGGCGATGAAGAGCTTGGACACCGATGCGGTTTCGACCTGTATGTCGGCGTTGCTGCTGTAGAAAGACCCGGTGTCGCGGTCGAGCAAGGCGAAGTCGACGTCGGCACCTCGGGCCTGCGCCGACGCGATCGCCATGGGGATTCGGGCTTCCAGAGCGACGCCGTCGACCTTCTGCATGTCGGGAAAGGGCGACGCGGAGGTCTCGGCGGTTGCTTTCGCAGCGGAGTCGCCGGGTTGATCGTCCGGTGGAACCGAGCAACCTGCGGTGAAGAGCAGGGAGGCACAGACGACAGTCAGGAATCGAGACACCCTGACCATGCGTGCATCTCTCCCAGACGTTGAACCGCTGACCGACCTGTCCCACAGTAGCGGTAGGGTCCATCGCCGTGACCACTGCTCTGAAATCTGTGAACAAGCGCATAGCCGAAGAACTCGACGTTCGTGAGGAACAGGTTCGGGCCGCCGTAGAACTGCTCGACGGCGGCTCGACGGTCCCGTTCATCGCGCGGTACCGCAAGGAGGTCACCGGCACCCTCGACGATGCGCAGCTGCGTCAGCTCGACGAGCGGCTGCGGTACCTCCGTGAGCTCGACGAGCGCAGAGACGCCGTCATCGAATCCATCCGTGGTCAGGGCAAGCTCGACGACGCCCTCGAGCAGTCTTTGATGCTCGCCGATACCAAGGCGCGCGTCGAGGACATCTATCTGCCGTTCAAGCCCAAGCGTCGGACGAAAGCCCAGATTGCGCGTGAAGCGGGGCACGAGCCCGTGGCCGATGCCCTGTTCTCCGACCCCACGACGGATCCGGCGCAGTTCGATCAGGAGCAGCTCGACGGCGCGCGTGCGATTCTCGTCGAGCGCTTCGCCGAGGACGCCGACCTGGTGGGTGAACTACGCGAACTCATGTGGACCTCCGGCAAGCTGGTTGCCACTGTCCGCAAGGGCAAAGAGGAGGAGGGTGCCAAGTTCTCGGACTACTTCGAATTCTCCGAACCCTTCACGAGCCTGCCCTCGCATCGCATCCTCGCCACCCTCAGAGGCGAGAAGGAAGAAGTACTCTCGCTCGGATTCGAGCCCGAGCGCGAAGAACCGACGCCCGGGGTGCCGAGCGTCTACGAGGGTCGGATCGCCACCAAGTTCGGAATCGCGAATCGAGGACGGCCCGCCGACAAGTGGCTGCTCGATACCGTTCGATGGGCGTGGCGTACCAAAATGCTGGTCACGGTCTCCCTCGATACCCGTATGCGACTGCGCCAGTCCGCCGAGAAGGACGCCGTCGACGTGTTCGCGAGCAACCTCAAGGACCTGCTGCTCGCCGCGCCGGCGGGCAACCGCACCACGATGGGCCTCGACCCGGGCTTCCGTACCGGCACCAAGGTTGCCATCGTCGACGCGACCGGAAAGGTCGTCGACTACGACACCATCTATCCCCACAAGCCGCAGGGCAAGTGGGATCAGGCACTGGCCACTCTCGCCGGCCTCGCGGCCAAGCACAAAGTGGAGCTCATCGCCATCGGAAACGGTACGGCGTCACGCGAAACCGATTCCCTGGCAGCAGAATTGATTGCCAAGTTCCCGGCTGCGAATCTGACCAAGGTGGTGGTCTCCGAGGCCGGTGCCTCCGTCTACTCGGCGTCGGCGTACGCCTCGAGTGAACTGCCCGAACTCGACGTCTCGATCCGCGGCGCGGTCTCGATCGCACGCAGGCTGCAGGATCCGTTGGCCGAGCTGGTCAAGATCGATCCCAAGTCCATCGGCGTCGGCCAGTACCAGCACGACATCTCCGAAACCCTGCTCGCTCGTTCTCTCGGCGCCGTCGTCGAGGATGCGGTGAACGCGGTCGGTGTCGACGTCAACACAGCGTCGGTGCCACTGCTGTCGCGGGTATCCGGAATTGCCGGCTCGCTCGCCGAGAGCATCGTGGCGCACCGCGACCAGAACGGACCGTTCGCCAGCCGCAGCACCCTCAAGGACGTACCGCGCTTGGGCCCCAAAGCTTTCGAGCAGTGCGCCGGATTCCTCCGCATCTCCGGGGGAGAGGATCCACTCGATCGGTCGAGCGTGCACCCGGAGGCGTACCCCGTAGTGCGCCGCATCGTCGGCAAGGCCGGCGTCGGAGTGCGCGAAGTGGTCGGAAACACGGCCCTCCTGCGCCGCCTCGATCCCGCGGAATTCGTCGACGAACGATTCGGGTTGCCCACTGTCACCGACATCATCTCCGAGCTGGAGAAGCCGGGACGCGACCCGCGTCCGGAGTTCAAGACCGCCACTTTCGCGGCCGGTATCGAGAAGGTGGCCGACCTGAAGCCGGGGATGACGCTCGAAGGCGTCGTGACCAACGTGGCGGCATTCGGTGCTTTCGTCGACGTCGGTGTGCATCAGGACGGTCTCGTTCACGTCTCTGCGATGTCGCACAACTTCGTCAAGGACCCGCGTGAGGTCGTCAAATCCGGTGACGTCGTGCGCGTCAAGGTCATGGAGGTCGACCTCCCTCGTCAGCGCATCGGGTTGAGCCTGCGACTGGACGACGAGCCTGGGGCCTCCGCCGGAAAGGACGCCCCACGTGGACAACAGGGCGAACGTCCGCGGGGCCAGGGGCGAGCCGGCGGTGCCGACCAGGGCAGTCGCGGACGAGACTCACGTCCCCAGCGTGAACGCCGCGGCGGCGGCCAGCAGGCCGCACCGGCGGCCGGTTCGATGGCCGACGCGCTGCGGAAGGCCGGATTCGGAAAATAGCGACGGCTCGGTGGTCGATGCCGTCCTGGGCGGCACTTATCACGAATAGTGTGAAGTCCGACTCGCCGGTCGTTCGGTAGGAAGGACGTGAGACGCACGTGAGGTGGTTGCAACACGGGGTCATCGATCACGGTCGTCTGCCACTGCTGTGTTTCCTCCTGGGACTGCTGCTGGGCTTTCTGCTGATCCGGCTCAGCGTCAGGATGATTCGCGCAGATGTGAAGTGGTGGCCCGGCAACATCACTCCCGGTGGCCAGCACATACATCACGTCGTGTTCGGGATCGTGTTGATGCTGCTGGCAGGGATCGGCCTGATCGCGGTGTACGTCGACGGATCGCAGACGATCGGCGCGGTACTGGCCGCCGTCTTCGGCATCGGCGCTGCGCTCGTTCTCGACGAGTTCGCGTTGATCTTCTACCTCCGCGACGTCTACTGGTCGGAACAGGGCCGCACGTCGGTCGATGCCGTCTTTGCGGCCCTCGCGTTCACCGGTCTGCTGCTGCTCGGCTTCCATCCTTTGGAGCTGTTGAGCCCGGCAGACTTTCGGGCCGACCCCGATCCGTGGGTGCGCAGCGCGCTGGCACTCCTGGCGCTGATCAACCTGGCCCTGTGCGTGATCGTCCTGCTCAAGGGCAAGATCTGGACCGGATTGGTAGGGCTGTTCGTACTGCCTATCCTCGTGTTGGCGGCGATTCGGTTGAGCCGACCGAGCGCGCCGTGGGCGAGGTGGCGCTACACCAGCAGGCCGAAGAAGATGGAGAGAGCTCTGCGGCGCGAGAAGCGCTGGCGCAGACCGCTCATCAGAGCCAAGATCTACTTGCAGGACGCGATCGCGGGCAAGCCGAGCATCGTCCATGCACGCGAGGCCACCGAGGACGAGTTGGCGCGTGTGGTGGTGCCGGCACCGGTGTCGGGTGCTGCCGTCTCACCCCGCGCGGAGTCGATTTCGCCGTAGGCATCATGGTCTGGCACAATGGTCGGGTTGCCTCTAGCAGGCACGGACCTCACTCGGAGTACGAACCAGTCGAGCCGCGCAGTCAGCGAGCCGCTCGGTTCCTCTACTCAAGCGCAGAACGCAAGGATGGCACAACCGATGAACACTCTGGACTTTCTCGACAATCAGTCGCTGCGTGGCGACATCCCCGATTTCCGCCCCGGCGACACCCTGAACGTGCACGTCAAGGTCATCGAAGGCTCGAAGGAGCGTATTCAGATCTTCAAGGGCGTCGTCATCCGACGTCAGGGCGGTGGCGTTCGCGAGACGTTCACGGTTCGTAAGGTCTCGTTCGGCGTCGGCGTCGAGCGCACCTTCCCGGTGCACAGCCCCAACATTGCGCAGTTCGAGGTCCTCACCCGCGGTGACGTCCGTCGCGCCAAGCTCTACTACCTCCGCGATCTGCGTGGCAAGGCTGCCAAGATCAAGGAAAAGCGCTGACCGGTTTCGCCCGGCTCCACATAGCTCCCATCATGCCGCGTCGCCCCTTCGGGCGGCGCGGCATGATGCGTCTCGGCCGGTCCGAAACGCCGGTGCAGAGACCGTCCGGCCGTGCAGACGAGCGTTCCGGCTAACCTGTTGACGTGACGCAGTCCCCACAGGATCCGACCGATGAGCCCGACGACGAGTCTTCCCAGAACAAGCGTCGGGATCGCAAGCCACGATCGTTCTGGCGAGAGCTTCCGATTCTCATTCTGGTAGCGCTCGTGTTGAGTTTTCTGCTCCAGACATTCGTCGCTCGGGTGTACTTGATCCCGTCCGAATCGATGGAGCCGACTCTGCACGGCTGCGCGGGCTGTACCGGCGACCGGATCGTGGTCGAAAAGATCGGTTACCGCTTCGGAGACCCGAAGCCCGGCGACATCGTCGTCTTTCGTGGTCCGGATTCGTGGAACGACGAATTCGTCTCGCAGCGCTCCGACAATTCGATTGTCCGCGGGGCTCAGGAAGTGGGCTCCTTGATCGGCGTCGTCGCCCCGGACGAGAACGATCTGGTCAAACGCGTCATTGCCACCGGCGGTCAGACCGTCGAGTGCTGTGACGATCAGGGCCGAGTACTCGTCGATGGAAAGCCCTTGGACGAGCCGTACATTGAGATGGATTTCCCGTTCGCGCCCGGGACGATGACCTGCGATACCGAACTGAAGTCGGGACGCTGCTTCGACCCCGTGACCGTTCCGGAGGGCAACATCTGGGTGATGGGAGACAACCGGAGCAACTCACGAGACTCCCGTTATCACGTCACCGACGAATTCACCGGTACCGTTCCGATCGACAACGTGATCGGTAAGGCCGTCTTCATTGCGCTGCCACCGTCACGGACGGGCCTCCTGGATTCTCCCGACATTCAAGGTCGATGACGACGGCCCCCCGCCGCGTGCCCCGTGCACGAGCGACTCTGACGCGGTCGTCGTGGCCGCCACGTCCGGTCATCCGGCGGGCTGCCGGTTTGCGGACGATGGAGTCGGCCTTGGAGCGCGGAGGTCTCGGGCCGGTTGCGGGTGTGGACGAAGCAGGCAGGGGAGCGTGTGCCGGCCCGTTGACGGTGGCGGCGTGCGTACTCGGTGCGCGCGCCCACGCAGCGCTGGCCGATCTGGACGACTCGAAGAAATTGACCGAGCGCCGACGCGAGGAGCTGTTCCCCAAGATCCAGAAGCTGGCACTGGCATGGAGCGTGGTGTTCATCGACGCTGCCGAGGTCGATCGCATCGGGGTGCACGTTGCGAACATCGAGGGAATGCGTCGCGCAGTTGCCGGGCTCGGAGTGACCCCCGGGTACGTGCTCACCGACGGCTTTCGGGTGCCCGGCCTGCCGGTTCCGTCGCTACCGGTGATCGGCGGCGACGCCACCGCCGCGTGCATCGCTGCCGCGAGCGTGCTGGCGAAGGTCTCACGCGATCGGCTGATGGTACAGATGGACGAAGAGATTCCGGGCTACGGATTCGCCGTCCACAAGGGCTACAGCACGCGGGCTCATTCGGCCGCCATGATCGCTCTCGGCCCCAGCCGAGAACATCGAATGTCGTATGCGAATGTCGCTGCGGCGGCCGCGGGCTCGGCTGGGGATCCACCTGTGGGTCGTGCCGCAGGCACCACTCGGAACGGCGACGCCGTGGGGCGAATGGACTGCCGCGACGCAGGTGCGCGATGATTGCTTTTCACGCCCGACTGGAGGATGAAAGAGACCGATGAGTGCCGAAGATCTCGAAAAGTACGAAACCGAGATGGAGCTCTCGCTGTATCGCGAGTATCGGGACATCGTAGGTCAGTTCAACTACGTGGTCGAAACCGAACGTCGGTTCTATCTGGCGAACTCCGTCGAACTCATTCCGCACAACGCCGACGGTGAGATCTACTTCGAATTGCGGATGTCGGATTCGTGGGTGTGGGACATGTATCGCCCCGCCCGTTTCGTCAAGCACGTCCGAGTGATCACGTTCAAGGACGTCAACATCGAAGAGTTGGACAAACCAGACCTTCGCCTTCCGGAATAGCTCGCTGCGGCGAACGTCGCGGCACGCGGCAGTCGACGACGGCTCGCGGACGTGTGAAACACACCAGGCCTCGCGTCGACGAGTTGTCGAACCGGTGTTCGCCGATTATGACCGTGATTGTTCGAGAAATTGGACAGCCGACCAAATCGTTCCGCATGTCCTGTTTCATCGTCGGTTTCGGCGGGGGCCAGCTCCGGCAGGTAACGGCGCGGTAGATTCTCGTCCCGAAAGTAACTGCGTAACAAAGGCATTCGATTTCGACGTCTATTTTCTCGAAATGTGCCGCCATATCCGGACTGATATTCGCCGATTCGACACGTTGCGTAACACCTGCACTTCTTTGCGCCGATACGAGAATCGGTGGTAGAACTTGAATATCACATCCCCCAGACGTGTAAGAGGTACGAGATGGCACGCAAGACGCTTGTGCAGATGATCGACGATGTCGATGGATCGGTAATCAAAGACGGCCAAGGTGAATCCATCGAATTCGGCATCGGTGGAAACCAGTACCGCATCGATTTGAACCTCAAGCATGCAAACGAATTGCATGAACAGTTGGCTTTCTGGATCGAGCACGCAGAGAAGGTCTCCGGACGCCGTACCCGTAAGGGCGGCGCTGCTCCGGCACCGGCTCGCGGAAAAGTCGATCTTCAGGACATTCGAGCATGGGCACGCGAGAACGGCCACGAGGTCAGTGCTCGCGGCCGCATCAGTCAGGACGTGCAGGCAGCATACGAGGCCGCCCACTGATCATCCGGTAGCGCCGACTTCGTCGGTGCCCCAAAACGCTCCACCGGCACCCGTTTCCTGGTGTCGACGCTCGGCATCAGCTCCGTCCGAATTCTGAATTCGGGCGGAGTTTTGTGCGTGGGGGCCACTGCCTCCGGGCCGTTGTCACTCGCCGACGCTGTAACTCGCCCACGCTGTAACACGAAGGTCCGACAATGCCGACATTTTGTCTCCGCACATCTGCCCGTTCGTGCACAGGCGAGCAGTTGTCCACAGGGTAATCGCCCACCTGCGCATTCCTTGTTTCTCCTCGATTCGGACGTGCCACCTTCGGTACCACCGAATCGGCCGCGAAGTACGGCCGGAGAGTGGAGGAATGCGGATATGGCGACCAATCAGGAACTCGGTGCGCGCGGTGAGGACCTCGCGGTGCGCCATCTCGAGGACATCGGGCTCGAGGTGATCGAGCGGAACTGGCGGCATCGATCCGGTGAGCTCGACATCATCGCGCGCGAGGGTGACACCATGGTGTTCGTCGAGGTGAAGACGCGTTCGGGAATCGGTTACGGAACGCCGGCCGAGGCTGTGACGTACACCAAGCAGGTGCGGATCAGAGGGCTGGCGCTGTCGTGGCTTGCCCTGCAACAGGGTCCGTGGGTGCAGATCAGATTCGACGTGATCGCGATCGTGGTCGGGAGAGACGACAATCCGGTGATCACTCACATCCGGGCTGCGTTCTGATGCCACTCGGGAGAGCGCATTCGGTTGCGGTCAACGGTGTCGACGGTGTGCTGGTGGAGATCGAAGCCGATATCGGGCAGGGCTTGCCCGGCACCCATCTGGTCGGTCTGCCCGATACCGCGCTGAACGAGTCGCGAGATCGCGTGAAAGCTGCCGTGAAGAACTCGGGTGGCACGTGGCCGGACAGCCGGGTGATTCTCGCGCTGTCGCCCGCGACGTTGCCCAAGGGTGGATCGGTGTACGACCTCGCTCTCGCGTTGTCTGTTCTCGATGCGGCGAAGGCCATTCCGCGCGGGAGTCTGTCGGAGACGGTGTTTCTGGGCGAACTCGCTCTGGACGGCCGGCTCAGGGCGGTTCGCGGGGTCTTGCCCGGTGTGCTTGCGGTCAAGGGTGCAGGTTGGCAACGGGTGGTGGTCCCGATGCAGTGTCTACCCGAGGCGGGCCTGGTGGACGGTATCGACGTGCTGGGCGCAGGCTCGCTCGGGGATGTCGTGGCGTGGCTTCGCGGCGAGCAAGCCTTGGAATCGCCGGTGCCGACCGAGTGGCATCAGGAGATCTATCCGGATCTCAGTGATGTAGCCGGGCAGGCGGATGCGCGGTGGGCTCTGGAAGTGGCGGCAGCCGGAGCGCATCACATCATGCTGACCGGACCGCCGGGGATCGGCAAAACTATGCTGGCGCAGCGTCTTCCGGGGATTCTGCCACCGCTGACCGAGTCCGAGGCGCTCGAGGTGACGGCCATCCATTCGGTGGCCGGGTTGTTGACCACTGCGCGACCGCTCATCACATCGCCGCCGTTCATCGCACCTCATCATTCGACGTCGGTGAGCGCCTTGGTGGGTGGGGGAACGGGAATGGCCAAGCCGGGAGCGGTCAGTCGCGCGCATCGCGGAGTCCTGTTTCTGGACGAATGCGCCGAGATGAGCGTTCGCGTACTCGAGGCTCTGCGGACTCCGTTGGAGGACGGTGAGATTCGCATTGCTCGTCGAGACGGTGTGGCGAGATATCCGGCTCGATTTCAGCTGGTTCTGGCGGCGAACCCGTGCCCGTGCGCACCTGCGCGACAGGTCGATTGTGTCTGTGCGCCCACTGCTCGGCGCAAATATCTCGGAAAGCTTTCGGGGCCGTTGCTGGACCGTGTCGATCTCCGCATACAGATGATGGGTGTCGCGACGGGAGCGCTGGTCGACGAGGTGGGGGAGGGAACGAGTGAGATCCGCGCACGCGTGACCGGAGCCAGGGACGCGGCCGCCCACCGGTGGCAGGATTTCGGCTGGAGAACAAATGCAGAAGTCCCGGGACCTGCGCTACGGCAACGGTTTCGGCTGGCGCGCTCGACGCTCGCGCCGGTGGAGCGTGCGCTGCGGAACGGATCGTTGACCGCGCGGGGAGCAGACAGGGCGATACGGGTGGCGTGGACGCTGAGCGACCTCGCAGGTGGCACGGTTCCGGGTGCCGACGAGGTCGGAGCCGCACTGGATTTCCGCGACAGGGGAGTGGCATGACCCACGACGCACGCCGACTCGCGTGGGCATATCTGTCGCGGGTGGCGCAGGGCCCGCATCGACTCGTGGTCGACCATGCCGCGGCGCACGGCCCGGAAGCGGCCGCTGCGGCGGTGCGGGCAGGCCGATTGGGCGAGCGGCTCGAGGTACGTGCCCACATCGACACCGCTGCAGCCGATCTCGATCACATCGGCGCGCTGGGTGGCCGGTTGATCACTCCCGACGACGACGAGTGGCCGGCGTGGAGATTCCTCGGCTTCGACGGATCGGGTCTGACCGCAGGGGTGGACACCTGTCCTCCGATTGCGTTGTGGGCGCTCGGAAATCGGCCCGTCGCAACGGCCACCGAAAGATCGGTGTCGATCGTGGGGACCCGTGCATCGAGCCCGTACGGGGATCACGTGACCGCAGAAATTTCGGCAGACCTCGCACTCGACGGTTGGACCATCATTTCGGGAGCGGCCTTCGGGATCGATGCCGCGGCGCATCGGGCGGCTCTCGGAGTAGAGGGAACGACGATGGCGGTGCTCGCCTGTGGCGTCGACCGTGCGTATCCGGCGGGGCATTCGCGATTGCTGCGACAGATAGCCGATCACGGGCTGGTCCTGAGCGAATACGCACCGGGCACCACCCCTGCCAAGCATCGCTTCCTCGCTCGCAACAGACTCGTTGCGGCACTCGGATCGGCAGTGGTGGTGGTCGAGGCCGGGTGGCGCAGCGGGGCTCGCAACACTGCGGCATGGGCGAAAAAACTGGGTCGTCCGGTACTCGCGGTTCCCGGCCCGGTCACATCACCCACGTCCAAGGGGTGCCATCGCATGATCCGCGACGGCGAGGCCGTGCTGGTGTCGAGCTCGCACGATGTCGTTGCCGAGGCCGGTGCCCTCGGGTCGCCGGAGGAATGGCGGCCCGACCTCTTTCGGGAGACGGATGCGCTCTCGGAGACCGGATTGTTGATCTACGACGCGTTGCCGGCAACCGGGTCGCTGTCGAGCCGCGAGTTGTCCGAACAGTCCGGTGTGCCGATCGGCAAGGTGCGCGCTGCACTGCCTGTGCTGGAAATGGACGGCTTCGTTGCCAGCGACGAGACGGGGTGGTTCCGCGTGGTGCGGGGATGAACACCACGCTCGCCGAGCCCCGAAGGTAGGGTGTTAGGTAATGCTTAGTCGGTGCAGCACGCATCGACGTCGTTCGCTCGAAGAGGGGTCCGAAGTGCCACGCAAGAAAACCACCCTGTCCGTCCTGCGCACCGAGGCGCTCACCCCGCACATGTACCGGGTGTACCTCGGCGGAGAGAATTTCGACGACTTCGACGCGATCGAGGAGACCGACGCCTACGTCAAGCTGTTCTTCGGAACCGACGACGATCCGATCATGCGCACCTACACCGTTCGATCCGTCGACACGAGTGCGCGCGAGATCGCGATCGACTTCGTGGTGCACGGCGACGAAGGAGTTGCCGGGCCGTGGGCCACCAAGGCGAAGCCGGGGGACGAGATGTCGTTCTTCGGTCCGTCCGGTGGGTACGCCCCTCGACCCGACGCGGACTGGCATCTGTTCGCAGGTGACGAATCGGCGATTCCCGCTATCTCGGCCGCCGTGGAGGCGCTGCCCGAAGACGCCATCGCCAAAGTCTTCATCGAAGTTGCCGACCGTCACGACGAGATCTACATGGAGACGCTCGCCGTCGTCGATGTCACCTGGGTTCACCGGGGTGCATCCTCGAACGACGTCGGCGACGACCTGGCCGGCGACAACGCTCCCTTGATCGCAGCAGTCAAGGGCACGGAATGGCTGCCCGGCCAGGCGCAGGTTTTCGTGCACGGTGAGGCGCAGGCCGTGATGCACAACATCCGGCCCTACATTCGCAAGGAGCGTGGGGTCGGTGCCGAGTGGGCGTCGATCTCGGGCTACTGGCGTCGAGGGCGGACCGAGGAGAACTTCCGAGTGTGGAAGCGCGAGCTCGCGCAGGCCGAAGCCGGTGTCGACGCCTGAACGGGCGACGGCTCGTGACGGTCGGCGTGTCCGGTTGTCGCGGAGCGTGGGAGCGCTCAAGCTGAGCCGATGACCGATTCGCTGCCGCCCCACCTCGGCATCCACATCGAAGAGTTCGCCGAACACCTTCGACTCGGTCGAGAGCGCTCCGAGCACACCATCCGCGCCTACGTCGCGGATGCTCGATCGCTCCTCGCGCATCTGGCGGACTCCGACCCCGAAGCGACCATCGCCGATCTCGATCTCCGCGCTGTGCGCTCCTGGTTGGCGAAGTATTCGGCGGCCGGTGCGGCCAGAACCTCGATGGCCAGGCGCACATCGTCGGCGCGGACCTTCGGCAAGTGGCTCGAGCGGGTGGGAGCGGTGCAGATCGGGCCTGCAGAACGGTTGGCAGCACCGTCGAGTCACCGGACTTTGCCCGGTGTACTGCGCCACAATCAAGCGGCCGAGGCATTGGCCGCTGCCGAATCGGGTGCTGCCGAGCTCGATCCGATCGCGCTGAGAGACCGGCTCATCGTCGAGCTCCTGTACGCAACCGGGGTCCGCGTCGGAGAGCTGTGCGGACTCGACATCGACGACGTCGACACCGATCGCCGCCTGATTCGCGTTCTGGGTAAAGGAAACAAGGAACGTTCTGCGCCGTACGGCATGCCGGCAGCACACGCACTGGAGAACTGGCTCGTCAGCGGCAGGCCGGAATTGGCCGATGAGCGATCCGGGGCCGCGCTGTTGCTGGGTAGGCGAGGTGGGCGGCTCGACCAGCGGCAGGCCAGAACAGCAGTTCATGCCGTGCTCGACACCGTTCCCGGTGGCCCCAGCCTCGGTCCGCACGGCTTGCGCCACACAGCAGCGACCCATCTCCTCGAAGGCGGTGCCGATCTCAGGGTGGTGCAGGAGTTGCTGGGGCACGCCTCCCTCGCGACCACGCAGATCTACACCCACGTATCGGTCGAACGGTTGCGTGCCGTGCACGATCAGGCTCACCCCCGAGCGTGAGTCGAGCGTCGGCGGCGCTACGTTTGGTAGCGTCATCACCGACCAACAAGACCGAATACGGGGGACCGTGGACCGCGACCGACCGCAAGGTACTTCGGAGCCGTGGTCGATGCATGGCCGTCAGGACTTCGCGGCGCAGGGCCAGGAGCCCGGCGACCGAAGCGGCACGGCACCGGAGAACGGTTCTCGGCCGGCATCATCGGAGCCGAGTTCGCGATCGCCTCGGCAGCCGCCACCCTGGCAGACGCCCGATTCGATCGACCGACGGGCCGTTCCGCCCCGGTACAACCCACCCGTGCCGCTCGAGCCGGGTCCGGTGGCCCCGGAGCCCAACCGACACTTGCCCGCACAGTCGCGGCCCGAGGAGTTTCCGGCACCGACTGGAGGTTGGTCGCCCCAACCGTGGGCGGGTGCCCCCAATCCGTATCGGCCCAACAGTCAGGACCTCGGCGCGGATTCGCTGCTCAAGCGTCCCAAGCGCGCGTCGAACTCCGGATGGCGTCGAGGCGTTCACCGGCTGACCGGTGGTGTCATCAATCCGGGTGAGTCGACCGCTGAGGAGCGGTACCGAAATCAGGTCGAGCGCATCCGCCAGCCCGTGCTCGGTGACTACCGGATCGCGTTCCTCTCGCTCAAGGGTGGTGTCGGCAAGACGACGACCACTCTCGGCCTCGGTTCGACGTTCGCGTCGTTGCGGGGAGATTGTGTCATCGCAGTGGACGCGAACCCCGATTTCGGCACCCTCGGAGAGCGGGTTCCGCGGCAGACGGCGTCGACCGTCCGAGACCTGTTGGCCGCCGCGCCGAACATTCGGCGCTACTCCGACATTCGCGAGCACACCTCGCAGGCACCGAGTCGACTGGAAGTGCTTGCGGGAGAGCGCGACCCGGCGGCGTCGGAAATGTTCGGCGAAGAGGACTACCGAGCCGTCATCGACATGCTGCAGGTCTACTACAACCTGATCCTGACCGATTGCGGAACCGGCATCATGCACTCGGCGATGAACGGGGTGCTGCAACTGGCGAATGCGCTGGTTCTGGTCAGCTCGCCGGCGGTCGACGGTGCGCGCAGTGCAGCGGCGACGTTGGACTGGCTGGAGCTGCACGGTTACGGACACCTGGTCGAGCGAACGGTAGTGGTGATCAGCTCGGTTCGTCCTGGCTCGTCGGCAGTGGACATGAACCTGCTGCAGCAGCATTTTCTCGAGCGCTGTCGAGCCGTCCTCGTCGTTCCGTTCGACGAGCATCTGGCCGAGGGTGCCGTGGTCGATCTCGACATGTTGCGCCCCCAGACCAGGAGCGCATTCGTCGAGCTCGCCGCCATGGTCGCGGACGATTTTCCAGCAGCGTCCGGCAGACACTCCGGCCCCCCGCGCTGACGATCACCGGCTCGGTCCGTCGACTGGTTTCAGTCTGATCGGACGGGTGCGCACCAGAGCCGTCGGATCGAGGTATTCGCGGCCCCGCCTGATGCCCCAGTGCAAACATGCGGACGAGCAGCCCTCGTGTCCGGACGCCAGCGAACCCAGCACCGTTCCGCGTCGGACCCGGGTTCCTGCCGCAACCGAGGCCGTCACCGGCTCGTACGTCGATCGCAGTCCTCCCGGATGGTCGACCGACACGACGGGTTTCCCCGCGACCGAACCGGCGAACACCACCGTGCCGTCGGCCACCGCCAGTACCGATCGGCCCTCCTCGGCGGCCAGGTCGACACCGCGGTGTCCGGGAAGCCAATTCTGGTCGGGGCGGTCGAACGGGGTGACGATGCGGGGCTTCGGTTGCAACGGCCAGGTGAAGTCGCCCGGAGCGGCCGATGCCACCGCCGTCGAGAGCGAGAGGGCGACCACGACGCCGATCGACGATGCCCGTAGTGCGAGACGAATGTTCACCCGTCGACCATCTCCCGAATCCGAGCATCGAAACGACAGCGAACGTCGATTGTGGACAGCGGACTTCTTTGTCCACAGGTAGCGGAATCTCTTGACAGTCGGGCCTGGTTATGACGGGGGGCGCGGCAGGTCTACAATCGTCGATGCGGCCTGTGCGTGCACGGGTCGACTTCGCGCGTCCGCTTTCTTCGCATCGACTGCCACGGCAGAACTACCGATACGAGAACCGGTTGTCGGCGGTCCTGAGGATCCTCGAGATTCGCAGGTCCGGCAACTCCAGCGGCCGCCAGGGCAGAGGTCACCGACACTCTGCGTCAACCGCACCATCGAAAGAGAGTTCTTCAGCCATGGCTGTAGTAACAATGAAGCAGCTGCTCGACAGCGGCACACACTTCGGACACCAGACCCGTCGCTGGAACCCGAAGATGAAGCGATTCATCTTCACCGACCGCAACGGCATCTACATCATCGACTTGCAGCAGACTCTGACCTTCATCGACAAGGCCTACGAGTTCGTCAAAGAGACCGTCGCCCACAACGGCACGGTTCTGTTCGTCGGAACCAAGAAGCAGGCACAGGAGTCCATCGCCGCTGAGGCGACCCGCGTGGGCATGCCCTACGTGAACCAGCGCTGGCTCGGTGGCATGCTCACCAACTTCCAGACTGTGCACAAGCGTCTGCTCCGCCTCAAGGAGCTCGAGGCCATGGAGCAGACCGGTGGCTTCGAGGGACGCACCAAGAAGGAAATCCTCATGCTCACGCGTGAGATGACCAAGCTCGACCGCACCCTCGGTGGCATCCGAGACATGGCCAAGGTTCCGTCGGCCATCTGGATCGTCGACACCAACAAGGAGCATCTCGCCGTTGCCGAGGCTCGCAAGTTGAACATCCCGGTCATCGCGATCCTCGACACCAACTGCGATCCCGACGTGGTCGACTACCCGATCCCGGGCAACGACGACGCGATCCGTTCCGCTGCGCTGCTGACCAAGGTCGTCGCATCCGCAGTCGCCGAGGGCGTGCAGGCGCGAGCAGGTCAGAACACTGCATCCGACGCCAAGCCCGAGGTCGGCGCAGGCGAGCCCCTCGCCGAGTGGGAGCTCGAGCAGCTCCAGCAGGCGTCACCGGCAGCCGACGCACCGGCAACCGAGGCACCGGCAGCAGAGGAAGCTCCGGCAACCGACGCTCCCGCTGCAGAGGCTCCGGCAGCAGAGGAAGCACCGGCCGCTCAGGCTTGATCGAATTCGGTCCCGGTTCACCGAAGTGGGGTGGGCCGGGGCCGCTTCGGTATGTCAGGGTGGTCGTCGCGTCAGCTCTGAAGTGAGCCCGTCGATCACGCCTGAGAACAGCATTTTTCGTCAACGCCCGTAACCAGACTTTGAGGAGGCTCGCCCACGATGGCGAACTACACTGCCGCCGACGTCAAGCGGCTCCGTGAGCTCACCGGCTCCGGAATGATGGACTGCAAGAACGCGCTCGCCGAGAACGACGGCGACTACGACAAGGCCGTCGAGTACCTGCGTATCAAGGGTGCCAAGGACGTCGGCAAGCGCGCCGAGCGCAACACCGCCGAGGGCCTCGTCGTCGCCGAAGGTGGCGTGCTCGTGGAGATCAACTCCGAGACCGACTTCGTGGCCAAGAACGACGAGTTCCAGACGTTCGCCGCGTCCGTCGCGTCGACGGCTGCAGCAGGCAAGCCGGCCGATGTCGACGCCCTCAAGGCGCTCGACCTGAACGGCAAGACCGTCGAAACGGCCCTGAACGAGTTGTCGGCCAAGATCGGCGAGAAGCTGGAAATCCGCCGCGTCGTGTCCTACGAGGGCAACACCGCGACGTACCTGCACAAGCGCAGCGCGGACCTGCCGCCTGCCGTCGGCGTGCTGGTCGAATACACCGGTGACGGCGACGCCGCAGGCGATGCCGCTCGCGCGGCCGCCATGCAGATCGCCGCGCTCAAGGCCAAGTACGTCAGCCGTGACGAGGTCCCCGAGGATCTGGTTGCGGCCGAGCGTCGCATCGCCGAAGAGACCGCTCGCGAAGAAGGCAAGCCGGAGCAGGCTCTGCCGAAGATCGTCGAAGGTCGCGTCAACGGATTCTTCAAGGACGTCGTTCTCACCGAGCAGAAGTCGGTTCAGGACGGCAACAAGACCGTGAAGGCCATTCTCGACGAGGCCGGCGTGACCATCACCCGCTTCTCTCGATTCGAGGTCGGCGCCAGCTAGTCTGCGCACCTGTCGGTCGAGGCGATGCCGTTCATTCGATTCCATCGAGTGGGCGGCATCGTTCGTGCGCAGGGCAGGTGGGAGTGCAGGTCGGAGCCGTGTCCACCGATCGGGTGTCGATAGGGCAGGATGATCGGTGAGTAAACCGTAGTGTTCGACGAGTACCGAGGAGAGCTATGACCGATCCGGCCCCTGACCGTCCCGGGTTCCGACGTGTGATGCTCAAACTGGGTGGGGAGATGTTCGGTGGCGGCCAAGTGGGGCTCGACCCGGATGTCGTGAACAACGTTGCCGAACAGATCGCCGAGGTGGTGGCCACCGGAGTTCAGGTCGCCGTGGTGATCGGTGGCGGAAACTTCTTCCGTGGTGCCGAACTGCAGCAGCGCGGAATGGATCGATCTCGCTCGGACTACATGGGCATGCTCGGCACGGTCATGAATTGCCTTGCACTGCAGGATTTCCTGGAAAAGCAGGGAGTGGCAACCAGGGTGCAGACGGCAATCACCATGGGCCAGGTCGCGGAGCCGTACTTACCGCTACGCGCGCGCAGGCACCTGGAGAAGGGCCGCGTGGTGATCTTCGGGGCCGGGATGGGGATGCCGTACTTCTCCACCGACACCACGGCCGCACAGCGCGCTCTCGAAATCGGAGCCGAGGTGCTGCTGATGGCAAAGGGCGTCGACGGCGTGTACTCGGCAGATCCGCGTCTGGACCCCGACGCGACGATGTTCGACACGATCACCCACCGCGAGGCGATCGAGCAGGGACTCAAAGTCGCCGACGCGACGGCCTTCAGCCTCTGCATGGACAACCAGATGCCGATGTTGGTGTTCAATTTGTTGGTTCAAGGAAACATTGCTCGCGCCGTGGCGGGCGAGAAGATCGGCACGCTGGTCACGTCGTGAACGTCACCGACAAGACCGCGGGCGAATCGAGAACGAAGACGATGGAGGACAGATCGTGATTGACGAAGCGCTCTTCGACGCCGAAGAGAAGATGGAGAAGGCCGTATCGGTTGCACGTGACGATCTGTCCTCGATCCGTACCGGGCGTGCCAACCCCGGAATGTTCTCGCGCATCGTCATCGAGTACTACGGAGCGGCGACGCCGATCACTCAGCTGGCGAGCATCAGCGTTCCGGAAGCTCGTCTGGTCGTGATCAAGCCGTACGAGTCGAATCAGCTGGGGCCGATCGAAACCGCGATCCGCAACTCGGACCTCGGCGTGAACCCCACGAACGACGGCAACCTGATTCGTATCGGTGTGCCGCAGTTGACCGAGGAACGACGCCGCGAATTCGTCAAGCAGGCGAAGGGCAAGGGCGAGGACGCGAAGGTCTCCATTCGCAACGTTCGCCGCAAGACGATGGAAGAGCTCAAGCGAATCCAGAAGGACGGCGAAGCGGGCGAGGACGACGTCGTGCGCGCGGAAAACGAGCTCGACAAGACGACCGCCAAGTACACCGCGTCGGTGGACGAACTCGTCAAGCGCAAAGAGGGCGAGTTGATGGAGGTCTGACCTCCGAGGGGAGTGGCTTTCACGACGGCAGACGATGAATCGCGAGGAGTTGACGACAGTGGTGGGACCGGATCGGCAGGAGGGCAGCGGTACGCCCGCTGCCTCGTCCGGGGTCGCTGCCGCGAAGTCCGCCGGGAAAGCCGGCCGTAATCTGCCTGCCGCGATCGGCGTCGGCGGCAGCTTGGGTATCGGGTTGATTCTCGTGCTCGTGTTCGTCCCGCTGGTGTGGATCGGTGTCGTCGCGGTTGCGTTGGCGGTCGCGACGTACGAGGTCTCCAAGCGGCTCCGTGAGGGCGGTGTGCTGGTTCCGCGCATCCCGCTGATTCTCGGCGGTCAGGCCATGATCTGGCTGGGCTGGCCGTTCGGTGCCGTCGGAGTACTCAGTGCCGCGGTGGGCACCGTTGTGGTCTGCATGGTGTGGCTGTTACTCCGTCAAGGCTTCGGCACCGCACCCAAGAATTACCTCGAAGAACTCTCGGTCACCGTTCTGGTGGCCTGTTGGTTACCGCTCCTGGCCTCGTTCGCCGTTCTGATGGTTCTGCAGGACAACGGTGCCGGCCGCATCCTGGTGTTCGTCATCGGCGTCGTCTGTTCGGACGTCGGCGGTTACATCGCCGGCGTGTTGTTCGGCAAACACCCGATGGCACCGGCGATCAGCCCGAAGAAGTCCTGGGAGGGGCTCGTCGGGTCGCTCATCTTCTGCGTCATCGGTTGCCTGCTGACGGTGACCCTGATCCTCGAGGCGAACTCGATGATCGGTGTGTTGCTGGGAGTCGTGCTTGTCGTCACGGGCACCCTGGGTGACCTCATCGAATCGCAGGTCAAGCGCGACCTGAGAATCAAGGACATGGGCTCGTTGCTCCCCGGGCACGGCGGCATCATGGACCGACTCGACTCGCTGCTGCCGTCGGCGTTCGTTGCATGGCTCGTCTTCACCGTCCTGCTCTGAAACGACTCGATCGGACGATGCGCGGAAACCGCGGCGGGGTGATCCCCAGTCCCAACATCTGGCACTGGCCGCACCTGTACGAGGCAGAGAACCGTGCTCAAGATGTCGACGGTGCCGTGTTCGAGGCGATCAGGTCGGTCGCGGACTGGGCGTCCAGGACAGTTGTCGACGTGGGCTGCGGAAGCGGATTTCACCTTCCGATCTTTGCCGCCGATGCCGACGGTGTGCTGGGTATCGAGCCGCACGAACCGCTTGCGGCCGCGGCGAGATCGCGGGTGGCCGGCCTCTCGAACGTCGACGTGAAGGTCGCTCGAGCAGATTCGCTACCGGTCGCCGACGCGAGCATCGACCTCGTTCATGCCCGCACGGCGTACTTCTTCGGCCCCGGCTGCGGTCCGGGTATCCGCGAGGCGATGCGCGTCCTCCGGCCCGGCGGCGCACTGGTCGTGGTCGACCTCGACGCGACGGCGTCGCCGTACGGTGACTGGATGCGTGCGGATCTTCCGCAGTACGACCCTGCGGCCGTCGAGGCATTCTTCGATGCGCAGGGGTTCGAGCTGCTCCGCGTCGGCACCAGATGGACGTTTCCCGACCGTCGGACCTTGCGCGAGGTGATGGGAATCGAATTCTCCCCGCGAGTAGCGCGTATGGCGGCAGGGGAGGTCGACGGACTCGCTCTGGATGTGCGCTATCGCATCCACGTTCGGTACAAACCGACGGGAGTCGAATTGCGCTGAGGTGAGCCCGCGCACCTCAGCGCCGAGTGATCAGGACGCGCCGGAGATTCCGAAAACCTCGGCGAGTTCGCTGATCTTGAGCGCCTTCGCCAGCCGAGGCAGGTCGCTACCGTCTTTGACGTGAGCACCGTCGGCACCGAGAGCATCGATCACATCGCGTGCCCAGGACACGTCCGTGGGTGAGGGTGCCAATTCGCGGTTGACGATGGCCACCTGATCGGTGTGCATGCACAGTTTGCCTGCCATGCCCATCGACAGCGTCAAGGCTGCATCGCGTCCGAGGATGCTGTCGTTCGCGGTCAACGTCGGACCGTCGATGGGTCCGGGCAGTCGTGCCACCCGTGAGGAGACGACCAGGCGCGAGCGGGGGTAGGCCATGGCCAGTGGATCGTCACTCATACCGGTGTCGCGTCGGAAGTCGCCGCTGCCGAAAGCGAGACGGAAGGTCGAATCCGCGCGGGCGATCTCGGTAGCCGCTTCGAGGCCCATGGCCGACTCGACCAACGCCAGAATCGGGGTACCGGGTGCCAGCCGGGCCGCGGTCGCCTCGACCTGTCCACCGCTTTCGGTCTTGGCGAGCATGACGCCGACCAGACCGGGGAGACCGGACAACGCGGCGAGATCGTCGGCCCAGTACGGGGTTGTTGCATCGTTGATGCGCACCCATGCGGAATTGCCCTGGCTCAGCCACTGAACAACAGCCTCGCGTGCGGCGGGCTTCTTGGCCGGAGCGACGGCGTCCTCGATGTCGAGGATGACGGCATCGACTCCCGACGCGACTGCATCGCCGAAGGTGTCGGGCTTGGTTGCGGGCACCAGCAGCCAGGATCGCGCGCGGTCGGGGGCAACGCCGGATGCCACTGGTGTCTCCATGAAAGTTGTCACGTCATGCTCCTCGAGTGAAGTGGGGCACCCACAGCCTGATCGATTCAGTGAGTCAGCGCCAGCTTCTGTACATAGTGTTCACGAGCCGCGTTACTTCTTTTTCGCGGAGCGCCGCACCTGAAGGATGCGAGCCCCTCCCACCATGGCCATCACCAGGGCGCCCGCGATCGCGGCCAGCAACATGCTGATGCCGAGCGGCAGATCGAGCTGCCACGCGAAGATCTGCACGGTGACCGAGTCGAGGTTCTGCACGATGAACACGAGGAGAATGACCAGTACCACGGCTCCCACCACGAGGCCGGTCCACAGGGCAGCGGTACGAGTGTGGGCGATGTCGTTCGAACCGGCGGCCTGCCGCTCGGGAACGAACTCCGGATCGGGTGCCGAGTGACCGTCCGAATCCGGAGTGGTGATCGGAGCGAGGTCGCCCGAGGCACTGTGTTCGCCGGGGAGGCCTGCGCTCGACTTGTCGAGCGATGCCTCGTGACTGTCTTCAGCTCTGGTGGCCATGTCGATGATCCTTCCGCACGTGGAGGTCGAATGCACGCGCATCCGGCCACGTCGCCAGTACCCGTCGGACAACGGTCGGAAACCGACGCGAATAGGACTGCGAGGCAAACGGGTGGACAATGGAGACATGAGTGAGGCCGCCGACGCAACGAACACCTCGACCGAGCAGAAGAGACCGAATCTTCCCTTGGTCTTCACTGCGCCGCGCCGGGGCATGCCGTCGCGTCACCTCGCCGACCTGGACAAAGAGGGCCTCCGGGAGGCGGTGAAGGCGCTCGGACTGCCTGCGTTCCGGGCGGATCAGCTGGCGCGCCACTACTACGCGCGGCTCGAAGCCGACACCACCAAGATGACCGACCTTCCGGCCGAGGCTCGCGAGAAGGTCGGTGCCGATCTCTTCCCCACGTTGCTGACGCCGATCAAGCACCTGGCATGTGACGACGGTGACACTCGAAAGACCCTGTGGAAGGCCAACGACGGGACGTTGCTCGAGAGCGTTCTGATGCGATACCCGGATCGGGCGACTCTGTGCATC
Organism: Rhodococcoides fascians A25f; assembly: GCF_000760935.2. Lineage (NCBI taxonomy): Bacteria > Bacillati > Actinomycetota > Actinomycetes > Mycobacteriales > Nocardiaceae > Rhodococcoides > Rhodococcoides fascians. The sequence continues at coordinate 3,327,353 of NZ_CP049744.1, read as the reverse complement.
TCCAGTCAGGCCGGGTGCGGAATGGCCTGTCCTTTCTGTGCGACCGGCCAGGCCGGTCTGACGAGGAACCTGTCGACCGCCGAGATCGTCGACCAGGTCCGTTCGGCCGCGGCCGATCTGCGTGACGGCGTGGTTCACGGCGGCGAAGGCCGACTGTCGAACGTGGTGTTCATGGGGATGGGCGAGCCGCTGGCCAACTACAAACGCGTCGTCGCTGCAGTGCGCAAGATCGTCTCACCTGCACCGGACGGTCTTGGACTCTCCCAACGTTCGGTCACCGTGTCGACGGTCGGTCTGGCTCCGGCCATTCGCAAGTTGGCCGACGAGGGATTGTCCGTCACGTTGGCTGTGTCCTTGCACACGCCCGACGACGAGCTTCGCGACACGTTGGTTCCGGTCAACAACCGGTGGTCGGTGGCAGAGGTTCTCTCCGCGGCTCGGTACTACGCCGATCAGACCGGTCGACGCGTCTCGATCGAGTACGCGATGATCCGGGACGTCAACGATCAGCCGTGGCGAGCGGACATGTTGGGCAAGAAGCTGCACAAGGCGCTCGGATCCCGGGTCCACGTGAACCTGATCCCGCTCAATCCGACTCCGGGCAGCGAGTGGGATGCCAGCCCGAAGCCGGTGGAGCGAGAATTCGTCAGACGAGTGATTGCGCAGGGTGTCTCGTGCACGGTGCGCGACACCCGTGGCCAGGAGATCGCCGCGGCGTGCGGTCAGCTGGCAGCCGAGAACTGACCGGCAGCTAGCGGGGCTTGCGGCGAACGATCACGTCACGCACGACCAGTCCGACCAGAGCGACGGCGAATCCGATCAGCCACAGGTCCTCGACCTTGCCGGTGTGATTGCCGATGATCATGAAGAGCAGGAACGCGGCGACGACGATGGCGGCCACTCGCATCGCACGGTTCGACTCGCCACTCCATCCCCACTCGGCGGACGGCACGTCCGGAACCTCGTGACGGGTATCGACGACCTGGTCGTACGAAGCGGTTTCCAGTTCGTTGTTTGCCACCGGTCGGTCCTCTCGAGTGATGATTCACGTTGACGTGCGCACGAGGCGTCGAGGCTGCCGCGTTGCGACAATATTGGCATACGACCGCCCGTCGTAGCCATCAGGGTTGCGCTCACCCGGCGCGAGTGTCGACTTCGGTGAGAGACTGCCTCGGTGACGTCCGAGCGCCTTCCGCACCCGTTGACCCAGTTTCCGCTGAGCTACCCCCGTGACATGGTCGGGTACGGCCGAACACCACCGGATGCCCAGTGGCCGGGAGAGGCGAACATCGCCGTCCAGTTCGTCCTCAATTACGAGGAGGGCGCGGAGAACAATGTGCTCGACGGCGACACCAAGTCCGAGACGTTCCTGTCGGAAATGATCGGGGCACAAGCGTTTCCGAACCGGCACATGAGTATGGAGTCCCTGTACGAGTACGGATCCAGGGCAGGTGTGTGGCGAGTACTGCGGGCGTTCGAGAAGCGAGATCTACCGCTGACGGTGTTCGCCGTCGCGAAGGCCATGGAACGAAACCCGGAAGTGGTTGCCGCACTGGCGGAATTGGGCCACGAGATCGCTTGCCACGGCCTGCGGTGGCTGTCCTATCAGCAGATCGACGAGAACGTCGAGCGTGAGCACATGGCCGAGGCGGTGGCGATTCTGACGGAGCTGACCGGCTCGGCCCCGCTGGGGTGGTACACCGGCCGCGATTCACCGAACACGCGATCACTCGTCGTCGAGCACGGTGGATTCGTCTACGACTCCGATTCCTACGCCGACGACCTGCCGTACTGGGAGAAGGTGTCCACGGGCAATGGGACGGTCGATCACCTGGTGGTGCCGTACACCCTGGACACCAACGACATGCGATTCGCCTCACCGGGAGGCTTCTCGACCGGAGACGAGTTCTTCGCACATCTTCGGGACGCGTTCGACGTGCTCTACTCCGAGGGCGAGAACGGCAGCCCCAAGATGCTCTCGGTCGGACTGCACTGTCGACTCGTCGGCAGGCCCGCTCGCATCGCGGCCCTCGAACGGTTTCTCGATCATGTGCAATCGCACGAGAAAGTATGGGTCGCCAAGCGGATCGACATCGCCGAGCACTGGCGCGCCGTACACCCGCCCGGCTCCTGACTCAGCGCGGCGAACGGCAGGCCTTCGCCAGCGCAGTCAGATACCGGTCGGTGAACAGAGCCTGGACGCGCCTTCCCACCGGACCGCCGAGCCTGGTGTACCAGCGGCCAGGGCTCGAGAACGCGGTGATGTGAGCGGTGACGGTTCCATCCGTGGGGGAGTAGTCGACGTGGAACAGCTCCTCCCCGGACTCGGGATGTCCGTCGAGCGTGCCGTAGGCGAAGCCCTGTCGGTTGGCCTCGTCGATGACGTAGACGACCTTGCACGGGATACGGATCGGACCGAGCGTGAGAACGACCACCGCGTCGGGAACGGCGGAATCTTCGCTCGAATGGATCTTCAGACCGGCACCGCGATGCATGTCCCACCGCATCAGAGCATCTGCTGCGGCTACGAAGTCGTCGAGCCCTGAGCCGACCACTCGCGACCTCTCGACGTAGTGGCAGCCCGCTGGGAAGGGTCCCTTCGTCGCCCCCACATCGGTGTAGTTGAACGATGCTGCGCTGTACTTCGAGACGTCCATGCCGTCCACCCTGCCAGCATCGGCGGAGCGCATAGGGGTTTCTCAGGCTCGGTAGGCAACAATGGACCGGTGCCAGACCATAGTGAGCGAACGACCACCTCGGATCGCCCCGAGCCGATTCGCGTGCTGCTGCTGGGGAGTACCGGTTCGATCGGCACCCAAGCGCTCGACGTCATCGCAGCCAACCCGGATCGCTTCGTTGTGGTCGGTCTCGCAGCGGGCGGCGGAAACATCGACCTGCTTCGCCGTCAGATCGCCGAAACCGGTGTCCAGCGTGTCGCCGTCGCCGACTCGGACGCCGCCGCCGCGCTCGATTTTCCCGGAACACTCAGTGGGCCACGGGCAGTCACCGAGCTCGTCGAGACGACTCCGGCTGACGTCGTGCTCAATGCGCTGGTGGGTTCGCTCGGTCTCGAACCGACGCTCGCGGCGCTGAAAACCGGTTCCCGGCTCGCGTTGGCCAACAAGGAATCACTGGTGGCAGGAGGCGAGCTCGTACTGGCCGCTGCCGCCCCCGGGCAAATCGTGCCGGTCGACTCGGAGCACTCGGCATTGGCGCAGTGCCTACGAAGCGGTACCCGCAGCGAGGTGGATCGGTTGATCCTGACTGCGTCGGGTGGACCGTTCCGAGGGTGGACCGAGACCGAACTGAAGTCGGTAACCCCGAAGCAGGCCGCGGCCCATCCCACCTGGTCGATGGGTCCGATGAACACGTTGAATTCGGCGACCCTGGTGAACAAGGGGCTCGAGTTGATCGAGGCGCATCTGCTCTTCGGAGTGCCGTACGACAAGATCGACGTGACCGTTCACCGGCAATCCATCGTGCATTCCATGGTCACGTTCGTCGATGGCTCCACCATCGCCCAGGCCAGCCCGCCGGACATGAAGCTGCCGATCGGTCTGGCGCTCGGGTGGCCCGATCGCGTGCCCGATGTCGCTCGCGCACTCGACTTCACCTCCGCGTTCTCCTGGGACTTCGAGCCGCTGGACGATCGAGTGTTTCCCGCCGTACAGCTCGCACGCGAGGCCGGCATTCTGGGCGGTTGCATGACTGCGGTGTACAACGCGTCCAACGAGATCGCGGCCGAGGCATTCTTGGCCGGGCACATCGAATTCCCGCAGATCGTGCACACGGTGCGTGCGGTGGTCGACGACGGTAGGGCGGACTGGTGTGCGGTGCCGACTAGCGTGGACGATGTTCTCGCGGCGGATTCCTGGGCTCGCGCACACGCGCGTGAGCTCCTGAAGCAGAAGGGCCTCTGACTCACATGGTGTTCGCACTCGGCGTCGTGCTGTTCGCTATCGGCATCGGTGTGTCGATCGCACTGCACGAGGCAGGACACATGTGGACCGCAAAAGCGCTCGGCATGAAGGTCCGTCGGTACTACATCGGTTTCGGTCCCAAGATCTTCTCCTTCCGGCGCGGCGAGACCGAGTACGGTCTCAAGGCGATTCCAGCCGGAGGATTCTGCGACATCGCCGGAATGACGGCGATCGACGAGCTCGCACCCGACGAAGTCGAGCGAGCCATGTACCGCCAGAAGACGTGGAAGCGCATCGTCGTCATGGTCGGCGGCATCGCGATGAATTTCGTGCTCGGCATCGTGCTGGTCTACGCCTTGGTCCTGGGCTGGGGAACACCGGATCGGGTGACGCCGCCGACCGTCCAGGTCAGCGAGGTCGTGTGCATCGCACCCTCGCAGACCGAGGACGGCGAACTCGCGCCGTGCTCGGGAGCGAGCCCGGCTCAGCAAGCGGGGCTACGTAAGGGCGACGTGGTCACCGCAGTGAACGGCGAGCCGGTGCAGTACTGGTCCGAGGTCGTCGAGACCGTGCAGGCGTCGTCCGGACCGGTGGATCTGACCGTCGAGCGAGACGGTTCGTCGCTCGATCTCACGATTCCGGTGACGCAGGTACAGCGTTACGTCGTCACCGATCCGGACACCGGAGCCAAGGAGTCCACGACGGTCGGCGCGGTCGGCGTCAGCGGTTCCACGATCGCTCCGCCGAATATTCGGTACAACCCGATCGAGGCGGTACCCGAGACGTTCGTCTTCACCGGTGACATCTTCGTCCAGACCGGCAAAGCGCTCGTGCAGCTTCCCACCAAGGTGCAGGCGCTGTGGGAGTCGATCTTCGGCGGTGAACGTGGACTCGATACTCCGATGAGTGTCGTGGGTGCGAGCGTGATCGGCGGCCAGGCTGCCGAGAACGACAACTGGTCACTGTTCGTCGGATTGCTCGCGTCTCTGAACTTCTTCCTCGGAGCCTTCAACATCGTGCCGCTGCTACCGCTCGACGGTGGTCACATCGCGGTGACCATCTACGAGCGCATCCGCAACATCTTCCGCAATCGCCGGGGGCTGCCCGACGGCGCGCCGGTGGACTACATGAAACTCATGCCGGTCACCTACGTGGTCATCGTCGTTTTCATCGGGTTCTCCTTGTTGACGCTCACGGCGGACATCGTCAACCCGATTCAATTGTTCTAAGTAGACTCGACAGTCGTAGCTAGGAAAGAAGGCCACTGTGTCCGTGTCAGTCGGATTGGGAATGCCCGCACCGCCGGTGCCCGTACTCGCGCCACGTCGAAAGACCAGGCAGCTCCAGGTCGGCTCGGTGGGAGTGGGTAGTGACAGCCCTATTTCGGTGCAGTCCATGTGCACTACCAAAACTCACGACATCAACGCCACGCTGCAGCAGATCGCCGAGCTGACGGCGTCGGGCTGCGACATCGTGCGTGTGGCGTGCCCCACACAGGATGACGCGGATGCGCTGTCGATCATCGCCAAGAAGAGCCAGATCCCGGTGATCGCCGACATCCACTTTCAGCCCAAGTACATCTTCGCCGCTATCGATGCGGGCTGCGCCGCGGTGCGCGTCAATCCCGGCAACATCAAGGAATTCGACGGTCGCGTCAAGGAAGTCGCCAAGGCTGCAGGCGATGCGAACATCCCGATCCGCATCGGTGTGAACGCTGGATCACTCGATCCCCGCCTGATGAAGAAGTACGGCAAGGCCACTCCCGAGGCACTCGTCGAGTCGGCGCTGTGGGAGGCCGGACTGTTCGAGGAACACGGATTCGGCGATATCAAGATCTCCGTCAAGCACAACGACCCTGTCGTGATGGTCGCCGCGTACGAGCAGCTCGCCGCACAGTGCGACTACCCGCTGCACCTCGGCGTCACCGAGGCCGGGCCCGCGTTCCAGGGGACAATCAAGTCCGCCGTCGCCTTCGGCGCGTTGCTGTCCAAGGGGATCGGCGACACCATTCGCGTCTCCTTGTCGGCACCGCCTGCCGAGGAGATCAAGGTGGGCAACCAGATTCTGCAGTCCTTCAATCTCCGCCCCCGCAAGCTCGAGATCGTCTCGTGCCCGTCCTGTGGGCGTGCACAGGTCGACGTCTACACCCTCGCCGACGAGGTCACTGCGGGCCTCGAAGGCATGGAAATCCCGCTGCGCGTTGCCGTGATGGGCTGCGTCGTCAACGGGCCGGGCGAGGCGCGTGACGCTGATCTGGGCGTGGCATCGGGCAACGGCAAGGGCCAGATCTTCGTCAAGGGCAAGGTCATCAAGACCGTGCCCGAGGCGCAGATAGTGGAGACCTTGATCGAGGAAGCAATGCGCATCGCCGAGGAGTTCGAGAAGGACGAGTCCGCAGACGGCGGCGCTCCGGTGGTGACCGTCAGCTGAGCAGGACGAACCCGGTCGTCATCCGGTTTGTCGCACTGCCACCGGGGGAACACGTTCTCTGGAATGATTCGGTGCACGCTCGGTCGATGTGTACGCGGTAGGTGGGTCAGGAGGTCGGTAGGTGCTCAAGCTCCTCGGTGCGAAGCCTCTCGGTAATCGAGACACCGCACACGTGCTGCGGGTGCTCGACGCCGACCCGGTCGCGACCTGCATGGTTGCGGCCCGGGTACAAGAATCCGGACTGGATCCGAGGTCGTTTCACGGCGAGATGTGGAGCAGGGGCGGCCCGGACGAGTCGTTGTGCTTCTACGGAGCGAACCTGGTCCCACTCCTCGGATCGAGCGACGACCTCCGGTCGTTCGCAGATCGTGCGTGCCGCGGCCCCCGATTGTGTTCCTCGCTGGTCGGGCGGGCCGAACTGACGCTGCCGCTGTGGGAGATGCTCGAGACCGACTGGGGCCCCGCCCGGGAGGTCCGCGGTGAGCAACCACTGCTGGCCACGTCGGTGCGCTCGTCTTTGCCACCCGATCCTCAGGTCCGTCTCGTTCGACCCGACGAGCTCGACGTGTACCTCACTGCGGCCGTCGCCATGTTCATCGAGGAAGTCGGAGTCGACCCCCGGCAGAACGACGGCGGCCGTGGATACAGACGCCGGATCTCGAGTCTCATTGCGGCGCAGCGTGCCTGGGCTCGATTCGAGGACGGCCGAGTGGTGTTCAAGGCCGAAATCGGATCGCAGTCGGCGACGGTGGGCCAGATTCAGGGTGTGTGGGTTCACCCCGACCGGCGTGGACACGGTCTCGGTGCGTCCGGTACCGCCGCAGTGGTCGACTCGGTCGTTCGTCAGGGCCGCACCGCCAGCCTGTACGTGAACAGCTTCAACTACGTCGCCCGGCGGGCGTACGCGAAAATCGGGCTGACTCAGGTGGCAACCTTCACCACGGTATTGCTCGATTAGCTTGTCCCGAACCGCGTTTCGTTGCCATCGGTAAGGGGTGCGCCCTATTACGATGGGCCGCAATGAGATCACGTGGTGCAACCGAGATGCGGTATCGAGTCGGCGTCGTGCTGGCGATCGGAGCCGTGGTTGTCGGCTCTCTCACCGGGTGTACCCCCAAGCCCGACGGCCCGGAGCCCGCGGCCCAGGCATTTCTCGCCGCCTTCGAGTCCAATGACATCGCCGCCGCCGCTGCGGACACCGACAAGCCCGATGCCGCCGCCACCGCACTCACCGAGGCGTGGACCAATCTGCAGGCCGAGTCCTTGGACGCGCAGACGACGTCGGTGCAGGTCGACGGAGATACCGCCACGGTCGGTTACACGTACACGTGGCGGCTGCCGAAGGACCGGGTGTGGACCTACGACGGTCAGCTGAACATGGGGCGCAGCGAGGGCGACTGGGTGGTGCGCTGGACGGCGTCGGACATCCATCCCAAGCTCGGCGACACCCAAACCATGTCGCTGCGCTCGACCGCGGCCCCGAGGGCCCGCGTCAACGAGCGTTCCGGAACCGACGTTCTGGTGCCCGGCGTCGTGCATCGAATCAAGTTCGACGCAGCGAACGCGAACAATGTGGTGGCATCTGCGACTGCGTTGTCGACTCTGCTGACTCCGTTCGACGCGTCGATCACGGCTCAGTCCATCGTGGAGTCGGCGACCTCGGTCGACGGCGACTATCCGGTGGCACTGCTGCGCGAGAGCGACTTTCAGCCCATCTCGGCAGCGCTCACCGAGATTCCCGGTGTCACGGCATCCGACGAGTCGGATCTGGTGTCCACCGATCCCACGTTCGCGCCGGATCTGGTGGGTCAGGTCAAGAAGGCCGTCATCGACGAGGTCGACGGTCAGGCGGGCTGGAGCGTGGTGACCAGCAACCGGAACGGCGTCGACGTCGACGTCCTGACCGACACTCCGCCGCAGCCCGCTCCATCCTTCTCGATCAGCCTCGATCGCAATATCCAGGTCGCGGCGCAGCGAGCGGTGAACGCGCGCACCGAGCAGGCGATGACGGTGGTCATCCAACCGTCGACGGGTGCGATCCTCGCGGTAGCGCAGAACCCGGCCGCCGACCGGGACGGACCGGTGGCCTCCGCCGGTCTCTACCCGCCCGGATCGACGTTCAAGATCATCACCGCCGGCGCGGCCATTTCGAGCGGACTGGCGACCCCGGGCAGTACCGTTCCGTGCCCGGGTCGCATCGAGATCGGTGAGCGCAGTGTGCCCAACTACAACGAGTTCGCGCTCGGCGACGTGACGATGAGTACCGCGTTCACTCGATCGTGCAACACCTCGTTCGCGAAACTGGCCAGTGAGATGTCGCCCGACGCGTTGACTGTCGCGGCATCCCAGTTCGGCGTCGGCCCGGACTACGACGTCGTCGGGCTGCCGACCGACTCGGGTTCGGTGCCCCCGGCGGACGAGCTCGTCCAACGCACCGAGGACGGCTTCGGGCAGGGCAAGGTGGTCGTCTCCACCTTCGGCATGGCCTTGGCCGCGGCGACGGTGGCCCACGGTTCGACTCCGGTGCCGAACCTGTTGGTGGGACGCGACACGGTGATCACCGGCGATCACCCGCCGATCGAACCGGCGATGGTCGACGGACTACGCGGGATGATGCGATCGGTGGTCACCAGCGGTACGGCCGAGCGCATCGCAGACCAGGGTGAGGTCTACGGAAAGACCGGTGAGGCCGAGGTCGAAGGCGGCTCGCACTCGTGGTTCGTCGGCTATCGAGGCGACATTGCGTTCGCCACCCTCGTGGTGCGCGGGGGCAGCTCGGACAACGCTGTTGCGGTGACCCGGGAGATGTTCGAGCAGCTGCCGCCGGGGTACTGAGAGCGATTAGCCGGTGCGGCGGATCAGGACGTCACGATGCCCAGCCGACGGCACGCCACCACGGCTTCGTAGCGGGTGTGCGACTCGGTTTTTCGCATCACGCTCCGCAGGTACGACTTGACCGTTTCGGCACCGATCGACAGGCGCTGTGCAACCTCGATGTTGGTGCAGCCCAACGCAACCTGTGAGATCACGTCGATTTCACGCGGCGTCAACGACTGCGATATCTCCTGGACCTGTGGGTCGTGGGGCACCTGTTCGCCGAATGACGCGGCCACCCGCGCTGCGACTGCGTCGAGTCTGCGCCGGGTCTTCTCGTCACCCACGGAGCGGGCGAGATCGGCCAGCTCCTCGTGAACGCTGCGCAGTTCGGCCGCCCGCGACAGGTCCGAATCGACGATCGAACGGGTGGTCGCCAGTAGACGAACCCTGCGGTCGACCTCGTCGCGAACGGCGATCTCGTGCCCGAGGCGTCGCGCGGCTGCCGTCATGATGTCGCCGACGCGATCGCCGAGCGGGCCCCGCTCGCGTACCGCGGCGTACATCACTATCCGAGCGACTCCCGCCACCACCACAGGCATCGCGAGGATCGATTTGAGGCCTTCGCCGAGCACCGGTCGATCGAAGTGATGGGTGATCGACATGGACGATCCGTAATCGCTCACGGCTGCCGGTCTGCGCTGTTCCATGACGCGTCCACCGAGGCCCGACCGAGGTGGGATGGCGAGTCCGTCGAGGCCGCGGGTGCGGGTGCCCTGGAACTCGCTCAGATACAGAGTCTCCGAAGAGACTTCGCCGCCGAACACGACGGGCACATTCGACGATGCTGCCACCTGGCGTAGTTCGGCGCGCAGGGCGTCGCCGTCACGAGGGCGCAGCAGATTCGCATGAACCATGGTGCTTCCCTTCTTCGAGTCGGCAATCAGCGTCGGCAGTCAGCATTGAACGTGACCCAGATCATATCCGCTCGAGAGAACGATGATTCGGTTGCCCGGCATCCTGCGCTGGGCGGAGTGTCGGTACGGGGCCGACTACTCTGGGGCACATGTCTGTGACCGCCGAGAGCAAGCCCCGTCAGCCACTCGTACCAGGCGTCGTATCGCCCGTCCTCGCGGTGCCCAAGTCGATCGAGCGGCCCGAGTATGCGTGGAAGTCGACTGTCGCCGAAGGCAGCGAACCGTGGGTGCAGACTCCCGAGGTCATCGAGAAGATGCGGATGGCATCGAAGATCGCGGCCAGGGCCCTACAGGAAGCGGGCCGGGCGGTGGCACCGGGAGTGACGACCGACGAGCTCGACCGAATCGCTCACGAGTACATGATCGATCACGGCGCATACCCGTCGACGTTGGGCTACAAGGGTTTTCCGAAGTCGTGCTGCACCTCGCTCAACGAGGTCATCTGTCACGGCATTCCCGACTCGACGGTGATCGAGGACGGCGACATCGTCAACATCGACGTCACCGCGTACATCGACGGAGTACACGGCGATACCAACGCAACGTTTTTGGCCGGCAACGTCTCCGAGGAGGCCCGCCTGCTCGTCGAGCGCACACACGAGGCCACCATGCGGGCCATCAAGGCGGTCAAGCCGGGTCGCGCACTGAATGTGGTGGGCCGCGTCATCGAGTCGTATGCGCACCGGTTCGGGTACGGAGTGGTCGAGGATTTCACCGGACACGGCATCGGTACCACCTTCCACAACGGTCTCGTCGTTCTGCACTACGACCAGCCGTCGGTGGACACCATCATCGAGCCCGGGATGACCTTCACGATCGAACCGATGATCAACCTGGGCACCATCAACGCCGAGATGTGGGACGACGGCTGGACGGTGGTCACGCACGACAAGAAGTGGACCGCGCAGTTCGAACACACCCTTGTGGTCACCGAGACGGGCAGCGAGATTCTGACTCTGCCGTGAGCGGAGCCTGCGGAGTGAATAGAAAGCCAATGCCGTGAGTCTGAAAGGTGCCCTGCTGGTTGCGGGGACGACGTCGGATGCGGGCAAGAGTGTGTTGGTTGCCGGTCTGTGTCGCATGTTGGCGAGACGGGGCGTGCGGGTGGCTCCGTTCAAGGCGCAGAACATGTCCAACAATTCGGTGGTCACGCTCGACGGCGGCGAGATCGGGCGGGCGCAGGCGATGCAGGCGGCGGCCTGCGGCCTCGAGCCGAGTGTGCGTTTCAATCCGGTGTTGCTCAAACCAGGAAGCGACCGGACCTCGCAGTTGGTGGTGCGGGGTCGGGCCGTGGCGCAGGTGAGTGCGAGCAATTACATCGAGCATCGGCAGTCGCTGCGCGCCGTGGTGGCGGACGAATTAGCCTCTCTGCGTGCAGAATTCGATGTGGTGATCTGCGAGGGCGCGGGCTCGCCAGCCGAGATCAATCTGCGCGCCACCGACTTGGCCAACATGGGGTTGGCGACGGCGGCATCGCTGCCGGTGATCGTGGTGGGGGATATCGATCGCGGGGGAGTGCTGGCCCATCTTTTCGGCACCGTTGCCGTCCTGTCTCCGGAAGATCAGGCGCTCGTCGCGGGATTCGTGATCAACAAGTTTCGCGGTGATCCGGCGCTGTTGGCACCGGGTCTCGATCAGTTGCATGCACTGACGGGGCGGCCGACGTACGGAGTCGTTCCGTTCGCGGACGGTTTGTGGATGGATGCGGAGGATTCCCTCGGTACGGTTGCCGATGCTCCGGTGGGCAGGCCGCGTCCTCCCGTCGGATCCCAGTGGGTACGGGTGGCGGCGGTGCGGTTGCCGAGAATCTCCAATACGACCGATGTCGAGGCGCTGGCGTGCGAGCCCGGAGTGTCGGTGCACTGGGTCACCGAGCCCTCTCGGCTCGACGATGTGGATCTGGTGGTCGTCCCCGGCAGCAAGTCGACCGTGTCGGATCTGGAGTGGTTGCGGCGCAGCGGTCTTGCTCGTGCCATTTCCGAGCGCGCCGCCGCGGGTCGGCCGGTTCTGGGTATCTGCGGCGGCTACCAGATGCTCGGTCGAACCATCTCGGACGCGGTGGAGTCGGGTGTCGGTGTGGTCGAGGGGCTGGGTCTGCTCGATCTCGATATCGAGTTCGCAGCCGACAAGGTACTCGCGCAGGTGTCGGGTCGGTCGGTGCTGTTCGACTCGAGTTCGTTGTCCGGGTACGAGATTCATCACGGACGAGTTGTTCGTAGCGGGGACGATGCACTGCTGACTGCAGCGTTGGGTGTTCGCGAGGGCAGTGTGCGTGGCAGCGTCGTCGGAACTCACTGGCACGGCCTTCTCGAGTCCGACGATTTCAGACGATCCTTCCTTGCCTGGGTGGCGGCGAAGTCGGGTCGCGAGGGATTTCTGGTGGCCCCTGCCACGTCGGTCGCGGCACTGCGGGAGCAGCAGTTGGACCTCCTGGCCGATCTGGTGGAAGACAACCTCGACGTCGACGCCGTACTCGATCTCATCGAGCACGGCGTCGATCCTGCGTTGAAAAAGATTGTCACGCAGTTGCTTTGAGAAGTCCGACCCAGCTGGCTGCGGACAGCACCGCGGTGATGATCAAGGGGATGATCACGAGCAGCAGGATGCGTGGGGTGTCGGTGAAGAAGCTTCCGACGTTGGGCCACCAGTTCTGCCAGGTCACGAGTACAGAGCCGCCGCCGAAGAGCACGAGCGCACCGAGTCCGAGGGTGAACAGGCCATTGGTGCGGTAGCGCCGGTAGACGACGCCGATGAATGCGCCGATCCCGCCGATCAACAGCAATCCGGTCACCAGAGTTGCCCACTGTAGAACTTCGTTGTCGGTCGCATAGCGGGCGAGGCCGAACATGCGAAGCTTCTTCCCGAAGCCTCCCGTCGCGGCCTCGACTACCGACAACAGGTACACGATGGTGCCGATCGCGAACGATTGCGTGACGCCCACGAGGGCTGTGGCACCGAGGAATTCGCGCCGCGTGACACTCAGGCCGAGCGCGTACGGAAAGCATTGTGTGATAGCGGTGATATAGAACGCGATCCCGAATCCGTACACGGAAAACACTCCACCGGTGAAGGTGAACTCTGATTCGTTCACGGGAACCACGAGGAAGATGCCGTACGTGATCACGAAGACGACCGCGAGAATTCCCAGTGGCCACGCGAATGTGGTTGCCCAGGAGGTGTTGTGGATTCGAGCGACGTTCAGTATTCGTTTCATGACGCTGCCTCCTCGATTGCGACATTGGTGCGTTCGATGATCAACTGCTGCAATGGAATTGCTTCGATAGTGAGCCCCGCTGCGGCACCGTCCGATTTTTGTCTGTCGGTGAGTCGGCCGTCGATCGTCGCCCGCGCGCTGGCACCGAGGCTGGTTCGGTGCAGAGTTCTGTGTCCCGAGATGAACGAGTCGACCGCCTTGGCGGGACCGGTGATCTCGAATGCGCCCTCGCGCAGCGCATCCGAGTCGGCGTCGAGCACGATTCTTCCCTTGTCGATGAGGATCACGTGTTCGATCAGATCACTGACCTCGTCGATCAAATGGGTGGACAGGATCACTGTCCTGGGATTCTCGGCGTAGTCGGCCAGCAATTTGTCGTAGAACATGTGTCGCGAGACCGCGTCCAGTCCCAAGTAGGGCTCGTCGAAAAAGGTCAGTGGTGCACGCGACGCGAGTCCGATGACGATTCCGAGAGCCGACGTCATTCCTCGCGAGAGCTTCTTGATCTTGCGGCCGAGGGGCAGGTCGAAGTCCCGCAGTAATTCGGCCGCGAAATCGTCGTCCCAGTGCGGAAGAATGTGGGATGCCTGCGAGATGGCGTTCTTCACCTTCAGATCGTCCGGATACTTCTGGCTTTCCTTGACGAAGCACACGTGACTCAGGGCATGTGGGTTCTCCCACGGCCGCTGTCCGAGTACCGACACTTCGCCGGCGCTCTGGCGCATCTGCGCGGTCATCATCTGCATGACGGTGGTCTTGCCCGCGCCGTTGCGGCCGAGAAAGCCGTAGATCTTGTTCTGTTCGATCTCGAAACTGACATCGTCGACAGCGGTGAACGTGCCGAACTTCTTGGTCAGGTGAGTGGCCGACGCGGCGATGGTGCCGGGTTCGCCGATCGAGCCGAGAGTGTGGACGCTCATCGTGCTGCCTCCCAGTTGTCGAGCATGGTCTTGAGTTCGTCGACGGTCATCCCGAGCTTGCGTGCCTCGGTGACCAACGGATCGATGTACTGACGGGCGAAGAGGTCGCGGCGGCGGAATCGAAGAGCGTCCCGAGCCCCTGTGGTGACGAACATGCCGATTCCTCGCTTCTTGTAGACGACGCCGTCGGCGACGAGTTTGGCGAGCCCCTTGCCCGCGGTTGCCGGATTGATTCGATGGAACGCGGCGAGCTCGTTCGTCGAAGGGACCTGCTCTTCCTCGGCCAACGATCCGTCGATGATGGAGTTCTCGACGAGCTCGGCGATCTGCAAGAAGATCGGCCTGCCCTCGTCCATCAGAACCGCCGCCGGTGCGTGGAGGTTGCTTGCCTCACTGGTTCATTACTCATGTAACTAACCATAGAACCGATGCGGAGCATGCGCAAGAGGCAGTACCGTCGTCGTCATGGAGTTCACGCATGTGAGTGCTGCGGGCGGGCAATGTTCGGTGCGAGTGGCGGGCCCCGACAGCCGGCACGCTGTCCTGTTGCTTCCCGACGCAGGTGATCCGGTGGATGTGTACGACGCAGTCAGTGAACGGCTGCACAACTCGGATCTGAAAACCGTTGCGCTGGAAAGCATCGACGGCGTCACCGACGACGCGATCCTGGCTGTTCTCGACGAGCTGAAGCTCTCGTGGGTGCACCTCGTCGGCAGCAGCGCGGGCGCAGAACCTGCGTGGACGCTGGCCGCGAAAACCTTCGGACGGTTCGCCAGCCTGATCGCGGTGAACCGTTGCCACCCCGCAATCGCGGACGAGCAGGGCACCGTCCGCGCGGCGGATTGCCCTCCGGTCGAGCTACCGACGACATTGGTCGTCGGGTCCTCGTTGGGTCGCGCATCCGCCGACGCGAGCGGCCGGTTCGTCTACTCGGATTTCCGAGTGGTTCAGCTCGACGGGGCCCGGAACATCCCCGCCGACGCATCGGCCGAGCTGGCTACCGAGATCGTGCTCCGCACCAGCCCCTGGTGATCAGAGCTACAGGTCGAGCCCCAACAGAGCGTTCTCGACCACCTCGGGCAGTGCCGGGTGAATCCAGTACTGACCACGAGCCATGTCCTGGGCAGACAACCCGAAGCTCATGGCCTGAATGAGGGGTTGGATCACCGTGGGGGCCTGTGCGCCGATGATGTGGGCCCCGAGGATCTTGCCGGTGCCTTTCTCGGCGATGATCTTGCACAGGCCTTCGCTGTCCTCCATCGCCCAGCCGTAGGCGACGTCGCCGTAGTTCTGCACTTTGACCGTGATGTCCAACCCCGCGTCGCGGGCTTGTTCCTCGGTCATGCCCACCTCGGCGATCTGCGGATCTGTGAACACCGCCGCAGGAACGAACCGATGGTCGTACTCGCGCAGTGCCGAGGTGTCGCCGTGCCACGCGTCCTGCAGCAGGTTGTACTGCACGACCCGAGCTTCCTGGTTGGCCACATGCTTGAGCTGGTAAGGGGACGAGACGTCGCCGAGTGCGAACACTCCCTCGGCCGTGGTGCGGCCGAATTCGTCCACCACGATGCGGCCTTCGTCGTCGAGCTCGATGCCGGCCGTGCCCAGATCGAGTCTGTCTCCGTTCGGTTCCCGGCCCACGGCCACGAGGAACGCGTCGCCCAGGACTTTGGTGCCGTCGGCCAGTTCGACGCCGTGCAGCGTGCCCTCGGTCACAGCACGGGTCTCGCCGGCGTCGAGATGGACATCCCACTTGGCGCGCGCCAGTTCGGTGAAGCGCTTGGAGATATCGGCGTCGAGCGCGCGCAGCAGCCCGTCCTTCCTGGCGACGATCGAGACCTTGGAACCGAGGGCCGAGAACACGTGCGCGAATTCTGCTGCGATGTAACCGGATCCGAGAATCACCAGATGCTCGGGAAGCTCCGGCAGCCGCATCACGTCACTGTTGGTGTGATAGGCGACACCCGAATCGGCAATGGCCTGTGGCACCGTCGGACGTGATCCGGCCGCTATGACAACCTGGTCGGCGGTGATGACGGTGCCGGTGCCGGTGTCGATCGTGCGGGGACCGACGAACGTCGCGTGTCCCTCGAACAACGTGACGTTGGGGCTGCCCTCGGCGCGGTATCGCTTCCCGCCCTCGGAGATGGGGTCGATCCGTCCGAAGACGCGGTCGACGATGTCGGGCCAGCGCACCGCGTCGACGTGGGCGTCGACCCCGTACTTCGCCGAGTCTCGCACCGTGCGAGCGACTTCGGCTGCATAGACGAACATCTTGGTGGGGATGCACCCGACGTTGAGACACGTGCCACCGAACGTGGAATTCTCCTCCAGCAGAGCGATCTTCTTGTCGTCGAAGCGCGAATCGGCGATCGAGTTTCCCGATCCGGAGCCGATGATCGCGATGTCGAAATGCTCGGTCATGAAATGTGCCCGCTCTCGCTGTGGTCCTTGCCCGACGCATGGTCGGTGCTCTCTCCTCGGTGCAACCACTCGAGCCATTCGTCCATTTCCTCGAATGCCCGTACCCGCGGGCCCTCGGTGGACAGAAACACGTCGTGGCGGGCTCCCTCGATGGGCACGATCGTCGTACGGTCGCCCAGGCAGCCGGCCCATCGCGCGATCTGGCGAACGTCCAGAACGGCATCCGCGACGTCGACGGCCGAGCTGTAACGGCGGGAGAAGTGCGTCACCTTCGAGCGAAGAATCAGCGAGGGAATGCCGATGTCGAGGCCCCGGTGCAGCTCGGCGTGTCCGTGGCGGACAGCGCGAATCCACCCGAAGGTGATGGGAAAGCCTGCGAGCGGTTTCCAGTCGAGGTCGTAGTCCCATTCGCCGTTCTCCGACGCAGCGAGCGACAAGCCGTATGTGTCGAGCCCACTACCGGGGACCTGCGTCTTGGACCGGAATCGGCCGATCACGTCGATCGCTGCGGTGCCGACACTGCGAATGGCGGGTGGGCCCTGCAGGTCGAACCACGGGCTGTTGAGGACGACTCCTGCCAAGCCCAATCCGGCCGACCCGCCTTCCTGACGGTTGAGGCGGTTCAGCCACAGCGGGAGAACGAGGCCGCCCGTGGAGTGCGCGATCAGCAGGACCGAGGCGTCCGCGCGCTCGGTGCGTACCAGGCTCAGTGCTTCGTTCAACTCGGCGTCGTACATCGCCAGATCGGTCACGAAATGCGCGGTCTGGCCCTCGCGGCGCGAACGCCCGCACTTACGCAGGTCGAGGGCGTAGAACGCGTATCCCTTCTCCGCGAAGTGCTCGGCGATGTGTCGCTGGAAGAAGTAGTCGGTGAAACCGTGAACGTAGATCACCGCGCGGTCGAAGTTCGATGCACCGGACGGTTGATACCGCACCAGTGTGGCCTCGACCTGCCCCTCTCCGTCCGGATCGTCACCGAGTGGAATGGTCGTCTGTTCGTAGCCGTCGCCGAGGACGTCGGGCACCCAGGTAGTCACAGATCACAACTGTAGTGGGCGCCGTGAGCGGCGTCCGTGGAGCACAATCGAGAGCAGATTGACGTGGTGTCCGATGGGGTAGGCCCAGCTAGTAACCTGACCGCATCGGGTGAATAGCCCTCTACAGCAGAGTTCTCCGGTCGAGACCTCCACAGACAAGGAAGTCGATTCTCCAGTGTCCAAAGAAGAGCAGGGTAAGCGGATCAAGACCGACGTCGTTCTGGTCGGTGCCGGAATCATGAGCGCCACCCTCGGTGCGCTTCTCCGTCAGCTCGAGCCGAACTGGTCGATCGACGTCTACGAGCGCCTCGATGCTGCCGCGGCCGAGAGCAGCGACGCGTGGAACAACGCGGGTACCGGCCACTCGGCACTGTGCGAGTTGAACTACACGCCGCAGAACAAGGACGGCAGCGTCGACATCTCCAAGGCGCTCAACGTCAACGAGCAGTTCCAGGTCTCACGTCAGTTCTGGGCCCACGGTATCGAGACCGGCGTGCTCTCCGACGCCAAGAACTTCATCAACCCCATTCCCCACGTGAGTTTCGTGCACGGAGCCGACAACGCGAAATACCTGCGTGCGCGGTACGAGGCCCTCGTCGGCAACCCGCTCTTCGCCGGAATGGAATTCATCGATTCCAAGGACGAGTTCTCGGCGCGACTGCCGTTGATGGCGAAGGGCCGCGACTTCTCCGATCCGGTGGCGCTGAACTGGAGCCAGGAGGGCACCGACGTCGATTTCGGTGCGCTGACCAAGCAGCTCCTCAACTACCTCTCGTCCGCGGGGGGAACGGTGCACTTCGGCCACGATGTGCGCAACATCACCAAGCAGTCCGACGGCACCTGGGACGTCAAGGTCGCCAATCAGCGCACGGGCGTGAAGAAGACCGTCAACGCCAAGTTCGTGTTCGTCGGCGCAGGCGGCGGCGCACTGCACCTGCTGCAGAAGTCCGGTATCGCGGAGATCAAGGGATTCGGCGGCTTCCCGGTCAGCGGTGAGTGGTTGCGGTGCACCAACCCCGAACTGATCGAGCAGCATTCGGCCAAGGTGTACGGCAAGGCCTCGGTGGGCGCGCCTCCCATGTCCGTGCCGCACCTCGACACTCGGGTGATCAACGGTGAACAGGGTCTGCTGTTCGGCCCGTACGCCGGGTGGTCGCCCAAGTTCCTCAAGCAGGGCAAGATCACCGACCTGCCCGGCTCGGTCAAGCCCGGCAACCTGATGTCGATGCTCGGCGTCGGTGTGACCGAACTCGGGCTCGTCAAGTACCTCGTCAGCGAGCTGGCGCAGTCGCAGGCCGATCGGGTGGAGACTCTGCGAGAGTTCGCCCCCTCGGTGATCGGTAAGGACTGGGAGCTCGTCACCGCAGGTCAGCGAGTACAGGTCATCCGTAAGAAGGGTCGCGGCGGTGTGCTCGAGTTCGGCACCGCTGTGGTCAACGCTGCGGACGGCACGATCGCCGGATTGCTCGGTGCCTCGCCCGGTGCGTCCACCGCCGTCCCGGCCATGCTGGACGTGCTCCAGCGGTGCTTCGGCGACAAGTACGACGCGTGGCAGCCCAAGCTCAAGGAAATGGTCCCGTCGCTGGGGGTCAAGCTGGCCCAGAACAGCTCGTTGTTCGACGAGGTCTGGGCCTGGACCTCGAAGACACTGGAGCTGGAAAACTCGCGTGAGCTCGCACAGCCCACGGGTGTGTGATAGCAAAAGGTATGAATACGCAAGCAGCAGCTCTCAAACGATCATGGGCACTAGACCTGTCCAACAACACGTTGTACGACCTGTTGAAGCTGCGTGTCGAGGTGTTCGTGGTGGAGCAGGCATGTGCTTATCCGGAGTTGGACGGGCGTGACCTGCTGACCGAGACACGACACTTCTGGCTCGAACGAGACGGCGAGGTGGTGTGCACCCTCCGTCTGCTCGAGGAGCACGACGACGGAGAGAAGGCGTTCCGCATCGGCCGCCTCTGCACCCAGCGCTCGGCCCGAGGGCAGGGCCACACCACGCGGATCCTGCGGGCAGCGCTCGCCGAGGTCGGCTCCGCGCCGTGCCGCATCAATGCTCAGAGCTACCTCGTCGACATGTACGCCAAGCACGGCTTCCTGCCCGACGGTGAGGAA
The DNA here is from genome assembly GCF_000760935.2 of Rhodococcoides fascians A25f. Taxonomy (NCBI): domain Bacteria; kingdom Bacillati; phylum Actinomycetota; class Actinomycetes; order Mycobacteriales; family Nocardiaceae; genus Rhodococcoides; species Rhodococcoides fascians. Next base: position 3,307,502 of record NZ_CP049744.1, on the reverse strand, counting down.
GTTCTCGAGGACGGTATTCCGCACACCCCGATGCGTCGGGGCGGCGGCACCGCCTGGAGCGAGGCCTGACCTTCCGCAGTACTCGATAATCGGTGAGGTCGTTCCGCAGGCTCCACTCCCGAATTGGTGAGGTCGTTCCGCAGGCTCCACTCCCGGAACGAATGCCACACACGGACCTACCGTGTGTGGCATTCGTTCGTTCGGCGGTAGTGTTCCGTTCGAAGTCGGTTGCGGAGAAGTCCTGTACGAATCAGGCGCGGTCCCGCCACTGTGTTCAGGAGTTTCTTCGCTCGAGCAGATTCTCCTGTCAGCCAGATCGCCGCCCGGCTTCGCGTTTTTCTACCGAACGCCCGGCGCGGAACTCCGGGCACGAAGGGACATAGCTGTGCAGCAAGGTGGAAGTGTTCCCGAACCGGGATATCCGTTCAGTGCGATCGTCGGTCAGGACCGACTGCGCCTGTCGTTGATTCTGTGCGCCGTGCATCCCGGTATCGGAGGCGTGCTGGTCCGCGGCGAGAAGGGCACCGCCAAATCGACGGTGGTGCGTGCGCTCGCGACGCTGTTGCCGGCAGTGGAGGACGAGAACGGATCCCGACCGGCAAAGCTCGTCGAGCTTCCGGTGGGAGCCACCGAGGATCGAGTGGTCGGGTCCATCGACCTCGAGAAGGTGCTGCGTGACGGCGAACGCGCCTTCCAGCCCGGCCTGCTCGCAGCTGCGCACCGCGGAGTTCTCTACGTCGACGAAGTGAATCTGCTGCACGATCATCTGGTCGACGTATTGCTCGACGCGGCCGCGATGGGCCGCGTACACGTCGAGCGTGACGGTGTATCACATTCGCACCCAGCACAATTCGTCTTGGTCGGCACGATGAACCCCGAGGAGGGTGAGCTGCGACCGCAGCTGCTCGACCGGTTCGGTCTCGCAGTGGAGGTGACGGCCTCGCGCGATGTGGATGTTCGGATGAACGTCGTCCGCCGCCGGATGAACTACGAGCGCGATCCGCACGCGTTCGCGGCCCAATTTCGCGACGACGACATCGCGGTGGCCGAGCAGATTCTGGCCGCCCGGAAGATCCTCGACGATGTGGAGTTGAGCGACAAGGAACTTCGGCGTATCGCCGCGCTCTGCGCGTCGTTCGACGTCGACGGCATGCGCGCCGATCTGGTGCTGGCACGCACTGCGTCCGCCCACGCGGCGTGGCGGGGCGCGAGCGAGGTGGCAGAGGAAGACGTGCGGGTCGCTGCGGAACTGGCGCTACCGCATCGGCGTCGACGCGATCCGTTCGACGAGCCGGGCATCGACGACAAGCAGTTGGACGACGCCATGCGCGACGCCGCGGAACAGGCAGAGCAGCAACCGGATCCAGATCCAGACCCGACGCCCGACGGCGACGGGGGAGCGCCGGTGCCGGACAGTGTCGAAGGGACCGAGCGTTCGGAGTCGTCTCCGTCGTCGCCCGACACCGAGACCTCGGGCACCCCTGAGCCACAGCCCTCGGGAGCGGGTAAGGACAAGCAGGCAGGAACTCCGGGTGCTCAGTTCAAGGCCCGGCTGCTCGAGGTTCCCGGAGTAGGAGAGGGCGCGCCGGGTCGACGCTCGCGGTCACGCTCCTCGCACGGACGGTCGGTGCGGCCCACTGTCGAGCGAGGCAAAGGCCTGCATCTGATCGGCACGTTGTTCGCCGCCGCCGAGCATCAGGTCGTCCGCGGCCGTACCTCCGGCCGGTTGAAGCTCGAGCCTGCGGATCTTCGGGGCGCGATCAAGGAGGGGCGCGAGGGCAACTTGATCGTCTTCGTCGTCGATGCCTCGGGATCGATGGCTGCACGAGATCGACTCTCGGCGGTGACCGGTGCGGTGCTGTCACTGTTGCGCGATGCGTATCAACGCCGTGACAAGGTCGCCGTCATCACCGTGCGCGGCACGGAAGCCGAGACGGTATTGCCGCCCACGTCTTCGGTGGATGTGGCCGTGACGCGGTTGCGCAACATGAAGACCGGTGGTCGGTCTCCGTTGGCGCAGGGATTTCTGAAGGCCCGGGATCTGGTTCTGCGAGAACGGGTTCGAGACCCGCTGCGCCGCGCACTGGTGGTGGCGCTGACCGATGGCCGAGCGACCGGAGGCACCGACCCCGTCGGCCGAGCGCGCATTGCCGCAGGACGTATCGCGTCGGACAAGATCGCCTCGGTCGTCGTCGACTGCGAATCGGGAATGGTCCGTCTCGGCCTGGCCGCCGATTTCGCAGCCCGTCTCGGTGGTGGCTACGTGGCGCTGGAGGATCTGTCGGCCGAGCAGGTCACCGCCGTCGTCCGCGCAGCGGCGTAGGGGCGCGCGATGCCTCAGGGTGTACCCGCTCCCGGCACCGTTCCGCAGGACGGACTCACGACGCGTCAGCGCCGTAATCTGCCCGTCCTCGCCGTCCATACCGGCCCGGGGAAGGGGAAATCGACCGCTGCGTTCGGCATGGCGTTGCGGGCGTGGAACCAAGGGTTCGACGTCGGAGTGTTCCAGTTCGTCAAGAGTGCCAAGTGGAAAGTCGGCGAGGAAGCGGCGTTCAGGACTCTCGGCGACCTGCACGAGAGCACCGGTGTCGGCGGAGCCGTCGAGTGGCACAAGATGGGCGAGGGCTGGTCGTGGACTCGCAAGAAGGGCAGCGACGTCGACCACGCCGAGGCGGCAGCCGAGGGCTGGCGGGAGATCGCCCGGCGGATCGAGCAGGAGTCACACCGCTTCTACGTGTTGGACGAGTTCACCTACCCACTCAAGTGGGGTTGGGTCGATGTCGCGGAGGTGGTCGAGGTGCTGACCCATCGACCGGGCAACCAACACGTCGTCATCACCGGACGGGATGCGCCCCGTGAGCTGATCGAGGCCGCGGATCTCGTCACCGAGATGGCCAAGGTCAAGCACCCGATGGATGCCGGCCGCAAAGGGCAGCGAGGCATCGAATGGTGAATCCGTCGTGCCCCGCCGTGGTCATTGCGGCCCCCGCTTCGGGCAGCGGAAAGACGACGGTGGCCACCGGGCTGATGGGCGCACTACGGGCGGCCGGCCGAAAGGTCGCTCCGTTCAAGGTGGGTCCGGATTACATCGACCCCGGCTATCACGGTCTGGCGGCCGGGCTGCCCGGACGCAATCTCGATGCGGTCATGGTGGGTGCCGATCGAATCGGGCCTCTCTTTCGGCACGGCAGCCGGGGCTGCGACATCGCGGTCGTCGAAGGCGTCATGGGACTGTTCGACGGCAAGATCGACATGACCGGCCCCGGGGAGGCGTCCGCCGAGGGGTCGACTGCGCGGGTGGCGGCGATGCTCGGTGCCCCGGTGATCCTCGTGGTCGACGCGCGCGGCCACAGTCAGTCTCTTGCGGCTGTGCTGCACGGTTTTTCGACGTTCGATTCCAGTGTCCGCATCGGCGGAGTGATCCTGAACCGGGTCGGCAGCCAGCGGCACGAGGATGTGCTGCGTCAAGCGTGCGAGCGGGTGGGTGTGCCGGTACTCGGCGCCCTACCGAGAATGAGCGAATTGGTCGTGCCATCACGACATCTGGGCCTGATCACCGCCGTCGAACACGGTGGAGCCGCCACCGATGCTGTCGACGCGATGAGCGCACTGGTGGCGCAGTTCGTCGACATCGAGGCAGTGAGCGCGCTGGCACGATCGTCGATTCCCGCCCCGGAATGGAATCCGGCGGACGAGGTTCGCAGGTCCGAGGGATCGCCGGTCGTTGCGGTGGCCGGTGGGCCCGCATTCACCTTCGGCTACACCGAGCACGTCGAACTCCTGCGCGCAGCCGGGGCCGATGTCGCGGTCTTCGACCCTCTACGCGACGGATTGCCCACCGACACAGCAGCAGTCGTGTTGCCCGGCGGATTCCCGGAGGAGCACGCTGCCGCGCTGGCAGCGAACGAACTGTTGCTCACCGATATCAGGACGGCCGCGGCCCGTGGCTTGCCCGTTCACGCAGAATGCGCCGGATTGCTCTATCTGGCAAAACAATTGGACGGTCATGCAATGGCGGGCGTCATCGATGTCGACGCGGAATTCGGGAACACGCTCACTCTCGGGTATCGCGACGCGGTCGCCCTCGAGGCGTCGCCTCTGTTCGACGCGGGAACCCGTGTCACCGGCCACGAGTTCCATCGCACGAAGCTCGTCTCAGTGCGCGAGGCGGCGTCGGCGGCCTGGGGTTGGCATCGGCAGCGACCGGACGGCAGAACCGCCGCTCGCGAAGGCTTCGTCCGCGGCGGAGTGCACGCGTCCTACCTGCATACACACGCCGCGGGCAACCCCGAGTCCATCACCCGATTCGTCTCCGCCGCAGTCGATTACGCGCGCGTCTAGGGCTCGTCTGCGATGCGGGTGGTGGTCGGAATCGGTGCCCGGTCGGGTGTTGGGGCCGCCGAGATCGTGCGCGTGATCAGGGCCGTCCTGCAACCGAATTGGCGCGTCGAGGCCATCGCATCGATCGACCGGAAAGCGGATCTGGTGGCGGCGGTGGCGTCGAGCATGGGGGTTCGGGGGGTGACCTACTCGGCCGATGAACTGTCGACCGTCGTCACGCCCACCGTGTCGGTCCGAGTGCTGCGTGCCGTCGGAAGTGCCAGCGTCGCCGAAGCAGCGGCACTGCTGGCCGGCGGTTCGACGGAGTTGACGGTACCCAGGTTCGGTCTGGACGGTGTCACCGTTGCCGTTGTCGAGCTCTGCCTTGACGGTGGACAGGGGGTTCGGGCCATCCTGTAGGCATGACCGAGACGATGAAAGCCGTTGCCTACACCCGCTCGCTCCCGATCGACGATCCCGCCAGCCTCACCGATGTGGTTGTCGACGTGCCGAACGTGCGACCGAGGGACATATTGGTAGATGTCAGAGCCGTGTCGGTGAACCCGGTGGACGTCAAGGTCCGCGCAGGCAACGACCCGCACGGCGAGCCGAAAGTCCTCGGGTTCGACGCGGCCGGTGTCGTGCGTGCCGTCGGTGCCGACGTCTCACTGTTCACCCCGGGCGACGAGGTCTACTACGCGGGCGACCTCGGCAGACCCGGGACCGACTCGGAGTTGCATGCGGTGGACGAACGGATCGTGGCGAAGAAGCCGACCACTCTCGATTTCGCAGAGGCCGCGGCGTTGCCACTGACTGCGATCACTGCCTGGGAAGGATTGTTCGACAAACTCCGCATCACTGCCGAGTCCACCGGCACGTTGCTGATGGTGGGGGCCACCGGCGGCGTCGGATCTCTGGTGCTGCAATTTCTTCGGGTTCTCGCTCCCCGAGTGAGGGTGATCGCGACAGCAGCGGACGAGGATGCGGAGAAGTGGGTCCGTTCTCTCGGCGCAGCCGAGGTGGTGAACCATCGGCGCGATCTTCGGGGCGACGTACGACGGGTCGCTCCGGACGGCATCGACTACGTGTTCACTGCGCATTCCGCCGGCCAGGTCGAGATCTATGCGGACCTGTTGACACCGTTCGGGCAGATAGTGGCGATCGACGATCCCGAGACGCTCGACGTTCTCCCGCTGAAGACGAAAGCGATCTCCTGGCACTGGGAGTTCATGTTCGCTCGCCCGATGCACGAGACTGCGGATCTGATTCGTCAGCACGAGCTACTGACCAGGGTGGCCGAGCTCATCGATGAGGGTTCGGTGCGCACCACCGCCACGACGGTTCTTTCTCCGATCGATGCCGAGCAACTTCGCGAAGCACATCGGTTGGTCGAGACCGGGCACGTACGGGGAAAGGTCGTGGTCGCCGCCCGCTCGTGAGGACCGAAACGCGCCACTGACTGGCGAAAGCGGGCCGACGCAGGCAATGTGGATCCAATGACTTCCGACAGCCTTGTCCTGCTCGGCCCGATCGTCCGGTACGTCGGCACCGAGACCGCGACCCTGTGGTTCGAGATGGCCGAAGCGTCGACCGTGACAGTCGTCACCGATGCCGGCGTCCGCGCGGCGGAACGCACGTGGGGTGTCCACGGACACCACTACGCGCTGGTTCCACTCGAGGGCCTGCCCGCCAATTCCGCGGTGTACTACGAGGTGTTCGTCGATGAGCGCAAGGTCTGGCCGCGTGAAGGCCACACTGCGGCCATCCACACTGTCGACGCCCAGGGGCCCGTCACATTGGCGTTCGGATCGTGCCGGCGAGGCGACAACTACAGCGAGGAATCTCTGAAACAGATCGGAGCCGACGCGTTGGCCGGGCTGGGCAACGCGCTGATCGAAGAGGATCCGAGTCGGTGGCCGCAGGCATTGCTGCTCCTCGGTGATCAGGTCTACGCCGACGACCCGTCGCCGGAGATCGTAGAACGGCTGCAGGCTCGGCGTCGCTCCGGCGAGGGCCCGCGGAGTGCCGTGGGAACCGACGCGGAGAACGAGATCTGCGACTTCGAGGAGTACTCCTGGCTGTACCGGGAGTCGTGGGGACTGGAGCCGGTACGGACACTGATGGCGAGCATCCCGTCGTGCATGATCCTCGACGACCACGATCTGCGGGACGACTGGAATTCGTCCGCGTCCTGGCGTCGGGACATCGAGACTCGGCCGTGGTGGAACGATCGCGTGATCGGCGCGTACTCGTCGTACTGGGTGTACCAACACCTGGGCAATCTGTCGCCGAAGGAATTGGCGCAGGACGAGATGTACGCCGCGGTCCGGTCCGCTGCCAGTGACGCGGATCGCGAGAAGTTGTTGGCCGACTTCGCATTACGGATCGACCGCAATCCCGAGACGGGGCGCTGGAGCTTCTACCGCGATTTCGGGGACACGCGTCTGATCATGATCGATTCGCGGTGCTCGCGAAATCTGGATCCGAACAACCGAGAGATGGTGGACGAGAAGGAGTGGGCGTGGGTACGCGAGCGCGCGCTCGAAGCCACTCCACGGCACCTGCTGTTCGGTTCTTCGCTGCCCTACCTCATGCTGCCGGCACTGCACTACCTGGAACAGTGGAACGAGGCTGTGGCGCAGGGAAGTTGGGGTTCCATGCCGGCGAAGGTGGCCGAGAAGATGCGGATCGGCCTCGACCTCGAACACTGGGCCGCCTTCACCAATTCGTTCAACGACATGGCGGCGTTGACGCGTGAGCTCTCTCGCGGCGAGAACAAGCCTGCCTCCATCATGTGGCTGTCCGGCGACGTGCATTGCTCCTACGTGGCGAACGCGAACTTCGGTGTGGGTGGGCGCGATGTTCCTGCCACCTACCAGCTGACCATGTCTCCGTTCCGCAATCCGCTCGATCTCCCTATCCGCGCGGTGAACAAGCTTGCCATCAAACGTCCAGCAGCTCGGATCCTGTCGAAACTCGCTCGAGCCGCGCACGTGGGCCCCTCGGGAGTCGAATGGGAAGCCGAGGCAGGACCGTGGTTCGACAACGGCGTCATGTTGCTGACCCTGCACGGTGATTCGGCGCGGTTGCAGGTGCGCCATGCTCACGTCGACGATGCCGGTGAGCAGGTTCTGACCGAGACATCGACCCTGGCCCTCGCCTAGAGAAGGCTCGGCCCTCGCCCGAAGAGACGAGCGTCGTCGTAAACGATTGGCCATCGCGGTGCCGATGAGGTTGGCTGGTTCGTTGTGGCCCACCTCGAACTCAACGACATCGTGTACTTCCTGCCCGACGGCAGGCAGCTGCTGAACGGAGTCGGATTTCGAGTGGGCGACGGTGCCAAGACGGCGTTGATCGGCCCGAACGGAACCGGCAAGACGACGCTGACGCGGATCATCGCCGGCGACGAGACCGCCGACGAGGGTTCGGTGTCGAGTTCCGGCTCGCTCGGAGTGATGCGGCAGTTCGTCGGTCAATTGCGCGACGACTCGACCGTGCGCGACCTGCTGCTCTCGGTTGCGTCGCCTGCCGTCCGCGCGGCGGCTGCGGCACTCGACGACGCCGAGAACACGATGATCGAGATCGACGACGAGAAGACCCAGATGAAGTACGCCCAGGCGCTGTCGGATTGGGGTGACGTCGGCGGTTACGATCTCGAGCCGTTCTGGGACAAGGTCACCACCGCCGCACTGGGCATGCCGTTCGACCGGGCCAAGTGGCGTGCCGCATCGACGCTCAGTGGCGGTGAACAGAAGCGTCTGGTGCTCGAAGCACTCTTCGCCGGGCCCGACAACCTGTTGCTGCTCGACGAGCCGGACAACTACCTCGACGTGCCGGGCAAGCGTTGGCTCGAGGCGACCATTCGCGACTCGGACAAGTCGGTGTTGTTCATCAGCCACGATCGTGAGCTGATCGCCAACGCTGCGAATCGGATCGTCACCCTCGAGCCGGGAGTGAGCGGTGCTACGTCCTGGGTTCACGGTGGGGGATTCGCGACCTATCACGCCGCCCGCGAGGACCGGAATGCTCGGCTCGACGAATTGCGGCGGAGGTGGGACGAGGAACTGGTCAAGCTTCGTGCGCTGGTGTTGCGACTGCGTGAGAAGGCGAAGTTCAACGACGGGGTGGCCGCCCGGTACCACGCGTCCCAGACCCGTTTGGCCAAGTTCGAGGAGGCCGGACCCCCAGAGGCGGTGCCGCTGAAGCAGCACGTCACCGTTCGACTACGAGGCGGTCGGACGGCCAAACGAGCGCTGGTGTGCACTGCTCTGGAACTGACCGGCCTGATGAAGCCCTTCGACACCGAGATCTGGTACGGAGACCGCGTTGCGGTGTTGGGGTCCAACGGTTCCGGCAAATCGCACTTTCTGCGGCTGCTCGCCAACGGCGGAACCGATCCGGAGAAGGAGCACGAGCCGGTACAGGAATTGGCACTCGACCCGGTGCCCCATACCGGCACGGCGGTCCTCGGTGCGCGAGTGCGCCCGGGACTGTTCGCGCAGACCCACACTCGCCCGGACCTTGCGGGCAACACGTTGCTCGACATCTTGCACATGGGCAACGAACACCGTGACGGCATGGGCCGGGAGGCCGCGGGCCGGGCATTGGACCGCTACGGTCTGGCCCGTGCTGCCGAGCAGTCCTACGACAATCTCTCGGGCGGTCAACAGGCGCGCGTGCAGATCCTGCTTCTCGAACTCTCGGGCGCAACGCTGTTGCTGTTGGACGAGCCGACCGACAACCTCGACCTCATGTCCGCCGATGCCCTGGAGGACGCGATCGCGGCGTTCGAGGGCACGGTGATCGCGGTCACTCACGACCGCTGGTTCGCCCGCAGTTTCGACCGATTTCTGGTGTTCGGCAGTACCGGGCAGGCTTACGAATCCGGTGAGCCCGTATGGGACGAAAAGCGAGTGCAGCGCGCGCGGTAGCGTTTCTTCCCGTGAACGCGACTGACTCTCCCTATCTGGTCGGCCTGAATCTGGACGGTCGACGCGTCGTCGTGGTCGGAGGCGGCACCGTCGCGCAGCGGCGATTGCCGCTGCTCATCTCCTCCGGTGCCGTGGTGCACGTGATCACTCGCGAGGCCACGCCTGCTGTCGAGGCGATGGCGACCGCAGGCCAGGTGACGCTCGAGTTGCGCGACTACCGCGAGGGTGACCTCGCCGACGCCTGGTACGCCATCGCCTGCACGGACGAGGCCGACACCAACGTCGCCATCGTCGCCGAGGCCACCGCGTCCAAGATCTTCTGCGTCCGGGCCGACATCGCCAAGGACGGTACGGCGGTCACTCCGGCCTCGGCCGAGTGGGACGGCTTGACCCTCGGTGTGCTCGCGGGAGGCGAGCATCGGCGTTCCGCGGCAGTGCGCAACGCCGTGATCGAGGCCCTGCAGTCCGGCGTCGTCGCCGACTCGGCCCACGCGCCGATGACCGGCGTCGCGCTGGTCGGTGGAGGCCCGGGCGACCCGGATCTCATCACTGTCCGAGGCCGCAGACTCCTTGCCTACGCCGACGTCGTGGTGGCCGATCGCCTTGCTCCGCCCGAGCTGCTCGCCGAACTGGGTCCGCATGTCGAGGTCATCGACGCCTCGAAAATTCCGTACGGGCGTGCCATGGCGCAGGAAGCGATCAATCAGGCATTGATCGACGGTGCCAAAGCGGGCAAATTCGTCGTTCGGCTCAAGGGCGGCGACCCCTATGTCTTCGGTAGAGGATACGAGGAGCTCGAAGCCCTCGCTGCCGAGGGAATCCCGGTGACCGTCGTGCCCGGCATCACCAGTGCCATCTCGGTGCCCTCGTCTGCGGGCATCCCGGTGACGCATCGCGCCGTCACCCACGAGTTCGTGGTCGTCAGTGGACACGTGGCACCCGATCACCCCGATTCACTGGTCGACTGGGACGCCCTCGCCAAGCTCAAGGGCACGATCGTGCTGCTGATGGCCGTCGAGCGGATCGGGAAGTTCGCCGACGTGCTCGTCGCCGGTGGACGGCCGTCCGACACCCCGGTCATCGTTGTGCAGGAGGGCACCATGCGTACGCAGCGTGAAGTTCGGGCGGACCTGAGCACCGTCGCCGAGGCCGTTCGCGAAGCAGGGATCAGACCTCCTGCCATCGTGGTTATCGGGACCGTTGCCGGTTTCTCCGTGAACGCCGGTAACGTGAACGCTCGTGCCTGAGTCATCGATGTCCCAGACCTCCGCCACCGAGATCGAATATCCGGTGACGACCCGAGCGTTCGGGATGGCGATCATCGTCCTGAGTGGCCTGCAGCTGATGGTGGTGCTCGACGGCACCGTCGCCAACCTGGCCCTGGCACCCCTGCAGGCCGATCTCGGGCTGTCCGACGCCGGGCGCAACTGGGTGCTGACCTCGTACGCTCTGGCCTTCGGCGGGCTGATGCTCCTCGGCGGCAGACTCGGTGATGCGTTCGGTCGAAAGAAGATGTTCCTGGCCGGCGTGGTGCTGTTCACTATCGCGTCGTTGCTGTGTGGTCTCGCGGTCAACGAAGCCACGCTCGTCGCGGCCAGGGCCCTGCAGGGGGTGGGGGCCGCAGTGGCGTCGCCCACGGCGTTTGCGCTGGTGGCAACCACCTTCGCGCCCGGCCCGGTGCGCAATCAAGCCATTGCGATCTACGCGGCCATGACGGGTGTCGGCTCCATTGCCGGACTCATCATCGGCGGTGCGTTGACCGAGGTGTCCTGGCGCTGGATCTTCCTGATCAATGTGCCGATCGGCGTGGTCATCGTGGTGCTCGCGGTCGTGTCGCTGCAGGAGACGGTGGGCGCAAGATTGCCCCTCGACGTTCCCGGCGCGATTCTGGCCACGCTGGGCTGCACCGGCGTGGTCCTGGCCTTGAGCGAGGGCACCGAACTGGGCTGGACCAGCCCGATCGTCATCGTCTCGCTGATCGCGGGATTGCTCTTCCTCGGATTGTTCCTGCTTGTCGAGCGTCGTGCCGACAATCCGCTGCTGCCGTTCTCGCTGTTCCGCAACCGGGATCGGGTCGCGACGTTCGTGGCCATCTTCTTCGCCGGCGGAGTGATGTTCTGCCTCGCCGCGTACGTGGCCCTGTTCGTCCAGGACATCCTGGGATACAGCCCGCTTCATGCCGGTCTGGCGTTCGTGCCGTTCGCCTTCGGCCTCGGTGCCGCGGCGTTCCTGGCCTCGCAACTGGTGACCCGAATCGCTCCCCGCTGGTTGATTCTGAGCGGTGCCGTCATCATGGTCGGCTGGCTCATGGTGTCGGTCACGACGATGAACGCGGACTCGTCGTATTTCCCCGGACTGTTCTTTCCCGTCATCGGCATCGGCTTCGGTGTCGGCCTGACGGTGGTGCCGCTACCGCTGTGCGCCATCGCCGGGGTCAGCCCCACCGAGATCGGGCCGTTGACGGCGATTTCACTGGTTGCCCAAACTCTCGGTGGCCCGTTGGCCCTGGCCGTCATCGGAGCGCTGGTCACCTCGCGCACCATCTCGCTGGGCGGAATCTCCGGGCCCGCGACACTGATGAACGAGGGCCAACTCGATGCACTGAGCTCGGGCTACATGTTCGCTCTGTTCTGCTGCGCAGTCTGCGCCGTGATAGCCGGCTTCGCGGCCCTCTTCATCCGATTCACCCCGCAGCAGGTCGCCCAGGCGCAGGCAGCTCAGGAAGTCGCCCAGAAAGGCTGACGAGCAGGGCTGATCACACGCCCAGAACGGCCTTCGCGATGAGGAAGTAGACGATCAGACCCGTTGCGTCGCAGAAGGTCGAGATGAACGGCGTCGAGAAGACGGCCGGATCCACGCCGATCTTCTTGGCAACCAACGGCATGGCACCGCCGACGGTGGCCGCAATGGTGCAGATCGACAGCAGGGTACTTCCGATAACCAGTCCGAGGTGCCAGTCGTAGACGAGTCCTGTGATGGCGAAGCCCAGGGTGCCGAGCATCGCACCCATGGTCGCGCCGACGCGAACCTCTCGAAACAGCACTGCGGCAATGTCGCGCGGACGGACGTCGCCGAGTGCCAGGGCTCGGGTCACGGTGGTCGCTGCCTGCGAGCCCGTGTTGCCTCCGGTCCCGGTCAACAGAGGGATGAACAGGGCGAGAGTGACCACGGCGGCAAGAGCATGCTCGAAGATCTCGAGTACCTGCACCGTGAGAATTGCCGACAATGCCAGGACCAGTAGCCACACCACACGGGAGCGAACGATGGCGAGCACCGGTGTGGACAGGTAGGGACGCCGTAGTGGCTCCGAGCCGCCTGCCCGGGCGGCGTCCTCGTCCTCTGCCTCCTCGAGGATGCGCGCGGACTGCTCGAGGGTGAGAATGCCGATCAGCCGTTCCTCTGAGTCGACGACCACCACCGCGGGACTACGGTGCTCGAAGCACAGCCGGGACGCGATCTCGGCGGACGAGTCCGCCTTCACCACCGGGTGATCCGAGTACAGATCGCCCACCGGGGTCGACGGCGCCGCGGTCGCCAGGTCGGCAAGAGTCACCACACCGACCAGCGTGCGGTGCTGGTCGGTGATCGGCAGGAGGTAGACCGATTCGGCATCCGCGCCGGTACGACGAACAGCATCGAGCGCCTCGGCCACCGTGGTATCGGAGTGCACGCGTACGTATTCGGGGCTCATCCGTCGACCGACCGATCCCCGGTCGTAGCCCAACATGGGTGCCGTCAGCGCTCGCTCCGCGGCGGAGAGTCCGCTCATCATCCGGTGCGCGACGTTGGACGGAAGTTCGTCGAGCAGTTCGACTCGGTCGTCCGGGTCGAGGTCCTCGAACAGCGCGATGACGTCGTCACTACGCAGGCTCTCGAACAACTCGCTGCGCACCGTGGCGTCGAACCTCTCGAACACCGACACCGCCTCGTCCTTGGGCAGTAGGCGAAAGAGCACCGCGCGGCGAGCGGAGTCGACTCGCTCGAGTATCCGAACCGCATCGGTCGTCGACACGCCTGTCATCAACGTCGACAGCGCGGCCATGTTGCGCTCGGAGAGCAATTCCGAGGTTCTTGTCATGATGTCGTCGAGAGTCTCGGGCACAGAATCATTTTGCCTTGCGAACCGGCAGTGGAATCACACCTCAGCGCGAGAGGTCGGCCCGATCCGCAGCCGCCTGGCCCGAGTCCCAGCCCTCCGCGTCCAGGCGCGGACCGCGCATCGGCTTCGCCGTCGGGAACAATCGATCGAACTCGGCCTCCACTGCGACCGTTTGCGCCGCCAGTATCGGTAGTAGATCACCGGAGTCGTGGCGCGCCTCCTCGAGTACGTGCGCATCGGCGTCGGTCAGGCGATCTCCGACTCGGATCGCATATGCGTACAGGAAGGCCTTCCCGAAGGCAGCCGACCCGGCTTTCTTGCGCTTCTTCGCTTCCGGCGAATGACCGAGGGCGCGGGTTGCCTGGACCAGCAGGGAGGTGAACAGCAATTCGGTCTGTTCCACGTCCACCGGGGCACCCACCAGGGTTGCGACGGCGAACTCGGAGTCCCAGATCGCCTTGACGCGGTTGGCAGTTCCGACGACGTGCAGCAGTTGCGCCTTGGCTGGGGCATGGGGGCCGTCGACATGTACCCGTCGGCCGTGAATATCGATGTGGCCCTGCGAGAGCAGCATGGTGTCGATGGAGTAGCGCGTCATCAACTCCTGCGCCTTGGCCGTCAACGTTTCGGCCTCCTCCTCGAAGTCCGTGGCGTCGGCTTTGGCCAACAGACCACGAATCTTGCTCAGCATCTTGGTGTTCGGCGAGTCGGAGCCGGAAACACCCTGCAGCGTGGGACGAGTGCGCGGCCACTGGGACGGCTTGGGGCCGAGCTGAGGCCATCGGGGGAGTGTCTGCCATTGCCCGAGCAGGGTGAGCACATCGAGCCACTGATCACTGGCGGCGATGTAGTCGGACTTGCCGGAGGAGGTGAGGTATGCCGTCAGGAAGTCGGGGGTGGACTCGACCCTCGTCGCAACTTTCGGGAACTGCTCGCAGATGGACGACATCTGATCCACCCAGTCCTGCGGGGCCCGCGAATCCGCATCGGTGAGATCGGCTTGATGCAGCAGTGCCGCCGCCGCCAGGGTGGCCACGGCCACCGTGTGCTGACGCCGCACGACATGCACCAGATCTATGGGCTGCCAACCGTTTTCGTACATCGTCTCGATCATGTTCGTCAGTGCCAGAGAGCCGAGTGCGGTCGCGTCCATCGACACCAGCCGATCGGCGACGTCGTCAGCGACGCGTTGGCTCTTGGTCTTGCCCACGGACGCGTCGGCACCGCGGCGGAGCAGACCGGGGATATCGCTCATTCGGTGAGCACGATCAGCTCGGTCGACGACGCCACTTCGACTCGAAGACCCGCTTTCGATGCCACACGCGCAACGGCTTTCACGTCTTTGGGCTCGGCGGTGGTCAGCGTCAACGCGCGTGCCAGCAGTCCCTTGTGATGCTTGTTGAAGTGGCTCACCACCGATCGGCTGCCGTCGGGCTTCTCGGTGAGCACCGTAGCGGTGATCGCGCCGGGAACGGGACCGAGCTGTTGATAGGTGCCGGAGCGGAGGTCGACGACGATGCCCTCGTCCTCGGCGAGGATCGCGTCGGACAGTTCCGGCTTCCAATGTGATCGCAGTGTGCCGAAGTCGGGAATCGTCGATCCGCCGGAGAGCCGGTAGGACGGAATCGGATCGGACGCCCGGACGGCCCCGAACAGCGCCGATCCGATCCACAGTCTCGCGTGTGCGCGGGCGCGGCCGGCCCTGGTGAACGACGGCGCATCGAGTGCGTCGTAGAGCACGCCGGTGTACCGCTGCAGGGCGGGCGTGGTGGGGGAGGACCACAATCGGGCGTTGCGTTCGATCTCGTCGACCTGGGTGGGACCGAGGCCGAGTGCCGTGATGGAGGCATCGACGTCGCCGGACAACTCGACCAGGGCATCGGCGAGCTTTCGGCGAAGGGGCAGCAACGACGGCAACGCCAGTCGGTCCAGATCGAGGGGTGCTCCGGAACCACCGTCGGACTTCGTCTCGGAGGGAGGAAGGAGAATCAGCACGATGGTCAAGGCTACTCACTGCACGGCCACCTGCTCACAGGTGCTGCGCAACCGACTAGTCTGACAACCCGTGATCACCCGTCTTTCGCAGCTGTTCCTCCGTACCCTTCGCGACGACCCGGCCGACGCCGAGGTCGACAGCCACAAGCTGTTGGTTCGCGCCGGCTACGTTCGTCGTATCGCGCCGGGTGTCTACTCGTGGCTTCCCCTCGGTTTGCGGGTCCTTCGCCAGGTCGAGCGCGTGGTACGCGAGGAGATGAACGCCATCGGTGCGCAGGAGATCTCGCTGCCCGCCCTGCTGCCGCGCGAGCCCTACGAGACGACGAATCGGTGGACCGAGTACGGCGACGCACTGTTCCGGTTGCAGGACCGCAAGGGCAACGACATGCTGCTGGGGCCCACCCACGAAGAGCTGTTCGCGCTGACGGTGAAGGCCGAGTACAACTCCTACAAGGATCTTCCGGTCACGCTGTACCAGATCCAGACGAAATACCGCGACGAGGAGCGTCCCCGCGCAGGCATTCTGCGCGGGCGCGAATTCGTCATGAAGGACTCGTACTCCTTCGATATGGACGAGGACGGACTGAAGAAGTCCTACGCCGCCCACCGTGAGGCCTACCAGCGCATCTTCGCCAGGCTCGGCGTCTCCTACGTCATCGTCGCTGCGACGTCCGGTGCCATGGGCGGCAGTGCATCCGAGGAATTCCTCGCCGAGAGCGACATCGGCGAAGACACGTACGTTCGATGCGTCGAGTCGGGTTACGCGGCGAATGTCGAGGCCGTCACGACACCGGCACCCGAGCCGATCCCCATCGAGGGGCAGCCGGCTGCAGTCGACTACGAGACGGGCGATACCCCGACCATCGCGACTCTCGTGGAGTGGGCCAACGGTGCCGATCTGGGCCGTACCGTCACCGGGGCCGACACTCTCAAGAACATCCTGCTCAAGGTTCGTAATGCCGAGGGGGAGTGGGAGTTGCTCGCCGTCGGGCTGCCCGGCGACCGTGAGGTGGACGAGAAGCGGCTCGAAGCATCGCTCGAACCCGCCGAGTTCGCCTTGCTGACCGACGCGGACTTCGCGTCCAATCCGTTCCTGATCAAGGGGTACATCGGACCGCGCGCGTTGCAGGCCAACGGTGTTCGCTACCTCGTTGATCCGAGGGTCGTCGACGGGACGTCGTGGATCACCGGCGCGGATGTCGAGGGCAAGCATGTGGTGAACCTCGTGGCCGGTCGTGACTTCGTTCCCGACGGCACCATCGAAGCGGCCGAGGTGCGCGACGGTGACATGTCTCCCGACGGTCGTGGTCCGCTCGTCAGTGCCCGCGGGATCGAGATCGGACACATTTTCCAGCTCGGGTACAAGTACACCGACGCGTTCTCGGTCGATGTCCTCGGCGAGGCCGGCAAGCCCGTCCGCCTGGTGCAGGGGTCCTACGGCGTCGGTGTCTCGCGTCTGGTCGCTGTGATCGCCGAGCAGATGCACGACGACAAGGGACTGCGGTGGCCGTCGGAGGTTGCGCCTGCCGATGTTCATCTGGTGATCGCGAACAAGGACGACGCTGCGCGTACGGGTGCGGAATCCATTGCATCGCAATTGGATACGCAAGGAATCGAGGTTCTGTTCGACGATCGCAAGGCGTCGCCGGGAGTGAAGTTCAAGGACTCGGAACTGATCGGCGTTCCGCTCGTGGTCGTTCTCGGCCGCGGCTGGGCCGACGGCAAGGTCGAGATCCGCGACCGCTTCTCCGGTGAGAGTCGCGAACTGGACGTCGATTCGGCGGTCGAGGAGATCGTGAAGGCCGTGCGGCACACCCCGTAGGACTTCTCTCGCGATCTTTCTGCGCGGTCGTTTACCCGCTGGTAGCTTCGGGTCAACGACTAGGAGAGGTCACACCGTGGCTCAGTATTCGCTGTTCGATCCGACGACTTTCGACCCGGCCGAGCTCGACGAAGACTCTCGCCGACAGCTGCGCGCACTGATCGAGTGGTTCGAGAGCCGCGGTAAAGGCAGGCTGTTGGCGGACGATCTCGACAGCGTCTGGCCCGCAGACTTTCTGGAATTCGTCGCCGAGCAGAAGTTGTTCGCGACGTTCTCCACACCCGCCGCGTACGCCGACGGATTGCCGAACACACGATGGGACGCCGCGCGCAACGCTGCGCTCAGCGAGATTCTCGGGTTCTACGGTCTGGCGTACTGGTACACCTGGCAGGTCACCGTCCTCGGGCTCGGGCCGATCTGGATGAGTGCGAACGACGACGCCAAGCGCCGTGCCGCAGCCGAGTTGGACCGCGGTGGAGTCATGGCCTTCGGCTTGTCCGAGCGGGCACACGGTGCCGACGTGTATTCCACCGACATGCTGTTGACGCCCTCGGCCGACGACGCCGACCTCGAGTTCACCGCGTCGGGGGAGAAGTACTACATCGGAAACGGCAACGTGGCCGGGATGGTGTCGGTGTTCGGTCGGCGCACCGATATCGAGGGACCGGATTCGTACGTGTTCTTCGTAGCCGACAGCGCGCATCCCGCGTATCAGTTGCGCGAGAGTGTCGTGCACGGCCAGATGTACGTCAGTACGTTCTCGCTGGAGAGCTACCCCGTCCGTGGGCAGGACATTCTGCACACCGGTGCCGATGCCTTCTCGGCGGCACTGAACACGGTGAACGTCGGCAAGTTCAACCTCTGCACCGGTTCGGTCGGCATCTGCGAGCATGCGTTCTACGAGGCGATCACACATGCGAACAACAGAATTCTCTACGGAAATCGCGTCACCGATTTTCCGCACGTGCGCAGCGCATTCGTCGACGGTTACTCGCGCCTGATCGCGATGAAACTCTTCAGCGCCCGCGCGGTGGACTACTTCCGCGCTGCCGGACCCGAGGACCGGCGCTACCTGCTGTTCAATCCGATGACCAAGGCGAAGGTCACCTCGGAGGGCGAAACCGTCGTTCGGCTGCTGCACGACGTCATCGCAGCCAAGGGGTACGAGAAGAACACCTACTTCCGTGAGGCCGCCCAGCTGATCGGAACGCTTCCCAAGCTCGAGGGCACCGTGCACGTCAACGTTGCGCTGATGCTCAAGTTCATGCCGGCGTACATGTTCTCGCCCACCGACTACCCCGACGTCGGCACCCGAACCGAGCCGGTCGACGACAGTTTCTTCTTCGCTCAAGGCCCGGCTAGGGGCGCGAGCTCGGTGCGGTTCCACGACTGGAATCCGGTGTACCAGAAGCACTCCGGTATCCCCAATGTCGGACGGTTCTACGAGCAGGCGCAGGCGTTCAGGTCGTTTCTCGCCGAGTGCGCGCCCGACGAAGCGCAGCAGAAGGACCTCGACTTTCTGCTCGGGGTGGGCCACCTGTTCTCGCTCGTCGTCTACGGTCATCTCCTGCTCGAGCAGGCCGACGAGATCTCGAACGAGATGATGGATCAGATCTTCGATTTCCAGATCAGGGACTTCTCCGGCTATGCCGTCGCTCTGTACGGAAAGCCGTCGTCGACTGCTGCGCAACAACAGTGGGCTCTTGATTCGATTCGTAAGCCGGTGGTCGACGGCGACCGTTTCGAGACGGTGTGGAACGAGGTCGTCTCGTACGACGGTCGGTACGAGATGCGTCCCTAGCCTTTACAGCAGTCCGGGATCGGCCGGAACGAGCTTGGTTCCGAACGCACACATCGTCATCTCGTGCAGCCCAGCGCTGTCTTCCGGATGCTCCGGTGCCTGCATCGATATCAGGACATTGAGCAGCATTCCGTGCGCGATGAACTGCCGTGCCTGATCTTCCGAACACCCGGTCCCGTTGCGGATCTGGCTGTAGATCGCGCCCATTCCTTCTCTGGCCTGACGGCCGATCTCGGGTACCGCCCCTGCGCCGAACCCGTGCATCATGACCATCAGCAGGTCGCGATCGGCCACCAGATCGGCGTAGGCACCGCCGAGGTCGGCCCAGGTCTCGTCGTCGGCTGGGTCCAGGGGGCCCGAGGCCAGCACTCCGTCGAACGCCGTCATGATGCCGTCGATGGAGCGTTGGAAGACCAGCCGAAACAATTCGACCTTGGTTCCGAACATGCGGACCACGTACGGCTGCGATACGCCCGCTTCCTTCGCCACCGCATCGGTACTCGTTCCGGCGAACCCGCCGCGTGCAAACGCACGTGTTGCGGCGTCGAGGACGAGTTCTCGACGGTCGGCCGCGTCCATCCGGGTTGCTCTGGGCTTGGGCGTAGGAGTGTCGGACATGTTGACAGGTTATCAGTCGATAACTTACGGTCGTTCGTAAGTAATCATTCGATGCTTACAAACTCGAGACGGGACGTTCGCCGTGACCGCTACAGCCTCTCCGCCTGCACATCATCCTGTCGCTCGGTCGATTCCGGTGTGGCTGGGAATCCTCGCGGCATCCCTACCGATGTTCATGGCAACACTCGACAATCTGGTGATGACCAGCGCGCTGCCGGTCATTCAGCAGGATCTGAACGCGTCGGTCGGCCAGCTGCAGTGGTTCCTCAACGCCTACACCCTGAGCTTCGCCACGTTCATGCTCACCGCGGCGACGCTCGGTGACAGGTGGGGCAGACGGGCGGTGTTCCTCGGTGGCATCGCGATCTTCACCGTCGCTTCGGTGGCCAGTGCACTCGCCACGAGCCCGGCCATGCTCATCGCGGCGCGGGCTGTGCAGGGCGTAGGTGCTGCCGCGATCATGCCGTTGTCGTTGACCCTGCTGGCCGCGGTGGTACCGATGGGCAAGCGCGCCATGGCAATCGGGATCTGGGGCGGAGTCTCCGGCCTCGGTGTGGCCCTGGGGCCGGTCGTCGGTGGAGCCGTCGTCGACGGCATCTCCTGGCAGGCGATCTTCTGGATCAACGTTCCGGTGGCACTGGTTGCAGTACCGCTCGCCTACACGGCGCTGAAAGAGTCGACGGGACGGACCCAGCCGCTCGATCTGCTCGGTGTGGTGCTTGCCGGCGGTGGCGTCTTCCTGTTGGTGTGGGCGGTGGTTCACGGCAACGACGACGGATGGGCGTCGACCACAGTGCTCACCAGTGCCATCGGGTCAGCGGTGTTGCTCGTCGCGTTCGTCGTGCGAGCGTCTCGCACCCGGTATTCGGTACTGCCGTTGGCGCTGTTCCGATCACGCAGTTTCACCCTCGCCAACGTCATCGGAATCACGTTCTCGCTCGGCATGTTCGGAGCTGTGTTCCTTCTTGCGCAGTACCTGCAGATCGTCATGCACTACACACCGTTCCAGGCAGGCCTGCGTACGCTGCCCTGGACCGCAGCGCCGATGGTGGTCGCGCCGATTGCGGGCCTGTTGGCGGAGCGCGTCGGGCTCCGTGGATTGCTGGTCAGCGGCTTGGCGCTGCAGTCGGTGTCGCTGGTGTGGATGGCTCTGATCCTCGGGCCCGACACCGAGTACCTGTCCATGGTCCCGGCGCTGCTGATGGCCGGCGTGGGCATGGGCCTGACGTTCGCGCCGTCCGCGACGGCAGTGTTGCGCGACATGAAGGTCGACGATCACGCCACGGCGAGCAGCGCGAACTCCACGATGCGCGAAGTGGGTATCGCGCTGGGGATCGCGGTGCTGACCGCCGTGTTCATCGGTAACGGCGGATCGTTGACGCCCACCGGATACACCGACGCTCTGGCACCGGCCCTACTCGTCGGCGCGGGAGCAGTCGGGATCGGACTGGTCGCGGCACTGTTCATGCCGGGTCGTTCCGCCGCTGGGGCGGAGGCCGTCACGGTCGACCGGGAAATGCCGTCGACGAGGGTGTGACTCCCAGGATCTGTTGCCACGTCGCGAGCCGGACCGCGGCGTCGGTCAACGCCTGGACTCCCATCTCGCGTGTACCACCGGACTGGCTGCGTTCGATCAGCGAACGCCACGCCACACACGTGTCGATCTCGGCCTGGGCAGCCAACTGAGTGGCCGAGATCGCGTCGGTCACCGGAAACGGTGATGCGTATGCGGGATCGGGGAGGGGGACGGCGACACTGGCTGCCTGGAGCGCGTCGATGGTCGCGTCTCTGCGCGCGCGATGGGCAGCAGTGTTGGTTGCGACCAGATCGGCGCGCGTGGGGTTGGAGAACGCCGCGACGACGCCGTAGGCGAATACCGCCGCGTACTCGGCTTCGAGGGCGTCGACCAGACCTTGCTGTTCCGGACCGAGATCGCTCATGCCAGCACCACCAGAGCCGACACCGTGCACGACGCACTGATCGAACCGAGAAGACCGGCCCGATAACCGCTTTCGTTTCGAGCCGCGTCCGCTGCACTGCGAGCGGATGTGGTCAACATCTCCCGCACCGCCGCGATGTCCGGTGGCGGAGCCGGGGGAGCGACGGTGGTCGTGCTGGCTGACGTGGAGGTGTCGGTCGTTGCACCGGTGGCGCGGGCGATCTCGGTGTCGAGCGCATCGGCGTGCTCTGTCCGCTGAGCCGCAACGACTCCGAGCGCAGCTGCATAGTCGGGAATCGCGGTCGCTGCCGCGGTGGCATCCGTTGCGTCGCTGCGGGCAGCACGCAGCTGTGCGGTCAGAGAATCGAGCGCGGGGCCGGAGATCTCGTCCTGGGCGCAGGCCGCAACGGCGGAGACGGTGGCCGCAGACAGGGCTGCGGCACCGGCGAGTCGGAACAACCCGCGGCGACTGAGCGCAAAGGGGGCGATCGGCGTGGGCACCCCGACATCGTGCCAGACCGCAGCGCCTGCACGTGCCATGCCCGTGTGTCGTGACGCGTGCGTGGTCACGAGCAGTGTCCGCGGGGCGGTAGTCTGTTGGTTCGGCAAACGCAGTCCGGCTGCCGCTCGCCGGATCGCCCACAACTACACACGAGGAGTTCGCGACATGCCTGTTCCGTCCAAGGAGAGGGTTGTCGAACTACTCGCCGACCTCGTTCGAGAACGGGGCTACGACCTCGAAGACGTGAACGTCGTCGCAGCAGGCAAGCACAGCGCGGTGCGCATCATGGTCGATCGAGAAGAGGGCATCGACCTGGACGCGCTCCCGGAGCTGAGCCGCGAGATCTCCGACGCCTTCGATGCGGTGACGGATTTCGGTGAAGCGCCGTACACGCTCGAAGTCACCACTCCCGGAATCGACCGGCCCCTGACCGAGCCGCGGCATTGGCGTCGGGCCCGCGGACGCAAGGTGCGCATCGAGTTGGCCGAGAGCAAGCTGGACGGTCGGGTCGGTCTACTCGACGGAGATTCGGTCACCGTGGTGACCAAGGAGAAGGGCGTGCTGTCGACGCGGTCGATAGTTCTGACAGACGTTGTGAAAGCTGTTGTGCAGGTGGAATTTTCAAGGCCCACCGCCGAGGAGATGGACTTGGCGGGTGGCGTGGTCGGCAGTAGGCCCTCGCCTGCGAACACCGACGAAATCGTGGATGTGGAAGCACCGGAAGAAGGGTCGAACAAGTGAATATCGACATTGCCGCACTGCGGGCGATCGAGGCGGACAAGGGAATTCCGATCGAGATGGTGATCTCGACCATCCAGACCGCGTTGTTGACCGCCTACCGACACACCGAGGGACACCAGTCCAACGCGTGGATCGATGTCGATCGCAAGACCGGATCCGTTCGCGTGATGGCCAAGGAAATCGACGCCGACGGCAACGTGATCTCCGAGTGGGACGACACCCCGGAGGGCTTCGGGCGTATCGCAGCCACCACCGCGCGCCAGGTCATTCTGCAGCGCTTGCGCGACGCCGAGCACGAGCGGTCGTTCGGTGAGTACTCCACTCACGAGGGTGAGATCGTCAACGGAGTCATCCAGCGCGACACGCGCGCCAACGCCAAGGGCACCGTCATCGTGCGCATCGGCAGCGACGCCAACGGGGCCGACGGACTCCTGCCTCCCGCCGAGCAGGTTCCGGGCGAAACCTACGAACACGGCGAACGCATCAAGTGCTACGTCGTCGGAGTCGCTCGGGGCAACCGGGGTCCGCAGATCACACTCTCACGCACCCATCCGAATCTGGTGCGCAAATTGTTCGCCCTCGAGGTACCCGAGATCGCCGACGGTTCCGTGGACATCGTGGCGGTCGCACGCGAGTCGGGTCATCGGTCGAAGATCGCTGTCGCCTCCACGGTGTCGGGCCTCAATGCCAAAGGTGCCTGTATCGGACCGATGGGGCAGCGGGTGCGGAACGTGATGAGTGAACTGGCGGGCGAGAAGATCGACATCATCGATTTCGACGAGGACCCGGCCACGTTCGTCGGGAATGCGCTCTCACCGTCCAAGGTTGTCTCTGTGACGGTCGTGGATGCTGCTGCTCGCGCGGCTCGCGTGGTGGTTCCGGAGTACCAGCTCTCTCTCGCGATCGGCAAGGAAGGACAGAACGCTCGACTGGCTGCTCGACTGACCGGTTGGCGTATCGATATCCGCAGCGATGCGGCGGCACCCGAGACGACCAGCGCATAGGGCCGGAATGCGGAGTTCGAGGCAATACAGCGGTAGAGTGGTCGATGGTTCGGTAACGAAGTCTCTTCCCAGAAGCATGAACGCGAGTATCCGGTTGTGAAAGCCCGGCCGATTCGTACATGCGTCGGGTGCAGGGAGCGAGTTCCGGCCGCCGATCTGTTGAGGATCGTGGTTCGAGAAGCTGGTTCGCACGAATTCGCTCTCGTCCCCGACATCCGGCATTCGATGCCCGGCCGTGGTGCGTGGTTGCACTACAACCGAGAATGCCTGCACAATGCGGAGCGACGCCGAGTTTTCGGTCGTGCGTTTCGGATATCGGGAAATGTGGAATCGTCCGCAGTGACAGCCGTGCTCGACGAGCACGGCCGACTACCGGCCGAGGATACGACAAGAGCAACACCCGTCGACAAGAACAGGCAACAGCACTGATGAGCACACCGTGAAGCACCAACGATGAACGTCCATCGGAGATAACCCGAGGTCGTGCGGGCACCAAGCCTCGCTCGGCCTCTCAGTGAGGAGAGCAGTGGCAGGCAAGGCCCGCGTGCACGAGTTGGCAAAAGAACTCGGTGTCACCAGTAAGGAACTACTCGCACGGCTCAAAGAGCAGGGCGAGTTCGTCAAGTCCGCATCATCCACAGTCGAGGCCCCGGTGGCTCGTCGTCTTCGTGAGTCCTTCCCGTCCGAGAACTCGGACGCGTCGGCACCCGCCGCATCTGCACCCAACGGTCGCGCAGCAGCCGATCGCGCCGCCGGCAGCACCGCGAAGCCGGGTACAGCAAAGCCGGGTGGACCCCGTCCGGGACCCAAGCCGGCACCCCGCCAGGCAGAGCCGGAAGCACCCGTAGCCCCGGTAGCACAGGCACCCGTCGAAACACCCCCGGCTGCGCCCGCTGCTCCGGCACCGGCCGCTCCCGCTGCGCCGCCCGCTGCTCCGGTCGAGCAGGCACCGGCCGCGTCGGCCGACACCGGCGACGCAACACAGGCACCGGCAGCACCCAAGCCTGCAGGTCCCGGCCCCAAGCCGGGCCCCAAGGCTCCGCGTGTCGGTAACAACCCGTACTCCTCGGCCCCCGTGGAACGACCGGCTCCTCGGCCGGCTCCCGGTGCCCCGCGCCCCGGTGGCGGACGTCCCGCGCCCGGACAGGGTGGGCCTCGTCCCGCCGCACCGTCGGCCGGCAGTCGTCCGGCTCCCGGTCAGGGTGGGCCGCGTCCCGCTCCGGGCCAGGCCGGACCTCGTCCGAGCCCGGGCTCGATGCCTCCTCGCCCCAATCCGGGTGCGATGCCGACCCGTTCGGCTCGTCCGGGACCCGCAGCAGGACGCCCCGGTCGCCCCGGCGGCGCACCGGGCGGTCGTCCGGGCGGCGGCGGTGGCTACCGCGGCGGTGGCGCTCCTGGCGCTCCCGGTGGTGCCCCCGCAGGCGGCGCTCCCGCAGGCGGCTTCCGTGGCCGTCCCGGCGGCGGTGGCCGTCCCGGTCAGCGCGGCGCAGCAGCAGGTGCATTCGGTCGTCCCGGCGGAGCAGTCCGTCGTGGCCGTAAGTCGAAGCGGGCGAAACGCGCCGAGTACGAGAGCATGCAGGCTCCCGCAGTCGGCGGCGTCAGGCTGCCCCGCGGCAACGGTGAGACCATTCGTCTCGCCCGCGGCGCTTCGCTGTCGGACTTCGCGGACAAGATCGACGCGAACCCGGCCGCACTGGTGCAGGCACTGTTCAACCTCGGCGAGATGGTCACTGCGACGCAGTCGGTCAACGACGAGACGCTGGAGCTGCTCGGCGGCGAGATGAACTACGTCGTTCAGGTCGTCAGCCCCGAGGACGAAGATCGTGAACTGCTCGACTCGTTCGACCTCACCTACGGCGAGGACGCCGGCGGCGAGGACGATCTCGAACAGCGTCCCCCGGTGGTCACCGTCATGGGCCACGTCGACCACGGCAAGACTCGACTGCTGGACTCGATTCGTAACACCACGGTGCGCGAAGGCGAAGCAGGCGGCATCACGCAGCACATCGGTGCCTACCAGGTGTTGACCGAGCTCGAGGGCAACGAACGTCTCGTGACGTTCATCGACACCCCCGGTCACGAGGCCTTCACGGCCATGCGTGCCCGTGGTGCCAAGGCCACCGACCTCGCGATCCTGGTGGTTGCAGCCGACGACGGCGTCATGCCGCAGACGGTGGAAGCCATCAACCACGCCCAGGCGGCCGATGTGCCGATCGTGGTTGCGGTCAACAAGATCGACAAGGAAGGCGCGAACCCGGACAAGATCCGGCAGCAGCTGACCGAATACGGTCTGGTCGCCGAGGAATACGGCGGCGAGACCATGTTCGTCGACATCTCCGCCAAGCAGGGCACCAACATCGATGCCCTTCTCGAAGCGGTGCTGCTGACGGCCGACGCGTCGCTCGATCTGCGCGCCAACCCGGACATGGACGCTCAGGGTGTTGCCATCGAGGCCCACCTCGACCGTGGTCGTGGGCCGGTCGCGACCGTGCTCATCGCCCGCGGAACGCTCCGTGTCGGTGACTCGATCGTTGCCGGTGACGCGTACGGACGCGTTCGCCGAATGGTCGACGAGCACGGCGAGGACGTCACCGAGGCGTTGCCGTCCCGGCCCGTTCAGGTCATCGGCTTCACGTCGGTGCCCGGTGCAGGCGACAACCTTCTGGTCGTCGACGAGGACCGGATCGCCCGTCAGATCGCCGATCGTCGGAATGCACGCAAGCGGAACGCGCTCGCAGCCAAGAGCCGTAAGCGCATCAGCCTCGACGATCTCGATGCAGCTCTGAAGGAGACTTCGCAGCTCAACTTGATCCTCAAGGGTGACAACTCGGGAACCGTCGAGGCTCTCGAAGAGGCGCTGCTCGGTATCCAGATCGACGACGAGGTCGAACTGCGGGTCATCGACCGCGGTGTCGGTGGCGTCACGGAGACCAACGTCAACCTGGCGTCGGCATCCAACGCGATCATCATCGGCTTCAACGTTCGAGCGGAGGGCAAAGCCACCGAGCTGGCCAACCGCGAAGGCGTCGACATCCGCTACTACTCGGTGATCTACCAGGCGATCGACGAGATCGAGAAGGCCCTAAAGGGCATGCTCAAGCCGGTGTACGAGGAGGTTGCCCTCGGGCAGGCCGAGATCCGCGCGCTGTTCCGATCCTCCAAGGTCGGAAACATCGCCGGTTGCCTCGTCACCTCCGGTACGATCCGTCGCAACGCGAAGGCACGACTCATCCGAGACAGTGCCGTTGTTGCGGAAACCGTCACGATCTCCTCGCTCCGTCGCGAGAAGGACGACGCGACGGAGGTCCGTGAGGGATACGAGTGTGGTTTGACGGTGACGTACTCCGACATCAAGGTGGGCGATGTCATCGAGGCGTACGAACTCCGTGAAAAGCCGCGCGACTAGAACAGATGCGGAGCCGTTCGGCTCCGCATCCGGTCGCGTCGGCTCGGTGGTGAAGCCAGGGGAGTGACACTGCGCTCCGACTTTCGAGCCGGTGGTGGTACGACAGTTGTACCGCCACCGGCTTTGTCGTCGGAGCCGATCGAAGGACGTCAGCGTGTATCTGGGTGCTCTGGAGTTGGACGTGTTGTTGGGGGACGTACGTTCGCTGGCCGAGAAGCGGTCGATGATGGAACCGGTGCTGGGTGATCTGCAGAGGTTGGGAGTGTCGGCTGCGGAAACCGGTGAACGAGAACGTATTCGACGGTCGTTGCTGGGAGTGGCGGCCGCTGGAACCGATGTGGACCTGCTGCACGACAAGCTGGACGAATGCGAACGGCACGTCGCCGAACGTCACGATCTGGAATTGTTGGCAGTACGTCGGAGAATATTCGGACCCGAGGATTGATTCGGGAAGTCCTGTCGAGCACTGTTCGGCAGGCGTGTACATCGCAGCCGCCGGGACGTCGAACTTCGGTCGACGTCCGGCCATGAAAGAGGAGTGTGATTGTCGTGGTGGATCAGGCCAGGGCTCGTAAGTTGTCCAAGCGAATCGCTGCCATCGTTGCGACGGCGATCGATCACGAGATCAAAGATCCGCGGCTCGCCTTCGTGACCATCACCGACACCAAAGTCACCGCTGACCTGCACGACGCGACGGTGTACTACACCGTGATGGGCGAAGACCTCGATACTCCGCCCGATCTGCAGGCTGCCGCGGCCGGACTGGAGAAGGCCAAGGGCGTGCTGCGCTCGAAGGTCGGAGCCGGAACGGGTGTGCGGTACACACCCACCTTGACGTTCGTGACCGACACGGTGCCCGACACCGCGCGCCACATGGAAGACCTTCTCGAACGCGCCCGCGTGGCCGACGAGGAACTGGCCCGTGCGCGTGCGAACGCAAAACCTGCCGGAGACCCGGACCCGTACAAAGCTCCGCGCGAAGTCGCAGACTTGGATGGTCATTCCGCAGGCTCCACTCCTGCAGACGTCGAGCCAGCCGAAGCCGACTGACATGTCCGATGGTTCGGGGGCAGAGTCGCAGCAGGACGAGGACCTGGCGCGGGCGATCGAGATGCTCGAACGTGCATCCTCGGTGACCGTTCTGTGCCACGTGCAGCCCGACGCGGACACGATCGGTAGCGGGCTGGCGCTCGGCTCGGTACTCGAACGTCGTGGCGCCGATGTGCAAGTGGCCTTCGCAACGCCGGCTTTTCTGCCCGAGTCGATGAACGAGCTGCCCGGCCGGCACCTGCTGGTCGACGCCGACAAGGTGGCCGACGCGGTGGATCTGGTCGTCACGGTCGACGCCGGAAGTCGGGGCCGGCTGGGGTCGTTGGGTGACCGGCTCGATACTGCGTCGACCAGCCTCGTCATCGATCATCACCGCAGCAACACCCGATTCGGAACGGTCAACGTGGTGCATGCGTCAGCGGAGTCGACCACTGCTGTGATCGCGCGGCTGTTCGACCAGTGGGGTGTCGAGATCGACGCCGATCTGGCGCACCTGCTGTTCGCCGGCCTGGTCACCGACACCGGATCGTTCCGATGGGTTCGCCCCGGTTCACATCTGCTGGCCGAGAGACTGCTGGCGACGGGTATCGACGGCGCACACATCGCGCGCAAGCTGCTCGATACTCACCCGTTCGAGTGGCTGCCGATGCTCGGGTCGGTACTCGGTTCGGCATCGTTGATTCCCGAGGCGGCCGACGGGCGCGGGTTGGTGTACGCGGTCATCCGGAGCGAAGACGCGGCCGGATTGCGGTCGGAAGAGATCGAGAGTGTCATCGACATCGTCCGCACCACGTCCGAAGCCGAGGTGGCTGCCGTGCTCAAGCAGCAGGACTTCGGCACGGTCTGGGTGGTGTCGTTGCGGTCCAAGACCGAGGTGGACGTGTCGGCGGTGGCGTGTGCCCTCGGAGGTGGCGGACACCGCAACGCGGCCGGCTACACCGCGACCGGTGAGCTCGGCGATGTGATCGACGCTCTGCGCGGAGCCTTGTCCACGTCGTGAGTTCCTCGCCGGTCACTGCTCGTCGAATTCTCGGCTTGTCCCTTCCCTCTCTCGGCGTCCTCGCCGCCGAGCCTCTCTACCTGTTGTTCGATGCCGCTGTGGTCGGCCGACTCGGTGCCCTGGCGCTCGCCGGCCTGGCGATCGGTGGTTTGGTACTCGCACAGGTCAGCACCCAGTTGACCTTCCTGTCCTATGGCACGACTGCCCGAGCCGCTCGTATGCACGGTGCCGGGCGCGAACACGACGCCGTAGGTGAGGGGGTTCAAGCAACCTGGTTGGCATTCGGGCTCGGGGTCGTCATCGTGGCGGTCGTGCAACTCGCGGCCGAGCCTGTGGTGTCGGTCTTGACCGGAGGTGGCGACATCGCCGCCGAGGCGATCGCGTGGCTGCGCATCGCGCTGCTGGGTGTGCCGTTCATCCTGATCTCGTTGGCCGGAAACGGGTGGATGCGCGGTGTTCAGAACACCGTGACACCGCTACGTTTCGTTGTGCTCGGCTTCGGTGTGTCGGCGGTACTGTGCCCGCTTCTGGTTCACGGGTTGTTCGGATTCCCACGATTGGAGCTGGTCGGATCGGCCGTGGCCAACGTGATCGGTCAGGGCGTCGCCGGTGCATTGTTCGTCGTGGCGGTGGTTCGAGAAAGCACCGAACTGCGTCCGCGATGGTCGGTGATGCGTGCGCAGTTGATACTCGGCCGCGATCTCATCGTGCGCAGCCTCGCGTTTCAGGCCTGCTTCCTCTCCGCAGCCGCGGTCGCGTCGAGGTTCGGGGCCGCCTCGGTCGCCGCGAACCAGGTGGTGCTGCACATGTGGAACTTGGTGTCACTCATGCTCGATTCGTTGGCAATTGCCGCGCAGACCCTCGTCGGGGCTGCGTTGGGTGCCGGCCGAACCGAGGATGCGCGCGCACTGGCATGGCGCTTGACAGCATGGTCGACCGTATTCGCCGTGGTCCTGGCCGGCGTGTTCGCCGTCGGGCGTTCGTTCGTCCCGGGCCTGTTCACCACCGATGCATCGGTCGTCGATCAGATGCATGCGATCTGGTGGATCTTCGTTGCGATCATTCCCATCGCCGGCGTGGTGTTCGCGTTGGACGGGGTGCTGCTCGGCAGTGGCGATGCAGCGTTCCTACGAAACGCCACCATGGCATGTGCCGTCGTGGGGTTCCTGCCGTTCATCTGGTCCGCTCTGGTCTTCGACTGGGGCTTGGTGGGGATCTGGATCGGACTCGGTGTCTTCGTCGCCTTGCGCATGCTCGCGGTGGCCGGGCGAGTGCTGTCCGGTAAGTGGCTGGTGATCGGCAGCGATCGTCAATTACGACGGTGACGGCAACGCGGGATGCAGTGCAACTTCGAGGCTCTTCACCACGAAGTACACGCTGCGCCCCGGCTCGAGCCCCAGATCGGAGACCGCTGCGGGGGTGATGTCGGCGGCCATTCCGGGCGAGCCGTCTGGATGCGGACGAGATCGGACGCGAATGCCGGAGCCCTGCACCTCCATCTCGTCGATCACGACCTCGAAAACGTTCCGCGGGCTGGCATGGGGGGCTGTCGGGTGCACCGAGACCGCGGCGGGGGAGAAGACCGCGACCAGCGACGTCCCGGTGACGTGTTGCCCTGATCCATGGACCGTCAAGCCCCAGCTCGTGGTCAGTGCGGTCGTGCCGTCGGCGTCGGCCGCGCGGCCGGAGAGCAAATTGACCCCGGCGATCCGGGCACCGAATTCGCTGCGGGGAGCGGCGAGTACCTCGGCAACGGACCCTCGCTCGACCACGCGCCCACCGTCGACGATCGCGACGGAGTCGGCCAATGCGACCACGTCGAGCAGATCGTGGGTGACGATCAGCGCCGTGCGGGAACTGTCGCGCACTACCGATCGCAGCACTCTGCGGAGCGCCGGTGCTGTCTCGACATCCAACGCCGCAAGGGGTTCGTCGAGCAGCAACAGTCGAGGATCGGCGGCAAGAGCACGTGCGATCGCTATGCGTTGGGCCTGCCCACCGGACAATTGGTCCGGGGGACGATCGGCCAGATGAGAGGCTCCTACCGCGGCCAGCCACGTGTCGGCCACAGTCTTCGAGGACGCTCGGCTCTCACCCGCGCTCCGCGGCGCGAAGGCGACGTTCGTTCGAGCGTCCATGTGGGGAAACAGGAGTGCGTCCTGCGCGAGAGTGGCCACACCTCGCGCGTGGATCGGAACGAAGGTCTTCGACGAGGTGTCGGTCAACGTGTCCTCACCGAGCCGGACGATGCCGTCGTCGGGTACCACCGACCCCGACACCAGCTGCAGCAGTGTCGATTTGCCGGCCCCGTTGGGGCCGAGGATGGCGACCGTCTCACCCTCTTCGACGTCGAGTTCGATGTCGACGCCGCGGACATCGACAGTGGCGCGAACGTGCAGCGAGCTCACAGCGAACCCGACGATCGAGTGCCGCGCGCGGTGACGACGACGACGGCAGCAACCAGGATCAGCACCAGCGACAGCGCCACCGCGGCATCGGGATCGGCCTCGCGCTGTAGATAGATCTCCAGCGGCAGGGTTCGGGTGACTCCTTCGAGCGAGCCCGCGAAGGTCAAGGTCGCTCCGAATTCGCCGAGTGCGCGTGCGAACGCGAGAACGGTACCGGATATCAGTCCAGGCAAGATCAGGGGAACTGTGACGCGGCGCAGAACGGTGGTCGGAGTTGCCCCCAGAGTCGCCGCAACCACGTCGTAGCGACTTCCGGCCGTACGCAGTGCGCCTTCGACACTCACGACGAGAAACGGCAGCGACACGAACACCTGCGCCAACACGACGGCGGAGGTGGTGAACGCGATTCGGATTCCGAACGCTTCGAGATGTTCGCCGAGCAGGCCCTGACGGCCGAATGTGTAGAGCAACGCGATACCGCCGACCACCGGAGGCAGGACCAGAGGGAGTACGACCAGGGAGCGGAGTACCGACAGGCCACGAACAGTGCTGCGGGAGAGCACGATTGCCATCGGTACACCCAGCAGCACGCACATCACCGTGCTGGCTGTGGCCGTCTTCAGGCTCAGAACCAGCGCTGCGACCGCAGACTCCGAGGTGACGAGACCGACGAAGTTCGACCAGTCGATGCGGGTGAACATCGCGGCAAGGGGTGCCACGACAACGAGCGCGCCGACGGCCGCCGGAACGAAGATCCACAGCGGTACCCCTACCGCCGATCGCCCGCCATCGGCGACGCGTACGGTCACGGGGCGGCGAAGCCGGCTCGGGCGAGGACGTCTCGGCCGACCTGTCCGGTGACGAACTCGGCGAACGCGCGAGCGGTGGCGTCGTTCTCGGACCCATTCAGTGTCGCAACCGGATAGGTGTTGACGGCTTCGCTCGATTCCGCGAACGGCACTGCTGTCACGGCGTCACCCGACCCTGCTGCGTCTGTGACGTACACCAGCCCGGCATCGGCTTGACCCGACGTGACTTTGCCCAGTACATCGGTGACCGACGATTCCTCGCTCACCGCCGGTATGTCCGTGCCGGTCGCGGCTTCCACGGCTGCCGTCGCCGCACCGCACGGCACCTGAGGTGCACAGATCACCGTCAGAATGTCGGGGTTCGCCAGATCGGCGAACGATGTGATGCGATCCGGGTTGCCCGGCGCGGTGACGATGGTCAGTGTGTTCGAGGCGAAGTCGACGGGATCACCTGCCACCACGCCGGCGTCGACCGCCTTCGTCATGTTTTTCGTATCCGCGGAGGCGAAGACATCGGCGGGTGCACCGGAGATCAGCTGCGTGGCCAGATCGGAGGATCCGGCAAAGCTGAACTCGACCGAGGTGCCGGGGTGCTCGGCCTCGAAGCGCGTACCCAGTTCGGTGAACGTCGCTCGCAGGGATGCTGCGGCGAAGACGGTGATGTCACCCCCGACGGTATTGCCGGTCGCGGCCGGATCGGAGGCACCGGATTCGGATGCCCTGTCGCATCCGGTGAGGACGAGAGTGACGGCAACGAGAGCCACGAATGCCGGTCTGAGTGTCTGCACTGAAATCTCCTGCGATCTAGGGTGTCTCGACGATGACCGTGGTGGCCTTGACGACCGCGACGGTCACCTTGCCCGGCTCCAGTCCGAGTTCACGAACGGACTCGGTACTCATCAGGGACACGATGGAAAAGGGCCCACACTGCATGGTGACCTCGCTCATCACTGTGTCCGAGACGACCCCGGTGACGAGCCCGACCAGTCGGTTGCGGGCAGAACTGCCGCCGGAGGCCACTTCGGGTGGGGGCGCGGCATGCTCGCGGGCATAAGCGGCGAGGTCACTGCCGGCGATCACCTTGCGCCCTGTCTCGTCCTCGAACGAGGCGAGTGTGCCGCCGTCGATCCACCTCCGCACGGTGTCGTCACTGACGCCGAGCAGTGCGGCAGCGTCTCGAATGCGGACCGGAGGCACCGTCATCGCGTCACCCGCGCCGTCTTGGTCGTCCGCAAAAAAGTCATGAAAGGCACCATATACCCGAATCTGCGGTTGAGACGACCGGATTGCCTCCAGGGCGGCCGGGACCGTCGGTCATGACGGGAGCTACCGCTTCACCCCGCCTGGATGCGCCGCGGAATCTCCGTGGAGGATTGAGCGTTGATACGTTCTCGGACGGTTCGGCGACTCGACGTCGACGGCCGAACGGATCGGAAGGGGTCATCAGTGGCAGCGAAGCTGTGGGCAGTGAGCGACATTCACGTCGGACATCGGGGCAACAGGCCTGTCACCGAGGACATCTTCCCCGAGTCTCCCGACGACTGGCTGATCGTGGCCGGTGACGTGTCGGAGAAGACCGACGACATCAAGTGGGCGCTCGAACTGCTGCGCAGTCGTTTCGCGAAGGTCATCTGGGTTCCCGGAAACCACGAGCTGTGGACGACGGTGAAAGATCCCGTCCAGATCCACGGAGCAGCCCGATACGAGTACTTGGTCAACCTGTGCCGTGAGATCGACGTCGTCACTCCGGAGGATCCGTACCTGCTGTGGGAGGGAGAGGGTGGTCCGGCGACGATAGTGCCGATGTTTTTGCTGTACGACTACACCTTCCTGCCGCAGGGAGCTCGGGACAAGGAGCACGGGCTGGCGATCGCGCGAGAGAAGAACGTCGTCGCCACGGACGAATTTCTGCTGTCCTCGCAGCCGTATGCCACGCGGGATGCGTGGTGCCATGCGCGCATCGACGCCACTCGTGACCGGCTCGATGCCCTCGATACAACCGTTCCCACGGTGCTGATCAACCACTTTCCGATGGTCCGTCAGCCGACCGAGGTGCTCTTCTACCCGGAGTTCGCGCTGTGGTGCGGGTCGACTCTCACGGCGGATTGGCACACGAGGTACAACGCGATCTGCTCGGTGTACGGGCACCTGCACATTCCGCGTACCACCTACTACGACGGCGTTCGCTTCGAGGAGGTGTCGGTGGGCTACCCGCGCGAGTGGCAGCGACGTGGACTGCCGAAGAACGTTCTGCGACAAATTCTTCCGGTTCCCGAGTATCCGCCGGGGTCGTTGAACAAATGGGGCGGGCACTTCACCGTGACTCCCGAGATGGAAGCAGAAGTAGAGAAGATGAGGGCGGGCAAGTGATCGAATCCATACTTCCGAACGGTGTGGTCTCGGCCGAACTGTTCGTCGACCCACCGGATTTGGTGCCCCATCCACTCGAAGCCCCGTTGGTCGCCAAGGCTGTGGACAAGCGCAAGCGTGAGTTCACCTCGGCTCGGCACTGTGCTCGAGTGGCGATGGGAAAGCTGGGCGTGGAGCCCGCGCCGATCATGCGAGGCAAATCCGGTGCGCCACAGTGGCCGAAGGGTGTGGTCGGATCCTTGACGCACTGCGACGGGTATCGCGGTGCTGTACTGGCCTACTCGATGCAGGTGCGATCGGTCGGCATCGACGCCGAGCCGCACGGGCCTCTACCCGACGGTGTGCTGGAGGCGGTGAGCCTCGAGGCAGAGCGAGACTGGCTCGCGACCGCGGGCCGCGAGGACGTGCACTGGGATCGAGTGTTGTTCTGCGCCAAGGAAGCGACGTACAAGGCCTGGGAGCCGTTGACCGGACGGTGGCTCGGTTTCGAGGACGCGCACATCACCTTCGAGCGCACCGGCTCAGGTGACGACATCTCCGGGACGTTCAGATCCGAACTGCTGGTGCCCGGCGATACCGTCTCCGGGCCTCCTCTGACGTCGTTCGACGGTCGATGGATGGTGGCCGGCGGACTGGTGATGACGGCAATCTCGGTGATGTGACGACCGGCTGGTCGCGCCTGGCACAATGCTCTCTCGTGAGTGCTCGCGAAAAGATTTCGTCCGGTCTCGTCGGTGCCGGCCTACTGGTGGTCGACAAAGGACCGGGCGTGACGAGTCACGATGTCGTGGCGTCGTGTCGAAAATTGTTGCGCACCAGAAAGGTCGGCCACGCGGGAACTCTCGACCCCATGGCGACCGGAGTGCTGGTGCTTGGTGTGGAGCGGGCGACCAAGATGCTCGGACTGCTCTCACTGACCACCAAGTCGTACACCGCGACGGTGCGGCTCGGCCGCAGTACGACGACAGACGACGCCGAGGGTGACGTTCTGGCGGATGTCTCGGCCTCGCACCTCTCCGATTCGGACATCGCGACCGCGATCTCGGCGTTGACCGGTGACATCGAGCAGGTGCCGGCGAGTGTCAGTGCCATCAAGGTCGACGGACAGCGAGCGCACAAGCTGTCTCGAGCCGGCGAGGAGTTCACCCTTGCCGCCCGGAAAGTCAGTGTCACCCGATTCGATGTGACGGCCAGGCGTGATGTCGTCGAACACGAAGCCACCTTCGTCGACCTCGATGTGGAGGTGGAGTGCACGTCGGGGACGTACGTGCGCGCGCTGGCGCGAGATCTCGGTGCGGCGCTGGGCGTCGGCGGTCACCTGACCGTGCTGCGCCGCACACGCGTCGGTCCTTTCACCCTCGAGCATGCGCGGACACTCGAGGAGTTGGCCGAGGATCCGGCCGTCAGTCTCGATATCGACGAGGCCGCACGCACCGCTTTTCCGCACCGGCAGATCGATGCAGGCGAGGCGGAATCACTGAGCCAGGGCCGCTGGCTGGATCCGATCGGAATCGATGGGGTGTACGCGGCCGTCGATCCGACCGGTCACACCATTGCTCTGCTTCAGGAGAAGGGCAAGCGCGCCAGTTCGGTCATGGTCGTGCGGCCCGCGACCTTGCGCGGGCACTGAACCGGCCCGGCAATCAGTTCGCGGGAACCATCCAGATCGCCTCGGCGGCGCGATGGCCGAGGTCGATGGAATCCGTGGCGTCGTCCCGCGCGAGTTCGATGGCAACCGTGCCGGCGTAGTCACGTCGTTCGATCACCGTGATCGGTAGGTCGAGCGTGATACCGACCGAATCGAAGTAGCGAAGCATCGCAGGATCGGAGTCGGAGATTCTGGCGACTCGGCCGGACTGTCCGTCGAGGTACTCGCTCAGGCGGGTCGCGGACGGAGTCTCGATCGCACCGTCGACCGACGGAATCGGATCTCCGTGCGGATCGCGTTCGGGGTGGCCCAATTTGGCGTCGATCCGGTCCATCATCAGGTCCGAGACGGCGTGTTCGAGAATCTCCGCCTCGTCGTGCACTTCGTCCCAGCCGTACCCCAGTTCGCGGACCAGGTAGGTCTCGATCAGCCGGTGCCGACGCACCATGCCGATGGCAGCCAGGCGACCCTTCTCGGTCAGTGAGATGGCTCCGTAGCGGGCGTGGTCGACCATGCCCTGATCGGCGAGCTTGCGAATCGCCTCGGACACCGTCGAGGCGGAGACGCCGATGCGCTCGGAGAGCATCTTGGTGCTGACGGAGTCCTCGCTCCATTCGCTGGCCGTCCAGATGACCTTGAGATAGTCCTGCGCAACCGCGGACAGCTGGACGCCCTCGTCGGCCGGTGCGGGATCGGTTCTTTGTTGCGCCACGCCGCCGAGCTTAGGCAATCCAATGGAAAAAGACATCTCACCCGGCCGGAGCAGCCGGCACCTGTCGGCGTTGTCGCAGGGCGCGGACGACGATGCCCTGTGATGGGCTCAGCAGGTAGGCAAGCACGAAGACGAGTCCCTGGGTGAGCACGACGCTGCCTCCCGAGGACACGTCGAGGTAGAAGCTGGCGTAGATCCCCACCAGTGCGCACCCCACCGAGATCAGCGGTGCCAGCACGAGCATGCGGCCGAAGCTGTGCGTGAGCAGGTACGCCGACGCGCCGGGAGTGATGAGCATCGCGACGACGAGAATCACTCCGACGGCCTGGAGTGCAACCACGGTGGTCAGCGCCAGCAGGGTCAGCATCACGGCCGAGATCACCGTGGGATTGATTCCGACGGCGCGTGCCTGGGTGCGGTCGAAGGCGAAGAGCGTGAAGTCGCGACGCTTGACGATCATGACGGTCAGCGCGATTCCGCCCAGGACGAACACCTGCACCATGTCGGCCTGCGAGACGCCGAGCAGATTGCCGAACAGGATGTGATTGAGGTCGATCTGGCTGGGAAACTTCGAGATCAGGACGACGCCGAGCGCGAACAAGGTGGTGAAGACGACGCCGATCGCAGCGTCCTCCTTGACGATGGTGGTGTTGCGGACGACTCCGATGGCACCGACCGCGATGAGAGCGAACAACAGCGCTCCGATCGCGAACGGTGCACCGAGCAGATACGACAACGCGACACCGGGCAGAACGGCGTGCGAGACCGCGTCGCCCATCAGAGACCAGCCGATCAGGACGAGCCAACAGCTCAGTACCGCGCACACGATCGAAGCGGTGACGGTCACCAGGAGCGCCCGTTGCATGAAGGTGTACTCGAGTGGGTCCACGAGAAAGTCGATCACGTACACGGTTCAGCTCGCTTCCGAGGTTCGGGCCGGTCGTGGAGTGCCAGCGCCCAGCTCGTCGATCTTCGTCGGATCGATGCCGAATGCCAGAGCGAGGTTCTCGGGGCGAAGTACCTCGACCGGACTGCCGTGCATCAGCACTCGCTGTTGGAGCAGGATCGCCTCGTCGCACAGGTCCGGCAGGGCATGCAGATCATGAGTGGACACGAGCACCGATGCACCGTCTGCTGCCAGTTCGCGCAGCAGCCGGGTAATGGTTGCCTCGGTCTTCTTGTCCACTCCGGCGAAGGGCTCGTCGAGCAACAGCAACGACGCCTCCTGGGCAATGGCGCGGGCCACGAACGCGCGCTTGCGTTGGCCACCCGAGAGCTGGCCGATCTGTCGGTTCGCGAGATCGGCGAGGTCGACGCGCTGCAGGGCCTCGTCGACGGCGCGCCGATCGGCCGCTCGAGGAGTACGGAGAAGATTCTGCTTTCCGTATCGGCCCATCATCACCACGTCCCGCACACTGATCGGAAACGTCCAGTCGACCGATTCCGCCTGGGGCACATAGCTGACAGTGCCTGCCTTGCGCGCCTGGGCGGGGTCGCCGCCGAACACGGTGATCGAGCCGGAGTTGGGCTTGACCACGCCCATGACGGCCTTGAACAGCGTCGACTTGCCCGATCCGTTCATGCCGACCAACCCGCACACCCGCCCTGGTGCGAGCGTGAGGCTGGCATCGACGAGAGCCACGACGTCGCGGTATCGCACGTTGACGGTGTCGACCGTCAGCGCTGCTCCGTTCTCGTGCGGGGCCCTGTCGTGCTGGGTCCCAGTCTTCCGGGTCATTGTTCTCCTACCAGTGCGTCGGCGATCAACCGTGCGTCGTAGCGCAGTAGATCCAGGTATGTGGGTACGGGGCCGGACGCGTCGCTCAGCGAGTCGACGTACAGCTTTCCCCCGAATCGAGCGCCGGTGTCCTCGGCGACCTGCAGCTGCGCCTTGTCCGAGACGGTCGACTCGCAGAACACGGCTGGTACAGCGTTGTCGCGAACGAAATCGATGGTGCGCACCACCTGCTTCGGCGTTCCTTCCTGCTCGGCGTTGACCGGCCACAGGTAGGCCTCCTGCAAGACGAAGTCACGGGCCAGATAACCGAAGGCACCTTCACAGGTGACGAGTGCCCGCTGACGTTCGGGCAGTGCGGAGAGGTCGGCATCGAGTTCGGTACCGACCTCGCGGAGTTGTCCGATGTACGCGACCGCGTTCGCTCGGTAGTCGTCGGTGTTGGCGGGGTCGAGTGCGACGAACGCGTCGGCGATGTTCTGCACGTAGGTCTCGGCGACGACCGGCGACATCCAGGCGTGCGGGTTGGCCTTGCCGGCGTAGGCATCGTCGCGAATGTAGACCGGCTCCACGTCCGCACTCACCACGGCGTGTGGTGCGGGAACACGTTCGACGAACTTCGCGAACCATGATTCGAGTCCGAGTCCGTTGTCCAGGATCAGCTCGGCCTGCTCGGCAGTGCGGAGGTCTCCCGGAGTCGGCTCGTAACCGTGAATCTCCGCACCGGGTTTTGTGATCGATTCCACTCGCAGGTGTTCACCGGCGACGTTCGCGGCCATGTCGGCGAGGACGGTGAACGTCGTCAGTACGAGCGGTCTGCCGTCGTCGAGTGCAGCCCGATCGTCGTCGCCCACGGCGCGGGCACAGCTGGTCGACGCCACGACCAGGAGGCCGGCCACCACCCAGCTCACGACGACGCGTCGAGTGCGAAATCCACTCGAGCGAAGAAAAAAGTTAGGCACACCGAAATATTTACCGTGGGGATACCTTTTTGTCCATACCTGCCATCTGCGACACGCCTGGCCGAGAGTGACCGAGCGGCCGTCGGGCCGTAGGCTTCGCGGTGTGCAGAGATGGCGAGGTCTCGACGATGTACCTGCCGACTGGGGTCGGTGCGTGCTCACGATCGGCGTCTTCGACGGCGTTCATCGCGGACACGCGCAACTGATCGGCCGAGCGGTGGCCGCTGCGAAGAAGCGTGGCGTTCCCAGCGTGCTCATGACGTTCGATCCTCATCCGATGGAAGTCGTGCGGCCGGGGAGCCATCCTGCTCAGTTGACGACCCTGACGAGGCGAGCCGAACTCGCCGAGGAACTGGGAATCGACGTGTTCTGTGTCATGCCGTTCACGCCCGAGTTGATGAAACTCACCCCCGAGCGATACGTCCACGAGATCCTGATCGAACGCCTGCACGTTGCCGAGGTGGTCGTCGGCGAGAACTTCACCTACGGGAAGAAGGCACTCGGTACCGTTCCGATGCTGCGCAAGATCGGCGAACGGTCCGGATTCGCAGTCGACGGAGTCAACCTGCTCGCCGAGCACGCCGTGACGTTCTCCTCGACGTACATCAGATCGTGCGTGGACGCCGGTGACGTCGCTGCAGCCACTGCCGCGCTCGGGCGACCGCACCGCGTCGAGGGTGTCGTTGTGCACGGTGACGGCCGAGGTCGCCAAATGGGTTACCCGACAGCCAATGTCGCGCCGCCCATGTACTCGGCCATTCCCGCCGACGGCGTCTACGCGGCATGGTTCACCGTGCTCGGGCCGGGTCCGATCATGGGGACGGTCACGCCGGGGGAGCGACATCCTGCCGCCGTGTCGGTGGGCACCAATCCCACGTTCTCGGGTCGTACCAGGACTGTCGAGGCGTTCGTGCTCGACGGTGAGGCCGACCTGTACGGGCAGCATGTGGCGGTCGATTTCGTCGAGCGGCTGCGCGGAATGGAGAAATTCGACTCGATGGAAGCGCTCGTGGAGGAAATGGGCCGCGACGCCGATCGTGCCCGCTCCATTCTGGCGGCGAGCACAGCCTGATAGGCTGTCCCCTCGGTGCTCGCTGCGGTCCGCGGCGGCTGTACCGGCTTCGATCCCGCGCGTTCGATCGGCGGGACGCGTTGCTTCCTTTCACGCGGACGTCATTGATCAGGAGTAGTACCAGTGGCATTGACCACCGAACAGAAGAAGGCCGTTCTCGGCGAGTACGGCTTGCACCCCACCGACACGGGCTCGCCCGAGGCGCAGGTTGCAATGCTCACCAAGCGCATCGTCGACTTGACCGAGCACCTCAAGATGCACAAGCACGATCACCACTCCCGCCGCGGCCTGTTGCTGCTGGTCGGACGTCGTCGTCGTCTGCTCAAGTACATCGCCAAGGTCGACGTCACCCGCTACCGCTCGCTCATCGAGCGTCTGGGTCTGCGTCGATAATTCGCATCGACGCGAGGTTGTCACCGATGCACGGTTCGACGCGCCGGTGTACACCGGACTCGCAGCAATAGTGCAGTAGCCAACGAGGCAGTGCTTAGACTGTTCCTCGTTGGCTATCTGTGTTTGTACCGCAAGAACAGTTTCGCCAGCACGAGAAAGCGGATGCACGGCATCCGCACACCGCCGTGTATGCCTGTCACGCCGTGGTGACGGTCTTCGGTAGTGGCCTTTCGGATACGAGATCCGGTGGGCTTCGATCGATGGCCGCCTCCGCGCAGCCGCGTCCCGAGACGAGATCTCGGAGATGGACGGCACAGGTATGCCGCCACAGCCAGGAGGGCTCGTGGTGTGTCCACGCGGGCACGGCAAAGACGAGAGGACGAGAACAGAACACATGTCGGAAACCACAACCTTGGACGTCGAAGAAGGCGTCTACGAAGCCACTGCGATCATCGACAACGGCACGTTCGGCAAGCGGACCATCCGTTTCGAGACCGGACGACTCGCACAGCAGGCCGCGGGCGCAGTCGCCGCGTACCTCGACGAGGACACCATGCTGCTGTCGGCAACGACCGCAGGCAAGCACCCCCGTGAGGGATTCGATTTCTTCCCGTTGACGGTCGACGTCGAAGAGCGCATGTACGCCGCGGGCCGGATCCCCGGATCGTTCTTCCGCCGTGAGGGCCGTCCGTCCACCGACGCCATCCTCACCTGCCGCCTGATCGACCGGCCGCTGCGTCCGACGTTCGTCGACGGACTGCGCAACGAGATCCAGGTCGTCATCACCGTCCTGAG
Organism: Rhodococcoides fascians A25f; assembly: GCF_000760935.2. NCBI lineage: Bacteria > Bacillati > Actinomycetota > Actinomycetes > Mycobacteriales > Nocardiaceae > Rhodococcoides > Rhodococcoides fascians. The sequence continues at coordinate 3,265,370 of NZ_CP049744.1, read as the reverse complement.
CCTCAACCCCGCCGATCTGTACGACGTCGTCGCGATCAACGCGGCATCGGCCTCGACTCAGATCGCCGGCCTGCCGTTCTCCGGCCCGATCGGTGGCGTTCGCGTCGCACTGATCGACAAGCAGTGGGTCGCCTTCCCGACCAACGAGCAGCTCGAGAAGGCCGTGTTCAACATGGTTGTCGCGGGCCGCATCGTCTCCGGCTCCGGTGCCGACGCAGATGTCGCCATCATGATGGTCGAAGCCGAGGCCACCGAGAACGTCATCGAGCTCATCGAGGGCGGCGCTACCGCACCCAACGAAGCAGTCGTCGCCGAGGGCCTCGAGGCATCGAAGCCCTTCATCGCTGCCCTGTGCACCGCCCAGCAGGAGCTCGCGTCCAAGGCCGCCAAGCCCACCGGCGACTACCCGGTCTTCCCGGCGTACCAGTCGGACGTCTTCGAGGCCGTCGAGAACGCCGCGAAGATCCCGCTGAACGAGGCGCTGACCATTGCGGGCAAGGCCGAGCGCGAGAGCAAGCTCGACGAGGTCAAGGCTCAGGTTCTCACCTCGGTCGGAGACAGCTTCGCCGGCCGCGAGAAGGAGATCGGTGCCGCATTCCGTGCACTGACCAAGAAGTCGGTTCGCCAGCGCATCCTCACCGACCACTTCCGTATCGACGGTCGCGGCATCACCGACATCCGGTCGCTGTCCGCCGAGGTCGCGATCATCCCGCGTACCCACGGATCGGCTCTCTTCGAGCGCGGCGAGACCCAGATCCTTGGCGTCACCACCCTCGACATGGTCAAGATGGCGCAGCAGGTCGACTCGCTCGGGCCCGAGACGTCCAAGCGATACATGCACCATTACAACTTCCCGCCGTACTCCACCGGTGAGACCGGCCGCGTCGGTTCGCCGAAGCGTCGCGAGATCGGTCACGGCGCGCTCGCCGAGCGCGCTCTGCTGCCGGTTCTGCCCAGCCAGGCAGAGTTCCCGTACGCGATCCGCCAGGTCTCCGAGGCACTGAGCTCCAACGGCTCGACCTCGATGGGCTCGGTCTGCGCATCGACCCTGTCGCTGCTCAATGCCGGTGTGCCGCTGCGTGCCCCGGTTGCCGGAATTGCCATGGGCCTGGTGTCCGACGAGGTCGACGGCGAGACCCGTTACGTCGCCCTCACCGATATCCTCGGTGCCGAGGATGCGTTCGGAGACATGGACTTCAAGGTCGCCGGAACCAAGGACTTCGTCACGGCGCTGCAGCTCGACACCAAGCTCGACGGCATCCCCTCCAAGGTGCTCGCCGGCGCGCTGTCGCAGGCCAAGGATGCTCGCACGACGATCCTCGAGGTCATGGCCGAGGCCATCGACACCCCGGACGAGATGAGCCCGTACGCACCTCGCGTCACCGCGATCAAGGTGCCGGTCGACAAGATCGGCGAGGTCATCGGGCCCAAGGGCAAGATGATCAACTCCATCACCGAGCAGACCGGTGCCAACATCTCGATCGAAGATGACGGCACTGTCTACGTCGGTGCAGCGGACGGCCCGTCCGCACAGGCTGCGATCGACATGATCAACGCCATCGCCAACCCGCAGCTGCCGAAGGTCGGCGAGCGATTCCTCGGAACCGTCGTCAAGACAACGGCTTTCGGTGCATTCGTCTCGCTGCTTCCGGGCCGCGACGGGCTGGTGCACATCTCGAAGCTCGGTAACGGCAAGCGCATCAACAAGGTCGAGGACGTCGTGAGCGTCGGATCCAAGTTGCGCGTCGAGATCGCCGATATCGACAACCGCGGCAAGATCAGCCTCGTTCCCGTCGAAGACGACAACGCAGCTGCTCCTGCCGACGCTCCCGAGGCACCCGCCGAGGTCAGCGCTGAGTAAGAAGCAACCGAGCCGAACGGTACGTCCCCTCGGGTCGTACCGTTCGGCCGTTTCGGACAACGTCGCCATCGATGCCGGCGTGCAACGCACGACTCTGCCCGGCGGGCTTCGGGTCGTCACCGAGTTCGTTCCCGGCGTTCGCTCGGCGTCGGTCGGAGTGTGGGTCGGAGTGGGCTCACGCGACGAGCAACCGAGTGTTGCCGGAGCCGCGCACTTCCTCGAACATCTGCTGTTCAAGTCGACGCCGACGCGCAGTGCGCTCGAGATCGCCCAGGTGATGGATGGTGTCGGTGGAGAGCTGAACGCATTCACCTCCAAGGAGAGCACGTGTTTCTATGCGCACGTGCTCGACGAGGACGTGGCACTCGCCATCGATTTGGTCAGCGATGTGGTGCTTCGCGGTCGGTGTAGATCGGCAGATGTGGACGTCGAGCGGCAGGTGGTTCTCGAAGAGATCTCCATGCGCGACGACGATCCCGAGGATCTGCTGGGAGATGCCTTCCTGGAAGCGATGTTCGGTGATCACCCCATCGGACGTCCGATCATCGGATCCGTCGAATCCATCGAATCGATGACCCGTTCCCAACTGCACTCGTTTCACGTTCGCCGCTACACCCCGCAGCGCATGGTCGTGGCGGTCGCAGGCAACGTCGATCACAAGCAGATCGTCTCGCTCGTGCGCCGCGCATTCTCCGGCCATCTGGAGAAGGGTGTGCGGCCGGCCGAAAGGCGCGGTGGCACAGCACGATTGCGCAACGCTCCCACGTTGAGCCTGACCACCCGTGACAGCGAGCAGGCGCATCTGTGCCTGGGTGTGCGGGCGTTCGGTCGACACGAAGGGCATCGCTGGGCGTTGTCCGTGCTCAATTCGGCTGTCGGCGGTGGGCTCAGTTCTCGCCTGTTCCAGGAGATCAGGGAAGAGCGCGGACTGGCTTACTCGGTGTACTCCTCGGTGGACACGTTTGCCGACAGCGGTGCGTTCTCGGTGTACGCGGGATGCCAGCCGGAGAACCTCGGCGAGGTCACCACGGTGATTCGTGAGGTCTTGGCCAAGGTTGCGGCCGAGGGCATCACCGATGCGGAGTGTGCTCGCGCGAAGGGCTCGTTGCGCGGCGGACTGGTTCTGGGCCTGGAAGATTCGGGTTCCCGGATGAACCGTATCGGTCGCAGCGAACTGAACTACGGCAATCACCGCGACATCACCGACACGCTCTCGCGTATCGACAGCGTCGGCAACGACGAGGTACGCGAGGTCGCCGCCGTGCTGCTCGATCGTCCGTTCGGTGCCGCGGTGGTCGGTCCGTACAGGAACGCTCGTCAGTTGCCGGCATCGGTCAGGTCCCTGGTCCGATAGCGTCTGCGATCACGTCGCGCACTGCACAGCGGATCAGGTCCGGTACTGCCGAGCTGTCGGTGATCGGCTCGAATGCTCGGGTGGAGTGCAGCGCGGCTATTCCGTGCACGGAGGTCCACAGTCTCATCGCTGTGAACTGTGGATTCTCCGGCGCGACGGCACCGAGTGTCGAGGTGAGTGCTTCGAAGAGGGGGCGCGATTGTTGCCGCAGATTCTCGCCCGAGCCCACGAGCATGTCGTGTCGAAAGATGAGAGCGAACATCGCCGGGCGCTGCGCTGCGAATTGCACGTACGCGTGCGCCATCGAATCCAGTGCATCTCGGGGTGAATCCGACTGTTGTGCAGCAGAACTCAGCGCGGCCCCGAGGTCGACGAGGCCGACTCGGGCCACGGCCGCGGCGAGTGCGCTCAGCGTCGGAAAGTACCGTCTGGGAGCGCCGTGCGAGACACCGGCCTCGCGAGTGACCGCTCTGATGGTCAACCCTTCCAACCCTTCGCTGTCGAGTAGGCGTACACCCGCGTCGATCAGCCGCGTCCGGAGGTTGTCTGGCACGTAGACATTGTCTACTCTCGGCCGAGAGGTTGTCCAGCCGAGAGGAACGATCGATGTGGTATCTGCTCTTCAAATATGTGTTGATCGGCCCGATTCTCCGAGTTCTCGGACGTCCGTCGGTGGTCGGTGGAGGCAATCTCCCGACGACGGGACCGGTGATCATCGCCGGCAACCACCTCACGGTCGTCGACTCGTTCTTTCTCGTCCTCCTGGTTCGTCGCCGGGTCACGTTCATCGCCAAGAGCGAGTACTTCACCGGCAGGGGCATCAAGGGCGCGGCGCTTCGTTGGTTCTACAGCGCGACTGGTCAGGTTCCCGTCGACCGCCGCGGGCGGATGCTTCTGCTCCAGCGCTCGATGCTGCGAAAAGCATTCTGCGACAACGGAAAGTGTGGGCGGTGTATCCGGAAGGGACGCGATCTCCCGACGGACGGTTGTACAAGGGCAAGACCGGGCTGGCGAGAGTGGCGATCGAGACCGGAGCGCCCGTCGTGCCGGTGGTGATGCACGGGACGCTCGGAGTCAACCCGGTGGGTTCGAGGATGTGGCGGCCGGGAAAGGTGCGCATGGTCGTCGGCGAACCATTGGATTTCACGAGATACGCAGGGGGAGAGAACAGTAGAGCCATTCTGCGGGCTACCACCGATGAGGTGATGGCAGCGCTGGCGACCCTGTCGGGGCAGGAGTACGTGGACGTGTACGCCGCGACGGTCAAGGACGCGGCATGACCTCGGACGCGCAGGCACGTGGCAGAACAGTCCTCGTCACCGGCGTCGGTCGGCGGGAGGGAATCGGTTTCGCCATCACCCGCCGGCTGTTGAAAGGCGAGAGCACCCGCGTCTTTGCGCACTCGTGCGACGGCTACGACGTCACCGAACCCTGGGGAGCCGGTACACCGGGAGCGCAGGAGGTGTTGGCCGAGTTGTCCACTGCCACCGACAGGCTCGGCCACCTCGACATCGATTTCGTCGATCCGGCGGCACCGGCAACCCTGTTCGACGCGGCTGAATCCACGCTCGGCAGCATCGATTCTCTGGTGGTCAACCACGCGCGGTCGCAGCTGGGTGATCTGGGTTCGATGACGGCGGAGTCGCTCGACCGGACGTGGGCGGTGAATGTGCGAGCGTCTCTGCTTCTGGTGCAGGAATTCGCGCGGCGCTACGTCGATCATCCCGACGGTGGTCGCGTCGTACTGTTCACCTCTGGCCAGGACCAGGGGCCCATGCCGACAGAGATTCCCTACGCGGTGAGCAAGGGTGCCATCGCGTCGATCACCCCGACCCTGGCCGATGCGGTGATCGAGCGAGGCATCACGGTCAACACGATCAATCCGGGTCCCACCGATACCGGCTGGGCCAGCGCAGATCTGAACGAATTCGTAGAGCGTCACATGCCGCGCGGTCGGTGGAACTCACCGGAAGAGGCCGCGGCCGTCGTGGCGATGTTGCTCTCGCCCGATTCGGGTTCGATCACCGGTCAGGTCATCGGGGCCGAAGGCGGATTCCGACGCTTCACGCCGTGATGGCGGCCGGTGCGCCGGTTACAGCTTCTTCTTGCCCAGCAACAACTTCCAGGGCACCAAGGCGGATTCGAGCTGGACCGACAGGCTCATCTTGGATTCGCCCTCGCTACGCTCCTCGAACGTGATCGGCACCTCGGCGAGAGTGAGGCCGTGCTTGACGGTCCGGTAGTTCATCTCGACCTGGAACGCGTACCCGTTGCTCTCGACCGACGCCACATCGATGGTGCGCAGGGTGCGCGCGTGCCATGCTTTGAATCCTGCCGTCGCGTCCTTGACGCCGAGTCGCAGGATCGTGTTGACGTAGAAGTTCGCCCATGCCGAGAGCGCTTTGCGGTGCCAGGGCCAATCTGCGGCAACGGCACCGCCGGGAACGTATCGCGATCCGAGAACCACGGCCGCATCGGTGGTGTTCAGCTTGTCGATCATCGCCGGGATCACCTCGGTGGGGTGCGAGAGATCGGCATCCATCTGGATCACGATGTCCGCGCCTTCGTCGAGAGCCCGCGTCATGCCCGCGACGTATGCGCGGCCGAGACCGTTCTTCTCGGTGCGGTGGAGAACACTGATGTCGAGAGGGCCGTCGATGGCCAGTTTGTCGGCGATGTCGCCGGTACCGTCGGGTGAATTGTCGTCGACGACCAGCACGCCGAGCCCTTCCACCTTCAACCCGGCGAGCAACTCGACGAGCTTGGGGAGGTTCTCGCGCTCGTTGTACGTCGGTACAACGACGGTGGTCTTCGGGGCGACTCGTTCCGTACTCACCACCGTATGATCCGTGATCAGGGGTCCCGATCCAAATATCGGACATGATCGGCCGTGTCGGTTCGGCGTTTCAGCCCTCTGTCGATCCCGCGATCGTCCGTCGACGACTTGCGTCGACGAACATTCCGTCGCGCAGAATCGGAACGCAGCCAGTCGAGCCGGTCTCGGCGGCGATCACCACGTCTTCGGGATGCCCCATCGCGTTCAGTTCCTGTCCGGACGCGCATCGCAGCAGCTCGGAGCCCACGCTCTGCTTCACGGCCCGCCACGCCGCTGCTGCCGCCACCGCCTCCGCAGACGCGTCGGCTGCTCCGGAATCGAGAAGTTCGGCGATGACCGCACCCGCACCCCACAGGTCCTCGACTGCGGGACGCAGTGATGCGTCGGGCCACCGTTCACCGGACGCTATGACGGCAATCACGGCGGTCGGGTTCTCGGCACGTATCCACGTCGCGACCGCCGCGGCATTTCTCAACGATGCGCCTATGCACAGCCCGGCCCGGCTCGCGAGTTCGTAGGCGATGGTGGAGCCGTTGGGTGACGGCAACACCAGACGGGCGGGTGGTGGAGTGTTTCGGATACTGGCCGGGCACAGGCTGATCCGGCCCGGTGAGCCTGCCGAACGGCCGACGGCGAGGACCGCGTCGAACTCCTCGGCCAGCTGCGAAGCTCGGTCGTCGCGCCATCGGCACGGAATCACGTCGATACCCGCATCCATCGCCACCGTCAGCGTCGTCGTGAACGACAGGACGTCGACGATCACGGCGATGTCCGCCCCGTCGACGATGGCATCGGCCCCCGAGAGACCCCACTCGAATCTGACTCCGTGCGCGCGCTGGGACAGTCCGGGATCGACAGGCATTGCCGAACGGTAACAAAGCAGGCGACGGTGCTACCTTCGGCGCGTAATCGAGTGGGGGAGGCGAAGATGCAGTTGGAGCTGGATACGAAGGTGATCGTCCTTGCGGCCGGTCTTCTGTTGCTGTGGGCTCTGGGGTTGGGGGTGCTGAAATATCGCCAGATGTCGACCTCGGCGGACGGGACGGCGCATCGATACGTCGACATCGCCCATCGAGCGGCGCTGATGTACTCGTTCGCCGCGCTGGTGCTGGCAGTGCTGGCGCACTTCAGTGCCTGGCCGGTTCCGGTCGATCTGACCGCCGCATCGGTGGTGTTGCTGTTCTTCGTGGGTGCGATCGCCGGATACACCGTGCACGGAGTCCGCCGGGACACCGAGAATCAATTCGTCCAGCCTGTTCCCGGAACGCACGTGTTCATGTACGCGCTGATCGTCGGAGAGATCGGCGGAACGGCGGTGCTCGTCGCCGGGTTCGTCGTCGAGCAGTTCTTCGGGCCGAACTAGGATCCGCCCATGGACAGTCGGGGGATTCCGTCGGTGACGGTGCGCATCGGGTCGGTGCACCGAACGTTCGACGGTGCAGTTCCGGTGACTATCGGCCGAGACGACGGTCATCTGCTGCCGGTGCACGACCCGCTCGTCTCGAGACATCATGCCGAGCTGGTGTGGCGCGGTCGGTGGTCGATCCGAGACACCGGGAGTGCCAACGGAACCTTCGTCGACGGTTCGCCGATCTCCGATGCCCTCGCGGTGTTCGCCCCCGTCGACGTACGCCTCGGTGACCCGCGATCGGGCCCTCTGCTGACCATCGTCCCGAATACCGAACCGCTGGATTCGACGGCGTACGTTCTCGCTCGACCCAACGTGCCGATCACGGTTCCGATGACCGGCGTGACCCTCGGCCGCACCGACGACAACGACGTCGTGGTGTCCGACGTTCTCGTCTCGCGCAGGCACGCCAGGGTGTCGGCGGGGCAGGACGGATTGTGTCTCGAGGATCTCGGCAGCATGAACGGCACGTACGTCGGCGGGCACCGCGTCACCTCGACGCAGCTGCTCGACGGGCAGGTGTTCACGATCGGGAACGTGGATTTTCTCGTCGTCGACCGAGCCATCGTGCCCAGGACGGCCGAAACGACAGGTGACGGTCTCGTTGTGCACGGAGTCGGACTGGTCGTGGGGAGCAACACGACGCTCCTGACCGAGGTCGACCTCGACGCTGCACACGGAACGCTGACCGCGTTGATCGGACCGTCCGGCGCAGGCAAGTCGACGCTGTCCACGGTCGTTTCCGGTGTGATCGCGCCGACCACCGGCTCGGTGATGTTCGACGGTCACGACGTACATGCGGAGTACCCGGCCCTTCGCGGACGCATCGGCATGGTTCCACAGGACGATGTGCTGCACCGACAACTGACCGTGACGCAGGCGCTCACCTACGCGGCCGAGCTTCGCCTCCCACCCGACACCACGGCATCGGACCGGGCCGCTGTCGTCGCGGGTGTCCTCGCCGAGCTGTCTCTGACCGAGCATGCGAACACCCGAATCGACGCCCTGTCCGGTGGGCAGAGGAAACGCGCATCGGTTGCGCTCGAATTGCTCACCGGCCCATCACTGCTCATCCTCGACGAACCGACCTCCGGTCTCGATCCAGCTCTCGATCGTCAGGTCATGGCGATGCTGCGACAGTTGGCCGACGCCGGGCGCGTCGTGATCGTCGTGACTCACTCGGTGACGTACCTCGACATGTGCGACCAGGTGTTGCTTCTCGCGCCAGGTGGGAAGACGGCCTATCGCGGTCCGGCTGGGGAGGTGGGAGAGGCTCTGGGTACTGCGGACTGGGCCGACGCGTTCGCTGCGGTCGCCGCAGATCCGGATTCGGTGTTCGACGCATACAGAGCGCGGCGACCGCGCCGTCCGCAGCCGCCGCCCGCACCGAGAACCGGATCGGTGGACGCGGACCGGACTGGTTCCCCGACGACCTTCCGTCGACAACTCGATACCGTCGCCCGTCGACAGTTGCGTCTCATCGCCGCGGATCGCGGTTACTTTCTCTTCTTGACCGTGCTGCCGGTGCTGCTCGGTGTGCTGGCGCTGGTCGTTCCGGGCAGCAGCGGGTTCGGAGCAGCGGGTCAGGACGCGCCGACCGAACCCGTGCAGATCATGGTGCTGCTGATCGTGGGTGCCTGCTTCATGGGACTGTCGCTGTCGGCGCGTGATCTGGTGGGCGAGCGCACCATATTTCGGCGCGAGCGTGCGGCAGGCCTCGACCCCGGCGCCTACCTGGTGGCGAAGACGGCGGTGTTCGGCGCGGTGGCGGTGATACAGGCGCTGGTCCTGGTGTCACTGGTACTGCTGGGTAAGGGGCGTCCCGAATCCGCGTCGCTACTGCCCGGTTCTTTCGTGCACAGTGGCGCAATCGAATTGACGCTCGTGATCGCAGCCACCACTGCGTGTTCGGCGATACTCGGACTGGCGTTGTCGGCGATGGCGAAATCCGCAGAGCAGGTCATGCCGATGATGGTGGTCACGGTGATGGCGCAACTCGTACTGTGCGGTGGCTTGATTCCGGTGACCGGACGCATCGTGCTCGATCAACTGTCGTGGCTGCTGCCCGCGCGGTGGGGGTTCGCGGCGGGGGCATCGACGGTCGACGTCCGGTCACACGTCCCCTCCGCGCAACAGGACGTGCTGTGGCAACACGAGCCGGCACAGTGGATTCTGAGCATGCTGATGCTGACGATCCTCGGCGGTCTGATGTTCTCCCTGGTGCGGCATCGGCTCCACAGAACCTGACCGGGCGGCTACCGGGGGTCGAGGTAGAGCTCTGCGGTCTCGGTGGCGACCGCAGAGACCGCGGCGGCCAGTTCGGGCTCCAGGTCGAGTGCCCGGGTGAGACCTTCGCCGCGAAGTCCCTGTGACCGAAGGAGCTCCCAGGCCTGTTCGACGAGCCGAACCGAGGTGGGATGATCCAATTCGGGGCGGTTGGACCGTAGTGCTGTCGCAGCCCAATCTGCGTCGAACGTCCCGTTGGGAGGACCGAACACACGCTCACCGGACGAATAGCTTTTCGGCTCCATGCTCCGACGCTAGCAGGATCGACCGTCGGCGCGATCGTGACCGAATCGCGTCGAAGCACCACTACCGAACCGAACGGTTTCTTCGGTACGGTACGTCGATGCACGAAGGTCACCGCAGCGAGCCGGCCGCGTCCTTGGCGGCCTGCTCACTGCTGGTCGCCCTACTTGCGGGCTGCTCCGGCGGTGACGTGACACCTCGAGTGGACGAGGTCTCGGCAAGCACGAACTACACCACGATCACGGGTTCTCTTGTGGTCGGAGATCCGTTCGCTGTTCCGGGTCCCACCGCAGCGCCAACGGCCGTGATTCCCTACGTCGACGAGCTTCCTCCGAGTCTCGAAGGTGCCCGTTACCCGGGAATGTCGCCGGTCGGTGTCACCGATGTCGTGTTCGTTGGGGCTTCGGCCGTCGAATATCGGCTGGAAGGCAACGGTCCGGTGTCGTACACCGTGAGGTACGTCGACGAGGCGGTGCGGTACGGCACGAGTGAACCCGTCGCGGTGCCCGGGAAATCGATAGTGCAGGTCGACCTGTCGGGCACGTCGACGGAATCCGATGACAGCGTGGCGGCTTATGCCGGGCCGGAACGAATTCGCAACGATGCAGGTTCCGCCGTGGTCTCGGTCGACTTTCTGGCCGATCCCGGCGGAATCTCGCAGTCGTTCATCGGTGTGGGTACCGATCGACCCGAGTTCACGGTGACCACCACGGAAAATCCCGCCGCGGTGGTCGTCACCATCGCATCCTGATCGACACTGTGAACGTCGAATGCACTTCCGCCCTGGCTGTTTCGGCCCCTCCTCGTCGGCCGCGCGGTAGCATCGCCGGTGTGTCCGACGCCACTGATCGACCAGCTCGTGTGCGGGTGCTCGTCTACAGCAGCAACGCCGAGACTCGCGCTCAGGTGAAGTCTGCAGTGGGAACTCGACCGGATCCGGCGCTTGGCGAGATCGACTACGTGGACGTCGCTACGGCGGCCGTCGTCATCGAGCACTTGGATGCGGGCGGAGTCGACTTGGCCGTCCTCGACGGTGAGTCCTCGCCCGTCGGGGGCCTCGGCCTGGCGAAGCAGCTCAAGGACGAGATCGACCCGTGCCCGCCGGTGCTGGTTCTCATCGGACGCCCCGACGACAGGTGGTTGGCAGACTGGTCACGCGCCGAGGCCGCCGTTCCCCACCCCTTGGATCCGATCCGGCTGGGACGGGCAGTGGTCGATCTGCTGAGGCAGCGCTCGGTACGCGTCGATGCTTCGGTCTCTCGATCGCGGTAGGTCAGACCGTCTTTTCCGATGCGGGCACCGTCAGCACGAACCGGTGGATCGAGCCGGCTATGACCGCTCCGAGCACGGGAAACACCACGAACACCCACAGTTGTGACAGGGCAGGACCGCCGGCGACGAGGGCTGGGCCGAAGGACCGAGCAGGGTTGACCGAGGTCGAATCGATTCCGATGCCAAGCAGGTGGACCACGGTCAGGGTCAGGCCGATCGGGATGCCGGCCGCCACGACGGGGTGAACGGTGGGGGCCGTGGTGGCCAGTACGACGAGGACGAGTAGGCCGGTCGCGATCGTCTCGAACACCGCTACCGACGCCAGCCCGTATTCTCCGGGCGAGGAGGTGCCGAATCCATTGGTGCCCAGACCGTCCGACGACATGTCGTATCCGGGACGGCCGGACGCGACCACCAGCACGATCAGCGCGCCGATCACTGCACCGACCGCCTGGGCGGCGATGTAGAACACAGCCTTGATCGGGGTGATGGCGCGAGCTATCAGGGCTCCGATCGTCACGGCCGGGTTGATGTGGCAGCCGGAGATCGGGCCGATCGCGTAGACGAGGGCGAGCAAGGTGAGCCCGAACGCCAGTGCGATGCCAGGGGTCCCGACGGTGTCTCCGGCGATGACGGCAGTGCCGACACCGAAAATGACCAGCAGGGCAGTGCCGAGTCCCTCCGCGGCGAGCGCTGAGATGGAAATCGACTTCATCGTGTCTCCTTCGTGATGCCGGCAGCCCGGGTCGGGCGGCCGGAAATGTTCGGAGATTGGTCGTCATCCGCTGCATGGACCGCATGTGGCGGCAGAGTGATATGGATCACATCGAAGAAGGAGGTCCGAGGGCGGGTGACCCATGCGCGTCAACGGTTTACGAAACTCGACTGCTCGAAATCCCGCGAGATCCGTACCGAACCCATACTGTGTGTTTCAGGTCACATTGGTACGGTCGTCGCATTTACCTCGCGTCGGCGCGGACGTCGATCGAGGGAGCGGATGCCCGAATGAACGCCTACGTTCCGATTCTCGTTCTCGGTGTCATTGCGATCGCTTTCGCGGTGTTCTCGGTGATGGTCGGCACCATGGTGGGGCCCGCGCGATACAACCGCGCCAAATTCGACGCCTACGAATGCGGTATCGAGCCGACGATGCATGCGCCTACGGGCCAACGATTTCCGGTGAAGTTCTACCTGACCGCGATGCTGTTCATCATCTTCGACATCGAGATCGTCTTCCTCTATCCGTGGGCGGTCCACCTCGACGTGTTGGGAGCATTCGGGCTCGTCGCCATGGCGCTGTTCGTCGTCAACGTGTCGGTCGCCTACGTCTACGAGTGGCGGCGAGGCGGACTCGGTTGGGACTGATTCGACGAAGAACGGTGCTTGTTCTCAATTCTGCGAAAGCGAAAGAGCGTGATCGATGGGACTCGAAGAGAAGCTACCCAGTGGATTTCTGCTGACCACCGTCGAAGGGTTGGCCGGATACGCCCGTAAGGGTTCGCTGTGGCCGGCCACATTCGGTCTCGCGTGCTGCGCGATCGAAATGATGGCCACTACGTCCGGTCGGTTCGACCTCGCCCGATTCGGTATGGAAGCGTTTCGCGCGTCTCCGCGCCAAGCGGATCTGATGATCGTGGCGGGGCGCGTCAGCCAGAAGATGGGTCCGGTGCTGCGGCAGGTGTACGACCAGATGGCCGAACCCAAATGGGTGCTGGCCATGGGGGTCTGCGCGTCCTCGGGCGGAATGTTCAACAATTACGCGGTGGTCCAAGGCGTCGACCACATCGTTCCCGTCGACATCTATCTGCCGGGTTGCCCGCCGCGGCCGGAGATGTTGCTCAACGCAATCCTGGAGCTGCACAAGAAGATTCAGGAAATGCCGCTCGGCGTGAATCGCGAGCAGGTGCGCGCGGCAGCCGAAGCCGCGGCGCTGTCGTCCACCCCGACGATCGATCTCAAAGGACTGCTGCGATGACCGCGCACGGACCCCGCGGGATGTTCGGTGTCCAGGGCACCGGTGACACATCCGGTTACGGCCGACTACAGCCTCCGGTGGCAGCGATCGACACCGCCGTGCGTCCCTACGGCGGCTACTTCGATGCAGTGGTCGACCGGCTGGCCGCAGTTCTCGAAGCCGGTGCTGTGTCGTACGAGGACGCCGTCGAACGCGTGGTGATCCATCGGGGCGAGTTGACGTTGCATCTCACGCGGCAGCTTGTTCCCGTGGTGGCCCGGACGCTGCGTGACGACGAGGAGCTGCGATTCGAGTTGTGTACGGGCGCATCGGGTGTGCATTACCCGGATCAGGTCGGCCGCGAATTGCATGTGGTCTATCACCTCGTCTCCATCACACACGGACGTCGCCTGCGACTCGAAGTCGCCGTGCCCGATGCAGATCCGCACACGCCCTCGCTCTGCGGGGTGTATCCCACCAACGACTGGCACGAACGCGAGGTCTACGACTTCTTCGGCATCGTGTTCGACGGTCACCCTGCACTGACGCGTATCGAGATGCCCGACGACTGGGTCGGTCACCCGCAACGCAAGGACTATCCGCTGGGCGGAATTCCCATCGAGTACAAGGGCGCTCGGGTCGCGCCCCCGAACGAGCGCAGGTCGTACAACTGATGAGCGCAACAGACGAAACCATCTACGCGGTATCGGGCCAGGACTGGGACGACGTCGTCGAACTGGCGCGCGGGTCCGGCACCGAACGGATCGTGGTGAACATGGGTCCGCAACACCCGTCCACCCACGGGGTACTGCGGTTGATTCTCGAGATCGAGGGCGAGACCGTCACCGAGGCTCGATGCGGGATCGGCTACCTGCACACCGGAATCGAGAAGAACCTCGAGTATCGCAATTGGACCCAGGGCGTCACGTTCGTCACCCGTATGGATTACCTGTCGCCGTTCTTCAACGAGACGGCGTACTGCCTCGGCGTGGAAAAGCTGCTCGACATCACCGATGACATTCCCGAGCGCGCGACGGTGATCCGGGTGATGCTGATGGAGCTGAATCGAATTTCGTCCCACTTGGTTGCATTGGCAACGGGCGGAATGGAATTGGGTGCGGTAACAGCGATGCTGTTCGGCTTCCGCGAGCGAGAACTGATCCTCGACGTCTTCGAGGCCATCACCGGGCTCCGGATGAATCACGCCTACATCCGTCCGGGAGGGCTGTCTCAGGATCTCCCGGACGATGCGATCGAGAAGGTGCGCGAGCTTCTCCGGGTGCTGCCCGGACGCCTTCGAGATCTCGAACTCATGCTCAACGACAACCCGATCTGGAAGGCCAGAACCGAGAACGTCGGCTACCTGGACCTCACCGGATGCATGGCCCTCGGCGTCACCGGCCCGGTGCTTCGATCGACCGGACTGCCCTACGATCTGCGCCGCGCCGATCCCTACTGCGGATACGACAGCTACGAGTTCGACGTGGTGACCGACACCGGAAGCGACTGTTACGGGCGCTATCTGATCCGGGTCGAGGAGATGAAGGAGTCACTCAAGATCGTCGAACAGACCCTCGATCGCCTCCGTCCGGGTCCCGTCGTCATCGACGACAAGAAGATCGCCTGGCCTGCCGATCTGGTGTCGGGACCCGATGGCCTCGGCAACTCGCAGGATCACGTGCGCACCATCATGAACACCTCGATGGAATCACTGATCCACCACTTCAAACTGGTGACCGAGGGGATGCGAGTCCCGGCCGGGCAGGTGCTGTCGTCGGTGGAGTCACCTCGCGGTGAGCTGGGCGTCCACATCGTCAGCGACGGCGGGACACGGCCGTACCGAGTGCATTTCAGAGACCCTTCCTTCACCAATCTGCAGGCAGTGGCCGCGATGTGCGAGGGCGGCATGATCTCCGACGTCATAGCCGCGGTCGCCAGTATCGACCCGGTGATGGGTGGGGTGGACCGATGACCGCGCAGCCGCACCCGGAGCCGGTGCTGATTCAACTCGGAGCCCGCCCGGACGAGGCGGTGCAACTGGCCGGGCGCGGTGCACGAACGTCGTATGCCCCCGAGGTGCTCGCCCGGCTGCACGCCGACGCCGCCATCGTTGTCGCGCGCTATCCGCAGGCCAGATCGGCACTGCTGCCGTTGTTGCACCTCGTGCAATCCGAGGATGGCTTCCTCACCCCCGCAGGAATCGAATTCTGTTCCGACGTACTCGAACTCACCGGTGCGGAGGTCACTGCCGTCGCAACGTTCTATTCGATGTACCGCCGCGAGCCCACGGGGACGTACCGCGTCGGCGTGTGCACCAATACCCTGTGCGCCGTCATGGGCGGCGACGCCATCATGGACACCCTGCGCGACCACCTCGACATCGAGCATGGCGAGACGACCGCCGACGGCACCATCACTCTCGAACACATCGAATGCAACGCCGCGTGCGACTACGCACCGGTGATGATGGTCAATTGGGAGTTCTTCGACAACAGCACCCCGTCTTCTGCGCGGGATCTGGTCGATGCACTTCGATCCGGTGCCCAGGTCACCCCGACGCGTGGAACGCCACTGTGCACGTTTCGTGAGACCGAACGAATTCTCGCCGGATTTCCCGATGACCGCCCCGAGGCGGTCGAATCATCCGGTGGCGCAGGCGAAGCCACTCTCACCGGTCTGCGCTACGCCCGAGAGCACGCGATGTCTGCTCCCGAGGTCGCATCGAACCCGGACGACGGGCACCCCGATGTCGAGACCCCCGATGTCGGAGCCGAAGCAGTAGCGGAGACGGTGCGAGACAAGCCTGCGCCGGCGCCCTCGGCCACCGTGCCACCACAGCCGAACACCACCGAGACCGATCCATCGACGAAGGGGGAGTGACATGGCCCTGACGCCGGTCTTGAGCGAGTTCTGGGACGAGAAGGACTCGTGGACTCTCGACACCTACCGAAGTCACGACGGGTACGCGGGGCTCGAGAAGGCCCTCGCGATGGACCCCGACGACCTCATCGCCTTCGTCAAGGAATCCGGCCTGCGTGGCAGGGGTGGTGCGGGCTTTCCTACCGGAACGAAGTGGAGCTTCATACCCCAGAACGACGGCAAAGAGCACTATCTGGTGGTCAATGCCGACGAGTCCGAGCCGGGTACCTGCAAGGACATGCCGCTGCTGATGGCGAGTCCGCATACGCTGATCGAGGGAATCGTGATCGCCGCGTACGCAATTCGTGCATCCCACGCCTTCGTGTACGTCCGAGGTGAAGTGGTGCCGGTGCTGCGCAGGCTGCAGGCCGCGGTCGCCGAGGCCTACGCGGCGGGCTATCTGGGAAAGGGCGTTCTCGGATCGAGTTTCGACCTCGAGTTGGTGATCCACGCCGGAGCCGGTGCGTACATCTGCGGAGAGGAGACAGCCCTGCTGGATTCGTTGGAGGGTCGGCGGGGGCAACCTCGGCTGCGGCCACCGTTCCCCGCAGTGGCGGGCCTGTACGCGCGCCCGACCGTGGTGAACAACGTCGAATCGATCGCCAGCGTTCCAGTGATCCTGCGCAAGGGAATCGAGTGGTTCCGGTCGATGGGCAGCGAGAAGTCGCCCGGTTTCACGCTGTATTCCATCTCTGGCCACGTCTGCCGTCCGGGCCAGTACGAGGCACCGCTGGGAATCACGCTGCGGGAGTTGCTCGGCTACGCGGGCGGGATCAGACCGGGACACGAACTGAAGTTCTGGACGCCGGGAGGATCCTCGACACCGATGTTCACCGGCGACCATCTCGATGTCCCACTCGACTACGAGGGCGTCGGTGCCGCCGGATCGATGTTGGGTACCAAGGCACTGCAGATCTTCGACGACACGACATGTGTGGTGCGAGCGGTGTTGCGGTGGACCGAGTTCTACGCACACGAATCCTGCGGCAAATGCACACCGTGCCGGGAGGGGACCTACTGGCTGGTGCAGATCCTCAGGCGCCTCGACGGTGGTACCGGTACCGAGGGTGACCTGGCCACTCTGCTCGACATCGCGGACGGCATCGCCGGAAAGTCTTTCTGCGCGTTGGGAGACGGTGCCGCCAGCCCCATCGTGTCCTCACTGAAGTACTTCCGCGACGAGTACATCCGTCACGTCACCGAGCAGGGATGCCCATTCGACCCGCACCGATCGACCCTGATGGCAGAGGAGCTGACGTCATGACTGCACCGACACCCGGTCGTTCCGCAGGCTCCACTCCTGCGCCCTCTGGTCGTTCCGCAGGCTCCACTCCTGCCAGCCCCGATCAGTCGGTCACCGGGGTCGAGATGGTGACGTTGACCATCGACGACCACGAGATCAGTGTTCCCAAGGGCACATTGGTGATTCGCGCTGCCGAGTTGATGGGTGTGCAGATACCGCGCTTCTGCGATCATCCGCTGCTCGATCCGGTGGGTGCCTGCCGGCAATGTCTGGTCGATGTCGAGGGGCAACGCAAGCCGTTGGCGTCCTGTACGACGACGGTGGCCGACGGCATGGTCGTGCGTACTCAGGTGACGTCGGAGGTCGCGGACAAGGCACAGCGCGGGGTCATGGAGTTGTTGCTCATCAACCACCCCCTCGATTGCCCGGTGTGCGACAAGGGCGGTGAATGTCCACTGCAGAACCAGGCGATGGCTGCGGGCCGCACCGAGTCCAGGTTCACCGAGACCAAACGTACCTATCCCAAGCCGATTCCGCTGTCGGCCGAGGTTCTGCTCGATCGGGAACGTTGTGTCCTGTGCGCTCGGTGCACTCGCTTCGCGGCTCAGGTTGCCGGAGATCCGTCCATCGAGTTGCTCGAACGAGGTGCGGTGCAGCAGGTGGGCATCTTCGGTAACGAACCGTTCGACTCCTACTTCTCGGGAAATACCGTCCAGATCTGCCCGGTGGGGGCACTGACGAACACCGAGTATCGGTTCCGAGCCCGACCCTACGACCTGACCTCGTCGCCGAGCGTGTGCGAGCACTGTGCAGGAGGCTGCGCTCAACGTACCGACCACCGACGCGGCAAGGTTCTTCGACGTCTGGCGGGAGACGATCCCCAGGTCAACGATGAATGGAACTGTGACAAGGGCCGCTGGGCGTTCCACTACGCCACCGAGCCGGACCGCATCACCGCCCCGATGATCCGAGACGAGTCGGGCGCTTTGATCGAGACGTCGTGGTCGGCTGCACTGGCGGCCGCAGCAGCCGGATTGGCCGCGTCCATCGGTCGTGCCGCGGTACTCGTGGGCGGAAGATCGACCCTCGAAGACTCCTACGCGTACGCCAAGTTCGCTCGAACGGTACTGCACACCAACGATATCGACTTTCGCAACCGTAGTCACAGCGCAGAGGAAGCCGACTTCCTGGCCGGTCGAATCGCAGGGACCGGGTTGGAAGTCACCTATACCGACCTCGAAAATGCGCCCGTGGTGGTGTTGGTCGGCTTCGAGCCCGAGGAAGAATCGCCACTGGTGTTCCTGAGACTGCGTAAGGCGCACCGTACTCGGGGGCTGGTGGTGGCTTCGATCGCGCCCTGGGCCAGTCGAGGTCTACGCAAACTCGATGGTGTTCTGCTGCAATCGGTTCCAGGCGACGAGCCACACTGGCTCGACGCCTTGCACGTCGGCGATCGAGGCACCGAATCCATTGCCCAACTCCTCCGCGAGCCCGGATCGATCGTTCTCGTCGGTGAGCGGCTCGGCACTGTCTCCGGCGGACTGTCCGCAGCGTCGAAGTTGGCCGACGACACCGGAGCAAAGTTGGCGTGGATTCCGCGACGTGCAGGAGAACGCGGCGCGCTCGACGCCGGCACACTGCCGAATGTGCTGCCGGGCGGGCGGCCTGTGGTCGATGCGTCGGCGCGCGCCGAGGTGGCAGCCGTGTGGGGAGTGGCCGAACTTCCCGCTGACGTGGGTCGAGATACCGGCGCGATACTGGCGGACGCCGGTCCCGATCGCGTTCTGATCACTGCTGGAATCGACCCGGACGATCTACCCGATCCGCGCGCCGCGCTCGACGCGGTGGATCGATCGGCGTTCGTGGTCAGTCTCGAACTTCGACACAGCGCGATCACCGAGCGCGCCGACGTGGTGTTCCCGGTGGCACCGGTAGTCGACAAACAGGGAACCTTCGTGGACTGGGAGGGCAGACCACGCGCATTCGACACTGCACTCGGTGCAGGCGCGGTACTGCCCGATCAACGCGTTCTCGATGCCATCGCCGAACAGATGGGCATCGAGCTGTCGCTACCCGACGCGGCTGCGGCGCGCAGTGAGCTGGCCCGTTTGGGTGGCTGGAACGGATCGCGGATCGCCGTGGCCCGAGTGAGTCCGCGCGCGGAAACGCCGTCGCTCGAGCCCGGGGAGGCGATTCTGGCGACGTGGCGGATGCTCATCGATTCGGGACGGATGCAGGACGGCGAGGACGATCTCGCGAAGACCGGTCGCCCGCCTACGGTCCGACTGTCCGCAGCGACTGCGTCGGCCATCGAGGCGGAGGCCGGTGACTGGGTGAGTGTCGAGACGGACGGTGGCTCGATCACGTTGCCGCTGAAAGTAACCGATCTACCCGACAACGTGGTGTGGGTACCGATGAACTCGCCCGGTTCCTCGGTGTACCGCTCACTCGGCGCGGAGTCGGGTGCGGTGGTCAGGCTGCGCAGGGCGGAGCCTGCACAGACGGTGGAGCCACGCGAAAGTGAGGCATCGTGATCGTCTCCGCGCCGACCGATCTGTCGATGTTCGGCACCGACCCGTGGTGGTTGGTGATCGGCAAGGCCTTGGCGGTCTTCGTATTCTTGGTTCTCACACCGCTCGTTGCGATCTATGCCGAACGCAAGATCATGGCGTGGATGCAGATGCGCGTCGGGCCCAATCGGGTCGGTCCGTGGGGACTGTTGCAGTCGCTGATGGACGGAATCAAGCTTGCGCTGAAAGAGGGAATCACTCCGACCGGTGTCGACAAGCCGATTTACATTCTGGCTCCGATCATTTCGGTGGTCCCTGCCTTCATGGCCTTTGCGGTGATTCCGTTCGGGCCCGAGGTGTCGGTTTTCGGCACCACGACTCCGCTGCAGATGACCGACCTGCCGGTGGGGGTTCTGTACATCCTCGCGGTCACCTCGGTGGGTGTGTACGGAATCGTCCTGGCTGGCTGGGCGTCGAATTCGACGTATCCGTTGCTGGGTGCACTCCGTTCGACGGCGCAGGTCATTTCCTACGAGGTCGCGATGGGCCTGTCGTTCGCTGCGGTATTCCTGTACGCGGGGACCATGTCTACGTCCGGAATCGTTGCTGCGCAACAGAACACCTGGTACGTGCTGTTGCTCCTGCCGTCGTTCCTGGTGTACGTGACGGCGATGGTCGGTGAAACCAACCGCGCACCCTTCGACTTGCCCGAGGCCGAAGGGGAATTGGTGGGCGGGTTCCACACCGAATACTCGTCCTTGCGTTTCGCGATGTTCATGCTTGCCGAGTACATCAACATGGTCACGGTGTCGGCGCTCGCGACCACGTTGTTCCTGGGCGGCTGGCGGGCTCCGATTCCGTTGAGTCTGTGGAGCGGTGCCAATTCGGGATGGTGGCCGGTGCTGTGGTTCGTCGTCAAGGTGTGGGTGTTCCTGTTCGTCTTCATCTGGCTGCGGTCGACGTTGCCGAGGCTGCGATACGACCAATTCATGAACTTCGGCTGGAAGATCCTCATTCCCGTCGCTCTGATCTGGGTGATGGTGATCGCGACGGTGCGGGTACTCGGCACCGGTAGGTACGACGTGCCTCTCGTCACGTTCGTCGCGTCGATGATCTTCGCGGTCGCCGTTCTGGGTTCTCTGCTGCTCATGCTGCGAAAGCGTGCACGTATCCGGAACGTTCTGCCTCCGCCGCCCACCGAAGAATTCGATGCCGTGGCAGGCGGATTCCCGATTCCTCCCATCCCCAAGCAGGGCGCGACGATTGCGAGCCGGCACGCCGGTGCGCGGTCACACCCGGCCCGGTCACAGAAGGAGAACGCCGATGCCTGAATTCCTCGGTCCCATCGCCGGATTCGGTGTCACCTTCGCCACGATGTTCAAGAAACCCGAGACCGAACTGTATCCGGAGGAGAAGAAACCGACCGAGGTTCGCTACCACGGTCGGCATCAGCTCAACCGATACGCCGACGGCCTCGAGAAGTGCATCGGCTGCGAGCTCTGCGCGTGGGCCTGTCCGGCCGACGCGATCTACGTCGAAGGAGCCGACAACACCGAGACCGAGCGATTCTCGCCGGGCGAGCGATACGGCGGGGTCTACCAGATCAACTATCTTCGGTGCATCGGCTGCGGATTGTGTGTGGAGGCCTGTCCCACAAGGGCTCTGACGATGACCAACGAATACGAACTCGCCGGTGACAACCGAGCAGACCTGATCTACGAGAAGGATTCACTGCTGGCACCGCTGGAGCCGGACATGGTGGCACCACCACACGCGATGGCACCGGGGCGTTCGGCCGATGACTACTACCGCGGCACCGTCACCGGTGCCGAGAGCGAGCCCGACACCGATCGCGGTCCGGTTCGATGACTGCCGCAGTGTCACTCGCCCTCGAGGCAACCTCCACCGGTGAGGCCGTGCAATTCTGGACCCTCGGTGTCGTTGCGGTCCTCGGCGCTCTGGGTGTGGTGATGAGCACGAAAGCTGTCTACTCGGCACTGTTTCTCGCCGCCACCATGGTGGTGCTCGCAACCTTCTACATGGCGCAGGGGGCGCTGTTCCTCGGTGTCGTGCAGATCGTCGTCTACACCGGTGCGGTCATGATGCTGTTTCTGTTCGTCCTGATGCTCGTCGGGGTCGACACCTCGGAGTCCTTGACCGAGACGTTGCGAGGGCACCGTATCGCGGCCGTCGTCATCGGAATCGGCTTCGGGCTGTTGATCATCGGGGTGCTGCTGCGCGACTCGGCACGCGCCGGTCGACTCGATTTCGTCGGGCTCGACCTGGCCAACTCCACCGGAAACGTCGAAGGCCTGGCCGAGCTGATCTTCGTCGAGTACGTATGGGCGTTCGAGCTGACCGGAGCGCTGTTGATCACGGCCACCATCGGGGCGATGATCCTGGCGCACCGGGAGGCTCTGGGACCGGTGAAGGGTCAGCGAGAGATGTCGCAGGACCGGTTTCGCGACGGCTCCCGGGTGACGCCGCTGCCGAGCCCCGGTGTGTTCGCCCGTCACAACGGCGTGGATCGCCGCGCTCTGCTGCCGGACGGAAGCGAGTCGGAGTCGTCCGTCAACGCCCTGTTCGCCGATCGACGGAGCCAGTACAAGGTGGACGGGGGTGACGAGCGATGAATCCCGAGAACTACCTCTATCTATCGGTTCTGCTGTTCACGATCGGCGCGGCGGGAGTCATCGTCAGGCGTAACGCCATCATCGTGTTCATGTGCATCGAATTGATGCTCAACGCAGTCAATCTCGCGTTCGTCACGTTCTCCCGCATGCACGGCAATCTGGACGGCCAGTTGTTCGCGTTCTTCACCATGGTGGTCGCTGCTGCCGAGGTGGTGGTGGGCCTGGCGATCATCATGGCCATCTTCCGTTCTCGTCGCTCGATCTCGATGGACGAGAACTCTCTGATGAAGAACTGACGGGGGAGCAGAAACGATGTCGATCCTGTGGCTTCTCCCGGCTCTGCCGGCGTTCGGTGCGGCCGTCCTGCTGCTCGGTGGCCGGCGCTGCAACCCGTGGGGGCACCTGGTTGCGACGGCAGCAGCGGTGTCGTCGTTCGTGTTCGCAGCACTGGTGTTCGCCTCGATGCTGGGGCGTGACGAGTCGAACAGAGCGATCACCGAGACTCTGTTCCGCTGGGTTCCCGTCGACGAATTGCAGGTCGACTTCGGACTGCGCGCCGATCAGCTGTCGATCTGTTTCGTCCTGTTGATCACCGGAGTCGGGTCGCTCATTCACGTGTACTCGATCGGATACATGAGCCACGACGCGGAACGTCGGCGCTTCTTCGCGTACCTCAATCTGTTTCTCGCCGCCATGCTGCTGCTGGTGCTGGCCGACAACTTCCTCGGCCTGTATCTGGGGTGGGAGGGTGTCGGCCTGGCGTCGTACCTGCTCATCGGATTCTGGCAACACAAGCCGTCGGCCGCCTCGGCAGCTCGAAAAGCGTTCGTGGTCAACCGCGTCGGCGATATCGGCCTGGCGATCGCCCTGATGATCATGTTCGTGAACTTCGGGTCGGTGCAATACGACGTGGTGTTCACCGGAATCGGGGATGCGAGTGAATCGGTGGCCACCGCGATGGCACTGATGTTGCTGCTGGCCGCCTGCGGAAAGTCGGCGCAGGTGCCGCTGCAGTCGTGGCTCGGCGACGCCATGGAGGGCCCCACTCCGGTCTCCGCACTCATTCACGCGGCGACGATGGTCACCGCCGGGGTGTATCTCATCGTCCGATCCGGACCGGTGTTCGAGGCGTCGCCGGCCGCCCGTGCAGCAACGGTCACGGTTGGTGCGGTGACATTGCTGTTCGGTGCCGTGATCGGTTGTGCGAAAGACGACATCAAGAAGGCGCTCGCGGCCTCGACGATGAGTCAGATCGGGTACATGGTGCTCGCGGCCGGACTCGGCCCGTCCGGCTACGCCTTCGCCATTGTGCTGTTACTCTCGCACGGGTTCTTCAAGGCAGGCTTGTTCCTGGGTGCCGGCTCGGTGATGCACGCGATGAACGACGAGACCGACATGCGACGGTTCGGCGGGCTCCGCGCCGCGATGCCGATCACGTTCGTCACGTTCGGTCTCGGCTACCTCGCCATCATCGGAGTACCGCCCTTCTCCGGCTTCTTCGCCAAGGATCCGATCATCGAGGTCGCGTTCGCGGCGGGGGGAGCGGCAGGTGTGGTGCTCGGCTGCGTGACGTTGCTCGGTGCGGGTCTGACGGCCTTCTACATGACTCGAGTGATGCTGATGACGTTCTTCGGCCCGAAACGGTGGGCAGCGCAGGCACATCCGCACGAAGCGTCGGCGACGATGACGGCTCCCATGATTTTGTTGGCCGTGGGCTCGGTGGCATCGGGAGCTTTCCTCGCGGTGGGTGGCCGCCTCGAGAGCTGGCTGGAACCGGTGGTGGGATCGGCGCACGAGGAGCACGCGATTCCTGCCTGGGTCGTCACTGTCGCAGTTCTGGCAGTGGTACTCGTGGGCGCAGGCGTCGCGTACCGGAAGTACATCGCCCGAGACGTTCCCCCGACCCCACCCGAGGATGTATCGGTGCTGACCAGAGCCGCACGCGCCGATCTGTACGGCGACGCCTTCAACGAGGCAGCATTCATGCGACCCGGTCAAAAGCTCACGAGCACAATGGTATACGCCGATACAGCTGGTATCGACGCGGTCGTGGATGGGGTGGGGAGATCGATCGGCGGAGTGTCGAGTCGATCCAGGGGGCTCCAGACCGGTTTCGTACGGTCCTATGCGTTGGCGACGTTCGCCGGGGCCGTTCTCGTCGTGCTGATGGTGGTGGTCCTGTGACGATCCCCTGGTTGACCGTCCTGTGGGTTCTGCCGGTACTCGGCGCGATCGTCGTCGCCCTGGTGCCGGCGGATCGTCCGACGATCGCGCGTGGTGTCGCCGTGGGTTTCGCCACCGGCACCCTCGCTGTGTCGGTGGTACTCGCGGTCGCGTTCGACTCCGGTGGCGATCGATACCAGTTCCTCGAAGACCATTCCTGGATAGCGGCATTCGGTGCGCGCTACACGCTCGGCCTCGACGGAATCGGTCTCGTGCTGGTGTTGCTCACCACCGTCCTGACCCCACTGCTCCTCGTTGCGGGCTGGAACGACGGCAGCCGCGTGGCGAACTACGGATCGCGCCGGGTCTCGCACACCTACATGGCGTTGATCCTGGTGGTCGAGTCGATGGTGATCGTTTCGTTCCTCGCCTTGGACGTACTGCTGTTCTACATCTTCTTCGAGGCGATGCTGATTCCGATGTACTTCCTCATCGGTGGTTTCGGTGGTACCGAGCGCACGCGCGCCGCGGTGAAGTTCCTGCTGTACAACCTGTTCGGTGGCCTGGTGATGCTGGCTGCCGTCATCGGGTTGTACGTCGTCACCGCCAGGGCGGGTGGCCCGTTCGACGGCGGTACGTTCGATCTGCGCACGATCGCGGATGCGGCGGCATCGGGCGGGCTCGGCGTGGATCCGGTAGTACTCAACGCGTTGTTCCTCGGTTTCATGCTTGCGTTCGCGATCAAGGCACCCCTGTGGCCGTTCCATACGTGGCTACCCGACGCCGCAGTGCAGTCCACCCCCGCAACGGCGGTGCTGATGATGTCGGTGGTGGACAAGGTCGGCACCTTCGCGATGCTGCGCTTCTGTCTCGAGCTCTTCCCCGAGTCGTCGCAGACGTTCGCCCCGTGGATCATCACGCTCGCGGTGATCGGCATCGTGTACGGCGCGATACTGGCGATCGGTCAGACCGACATGATGAGACTCATTGCCTACACCTCGATTTCGCACTTCGGGTTCATCATCCTCGGCATCTTCGCGATGACCGGCCAGAGTCAGGCCGGTGCCACGCTGTACATGGTCAACCACGGAATCTCCACCGCCGCATTGTTCTTGATCGCAGGTTTTCTCGTGTCCCGTCGCGGTTCGCGGGCGATCGCCGACTACGGCGGCGTCCAGAAGGTCGCGCCGGTGCTCGCCGGAACGTTTCTGATCTCTGGTCTGGCCACGCTCTCCCTACCCGGTCTCGCCCCGTTCATCAGTGAATTCCTGGTGCTGATCGGCACATTCGGTCGATACGGCGTCGCCGCGATCGTGGCCACCGGTGCGCTCGTTCTGTCGGCGATCTACATTCTCTGGCTCTATCAGCGGGTGATGACGGGGCCGGTCCGAGAGGGCAGCGAGAAGATCTCCGATCTCGTTCCCCGTGAGGCGTTGGTGGTGGTCCCGTTGCTCGCGTTGCTGATCGTGTTCGGGGTGTACCCGAAACCGGCACTCGATGTCATCACTCCGGCAGTGCAATCCACGATCGTCGACAGTGCAGGAGGTCAACGATGACCACTCCCGAGGTGCAGTACGGACTGCTGTCGCCCATGTTGATCGTCTTCGGTGTCGCGGTTCTCGGGGTCCTCGTCGAAGCGTTCGTACCGATGCGGGCACGTCGTGGGGTCCATCTCGGCCTTGCGCTGGCCGGTTTGGTGGCGGCTCTCGCGGCCGTTCTCGGGCTGGCGGGCACCGAGGCATATGCGATGAACGGGGCCGTGGCCATCGACGGCCCGACGCTGTTTCTGCAGGGAACCATTGTGCTGGTGGCAATCCCGGCCGTGGCTTTGCTGGCGGAGCGCACTGTCGCCTTGACCGGGGCCGGAACCGAGCGCCGCATCGATTCGTTCACTCCGCAGGCCTCGACCACTCCGGGCAGCGTCGCGGAGAAGGAGGCCATCGACGCAGGCGTTGCCCAGACGGAGGTCTTTCCACTGGCGATGTTCGCGATCGGCGGCATGCTGTTGTTTCCGGCGTCCACCGATCTGCTGACGATGTTCGTCGCGCTGGAGGTACTGTCTCTGCCGCTGTATCTCCTGTGTGGTCTGGCCCGGCGACGGCGGCTACTCTCCCAGGAGGCGGCGCTGAAATACTTTCTCCTCGGCGCATTCTCGTCCGCGTTCTTCCTGTTCGGAGTCGCGTTCCTGTACGGCTATGCCGGTACCGTCGGATTGGACGGCATTGCCGACGCCATCGCCGCAGACGGTCAGGGAAGATCGCTCGCGCTGATCGGAACCGCACTGCTGGCTGTGGGTTTGTTGTTCAAAGTCGGTGCGGTGCCCTTTCATTCGTGGATTCCAGATGTCTACCAGGGTGCCCCCACGCCGGTGACCGCACTGATGGCCACGGTGACCAAGGTCGCGGCGTTCGGTGCGATTCTGCGAATCTTCGGAATGGCACTGCCCGGTCTCGAGTCGAGTTGGCGGCCGATGCTGTGGGTGGTAGCCATCGCGACGATGGTGCTCGGTTCGGTTGTCGCGGTGACGCAGACCGACGTCAAACGCATGCTGGCCTACTCGTCCGTGGCGCACACCGGGTTCATCCTCACCGGAGTGACCGCGCTGGGTAATTCAGGTGATGTGGGTGATTCGGGTGCCTCGGCCACGATGTTCTACCTGCTTGCTTACGCCTTCAGCACGTTGGGTGGATTCGCCGTCATCGGTCTGGCCCGAGACGAACGTGGTGAGGTGGGCGACCTGGAGCGGTGGGCCGGTGTCGGTCGACGCTCACCGCTCGTTGCCGCAGTGTTCGGATTGTTCTTGCTCTCGTTCGCCGGTATCCCGCTCACCAGCGGCTTCATCGGCAAGTTTGCGGTGTTCAGCGCGGCCTCGGGTGCCGGGGGAGCAGCATTGGTCGTGGTCGGTGTGGTGTGCAGCGCGATCGCGGCGTTCTTCTACGTGAGAGTGATAGTGCTGATGTTCTTCACCGATCCCACGGACCGGACCGTCACGATGGTGCGGCCCACCGCATCGGTGTCGTGCGCGATCGGGGTTTCGGTGGTCGTCACCGTGGCACTGGGAGTCTTTCCTCAGCCCGTTCTCGATATCGCCACGCGAGCGGGGAACTTCCTCTAGCTCGTACGGGCCTACTTCGCAGATTTCATTCGCTGCTTCCAGGTGTGTGAGCCTGTGCCGATCGGGATTCCACCGATGGCTCCAGCGAGGCCGAACGACGGCATGTTGACGTAGATCGCTTCACTGTTCTGTGCTGTCGCCGTGTAGGTTTCGTGCCATACGCCGACGTGCCCGGTCGCGGCGACCGATCGGTTGAAGGCGCGCCAGGCGGGTGCATGTGGTGCGTCGGGATCGGCGGCGAATCGCGTCAGGTCTTCCGCGTTGCGCCAGTAGCTGACCAGCATGGTGGTGCGACCCAACCATGAGTGGTAGCCGAGCAGTCCTGAGGCGGGATCCTGCTCCAGATGGCTGAGCATCCGCGGCATCGCGCGCACCGCGGGAAGCCAGGAGCGAACGGCAAGGGGATTGTTGATGCGCATTCCGATGAGGAAGACCGTGACGGTGTCGCGGTCGGCGTCGACCGTGCGGCGGCCGTCGATGATGGTTTGCATGACGTGTTCCTGTCTGTTCGGGGCAGGTGAACTTACTGTGACACCGTTATAAAACACCGTTGTGGTAAGTTTTGCAAGTGGCGAGACCCAGAATTCACGATGCCGAACTACGCACCCGGCTACTCGGGGCCGCGGCGGAAAGCGTTGCCCAACACGGCGTCGACTCGCTGTCTCTCCGTAAGCTGGCGGCCGCGGAGGGCACCTCGACCACGGCCATCTATTCGCTGTTCGGTGGTCGCGCCGAGTTGCTGGTCGCCCTGTTCGCTGCGTCGTTCTCGAGTTTCGGTGACGCGCAGCGCAGCGTTCCCGTCACCGGCGACCCCGAGGTCGATCTACGCGAACTTGCCGTTGCCTACCGGCACTGGGCTCTGCACAACCCGCATCTGTACGCGGTGATGTTCGGCGGCGTACTCGGTTCGGTCGATGTATCCGAAGAGGCGCAACTCGCCGCCGCAGCGATGGACCCGCTTCGGGCCGCGGTAGCGCGCGCCGTCGAGGCCGGCACCATGAGCGGCGCATCGGTCGACTTGATCAGCCATTCGTTCTGGGCGATCGTGCACGGGTTGGTGTCGCTGGAGTTGGCGATGCCGACGAACCCCGACGACGAGATTCGCCGGGCGATGTTCGACGCCGGGACGGAGTCGGTGCTACGAGGGTGGACGCGTCAGTAGGTGCGCGGTATCCCGAGGATCTTGGTGGCGTCGACGGTCATGCCCAACCGTGCCGTCGGAGCGAGGGCAGGCAGATCCGGGAGATCGTCGGGAGTGGATGTCGCAGCACCGATCACGTCGGCACCGGCGATCTCGAAATCGGAGATCGCTCGCCGAAGGTGGCTGGGAGTTGTTGCGAGCAACAGATTCTCAGCACCTATCTCTGCGGCCAGCGAGGTGGCGCGCTGCGCGTTCTGTACCGTCGAATTCGCGGTGGCCTCGGTATGAATGCGGTCGTCCGCGATCTCGTTGTCGATCAGCCACTTCTTCATCGCTTCGGCCTCGGTGATGCCGCTCTGCGGATTCCCGCCGGTGACGATGATGGGGGATTCGGGGGAACGCTCTGCCACTGCGACGGCGGAGCGCAGCCGCTCGACCAACTCCGGGGCCATACTGCCGTCGCTGTTCAGGCCGAGACCGAGCACCACGATCGCGGTCCGCGGTCCGTCGGTCGTCGGCGCGAAGTCGATCGTCCGGGTCGCGGCGTCGTCGATGACGGCGATGGCTCGATCGACGGCGTCGGCGAGCGTAGGGGACAGGGTGCGTAGGCGGGCCGAGTGCTGTGCACGCGCGGCGGCATCATCGGTTGCGTTGGCATAGAACGTCTGCAGCGCTGCCACATTGGCATCGTTCGGTGCCGCGGCCGCAACGGCATCCAGCGCGGCGAAACCGGCATCGTATCGGCCTTTGACCAGAGCGTTCTGTGCATCGTTGTACTGCTGCGCGTCGGCCGAACGGACTGCCTCGGCGACGGTTGCGGGGGCCGACGCGTCGGGCTCGGCAACCGCGGTGATCGAGCCGAAACCGACAGCGAGCGCGGCGGCACAGGACACCACCGCAACGCGAACGGTCGGTCGTACTCGGCCTTGTCGCACTACTGACGTCCTTTTCGAGTGGTGACGGGTCTCCGCCACCCTAGCTCAATTCGGTGCCAGTGTGACTGGTGTGAGCAGAGTTGTTCGAGTTACACGAATGTACTTCTGAGCAGGTATTCGTCTGCCCGGCAGAGAAGTCACAGAGTGACGGGGGCGCGTCCGCGGTCGGCCGGTTCGATGGTCACCTCGGCGTCGGGAAGAAAGACTCGCTCGGTCGTGGTGGTTCCGTCGACGCCATCGGTCACTGTCACCGCGACGCTCTCGGCTACCTGGCCCGCGCTTTCGATGAATCCGGTCGCGACACCCTCTTCGATGAGCAGATGATCACCCACCAGGAGAAGTAGCTCGTCCGCCGTCACCGTTCGTCTGCCGCCCACATCTTCGATAGTCATGAATCCCACCGTAATGCGCTGCGCTGCACAGTGCAGTTGCATGTTCGACAATCGGTGCATGACCGAACGGCGAAAGACATGGACAGTGCCCACACCGGAACCGGTCGACGGTCCACTCGTCGGTGACGACAGACCGATGCTCGAGGGAGTGCTGCGCTGGCATCGAGCCACGTTGCTGAACATCTGTGCCGGTGCCGATGCCGAACAGCTTGCGCGCCGTCCTTTCTCGCACTCGACGGTCTCCCTTCTCGGACTCGTCCGTCACCTCGCGAAGGTCGAACGCATCTGGTTTCGAGAGCGACTGGCTTCGATGTCGTTCGACCCGATGTACGACGCCGCGTTGGGTAAGGACTCCGACTTCCTGGGAGCGGCGGCATCGGGTGCCGAGTCGGACTTCGCGCGATTCGCTGCCGAGTGTGCGGCCTCGGACGTGGTCGCTGCCCGACACTCGTTCGAGGATCCGGTCGACTTTCGAGGCGGACCGATGTCACTGAGGATGGTCTACGTGCACATGATCGGCGAATATGCGCGGCACAACGGGCATGCGGACATCATCCGCGAGCAGATCGATGGAGTCACCGGCCGCTGAGGGCATACCGTAGACACACGATCAGGCCCACACACGGAAGAAGGTGTCGAGTGACCGACTCCGACGCAGGATTCGATCCGACCGCATTGCGCCCCTCGTTGTTCGTCGACGGGCAGTGGCTGGGGTCCGGTGACGGTGGGACCCGCGACATCGTCGATCCGTCCAACGGCAGCACGGTAGCCGTCGTGGACGAGGCCACGCCCGACGACGCTTTGCGCGCGGTGGCAGCGGCGCGGTCCGCGTTCGACGACGGGCCGTGGCGCTCGGTGACGGTGGGTGAGCGCAGTGATCTGCTCAATCGCATCGCAGACTTGCTCCAGCGGGACAAGGCGAAGTTGGCGCACATCGAGACCCTCGATACCGGAAAGACGTTCGGCGAGAGTGAGATCGACATCGACGACGTCACGTCGGTGTTCCGCTTCTATGCCGATCTCGCTGTGGTGCAGGCGGATCGACTGATCGATGTCGACCGGCCCGAAATTCTCAGCCGCGTGGTACACGAGCCGATCGGTGTGTGCGTCATGATCGCACCGTGGAACTATCCGCTGCTGCAGATCTCGTGGAAGATCGCGCCGGCGCTTGCGGCCGGTTGCACGATGGTACTCAAACCGAGCGAAGTGACCCCATTGAGCACCATCGCATTCACCAAGCTGGTCGAGGAAGCAGGTGTACCTGCGGGTGTGGTCAATCTGCTGCAGGGGAGCGGCGCGGTTCTCGGAGATGCGCTCACCCGAAACCGTGACGTCGACTTCATTTCCTTCACCGGTGGGCTGGCGACAGGCAGACATATCCTGGCCGCTGCCGCCGAGAACGTCACCAAGGTAGCCGTCGAACTCGGCGGTAAGAATCCACATATCGTGTTCGCCGACGCGGTGGCCGACGATCAGTCGTTCGCCGACTCGGTCGACAACGTGCTGACCGGAGTGTTTCTGCATTCCGGTCAGGTGTGTTCGGCCGGAACACGACTGATCGTCGAGGGATCGGTGGCCGACCGTTTCGTGGCCGCCGTGGCAGAGCGCGCGAAGACCATCGTGATGGGTCCGGGTATGGACCCGGCCAGCGAGACCGGACCGCTCGTGTCGCAGGCGCAACGCGAGAAGATCGAAGGCTTCGTCGCGGGTGGCATCGAAGAGGGTGCAACGCTGGTGATCGGTGGAACGAAACCGGACGATCCCGCTCTGGAGAAGGGTAGCTATTTTCTGCCCACGATTTTCGATCATTGCGATCGGTCCATGAATATCGTGCAGGAGGAGACATTCGGGCCCATACTCACTGTGGAGCGCTTCGACACCGAGGCCGAAGCGCTGCTGCTGGGCAACGATACGAATTACGGTCTCGCTGCGGGAGTTCGGACGTCCGACGCCGCGCGAGGCGAAAGAATGGTGCGTGGGCTACGTCATGGAACGGTGTGGCTCAACGATTTCGGTGTCTACACGGCGGGCGCGGAATGGGGCGGCTTCAAACAGTCCGGAAACGGCCGTGAACTCGGTCCGTCCGGTATGTCCGAATATCAAGAAGCGAAGCATATTTGGCACAACACCTCACCTACAGCGGCGGGGTGGTTCGGTACCCGATAGTGCACGATGGGAAAGGCCAGGAACATGGCATTACTGAACGACAGCTCGAGCGGAATGGACGATTTCGGGTACAAGGAATCGCTCGACCGCAGTCTCGGGAAATTCGCCAGCTTCGCCGCCGGCGTCAGCTACATCTCGATCCTCACCGGCACGTTCCAGCTGTTCTACTTCGGTTTCGGCACCGCCGGTCCGGCGTACCTGTGGTCATGGCCTGCAGTCTTCGTGGGCCAACTCTGCGTAGCACTGTGCTTCATGGAGTTGGCTGCGAAGTATCCGGTGGCGGGATCGGTGTACAACTGGGCGAAGCTGTTGGGCCGCAGGATCGTCGGTTGGTCGGCGGGCTGGTTGATGCTCACGGCATCGATCGTGACACTGGCCGCCGTTGCCCTCGCTCTGCAGCTGAATCTGCCACGGATCTGGAGCGGGTTCCAGATCATCGGTGACGGCTCGGGCGACACCGACTTCGCGGCCAACGCAGTGTTGCTCGGTGCGATTCTGATCGCCATCACCACCACGATCAACGCGCTCGGCGTTCGGCTGATGGCAATGATCAACAGTGCAGGTGTGTTCATCGAACTCATTGCGGCCGTCCTCATCGCTATCCTGCTCGCGGCCAACATCACTCGGGGGCCCGAGGTGTTCTTCTCCACCAACGGCTACGGTGCCGGCGAGAGCGGCGGTTACCTCGGTGCCTTCCTGGTCGCCTCGTTGGCGTCGGGTTACGTGATGTACGGATTCGACACCGCGAGCTCGCTCGGCGAGGAAACCGTCGAACCTCGGCGGACCGCGCCCAAAGCGATCTTGCGCGCCATCCTCGCCTCGTTCGTCATCGGCGGAGCCATCCTGGTGTTCGCGGTCATGGCCGCGCCGGACCTGAACGATCCTTCCCTCGGCAGCCCCGACGGCAGCCTGCAGTCCATCGTCGAATCGGTGATGTGGGGCCCGCTGGGCACCGTCTTCCTGATCTGCATCGTCATCGCGGTCTTCGTGTGCTCGTTGGCCGTGCACACCGCGGCCATCCGACTCACGTTCGCCATGGCGCGAGACAATGCGCTGCCCTTCGGTGAGAGCCTGGCCAGGGTGAATCCGAAGACTCAGACTCCGGTGGTACCCGCGGTGACCATCGGCGTGCTGGCCATCGTCATTCTCGTCGTCAACATCGGTCAGCCGCAGATCTTCACGGTCCTCACCTCGATCGCGATCATCATGATCTACCTCGCGTATCTGATGGTCACCGGGCCGTTGCTGGTCAAACGAGTGAAGGGTGAGTGGCCGCCGGCAGATCTGAAGCCCGGCGGGTACTTCACGATGGGCAGGTGGGGCCTGCCGGTCAACATCGCGGCAGTGGTGTGGGGCGCAGGAATGGCGATCAACCTCGCGTGGCCGCGCGAGGCCGTGTACGGAACCCCCTGGTACAACACGTTCGGTGCGTTCGTCTACATCGGCGGCATCCTGGGCGTCGGGCTGCTGTGGTACGCAATCAAGGGGCGCAAGCACATCGGCACTCTGAAATCACATGCCTCCACGGGCAACTAGAAGGAGCGTGCAGTGACAGACACCCAGTTCGATTACGTCGTCGCAGGTGGCGGGACGGCGGGGTGTGTCCTCGCTGCGCGGCTGAGCGAGGACCCCTCCGTCAGTGTCTGCCTCGTCGAAGCAGGTCCGACCGACGTCGGCGACAAGGCAATTCTCGAACTGGCGGAGTGGATGCATCTGCTCGACTCCGGCTACGACTGGGACTATCCCGTCGAACCGCAGGAGCGCGGCAACAGCTTCATGCGGCATGCGCGAGCAAAAGTGCTCGGTGGCTGCTCCTCGCACAACTCCTGCATCGCCTTTCACCCGCCTGCGGAGACCCTCGACGATTGGGCTGCGGCCGGCGCGACGGGCTGGGGCGCGTCGGACATCCTTCCTTTTGTTGCGCGCGTGGAGAACAACGACACCGGCCGCGGCCACGACGGGCCCGTGCGGATACGCGACGTGCCACCGAACGATCCGTGTGGTGCAGCGGTGCTCGAGTCGGCCGCCGGAATAGGCCTTCCCACAGTCGCATTCAACCGCGGTACGCCCGTACTCAACGGTGCGGGTTGGTTTCAGATCAATGCGGGTGAGGACGGCTCGCGGATGTCGACCTCGCATGCGTACCTGCACCCGATCATCGGATCGCGGCCCAACCTCGAGGTGCGCACCGACTGCTGGATCAGCGAGATTCTGATCGACGAGTCTCTGACCGCGACGGGTGTGCGGTACCAACGCCCCGATCTGACCGGTTACGACACCGTCTCGGCACGTCGCGAGGTGATCGTCACCGCCGGGGCCATCGACACTCCGAAGTTGTTGATGCTCTCCGGAATCGGACCGGCGGCACAGCTGCAGGAGATGGGAATCACCGTTCGGGTCGATTCACCCGGAGTGGGCGAGAACCTCGACGACCACGTCGAAGGACTGGTGTTCTGGGAGGCGAGCAAGCCGATGGTCACCACCTCCTCGCAGTGGTGGGAAATCGGGGTGTTCGCGCAGACCGACTCGTCGCTGAACTATCCCGACGTCATGATGCATTACGGCAGTGTTCCGTTCGACATGAACACCCTTCGCTGGGGCTATCCGACCACCGACAACGGCTTCTGTCTGACGCCCAACGTGACCCAGGGGCGCTCGCGTGGCACTGTTCGATTGCGCAGCAGAGACTTTCGTGATCGGGCCAAGGTGGATCCGCGCTACTTCACCGACCCGGACGGCCACGACGACGCGGTGATGCTTGCCGGTCTGAAGCTGGCCCGTTCTATTGCCGCAGACGGTCCACTGTCGGAATGGATCGAACGTGAACTCGCCCCCGGGCCCGAGGCCGTGACCGACGAGGACCTGCTCGACTACGTGCACAAGACGCACAACACGGTCTATCACCCGGCCGGAACTGCTCGGATGGGATCGGTGGACGACGCCATGGCCGTTCTCGATCCGGAGCTTCGCGTCAAGGGAATTTCGCGTCTTCGCGTCGTCGACGCGTCGGCGATGCCGAAGCTGCCCTACGTCAATCCCAACATCACGGTGATGACGATGGCGGAGAAGTGCGCCGACCTGATCCGTGGAGGATAGATCGGCGCTGGCCGACTTTCTCGGCAGGTATCCACCGTTCCAGGGCGCGCCGCCGGCTGTGCTGGCCGAGATGGCCGCAGCAGCCGTCGAACGCGAGTACGGCAGTGGTGCATGGGTTGTGGACCGCTCACCGATGGATGCCTCGGCCGATGCCGACACCGTGTGGGTGGTGCGTACCGGGCGTGTGGTGATCACGCACCCGGACGACACCTCGCGCACCGACGTTCCCATCGACACGGTAGGTCCCGGCGGGGTATTCGGATTCTCGGCGCTGCTCTCGGGTGGCACCGTCGAATTCTGTGCGCGCGCTACCGAACCGAGTGTCGTTCTGCAGTTGCCCGGTGCGCTGGTTCGGCCGTTGTTCGCAACGCCCACCGGTCTGGCGTTCCTGGCCGATGCCGTCAACTCCTCTTCTGCATACCGTGGGGGACCGGTGGAGGGCAGCGCCAACCGGACCGTCGGTGAATTGGTCTCTGCGCCTGCGGTGTTCACCTCCGCCGGTACCACTGTTCGAGATGCCGTCCGGCACATGACCGAGCAGGGCAGCTCGTATGTCCTTATTCCGCTGCGAGGGTCGCGCCACGGCATCTTCACCGACCGAGACCTCCGAGTTCGCGTGGTGGCCGCCGGGATCGGCGTCGATACTCCCATCGAGAAGGTGATGACGTCGCCCGCCGAGACCGTCACGGCGGACCGACTTGCCGGCACCGTCCTGATGGACATGCTCGAGCTGGGGCTGCGGCACATGCCCGTGCTGTCCGATCGGGGCGAGGTTCTCGGTGTCGTCGAGGATTCCGATCTGCATGCTGCGTCCACCCGGCGTAGCTTCGTGGTCCGCCGGGCAGTGACGTCCGCAGCGACCACCGCCGAACTCGCCGACGCAGGAAAGCTCGTCCCGCGCTTGGTGGTGGATCTGTTCCGAGGCGGCACCGACGCCATGGCGGTCAGCGCGATCCTGTCCGTCGTGGTCGACAGCCTCGTCCGCCGTGCCGTCGAGATCGAATGGTCGGCGCGGCCGGAAGTGCCGCGCGACCGGTTCGCCTGGATCACCCTCGGCAGTGTGGCGCGTCGGGAAGCCATGCCGTCCTCGGACGTCGACAGTGCATTGACCTGGTCCGACACCACCGCGGACCCCGGCACGCGGGGGACATCGAACGCGGTGCCGCGAACCCGCGACGAGGCGCTGATGGACTTGGCCGCCCGCGTGCACGTGAGCCTGGACGGTGCCGGACTGCCGTCGGACACCAACGGCGCGGTCGCGAGTTCGCCCCGATTCGCACGCTCGGCCGGGCAGTGGGAAAGGGCCGCAGCTCACTGGCTCAGCAACCCCTTCGGTGACCGTGGCAATCCGGCAGAAGACTCCGGCCTGATCATGTCCTCACTGATGATCGACGGAAGAGTGGTGTGGGGCCCGAGGACACTGCACACCGTGCCCGAGGCCTACCGCCGACTTCTGGTCGATCACCCCGATGCTCTGCGGTTGCAACTGCGCGATGCGCTCGCCGGTCGCGCGCGGCTGCGATCGCTCCGCGACGTGCTGGCTCGGCGCGGCGGCACGTTCGACCTCAAGGCTCACGCTCTGACACCCATCGTCAACCTCGCTCGCTGGGGCGGGCTCTCGGTCGGCATGGCCTCCGCCTCGACCCCGGCACGACTCGCGGCAGCGTCGGGCAACGGAATGCTCTCCGACGACGATGTATCGGTGCTCACCGAAGTGTTCGCCCTGCTTCAACGCTTACGGCTGGCGCATCAGATCGACCAGATCACCGCCGGCCACCGGCCTGGTGACGTGCTGGTCATGGCCGACCTGTCGCCCCTGGAGCGCAGTCTGCTCACCGACGGAGTCCGAGAGATCGCCGCGGTGCAACGCCGAGTCGGTTACCTGGCTGCCAATGTCGGCGTGCATCGCTGACCGCCAACCACCAGACTGTGTGCCGTGACCACCAATCCCGTGAGCGTTCCTACCCCGTCCACCGTCGAGCACTGTCGGTTGGCGGAATCACCCGGCGTCAGCGGCCCGTGGCGTCAGTGGGGGCCGTACCTGGCAGGACGGCAGTGGGGCACGGTGCGCGAGGACTACTCGGAGGACGGAAACGCCTGGTCGTCGTTCCCGTTCGATCAGGCGCACAAGCGGGCCTACCGCTGGGGTGAGGACGGCATCGGCGGAATCTGCGATCGCTTCGGGTTCCTCAATTTTTCGTTCGCGCTGTGGAATCGCAAGGACCCGATCCTCAAGGAACGGTTGTTCGGTCTGGCCAACGAGGAGGGCAATCACGGCGAGGACGTCAAAGAGTACTTCTGGGCGGTCGACGGAACACCGACGCACAGCTGGATGCAGTGGCTCTACCGCTATCCGCACGCGGAATATCCCTATGCCCAACTGAGGGAAGAGAATGCCCGACGCGGCCGTGACGACCGCGAGTACGAGTTGGCCGACACCGGCATTCTCGACGAGAACAGATTCTTCGACGTCCAGGTCACGTATGCGAAGGCCTCACCCGACGACATCTGCATCACCATTTCCATCACCAACAACGGCCCCGAGTCGGCGTCGGTCGATCTCCTGCCGCACCTGTGGTTGCGCAACACGTGGTCCTGGGGACGCGACGACCGCGGCGGTGTCCTGGATCGGCTGACCCCACCGGACCTGCTGGCCGGCGGCCTCGAGGCCATCGCCGTCGACCACGGGTTTCTGGGGCGGTATTACCTCAGCGCCGAGGGCACGCCTGCAGTTCTGTTCTGCGACAACGAAACCAACGCCGAGGCGCTGTGGGGCCAGGAGAACCTGTCGGCCTATCCCAAGGATGGGATCGGACGGCGAGTCGTCGACGGCGACGTCGATGCCGTCAACCCCGAGCAGACCGGAACGAAGGCTGCATTCTGGTATCGGTTCGACGACATCGCTCCCGGTGCAACGGAATCGGTGAAACTGCGCCTGTCGCCCAACCGGCCGGACGAGCAGACGTTCGGGACCGGATTCGACGCGGTCAACATCGATCGCCGAGTGGAGGCGGACGAGTTCTACGGCGCAGTGATCGGTGCCGAGCTCACCGACACCGATCGGCACGTGGCCCGGCGCGCCTACGCCGGACTGCTGTGGACGAAGCAGCTCTACCGGTACGACGTCGAAGAGTGGATCGAAGGCGACAAGGTGGGGGCACCGGCCCCGGGATCGAGGCAGGACCCGGGCGGTCGTAATGCGCACTGGCGGCATCTCGCGTTGGCCGATGTGATTTCGATGCCCGACGAGTGGGAGTACCCCTGGTTCGCGGCCTGGGACTTGGCCTTTCATGCGATTCCGCTGGCGCACGTGGACGCCGATTTCGCCAAGGAACAGTTGGTTCTGATGTGCCGAGAATGGGCCATGCACCCCAACGGTCAACTGCCCGCGTACGAATGGGAGTTCGGCGACGTCAATCCACCCGTGCATGCGTGGGCTGCGTGGCACGTCTACCGCATCGACGGTTACCGCGACCGCGAATTTCTGGTTCGGGTGTTCACCAAGCTGCTGCTCAACTTCGCCTGGTGGGTCAACCGCAAGGACTCCGAGGGGTCGAACATCTTCGAGGGTGGATTCCTCGGAATGGACAACATCGGATTGTTCAACCGATCCGCACCGCTGCCCCCGGGGTTCCGACTCGAGCAGTCCGACGCGACGAGTTGGATGGCGTTCTACTGCCAGCAGATGTTCAAGATCGCCTTGGAGCTCGCGCGGCACGACAGCGCCTGGGACGACGTCGCAACCAAGTTCTTCTCGCACTTCCTCTCGATTGCGAAAGCGGTCAATTCGTTCGGTTCGCAGCATATTTCGTTGTGGCACGAGGAGGACGGGTTCTTCTACGACGTCCTCGTCCAGCCCGAGGGCGACGCGGTGCCGATGCGCGTCCGGTCCATGGTCGGGCTGCTGCCCATCCTCGGTGCCACCGAGATTCCGCCGTGGGTCGAGGAAGAATGCCCCGATCTGACCGCCCGCCTTCGGTGGATCCAGCGTCGGCGACCCGAGATGGTCAGTCCGCTGCTGGCGCGGCGTGAGGGCGGTGAGGTGCGAATGTTGCTCACGCTCGTCCAGCCCGAGCGGCTGAAGCGCATACTCGCGCGCATGTTCGATTCCGAAGAGTTTCTGTCGCAGTTCGGAATTCGATCGCTCTCGGCCTCGTACCGCGAACCGGTCACGTTCGACGTCGACGGCCGCAGCCTGTCCATCGAGTACGAACCGGGGGAGTCTCGCACCGGAATGTTCGGCGGCAATTCCAATTGGCGGGGTCCGGTGTGGTTCCCCGTCAACGTGCTGCTGGCCGACAAGTTGCGCGCCTACGGCCGGTATTACGGCGACTCGTTCACCATCGAGATCCCCACCGGCTCGGGCAACCATCGCACCCTCACCGACGCGGCGGATCTGATCGACAACGGTCTCGCCGGCCTGTTCCGGCCGGTGGACGGCAAGAGGCCTGCCGACGGCAATCGCATCGAGTCCAGTGCCGACCCGCTGTGGAGCGAGCACCCCAGCTTCAACGAGTACTTCGACGGGGACACCGGCGAGGGACTCGGTGCCACCCACCAAACGGGGTGGACTGCGCTGGTTGCGCACCTGCTCAGGCCGCGTCTGCCGCTGTGAGGGCCTGCGGCCCATGTGCACGGAAACTCGTAGCCCACTACGAAGTTCCGCGCACATGCGGCGCAGCCGCATAGTCTGGCGGGATGAAGATTCGCGGCGCAGTACTCGAA
The DNA here is from genome assembly GCF_000760935.2 of Rhodococcoides fascians A25f. NCBI lineage: Bacteria > Bacillati > Actinomycetota > Actinomycetes > Mycobacteriales > Nocardiaceae > Rhodococcoides > Rhodococcoides fascians. The sequence continues at coordinate 3,225,118 of NZ_CP049744.1, read as the reverse complement.
GAAATCGGCCGATCTCGTCCCTTCGCGGACTCGCATCCCATCACGATCTCCGATCTCGAGCTCGGCTCGCCGGGTGACGGTGAACTGCTGATCAGAATCGAAGCCGCGGGGCTGTGTCACTCGGACCTGTCGGTGGTCGACGGCAATCGCGTTCGTCCGGTCCCGATGCTGCTCGGCCACGAGGCCGCGGGCCGCGTCGAGGAAGTGGGCGCGGGCGTCGACGACATCGCAGTCGGGACCCGTGTGGTGATGACCTTCCTGCCGCGCTGTGGTGACTGCGCCGGGTGCGCCACCGACGGCCAGATGCCATGCATCACCGGCAGTGCGTCGAACAATGCCGGGACATTGCTCGGCGGCGGCATCAAATTGCACCGTGACGGGGAAGAGGTCAAGCATCACCTCGGAGTCTCCGGATTCGCCACCCACGCCGTGGTGAGTCGAAAGTCCGTGGTTCCGGTCGAGGAAGACATCCCGGCCGATATCGCCGCAGTCCTCGGTTGTGCGGTGCTGACGGGCGGCGGCGCGGTGCTCAACGCCGGAACTCCGAAGCCCGGGCAGTCGGTGATGGTGGTCGGCCTCGGCGGAGTCGGCATGGCAGCCGTTCTGACGGCCGTATCGGTGGGTGCCGGTGAGGTGATCGGTGTCGACGGCGTCCCGGACAAGCTGTCCACCGCGACCGATCTCGGTGCGACACAGGTCTACTCACCCGCCGAGCTTGCAGAGAAGGGCATCAAGGCCGACATCGTGATCGAGGCCGCAGGCAATGCCCGCGCCTTCGAGACTGCGGTCGCAGCAACCGCTCCCGGGGGAAAGACCATCACCGTCGGACTTCCCGCACCCGACGCACGGTCGTCCATCTCGCCCTTGGGCCTGGTGGCGGAAGCGCGCACGATCATCGGCAGCTACCTGGGCTCGGCCGTCCCGGCGCGCGATATCCCCACGTACGCCCAGATGTGGCGCGAGGGTCGGCTTCCCGTCGAGAAGCTGATCTCCTCGCGTATCACGTTGGACGAGATCAACCGCGGCATGGACGAATTGGCCGACGGAAATGCGATCCGTCAGGTCATCGTCTTCGACTGAGCATCAGCTCTGCGAGGCTGTGGCCACCCAACGGCCACGTTGCTTCGAGATCTCGATGGGATGATCGAAACAGACACTGATGTTCTCGGTGGTCAGCACAGTGTCGACAGACCCTTGCGCCTGTACTTTTCCGTTGCGGACCAAGAGCGCGTGCGTGGTCGAGACCGGAATTTCCTCGAGGTGGTGCGTCACCAGGATGCTCGCCAGGTTCGGGTGTTCGGCCCGCAGCGAATCGAGCGCACTCAGGAGTTGTTCGCGGGCAGCGAGATCGAGTCCGGTGGCGGGTTCGTCGAGCAGCAACACGGCAGGGTCGGGGAGCAGGGCTCGCGCAATGAGCGCTCGGCCACGTTCTCCCTGCGAGAGCGTGTGCCATGACGCCTCGGTGCGATGGGCGACACCGAGGGACTCGATCAGCCGGTGAGCGCGGGCGATCTCGTTCTCGGTGGCCGACCACCTCGGGATCAGGTCGGGAGTGTTGGTCAGCCCGGTCAGCACCACCTGGAACAGCGTCAGCGGAGCGTCGATCCTCAGCCGTGGATCGACGTGGCCGATGTGCGTGCGCAATTCCCGCATGTCCACCCGGCCGAGGCGATGACCCAGAACGTGCACGGCACCGTGGGTGGGATGGACGATGGCACCCAGCAAGCTGAGCAGGGTGCTCTTGCCGGCACCGTTGGCACCGAGCAACACCCAGTGCTCGCCCTCGTCGACCCTCATCGTTGCATCGCTGAGCAGGTATCGGCCCCCGCGGACCAGATCGACTCGGTCGGCGAACAGAACAGTGGACGTCACCGGACGACCGTAGCTGCCGGTGTGGACCACAGGGAAAGTAGGCTCTGAGGTCGGTAGGGCCTCGAGACGACGAAGAAACGAGTGTGGGTACGACGTGAGTGCAACAGCACCTGTTCGAGTAGGGGTACTGGGATCGCGAGGCAAGGTTGGGCAGGCTATTTGCGCAGCCGTCGAGGCAGCCGACGACCTCGAGCTCGTGGCAACCGTCGACCAAGGTGATCCGCTGGCGAACCTGGTCGACAGCAGTGCCCAGGTGGTCGTGGATTTCACCCACCCCGATGTGGTGATGGACAACCTGCAGTTCCTGATCGAGCACGGCATCCACGCCGTTGTCGGTACCACCGGTTTCGACGAGCCGCGGCTCGAACAAGTCCGTGAATGGCTGGCCGGATCCCCGGAGACGGGAGTGCTGATCGCCCCCAACTTCGCCATCGGAGCGGTGCTGTCGATGCGCTTCGCTCAGCAGGCCGCTCGGTTCTTCGATTCCGTCGAGGTGATCGAACTGCATCACCCCAACAAGGCCGACGCCCCGTCGGGCACGGCGTACCGCACTGCTGCGCTGATCGCCGAAGCACGCGCCGCCGCAGGCACCGCGCCCAGCCCCGATGCGACGACGACCGAACTGGACGGCGCACGCGGTGCAGACGTCGACGGAGTGCGTGTGCATTCCATCAGACTCGCGGGACTCGTTGCGCATCAAGAGGTTCTGCTGGGGACACAGGGCGAGACGCTGAGCATCCGACACGACTCGCTGGACCGAACGTCGTTCGCTCCGGGCGTGCTCCTCGGAGTGCGAGAGATCGCAGCCCGACCCGGGCTGACCGTCGGTCTCGACCCGCTACTGGATCTGTGAGCTGATCGACTGTGAACAAAGCGACCAAGGTTGTCGCCATCATCGCGGTGATGGTGCTGATCCTCGGCTTCTACTTCTTTCTGCTCGGCCAGCGCGGAGTGACGCTGATCCAGAACGGCGGGGTGGCCAGTATCGCACTGGGGATCGGGGTCATCCTGCTGCCGATCGTCGGGTTGTGGATCGTGTGGGCGACGCTCAAAGCGGGCTTCGACCATCAGCGGCTGGCATCACGTATGCGGGAGGAGGGCCTCGAACTCGACGTCGACGACCTCCCTCGGATGCCGTCGGGACGAATCGAACGCGATGCCGCCGACGAGCTGTTCCAGCAGATCAAGGCCGAGTGGGAAAAGGATCCCGACAACTGGCGAAGCTCGTACCGGCTTGCGCGGGCATACGACTATGCGGGCGATCGTGGGCGAGCTCGCGAGACCATGAAACGCGCGGTGGCACTGGAACGCGCAGAGAGCTGACGGTCGATGCCGCGCACTCTGCTGGTCGTTCATCACACCCCGAGCCCGCTCACTCGCGAGTTGCTCGAGGCCGTTCTCGCCGGTGCGCGTGATCCCGAGATCACCGGGGTGGACGTGCGTAGTGTGCCTGCTCTCGGCGCGACAGTCCCGGACGTGCTCGATGCCGACGGTTTCCTCTTCGGAACACCGGCGAACTTCGGCTACATGAGCGGGGCGCTCAAGCACTTCTTCGACACCGTCTACTACCCGTGCCTGGACGCCGTCGCCGGAAAGCCCTATGGGGCATGGATTCACGGCAACAACGACACCGTGGGTGCTGCACGCGGTGTCGAGACCATCGCGTCGGGCTGGGGATTGGAGAAGGTGTTCGGCACCTTGCACCTCGCCGACGGGGGAAAGGCGGCGCGCGAGCGCTGCTACGAACTGGGCGGCACGGTCTCGGCCGTACTGTCCGACTGAGGGTTACTGATCCGATCATGGATTTCGACCGATACGGCCGATTTCTACCCACGGCGTACCAGGGAGCGTCCACCGGCGGTCCCGAGTCGACTACTGGACGTGGCGCGACACGTCTGTTCATGTGGCGCGCGCGGTCAGGCCCGAATCGAAGGTCCGAGTGCTGGCTCTGCACGGAGCGGGCGGCTACTCGGGTCTGTTGTGGCCGTACGCCGCGATTGCAGCCGGTGAGGGATTCGAAGTGATGTGTCCTGACCTGCCCTTGTACGGAGACACTGTCGTCCCTGATCCAGCGTCGGTGCGCTACGGAGACTGGCTCGATCTTCTCTGCGACCTCGTCGTCGCGGAGAAGTCGATCGACGACCGCCCGTTGATCCTGTTCGGTGCCAGCATGGGCGGCATGCTCGCCTACGAGGTTGCACATCGAACGGGGTTGGTGGACAAAGTGATCGCCACATGTCTGCTCGACCCCGCCGATCCGGTCGCCCGTCGGGCTGCCGCCCGCTTCGACATCCTCGGCGGACCCGCACCCCAGCTGCTGCGGGCGGTGTCATCGGTGGCGGGTCGGGTTCGTGTTCCCGTCAGGTGGATGGCAGACATGGCGAACATGAGTCTGAACTCCGAACTGTCGAATCTGTGCGCTGGAGACCCCAAGGGTGGAGGGGTCGCGGTTCCCGTCGGCTTTCTCGCCGACTTCTTCGGTTACGCGCACACCCGGCCCGAAGAGTACGACGGCCCATCGGTCCTGCTGACCCATCCCGCCGAGGATCGATGGACGCCGCCGCAGGTCAGTATCCGATTCCTACAACGCATCCGGGCAGACACCGAGATCGTGATGCTCGACGGGTGCGGTCATCTGCCCGTGGAGGAACCCGGGTTGACGCAGCTGGCAGATGCGCTGAGGTCTGTTCTGAAGAACTACTGACTCAGTCGGAATCGGCGGGGGAGTGGGGTCGCAGAACGTCGTCGGCCGGGATCGACAACGGAATCTCCAGAAGTCGTTCCGGCCAACTCGGGTACGCGGGTCTGATCCACACTCGGTTGTCGTCGAGTTGCGTCATCAACACCCGACGCCACTGCCAATCATCTTGCGGCGTGAGGAGATCGGTCTCGAGCTGCAGAGGCAGCGGGGCTTTCGTCCAGTGCGGCAACGACAGTGATGCCAGTCCGCGTTCTTCCAGGGCGGCAATCGCGTCCTCCAACGACACACCCTGGGCAACAGTGATTCCCACCGGATTGACGGCATCGACCAGGTATCCCTCGTCGTGTTCGTCGCGCGGAGTCGATCCACTCGAGCTGTGTGCGACAGTCCACCCGATCACCTCGCCGTCCGAGGCTCGCTTCACCGGCAATCTGCTACGCCACCGTTCGATATCCACTGTCCCTAGATTACGCGGCCCCGAGGATGCCCGGCTCGATGTAGTGAGTTCGGTGAAGAAACTATCTCCGATTGTGAGCAGGCAGGGCGGTGCCCGTGTTTGACTGCAAGGGATAGTTGATATTTGTACCGCTCTCGATACCAAGGGATTTCGATGACCCTCCCCATTCTCGACCGCTCCAGAATTGTTGCTACGCCCGAGTGGAGTCGCTGGTTGATACCGCCGGCAGCACTGTCGATCCACCTCGCGATCGGGTCTGCGTACGCGTGGAGCGTATTCAAGAACGCCATCTCACAGCCCGATGCCCTGGGACTCAGCGGAACCGTCACCGCCATACCGTTTCAGCTCGCCATCGTGATGCTCGGCCTGTCGGCCGCGATCTTCGGCACCAGAGTGGAGAAGAACGGTCCGCGCTGGGCGATGGCCGTTTCGCTGGTCTTCTTCGTATCCGGACTGCTCATTTCCGCACTCGGCATGGCACTCGGCCAGTTCTGGCTGGTGATATTCGGGTACGGGTTCGTCGGCGGTATCGGCCTCGGAATCGGATACATCTCGCCCGTGTCGACGCTGATGAAGTGGTTCCCGGACAGGCCGGGAATGGCCACCGGTATCGCCATCATGGGCTTCGGCGGCGGTGCACTCATCGCGTCACCCCTCACCAGCCAACTGATGGTGAACTTCGGCGGCTTCACCGATGGTTCGATAGCCAAGACGTTCCTGACGCTCGGCGTCGGGTACGCGGTGTTCATGGCGCTGGGGGTCGTTCTCATTCGAGTGCCGGCCGAAGGATGGACACCGGCCGGATGGACGCCGCCGGCGTCGTCGGCGATGATTTCCACGCACAACGTGTCGGCCGCGAACGCCGTCAAGACTCCGCAGTTCTGGTTGTTGTGGGTTGTGCTGTGTTTCAACGTCACTGCCGGTATCGGAATCCTCGAGCGAGGCTCGGGTATCTATCAGGACTTCTTTCCCGACGCCACCTCGCCCGAGTCTCTCGCCGCTGCGGCTGCAGGGTTCGTTGCCTTCCTCTCGCTGACGAACATGATCGGACGATTCGTCTGGTCGTCGGTCTCCGATGCGGTGGGCCGCAAGAACATCTACCGGATGTACTTGGGCGTCGGCGCGTTGCTCTACCTGTACATCGCACTGTTCACCAATACGAACAAGATCCTCTTCATGGTGTCGGCACTGCTGATCCTGTCGTTCTACGGCGCGGGATTCGCAACCGTTCCGGCCTACCTCAAGGACCTGTTCGGCACGTACCAGGTGGGCGCAATCCACGGACGACTGCTCACCGCATGGTCGGTAGCAGGTGTTCTCGGGCCATTGATCGTCAACGCCATCGCCGACGCCGGAGAGTCGGGAACCACCGGCCGGTACCTCCCGGCCTTCTACGTGATGATCGGATTGTTGGTCGTCGGGTTCCTGGCGAACGAAGCCATCAAACCGGTGGCGTCGAAATTCCACGAATCCGACTCGGCTGCGCCCGCCGATTCGACGACCTCGACAGGAGCCAAGGCATGACCACCGCGCGAATGCAGGGAACGATGGTGATCGCATGGCTGTGGGTGTCCGTGCCGTTCGCCTACGGACTGTACGAGTTGATCCTCAAAGCGAAGAATCTCTTCAGCACCTGACCCACCGTGTCGGTGGGTCGTGACAGGGTGGCCCGATGCGAGACATGAGCGCTGCAATGGCGCGACGCACTGCTTTGGCCGCCCAAGGTCTGGCTTCGCGTCGTAGCAGGAGCGCCCCGGCCGGCCGAGCGGCAGTACACGCCGCGATCGACACCACCGGGTTGTTGCAGATCGACTCGGTGTCGGTGGTGGTGCGCGCGCATTACGCGCCGGTGTTCAGCCGCGTCGGCGCCTATGACAGAAAGATCGTCGACGACGCCGCGTGGACCGACACCACCCGACGCCCCAGGCGGTTGGTCGAGTACTGGGCGCACGAGGCAGCGTTGCTGCCGGTGGAGGACTGGCCGCTGATGCGGTGGCGCATGGAGTTGTATCGACACGGTCGATGGGGCGGAGCCGCCCGCATTCTCGACCGTGAACCGACGTTGGTGGACGATGTTCTCGCCGTGATCGGAGAGCACGGCGCGGCCAGCGCGGGTGAGATAGAGAAGCATCTGGACGTCGAGAAGCCCGGGCGAAAAGGTCCCTGGTGGGATCGAAGCGATGTCAAGGTCGTCTGCGAGCAACTCTTCGCTGCCGGCGTGGTGAGCGTGCCTGCGCGGTCCGGGTTCGTGCGGCAGTACGAACTCAGCGAACGGGTGCTCCCGGATTCCGTGCTGCGCAGGCGCGTCGAAGAGTCCGATGCGGTGCGGGCGCTGATCGAAAAGTCCTCTTGCGCACTGGGAATCGGTACCGAGCCGGACCTGCGAGATTACTATCGGCTCTCCCAGAAGCAGTCCAAGGCCGCGATCGCCGACCTGGTCGAGGACGGCGTTCTCGAGCAGGTGTCGGTCCGAGGGTGGAATGCGCAGGCCTACATGCATCGAGACGCCAGAACACCCCGAACCGCAACCGCGGCCGCCCTGTTGTGCCCGTTCGATCCGATGATCTTCTTCAGGCCTCGGGTGGAGCGGATCTTCGGGTTTCACTACCGCATCGAGATCTACACCCCGCAGCACAAGCGGATTCACGGCTACTACGTTTTTCCCTTCTTGCTCGACGGCCACTTGGTGGCACGCGTCGACCTGAAAGCGGTGCGAGCGCAATCCGAACTGCACGTCATTGCGGCCTACGTCGAGGGGGACCGCGACGCCCGCGACATTGCTCCACGACTGCGGGACGTTCTCCGCGAGATGGCAGACTGGCTCGAACTCGAACGAGTGGTGGTGGGGGAGCGCGGCGACCTCGTGGCAGCGTTGCGCTGAATTCTGCCGACGTGCGCGTTCTGCCGAAGTGCACGTCGGCAGGATCGGTGCCACTATTTCCACTGTGACTTCGCGCCGGACAGATACCGCCACCGAACTTCCACCCCAGGTCGTCGTGCTGTTCGGGGCGACAGGAGACCTGGCCAAGCGAAAACTCCTGTCCGGAATGATGCACCTGGCATTGTCAGAGCTCGCACCGAACATCCGCGTCGTCGGCACATCGCTCGAAGAGATGTCGACCGACGAATTCCGCGCTCTCGCTCGCGAATCGATCAACACCCACTCGAGTCGCAAAGTGGGCGACGAGCAATGGAGTCGTTTTGCCTCGCGACTGACCTACGTGTCGCAGAAGGCAGGACCGGCGGCGCTGGGAGAGGCTGTGGCCGAGGCCGAGATCGAACTGGGAGGAAGCGCCAAACGGCTGCACTACCTGTCCGTTCCACCGAGAGCTGCACTCGCAGTGGTCGATACGCTCGCATCGGCAGATCTGGTGAAGCGTTCCCGGATCATCATGGAGAAGCCGTTCGGCACCGACCTCGAGAGCGCGATCGCCTTGAATGCACGGGTGCACGAAACGTTCGACGAGGACCAGATCTTTCGGATCGACCACTTTCTCGGGAAGGAACCGGCGCAGAACATCCTGGCGTTTCGTTTCGCCAACGGGTTGTTCGAGCCGATCTGGAACCGCAACTTCATCGATCACGTGCAGATCGACATACCGGAGAAGCTCGCCCTCGACGGTCGAGCAGGGTTCTACGAGTCCACCGGCGCGTACAAGGACATGGTGGTCACCCATCTGTTCCAGGTCCTGGCCTTCATGGCGATGGAACCGCCGACGGCACTCGAGCCCCGCGCGATCAGTGAAGAGAAGAACAAGGTCTTCCGATCGATGGTGCCGCTGGACCCGAAAAACGTTGTGAGAGGGCAGTATACGGGATATCGATCGGAGGAAGGCGTAGCGCCCGATTCCGACACGGACACGTTCGTGGCACTCAAATGCGAAATCGACAACTGGCGCTGGGCCGGTGTGCCGTTCTACCTCCGTAGCGGGAAACGTCTCGCCGAAGGCCAACGCATCATCTCGATAGCGTTCCGCGAGCCACCGAAGAGCATGTTCCCTGCCGGGTCCGGGGTCGGCGCTCAAGGCCCGGATCATCTGACCTTCGACCTGGCGGACGCATCCAAGGTTTCGCTGTCGTTCTACGGCAAGCGGCCCGGGCCAGGGATGCGCCTGGACAAACTCAGCATGCAGTTCGCCATTCACGAAACCGAACGCGCCGGCGACGTACTCGAGGCCTACGAGCGGTTGATCCTCGACGCCATGTACGGAGACCACACACTCTTCACCACTGCCGAGGGCATCGAACGACTGTGGCAGGTATCGGAGCCGTTGCTGGCGGATCCACCTCCGGTGCGCCTGTACTCGCCGGGATCGTGGGGCCCCAACGCAATTCATCAACTCATCGCGCCGCACGCCTGGCGGCTCCCGTTCGAGCGGGAGTGGCGCGAGAAGAAGTAGCGCCCCTCAGTTGTTCCAGCCGCGATCCTTGCGCATCTGATCACGCAGAGCGCCCTGAACCGCTTGCGACAACCACGAATTGAGAGATACACCGCTGTTGTTGGCGGCATCCTCGGCGCGTTCCTTGATCTGTTCGACCAGCCGAAGCGTCACTCGTCGTACTTCGCCGGAGACGTCGTCCATCGTCGGGTAGTCCTCGGCTTCGGGTGCGTCGGTTACGCCCATGTCCACAATCGGGATGTCGCGTCGTACATCGGCGTGCGCCCGGGGGCCGTCGAGGCGGACGGTGACGGTGTGACCGTCCAGCTCGTTCGACACCTCGGCCGCGAAATCCGACAGCGCGGTGAGCAACATCAATCTGGCCGAGGCCTCCGCGGTCTTTCCGAGTGCCTCCGCCGTCTGCCGGGTGTGTTCGTCTCCCAGGGCGGCAGCCGCAAGAAGATCGGTGCGTAGCGACTCGGTGTACTTGTCCAATTCCATGACGCCAGTGTGACGTCATTGATGACGTCAGTCAAGGCGCTACAGTGGCGTCGTTCGATCCGTGATGACGTCACGCGTCGCCGAATGCGGTGGTCCGCACTTAGTGTTGTGCGGTGTCATCAGAAATCGAACGTAGAGCGGTGCCCCGAACGGTCGCGTTGAAAGTGCAACTCGTTGCTCGGACCGAATTCGTCCCCCCGGCCGACATCCCGTGGGACACCGACGCGGACGGCGGACAGGCTCTGGTCGAGTTCGCCGGACGTGCGTGCTACCAAAGTTGGTCCAAACCCAATCCCCGGACCGCCACCAATGCGTCGTACCTGCGCCATCTGCTCGACGTGGGGCACCTCTCGGTGCTCGAGCACGCAAGCGTGAGCTTCTACATCACCGGTATCTCCCGGTCGTGCACACACGAGCTCATTCGCCACCGGCACTTCTCCTACTCGCAGCTCTCGCAGCGTTTCGTTCCCGAGCACGACGCCAATGTCGTTCTGCCGCCCGCGATCGAGGGGGACCCCGAGCTCGAAGCACTGTTCGCGACCGCGACGGAAGCCAGTCGCGCGGCGTACACCGAGCTGCTCGGTGCCCTGGAGGGCAAGTTGGAGTCGGTCACCAATGCCGCGCTGCGCGGCAAGCAGGCGCGGCAGGCAGCGAGATCGGTACTGCCGAACGCGACCGAGACACGCGTGGTGGTGAGCGGAAACTACCGCGCATGGCGTCATTTCGTGTCGATGCGTGCCTCGGAGCATGCGGACGTCGAAATTCGCCGCGTCGCCGTCGAATGTCTGCGTAAGCTCGTGTCAGTGGCTCCGGACGTGTTCGGTGACTTCGAGATCTCGACGTTGCCGGACGGTACGGAAGTGGCCCGCAGCCCGTTCGTGACCGAGGTGTAGCGGCAAGGTTCGGATCGGGTCGGAACCGGGTACACCCGCCTGGGTGTCAGCGGGGAGTCCCGCTGCGCGAGAGTGGGCAAAGCACCGGGTAATCTGCTGCCATGACCTACGGTGACGCCGCTCCTTCCGTTGCGCCTGTGTTCGGTACGGTGCTCACCGCCATGGTGACCCCGTTCACGGCGGACGGTAAGTTGGATATCGACGCAGGCGTTCGGCTGGCACATCACCTCGTCGAGCAAGGCAACGATGGACTGGTTCTGGCCGGCACGACGGGCGAATCGCCCACCACCACCGAGAACGAGAAGCTCGAGCTGTTGCGCGCCGTGATCGCCGCGGTGGGTCATCGAGCTCGCATCATCGCTGGAGCCGGGAGCAACGACACAGCGCACAGTGTCGAATTGGCCCGCGATGCCGCTCGTGCGGGTGCGCACGGTCTCCTCGTCGTCACCCCGTATTACTCGCGGCCTCCTCAGGCCGGGTTGTACGCCCACTTCACCGCGGTCGCGAACGCAACCGACCTGCCCGTGATGCTCTACGACATCCCTCCCCGCTCCGTCGTGCCCATCGAGACCGAGACATTGCGCCGACTCGCCGAGCACCCCCGGATTCTCGCGGTCAAGGACGCCAAGGGAGATCTGAACGCAGGCGCGGAACTGATCGCCTCGACAGGCCTGCAGTTCTATTCCGGCGACGATCCACTGAACCTTCCCTGGCTCTCGGTCGGGGCGACGGGCTTCGTCAGTGTCATCGGCCACCTCGTTCCCGCTCGCCTCCGCGAACTGCACACCGCCTTCATGATGGGTGACATCGCGCGGGCGCAGGCGATCAACGTCAGCCTCATTCCGGTCATTCGCTCGGTCGCACGCCTCGGCGGCGTCAGCGCCTCGAAGGCCGGCCTCCGCCTCATCGGAATCGATGTCGGCGAACCACGACTTCCCCAGGTGCCACCGAGCATCGATCACATCGAATTGCTCGCAGCAGAGCTGCGGGCGGCAGGAGTTCTTGTATGACACGACCTAACCGATCGCGCGGACGCGCAACCCGAAACGCCGGACCGCCGTCCGAGCGGCCGGCCCCCACACAGGGCCGGCCGTCAGGTGCCCGGCAGGGCAAGCCGATGGTGCAGAACTCGGCGCGCACTCAGCGTCCCGACACGCGCCGCGAGTTCGATCCGACGCAACGCCTCGGAACTCCGCCCAAGGCACCGTTCAAGGGCCTGCGTGTGGTTGCGCTGGGTGGCATCGGCGAAATCGGTCGCAACATGACGGTGTTCGAGCACCAGGGCAAGATGCTGATCATCGACTGCGGCGTGCTCTTTCCCGAGGACCAGCAGCCGGGTGTCGACCTGATCCTGCCCGATTTCCGGCACATCGAGAACCGCATGGCCGACGTCGAGGCAGTAGTTCTGACGCACGGTCACGAGGACCACATCGGAGCTGTCCCGTTCCTGCTTCGTCTGCGCCCTGACCTGCCCGTCGTCGGATCCAAGTTCACCCTCGCGCTCGTCGCGGCCAAGTGCCGTGAGCATCGGTTGCGTCCGAACCTCGTCGAGGTCATCGAGGGTCAGCACACGCAGCACGGCCCGTTCGACTGCGAGTACTTCGCGGTGAACCACTCGATTCCCGATGCGCTTGCCATTGCCATCAGGACCGATGCCGGTCTGGTGCTGCACACGGGTGACATCAAGCTCGATCAGCTGCCGCTCGACGGGCGCCTGACCGACCTGGCCGGCTTCTCGCGGCTCGGCGACGAGGGCGTCGACCTGTTTCTGGTCGACTCCACCAATGCCGAGGTGCCCGGATTCGTCACCCCGGAACGTGAGATCGGCGGCGTACTCGACACCGTCATCGGCAAGGCGAAGCAGCGCGTCATCGTCGCGTCGTTCGCCAGTCACGTGCACCGCATCCAGCAGGTCATCGACGTCGCCGAGCGGTACAACCGTCGCGTCGCGTTCGTCGGACGCTCGATGGTCCGCAACATGCAGATCGCCCAGGATCTGGGTTATCTGCGGGTGCCCGACGGCCTCGAGGTCAATGTCGACACTGCCGCAACACTTCCCGACGATCGGTTGGTGCTCATCTCCACCGGCTCGCAGGGTGAGCCGCTGTCGGCGCTGTCCCGGATGGCTCGGGGCGAGCACCGTCAGATCAACGTCAAGGCCAACGATCTCGTGGTGCTGGCGTCCTCGCTCATCCCCGGCAACGAGAACTCGGTGTTCGCTGTGGTCAACGGCCTCGCCAAGCGTGGTGCCACCGTCGTGACGCAGCAGAACGCGAAGGTTCACGTCTCGGGCCACGCCTCGGCGGGTGAGCTGCTGTACCTGTACAACGCGGTACGGCCCACCAATGCCATGCCGGTGCACGGCGAGTGGCGTCATCTGCGCGCCAATGCGGCGCTGGCCAAGGCGACGGGTGTACCCGAAGACCGTGTGGTGCTGGCCGAGGACGGCGTGGTGGTCGACATGGTCGACGGGCTCGCCGAGATCGTCGGGCAGGTTCCGGTCGGTCACGTGTACGTCGACGGCCTCTCGGTCGGTGACGTCGGCGATTCGACGCTGTCGGATCGTCTCGTACTGGGCGAGGGCGGCTTCATCGCGATCAGCGTTGCCGTCGATTCGGCCACCGGCCGTGCGGTGACCGCGCCCGAGGTGTCCGGTCGCGGCTTCTCCGACGATCCGGCCGCACTCAAGGAAGCCGGTCAACTCGTCGAGTCGGAGTTGCAGCGTCTGGCGTCCGACGGCGTGTCCGATACGCACCGCATCGCGCAGGCCGTGCGCCGTGTCGTCGGTCGGTGGGTAGCGGACAAGTACCGGCGCAAGCCGATGATCGTTCCGACGATCATCGCGGTCAAGCCGCAAACGCAGTCCTAGGGAGCGAACGCAGTCCTAGGGGTCAGACGAGCAGTCGCCATACGCCGATGAGGCCGAGGACGACGATGGCACCGCGTAGGGCCGCCGGCGACAGCCGGCGGCCGTACCGGGCTCCGACGGAACCGCCGATCAGCGATCCGACGGCGATCAGACCGGCGGCCTGCCAACTGATGTCGTCGAATCGAAAGATCGTGAAAGCAACTGCGGCAACGATGTTCACCACGAGCGACAGCAAGTTCTTGGCTGCATTCATCCGCTGCATCGTCTCGGGGAGCAGGGCTCCCATAACGCCGATGAGCAGAATTCCCTGTGCTGCAGTGAAATAGCCGCCGTAGACGCCGACCAGCAGAGTGCCGATGGTGACCAGTGCCATTCGGCCGCGACCGATCTGGTTCGCCGCCTTGCCCGCCGCCTCCGATCGCCGTTTGGCCCAGGCTTGGATTTTCGGTTGTGCGACAACGAGAATCAACGCACCGATGAGCAGTACCGGAACCACAGAGGCGAATACTTTTTCCGGTAGGTGCAGCAGGAGCCATGCTCCACCGAGCGCTCCGAGGAAAGACGCGGGCAATTGCCAGCGCAGTCGATGCCACTGTCCGCGCAGTTCTCGGCGATACCCCCACGTCCCCGAGACGCTTCCCGCCACCAATCCGATGGCGTTGGACATCGTGGCGACCACCGGGGGATACCCGAACGCGACCAGCGTCGGAAACGTGATCAGCGTTCCGGAACCGACGACGGCGTTGATGGCACCGGCACCGAGGCCGGCGAGCAGGATGACGAGAATTTCCGATACCGGCACTGTTGGGAGGTTACCCAGACAAAGGATGGGATCCCGCGGCAGGATGCCGCTGGTTCCGTCTGGCCGTAGCCTGGAGCGCGTGAGCCTTGCCCAGGACGAACGTTCCCAACTTGTTCAGACCCTTCTCGACGTGGGTCCCGACGCGCCGACGCTGTGCGGTGAATGGACTGCGGCCGATCTGGCCGCCCACCTCGTCGTCCGCGAACGAAGGCTCGACGCGTCGCCGGGCATCCTCCTGCCGCCGCTCGCCGGCTACACCGAGCGGGTTCAGCGTTCCGTCGCGAATCGACCGTTCGCGGCCGTGGTCGAGGACGTTCGCACCGGGCCGCCGATGTGGTCGCCGTTCGCTCTGCTGGATCCGCTGATCAACCTCGGCGAGATGTTCGTCCACCACGAGGATCTACGCCGTGCCACCGGGAGTTGGACGCGACGGGTACTGCCGGTCGCGGTGGAGAAGCGACTGTGGCCGCAGGTTCGGTTCATCGGACGAGCAGGGCACCGCTCGGCGACGATTCCGGTGCATGCTCGCACTCCGGACGGCCGTGCTGCCACGTTCAAGGGTGGCTCCGGCGCCGGTGTGACCGTGGTGGGGGAGCCGTCCGAACTACTTCTCTACGCGTTCGGCCGAGACCAGCTGGAGGTCGAGTTCGAGGGTTCGGCGGGCGACATCGCTGCAGTGAAAGCGCTCGATCTGAGCTTCTGACGCACATCCTGTCCGCTGTTACTGGTGTTGCGGATGGTTTCGACGGGGCTGTTGCGACTAGCCTGGGTGCATGGCAGGAAAGACCAGCACCTCCACCGCCAGGGCCGGATCCAGCGGATCCGGATCTTCGCGCGCGTCCGGCACCGCTCGTAAGTCCGGCACCGGTCGCACGGCGCGCACCGTCACGACGCCGAAGAAGCCCACCGCGCCGCGCAACCCGGCGACCACTCGGGCGAGTGCGTCGTCTCGCGGCAAGGGACCTGCGAGAGGAGCAGCGTCACGGCGTCCGCCCACCAAGAAGAAGTCACGCGGTGCGCTCGACGCGATCGGCCGCGGAATCGCGTCCACATGGTCGATGGCGGCACGAGGTGTCGGTGCCACCACCAGGACGGTCGGCAAGGCCGCCGACATCGAGCACGGACACCGCCGGGACGGCATCGCTCTGGGGCTGATTGCCGTCAGCGTTGTCGTTGCCGCGAGCGTGTGGTTCAGTGCCGGGGGACCCGTCGGTGAATGGATCGAGGTGGGCATCCGCGCCGTCATCGGTGAGGCCGGTTATGTTGCACCCGTTCTCGGTATCGGCATCGCGGTCGTTCTGATGCGGTCCGAACCTCGTCCCGAGGTGCGGCCTCGGCTGGTTCTGGGCTCGATTCTTCTCGGCCTCCCGATCCTCGGCCTGTGGCACATGGCCGCCGGCTCGCCGACCGACGCCGCCGGCCGGTCCGAGGGTGCGGGCTTCGTCGGGTACGTGGCGGGCGGTCCGATCGCCGACGGCCTCACCGTCTGGTTGGCCGTGCCTCTGCTTCTGCTTGCCGGCCTGTTCGGAGTGCTGCTGCTCACCGGTACCACCGTGCGCGACGTACCGGACCGCATGCGTGCGCTGTTCGGCACCGACAGTCGGGGTGACGAATACGAGGACTACGACCCGGCCGACTTCGGTTCCGAATTCGGAGACGAGGGCTACGGCGACTACGACTCCAACTTCGATGCCGACGGCTATCCGGTCCACGGCGGCGCAGACCCGTACGACAACTATCCGACCGAGGAGTACATCCCGGTCGCGAAGCCGCCGCGCGCCCGTAAGACCCCGGCCCCGGAGGCCGCCACCGAGGTCATCACGCCTGCAGCTGCCGCAGTGCCGGTACCCGACGCGCCTGCCGCTCCTGCGCGGCCGAAGCCCAAGCCGATCGTCAAGGCGGCCGAACCGAAGCAGGCAGCCGAGGACGACAAGATCGTCGTCGATCGCGTCGTCGATGGGGATTACACGCTGCCGTCGTTGTCGCTGCTCATCGACGGCGACCCGCCCAAGACGCGGAGCCAGGCCAACGACGCCATGATCGAGGCCATCTCGGAGGTGCTCGAGCAGTTCAAGATCGACGCCGCGGTCACCGGATTCACGCGTGGCCCGACGGTTACCCGCTACGAAGTCGAACTCGGACCGGGTGTGAAGGTCGAGAAGATCACCGCGCTCGCCCGCAACATCGCGTACGCGGTCGCGACCGACAACGTACGTCTGCTCGCACCGATCCCCGGCAAATCCGCGGTCGGTATCGAGGTACCGAACTCGGACCGTGAGATGGTGCGACTGGCCGACGTGCTGACCGCGCCGTCGACGCGTAAGGATCACCATCCGCTGGTGATCGGCCTCGGCAAGGACATCGAAGGCGATTTCGTCAGTGCCAACCTCGCGAAGATGCCTCACTTGCTGGTGGCCGGATCCACCGGTTCCGGTAAGTCGAGCTTCGTGAACTCGATGCTGGTGTCATTGCTCGCGCGGGCGACGCCGGAAGAGGTTCGGATGATCCTGATCGACCCGAAGATGGTGGAGCTGACGCCGTACGAGGGCATTCCGCACCTCATCACCCCGATCATCACGCAGCCCAAGAAAGCTGCCGCAGCGCTGGCCTGGCTCGTCGAGGAGATGGAGCAGCGCTACCAGGACATGCAGATCAACAAGGTCCGCCACATCGACGACTTCAACAAGAAGGTCCGTTCGGGCGAGATCACCGCACCCCTGGGCAGTGAACGCGTCTACCGGCCCTACCCGTACATCCTCGCGATCGTCGACGAGCTCGCCGACCTGATGATGACCGCCCCGCGCGACGTCGAGGAAGCGATCGTGCGGATCACGCAGAAGGCCCGCGCCGCCGGGATCCACCTGGTGCTCGCCACCCAGCGACCCTCGGTCGACGTCGTGACCGGTCTGATCAAGACGAACGTCCCGTCGCGTCTTGCCTTCGCGACATCGTCGTTGACGGACTCCCGAGTCATCCTGGACCAACCGGGTGCCGAGAAGCTGATCGGTATGGGCGACGCACTGTTCCTGCCGATGGGTGCGGGCAAGCCGACACGTCTGCAGGGTGCGTTCATCACCGACGAGGAAATCGCGGCGGTCGTCGACTTCGCCAAGAACCAGGCCGAGCCGGAGTACAACGACACCGTCACCGCAGCGAAGGTCTCGGACAAGAAGGATGTCGACCCCGATATCGGCGACGACCTCGACGTACTGTTGCAGGCGGTCGAACTCGTCGTGACCAGCCAGTTCGGTTCGACGTCGATGCTGCAGCGCAAACTACGCGTCGGCTTCGCCAAGGCCGGGCGCTTGATGGACCTGATGGAGAACCGCGGAGTGGTGGGACCGAGCGAGGGATCGAAGGCTCGCGAAGTGCTCGTCAAACCGGACGAGCTCGACGGTCTGCTGTGGTCGATCAAGGGTGGCGATCCGGACGAGCAGCCGGCGTCGGACGAATTCTGACGCTCCCCGTTCGCGTGAATGAACCACTGCAGCCGTCTGGGCCGTGCAGTGGTCCATTCACGTGGGCCGAGTGAGCAGGGCGATCAGGACGTGAAAGTGCCCATGACCGGAGTCCATTCGTCGAACGTTGCCGACTCGATCAGGTTCTCGATCGCAAACGGATCCTGCGCGAAGAGTGTTTCGACGGTCGCGGAGTCCGGCCCCTCGACCAGCAACAGTGCCCCGCTGCCGTCGGCGTAGGGGCCACTCGAGACCAGCGTCTTCTGCTCGAGCAGTTCGGCCAGCCAAGCACGGTGGGCTGCGCGATGGGTGTCGCGGCCGTCCGTGGTGGTGGGGGAGTAGGTGTAGCTGACGGCGATGAGGGGCATTGCGCTCTCTTCCGGATTCGGGGGTTGTCCCGAGAATTCTGTCAGAGGGACAGCAGCATTCGAGTGTTGCCCAGAGTGTTCGGCTTGACGTAGCTCAGGTCCAGGAATTCCGCCACGCCGGTGTCGTACGACCGGCACATCTCCGCGTAGACCTCGGCGGTGACGGGGGTTCCGTCGATTTCGGCGAATCCGTGCCGAGAGAAGAAGTCCACCTCGAACGTCAACACGAACACTTTCTGCAACGCCAGATCACGCGCGACCTCGACGAGTTTGGCGACGATGAGATGCCCGGCACCGTGTCCTTTCGCAGCGGGATCGACTGCCACTGTTCGTACCTCGCCGAGATCGGCCCAGAGCACGTGCAGTGCCCCGCACCCGATGACCTCGCCGTCACGTTCGGCGACCCAGAATTCCTGTACGGCTTCGTAGAGCGTGACGAGGTTCTTCTCGAGCAGAATCCGGCCGGCGTAGATGTCGATCAGGCGCTTGATCTCGGGAATGTCCGAGGTCCTGGCACGACGCACGGTAAGGGTGCCGACGTGTGCGGAGTGGCGGTCCGTGGTCTCGGAATGTGCGTCGGATTCGGGATTTGCGGTGTCGCGACTCGCCCGATTCGGCCCAGAAGTCATGGGGTGAACAGTAGTCAGTACCGCAACCGATAAACTTTTCGTGTGTCGTTCAGTGAGCTGTGTCCCCGTCTCGGCGGGTGGACGCTGCGCGAGGGTGGACCTGCCGCCGGATTCGACACTGTCGGCTCGCGAGTTCGACGATGACCGAGCCCGTTGCGCCTGATCAGGGCGTCCCGTCGAGTAGTGGTGAGGCAAACGGTCGTGCCCCGGTCAGCGGTGTCTCCCGCGCCGTGAGTGGTGCGCGCAGCACGGATTTGCCACATGGCAACGCAGCCCCCGGTGGGACCGACGAGGTGCCGTTGCTCAACATCGCCAACATCTTGACGGTTCTTCGAATCGCGTTGGTCCCGGTGTTCCTCGCGGCGTTGTTCGTCGGTGACGGCCACGACACCACCTGGCGCCTGACAGCCACCGCGGTCTTCGCTGTTGCCGCCATCACCGACCGGATCGACGGCCAGGTGGCACGCAAGTACGGTCTGGTCACCGATTTCGGAAAGATGGCAGACCCCATCGCAGACAAGGCTCTGATCGGTGCCGCGCTCGTCGGTCTGTCGATGTTGGGCGATCTGTCCTGGTGGGTGACCGTGATCATCGGGGTGCGGGAAATCGGCATCACTGCGGTGCGCTTCGCAGTCATCCGGCACGGCGTGATCCCCGCCGGTCGTGGCGGAAAGGTCAAAACTCTGGTGCAGACATTCGCCATCGGGGTGTACCTGTGCCCGCTGCCGAGTGCGGTCGATCCGGTCGCGATGGCGCTGATGGCTCTCGCGGTTCTGCTGACCGTCTACACCGGTATCGATTACGTGGTGCAGGCCGTTCGGCTGCGCCGAGGAGTGTCCGCCTCGTGAACGCGTCGGCGGGTTACAGTCTTGGCAAACGTGTCGGAGGTGCTTCGACGCGTGTTGGAGTGAACGGGCATATAGGGTCGGGAACCAATCGGACCGACTGGGACGTTGAACATCATGACGGCTCCGGACGAACGAGATATGAACGTTGTCGTCTCGACGGCTCGGCCGTCGGCACGGACACCAACGAGGAGGAGCGAGATGGCGCTGCTATTGCGTGAAGCACTCGGCGACAGTCTGCGGCGTACTCGCGTCGCACAGAGCCGAACCCTGCGTGAAGTCTCGAATACTGCACGCGTGAGCCTGGGGTATCTCTCCGAGGTGGAACGTGGCCGTAAGGAGGCGTCGAGCGAACTGCTCGCCGCGATCTGCGATGCCCTCGCCGTCCCGCTCTCGGATGTCATGAGCGATGTCAGCGTGACACTGTCCGACGCGTCCGTCGCAGCCGCTCGACTCGACGAGGCGGCCGTCGCCACTCGCATCGACGGCGATACCCGCGTCGTGATTCCCGCACCTGCTGCCAGAGCTCTCGCTGCCGCCTAAGATCGGAAAAGTACTCCGTTTCCACTCCTGACCCAGACCAGACACCCGACTTTTTCAGCACGGACAGGTTCATTCCGGTCACTGCGAGAGCAGCCGACCCGTACGCGGCCACCGCGGCGCAACAGATGGAGGCAGGACCACCCCATGGCTAATCCTTTCGTCAAGGCCTGGAAATACATGATGGCGCTCTTCAATTCCAAGATCGACGAGAAGGCCGACCCCAAGGTTCAGATTCAGCAGGCGATCGAAGATGCGCAGCGGCAGCATCAGGCTCTGTCCCAGCAAGCTGCGTCCGTCATCGGTAATCAGCGTCAGCTCGAGATGAAGCTCAGCCGGCAGCTGGACGAGGTCGAGAAGCTCAACGCGAACGCTCGGCAGGCAGTCACGCTGGCAGATCAGGCCGCCACAGCGGGCGATATCGAGAAGGCCACGCAGTACACCAATGCTGCCGAGGCGTTCGCCGCTCAGCTGGTGACCGCCGAGCAGAGCGTCGAGGACCTCAAGGTTCTGCACGATCAGTCATTGCAGGCTGCTACTCAGGCCAAGAAGGCCGTCGAGCAGAACGCAATGGCACTGCAGTCCAAGGTCGCCGAACGCACTAAGCTGCTCAGCCAGCTCGAGCAGGCGAAGATGCAGGAGAAGGTCAGCGAATCGCTGCGCTCGATGGACAGCACGCTGTCCGCTCCAGGTAACACTCCGAGCCTGGACGCTGTTCGCGACAAGATCGAGCGACGCTACGCCGATGCTCTCGGTTCGGCCGAGTTGGCTCAGAACACCGTCTCGGGTCGCATGCTCGAGGTCCAGCAGGCTTCGGTGCAGATGGCGGGCCACAGCCGGCTCGAGCAAATTCGCGCGTCCATGGCGGGCGACTCGCTGCCGTCCGGCGATTCTGCTGCTGCCAAGCCGTCGATCGCCAAGTCCCCGAACGCAACGCCCGAGCCTCCGGCCCAGGCGTGATCGTCCGGACGAACACGCCTGTCGACTGACACCACTCTCGGCATGGGTAGGAAAGAACACGAATCGGGCCGGTCGCGTAAGCGGCCGGCCGTTTCGCTCGATCGGGGCTCCATCACCGCGGCGGTAGCGGAGTCGGGCGCGGTGGTGCGGTCTCTGGCGGAATCGGCGCGCACTGTCGGTACGTCCGTGTTCGATGCTGCCGGACGTCGAAAAGACCCTCGGGCCAAGCATCTGAAGAAGATTCGTCGAGCCAGACGACGAGGAATCCGGTTCGGAGCCGCCTCCAGCACGACGGCAGCGGGAACTGCAGGACTGGCTGTGCTGTCTGCACCGGAGTGGTCGCTGTTCGTCGGCGGCGGAGGTGCCGCGCTCATGGCCGTTCCGGCTGTGTTCGCGGTCACCCGGCTCCGCCGGCTGCGATCCCAGCCCGTACCCGTAGGGATACCGGCCAGGCGCACGTTGCCTCAGCGCGGATCTGCCGCATACGAACCGATGGCGCGGCTGGCCGGAGCCGAGAAGAGTCTGTTCGAGCTGTTGGGAATTCTGGCGAGATCCGAGACGATCGGGACCGACGAGGTGGAAGAGACGATCGGTGTGGCCTCGGACGCTGCCCAGGGCCTCGAGGGTGTCGCCGTCGACATCGCCGCTCTGGAACGAGCAGGGGCAGCCAGCTTCGCCACACGTGAACATCTGCGCATCGGAATAGATTCGGCTGCAGCCGACCTCGCGGCCGGAGTCGATCAATACGAACAACTGGTCGCGGCCGCGGCACGCATGACCGGGCCGGCTGCATTCACATCGACGACCGTTGTGGACGTCCACCGCCGCGAGCTCGAGTCGGCCACCGACCGATTGCAAGGATGGGCCGAGGCACTCACCGAGATCGATCGGATTCGGGCGCGGCACCGCTGACACAATTCAGGGTTCACCCCGATGTGCTCGGAGCGCACCGATGTCAAGATCGACGTACGCGACACGACACGGTGCGCGTCGATACGGTTGGAGTTCCACATGTTCTGGAAAGTGCTCGGATTCATCGTCCTGGTCTGGATCGCACTCGCGCTGCTCGGCACCATCATCAAGGGTGTTTTCTGGCTGGTTGTGGCCGGTGCGATCGTGTTGGGACTGGTGTGGCTGTACAAAGCGATCTCGTCGAACGACGACCACCCTTCGCTCAAGTTCTGACTCGTCCGTCCCTCAACCTCCCGACGAGCGATTCCGGGCTACGAACACCCGTAGAGCACCCGGTACGGTCTGCACTGTGACCGGAAGGTCGCCGACGCGTTCACCGTCCGCATATGCGACGATTCCCTCGCACCTGAGGGTGACCCGTTCCGACGTGTAGGTGTCGACCTCGGGGAGATCGATGTGCGTTCCCCGGTAGAGGGTAGGCGACATCCTGAGAAGTCGAGTTCGGCTCACTCCCCGCACGACGGTGATGTCGAGCAGTCCGTCGTCCACTCGAGCCGCGGGGCATATCTCCATCCCGCCGCCGTAACAGCTGCCGTTTCCGACGGCGACCAGTGTGGCGTCGACCCGAAGTTCGGCATCGTCCAATTCCAAGACGTACGAAAGTTTTTCGAGCGTGGCCAACTGCAGAATCATGGCTGCGTTGTAGCGCAGGGGACCGCCGAACCATCCAAGTCGACCGGCTCTCTCGGTGACCAGGGAATCGAAACCACTGGACAAGACAGTTGCAAACCACCGGTCACCGACTCGACCCAAATCGATCGTTCGCGTGAGATCGTCGGCGACGACGTCAGCTGCCCGGACTGCATCGCCCCGAGGTATCCCCAGAACGCGGGCCAGATCGTTTCCGGTGCCCGCAGGTATCAGACCCAACGGGGTGTCGGTGCCGGCGAGTACCTGGATCACGAGATTGACCAGCCCGTCGCCGCCGACCGCGACCACGGCATCCGTTCCGCTGTCGACGGCTCTGTTCAACAATGCCAACGCGTCTCCCGGGGTGCGGCCTTCGATGGCCGTGACGTGAATTTCGCGTTCGCGGAGTCGTGCCACGGCACGCCGACCGGTATGCGCTGCGCGCCCACCACCGGCCGTCGGATTGGTCAGCACTGTTACCGATCGGGTCATGGTCGTCCGGATTCGTCGGTCACGTCGATCAGCTTGCCAGGGTTGACGATTGCCGTGTCGGTGACCGGCGCTATTCCCCGTCGTCTCTCTTCGGCGTAGATTGCCGATTCGTGCTCTCGCTGAATCGAGGACCGAATGTGACCGAAGCCGTGAGGTACAGTAACGAAATTAGTTGATGCGGCCCGTGGTACTGATCTTCGGCCCATAGTGTGAAGGGTGGCACGTGACCGAGCGACCGGTGTCGAGTCCTGCCTCGTCTCAGTCCACGCATCCGTGCGAGACGGATGCGCCCGAGAAGTCGATCGAAGACTCCGTCCTCGATGCGGCCCGATCGTGCATCCTCGAGCATGGTGTCCGGCGCACCACCCTGGCCGAGATCGCCCGACGAGCCGAGGTCAGCAGACCTACTGTCTACCGGAGGTGGACGGATACCCGGGCAGTGGTGTCCAGCCTGCTCACCCGCGAGATCAGCGCACTCATACCGAGCTTCGACGCGACC
Organism: Rhodococcoides fascians A25f; assembly: GCF_000760935.2. Classification (NCBI taxonomy): domain Bacteria; kingdom Bacillati; phylum Actinomycetota; class Actinomycetes; order Mycobacteriales; family Nocardiaceae; genus Rhodococcoides; species Rhodococcoides fascians. The sequence continues at coordinate 3,201,251 of NZ_CP049744.1, read as the reverse complement.
GCGTCCGGTCGAGAGCAGATCGTGTCCGCTGTGGGCGAGGCTGCCGATCGGATCCGAATCCACCCGCTGTTCGTGAAGATTCTGCGTTCCGATTCCGATGTGCTCGCTACGTACATCCTGCATCGGCTCGGTACCAGTCAGTCGTTGATCATCGATACTCTGACGTCGTTGGTGGTTGTGGGACAACGTGATTCGTCGATTCGCCCCGGGGATCCCACGACGTTGGCAACGATGTTGCTGTTGATGGTGCAGTCGGCTGTCCAGTCCGCCGAGATGGTGTCCGAGCGCATCCCCGGTGCCGAGGTGATGCACCAGATGGCGTATGCGGTCGATGCCTATCTGCGTCCCCGGAGTGCGTGACGGGATTTCGTTGACCTGTAGTGATCTCGACACGCGTCGAGCTCGTGGAGTCGGGTGTGGCACGCTGGGCCGATGCGAGTTGCAGTGGTGGCCGGGCCCGATCCGGGGCATGCGTTTCCGGCCATTGCCCTGTCTCTGTTGTTTCGTCGGGCCGGTGACGAACCGGTCCTGTTCACCGGAAGTCGTTGGGTGCCCGACGCCCGTGCGCTCGGGCTTCGGGCATTCCCGTTGGGCGGACTGACACCGCGACCGGAGGACGACGATCTGGACGCCGGACAGCGTATCCACTCTCGCGCGGCGTTCGTCTCCACCGAATTGTTGCCCGACCTCGAGCGGGAGAACGTCGATCTCGTGGTGTCCGACATCCTGACCGCAGGAGGCGGCATGGCTGCCGAGCGGCTCGGTACACCCTGGGTCGAGCTCTCGCCCCATCCTCTGTATTCACCCTCGAAAGGGTTGCCGCCCATCGGAAGTGGCTTGGCTCCCGGCACCGGTCTTCGTGGCAGGCTGCGCGATACCGTGATGCGCGCGCTGACGGCACGCTCGATCGCGCAGGGGCGGACTCAACGCTCCCTCGCCAGGGCGAGCATCGGGCTACCCGCCCGGGATCCGGGCCCGAGTGCTCGTCTGATTGCCACCATTCCCGCGTTGGAGGTGGAGCGTCCCGACTGGCCCGGGGACGCGCACGTGATCGGTCCGTTGCTGTGGGAGCCGACCGACGATCTGCTCGAGCTGCCGGACGGCGAATCCCCTTTGGTGATGGTCGCCCCGTCGACGGCGTTCACCGGTGCCGAGGGAATGCTCGAGATGGCGTTGAAAGGGTTGGACGGCACCGGGGTTCGGGTCGTGGCGTCGGTTCTCGACGGGGTCCCCGATGTACTGCCGAACTGGGCGAATGCGGGCCTCGGTCGGCAGGACGAGCTTCTGCGTCACGCCGATGTGGTGGTGTGCGGTGGTGGTCATGGCATGTTGGCCAAAGCTCTCATTCACGGAGTTCCGGTGGTGACCGTGCCCGGTGGCGGTGATCAGTGGGAACTGGCGAATCGGGCCGCGCGGCAGGGGAGTGCCGTGATCGTGCGACCCCCTACGGCAACGTCGATCGCCGGCGCGGTGGCCGACGTTCTCGCCGATCCGCGATTTGCCCGGGCCGCCGCCGTGGCGGCGGCAGGCGCGAAGTCCGTCGAAGATCCGGTGACGGTATGCCACGAGGTCCTCGCCCGGAACGCGCGAGGGACGGGACGTTAGGGTTGACGATGTGCGTCTGACCGAATTTCGTGAACTGCTCACCGAGGAGTTCGGCTCCGTTCGAGGCAATTCCCTGTTGACCGATCATGTGCTGTCCGGGATCGGACGAACCGGGGCTCAGGCCATCGAGGAGGGCGTCGACCCGAGGGAAGTGTGGCGCTCGATCTGCTACGAGTTCGACGTTCCCAGAGAACGCTGGTAGCGCTCCGCGGATCGGATCGAGTTTGCTCGGCGTGTCGAACGTCGTGGTAGTTGACTCGAACACGTGTTCCCCTATGCTGGTGTCAACGGTTGCTGAGCGGTCCAGAGAAACTTCTTGTCGGTACCCCGTTCTAGCGTTACCGACGACAAAGCTGATCGACACGACACAGCTGAACGACACGACACAGGGAGCTCACGATGGCTGCATACGATCGCGACAAAGCACTCGATCTCGCACTCGCGCAGATCGACAAGAACTTCGGCAAGGGTTCGGTGATGCGCCTCGGTGACGAGGTCCGCCAGCCGATTGCCGTCATCCCCACAGGATCGATCGCGCTCGATGTGGCACTCGGCATCGGAGGGTTGCCGCGTGGACGTGTCATCGAGGTCTACGGCCCGGAGTCCTCGGGTAAGACCACCGTTGCCTTGCACGCGGTGGCCAGTGCTCAGCGGGCCGGCGGCATCGCTGCCTTCATCGACGCGGAGCACGCACTGGATCCGGACTACGCGAAGAAGCTCGGTGTCGACACCGATGCTCTGCTGGTCTCGCAGCCCGATACCGGCGAGCAAGCCCTCGAAATCGCCGACATGCTGATCCGTTCGGGCGCACTCGATATCCTCGTGATCGACTCGGTGGCCGCACTCGTGCCGCGCGCCGAGATCGAAGGCGAGATGGGCGACAGTCACGTGGGTCTGCAGGCTCGCCTGATGAGCCAGGCGCTGCGCAAGATCACCGGCGCGATGAGCAACTCCGGCACCACCGTCATCTTCATCAACCAGTTGCGCGAGAAGATCGGCGTCATGTTCGGCTCTCCCGAAACCACCACCGGTGGTAAGGCATTGAAGTTCTACGCCTCGGTTCGCCTCGACATCCGCCGCATCGAGACCCTGAAGGACGGAACCGACGCCATCGGTAACCGCACTCGGGTCAAGGTCGTCAAGAACAAGGTCGCGCCGCCGTTCAAGCAGGCCGAGTTCGACATCATCTACGGCAAGGGCATCAGCCGCGAGGGCTCGTTGATCGACATGGGCGTCGAGCACGGCTTCATCCGTAAGTCGGGTTCGTGGTTCACCTACGAGGGCGATCAGCTCGGCCAGGGCAAGGAGAACGCCCGCAAGTTCATGCTCGAGAACCCCGATGTGCGGGACGAGATCGAGAAGAAGATCATGGAGAAGCTGCAGATCGGCGCGGACGTCACCGCCGAGGAGCCTGCAGTCGCTCCGGTCGACTTCTAACCTGTTGTCGCTGTGCAGCAGCGAGACGAGGGTGGCGGCACCGAGGCGCAGGCGAAAGATGTCTGCCTTCGGTTGCTGACCGACCGAGCGCGTAGCAGGCACGAACTCGAAGCGAATCTTGCGAAGAAGGGCTTCACTGCCGAGATCACGGCCGCAGTTCTCGACCGGCTCGAAAAGGCAAAGCTTGTCGACGACGAGTCCTTCGCGCAGCAATGGGTCCAATCGCGGCACAAGTATTCGGGCAAGGGCAAACGCGCGCTGAGCATGGAGCTCCGAAACAAGGGCGTCAGCAGCGAGCTCGCTGTAAGCGCATTGGATCTGATCGATGCCGATGACGAGCGCCACCGTGCAGGTGAATTGGTACGCAAGCGATTTCGCACCCTGAGGCTGCCTGATCCGAGTGGTCCGGATGCCCGTGTGGAGCGAGACAAGGTAGTCCGCAAGCTGGTCGGTATGCTCGCTCGCCGCGGATACTCGCAAGGAATGGCATTTGCGGTGGTCAAAGAAGAACTCGACCGCGCAGGTGCAGACACCGAAGACTTCGACGGCCCCGACTCGATGTGATCGTCCACCTCGAGTAGGAGCCGTCGAGAAACAGTAAGGCCCGCAACACCATCGGTGTTGCGGGCCTTACTTGTCGAGGGTTTTCTCAGTTGCGGCAGACGTGACGTCAGGCTGCCTGACCGCCGTCGAGAGCAGGAACGACGGCAGTCGCCCCCGCCTTGCGCTTACGAGAACGCAGACGACGTTCGACCACGGTGGCCAGCTTCGTCAGCGCCGAGTTGATGATGATCATGATGACAGCCACGATCACCAACGACGGCAGATAGTTGCTGTAGAACGCACCGACCTGTTGACCGGAGCGGACGACCTCGACGTACCCGATGACGTAACCGAGCGCCGAGTCCTTCAGTGCCACCACCATCTGCGAAATGATCGCCGGAAGCATGGCGGTCACGGCCTGGGGGAGCAGAACCAGCAACATGACCTGGCTCTTGCGCATGCCCAGTGCCGACGCGGCTTCGCGTTGACCCTTCGGCAGCGAATTGACACCGGCGCGCACGATTTCGGCAATGACCGAACCGTTGTACAGAGTCAGGCCTGTGACCACGGCAGCCAAGGCAAGATACTTGACCTTGAAGACCTCGTAGTCGGCGTACACCGCGTACAGGAAGATCATCAGGATGAGTACGGGAACTGCGCGGAACACCTCGACGAATGCGCCACTGATCACCCGTACCACCCGGTGATCGGAGAGCCTGCCGATACCTAGGGCCGCACCGAGGACGAGCGCGAACACGATCGACAGCGCTGCCGCCACCAGAGTGCCCTGAATACCGGGTATCAGATACGTGGTCCACGTGGTCGATTCGAGGAACGGATCCCACTTCTCGGCGGTCAGCTGGCCTTTGGAGTCGAGTGCCCGGTAGATCAGGAACGCGACGCCCAACGAGACGATCGCGACGACGACCGTCAGAATGCGGTAGCGCAGTACCGCTTTCGGACCCGGAACGTCGTACAGAACTGCTACTGCATCACTCATCATGACACCGCCAATCGCTTGCTGATGTAGCCGAACAGCAGCCCGGTCGGGAGCGTCAGAATCATGAAGCCGAGGGCAAAGATGCCGCCGACGACGAAGATCGCGGCTTCGTTCTCGATCATGTTCTTCATCAGGAACGACGCCTCCGCGACGCCGATGACCGAGGCGATGGTCGTGTTCTTCGTCAGCGCTATCACGACACTGCCGAGAGGTCCGACCACGGCTCGGAATGCCTGTGGGAGAACGACGATGGAGATGTTCTGGGTGAAGGTCATGCCCAGTGATCGGCCCGCTTCGGCCTGACCGACCGGGACAGTGTTGATTCCCGATCGCAGAGATTCGGCCACGAACGACGCGGTGTAGACACTCAGACCGAGGATCGCCAAGCGGAAGTTGTTGTCGTCGAGGAATGTCGACGACGACTCCGACGCGAGGGAGACACCCATGGTCTGGTAGAGGCCGAACGAGGTGAACAGGATGATCAGGGTCAACGGGGTGTTACGAAAGATGGTGACGTACGTCGCGGCTATGCCGCGTGCGATCGGGATGGGAGACACCCGCATCGCGGCAATGATCGTTCCGATGACCAGCGCGCCGACGAGGGATGCCAACGTCAGGTAGATGGTCGAGAGGAACGCGTCGATCAGTTGATCGCCGTACTTGCTCAATAGGTTCACGGTGCTTGTTGATCCTCACGGCTCGGCGAGATCGAACCGTCGTGTTCCGCGTGCACACGCACGCGGAACACGACGACAGGGTCGATCAGTAGCGGTCGACGGTGGGCGGGGTCGGCAGCGGGTAGCCCGATGCGCCCACGGTGTCGTTGAACGCCTGCTCCCAGGCACCGCTGGAGACCATCTCTTCGATGGCGTCGTTGATCTTGTTGCGTCCGTCGGTGTCGTCCTTGTTCAGGCCGATGCCGTAGTTCTCCGTGGTGAACGGCTCGCCGACCACCTTGAACTGTCCGGGGGACTGTGCGGCATAGCCGGCGAGGATGATGTCGTCGGTGGTCACGGCGTCGACCGTGCCGTTGCGCAGGGCTTCCACGCAGGCGGAGTAGGTGTCGAACGGCTGCAGCTGAACTCCCGGGTACTCGTCGGCGATGTTCTGGGCCGGGGTGGATCCGGTGACCGAGCAGAGCCGCTTACCGTCGTTGAGCGAATCGGCACCGGTGATGTCGGTGTTGTCTTCGCGGACGAGCAACGACTGACCCGCCACGAAGTACGGCCCGGCGAAGCCGACCTTCTCCTTGCGGGTGTCGGTGATCGAGTAGGTGGCGACGATGTAGTCGACCTCGCCGTTTTCGATCAGGGTCTCGCGCTGTGCCGAGGGAGACTCCTTGAATTCGATGTTCGCCTCGTCGACGCCGAGCTTGCCTGCGACGTACTTGGCGACCTCGACGTCGAATCCGCTGAAGGTGCCGTCCGGATTGCGCAGACCGAGGCCGGGCTGGTCGAACTTGATGCCGACGATGAGGTTGCCGGATTCGGCGCTGCTCGAGATGGTGCGGGCTTCTTCGCCGCCGCCGCAGGCGGTGGCGACGATGGAGAGAGCGGCGATGGCGACACCGAAGCGAAGCGGTCGGGTGATTCTCACAGTGAATGTCCTTAAGGATCGGTTCGGGTATACGGGGTGAACGGTGAAGCGGGTCAGTGACCGAGGATCTTGCCGAGGAAGTCCTTGGCGCGTTCGGACTTGGGGCACTTGAAGAAGGTTTCGGGATCGGTGTCCTCGACGACGGCTCCGTCGGCCATGAAGATGACGCGGTCGCCTGCCTTGCGGGCGAAGCCCATCTCGTGGGTGACGACGAGCATCGTCATGCCCTCCTTGGCGAGCGAGGTCATGACGTCGAGCACCTCGTTGACCATTTCGGGGTCGAGGGCCGAGGTGGGCTCGTCGAACAGCATCACCTTGGGGTTCATGGCGAGCGATCGAGCGATGGCGACACGCTGCTGCTGACCACCGGAGAGCTGAGCGGGGTACTTGTCGGCCTGGTTGGCGATGCCCACGCGTTCGAGCAGAGCCAACGCGCTCTTCTCGGCCTCGTCCTTCTTCTGCTTGCGCACCTTCATGGGCGCGAGCATGACGTTCTGCAGGATCGTCTTGTGTGCGAACAGGTTGAACGACTGGAACACCATGCCCACGTCGGCACGCAGTGCCGCAAGAGCCTTCCCTTCGGCGGGGAGTAGATCTCCGTCGACCTCGATGGCACCGGAATCGATCGGCTCCAACCGGTTGATCGTTCGGCACAGAGTCGACTTACCCGATCCGGAAGGACCCACGACGATGACGACCTGACCGGCCGGCACTTCCAGGTTGATGTCCTTGAGGACGTGCAGATCACCGAAATGTTTGTCGACGGATTTGAGCGAGATCATCGAAGGTGCGCCCGGCGGGGGTGTCGATGCCGGCGCGTCGGTGGCGTGCGTCATAAGTCGAAACCCTATGCGTAGTTTCCTCGCCGACCGGCGTTTTCGCCTGCCATCTTCGATTATGTAATGGAAACTTTACTGTCGGCCCGCATCGGCCCTGCACAGTCTGCGGTGGAGCCTGCGACCCCGGCGGGCCGGTCGGTGCGATGGACGTACCCTGGAGGGGTGCAGACGAGTGTTTTTCCGACCGTGGACGTGGCCGATCGCGGGAGTACCGATCCCGTGCCGGTGACCGACCCGTCGGCGGCAGTTCCCCGCAGCTACGAGGTGCGTACGCACGGTTGCCAGATGAACGTTCACGATTCCGAGCGGCTGTCGGGTCTGTTGGAGGAGGCCGGCTACGTTCCGGCGGATGCCGGCACCGATGCCGATCTCGTCGTCTTCAACACGTGCGCGGTGCGGGAGAACGCCGACAACAAGCTCTACGGCAACCTCGGCATGTTGCGGCCGGCGAAAACGCGAAACCCCAACATGCAGATCGCTGTCGGTGGCTGCCTGGCTCAGAAGGATCGCAACACGGTGGTCGAAAAGGCTCCGTGGGTCGACGTCGTGTTCGGCACCCACAACATCGGGTCGCTGCCGGTGTTGCTCGAGCGCGCCCGGCACAACGAGCAAGCCCAGGTCGAGATTCTCGAGTCCCTGGAAGCTTTTCCGTCCACCCTGCCCGCGAAGCGGGAGTCGACGTACGCGGGCTGGGTGTCGATCTCCGTGGGCTGCAACAACACCTGCACCTTCTGCATCGTCCCGGCGCTGCGCGGCAAGGAGATCGACCGCCGACCGGGCGACATCCTCGCCGAGGTGCAGGCTTTGGTGGAGCAGGGCGTGCTCGAAGTGACGCTGCTCGGTCAAAACGTCAATGCCTACGGTGCCTCGTTCGCCGATCCGGACATGCCTCGAGATCGCGGCGCGTTCGCGTCTCTGCTGACCGCCTGCGGCTCGATCGAGGGGCTCGAGCGGGTGCGCTTCACGTCTCCGCATCCGGCCGAATTCACCGATGACGTCATCGAAGCGATGGCGGCCACTCCGAACATCTGCCCCACTCTGCACATGCCGCTGCAGTCCGGATCGGATCGAATCCTCAAGGCGATGCGCAGGTCCTATCGGCAGACGAAGTTCATGGGCATCATCGACAAGGTGCGCGCGGCCATGCCGCACGCAGCCATCACCACCGACATCATCGTCGGCTTCCCGGGTGAGACCGAAGAGGATTTCGAGCACACCCTCGACGTGGTGCGACGCGCGAAGTTCGCCAACGCCTACACCTTCCAGTACTCCAAGCGTCCGGGCACACCGGCTGCCGACATGCCCGACCAAATCCCCAAAGAGGTTGTGCAAGAGCGGTATCTGCGGTTGATCGCGTTGCAGGAAGAGATCGTTCTCGCCGCCAACCAGGCGCTGATCGGAACCGAGGTCGAACTGCTGGTCGCCACCGGTGAAGGGCGCAAGAATGCCGCCACGCATCGGATGAGCGGTCGAGCACGAGACGGTCGACTCGTGCACTTCGCCGTCGACACCGACAGAGCGAGCGAGATTCGCCCGGGCGACGTCGTCACCACCACGCTCACCGCGGCCGCTCCGTACCACCTCATCGCCGATGCGGGAGTGCTCACGCACCGACGCACGGCAGCAGGCGACGCCCACGAACGCGGCGTCATGCCCAAGACGGCACCGATCGGTGTCGGCCTCGGACTTCCTTCGATCGGCGCACCGGCGCCGCTTCCGGTGCAGACAGGATGCAACGTATGACCGAGACAGACGGACCCGACCGCGTCGTACCTTCTCGATCCGCAGAGGAACTCGGACGAACCGAGAGAGCGGTGATGACCGAGTTGGACCCCGGCGCGCGGGCCATGGTCGTGGCCGGGCTGGTGCTGGTCCTACTGGTCACATTCGCGTTGCCGCACACCGGATCTGCCAGCGGATTCGATGTGCTCTCGGGTAGCGATGCGGCAGTCGCCGAATCGATTGCACTGCCGTCGCGGATCTTCGTCGTGCTGGTGCTGACGTTCGGTGTGGTCATGTCCGTACTGGCGCTCGTCACCCGCATGTGGGCGTTGGCCTGGGCGGCGCTCGCCGGCTGCGCGGTGTCGTCGGTGTTCGGGATGCTCTCGATCTGGTCGAGGCAGACCGTGCCGGACAACCTGCAGGGCGCCGGGCCGGGGATCGGTCTGATCATCGCGTGGATCGCCGTGATGGCGTTGACATTCCACTGGCTCAAAGCAGTGTGGAACAAGACGAACTCGCAACTCGCCGCTCAGGAAGAGCGACGCATCGCGGCCGCGTCGGGCGAACAGAAGCTGCGACTGTGGGACGGCCACTCGGCCCCGTAGGTCCGATCGGCCGTCCCCAGTCAGGAGTGCCGTTGACGAATCACAGCTCGTCTACGGCACTCTCGGCCGCGTCGGCCCACTCACGCCACTGCTGCGCCTGAGCCAGTGCACGCTCGGCGTCCTTGGTCTTTCCTGCTGCCGTCGCCTTTGCCGCCTGATCCTCGAACTGGGCCACCCGTTCGCGGAACTGAGCAGCGCGGGCGACCGCCTCGGGGTCGGAACGACGCCACTGCGACTCCACGGCGTCGTGCACGGACTTCTCGATCGCGCGCAGTTTGCCTTCGAGTTCCTGCATCTTCTCGCGCGGAACCTTGCCGATGGCATCCCACTTGTCCTGCAGGTCGCGCAGTGCGGATCGAGCCGCATCGAGATCCTTGCTCGGATCGATGTGAGTCTTGGCCAACAGAGCTTCCTTAGCCTCGGCGTTGGCTTCGAACTCGGCATCCCGCTCGGAAGCCGCCGCGTTCCGTGCCGCGAAGAACACGTCCTGGGCGGCCTTGAAGTTCTTCCACAGGGCGTCGTCGGCGTCGCGAGGAGCCCGCCCCGACGCCTTCCACTCCACCAGAAGATCGCGGAACGCGGCCGCAGTGGGACCCCAGTCCGTCGACGAGGACAACGCCGTGGCGCGCTCGACCAACTCTTCCTTGCGGACTTTCGCGGCCCCTCGTTCGCGATCGAGATCGGCGAAGTGCGCGCCGCGGCGGCGGTTGAAGTTCTCCCGGGCCTTGGAGTAGCGCTTCCACAGGGCATCGTCGACCTTGCGGTCCACCCCGCGAATCGTCTTCCATTCGTCGAGAATCTCGCGTAGCCGATCTCCGGCCTGCTTCCACTGCGTCGATTCGCTGCCGATCTGCTCGGCCTCGGTTGCGAGAGCCTCCTTGCGAGCAGTGTGCTCGGCTCGTTCGAGTTCTTTCTCGTGCTTGGCCACGGCCGCTGCGGCGTCGGAGTGCTCGACGACGGCGTCGAGTCGTCGGGCGAGCAGGTCGAGATCGCCGATGACCGCAGCGGTCGGCAGACTCTCCAGCAACGAGGAGGCGGCGGCCTTGGTCTTCTTGGCATCGCCGGTGCCCGAGGTCAATCGAGCCTCGAGCAGACCGACCTCCGTGGCCAGGTCGTCGTAGCGACGACCGAAATGTGCGAGGCCCTCGGCTGCGTCGCCGGCCTGCCAGGACCCGATCTGCCGCTCGCCGTCGGCGGTGGTCACCCACGCGGTGCCGTCGTCGTCGACTCTGCCGAACTTGCTGGGATCGCTTGCCGGGGCGACCGTGGGGACCACGGTGGCGACGTGCGAGGACGCCGGGTGAGGTTTGGCTCCGGCCGAACCGCCGGGACGAGGAGAACCAGCACCTGGGCCGCCTGGCCTGGGGCCACCACCGGGCTTCGGCCCCCCGCCTGGCTTGGGGCCACTGCCTGGCTTCGGTGCACTGCCTTGCTCGGTTGCACGGCCTGGCTCGGATCCGCCGGTGGTCGAGGTGCCGGGCTGGGCGGCACCGGGGGTCGGGGCAGGTGCATCCGAGGATGTGGCCTCGGTGGGCGTGCCGGCGTTCGGGTCGGTCATTGTTCCTCATCTCTGCCGCGCGTCACGGCTGCCTTCACTCGCGATCTGGACACCATTGAACTAGGTGACGACCGATCGGACCATTGAAACAGCTCAGACGACTCGAGGTGGACTCGTCCGGCCAAGTCGCGCCACCGACTACCGTGGTGTTCGTGTTTCGTGCCGCGGCCCTGGTGCCCTCTCCACCGTTGCTCGTCCCCGAACTGATGGGCTCCAGTGCTGCCGAGACGGCCGATCTTCGTGCCGCCGCGGCCGACGCGGTGACGCAGCTGACGTCGAAGGTCGACCGGTGGATGGCGATCGGTGTCGATCACAGCGAAGGGACGTACGACGCGACCACAGTCGGTACGTTTCGCGGCTTCGGCGTCGACATCGTGGTGCGACTGTCCGATCGACCGTCGTCGACTCTGCCGGACCCCGAACTGCCGTTGTCCGTCCTGATCGCCGGCTGGTTGCGCGGAACGAGCGATCCGGACTCTACGGTCGAGGTCCGGACGGTCCCCGCCGACGCGAGTGGCCGATGGTGCGCGACACACGGCGCGGATCTGCGGCGCGAACTCGAGGCGTCGTCCGAGAGCTGGGGCATTCTGGTGCTGGCAGACGGCGCGAACACGTTGACTGCGAAGGCACCGGGCTCGTTCGACGAGCGGGCCGAAGCGATTGAGCAGCGGATCGACGATGCCCTCGCCGCGGCCGATGTCGATGCGCTGGCGAACCTCGATGCGGAACTGTGCGCGGCGGTCGGCGTCGGCGGACGGGCAGCATGGCAGGTACTGGCGGCCACGGTCGGCTCGGACACCATCACGGCTACCGAGCTCTACCGTGGGGCTCCCTTCGGCGTCGGGTACTACGTCGGAACGTGGTCCCGTGCCTGACGAACCCGACTCGTACGATCCGGCCACGACTCCGATCGCGGTGATCGGGCCGACGGCCACGGGCAAGTCCGATCTGGCACTCGATCTGGCAGAGAAGCTCGGCGGCGAGATCGTCAACATCGACGCGATGCAGCAGTACCGAGGGATGGACATCGGGACCGCGAAGCTGTCGGTGGCAGAGCGTCGCGGCATACCGCACCACCAGTTGGATGTGCTCGAGGTCACCGATATCGCGACCGTTGCGCGCTACCAGAGTGCTGCCGTCGCGGACGTCGACGACATCCGATCCAGGGGCCGGCGACCGATCATCGTCGGCGGATCTATGATGTACGTGCAATCACTGCTCGACGAGTGGGCCTTTCCGGCCACGGATCCGGTCGTCCGCGCGAAATGGGAAGACGTGCTCGAACGCGACGGGGTCGACGAGATCCATCGCGCGTTGACGGCGGCCGATCCCGAGGCCGCCGCGTCGATTCTGCCCACCGACGGTCGTCGTATGGTCCGCGCGCTGGAGGTGGTGGAGCTGACCGGGAAACCGTTCGCGGCATCGGCCCCGAAGATCGGTGAACCACGGTGGGGCGCAATCATATTGGGAGTCGATCGCGACACCGCCGAACTGGACAAGCGAATCGACACCCGCACCCGGCGGATGTTCGAGGCCGGACTGCTCGACGAGGTGGAAGGCTTGCTCGGACTCGGATTGCGCGAAGGGGTCACGGCGTCGCGGGCGATCGGGTACGCGCAGGCTCTCGACGTATTGGCGGGGGAATACGACATCGAGCACGCCCGCGAGCGCACGTTCATCGGCACCAGGCGTTACGTGCGACGGCAGCGTTCCTGGTTCCGCCGAGACGACCGGGTGTGCTGGCTCGACGGCGCGTCGTCCACGTTGACCTCGGACGCCCTGGGTGTCATCGACCCCCCGTAGACTCGAGACCATGGAATTCGCCAAAGGCCACGGAACGCAGAACGACTTCGTCGTACTGCCGGATCCGTCAGCCGAGCTCGAACTCACCAGATCGGCAGTCGCGGTGTTGTGCGATCGACGCCAGGGCATCGGTGCCGACGGCATCCTGCGCGTCGCCCGAGCCGGTGTACTCCGAGATGCAGGCGTACTCGATCGACTTCCGTCGGGTGTCGAGCCCGACGACTGGTTCATGGACTATCGCAACGGCGACGGCACGATAGCCGAGATGTGTGGCAACGGTGTTCGCGTGTTCGCCCACTACCTGCGCGTGCACGACCTCGAACATCGCGATCAGTTCGTGGTGGGTTCACGGGCCGGGGCGCGCGCGGTGACCGTGCACTCGTTCGACGACACCAACGCCGATGTCACCGTCGCGATGGGTGATGTCACGCTGATGGGCTCGAGCTCGGTGGCCATTGCTGGCGGCTCGTACGAGGGCGTCGGGATAGACGTCGGCAACCCGCATCTGGCCTGCGTCGACGGCACGTTGACCCGTGCGGCTCTGAGCGCGCTCGACCTGTCCGCACCGCCGACCCTCGACCCCGAGTTCTTTCCCCGCGGGGCGAACGTGGAGCTGCTGACCAGGCTGGACGACGGCGGCGTCGAGATGCGGGTGTTCGAGCGTGGCGTCGGCGAGACGCGGTCGTGTGGCACCGGAACGGTGGCCGCAGCCGCGGCCGCGCTGTCGTACGAGGGCCTCGAGACCGGTGAGGTGAGCGTCGGCGTACTCGGTGGTCGGGTCAGCGTGCACATCGATCATGTCGGTGCCACCCTCCGCGGGCCCTCGGTCCTGCTCGCCCGCGGCGAGATCGACGACCGGTGGTTCGCGGCCCAGAACTGACGTCTCCTCGGGCCTCGTGCGTGGGTGGAGCCGAAACCCGCGTGCATACGCTGGGATTTTCGTGGATCATGGGGGATGTATGACGAACTCACATGAAACATCACCTGCGGGCGAACCGGTCGAGAATGCCGACGGTTCACCCGACACCGCATCTGCATGGACCCGCGAGGAGTCCGACGCGTGGTCGAGGCGGTTGGCCCGATCTCCGCTCAACGACGAGGACCCGTCCTCGGGTGACATGCAGCTCGAAGAACGCACCGCGCTACGACGAGTGGCCGGCCTGTCCACCGAGCTCACCGACGTCACCGAGGTCGAGTACCGACAGCTGCGCCTCGAGCGCGTCGTGTTGGTCGGAGTGTGGACCACCGGTACGGCTGCGCAGGCGGAGTCCAGCATGACCGAACTTGCGGCGCTGGCCGAGACGGCAGGCTCGGAGGTACTCGAAGCGTTGATGCAACGGCGCGACAAGCCCGATGCTGCGACGTACATCGGTTCCGGTAAGGCAAAAGAGGTCCGCGACATCGTGCTCGCGACCGGAGCCGACACGGTGATCTGCGACGGAGAACTGACCCCCGCCCAGCTCAACGCGCTGGAGAAGGTCGTCAAGGTCAAGGTCATCGACCGCACCGCGCTGATCCTCGACATCTTCGCTCAGCATGCGACATCGCGAGAAGGCAAGGCGCAGGTCGCTTTCGCGCAGATGGAGTACATGTTGCCCAGGCTTCGCGGCTGGGGCGAGTCGATGTCGCGTCAGGCCGGTGGCCGTGCGGGCAGCAATGGCGGTGTCGGTCTGCGTGGACCGGGTGAAACGAAGATCGAGACCGACCGCCGACGCATCCGTGAGCGGATGGCCAAGCTGCGCCGCGAGATCAAGGGCATGAAGCAGGCCCGCGACACCAAACGGGAACAGCGACTGAGCGGCACGGTGCCGTCCATCGCGATCGTCGGTTACACCAACGCGGGCAAGTCGAGTCTGCTGAACGCGTTGACCGGTTCCGGTGTGCTGGTTCAGAATGCGCTGTTCGCCACCCTCGATCCCACGACGCGTAAGTCGACTCTCGAGGACGGCCGCGCGATCGTGCTGACCGACACCGTCGGCTTCGTTCGGCATCTCCCGACTCAATTGGTCGAGGCCTTCCGCTCGACGCTCGAGGAGGTCACCGACGCCGATCTGCTGCTGCACGTCGTCGACGGCTCCGATCCGCTCCCGCTCGATCAGATCAAGGCCGTCCGTGAAGTGATCACCGACGTGGTGCGCGAGCAGGATGCGAAGATGCCGCCGGAATTGTTGGTGGTCAACAAGATCGACGCTGCCGACCCGGTGCAGCTCACGCAGTTGCGCGGGCTGCTCGACGGCGCACGGTTCGTTTCGGCGAAGACCGGTGAGGGCATCGACGCATTGCGCGATCACCTAGGCGAGATCCTGTCGGAGCCCGACGTGCTGGTGGACGTCCTCGTGCCGTACACCCGCGGCGATCTGGTCGCGCGGATCCACACCGATGGTCGAATCGTGCAGTCCACGCACGAGGAGGACGGCACCCGCGTCGAAGCTCGGGTGCCGCAGTCGCTGGCAGCTGCGCTCGTCGAGTTCACGGCTATCGTCCCCAGCGCCTGACGTCGATGGGGCCACGGCTGGTGGTGCGTGGCGTTGCCGCGTCTGTGGTCGCCACCGCCACCGCGTTCTCCGGAACGGCGTTCGCCGCACCGATCGATGCGGAAACATACTGTCTGCCAACTGATCCCGGTCTCGCGGAATTGTCCGGGATGACGTCGATCGACGGTGTCCTGTACGCGATCGGAGACAGTGGGGCCGACGATCGGGTCGCGGTGCTCGACGCGAACTGTGCAGTGGATCGGTGGATCGACGTACCCGTCGACCCGTACGACGTCGAGGACCTGACCGCCTACGACGGTTCGCTGTGGTTGGCCGACATCGGCGACAACCAGATGCGGCGCGACACAGTGGCATTGACGCGAATGGACCCGACGACGGGCGCGGGCGAACTGCACCGGCTCACCTACCCCGACGGCGCGCACGACGCCGAGACGGTGTTGATCGAACCCGGCGGTCGACCGGTGATCGTCACCAAGGAACTCTCGGGCGTCAGCGGAGTGTACGTACCGACCGGAGACGAATCCGTCACCGAACTGAGCAGTCCGGGGCCGACGGCCCTCCGCAAGGTAGGCGACATGGCGTTCTCCGCTACCGGGACTGTCGGTGGTCCGCCGTTCGTGGTCGGATCGATCCTGGCGACCGGGGGAGCGGTGAGCGTCGACGGCACCGTCGGCGCGGTGCGCACGTACACCGATGTGTACCTGTTTCGTTCGTCCGGCGGCGACATCGCGTCGGCGTTGGTCGCCCCGGACGCGCCGCGTGCGGTGGTGGCGTTACCCGATCAACCGCAGGGTGAGGCACTGGCGTTCCTGGACGATGGAAGCCTACTCCTGGCATCGGAGGCCGGGTTCGGTCCCACCGACGGAATTCTTCCACCCATTCTTCGACTTCCGGATGCGCAGTCACTGGAGCTTTCTGCCCCCGAACGCGCAGCGCCGGAGTCGGTATCGCCGACACCGAGCGCAGATCAGCCCTCGGAGACGCCGACAGCGACGGACTCGGAATGGGAATTCCGAGCGGCCGTCGCTGCCGGTGTGGTGCTGATCGCCGGAGCGGTGGGATTCACCGTCCGGCGATCGATGCGTTCTCGTTAGGCGTCGCAGGAGTGGAGCCTGCGGAACGACCTATGCATCCAGGTCTGCTTCGACGAGTGCGACCACCTTGTCCAGTGCTGCCTGGTCGTCACTGGTGACGGTGACTTCGGTGCCCTTGGTGGCTCCGAGCGTCATGATCATCAGGGCCGAACCTGCGTCCACCGGCTCCGAGTCGGCCACTGCGAGGGTGACGTCCACGCCGGCTTCGGCGACGGCGTCGGCGATCAGTGCTGCGGGACGAGCGTGCAGACCGATCGAAGATCCGACGGCGACTGTGGTGCTGGGCATGTGCTGCTCCTTCGTAGTGGGGTCGTTGCGATCGTAGCGAGTGTCAGACGGTGGCGAGTGCCGGATCGAGTTCGGCCTCGGTCGGGGCGTTCTTGCCCTTGACGAACTGCTTGGCCGCGACGACCAGGAACGCCGAGACGATGGTTCCGACGGCCAGAGACACGATGAACCACAGGATGTTTCCGATGGCGAAGAACACGAAGATTCCGCCGTGGGGCGCGCTGAGGGTGACGTTGAAGGCCATGATCATGGCACCGGTGACTGCGCCACCGGCCATCATCGAGGGGATGACGCGGAACGGGTCGGCCGCAGCGAACGGAATTGCGCCCTCGGAGATGAATGCTGCTCCGAGGAACCAGGCAGCCTTGCCGTTCTCACGCTCGGCCTCGGTGAACAGACGCGAGCGAACGGTCGAGGCCAGTGCCATGGCGAGCGGCGGCACCATTCCTGCGGCCATGACCGCTGCCATGATGCGCAGTGATGCGGTGTCGGTGACCGACAGGCCTGCCGTCGCGAATGCGTAGGCAGCCTTGTTGACCGGTCCGCCGAGGTCGAAGCACATCATCAGGCCGAGGATGATGCCGAGGATGATGACCGAGGAACCGCTGAGTCCGTTGAGCCAGTCGGTCAGTCCGCTGGTGATCGCGGCGAGGGGCTTGCCGAGCAGCAGGAACATGATCGCGCCGACGATGAGGGTGGCGAACAGCGGAATGATGACGACCGGCATGAGGCCGCGCAGAACGGCAGGGATCTTCCACTTGCTGATCCACAGTGCGACGAAGCCGGCGATCAGACCACCGACGAGACCGCCGATGAAGCCTGCACCCACCAGAACGGCGACCGCTCCTGCGGTGAATCCTGGTGCCAGACCTGGTCTGTCGGCAATGGCGTAGGAAATGTAGCCGGCCAGCGCGGGGACCAGGAAGCTGAACGAGAGTGCGCCGATCTGGAAGAGCACGGCACCGAGATACGTCGTCAGTCCGCCGTCGGGAAGTGCGGTGATCGAGTTGTTGACGACGATATCTTCGGCCACGCCGGAGATCTCGTAGCCACCGAGCAGGAAGCCGAGCGCGATCAGCAGACCACCGGCCGCGACGAACGGGATCATGTAGCTGACGCCGGTCAGCAGGATCTGGCGAATGCGGGTGCCCCAGCCGAGCTCGCCGGCAGACTCGTTGGAGCCGGCAGCCACTGCGGTACCTCCGACGCGAGCTGCGTCCGGGTTCAGTGCGGCACGAAGTGCTTCGGTGAGCATGACGTCGGGCTCGTTGATGGCGCGCTTGACGCCCGAGGAGATCACGGGCTTGCCGGCGAAACGTTCGCGGCCCTTGACGCCCACATCGGTGGCGAAGATGACTGCTTCGGCTCCGGCGATGATCGAAGGATCCAGCGGCGTGCTGCCGCTCGAGCCCTGGGTCTCCACGTGAACGGTGACTCCGGCGCGCTCGCCTGCGGCGACGAGCGAGTCGGCAGCCATGTAGGTGTGTGCGATTCCGGTGGGGCAGGCGGTGACCGCGACGATGTGCTTCGGGGCCGAGGACGCCTCGGCCGAGGTGGCGGCCGCACTGTGCTTGGCGGTGTCGACCGGAGCTGCGGCAGCAGTGGCTGCGGCAGGCTTGGCGGCCGGGTTGATGACACCGTCGACGAGCGTGACGATCTCGGTCGCCGAGGACGCGTTGCGCAGTGAGGTGACGAACTCCGGCTTCACCAATGCGCGGGCCAGGCTGGAGAGCAGCTTCATGTGGGCCGAACCGGCACCGGCCGGAGCGGCGATCAGGAAGACGAGGTCTGCGGGGCCGTCGGGGGCTCCGAAATCGACCTTCGGGTTCAGGCGTGCGAAGCCGAGCGAGGCCGAAGTGACTGCCTCGGAGCGGCAGTGCGGAATGGCGATGCCGCCGGGCAGGCCGGTTGCCGACTGCGCTTCGCGGGCCAGTGCGGCGTCACGCAGAGCGTCGGTGTCGGTTGCGCGACCTGCGGATGCCAGAACACCGGCGAGGCGTTCGATGACGGCATCCTTGGATTCGCCGAGATCGGCGTCGAGAAGGATCAGATCCTCGGCGATGATCTGCTGATCTTCGGTGGGGCTGGACATTGGAGACTCCTAGAGACGGTTCGAAGAAGGAGAGAGCGTGGACGGGGTGACGGACGTGGGGAGGTCGAGCGCGCGAACCGTCACCGAAGTCGGGTGGGTCTGCTCGGGCAGTGGAAGCGTGGTGCCTGGTAGTGCGGTGGCTGCTGTTCCGTAGGCGACGGCGCGGCGTAGTTTGTCTGCGGCGGAGCATTTCTCGGCATCGGCGAGGATGTAGCCGGCGAGTGAGGAATCTCCTGCGCCGACCGTGCTGACTGCGGTGATCGGGGGCGTGCTGGCGTACCAGGAACCGTCCTCGGTGACCAGTACGGCTCCGGCGCTGCCGAGCGTGGCCAGTACCGCGCCGACCCCTCGGCCGAGAAGGATGGTGCTGGCCGCGATGGCGGCAGTGGGATCACCCTGTGCCGCTGCGCTTTCCAGCTCCTCCGAATCGTACCCGGTCAGTTGGGCAAGTTCCTCGGAATTGGGTTTTATCAGGTCCGGAGCCGATGCCGGGAACGCTGCCGCGAGAGCGAGGAGCGGCTCGTCGGAGGTGTCGACGGCGACCTTCGCCGAGGTGGCGCGCAACGCGGTGACGAGCTCGGCATACCAATCCACCGGTAGGCCGGGAGGAAGGGAACCCGACAGAACAACCCATTCGGCACCGACTGCGAGAGAGAGCACTCGTTCCCGCAGCTCGGCGCGGGTCTGCTCCGACACCGTTGCGCCCGGCTCGTTGATCTTGGTGGTGGTACCACCGATCTCGCTGACCGTGATGTTGGTTCGGGCAAGCCCCGACGTCGGAACTGCCGAGAAGCGCACTCCTTTCGCGGCCATCGCGTCGAGCAGCGGGTCGCCGACGTTGGCCGGGAGCACTGCCAACGCCTCGACTCCTGATCCGCCGAGAACGCGAGCGACGTTGACGCCCTTGCCGCCCGGGTCGGTGGACGACGTCGACGCCCGGTGCACGCCGCCGCGGACGAGCGGTGCGTCGAGTGTGACCGTGCGGTCCATGCTCGGGTTGGCCGTGAGTGTGACCATCATGCGATCACCACCTCGATTCCTTTGTCGCTGAGATTCTTACGGTCGTGGGTAGAGATGTCGCTGTCGGTGACGATGACGTCGATGGACTCCACTCGGGCGAAACTCACCAGGTGCTCGCGGCCGATCTTCGACGAATCGGCCAGTACAACAACATGATTCGCTGCATCGACCATCGCGCGCTTGACTGCTGCCTCGTCGCTGTCCGGGGTGGACAGCCCGTGCCCGACGCTGATGGCGTTGGTGCCGATGAACGCGACGTCCACCCGGAGCCATTCGAGAGCGCGCAGTGCTTCGTCGCCGACGGCCGCCTGAGTGGTTCCGCGGACACGCCCGCCGAGCAATCGAAGATTGATGTTCGGCATGGTCGCAGCCCGAGCGGCGATCGGTACCGAGTTGGTCACCAATATCAGCTCGCGATCGTGTGGAAGCAGGCCTGCCAGCCGGCCCGTCGTGGTGCCGGCGTCGAACACGGCGCTGCCGCCCACCGGCGGCAGGAAGGACAACGCCGCGGCTGCGATTGCATCCTTCTGATCTGCGCGAGTGAATTCGCGCTCGGATACGCCGGGCTCGAGTGTGGTCAGAGCGGATGCGGGTACTGCTCCACCGTGGACGCGGCGCACGACTCCCATCCGGTCGAGAGTGGCGAGGTCGCGCCGCACGGTTTCGGTGGTGACGCCGTACGTGGCAGAGAGATCGTTGACGGAGACGCGTCCTTGCGTACTGATCAGTTCGGCAATCGCGTGCTGTCGTTCTTCGGCGTACACCTGCGTCTCCTTCCCGGTTGATGTTGCTTTATGTTGTTTTACGCCCGTGTGTGTTGACATGTCAAGGCTTTGGAGTAATCTCGGTCACAACACAGGCAAGCAATTGAGTACGCCACAGCACGCCGATCAGTACGAAGACCATTTGTTCACGCAGGATCCGAGGAGGACCACATGACGGGATCGGTTAGCACCGCGTCGACCGGACACGCAGACACGACAGTCGATGCTGCCGGGACCGGAGCAGCGCAGACGACACTGCGCGGCACGCCCGTCGTGCCCGGTGTCGGATACGGTCCCGTCATTCGCCCCGGTGCACGTCCGTCCATTCCCGCCGATACCGGCGAGGTGGCAGAGGCCGATCGGGAGTCCGAGAAGGCTGTGTTCGATGCCGCCGCGAACGCCGTCGCCACTCGATTGCGCGGTCGCGCAGAGCTGGCGACGGGAGCTGCGTCGGAGGTGCTGTCGGCCAACGCCGCGATGGCAACCGACCGCGGATGGCTCGGTGCCGCGCGCTCCTCGATCGCCAAGGGCAGTTCTGCCGTCGCCGCAACCGCTGCGGCCACCGAGAAGTTCGCTGCCATGTTCACCCAGCTCGGCGGCCTGATGGCCGAGCGAGTGACAGACCTGCGCGACATCCGCGACCGCGTCATCGCCGAGATCCTGGGTGTTCCGGAGCCCGGTGTTCCCGTGCCGGCCGAACCGTCGATTCTGTTCGCCGACGACCTGGCACCGGCCGACACCGCGGGCCTCGACCCCACCCTGATCGTCGGACTTGCGACCTCGCTCGGAGGTCCGACCAGCCACACCGCGATCATCGCCCGCCAGCTCGGCATCCCGTGCATCGTTGCCGTGGCAGGCCTCGACGACATCGCGGCAGGTACGAATGCAGCTGTCGACGGAACGAGCGGCCGCATCGACCTCGAACCCGACGCCGACTCGGCCCGCGCTGCGGTGGTCTCCGCCCGCGACGAGCTCGACCGAGTGTCCCAGTGGGTCGGCCCAGGCAGGACTGCCGACGGTCACGCAGTCGACATCCTCGCCAATGTGCAGGACGGGGCGGGTGCCCGGGCAGCGCGATCGAGCGCAGCAGACGGAGTCGGTCTGTTCCGCACCGAACTGTGCTTCCTGGACCGCGATTCCGAACCCACTGTCGACGAGCAGGCCGAGATCTACGCCCAGGTGCTCGACGCATTCGCGGGCAAGAAGGTCGTTGTGCGCACCCTCGACGCCGGCTCGGACAAGCCGCTGAGGTTCGCCACCCATCCCGACGAGGCCAATCCGGCACTGGGCATTCGTGGCATTCGCATCGCCGAGGCCGATCGCGGCATTCTGTATCGACAGCTCGACGGGATCGCTGCCGCCGCGAAGGCAACCGACTCGTCCCCGTGGGTGATGGCTCCGATGATCGCGACCGCGCAGGAAGCGAAGGACTTTGCCGCCGACGTCCGTCAACGCGGACTGACCCCCGGCGTCATGATCGAGGTGCCTGCTGCGGCCCTGCTCGCAGAACACATCCTCGAGCACGTGGACTTCCTGTCCATCGGTACCAACGACCTGGCCCAGTACACGATGGCGGCGGATCGGATGTCTGCTCAGCTCGCCGGTCTGACCGATCCGTGGCAGCCCGCGGTATTGGCCCTGGTGGCGCACACCGCTGCCGCAGGAGCCAAGGCCGGAAAGCCGGTCGGCGTCTGCGGCGAGGCCGCTGCGGACCCGCTCCTGGCCTGTGTGCTGGTCGGACTCGGCATCACTTCTCTGTCTGCTGCGTCTGCCGCCGTCGCACATGTGGGTTCCAAGTTGGCTACGGTCACGCTCGATCAGTGCAAGGCCGCTGCCGAGGCTGCCCTGAAGACCGACAGCACCGCCGCCGCCCGTGAGGCAGTGAGCGCGATCCTCGGCTGACCCAATAGTCTTTTCCCATCATGAGAAATCTGGGTTGGACGCTGCACGGAAACGGAAAAACCGTCGAGTCCGGGGCGGTGGTGGCACCGGACGAACGGTTGTCGTGGCCGCGCACCATCGGTATCGGGATGCAGCACGTCGTCGCCATGTTCGGTGCCACGCTGCTCGTTCCGACGATCACCGGCTTCCCGGTCTCGACGACACTGCTGTTCTCGGGCGTCGGAACGGTGCTGTTCCTGCTCATCACCAGAGGGCGGGTGCCCAGCTATCTGGGGTCGTCCTTCGCATTCCTGGCTCCGCTCGGTGCCACCCAGGCCAACGGCCCGGCCGCGCAACTCGGTGCCGTCCTGTGTGTCGGGGTCGTGCTTGCGGCGATCGGTGTCGTCGTCAAGATCGCCGGTCGGCGTGTGCTCGACGCAGCCATGCCGCCCGTCGTCACTGGTGCCGTGGTCGTATTGATCGGGTTGAATCTGGCCCCCGCTGCGACCACGTCGTTCGAGGCGCAGCCGCTGATCGCTGCAGTGACGCTGGTTGCCATTCTGCTGGCCACGGCCGTAGGACCGGGACTGCTGGGCCGACTCGGAATTCTGCTCGGTGTCGTCGTGGGCTGGGTCTTCGCCGCCGTCACCGGCGGTATGGCGCAACCACGCCTCGACGCTCTGAGCGCGGCGAGCTGGATCGGTCTGCCCGAGTTTCGTGGACCGTCGTTCGAGCTGTCGGTGATCCTGGTAGCGCTGCCGGTGGTGATCGTCCTGGTGGCCGAGAACGTCGGACACGTCAAAGCGGTCGCGGCGATGACCGGCAAGAACCTCGACGACGTGGCCGGTGACGCGCTGATCGCCGACGGCTTGGCGACCACCCTGGCCGGAGCCGCTGGTGGCTCGGGCACCACCACCTACGCGGAGAACATCGGGGTCATGGCCGCCACTCGCGTCTATTCGACAGCCGCGTACTGGGTCGCGGCCTTCACGGCGATAGTGCTGGCGTTCTCGCCCAAGTTCGGTGCCCTGATCTTCACCGTCCCCGACGGCGTCATCGGGGGAGCGACCCTGGTTCTGTACGGACTCATCGGGCTACTGGGCGTTCGGATCTGGACCGACGCCAAGGTGAACTTCGCCGATCCGGTCAACCTGATCGTCGTCGCGGCGGCGCTCGTCGCGGGCATCGGCGACCTCACGCTGTCGGTGGGCTCGGTCGAACTCGGCGGTATCGCGTGGGGTTCTCTGGGCATCCTGCTGGGCTATCCGATCGTCTCGGCGCTCGCGAAAAGTACCGCCGACCGGCGGACCTAGCGGGGGCGGTCACGGATCGCGCACGTTTTGGTCATCGACCTTCGCTGCACCCCGAACGTACTGTTGGAACGTGACGTCAGTCGTACCGACGACCGCGAATGACACCGTTCACAGGTAGACGTCGGTATGCACCGAACAAGGAGATCTGCGTGGAACGCACACTTTTCGAGCCCGAGCACGAGCTGTTCCGGGAGTCGTACCGGAAGTTTCTCGAACAGCACGTAGCCCCCAATCACGCGAAGTGGGAAGAGCAGAACATCGTCGACCGCGGCGTCTGGGTCGAGGCCGGTAAGCAGGGCTTCCTCGGAACGGCTGCACCGGAGGAGTTCGGCGGCGGCGGCGTCAAGGACTTTCGGTACAACGCCATCGTCACCGAGGAAACCACTCGCGGCGGCTACAGCGGCATCGGCTTCACCCTGCACAACGACGTCGTCGCGCCGTATCTGATCGAGCTGGCCAACGACGAGCAGAAGCAGCGTTGGCTCCCCGGATTCTGCTCGGGTGAGCTGATCACCGCGATCGCCATGACCGAGCCGGGTACCGGAAGCGACCTGCAGGGCATCAAGACCAAGGCCGTTCGCGACGGTGACGACTGGGTGCTGAACGGATCGAAGACGTTCATCACCAACGGAATCAACGCCGATCTGATCATCGTCGTCGCCTGCACCGACCCGGAGAAGGGTGCTCAGGGCTTCAGTCTGCTGGTCGTAGAGCGCGACATGCCCGGTTTCGAGCGCGGCCGCAATCTCGACAAGATCGGGATGAAGGCCCAGGACACAGCCGAACTCAGCTTCACCGACGTTCGCGTGCCCGCGGCCAACCTGCTCGGTGAAGAAGGCATGGGCTTCATCTACCTCATGCAGAATCTTCCCCAGGAACGGCTCTCGATCGCTGTTGTCGCCGCTGCGGCCATGGAATCGGCGCTGGACATGACAATTCAGTACTGCCGCGATCGCAAGGCGTTCGGCAAGTCGATCGGAAAGTTCCAGAACACCCGCTTCGTGTTGGCGGAGTTGGCAACCGAGACCACCGCCACCCGCATCATGGTGGACAAGTTCATCGAACTGCTCAACGCGGGCACCTTGACCGTCCAGGAAGCCGCCATGGCCAAGTGGTGGACCACCGAAAATCAGGTCAAGCTGATCGACCGGTGCCTGCAGTTGCACGGCGGCTACGGCTACATGAAGGAATACCCGATCGCCAAGGCCTACATGGACTCTCGTGTCCAGACGATCTACGGCGGCACCACCGAGATCATGAAAGAGATCATCGGCCGCGGATTGAACCTCTGATCTGCTGATCCGACGAACGCGAAGGGCCGCAGCACAATGTGCTGCGGCCCTTCGCGTGTCACTGCAGAGACGTCGCCCTACAGCTTGCGCATCACGGTGACGACCTTGCCGAGGATGGCAGCGTTGTTACCCGGAATCGGCTCGAACAGCGGGTTGTGCGGCAGCAGCCACACCTCGCCCTTCGACCGCTTGAACGTCTTGACGGTGGCCTCGCCGTCGATCATCGCGGCCACGATGTCTCCGTTGTCGGCCACGGACTGCTGACGGACCACGACCCAGTCACCGTCGCAGATCGCTGCATCGATCATCGACTCGCCGACGACCTTGAGCAGGAACAGCGAACCCTGACCGACCAATTCGCGGGGGAGTGGAAAGACATCCTCGACGGCCTCTTCGGCCAGGATCGGTCCACCGGCTGCGATTCGTCCCAGAACCGGCACGAACGTGGGGGTCGGTAGGCGGTCCTGTTCCTCGGACGAACCGTCGACCGCAGCAGCAGCTTGATCGGCCTGCACCTCGTCGAGGCCGCGAACGTCGACCGCGCGCGGGCGATTGGCGTCGCGCCGTAGGAATCCCTTCCGCTCCAGAGTGCGTAACTGATGGGCAACGGACGACGTCGACGTCAGGCCGACGGCGTCACCGATCTCACGAATGCTGGGCGGGTAGCCGCGCTCGGTCACCGAAGCTCGAATGACCTCGAGTACCTTTCGCTGTCGCTCCGTCAGGCCGGCGCTGATGTCGGTGCCGACTTCCATGGCCTTGGGCGTCGGTTCCGCGGCAGGCTTCCCTGCTGCGGCCTTCGCGGGCGCGGAAGCGGTCGTCTTGGAACCCGTCGTCTTGGAACCCGTGGTCGACCTCGTCGAGGTCTGGTCCTTCATGCTGTCGGCCTCCTGCTGATGTCCTGGATCCGGTCTGCGTGGTTCGGTCTGCGCGGACTGGAGTTGATGGTGTCGACTCGTGTGGCGTGTGGTTTCTGACACGAATCTAGCGTGTATCAGCTGTTGAATCAAACATCTGTTCGACTCGTGTCGCGTTTTCTACAGACTTTGTCGGAGCCTCGTGATAGAACTTCGAACAAGCGTCCATCGAACGCCTGATCGAACAATCGATCCAACGAGCGAAGACGAGGTTCCGATGACCATCACCACCGATCGCCCCACCACCGCAGGTGTCCGTACCCGGTCCACTGTCGTCGAGCGTCGTCGCCGTGCTCGTCCCGCGCTGCGGAGTTCCATCGCGACGCGCGGTGCGCGAACGACTCCATGCCTGCCGGTTCTGGAGCCGTCCTGGACCGACGTCACCGACCGGGAGGCCGCCGATCGCGAATTCGACGAGACCTCGGCGCACTTCGCCGGCCAGCCGGTCCGGATGCGATCGCTCGTGCTGTGGGTGCTTGCCGTCGTCGTCGTTGCCGGTGGCCTGATCGGAATCGCGAACCTACGAGCTGCGTCGGCCGACGCAGGGGTGCAGCCGGCGGGTGTGGTCGAGGTTCACGACGGAGCTGTAGTCGAGTATGCGCCCGGTAGATGACCACCGGCCCCATCGCACCCGCCCATGACTGAGTATCCTCGACTGACTGCCCCGACACGTATGTTCGACGTCGGCGCATCGGCTACGACGGAGGCTCCTTCATGCATTGCCCGTTCTGCAGGCATCCCGACTCACGCGTGGTCGATTCGCGTGAAATGGACGAGGGGCAGGCAATTCGGCGTCGTCGCTCCTGCCCGGAATGCGGTCGGCGATTCACGACCGTCGAGGCTGCAGTGCTCGCTGTCGTGAAGCGCAGCGGTGTCACCGAACCGTTCAGCCGTGAGAAGGTCGTCAAGGGAGTGCGCAGGGCGTGCCAGGGCAGAGATGTCGACAACGACGCGTTGAATCTCTTGGCTCAACAGGTGGAAGACGCCATCCGCGCCGCCGGTTCCGCCGAAATTCCCAGCAACGAGGTGGGGTTGGCTATTCTCGGTCCGCTGCGCGACCTCGATGAGGTCGCATATCTGCGGTTCGCGTCCGTGTATCGCTCGTTCAGCTCGGCCGAGGATTTCGAGAAGGAAATACATGAGCTACGCAAGCACCGAGAGTCTGCCGACATCGACTGACGGTTCCGCACGTCAGCGCGCTTGATCGGAGATCGCCTTCTCGATGCGCTTCTCCGAGACCGGATATGCAGTCCGAATTCCTTGGGCGAACAGCCCTACCCGCAATTCTTCGATCATCCAGAACAGCTCCTGCACACCAGCGCTGTTCTTCCGGTTTTCCGGAAGCGAATCCAGCAGCCGTCCGTACGACGCGTAGACGCGGTCGAGTACGTCCATCGCAGCCGCATCACGGCCTGCGCTGCTCGGAAGCGTGGCCAACCTCTTGGTCGCTGCAGCGAGATATCGCGGCAGATCTGCCAGTCTGCGAGAACCGAATTCGGTGACGAAGCCCCGAAAGACCAATCCTTCGAGCTGTTCGCGTACATCCTCGGCGGGCTCACCCGATGCCGTCTGCAATTGCCCCGATACGGCAAGAGCTGCAGTCAATACAGGGCGTACGAGGGCCAGTACCGCCGCGGTGCGCTGTGGAACCTCGGCATTGACCGATGCTCGAAGTTTCTCGAAAGCCTCCGGATCTCGAACAGGTCCACCGTGTGCGTCCATTGCTTCCTCGACCGCGAGAACTCGGCATTCCTCGAGGAGCGCGTCGACACCGCCGTACGGATTCTGGCCGAGGGCAAGGCGTTCGGCAGTCGGGAGACCGGCCAGCAGCGCTTTGGTACCTTTCGGTGCCGTCGACAACAGTAACGTCCGTGTTCCGGCGCGCATCGCTGCTCGCTGTTGGGCGGGGGTGCTCAGGACTCGAACTGCGACGCCCGGTCCTTCGGGCACCAACGCCGGGTACCCGGTGACCTTCTGTCCGCCGACATCACGGGTAACAGTCGACTCCAGTCGGCCCAGAGTGCCCGAGGTCCACGCGAGAGTCGGTGCGCGCTCCGCGTCGCCGACTGCGCTCGCAACCTGACGACCGACTTCGCCGGACAGACTGGTGCGCAGAACGGTCAGATCTTTGTTGCTACCCAACACCTTTCCGGTCGGGTCGACGGCCGCGAAGGTCATTCTCAGGTGGTCGGGCAGCGCCGCGGTGTCGAAGTCCTTCGCGGTGATGTGGCACTGTGCAGCCCGCGACAGCTCGCGTGCCAATGCCGTCACCAGAGTCTCCGCGCGAGGTCTCATGACCGCCAGCGCCGCGGCGGCGAAATCGGGGGCAGGAACAACGTTGCGGCGCAGAGCTTTCGGGAGCGACTTGATCAGTGCCGTCACCAACTCCGCGCGCATCCCCGGAACCAGCCAATCGAACCCCACCGGCTGAACCTGAGCGAGCAGCGCTATCGGAATTCGTGCGGTGACTCCGTCGGCGGCCGTACCCGGCTCGAACTGGTAGGTCAGCGGAAACTGGATCTCACCCTGTCGCCACGCGTCGGGATACGCGCCGGTGAGCACCGAGGCCGCGTCGGAGTTGACGACTGTGTCCGTCGTGAAGTCCAGCAGGGACGGGTCCTGTCGACGGGCTTTCTTCCACCACGTGTCGAAGTGTCGCGCCGATACCGCTTCGGGGGCGATACGCGCATCGTAGAAGTCGAACAGTGCGTCGTCGTCGACGACGATGTCGCGCCGCCGAGCACGGTGTTCGAGTTCACCGACGTCGTCCAGTAGAGCCCGGTTCTTGTGGAAGAACGCATGCTGGGTCTTCCATTCGCCCTCCACCAGTGCGTGTCTGATGAACAACTCCCGTGACGCCTCGGCGTCGATGCGGTGGTAGTTCACCGGTCGCTGCGTGACCAGAGGAATGCCGTACAGCGTCACCCGCTCGTACGCCATCGCGGATTCGCGCTTGATGGACCAGTGCGGTTCCGAGTACGTCCGCTTGACCAGGTGCGGTGCGAGCCGTTCGGCCCATTCGGGTTCGATGCGAGCGGCCATCCGGCCCCACAGGCGTCCGGTCTCCACCAGTTCGGCGGCCATGACCCACCGCGGGGGCTTCTTGAAGAGCCCGGACCCGGGGAAGATCGCGAAGTGCGCTCCGCGTGCGCCCAGGAACTCGCGCTTGTCACCCTCCCTGAGTCCGACGTGGGAGAGCAGCCCCGACAGTAGTGATTGGTGCAGAGCGGTTTCGGTGGAGTCGGCATCGGGCACCGTCCAGCCGAGTCCGCGAGTGATCTGACGGAGTTGGCCGTGTAGATCCTGCCACTCGCGAATCCGCAGGTAGTGCAGAAATTCGGTGCGGCACATGCGCCGGAACTGGTTGGACGACAGCTCGTTCCGTTGCTCGCGCAGGTACGTCCACAGCTTGACGTAAGCCAGGAAGTCGGAGTTCTCGACTGCGAAGCGGGCGTGTTTTTCGTCCGCAGCCTGCTGATGCTCGGCGGGCCGCTCCCTGACGTCCTGAATCGACAGGGCGGACACCACCACCAGTGCGTCCCGCAGCGACCCGTTGCCGTTGGCCTCGACCAACATTCGCGCCATTCGTGGATCGACCGGCAGCGCCGACAGTTCCCGGCCGATGGGGGTGAGTTCCGCCGTGCCGTCCTTGGTGGCCGGCTTCAGCGCCCCCAATTCTTCGAGCAGGCCGATCCCGTCCCGAATGCTGCGCGGGTCCGGTGGCTCGACGAACGGGAAGGCGTCGATCTTGCCGAGCCCGAGGGCGGTCATCTGCAAAATGACCGACGCAAGGTTGGTGCGCAGGATCTCCGGCTCGGTGAACTGCGGCCGCGACTCGAAGTCCTCTTCCGAGTACAACCGGATGCAGATACCGTCGGCGACTCGGCCGCAGCGGCCGGCTCGCTGCCGCGCCGATGCCTGGGAGATCGGTTCGATGGGTAGTCGTTGCACCTTGGTGCGCAACGAGTATCGAGATATACGAGCCGTGCCGGGATCGACGACGTAGCGAATGCCGGGAACTGTCAACGACGTCTCCGCAACGTTCGTCGAGAGCACCACGCGTCGGCCCGAGTGCGGTGAGAACACCCGATGCTGTTCGGCCGCAGACAATCTGGCGTACAGAGGCACGATCTCGGTGTTACGCAGATTGCGGTCGTTCAAAGCGTCCGCGGTGTCGCGGATCTCGCGTTCACCGGACAGGAACACCAGAATGTCGCCGTCGCCCTCGGCTGTCAACTCGTCGACAGCCTGGCAGGTGGCATCGACAGGATCGAGGTCGATCGTGGTGTCGCCGGCGTCGACGGTCAGTGGCCGGTAGCGCATTTCGACCGGGAACGTGCGGCCGGAAACCTCGATGATCGGAGCGGGTACGCCGCCGCGGGCGAAGTGTTGGGCAAATCGTTCCGGATCGATCGTCGCCGAGGTGATGATGATCTTCAGATCGGGTCGCCGGGGGAGTAACTGCGCGAGGTAACCCAGGATGAAGTCGATGTTGAGGCTGCGCTCGTGGGCCTCGTCGATGATGAGGGTGTCGTACTGGCGAAGCAGTCTGTCTCGCTGGATCTCGGCCAGGAGAATTCCGTCGGTCATCAGTTTGACGAGGGTCGAATCCGACGACTGATCGGTGAATCTCACCTTGTAGCCGATGGATTCGCCCAGGGGCTCGCCGACTTCCTCGGCGATGCGCTCGGCCACCGTACGTGCGGCGAGCCGGCGCGGTTGGGTGTGACCGATCGACCCGCGAATTCCGCGACCGAGTGCGAGACAGATCTTCGGAATCTGGGTGGTCTTACCCGAGCCGGTTTCACCGGCGACGATCACGACCTGATGCTCGGCGATGGCGGCGGAGATGTCGTCCTTGCGGAGACTGACCGGAAGTGACTCGGGGAACTCGAGGGTGGGGACCGCTGCTCTGCGATGGGCGACCACGGCTTCGGCGCGAGCGACATCGCGATCGAGGGCTGCGAACGCGTCGTCGGTGCGGGCCTTGTCCAGCCGCCGCCGCAGTCGGTTCTCGTCGCGGATGGTGACGTTCGCCAGACGTGTGGCGAGAGATTTTCGCTGACCGGACGGATTCGAGGTAGACATACTCACACCAGGATATCCGTATCTACGCAACCTTCGTGAATGCCGGCCGCGACTGTGCCAGGATCGCCGAATGGGCATCTCGCACGATGTGACCGCGGAACCACGCACGCCGGTACCGATCAGGACGCTGCGGGTGCTGTTCGCGGCCCTCACCGCCGCGGCGCTCGTCTCGATCGTCGTGAACGGGCTCGGCTCTCCGACGTTCTCGTTGGTCAACTACTTCAGCTACTTCACCGTGATCAGCAACGTCCTGACGGTGCTCGTACTCATCGTGGGCGGCGTGATCGATCCACGGTCTCCGGGTTGGCAGCTCTTTCGCGGAGCAGTGACGCTGTACATGGTGATCACCGGGATCATCTACGCGGTGTTGCTCGCGAACATCGATGTCGGTGTCGCGGATCCGTGGACCAACAACGTGGTGCATCGCATCATGCCCGTGGTCCTTCTGCTCGACTGGATTCTCGCTCCGCCGCGGCGTCAGATCTCCGAGTCGCGCAGTCTGACATGGTTACTGTTCCCGCTGATCTACGGGGTCTACACCTTGGTGCGTGGACCCGTCGTCGACTGGTACCCCTATCCATTTCTCGATCCGCGGGCGCAGGGATACCTCGCGCTCGCGGTCGGGCTGGTCGTGCTGACCGTCGCTTTCGCGCTGATGGCGCTGGCAGTCAATGCTCTCGGACGGCTCGCAGGACGCTGGAGGTACGGATCGGACTCGATCGAAGCGGACTCCACTACTGTGTAGCGCATGTCTTCCGACCTGGATCCAGCCGCCACCACACACTCCTCTGCGCTGTGGCACGGCTTCGCCGACATGGGCAACGTCACCGCCAACGGACCGTTCGTCGTGTCGCGAGGCGAGGGCGCGTACATCTTCGACAACAAGGGAACGAAGTATCTCGACGCGACCGCCGGTCTGTGGTTCACCAACGTCGGTCACGGCCGACGCGAGATCGCCGACGCTGTCGCCACACAGCTGAGCTCGATTGCCCACTACTCGAACTTCGGCGACTTCGTTCCCGAGACCACGCTGGCCCTGGCCGATCGTCTCGCCGCCATCGCACCGGTTGCGGGCAGCAAGATCTTCTTCACCTCGGGTGGATCGGACTCCATCGACACCGCCGCCAAGCTCGCACGCCGCTACTGGGTGGAAATGGGACAACCGTCCAAGAAGCTGATCGTCGGTCGGCAGAAGGCGTATCACGGCATGCACGTCGCCGGCACTTCGTTGGCCGGCATCCCGGTCAACAAGGAGAACTACGGCGAACTCATGGCCGACGCCAGGACGGTGTCGTGGGACGACGCGAAGTCGCTGCTTGCGTTGATCGAGGAGGTCGGCGCGGAGAACGTGGCTGCCTTCTTCTGCGAGCCGGTGATCGGAGCAGGCGGAATCTACTTGCCGCCGGAGGGCTATCTGCGCGAGGTTCGACAGATCTGCCGCGACAACGACGTCCTGTTCGTGGCCGACGAAGTGGTCACCGGGTTCGGCCGCATCGGCGGTAGCTGGTTCGCGTCGACGCGCTTCGAGCTCGAACCCGATCTGATGACGACCGCCAAGGGGCTGACGTCGGGATACGTGCCCATGGGTGCCGTGTTCATCGCCCCGAAGATCGCCGAACCGTTCTTCGCGGGCGGAGTCTGGTGGCGACACGGCTACACCTACGGCGGCCACGCAGGCGCGGCTGCCGCAGCGATGGCCAACCTCGACATCATCGAGCGCGAAGAACTGTTGACGCACTCCAAGCGCATCGAAGCCGCACTGCACACGCACCTCGCGCCGCTCGCCGAGCACGATCGGGTCTCGGAAATCCGCAGCGGCATCGGCGCGGTTGCCGCAGTTCAGCTCGCCGACCCGGCCGAGGCGCTACCGTTCGTCAAAACACTGCGTGCGCATGGGGTTTCGGGCCGCGCCGCCGGTCAGGGTGCGATGCAGATATCGCCGGCCTTCGTCATGACGGACGGCGAGATCGAAGAGCTGGCCTCGCGAATCCTCAGCGCCCTCGGCTGAACCGGAGCTTGTTGCGCAGTTGCTGCCCCCGCGAGAGCGGGGGAGCAGCTGCCGGTTCCGGTTCACCCGAGAGAGCCGCGAACCGCTGGTGTAGCTGATCGCGTACTTCGTTCGGCGCGTAGGCGCGCCGCTTGCGCTCGGACCGCACCACCAGCGCCCCGGTGGCCGCGACACCGGCCATCCCGGCGAGGCCGAGAGCTTTCCACACGTTCATTCGGCAACCGTACCGTCACGACGTGCGGTTGCCGATCCGCCAAGACCTAGGGTGAGAAGCATGAACCCGTCTCGAATCAGCCTCGATACCGCCGTCGATGCCACCAGGACGGGCGACATCTGGATCTTTCGCGGAGAGTCGACGGCCGATCGTGCAATTCAGGCGCTGACCAACAGCCCGGTCAATCACGTCGGAATGGCCGTCGTGATCGACGACCTGCCGCCGCTGATGTGGCACGCAGAACTGGGAAAATCGTTGCAGGACATGTGGACCGGTAACTTTCAGCGTGGTGTGCAGCTCCACGATCTGCGCGCGGCCGTCACCCAGTGGGCCACGAAGTACCAACAGCGTTGCTGGCTGCGGCAATTGGACGAGACCGTCACGAAGGACCAGGAAGACGCACTGCTGCGCACGATAGCGCGCATGGACGGAACTGCGTTTCCCACCACGGCCGCGCTCGCCGGCCGGTGGTTCCGGGGGCGGGTGCCGACATTGCGTCGACAACGCGAGCAGGACGGACCCACCCTCGAAACTGCCTATTGCGCGGAGGTGGTCGCCATGACCTACGACTCGATGGGATTGCTCACCGGCAACAAGAAGGCCAATTGGTTCGACCCCGGAAAGTTCTGGAGCGGCGACCGACTCCCACTGGCTGCGGGCGTCCGGCTGGGCGAGGAAATCGAAGTGGACGTACCGCTCACACCGTGATCGACGCGTCGGTCACGGTGCGTCCGCCCAGTTCCACCCAGCCGTCGTCGTCGACCGTGGTGCGCAACCGCGAGCCTGCTCCCTGCACGATGAGGAGACCGCGGCCGAGTTCCCCGGTGAGCCGGACGGCGGCGGCACCGGTCGCCTCGTCCTCGGCGATGCCCATCATGGGGGCGAACATGCGCGATCGCAGCGCCCCGTCCTTCTCGTCGGTCCACGCCCAGACGTAGTGGTGCCCACTGTCGTAGGCGCTCGGATCGTCCGCGGCCACCTCGGCGGCATCGCGAACCTGATGGAACGTGAAGTCCGGAGCCCAGTCGGCGCGGGCGCGAACCCAGGTGTCGTCGCCGTCGTAGCGGATGCTCAGCGGTGCAGCGGGAACGGCGAGGGTGGTCACCGGATGACCCTGCTCGCGGAGCCACCAGGACAGTCCCACGGTGGGGTGTCCGGCGAAAGGCAGCTCGACCGCCGGGGTGTAGATGGTCGCCGACGCGGTACCCGGTTCGGTGAGTTCGACGAACACCGTCTCACTGAAGCCGAGATCGGCGGCGAACTGCTGCCGCTCGTTCTCCGCGACGGCGTCGGCGGAAACGATCCCGAGGGGGTTGCCGAACCTGCCGTCGGCATCGGTGAACACACGGACGACGGACACGTCGGTAGCCATGCTTGGACGGTATCAGCCTGCAGTGATCACGATCTCGTCGAACACGATCTCGCCGGCGGCATCGGATTCCGGCACGTCGACAACCGCGTCGAGGGACCAACCGTGGTCCCCGTCCGGATCCTCGAGTACCTGACGCACCGTAGTGGATTCTGCACCGACATTCAGGGTGAACAGTGCGGGACCACGGGCCGAGGGGCCGGTTCCGATCTCGCCGTACTCGGCGAAGAACGGATCCAGCTCTGCCTCCCAATCGGGACCGTCGTCCAGTTCGTCGAGCGCGTTCCACTGGCGACGCGCCGCGAGATCGACTCGACGGAAGATCGCGTTGCGGGCCAGCACCCGGAATGCCCTGGGATTGGCCGAGATCGGACGCGGCGCGTCGGATCCGTATGCCTCGACGAGGGCTTCGGGCTCGGCGCCGGGGTCGGTCAGGTTCTCCCACTCGTCGAGCAGGCTGGAATCCACCTGTCGGACGAGTTCGCCCAACCATTCGGTGATGTCCTGGACCTCCTCCGTTCGAGATTCAGGCGGAACCGTCTGGCGCAGTGTGCGATAGGCGTCGGCGAGGTAGCGCAGCACCAGTCCCTCCGAACGCATCAAACCGTAGTGACTGATCAGCTCGGCGAAGGTCATCGCTCGCTCGACCATGTCGCGTACGACGGATTTGGGCGAGAGCCCGATCTCGGAGAGCCAGGGGTGGGTGCCGCGGTAGATCTCGAATGCCGGAACCAGCAGTTCTGCAAGAGGTTTCGGCCAGGTGACCTCCTCGAGCAACTCCATTCTCTCGTCGTATTCGATACCGTCGGCCTTCATCTGCGAGACCGCCTCACCGCGCGCAGCATGCTGCTGAGCCATCAGGATCTGGCGAGGATCGTCGAGCGTCGATTCGATGATCGACACCACATCCAGTGCGTGGGTCGGTGACTCGACGTCGAGCAGCTCGAAGGATGCGACCGCGAAGGTGGACAGCGGCTGGTTGAGCGCGAAATCCGGTTGTAGGTCCACGGTCAGTCGAGCGTGTCGACCGTCTGCGTCCGGCTCCTCGAGTTGCTCGACGATGCCCGCGTCGACCAACCCCCGATACAGCGAGAGCGCACGCAGAATGTGTTTGCGTTGAGCGGACCGGGTCTCGTGGTTGTCTTCGAGCAGGTGGCGCATGGCGTAGAAGCAATTGCCCGGCCGTGCAATGACATTGAGCAGCATTGCGTTGCTCACCGAGAACCGAGAGGTGAGCGGCTCGGGGCTCGCTGCGATGATCCGCTCGAACGTCGGCTCGCCCCAAGAGACGAAACCGTCGGGTGCCTTCTTGCGCTGCACTCGCTTGAGCTTCTTGGGATCGTCGCCTGCCTTGGCCACCAGCCGCGCATTCTCGATGTCGTGCTCCGGGGCCTCGACGACGACCGTACCGAGCGTGTCGTATCCCGCCCGGCCCGCGCGGCCTGCGATCTGATGGAACTCGCGGGCCCGTAGCTTGCGGGTCCTGATGCCGTCGTACTTGGTGAGTCCGGTGAACAGCACTGTCCGAATGGGAACGTTGATACCCACGCCCAGTGTGTCGGTCCCACAGATCACCTTCAGCAGGCCGTCCTGCGCGAGCTTCTCGACCAAGCGCCGATACTTGGGCAGCATGCCGGCGTGGTGCACGCCGATGCCGTGTCGGACCAGCCTCGACAGAGTCTTGCCGAATCCGGTGGTGAACCGGAAGTTGCCGATGGCCTCTGCGATCTCGGCTTTCTCCTGTTTGGACGCGACGTTGACGCTCGTCAATGCCTGAGCGCGTTCGAGAGCCGAAGCCTGAGTGAAATGCACGACGTACACCGGCGCGAGGTGCGTTTGCACCAGTTCTTCGATGGTCTCGCTGATCGGAGTCGTGACGTAGGAGAACATCAACGGAACCGGGCGCTCGGTGCCGGAGACGACCGTCGTGGTTCGTCCGGTGCGCCTGGTCAGATCGTCTCGGAAGAACGACACGTCGCCCAACGTCGCCGACATCAACAGGAACTGAGCGTGCGGCAGCTCGATCAACGGAACCTGCCAGGCCCACCCTCGATCGGGTTCGGAGTAATAGTGGAACTCGTCCATGATCACCTGGCCGATGTCCGAGCCGGCACCCTGGCGCAAGGCGAGGTTCGCCACGATCTCGGCGGTGGCGCAGATGATCGGGGCTCCGGAATTGACCGACGCGTCGCCGGTCATCATGCCGACGTTCTGGGCACCGAAGATCTCGCACAGGGCGAAGAATTTCTCACTGACCAGTGCCTTGATCGGCGCGGTGTAGAAGCTACGAATGCCCGCCGCCATCGCGGCGTAATGGGCCCCGATGGCCACCATCGACTTACCCGACCCGGTGGGGGTCGCGAGGATGACATTGGAGCCGGAGACCAGCTCGATGAGAGCTTCCTCTTGCGCGGGATAGAGAGTCAGACCGCGATCGGCGGTCCAGGTGGTGAACGTGTCGAACAGGACGTCCGGGTCGATGCCGTCGGAATTCTCGGCGGAGACTTCGGGAATCAGTTCGGTGAGGAGCACCTCTACAGGCTATGTGGGATGTGCCTTTCGTCCCGCATCGACACCGTGCGTCCGGAGCCGATGCGACGCGTCAGGTCGCGCTGCGCTCGTCCGAACCCATGGCACCGAGAACGGCCATCCGGGTGCTGGCGCTTCCGGTGATCATGTCCTCACCGACGCCGGTGATGAGCAGATTCCGCCACCGCACCTCGTCGAAGGTCAGCGACGGGGTCGAGTCGATGAAGTCTTCCACCACCTGCAGGAAGCGCATGGGGTCGTCACGGAACGGGAAATGTCCGGAGTTCTCGAACACTTCCAGAGTCGAGCCCGGCATGGCCGAGTGGGCGAGGCGCGCATGGCTCACCGGAATGACGGAATCCTGATCACCCCAGACGAGCAGGACGGGCAGGTTCTCGGTGAGATAACAGCGGTCCAGCATCGTGACCACCTGACCTCGCCAGTCCACCACAGCGCGCAGGGTCCGCAGATACGCCTCGTATGTGGTCGGTGCAGGCAGCTCGCTCAACACCCGGATCAGATCCGGGGTGTCGTGCAGCAGTGAACCGGGTCGAAGCGGTGAGCTGTGCAGCTTGCTGAGTACCCCGCCGGCCAGCTTGACCGCGGGTATCGCGCCCGGTAGACGGAGTAGCTTGACCGCCTCGCTCAGGAAAGGCATCGACGCGAGCCGAAGAATGGGGTGCACGTCCTTGGTGACGCCGCCGGAGGACACCAGCGCCAGCCTGTCGACCATGTTGGGAAACTGGTAGGCGAACTGCATCGCAACGCCACCACCGAGTGAATGACCGATGACGGTGACGTGCTCGATGCCGAGAACCGAGAGCAGGTCGCGCATGCCGTTCGCGTACGCGGCGACGGAGTAATCCGCGCGAGGCTTGTCCGAGCGTCCGTGTCCGAGAAGATCCGGCGCAATCACGGTGTAGTTCTTCGCGAGGTGCGGAATCACCTCGTTCCACGTCTCGGAATTGTCGCCGATCCCATGGATCAACAACACCACCGGGCCCTCACCGGCCATCCGAAACGCCCGCCGATATCCGTGAATGGTCCGAAAGATCAGCCGTGGTTCTTCGTCGGGAACCGGCCGGAGCTTGCGACTGCGCGGAGTGGTAGCCATCTGCGCCTCCTGACATTCCCTGGTGCGCCGCACGCGCGAGGCAGTACGGCGTCGCCGTGTACGAGTGTGTTGACGGTACATACCGGAGTACGTGTCGCTACGACTCTCGCACGAGATGACGTTCGGGGCAGAACATCGAGCGTATTTGCGGTTACAGGTATGTTTCGATCCGCTCCCGCTGTCCGATTCGACGGTTGCTACGACTCCACGCTGTGACTACTCACACTGTCGTCGGGTGTCGTATCACTGACGGTCGGTGTCGTCGCCCTCGTCGAGGCCGGCCTGTTCGGCCAGGAAACGCTCGAATTCTGCACCGAGTTCGTCCCCGCTCGGCAACGGCTCGTCACCGGCCAGCAACGTCGACTGCTGCTCCTGTGCGGCGACGTACGTGTCGTACTGACGCTCGAGCGCCTGCACCACCGACTGCACCTCGTCGTTTCCGGTGATGTGCTCGTTCACCTGCTCGCGAACTCGCGCCGCAGCCTCGCCGAGTGCTGCGAGCGGAAGATCGAGCTCGGCGGCCTCGCTGACGTTCTCGAGCAGAGTCTCGGCCGCGCCGGGGTAGTCCGTCTGGGCGAGATAGTGCGGGACGTGCACCGAAAAGCCCATCGACTCGTGCCCGTGCTGAGCCATCCGAAGCTCGAGCAGCGAGGACGCACTTCCGGGCACCTGCAGGTCGCCCGCCCAGCTGTTGCCTTCCTTGACCAGCTCCCGATCACTGGCATGCGCCGTGACCCCGAGTGGGCGCGTGTGCGGAATCGCCATCGGGATGGAGCCGAGACCGATGGTGCGCCGCACACCGAGCTGCTCGGCGAGCAGGCGGACGGCGGTGGTGAACTTCTCCCACCGCAGATCCGGCTCCATACCGGCCAGAAGCAGGAACGGTGTCCCGGCCCGGTCCTTGACTGCGTAGAGGTTCAACTCGGGAGCGTCGTAGTCCGAGAAGTGGTCGGATTTGAACGTCATCGTCGGACGACGGGACCGGTAGTCGATCAACTCGTCGACGTCGAACGACGCCACCAGTTCGGATTCGAGGCTCTCGCGCAGATGGGTCGTCGCCAACTTCACGGCGTGACCGGCGTCGGAGAATCCCTCCAGGCCGTGCACGAGGACGGGTCCGACGCCGTCGTCGGAGAAGATTTGCGGTGCCGGAAATTCCAGCTCGTACATCTTCGACTGTTCGGTCATGGCCGGGCCCCTTTCGGATCGACTCGTCGGTACCTCGATGCGAGATCCGGGTCAGAATACGCCGACCCTCCGTATGCACCGTGTACACGCCGACGTCGAACGTGGCGAATCACTGATGGAAAGAACAACCGGACGGCCGTCGTTCATTCCCCAGTGGTCGTCGGGGTTCCGAGTGAGGCCCGTCAGCGGTCGAAGTTG
Source organism: Rhodococcoides fascians A25f (assembly GCF_000760935.2). Lineage (NCBI taxonomy): Bacteria > Bacillati > Actinomycetota > Actinomycetes > Mycobacteriales > Nocardiaceae > Rhodococcoides > Rhodococcoides fascians. The sequence continues at coordinate 3,161,679 of NZ_CP049744.1, read as the reverse complement.
GCCAGCGCTCGGATCTTGTTGGTGACATCGAGCGCGGCCACCTTGTACGCCTCGGACAGCGTCGGGTAGTTGAACACGGCGTCGACGAGGTAATCGACGGTACCGCCGCATCCCATGACTGCCTGTCCGATGTGCACCAGATCCGTCGCACCGGACCCGAAGATGTGCACACCGAGAATCGACCGGTCTTCGGTGGAGACGAGCAACTTCAACATTCCGTACGAGTCGCCGGCAATCTGGCCGCGGGCCAGTTCGCGATATCTCGACACTCCCACCTCGTAGGGAATCGACCCCTTCGTCAGATCGACCTCCGTTGCACCGACATAGGACACCTCCGGGATCGAGTAGATGCCGATGGGCTGAAGGTCGGTCAGTTTGGCGCTCGACTCACCGAATGCGTGATACGCCGCCAGCCTGCCCTGGTCCATCGACGTCGCGGCCAGCGCCGGGAACCCGATGACATCGCCGACTGCGTAGATGTGATCGACCTTGGTCTGGAAATGCTCGTCGACGAAGATGCGGCCGCGCGCGTCCGCCTCGAGTCCTGCGTTCTCGAGTTCGAGCGCCGTGGTCAATCCCTGGCGCCCGGCCGAGTACATCACCGTCTCCGCCGGAATGCGCTTGCCGCTCGCGAGCGTGGTGACGGTACCGTTCGGGCCGACGTCGACCGCGGTGACCGCTTCGCCGAATCTGAACGTCACGGCGAGGTCGCGGAGATGGAACTGCAACGACTCGATGATCTCGCGATCACAGAAGTCGAGCATCGAATCGCGCTTCTCGACGACCGTGACCTTGGTGCCGAGGGCTGCGAACATCGAGGCGTACTCGATCCCGATCACGCCTGCTCCGACGACCACCATCGAAGCCGGGATGAACTCGAGATTGAGTATTCCGTCGGAGTCGAGTACCCGGTAGTCGTCGAACGCGACGTCCGCGGGACGCGCAGGCGCGGTTCCGGTGGCGATCACCACGTTGGCGGCTGTGACGGTGATGCGCTCACCTCGCGAGTCGTCCTCGATCGCGATGGTGTGGGCGTCGACGAACCTGCCGACACCGGTGATCAGTTCGATGCGGTTGCGCAGCAATTGCGAGCGAACCACCTCGATCTCCTTGCCGATGACGTGCTGGGTCCGCGCCAGCAGATCGGCCGGAGTGATGTCGGCCTTCACCCGGTAGCTCGCCCCGTACAGCTCACGTTGGTTCATGCCCGTGAGGTACAGGACGGCTTCACGCAGAGTTTTGGACGGGATGGTCCCGGTATTGACGCAGACCCCGCCGAGCATGTGTCCCTTCTCCACGATCGCCACTCGCTTGCCGAGCTTCGCAGCCGCGATGGCCGCCTTCTGGCCGCCAGGGCCGGAGCCGATGACCACCAGGTCGTACTCCATGGGTTCAGACATTTCTCATAGGTACCGGGCGCACGCAAAGACTGCGTGCCCACCCGGTCACAACCTTGTGAACTCCACGGTTCGAGGCGTCGAACCCATGCAGATGTCGCCACGTGACGATGCGTTGTGCGAGGCTGAACAGAGCACGAAACACCCGATTTTTCAGTGGAGGAACACATGCCGCAGCAGGTCCGCGCCGTCGTCGCCAAGAGCAAGGGCGCACCCGTCTCCATCGAGACGATCACCATCCCCGATCCCGGCCCCAACGAGGTCGTCGTGAAGATCCAGGCCTGCGGGGTGTGCCACACCGACCTGCACTACCGCGAAGGTGGCATCAACGACGAATTCCCGTTCCTGCTCGGACACGAAGCCGCCGGCATCGTCGAGACCGTCGGCGACCGCGTCGAGCACGTCGAGGTCGGCGACTTCGTCGTCCTGAACTGGCGCGCGGTCTGTGGGGAATGCCGGGCCTGCAAACGCGGCACCCCGTGGTACTGCTTCGACACCCACAACGCCGCGCAGAAGATGACCCTCGACGACGGCACCGAGCTGACCCCCGCCTTGGGGATCGGTGCGTTCGCCGAGAAGACCCTCGTCCACGAAGGACAGTGCACCAAGGTCGCCGCCGACGCCGATCCCGCCGTCGTCGGGCTGCTCGGCTGCGGGGTGATGGCCGGGCTCGGGGCGGCGATGAACACCGGCCACGTCTCACGCGGTGATTCGGTGGCGGTGATCGGGTGCGGCGGTGTCGGTGATGCCGCGATCGCCGGAGCGCGCCTGGCGGGGGCGTCGACGATCATCGCGGTCGATCGCGACAAAGGAAAACTCGACTGGGCCCTCGAACTCGGAGCCACCCACACCGTCGACTCCTCGCAGGTCGACGCCGTGGAGGCCGTTCAAGAGTTGACCGGGGGTTTCGGTGCCGATGTGGTCATCGACGCCGTCGGCCGCCCCGAAACGTGGAAGCAAGCGTTCTACGCGCGGGATCTGGCCGGCACCGTCGTGCTCGTCGGGGTGCCGACCCCGGAGATGACCCTCGAGATGCCGTTGATCGACTTCTTCTCCCGCGGCGGATCGCTGAAGTCGTCCTGGTACGGCGACTGCCTACCCGAACGCGACTTCCCGCAGTTGGTCGATCTGTATCAGCAGGGCCGGTTGCCGCTCGAGAAGTTCGTTACCGAGCGGATCGGCATCGAGGACGTCGAGGCCGCGTTCGACAAGATGCATCAGGGCACCGTGCTGCGTTCGGTGGTGGTCCTGTGAGCGGGACGTTTCGTGTCCAGAACGTCGTCACGTCGGGAACGTTCAGCCTCGACGGCGGCACCTGGGACGTCGACAACAACATCTGGCTGATCGGCGACGACGACGAGGTGGTGATCGTCGACGCCGCCCACACCGCAGCACCGATCATCGACGCCGTCGCCGGCCGCACGGTCAAAGCCGTCATCTGCACGCACGGACACAACGACCACGTGACCGTCGCCCCCGAGCTGGCCGACTCCCTGGATGCGCCGATTCTGCTGCATCCCGCCGACGACATGCTGTGGGAGCAGACGCATCCGGGCGTCGGTCACTCGCTTCTCGAGGACGGCCAGCGCGTCACCGTTGCGGGAACCGACATCGTGGCGCTGCACACGCCCGGTCATTCACCCGGATCCACCTGTTTGTACCTGCCCGAAGCGGGGGAGTTGTTCAGCGGCGACACCTTGTTCTCCGGCGGCCCGGGAGCCACCGGACGGTCGTTCTCGGATTTCCCGACCATCATCGGGTCGATCCGCGACCGCTTGTTCGCGCTGCCCGCCGACACCCGAGTCAACACCGGACACGGTGACGGAACCCGCATCGGCGACGAGGCACCACACCTCGAGGAATGGATCGCCCGCGGCAGCTGAATTCCGACACCGCGGTAGGTCGCCTGCCGCATTCGAGGTGGTCGGAATGAGACAGTGGTGGGACGCCGGAGCGTGTGCTGCGGCGTCCCACCGACCCGAAGAGGACGTCTTGTGAGCCCCGCCGCACGCAGAACCCGCCTGTCCATCGCCGCGACCTCGGCAGCGATCGCAGCTCTTGCGCTGGCCGGTTGCAGCTCCACCGTCACGGGAACCCCCGAACCCAGCGCCGGCGGTACCACGTCGTCGCAGCCGGGAACGGATCTGAACACGCTGCTGATCGACCCGTCGAGTTTTCCGGCACCGTACGACGCCCTGGTGCTGCCTCAGCAGGCCATCTCGCAGGCGGCCCCCGACCTCAGCGGAATACCGGCCGGTGCCGAGGTCAGCCCGGCCGGGTGCAAGCCGGCCGATCAGGATTTCGGCCCCACCGGCACGGCCATGATCGTCGGCACCGACAACGACAGCCGGTCGACCATCTCCATCGAATTGACCGCAGTCGACGAGCCGCTCTCGACCCGAATGGAGCAGCTCGAACAGTGCGGCGAGGTGACGGCCACCAAATCGGGCGCAACCTCGACGGTGACGTCCACGTTGACCCCTGCACCTCCGATCGATGCGGACGACACCTTGGCCGTCCGGCAGACGGTGGCGTCGGGAGCCGGTGGCGACGCGGTCACTCAGTCGATGCTGACGCTGATGGCACAGATCGACAACGTGCGGGTGTCGGCCACCTTCATGTCGTTCGGTTCCGAGACGCCCGACGCGATGACGCTGGACGAGCTCTTCACCGCGGCGGTGCAGAAGGTCAAGCAGGGGTGACGCGCGCCTAGCAGGAGGGGCCGACAGAATCGGTCCACAACTGCGCGTGCGGCACGGTTCGTCCACAGAAGGCTCGTTCTCCACAGGGCAGTACGGAAGCCCAGCTCACGCTGCGTTCCCCGACGAGAGTGCCGCGAGAATTTCGGGTCATGTACACACCGACGAATTCTCACGACAACTTTCACTCTCGCCGCCGAGTGCGACTCGGCGATGCCAGCGATCTGATGGCAGCGGTACCGGCCATGCTCGGCTTCCATCCCCACCGTTCCATCGTGCTCATCGCGGTCAAGGACGGCGGCGCGACCGTCGGTCCTACGATGCGTCACGACCTGGTGCTGGCAGGTGAGCACATCGATCGACGCGCCGGCAGCGGCACCCGGGCGACACCGGAGATGCTCGACGTCATCGGCTACCTTGCCGGCTACTGCGCGTCGGAGAACGTCCCCGCCGTCATTGCGGTGTTCGTCGACGACCGCCTCGACCGGACCGTCAGAGGTGCCCACCTGCTCGACGTCGAGGCGGTGGTGGGGGAGCTGGTCACCACTCTTGCATCGTTCGGGATAGAGCTCAGTGCGGCCCTCGCGACGGCGGAGATCGCCGATTCCGCCGTGTGGTGGTCGGTGTCCGGGCCGCAGCGGCACGGCCGAATATCCGATCCGTCGACGTCGCCGCTGACCGTCGCCCGTGTGCTCGACGGCTACTCGGTGCGACGGTCGAGGCACGAGTTGGCCGAGACGATCGCGCCGGGCCCCGAGGGCACGGTACGGGCCGTGGCCGCCGAAATCGCGCGCCTCGGTCGCCGCGGACGTTCGTGCACCGACGAGTTGACGGCCGTCCTGTCGTACGTCGCGCGGGCCCCGTACGACACAGAACTGGACCCGGTCGACATTGCTCGGATCGCGGTCGCGATTCGCGCGGTTCAGGTTCGCGACGCGTTGCTCGCCTTGACGCTCGGCGACGATGCGGGGTTTGTCGAGGAATTCTGGGCGATGATCTCCCGTGTACTTCCACGGCGCGAGAGAGCCATCGCGGCAACGCTTCTGGCGTTCGGTGCGTACGTTCGCGGCGACGGACCGATGGCCCGAATCGCGATCGATGCGGCCCTGGAGGCGGACGAGAAATACAGCCTGGCGCGATTGCTGGACAGATCGCTCAGTGCCGGTGCCGGCCCGGAACTGGTTCGCGAAGTCGCCGAGAGTGGATTCGCGTGCGCGCGTGCATGCGGCGTTCGGCTACCCGGCGATCCGTTCGGTCGACGCTGACGGCGCTGTGAGCGCGTCAGTGTGCGGCGTGGGAACGATCGCCGAGTTGTTGCAGAAAGGCCCAGGCGTCGGCCACGATTTGATCGAGATCGGTCAGCTCCGGCGACCACTTCAGCTCCTCCATCGCTCGTGCACTGGAGGCGATGAGAACGGCAGGATCGCCCGCGCGTCGGGGAGCGTGTTCGACGGTGATGGGCAGGCCGGTGACCCTCTCGCAGGACGAGATGACCTCGTGTACGGAGAATCCGGTACCGCTACCGAGGTTGTAGATGGTGTGCTCACCCGGCTGCGCCGCGTCGACCGCAAGGATGTGCGCCTCGGCGAGGTCCGCGACGTGGATGTAGTCCCGGACTGCTGTGCCGTCGGGAGTGGGCCAGTCGGTGCCGAACACCGAGATCTTCTCGCGTTGCCCGAGCGCAACCTGCAGCACGAGCGGGATCAGATGGGTCTCGACAACGCGATTCTCGCCGAAGCCGTTGTAGGCACCGGCGACGTTGAAGTAACGGAGGCTGGTGGCGGCGAGACCGTACGCCGACGCATAGGACGTGATCGCGTGGTCGATCGCGAGTTTGGTGGCACCGTAGGGATTGGTCGGCCGGGTAGGGGCATCCTCGGTGATCGGCGTCTTCTCGGGTTCGCCGTAGGTGGCCGCGGTCGAGGAGAACACCAGTTTCGGAGTTCCGGAAGCCCGCATCGCGTCGAGCAGGGCCAGCGTGGTGACCACGTTGCCGCTCCAGTATTTGTCGGGTGCGACCACCGACTCGCCCACGAGCGACTGCGCGGCGAAGTGCAGTACGGCGTCGAACCCGCCGCCGTTCAGCACCTCCGCGGCGACGTCTTCGACGTCACCCTCTACGAACGTGGCACCACCGGGCACAGCGTCCCGGTTCCCGGTGGACAGGTTGTCCACGACGACGACGTCGTGGCCGCGCTCGAGGAGCACGGCTGCACAGACACTGCCGACGTATCCCGCACCACCGGTAACCAGAAGCTTCACTGTTGCTCTCCCTCACACGCTTGCGGCACCGCCGGCAGTGTGAGGTCAGACCCTCTTCACCTGGACGGCGTGTGCCATTTCATCGGATATGTCGACACCGCTGTGCCCTGGCACGGTGATCGTGACGGACCCGGGCTTGGCTTCGACTGTAACCCGAGCGTCGGGAACAACGCCCGCTTCACGAAGCTGCGCGATCACCTCGGGGTCGGACTGAACGTGCTCGGCCAGGCGGCGTACGACCACTGCGGTCGGCTGGCCGACCGGCACATCGGTGAGACGGATGAGAGCCTCGGGAGCAAGGGTCGACTGACCGAGACCGAGCTCGGCCAATCCCGGGATTGGGTTTCCGTACGGCGATGTGGTCGGGTTGTTCAGCACGGCGACCAGACGACGTTCGACTTCCTCGCTCATCACGTGCTCCCAACGGCACGCCTCGGCGTGTACGTCTTCCCAGCGCAGACCGATGATGTCCACCAGCAGTCGCTCCGCCAAGCGGTGCTTGCGCATGACGGCAACCGCCAGACTGCGACCCTTCTCGGTCAGCTCCAGGTGCCGGTCTCCCGCGACGGACAACAAGCCGTCGCGCTCCATCCGCGCGACAGTTTGGCTGACGGTGGGACCGCTTTGTTCGAGCCGCTCGGCGATTCGCGCGCGGAGCGGAATCACACCCTCTTCTTCCAAATCGTAGATCGTCCGGAGGTACATCTCCGTGGTGTCGACCAGATCCTTCACACTCAACCCCTTCGTCGGGCTCGATCCTACCGTCAGCGCCCCGAAATCGGCGCTGCACCCAACCGGCACGGGCGCGGCGCACCACAACGGCGCTCGTCGATTCCCGTGGCTTCTCACAGGGGGACATACGGCACAACACCGGAACCGTGCCACACCATTCCACCCGACAACGTAGTTTTGTCCGTATGTCTGACAAGGCGACACGCGCCGCCGAGTACATCCCGAACCGCCCCGAGGACATCGTCGTGTGGAGCGAGGACTACCTCGGCTACCGGTGGAGCGACGACCACCCGATGAACCCCACTCGACTCGATCTGACCATGGCACTGGCCACCGACATCGGAGTGCTCGCGGGAGTCGAACTCGTCGAGCCCGCTGCCGCCCCGGATTCCGAGCTGCTGCGATTTCACACCAGCGCCTACATCGAGGCGGTCAAACAGGCACCGTCGCAGGGTCCGGCTCTGCGTGACCCCGACGACGTCGTCCACGGGCTCGGTTCCGACGACAACCCGGTGTTTCCGCAGATGCACGAGGCGAGCGCCATGCTGGCCGGCGGTTCGTTGGCCGCAGCCCGAGAGATCGCGTCGGGTCGTGCCCGCCGCGCGGTGAGTATCGGTGGAGGCATGCACCATGCCATGGCCGACTGGGCCTCGGGCTTCTGCGTCTACAACGATGCCGCGATTGCCATCTCGTGGTTGCTGGACAACGGATTCGACAGAATCGCCTACATCGACGTCGACGCCCATCACGGTGACGGCGTCCAGGCAGCATTTCTCGGTGACCCCCGCGTACTCACCGTCTCCCTGCACCAACATCCAGCCACGTTGTGGCCGAACACCGGTTGGTCGACCGAGGTGGGAACCGAACGCGGCGAAGGAACCTCGATCAACGTCCCGTTGCTGCCGGGCACCGCGGATCGGTTGTGGTTGCGCGCGTTCCATGCGATCGTGCCCGGTGCCGTCGGGGCGTTCCGGCCCCAGATCATCGTCAGCCAATGCGGTGTGGACAGCCACCGTGAGGATCCCCTCGCGGATCTCGCCCTGACAGTCGACGGTCAGAATGCTGCGTTCCTGGCCATGCGCGATCTCGCCGACAAGCACTGCGAGGGCAGATGGTTGGCCGTCGGCGGCGGCGGATACGGCCTCGTGCGTGTGGTCCCGCGGGCGTGGACGTACCTCATCGCCGCCGCGCTCGGCCGCGAGATCGATCCGACATCAGCGCTGCCGGACACCTGGCGTGACCGAGTGCGGACGATGGCACCGAGTGTCGATCTCCCGCAGACCATGGGTGACGGGGGAGACGTGGACTATCCCGCCTGGGACGGGCCCGGTGGGTCTCTCGCCGGAACCGACGGCACCGACCGGGCGCTCGAACGCGTCGACTCGGCGATCACAGCCACCCGCCGGGCAGTGTTTCCGCTGCTCGGCCTCGATCCGGAGGACCCGCGTGACTGATCGGACCGGCACTTCGTCGTCGAACTCCTCGTCCGACGAACCTGCCGCTGAGCCCAGCGCACAGGACCTGGCACGAGAGCGCGCGGAAACGTCGTTCCCGCGCCACTGGGTTGCCGACGTACTGACCTCCGACGGTGGCGTCGTGCATCTTCGTCCCATCGTCCCGTCGGACTCCGAGCGCATCGTCGCCTTCCACGGGCGACTCTCCGAACGGACGAGGTACCTCCGATATTTCGGTCCGTACCCCACCATGCCCCAGCGGGACGTGCTCAACTTCACCACCGTCGATCACCACGACCGCGTTGCGTTCGTGGCCGTACTCGGCGACGACATCATCGCGGTCGGCCGATACGAACGGCTGCCCGAGGGCGACGGCAACTCGGCCGAAGTGGCCTTCGTCGTTGCCGACGCACACCAGGGCCGCGGACTCGGACCGATCCTGCTCGAGCATCTCGCCGGAGCCGCCGCCGAGAACGGCGTCAGCATGTTCGTCGCCGAGGTGCTCGCCGAGAACCGGAACATGGTCACGGTCTTCCGGGAAGCGGGCTACCAGGTCAGCAGGTCCTTCGAGGGTGGGGTACTGCGGCTGGAATTTGCCATCGATCCGAGCGAGGCACTGCTGTCGGTGCGCAATTCACGTGAGCGCGCCGCCGAGGCCCGCAGCGTACGCAACGTGCTCAGCCCCCGGTCGGTGGCCGTCATCGGAGCGTCGACGGACAGCTCGAAGGTGGGCAACGCGGTGCTCGCCAATCTGCTGGCGGGCAACTTCACCGGACCGGTCTATCCGGTCAATGCAGACCACCGGTCGGTCCGCGGCGTTCGTGCGTACGCCACGGTGCACGACATTCCCGACCCGGTCGACCTCGCGATCGCAGCGGTTCCGGCCGACGCCATCGACGCGGTACTCGACGACTGTCTGGACAAAGGTGTGAAAGCACTGCTGGTGGTGTCGGGTGGATTCGGCGAGACGGGGCCTGCGGGGCAGGAGAGCGAGCGCAGATTGGTACTCGCAGCGAGGGCGCACGGGATGCGATTGATCGGGCCCAATGCGCTGGGAGTGGCGAACACCGACCCCGAGTTCGGGTTGAACGCCACTCTCGCTCCGCATCTGCCGACGCCCGGCAACGTCGGTTTCTTCTGCCAGTCCGGCGCTCTCGGCATCGCGATCCTGGACGAGGCCGCCAACCGCAGGCTCGGACTCTCGACATTCGTCTCGGCAGGCAACCGAGCCGACGTGTCCGGCAACGATCTGCTGCAGTACTGGGACTCGGACCCGGCAACCGAGGTGATCCTGCTGTACCTCGAGAGCTTCGGTAACCCGAGAAAGTTCACCAGAATCGCCCGCCGGGTGGCGCGCAGCAAACCGATCATCGCCGTCAAGAGTGGACGCGGAGCCGTTCCGCCCGCACATGCGATCGGCGCCGATATCGACGATTCGATCGTGCGCGCTCTGTTCGCACAGGCAGGTGTCATCCAGGTCGACACCATCTCGGAATTGTTCGACTGCGCAGTCCTGTTCGGTAATCAGCCCTTGCCGGTCGGACCGAGGGTCGCAGTCGTCGGCAACTCGACGGCGCTCGGTGTGCTGGCGGTCGATGCTGCGCGGGCCAAGGGGTTGCATGCGAGCACCCCGATCGACGTCGGCCCGCAAGCCGGTCCCGAGAATTTCGCCGAGGCCGTCTCGGCGGCACTGGCTACGTCGGACATCGATGCCGTCATCGTCGTGTTCGTACCTCCGGTTGCCGTCGAGGTCGAACCGTTCGCGACAGCTCTGGGAAACGCCGTCCGTGGATCCGACAAGCCCGTGCTGTCGACGTTTCTCGCCACCGAGGGGATTCCCGACGTACTGGCCGTGCGGGGACCGAGCGGTCATCCGATTCGTGGTTCGGTTCCCTCGTATTCGAGCCCGGAACGGGCGGTTGCGGCTCTTGCCGCGGCCTGGCGCTACTCCGCGTGGCGTTCGCGACCGGTGTCGAACCTGGTTCGGCCCAAGAGCATCGATTCCGAGGGTGCCAAGAACCTGGTCGAGCGATGGCGTTCGGCCGGCAACCGGGGACGCTGGCTGTCGGATTTCGAGACCGCAGAACTGCTCGCCTGTTACGGGCTCGAGGTCGTGCCGTTCCGCGTCGTGACCGACGAGGACGAGGCCGTGGCGGCAGCCGACGAACTGGGCTACCCGGTGGCGGTCAAGGCGACGGGGGAGCGGTGGCGGCATCGACCCGATCTCGGGGGAGTTCGTCTGGACATGGCCGACGCGTCCGCAGTGCGGGTGGCGTACCGCAATCTGGCGGCCGATTCGGGGGAGCCACTGCTGCACGTGCAGCGGATGGCGGTCAAAGGAATCGGCTGTGTCGTACGGGTCCAGGACGACCCCTCGTTCGGCTCGCTCATCTCGTTCGGTCTGGCCGGAGTCATCTCGGACCTGTTGGGCGACCGGGCGTTTCGGGTACTTCCACTGACCGAGGACGAAGCTGCCCAATTGATCGACGCGCCGAAGGCGGCACCGCTACTGTCCGGTTACCGCAATGCGGTGCCTGTCGACAAGAAGGCCCTGATCGATCTGGTTCAGCGCATATCCGCACTCGCAGAGGACATCCCGGATATTCGGGAGATTTCGTGCGAGCCGGTGTTGGCCTCCGCAGACGGCGCGCAGATCACCGATGCGCGCGTGCGTATCGGGCCCGAACCGACCAAGGCAGATCTCGGCCCGCGTCGGCTGCGCTGAACGAGACGGGCTTCGAAAAGGCGGAAGCCGAGTCGACGTCCCCGGGGGGAGGGAATGTCGGCTCGGCTACCGCGTCAGGTGGCGCGAACGGGGATGGTCACCGCTGCTCCACCGGTCGGTGGCTGCGATCAGCTGGCGTAGGACCGCAACTTCTCGGCGCGGTCGCCCTGCCGGAGCTTGACCATCACCTCGCGCTCGATCTGACGAACACGCTCGCGGGAGAGACCGAACAGCTTGCCGATCTGATCGAGAGTGCGGGGCTGCCCGTCGTCCAGGCCGTAGCGGAGTCGAATGACCTGTTGCTCACGCTCGTCGAGTGTGCCGAGCACTACTCGAACGTCGCTGTGCAGCAAACCGGCGATGACGGCATTCTCGGCCGACGTCGCCTCCGAATCCTCGATGAAGTCTCCCAGGGGTGCTTCCTCGTCGCTGCCGACCGGCATGTCCAGGCTGACCGGGTCGCGGCTGTGATCGAGCAGATCGGCGATCTTCTCCACCGCGATGCCGGATTCGCTCGACAACTCCTCGTCGGTCGCCTCACGGCCGAGCTGCTGATGGAGCTCACGCTTGATTCTGGCCAGCTTGTTCACCTGTTCCACCAAGTGGACGGGCAGCCGGATCGTGCGGCTCTGATCTGCCATGCCGCGGGTGATGGCCTGCCGGATCCACCAGGTCGCGTACGTGGAGAACTTGAAGCCCTTGGCGTAGTCGAACTTCTCCATCGCGCGAATCAGACCCAGGTTGCCTTCCTGGATCAGGTCGAGCAGGGGCATGCCGCGACCGGTGTAGCGCTTGGCAAGAGAGACGACCAGGCGAAGATTCGCTTCGAGCAGGTGGCTCCGCGCGGCGCTACCGTCGCGAACGATGATGGCGAGGTTGCGCTTTTTGACCGCGCTCAGGCGCTTGGTGTTCTCGAGAACCTGCTTGGCATACAGACCAGCCTCGATCCTCTTTGCGAGATCGACTTCTTCGGCAGCCGTCAGCAGTGCCGTGCGGCCGATCCCGTTGAGGTATACGCGAACGAGGTCGGCTGCCGGGCTCTGGGCGTCCAGATCGGCATCGGTGGGCCGTGGACGAATCGTGGTGCTGGGGCTGGTCATGACTTGCCTCCTGGTCGGTGGTGTCTCACAAGGTTCAACGCTCGGGAGACTCCGATAAGTTCCCACGCCGATCCTTCTGATACCCGTGTGACCAGGGATTACGTCATGGTCGTCCTGAGAAGTTGCTGAGAACTGAGACCGGTGGGAACGCCACCTCGAGCGAGGCACTCCGCGGCGGTCTCATCGGGCCGGCCGAACCAGGCCGTGCCGGACGAGCCCCTGCATCATCGTCACGGCGTGCGCAGCCAGATCCTCGGGGTCTTCGTCGTGCGCGGCAGCGAGCAACTCGACCAGTTCACCGACCGGCAGACCATCGGGTCGGAGCCCGGCGAGCAATGCTGCACCGAGTTCGTCGACGTCGTGCTGCCATTGCGGGCCGTTGCCGCGATGAACTCGCACCGCCACCGGAGCCCAACCCTCGTCGCCGGGTAGATAGACGCGTTCGAGTGCAGTGTTCGGGTCCAGAGTGAGTACCGAATCGAGAATGTCGTGCTCGCGCAGCCACTCCAACCGCGCGAAGTACTCGATCGATTCGTTGCCGAGTGGGTCCGAGAAGCCATGCGTGAGTTCCTCGGCGAGAAGATCGGTCGGTGTATCGGTACGGCGGAGATAGACGAAGCCGAAACCGATTCCCTCCACGTCGGCGGCAGCGAAATGGTCGAGCCAGGACTGCGCAACCGCGGCCGCGTCGGGATCGCGGGGGTCGAGGCCACCGTCGCGCATCCAGGTACCGACGTAGAGGGCCGGATCGGCGACGTCGCGTTCGACCACCCAGGCGTCGACCCCGTGCGCAGGCAGCCACGACGCCACCCGCGTGCGCCAGTCCTCACCTCGGACATGGACCCAGGAGGCCAGGATGGCAGCCGTGCCGCCCGGGGCCAGGTGCTCCGGGGCCTGCCCGATCATCAGTGCGCTTGCGCCGTCGAGATCGAGGCCGGAATCACGATAGGAATGCTGCACTTCGGCGCGTCCGACGACGAACGGTGGGTTGGCCACGATGCGATCGAACCGCCGTCCTGCTACCGGCTCGAACCACGATCCGTGCAACAACTCGACGTCGAGGCCGTTGAGCGCCATCGTCGATGCCGCGAGATCCATGGATCTCGGGCTGATGTCGGTTGCGGTCACCTGCTCGGCGTAGCCACACGCATGGACGGCCTGGACGCCGCAGCCGGTGCCGACGTCCAGAACGGTCGAGACCGGGGACGTGGGCGTCCCCCGGAGAAGTGACAGCGATGCCTGGCCGACGCCCAACACGTGGTCGGCCGCGGTCTCGGCTACCCGCATGCTGCCGTCCGGATCCGAGACGATCCACCGAGTGCCGTGTCCGGCATCGAGCGGTCGAATGTCGAGCAACGTCCGCACTGTTGATCCGGTGCGGTGGAGAATGCCGGCCGCCACGGCGTCGGCGACGCTCAAGGGTGCGATGGCGTCGGCGACGTCGGACTCGGGGCAGTCGTCGACGAGAAGGAAGAGGCGCACCAGAACGCCCAACGGGCCGGAATCTCGGCTGGCGTTGCGGACCGGAACCGGCTCACTGCGTCCGAGTGCCGCGTGAGCGTCGTCGCCGAGCATCGTCAGAACGCCGTCCGCGTCGTACCCGGTTCGCTCGAAGGCCTCCCGGAGTTGCGAGCATGCGGCGATCAGCGGGGGCGTGGAAGTCGGTGCAGTCACAACGCAAGTGTCGCATCGGCACTCCGGGCAGGCGTCAGTCGTCGCCCGGTTCGATCACGCGGTGGTTGCTCGATTCCAACTGTGGCTTGTCCACGGTTCGATAGTCGTACCGGCTCATTTCGTCCTTCGTGCGCGGCGGTCGATCGTTGGCGATCAACACCGCCATCCACGGCAGCGGAATGGACACGCCGACGATCGCCATGGAGATCCACGGATTCATCCACATTCCGTAGGCGAGGGCAGCCAACACCAACGCCGGGATTCGAAAGGACATGATGAACATGTACTTGCGTACACGCTTCTTGTGCTGCTCTTCGACCGACTGCTGTGCCTCGGTGATCAGTACAGGCCCATCCGGCGAGTCGCTGTACGCGCTGCCGTCGAACCCTGGGGTTCTCGTCATACCTCCACTGTGGCACTACCGCTCACAGAATGCATACGACGAGCTGTGGAACCGGTTACCCCTCGCTGTGGATCCACGGATTAATCTGTGTTCATGAGCACTCAGACGAAGGACCGTCCCCACATTGCGCCGGACGAGACCACCGAGGACGACCGGCCGAAGTTCTTCCACTACGTGAAGAAGAACAAGATCGCCGAGAGCGCCGTGATGGGTACACACGTGGTCGCGCTGTGCGGTGAGGTGTTTCCTGTCACCAAGTCCGCGAAGCCCGGATCTCCCGTGTGCCCCGACTGCAAGAAGATCTACGAGGGCCTGAAGAAAGGCGAGTGACGACCTACTCGGCGGTGGGCTCGCGGCGATCCGGCCGGCCACGATCTCCGGCCAGCTTGATCGGTCCCGTGGCGAGCCGTCGAGCAACGGCCGTCATCGGTCCCGACGGCTTCTCGTCGGTCGCTGCCTGCGCCGCGATCCACTCGCGCATCTGGTCCATTCGAGTTGCCCGGGCCGGCCAGAACTCCTGAATCGTGGCGTTGAACTCGGCTCCGAGAACGACGGCGAAGCCGAGGAAGAACGTGAACAGCAGGAATGCGATCGGCGTGGCCAGCGCACCGTAGGTGTACCCCGTGCTCGTCACCCAGGTGAGGTATCGGCGGAGCACCGCGCTGGCGATCATGAAGAACACGCCTGCGAGCAGAGCCCCACCGAGCAGTCGGTGCCACGGCAGCGAGGTGTGCAGGGCGAGCTTGTACAGCGTGGTCAGGCCGATGATCAGCAGCAGACCGACGGCCGGGTAGTAGAAGAAGTCGATCAGTTCGCTGCCGAACGTGATCCACGAATCGGGCAGAATCTGCTGGACGTACACCGGTCCGAGCGCGACGAGTGGGAGCACGAAGACCGCGATCACGAGAAAGCCGACGTAGAGAAGCAAGGCGAAGAACCTTTGCCAGACGGGATTTCGCGCGTCGGCCTGTCCGTGCGCTTCGACGATGGAGTCCACGAATGTCGAGATCGCCGACGAGCCGGCCCACAACGAGAGCAGGAATCCCACCGAGACGATCTCGCCGCTTCCCTGCGCGAGGACGTCTCGGACGGTAGGAGCGATGATCTGATCGACAACGCTGCTGCTGAAGAGCGTGTTGCTGAAGGTGATGATCTTGGACTCGATGATGTCGACGGTGTTGGGGCCGAACCATCCGCCGACGAATCCCAGGCTGCCCAGCACACCGAGAAGGAGCGGCGGCAGCGAGAGGGTCTGCCAGAACGCTGCCGTGGCGGCCTTGCTGAAGATCGAGTCGTCCCACGCTTTGCTCAGGGTGCGCAGAGTCACTTTCCACACCGCACGTATCGGCTTTCTCGCCGACAACCGCTCCGGTGTCGGCGTTGTGCCTGTTGACTCACTCATGGTCTCTCCAGCATTCCTGACGAAAGGCGTCTTCGCCTAACGACCGACCCGCCGTGTCGCGTCCGGTTCACCCCAGCGATGCGGGATCGGTCGGTGTGGAGCGATAGGCTCCACGGCGGACACTGCAGGGCTACCGAGAGCGCGAGGAAGTACATCGATGCCAGGAACCGGCGGCCAGTGAGCGCTGACATGTTCGATCCCACACCACAATCCGAGCAGGCAGCTGCCCCCGTGAGCGGGGGAGCGCCGCTGCGCGCGTGGCAGAGGCGTGCGCTGACGAAGTACCTGGTGGCCTCACCGAAGGACTTCCTGGCCGTCGCGACACCGGGCGCGGGTAAGACGACGTTCGCTCTGCGCGTGGCTGCGGAGTTGCTGGCCCATCGCACGGTCGACCAGGTGACCGTCGTGGCACCCACCGAGCACCTCAAGCATCAGTGGGCGGAGTCGGCGGCGAGGGTGGGGATCGCTCTGGACTCACGCTTCTCGAACTCGACCGGTCAGACGTCGAGCGATTATCACGGCGTGGTCGTGACGTACGCACAGATCGCCTCGCATCCGTTCAAGCATCGGGTGCGCACCGAAGCGCGCAAGACCCTCGTGATCCTCGACGAGATTCACCACGGCGGCGATGCCAAGAGTTGGGGAGAAGGCATTCGCGAGGCCTTCGGCGACGCCACTCGACGCCTCGCACTGACCGGTACGCCGTTCCGTAGCGACGACAGTCCCATTCCGTTCGTCAACTACGAACCGGACCAGGACGGGTTGATGCGGTCCAAGGCGGACCACGCGTACGGGTATTCCGACGCGTTGGCCGACGGTGTCGTTCGACCGGTGGTGTTTCTGGCGTATTCCGGCGAGGCGCGTTGGCGCGACAGTGCGGGCGAGGAATACACCGCCCGACTGGGCGAGCCGCTCAGTGCCGAGCAGACCGCGCGGGCATGGCGGACGGCACTCGACCCGCAGGGCGACTGGATGCCCGCAGTGTTGTTGGCCGCCAACACACGGCTGGCTCAGCTGCGTGCGGGCGGAATGCCCGACGCGGGCGGGCTGGTGATCGCCACCGATCAGACGGTAGCGCGGGCATACGCCAAGCTCATCGAGGTGATCACGGGGGAGACGCCGGCCATCGTCCTCTCGGACGATCCCACGTCCTCGGCTCGGATCGCCGAGTTCGGCAAGAGCGACCAGCGGTGGATGGTTGCCGTTCGCATGGTGTCCGAGGGCGTCGACGTTCCGCGTCTGGCCGTCGGCGTGTACGCGACCAGTGCGTCGACTCCGCTGTACTTCGCGCAGGCGATCGGTCGATTCGTGCGTTCGCGGCGTAAGGGGGAGACGGCGAGTGTCTTCCTGCCGTCGGTACCGGTGCTGTTGGATCTGGCATCTCAGCTCGAGGCGCAGCGTGACCACATTCTCGGCAAGCCGCACCGCGAGAAGGACGGATTCGACGACGAGCTCCTTGCCGATGCGAACAAGCAGAAGGACGAACTCGGCGAGGAGGAGAAGGCGTACACCTCCCTGGGTGCGGACGCCGAACTCGACCAGGTCATCTACGACGGTTCCTCGTTCGGAACCGCGACGTTCTCGGGCAGCGACGAGGAAGCGGATTACCTCGGTCTGCCCGGTCTGCTCGACGCCACGCAGATGCGGGACCTGCTGCGTCAGCGTCAGCAGGAACAGATCGACAAGCCCGCGGCGGGCCCGGCCGTTCCGGCCCCGCCTGTCGTCAACGACAGGGCCGCCAGTGCGGGCCAGCTGGCCGGCCTGAGGCGTGAACTGAACAGTTTGGTTGCGGTGTACCACCATCGCACCGGAAAGCCGCACGGCGTGATTCACGGCGATCTGCGACGCATCTGCGGCGGCCCGCCTACGGCGATGGCGTCGGCCGATCAGTTGGGCGAGCGGATCGCTCAGTTGCGAAAGATGTAGAGCGCGCACGAAAAAGCGGACGGTCCGAAGACCGTCCGCTTTTCCGTGAGATTCGATCGTGGCGAACCTGTTTCCCCCGACGTCTCGGTGGATTACACCGTGGAGTCCGATTCGGTCATCACCGTTGCGTTCACTTCACGCAGACGGGCTTCGTGCTCGGCGGCGTGGTGACCGCAGAAGAGAAGTTCTCCACCGGTCGAGAGCACGACACGCGCGCGAGCCCCTGCACCGCACCGGTCGCACCGGTCCGCTGCTGTCAATTGTGGGCTGGTCAATGTTCCGGGCATGACTCCTCCGTACTGGCTTGCGGGTTGTCCCGTTCGCCTGGGGCCGGTCCGCCGCGTCGGTATGGCGCGGTTCGTTCACTCTGTCAGACGTATGGCGGTCATGCGTTGTTCCCGAGCGCGTTTCTTTGTGTTGTCACTAACACGAAACATGCCTCACGAGCTGGAACGCCGTGAAATCTGTTCGCTGAGAGCAGACACGGCTCGCAGCGAGCCGCGGCAGTAGGGTCTCCGTTGTGGCTTCGACTTCTCAATCGCTGTCCGGCGCATCGAAGCTGGGTATTCCGTCGCTGTTCGTGATCGGCGCGGTGTGCATGTACGTCGGTGCGGCGATCGGTGTGTTCTTGTTCGACACCGTCGATCCGGCCGCGGTGGCGTGGCTGCGTGGTTTCGGTGCGGCGCTGGTGTTGGTGATCTGGCGGCGGCCCTGGCGGCACCGCGCCGGTGCGGGCGGCACGTGGTCCGTGCGGCGACTGTGTACGGCAGCTGCATTCGGCGGTGCGACGATCGGCATGAACGCGATGTTCTACGAGGCCATCGCCCGGCTACCGCTGGGCGCGGCCGTAGCCATCGAGTTTCTCGGGCCCATCGCGGTTGCAGCAGCCGGGTCGAGGAAGCCGGCCGACGTGTGTGCGCTGCTCCTGGTCGTCGCCGGTGTCGGTGCCATCGCCTCCGCGCAGTTCGAGGGCGGCGAAGTGGGCCTCGTGGGAATCGCATTCGCGCTGGGCTCGGCGGCCTTGTGGGCCGCCTACATCGTCCTGGGTAAGTCCGTTGCCGATGCAGGTCAGGGTCTCGACGACATGGCGGCCGGGTTCGGCATCGCGTCGGTGATTCTGGCCGTGCCGTTGTTCGGGCCGTTTGCGCTCGCTCATGCCGATGCCCTGGGGGACTGGCGGATCTGGGTTCTGGGATTGGGCGTGGGTCTGCTGTCGAGTGTGGTTCCGTACGTTCTCGATCAGTACGTCCTGGTGCGAGTCGGAAGGGCCCGATTCGCTCTGCTGCTGGCGCTTCTCCCGGCTACGGCCACGGTGGTCGGCGCCGTGGTGCTGACTCAGATTCCCACCACCCTGGAGGCTGTCGGAATCGTGGCCGTCATTGCGGCGGTGGTCGTCGGTGGGCTCCCATCCGGCAGAGATCGCGGTCTTGTCGACGTTCCGCCGCCCTGACGGTGGCTCCACCCGGCAGAATGAAACGGTGACCAGTAAGCAGCACGACCTCGTCCACATCTGCACCGCGGGGGAGTGGTTGTCGATGCGGGGGCAGGCCGAATACGTACCGGACTCGTACGGCGAGGTGGGCTTCGTTCACCTGTCGACGCCGCAGCAAGTGCATCTACCTGCAAATCGGCTGTTCCCGGGGCGTGAGGATCTGGTTCTGCTCCGTCTGGATCCGGCTCGACTGAACGCACCCGTTCGATGGGAACCCGGCGTGCCGTCCGATCCGGAGTCGATGCGCTTTCCACATCTGTACGGACCGCTACCGATCGCGGCCGTCACGGCAGTGCTCGACTATCGACCCGGGCCGGACGGAACCTTCGCAGCACCGCCTCTGTGACGACACCACCTCTGTGACGACACCGCCGCTGGGCGACCACCGTGCCCTGACGACGACCACGACCGCCGATCGCGAGGATCGACGGTCGTCGTTCGGTGAATCGGGTCACTCAGTCCAGGTAGTCGCGCAAGACCTGTGAACGGGACGGGTGACGCAGCTTGGACATCGTCTTGGATTCGATCTGGCGGATTCGCTCACGGGTGACCCCGTACACCTGTCCGATCTCGTCGAGGGTACGCGGCTGGCCGTCGGTGAGGCCGAAGCGCAGGCGAACCACGCCTGCCTCGCGCTCGGACAGCGTCTCGAGTACCGACTGAAGCTGATCCTGCAGCAGTGTGAACGACACCGCGTCCACAGCGACGACGGCCTCGGAATCCTCGATGAAATCACCGAGCTGGCTGTCGCCCTCGTCACCGATGGTCTGGTCGAGGGAGATCGGCTCACGCGCGTACTGCTGGATCTCCAGCACCTTCTCGGGCGTGATGTCCATTTCCTTGGCGAGCTCTTCGGGAGTGGGCTCGCGGCCCAGGTCCTGAAGCAATTCGCGTTGGATGCGGCCGAGCTTGTTGATGACCTCGACCATGTGAACCGGGATACGGATCGTGCGGGCCTGATCGGCCATGGCCCGAGTGATGGCCTGTCGGATCCACCAGGTGGCGTACGTGGAGAACTTGTAGCCCTTGGTGTAGTCGAACTTCTCGACCGCGCGAATGAGACCGAGGTTGCCCTCCTGAATCAGGTCGAGGAAGGCCATGCCGCGACCGGTGTAGCGCTTGGCCAGCGAGACGACGAGTCGAAGGTTGGCTTCGAGCAGATGGTTCTTGGCGCGATTGCCGTCACGGCAGATCCACGTCATGTCTCGACGCTGCGCGACGGGGAGCTTCTCGCCCTTCTCCGCGGACTCGCGCATCTTCTCGACTGCGAACAGGCCTGCCTCGATGCGCTTGGCCAGTTCGACTTCTTCCTCCGCGTTGAGGAGGGCGACCTTGCCGATCTGCTTGAGGTATGCGCGGACGGAGTCTGCCGATGCGGTGAGCTCGGCATCCTTACGTGCCTGACGCAGCGCCTCGGATTCCTCCTCGTCCCACACGAAGTCGCCCGACGCCTTGTCCTCGGCGGTCGGCTCGCTGGTGGCGTCCTCTTCGGTGTCGTCACCGGCAGCGACGACCTCTACGACATCGTTGGCGGCAGCAGCCAGGTCGCCTTCGGAGATGTCGATGTCCTCGATTCCGGGTGCGCTCTCATCGGCGTCGTCCCCGGTCGCGGGAGTTGCTGTCTTCTTCGCTGCGGCTTTCTTCGCCGGTGCCTTCTTGGCTGCGGCGCGCTTTGCCGGAGCCTTCTTTGCCGGTGCCTTCGCAGCGGGTGCCTTGACAGCAGGTGCAGGTGCCGCAGACTCGGTCTCGGAATCTACGGTCTGACGGATATCGGTGGCTGCCACGTACGCCCTTTCGTGACGAAGTCGTGCGGCGTCACGCCAGAGTTGTTTCCGGCGGAGAGGTCTTCGGATTCTGGCCGGCTGCGTACCGGCACACACCATTGTAACGACCTCTCAGGAGTTTGTTACCGACCCTCGTCCTACGCGGGTGGCGACGACGCGTGTCAGTGGGCCGATCCAGCGGATGTGCCGGTTTCTGCGGACGGAACTGCGCTGTCCGCAGCGAGTGCGGCACCGACGATCCCGGCAGTGTTCAGCAGGGTTGCCGGCACCACGGGAGTGCGGTTCGTCAGGTGCGGAATCCACTTCTCGCTCTTACGACTGATCCCGCCACCGGCAATGAACAGATCCGGCCACAGCAGCGCCTCGAACGTCTGCAGAACCTTCGAGACCTCCTTGGCCCACTCCTTGTACGACAACCCCTGATTCTCCTTCACCGACGACGCTGCACGGTGCTCGGCTTCCTTGCCGCCGATCTCCATGTGGCCGAACTCGGTGTTGGGCAGCAGCACCCCGTTGTGCAGCACTGCCGAGCCGATCCCGGTGCCGAACGTCAGTAGCACGACGACACCGTCCTTGCCTTTGCCACCGCCGTACTTGTCCTCGGCGATTCCGGCCGCGTCGGCGTCGTTGAGGACGGTGATGTCCTCGGTTCCGATGGCCTTGGCGAACAGCGCTCGGGCGTCGGTGTCGATCCAGGACTTGTCGATGTTGGCGGCCGAACGAGCCACGCCGTTGGTCACCACGGCGGGAAGTGTGACGCCTACCGGACCGGTCCACTCGAAGTGCGCGACGATCTCCGCGACGGTTCGCGCGACGGCATCCGGGGTGGACGGCTGAGGAGTCTCGATCTTGTAGCGGTCGCCTACGAGGTCCCCGGTGCCGAGGTCGACGATTCCGCCCTTGATGCCGCTGCCGCCGACGTCGACGCCGAATCCGTGGCGCGCTGCCCCGCCGGGGGTGTTGTCCGAACCTGCCTGTGTCATGTGGATGCCGCTCCTGGCCTGATCGAATCCGTGTGGTGCCGTCGCTTCCGAACAATAGTGCCGATTCGCTGTTCGTGGAACGCCGAGTCGGCCCCGACTGTGTTGGGTGAGTCGCTGCGGTGGTGCTCGGCCGTCGGTGTGTGTTGCGATGTACGAGTGCCGAAATCAGACGGATCGCAGAACGACACCGCCAGTACGCAATTGCCCGGAACGCCGGTGCCGGCGGGAGGGTCGGACACCGAACCGAACACACGAGACGTGGACGTGCTGCGCGAGGTTGCCGAACGCGTCGCGACGCGTGCCGCCGAGCACGTGCGACTGCGGCGACCGCAGGTGTTCGGTGGCGGTTCGAGTGTCGATGACGACGCGGTGCAGTCCAAGAGCACGCCGACCGATCCGGTGACCGTCGTGGACACCGAAACCGAGCGCGTTCTGCGCGAGATGTTGGCGCAGCTGCGGCCGGCGGATTCCATTCTCGGGGAAGAGGAAGGGAGCGAGGACGAGTCGCTCGACGGTGTGCGGTGGGTACTTGACCCGATCGACGGGACCGTGAATTTCATGTACGGAATCCCGGCCTACGCGGTGTCGGTCGCCGTTCAGATCGACGGTGTCAGTGTGGCGGGGGCCGTGGTCGACGTTGCTCGCGATCTCGTCTACTCCGCTGCGAAGGGCCGCGGTGCCACCGTACGAGGGGCCGACGGCACCGAGGAGCAACTGCGGTGCTCGGACGTCACCGAATTGTCGATGACGTTGCTGGCCACCGGATTCGGCTACGGGTCGGGTCGTCGAGCGGTACAGGGCGCGATCATCTCCGAACTGCTGCCTCAGGTACGAGACATCCGCCGGATCGGATCGGCAGCGCTGGACCTGTGCATGGTCGCGTCCGGAGCGGTCGACGCCCACTTCGAGCACGGGCTCAGTCCGTGGGACTGGGCCGCGGGTGCGCTCATCGCGACCGAGGCCGGAGCGGTGGTGCGACTGCCGGCTGCGAACTCGACGAGTGCGCACGGCTCCGCCACCGTGGCTATGGCCCCCGGAATCTCGAACGCCTTCCTGGCCGCGTTGCGCAGCGCAGGCGCTCTCGATCCGATTCCTGGCTGACGAGTCGAATCGACGTCAGCAACGCGATTCGCGCGCTGCGGCGAGTAGATCGGCATCGAGCGGCTGCGGCGCGGCATCCGGCGCCGTACCGGCGAGTGTGCGGAGCACTTCTTCTGCGTCGTCGTTCGGCTGGATCGCGCTGAAGTAGGTACCGAGAGCGAGATCGACCGAGTCGTCGGTGCGGGAATCTTCGATGAGCTCGGCGCAGGGCGCGACGAGCCATACCGCGCTCGCCGCAGCGACCCCGGCTGCACCGAACCGAATCTGGCCCTGGCACTGCATGTTCTGATCGACGTAGACCGGATCGTTGCCGACCTGGACGTCCGGTGCGCTTGCGAAACCGTAATCGATGAGCTGAGCCGCCACCAGAGCCGCCTGGCCGCGCTCACCGTTGGCGTTGAAGACACGCACCTTCGATGCGGACAGTGCCGCAGGCTCGACATCGAGCAGCGTGTCGGGGTCGACCTCGTCACCCAGCGGTACGGGCTGCGTGCCGTCGGTGGCGGCCGTGGTGGTCGGCGTGTTGCATTCGGCGGTTGCGGAGGTGGCCTCGGATGTGGTGAACACCTTGACCCAGACGACCACGCCGAGCAGCGCCAGCACCGTGAACACGGCGAGGATGGGAAATGCCCGGCGGCGACGGAACGGACGACCTCGATCGTCGGCCGAACGGCCTTCGGTGATCAGAGAAACCACAGTTGATCTTCGCCTTTCCTTCGGCTGGCGCCGAGACCGGTCACAGGGTCGGTTCACACCGACGCGGTGCCTACTGTAGATGCCCGCGGTGCCCGGCGGCGGCACACTCGGGCCCGACCCTTCTCGGATGGGGGCGCACCTCCCGTTTCGGAGCCGAAAACCCGCGCCGTGACGCCTTCGGTGGATCGTGGAATGAAGACGGCCGCCTCGGTGTTGTTGCGGCGTGCATGCAGGTAATGGACTCACCGGCGATTCGGTTTCGAGTTTGTGACCGGGTTCGGCTATTGTCTGGCGGCCGCGGTGCTTCGAGAATCGGACGCCGGTGCACCATCGATCAGGTGAGCGAGGTCTCGATCGGGTTTCAACCGGCGAGTTTTGGGAACTACCCGGTGTAGTTTCGGGCACCGCGCGACGACGAACGATTCGAACAGGTACGAACAATCGGTGGGAGTGAGCAAGCGCCCTCTTCACAGCCGACGGCCACAAGCCGACCACAACGGCAGCTCCCACCACACACACGCACGAAGATGAGGGGTACGAGAACAATGGCAACCGACTACGACGCACCGAGAAGAACAGAATCCGACGACGTATCCGAGGATTCGCTCGAAGAACTGAAAGCTCGGCGCAACGAGGCCCAGTCCGCAGTGGTGGACGTGGACGAATCCGACACCGCGGAGTCGTTCGAGCTCCCGGGTGCAGACCTGTCCGGTGAGGAGCTCTCGGTTCGAGTGGTTCCCAAGCAGGCGGACGAGTTCACCTGCTCGAGCTGCTTCCTGGTTCATCACCGGAGCCGACTGGCCAGCGACGCCAACGGCGTACTTATGTGCCGCGACTGCGCGGCGTGATCTTCTCCGCACAGACCTGATCATCGGCTCGGGTCTGTGCGTCGGTTCCCCGACCGTCGGTCGGGTGCGAGGTCAGCGTGCCTCGACGCCGTGAGCGGACAGTACCGCCAGTAACGCGTCGGGACGTTTGGTGCTGATCAGCCAATACGGTGTCGGATCGTCCGGATCGTCGAGAACCACGATCACCATCTGCTTCACCCAGGTGCGGTGCTGTACGAAAGCCAGCGGATCGAGCTGTCTGCCCAGCGCCGCACTTTTTGCTGTTCCGGGGACGATTGCTGCCTTGGCTGCCACAGCGAGCGGCAGGTGTGCTTTCCCCACACGCAATTCGACGTCGGTCGAGCCGGTTTCGGCCACCACCTCGACGCGCAGCCTGCTGAAGGCGAACAGCGCCCAGGCGACGAGCGGCAGCAACACGACGTACGGCAACCATGCCCGGATGCCCGGTGCGCCCATGTGAATCTCCGCCGCCAGCAACACCGCCACGGCGGCTCCCGCTGCCCACCACCAGAGCGGCACCCAGAGTCGCTCGGAATAGAGCATCGAGTCGGTGGACCCGGTGCTGGGAGTGGAGTTGCCGGACTCCGAGTTCGCGGGTTCGGTCTGTCGATCTGCAGTCACGAGCACCAGGGTAGTCGCCACACCGAGGCTGGAGCAGGCCAGCGTAGTCTCGTTCGACGTGAGCGACGAAGCCCCCGAGACCGGCATGGATCCGTCTGCCGAGCGAACCCCGAACTCTGTGTGGCCTGCATCTCCGCTGACCGAGGTGCGAGTCCGCCGACTCGACCCCGAGCTACCGATCCCCACCCGCGCGCACGAGGGTGACGCAGGAGTAGATCTGCGGATCACTGCTCCGGTCACGATCGCCCCGGGTGAACGTGTGCTGGTGGGAACCGGTATCGCGGTCGCTCTTCCGCTGGGAACAGTCGGGCTGATTCATCCGCGCTCGGGCCTGGCGGCGAAATCGGGGCTGTCGGTCGTCAACACCCCGGGCACGATCGATGCCGGATACCGCGGAGAGATCAAGGTGTGTCTGATCAACCACGACCTGCACACCCCGATCGCGCTGGACCGGGGCGACCGTATCGCGCAGCTGGTCGTACAGCGGGTCGAGCTGGTGACGTTCGTCGAGGTCGACGAGCTGGACGACACCGTTCGAGGGGCCGGTGGTCACGGGTCGACCGGCGGCCATGCGAGTCTGAAGCAGTGAGTTCCGCCACGGCGTCGGTCGGTGGCAGGCAACGTGGAAGCAACCGAGAAGAAGAGAGCTGAACATGTTCGGACGGCGTAAGAAGAACGACGCCGGCAGTGCATCCGCACCCGATGCGGAGGCATTCGTCGATGGAGTCGAGGACGAGGAGCCCGCCGACACCGGCGCCGACGGACCCCACGATCTGGAGGACCTGGACGATGATCGCGAGACCGTAGCCAAGACGCGGCTCGACCTGGGCTCGGTGTTGATTCCACTTCCGGAAGGCGGCCAGCTGCAGGTCGAGATGTCCCAGGCAGGCAGCCCGCAGGCAGTGCACATCGTCACCCAGTTCGGGCGCATCACCATAGCGGCGTACGCGGCACCCAAATCGCCCGGTCAGTGGCGCGAGGTGGCGGTAGACCTGGCGACATCGCTTCGCAACGACAAGGCCGAGACCACTGTGGAGACGGGTCCGTGGGGGCGTGAGCTGCACGGCGTCACAGCCAACGCCGATCTCCGTTTCATCGGAGTCGACGGCTATCGGTGGATGGTCCGATGCGTGCTGGCCGGGCCGTCTGGTGCCGTGGGCGAGGGGCAGCCGCTCGTCCAACTCGCACATACGATTCTTCGGCAGACCGTGGTCGACCGGGGGACCGATCCGCATCCCGTTCGAACGCCGCTGCCGGTGGTGTTGCCGCAGGTGCTGGCCGAGCAACTTGCTGCTGCCTCGCAGCAGCAGGCGGCGGCGCAGCAATCGCCACCACCGCCGGCTCCGGAGACTGAACCTGTTGCGCCGCAACAGAATTCGGCACCGGAGCAGAATACGGTACCGCAGTCGACTGCGGCCGAGCGCGATCGAGCGCCGCGACGCGGGGCATCGGGATCGGCAATTCAGCAACTGGGCGGTTGAGGCGACCCCAGGTCGAGACCGTCGACAACCGCACGGCCAAGACATCCTGCGTCGTTGCCGATCATGTCGAGCGTCACCGTTCTGAGTACGCAGTTCGGTAGCGCGCGCGCCCAGTTCCGCGCCACCTCGATCGGATGCACCGCGTCGTTCACCGCGCCGACGACGACGGTCGGCAACTCGATCCGTGCGAGCTCGTCGAGCCCGAGGCTCCGGTGTCGCGCTGCCTCGTCCAAGGCATCGGGAAGAGCCGGCCACTGGGAGGCCCAGGATCGCCGCAAGGTGCGAGCGAGCCATTCGGGGCTCGACGACGACATGGCCGTGGTGACGGCATCGAGCCCCACCTCACGCAGCGATCGAGCGGTGAACTGGGCGCTGAGGGCCGCGGGAGTGCCCGCCGGGTCGCCGGTCCATGCCGGTAGAGCGAGCGCCAGCGCTGCAGTGCTCGACGCGTTGTCGGCAGCCCACCGTGCTGCGACCGCGGCACCGAGGGAGATTCCTGCCACGACGATTCGGCCGTGCCTGCGCGTTGCGGCGTTCAGCGCGCCGACGTAGCTCTCGACCACGCCGGTCGGATCGGGTTCGACGGCGATGGTGGTCAATCCCACACCGGCGAACGCTGCCGAGAATGCGTCTTCGGCAAACCGGGCGTCCGATCCCGTACCAGGTAGAACGACCGCGGCGAGGGTGTCGAATCGGCTGTGCACGACACGATTGTGCACGGCTTCGGTTCCGAGCGTGGCGATGGTTGGTCAGTGTGACACTTCGGGTCTACAGTGGCGAAGTACCCGCCCTGACGAGGCAAACCCCCACGTCGCCGCAGTTGCTTCCAGGAGTGGAGCTTGCGGAACGACCCTTACCGCTGGCTCGTGGAGCCTGCGGAACGACTCACACCGCTGGAGCGCACAATGGCACCCGCTGCCGCAGGATACTTTCGCCGGTTGACGCGAAAGTTGACCGAGGACATCGATCAGCTCGACGCCGAGGAGATGGCCGAATCTTCCGAAGCCTCCGGTGCCCGACGCGCATGCGATTGCTCGCGCGGCGAGGAAGTCACGATGTTGGGTCGATTGCGCAGCGTGGAAGCGTGTTCCAAGGCCGCCAACGCAAACATCGAGGCCGAGTTCTTCGACGGTACCGACACGGTGACGCTCGTGTGGATCGGTCGGCGGAAGATCGCCGGTATCGAGCCGGGCAAGACCGTCCTCGTTCGTGGGCGCGTCGGTGAACGCGACGGCCGCAAGATCGTCTACAACCCCTACTACGAACTGCGCGACGACAGCTGACCGTCGCAGGTATGGCACTCTCGTTGTCGTGACCAACAGCGACGATGCCGTGCCGCCTCCCACGACGCCGGAACCTGCGCCCGATGCGCCGACGCCGGACAGTGTAGAGAAGGTGGCCCCCACCGTTCTCGAACAGCTCGGTGGTCTGAGCGGGCTCGTCTATTCCACGTTGCCGGTCATCGTCTTCGTTCCGGCCAACAGCTTCTTCGGCCTGGCCGTCGCCCTGTGGTCAGCACTCGGCGTGGCCGCTGCAGTTCTGGTGTGGCGTCTGGTTCAGCGCAGTCCCATTCAGCCTGCAATTTCAGGATTTTTCGGTGTCGGCATCTGCGCGTTCATCGCGTACCGCACCGGGGATGCCAAGGGCTATTTCCTGTTCGGCATCTACACCTCGCTGGTCTACGGCGGAGCGTTCGTGTTGTCGGTACTCGCGCGCTGGCCGCTGGTCGGAGTCATCTGGGGTTACCTCAACGGCAAGGGAACGGCGTGGCGTCACAACCGAGCGGCCGTGCGCTTCTACGACGTGGCGACGATCGCGTGGGCGGCAGTGTTCGCCGCCCGGTACGTCGTCCAGTCGCAGCTCTACGACTCGGATCAGACCGGCTGGCTGGCCGTTGCACGGATCGGCATGGGCTGGCCGCTCACCGGAGTGGCGCTACTGGTCACGCTCTGGGCCGTCCGCCGGGCCGATCACACGCTGGAGGCTGCGTCGAGTGCGGATCGGACCGACGGAACACTGCCGTCAGATCAGGCCGACCGCAGCTCGTAGTTCGTTCTCTACTTCTTTCGCGGCGACGAACAGTAGTTCGTCGCCGCCCTCGAGTGGATCGTCGTGCTGTGGCACGATCACCCGGCCGCCGCGCAGAATCGTCACCAGGGCAGCGTCCCTGGGCAATTGAAGCTTTCGGACCGGCTTTCCCGCGAGTGGAGTGTTCTCGGGCAGCGTGATCTCGACGAGGTTGGCCTGGCCTTTGCGGAACGTCATCAGATGGACGAGGTCCCCGACCGAAACCGCCTCTTCGACCAACGACGCGAGCATGCGCGGCGTCGATACCGCGACGTCGACACCCCACGCGGAGTCGAACAGCCACTCGTTACGCGGATCGTTGACTCGGGCCACCACACGATCGACGCCGAATTCGGTCTTGGCCAGCAGACTTAGCACCAGGTTGGCCTTGTCGTCGCCGGTGGCGGCGATCACCACGTCGTAGTTTTCGAGATGAGCAGCTTCGAGCAAGCTGAGCTCGCACGCGTCGGCCAGCACCCATTCGGCTTCCGGCACCGCGGCCTGATCGACGTGGTCGAGCTTGCGTTCGAGGAGCATCACGTCGTGTTCGCTGCGGATCAGCTCACGTGCGATGGATCTGCCGACTGCGCCGGCACCGGCGATGGCGACTTTCATGGCTTCCCGTTCGGGTCGATGGGGGAGGTGGGGAACGTGCGGTCGTGCATCAGTCGTCCGACGGCGGGGGGTTGCCCGCCAGCGCGATTGCTTCGGCGACGGTGCCCGAGACGGCGGCGACGTACACCTCGTCGCCGGCCTGGATCACGGTGCGCTTGTCCGGTAGCAACCCGACGCCGAATCGGATGACGAAGGCCGCCCGCGAACGTGTCGCCTCTTCGAGGACCGAAAGCTTCTTGCCGATCCAGGCATCGTTGAAGTCGAGCAGGACGACGGCCACGCTGCCGGACGGATCGCGCCATTTGGTCGTCGGATCGTCACGTAGCAGGTTGTGCAGAAAGCGGTCGGTGGCCCAGGGGACCGTGGCCACGGTCGGTATACCGAGCCGTTCGTAGACGGCGGCGCGTTTGGCGTCGTAGATTCTCGCCACCACTTTGTCGACTCCGAAGGTCTCGCGTGCGACGCGGGCAGAGATGATGTTGGAGTTGTCGCCGGAGGAGACGGCGGCGAATGCCTCGGCCTTCTCGATTCCCGCAGTCACCAACACATCTCGGTCGAATCCCATGCCGACGACACGGTGTCCGCCGAAGTCGGGATCGAGGCGCAGAAAGGCTGCCTCGTCGCGATCGATGATCGCTACCTCGTGGCCGATGCGTTCGAGCGCACCGGCCAGCGATGCGCCGACGCGGCCACATCCCATCACAACTACGTACAACGCCCAGCTCCGTCCCGATCTCGATTGTCGACCACTGCCGACCGACACTGCCACTACGGGCAGGCGTGCACCAACGTATCGGGGATTCGTCTCCGGGATCGACCGAGGGTGGGCTCCGACGCAGTTTCAGGCGCGTGGTTGAGACGTCCGCAGGCGGACGGCCTACGCTTCTGTCCGTGTCCAAGGTCTCGACTGCCGCCAAGCGGCTAGTGCTCGGTAAGCCGTTCCGTAGCGACAAGCTCGGTCATACGTTGCTTCCCAAGCGAATCGCGTTGCCGGTGTTCGCCTCGGACGCCATGTCGTCGGTGGCCTATGCCCCCGAGGAGATCTTCCTGGTGCTGTCGGTGGCGGGTATCTCGGCGCTCACGTTCACTCCGTGGATCGGTCTCGCCGTGTGCGTGGTGATGGCCGTGGTGGTGGCCAGCTACCGGCAGAACGTGCACGCCTACCCGTCCGGCGGCGGTGACTACGAGGTGGCGACCACCAATCTCGGGCCGGCCGCAGGTCTGACGGTCGGCAGCGCGCTGCTGGTCGACTACGTCCTGACCGTGGCGGTGTCGATCTCGGCGGCCGCGTCCAACATCGGGTCTGCAGTGCCCTTCGTGGCCCAACACAAAGTGCTCTTCGCCGTGGTGGCCATCGTCTTCATCACCTCGATCAACCTGCGGGGCATCCGGGAGTCCGGGGCCGCGTTCGCGATCCCGACATATGCCTTCATGGGTGGCATGTTCCTGATGTTGGCGTACGGCCTGTTCCGGGTCTACGTGCTCGGCGACGACATTCATGCAGAGTCGGCAACCTTCGATCTGAAGGCAGAGGATTCGCACCTGTACGGAATTGCCTTCGCGTTCCTCATCGCACGCGCCTTCTCGTCCGGTTGTGCGGCGCTGACCGGGGTGGAGGCCATCAGCAACGGTGTGCCCGCATTCGAGAAGCCGAAGTCGCGTAACGCCGCGACCACACTGTTGCTGCTCGGTGCCATCGGCATCACGTTGCTGATGGGCATCATCGTTCTTGCACAGAAGATCGGCATCAAGTACGCCATGGATCCCGATATTCAGTTGATCGGCGCGCCGGAGGGGTACCAGCAGAAGACGTTGATCGCGCAGCTCGCGGAGGCGGTGTTCAGTGGGTTCCCCGTCGGCTTCTTCTTCATCACGACCGTCACGGCCCTCATCCTGGTACTCGCGGCAAACACTGCGTTCAACGGTTTCCCCGTTCTCGGTTCGGTTCTGGCCCAGGATCGGTATCTACCAAGGCAGCTGCACACTCGCGGTGACCGTCTTGCTTTCAGCAACGGCATCCTCTTTCTGTCCGGTGCTGCGATCGTCTTCGTCGTCGTGTTCGGTGCTGAGGTCACCAAGCTCATTCAGCTCTACATCGTCGGGGTGTTCGTCTCCTTCACGCTGAGCCAGACCGGCATGATCCGACACTGGACCCGGTTGCTCCGATCCGAGACCGACAGTGAGCAGCGCCGCAAGATGCTGCGTTCGCGAGTGGTCAACAGTGTCGGTCTTGCGATGACGGCCACGGTGCTCGTGATCGTGTTGATCACCAAGTTCGCCGCAGGCGCTTGGATCGCGATCGTCGCCATGGTGGCGATCTTCATCCTGATGCGGATGATCAGGAAGCACTACGACACCGTGGCGCGCGAGCTCGAGAACGAGGAATGGGACGGAGTGCTGCCCAGCCGAACACACTCCATCGTGTTGGTGTCGAAACTGCACATGCCGACGCTGCGCGCGTTGGCGTATGCGCGGGCCACCAGGCCCGACACCCTCGAAGCAGTGACCGTCAACGTCGACGAGGCCGACACCCGCGCGCTGGTGCGCGAGTGGGAAGCCAGCGACGTATCGGTACCGCTCAAGGTCGTTGAGTCGCCCTATCGAGAGGTGACCAAACCGGTTCTGGACTACGTCAAGCGTGTTCGACGCGACTCACCGCGTGACGTCGTCACCGTCTTCATCCCCGAATACGTCGTGGGTCACTGGTGGGAGCAGGTTCTGCACAACCAGAGCGCGTTGCGACTGAAGTCCCGACTGCTGTTTCAACCGGGAGTGATGGTCACCAGCGTGCCCTGGCAGTTGCGTTCGTCCGAGAAGGCCAAGCGCGAGGTGCTCGGCAACGCACCGGGTGCGTCGCGTCGCGGCTACGAGCCCCCGGCGGGCAAGTGACCGAGAGCTGGTTCGGCCTTCTGCTCGAGGTCGAACTCGGCGCGCCGGGACACGGTGGGTTCTGTGTGGCGCGCCACGAAGGACGAGTCGTGTTCGTGCGTCATGGGCTGCCCGGCGAGCGGGTGGTGGCCCGGGTGACCGAGGACCGAGGCGGATCGTTCTGCCGAGCCGATGCCGTGGAGATCCTGTCGGCGTCCGTGGACCGGGTGGACACGCGTTGTCCCATCGCCGGGCCGGGTGGCTCCGGATGCTGCGATTACTCCCACACGACCGCTGATGCAGGTCGTCGATTGAAGTCGTTCGTCGTCGCCGAGCAACTTCGACGCGTCGCTGGAGTCGAGCGTGAGGTGCGCGTCGAGGAATTACCGGGGACCGGCGACGGCACCGGGTGGCGAACCCGCGTTCGACTTGCCGTCGATTCCAGCGGGCGTCCCGGCTACCACCGCTATCGCAGTAGCTCGATCGTCAACGAATTACTTTGTCCGCAAATGGATTCCGTAGCGTTCGAGGGATTGTCGGACCAGCAGTGGCGGCCGGGTGCAGAACTGCAAGTGGTGCTCGACGGAGCCGGTACGCGGCACGTCGTGGAGATCGCTCCGGCTCAGCTGTCGACGACCGGGCGCAGATCTCCGGGGCGACGCGGGGCATCGGCGCGTCGGGCAGCGTCGTCTCGGGCGCGAGCGGAGAAGGCCGTGATCGGGTCGGGTCGAGTGACGGAATATGTCTCGGACAGGGCCTGGACCCTCGACGCCACCGGCTTCTGGCAAGCCCATCGAGGTGCTGCACAGGTCTACACCGATGTGGTGACGGAATGGGCGGACGCGTCCCCGGGTGACGGCGCGTGGGATCTGTACGGCGGTGTCGGGGTGTTCGCGGCATCTCTCGCCGCCGGGGTAGGGCCGGAAGGGCACGTGACCAGCGTCGAGTTCTCCCGCCGCGCGGCCGAGGACGGGCGTTCGGCGCTGGCCGACCTCACTCAGGTCTCGTTCGTGCCGGGACGAGTCGAGCGGTCGATGGATGCATTGGCCGAGCCGGTGGCGGTAGTTGTGCTCGATCCACCTCGCGCGGGAGCTGGACGCGACGTGATCGACGCCCTCGCCGCCCGAGGTCCTCGTTCGGTGGTGCACGTCGGCTGTGATCCCGCGTCGTTCGCGCGAGATGTGAGCCTCTACCGGGCCGCGGGTTACGAGCTCACCGACATGCGCGCCTTCGACGCGTTTCCTCTGACCAGTCACGTGGAGTGCATCGGACGCCTGATCAGAAAGTAGGGTTGGCTTACCAAAGCAAACGCGGGTGTCGTACCGTCTCCGTTGTGAGAATTCGCAGCTCGATCGTCGCAGGCCTCGTCCTGGTCTTGTCCGTGACGGCCGTCGTGTCGTGTAGCTCGGGCTCGAGCGAGGCACCCGAGCCGTCCGCCGAGTCGGGTGGGTCCGGGGCGGCGTTCCCCGCCACGGTCGAGACGAATTTCGGCGCGGTGACCATCGACAGTGCACCGCAGCGGGTCGTGGCGCTCGGGTGGGGCGACGCCGAAACTGCGTTGGCGCTCGGCGTCTCACCGGTCGGTGCGAGCGATTGGTTGGCGTTCGGCGGTGACGGCGTCGGCCCGTGGGCCACTGGTCTCTACGACGCACCGCCGCAGATCATCGGAACCCAGGAGCCGTCCTACGAACAGGTCGCGGCACTGGCACCGGATCTGATTCTGGATACGAAGAGCTCGGGTGACCCCGAACGATATGCGACGTTGTCGGCCATCGCGCCTACCGTCGGTGTGCCCGAAGGGTCGGACAACTATCTGACCTCGCTCGAACAGCAGATCACCATGGTGGCGGCCGCTCTCGGTCGGCGTGCGGAGGGCGAGGCTCTGCTGGTCGGGATCTCCGATCGTTTTCGAGCCGCTGCTGCTGCCCATCCCGAGTTCGCCGACAAGACAGTCGTCGTGGGTGCCTACAGCGGTACCGGGTTCGGGGCGTACATCTCGTCCAACAGTCGTCTCGAGTTCATGAAGAAGCTCGGGTTCGTGACCAGCCCGACGATCGATGCGCTGGTGCCGAAGGGGTTTTCGGTCCCGGTGTCGGGGGAGGAGCTCGACCTCCTCGATGCCGATCTGCTCGTGGTGTTTCCGATCGAGAAGTCGCCGTCGGAGGTGACCGACAATCCCTTGTTCCAACGGATTCCGGCGGTGGCGGATGGACGGTCCATCGTGTTCGACGACCCGGTTGTCGCGAAGTCCTACTCGACCAACTCGGCACTGTCGATCGGTTATGCACTCGACACCGTGGTACCCGAGGTGGCTCGCACCCTGCAGTGATCGGTCAGGCGCGACGAGCAACCTCGGCGAGTGGGGCGAAGGTCTCGGTGGGTACCGACACGATGCGTTGGGCTCCGCAGGGGCAGCCCTGGTATCCGACGAGCCCCTCGCTCGTGTGGTGGGTGGAATGAGTTGTCCAGGTGTGCTCGGTGTGCATGCACCCACTGTGATGTAATGGTCCTGTGCACATCAACCCTTACGGCGAATACGCGGTGAAACTCGGCATCGATCTGCTCAATACGCCGCCCACCTCGGCGACCGAACTGAGCGAGCGCTGCGTCGATGCGGGCCTGGTTCCCGATTGGACGGCCACCGATGCCGATCTGACCGACACACTCGACTTCCTGGGTCAGTGGGCACGTGTCGTGGACGCCGGCACCGAGAACGAGCGGGCACAGGCGCTCAACGTCCTGCTGGCTCGAGCGGCGGCGTACCCGAGGTTGACCGACCACGCTGGGGACGGGTGGCACATGCACTATCGCGATCCCGATATCGCCCTGGGTGGCGTCATCCGGGCTCTGGTGAGCGTCGGCACCGCGTTGCATCTGACGGGACGCGGCATGTCCCGCCTCGCGCGCTGCGCTGCGGCCGACTGCTCGCTCGCTTTTGCGGACACGTCGCGAACGGGCACACAGCGATACTGCGGCACGGTGTGTTCCAATCGCGACGCGGTGCGCCGACATCGAGCACGCGCAGCGTCCTGATGAGCAGAGATATCGAACTGCCGTGGTATCGAACTGCAGCGCTAGGACTTTCGGTTGTACAGCCGCATCGTGATCGGTCCGAACACCGCCAGTAGAACAGCACACAGCACCAGCGTCACTCCCAACTGGCCGGTGTCGACATCGCCCTGCATGAGGCCGCGCAGAGACGTTACCAAGAAGCTGACCGGGTTGACGTCGACGAAGGCACGCAGCCAACCGGGCATGGTGTTGGGATCGACGAAGATGTTGCTCGCGAATGTCAGCGGGAACAGGATGAACATCGACACACCCATCACTGCGGCCTCGGTACGCACGATCATGGCGATCATCGTCCAGATCCAGGACAGGCAGAACGAGAACACCAGCAGCAGAGCTATCGAAGCCACGACGCCGACGAGGCCACCCTGCGGTCTGAACCCGAGGACCAAGCCCAGAATCAGCACGATCACCGAGGCGAGCGTGTAGCGGACCACGTCTCCGAGCAGTGCGCCGACCAACGGCGACGGACGCCAGATGGGCAGTGAACGGAAACGATCGAATACGCCCTTCTCGATGTCCTTGTTCATCGTCACACCCGTGTACATCGTGATCATCACCACGGTCTGCACCAGAATGCCCGGAAGCAGAAACTGGATGTACGCGTCGGTCGACCCGGCCAACGCGCCGCCGAACAGGTACGTGAACAGCAGCGTGAACATGATCGGGAAGGCCGTCACGTCGAACAGTTGCTCGGGCACGTGCTTGATCTTGAGCAGCGCCCGCCACCCGAAACTCAACGACGTGGACAGCGACGAGGGCCGCGGGGGACGGGGTCCGGCAGCGCCCAGCACATCGATGATGGTCGAGGCCTGCGGCGTCGACTGTTGGGCTTCGGCAGTCATGACGCCACCTCTCGGTCGGATGCGGACAAGTCGGTCGTTCCTGCGGGCTCCACTCCCGTCCGATGGGTCGTTTCGGCAGGCTCCACTCCCGCCTCATGTCCTGTCAGCGCCAGGAACACCTCGTCCAAGCTCGGTTGGCCGAGCGTGAAGGACGCGATCGAGATTCCCGCTGTCTCGAGTGCGGGCAGCACGGGCGCGGCCTGTGCCGGGTTGTCGAGACGCGCCGTGACGGTCGACGGATCCGGATCCTCCGTGACGGTGCCGCCGAGCAGATCTTGCAGGATCCGCGCTGCCGCAGTTCGTCGCGCCGCGTCGAGAACCCGGAGGTGCAGCGAGTTCGATCCCACTGATGCTTTCAACTCGCCGGTCGTACCTTCCGCGATGACTTTGCCGTGGTCGATGACCGCGACACGCCCGGCCAATTGATCGGCCTCGTCGAGATACTGGGTTGTCAGAAGCACTGTCGTCCCGCCCGCCACCAAGGCACGGATGATCTCCCACACATGGTTTCGGCTGCGCGGATCGAGTCCGGTGGTGGGTTCGTCCAGAAAGATCAGCTCGGGAGTGACGATGATGCTGGCGGCGATGTCGATACGTCGGCGCATTCCGCCGGAGTAAGTCTTGACCTGCCTCGGCCCGGCGTCGGCGATGTCGAACGCGGCCAGCAACTGCTCGGACCGCGACCGGGCAGCGGGCCGTGAGTAGCCGAGCAATCGTGCAAGCAGAACCAGATTTTCCGTACCGGTCAGATCCTCGTCCAACGAGGCGAATTGGCCTGTCAGAGCGACCTTCTGCCGGACGGCCTCGGGTTCGCTCGCCACATCGTGGCCCAACACGCGTGCGCTACCCCCGTCGATCGGGAGCAGGGTGGCCAGCATTCGGATGGTCGTGGTCTTGCCTGCACCGTTGGGCCCGAGGACGCCGTAGACCCCACCGGACGGGATGGACAGATCGACGCCGTCGACAGCGACGTTCGCCCCGAATCGCTTGATCAGACCGCGTGTCTCGATGGCCGCCATGTCTCTCGATTCCTCCTGTGGGCCGATCGCCCGATTACCCACGATTGTCCGATTCTCCACCAAGGATGAATCGCGGTCCAGCTCGGTGCAAACGAATTTACGAACCCGAACCATCCTCCGGCCGGTTTGTTCCGAATATGTACCGCGGCGGGAAAACGCGGAGGTTTCGATATGAGAGCACTATGACCACTAGTGTCGTGTTCGATGAACTCGATCATGAACCCGTCTGTTGGGACGACCTTTCGATGAACGCGCCGTTGTCCGGATCGTCGGATGCCGGCCGTGACCGGGTGTCCGACGCTGCCGAGGGCTACACGGACGACAGCGCGGTCTGCGCGGTCCCCAGTCCACAGTTGAAGAATTTGCGAGCCGAAGAGACGGACCGTCTTCGGCGGCTCATGGCATCTGTTGCACAGGGCGATCGAACCGCATTCGCAGAGCTGTACGACGCCACGTCCGCTCGCGTCTACGGCATGGTGCTGCGGGTGCTTCGCGACCCGGGATACAGCGAGGAGACCGCGCAGGAGGTGTTCCTCCAGATCTGGCGCGCGGCACCGAATTACGACCCGAATCAGGGGAGTCCGCTCGCCTGGATCATGACGCTGGCTCACCGCCGGGCGGTCGATCGTGTTCGCAGCGAGCAGTCGGGTACCGACCGTGAGGCGGCGTACGGCGCAGTGAGCCACACGCCCGAGCACGACGAAGTACTCGAGACGGTGACTCAGAGGCTCGAATCGGAGGCCGTCGTGGCCTGTCTGGAAACCTTGACCGATACGCAGAGCGAGTCGGTACGAATGGCTTACTACAGCGGTTACACCTATCGCGAAGTTGCGGAGCGGCTCGGGGTCGCCGTTCCTACCATCAAATCGCGCATACGAGACGGATTGATCAAATTGAAGACATGCCTGGGGGTGATCCCGCAATGAGCGAATCGTCACGGCAACGCCTGCTCGACGACGCCGAGGTCTACGCCCTTCACGCGACGACCGAATCCGAGCGACGCGACATAGAGACCGAACGGTTACGCGTGGACGACACCGCGCGTGCTCAGTTCGACGTCCTCGTGACCGAGATCCACGAGACCCTGGCGTTGGCCGCAGCAGTCGACGCGACTACCGCCCCAGACCGACTGCGCCGGGCGGTGCTCGATCGGGTCGCCTCGAGCGACCAGGAGCCAACGGTTCGGAAGCTACCTCCGAATGTGACTCCGCTGCACCGGCATCGGCGCGAGCGCTCGAAGTCCTGGCGCTACTCGATAATGTCGGCCGCTGCCGCAGTGATCGTCGCCGTCGGCGGCGTGGTGGTCGTCACGCAGACGATGGGCAACGATCCCCAGCCGTCGCAGGCGGACCAGATCGTAGCGGCACCCGATGCACGTCAGGCGACGGCGGAGTTCCCCGGTGGCGGATCGGCAACCGTGGCGTATTCGCTCTCGCAGGACGCGGTCGTCGTCGATCTCGACGGGGTTCCGCAACCGCCGCCCGGCCGCGTCTATCAGATGTGGTTCGTCGACGGTTCGCCTCGATCGGCCGGCGTCGTGACCGAGGATCAGCTCACGTCGGAATCGGGCACGGTGGTCGACGGCCTCGGCACATCGACGAACTTCGCGTTCTCCCTCGAGCCCGCGGGTGGGTCGCCGCAGCCCACCGAGGTGCTCACGATGCTGACGTTGGGTGCCTGACCGATCCACGTTCGCCTCGGGCGGTTCGGCCGTCGGTGTCAGATACCGATGTCGAACCGCCCGAGCGTTCTGATCACCGCTGCCATTTGGCTGTAGGCGCCGGTCGCCAGATTCTCCAAGAGGGCAAGCTTGACCTCGGGTGCGTCCCGAGTCAGCGCCTCGAAGTGCGGTACCGACACCACCACGAGGTCGACCGGTGTGTCCGCCACCATGTCGAGCAGAAACGGCACTGCCATCAACAGCGGCATCTCGCCGAAGCTCATCCCGGGCGACAGCGTCGTGATCCGATGCGTACCGCCGTCGGCCGACACGGTCGTCGACGTCACCTCGCCGCGCAGCATGAGAAACAGGCCTGCGGCCGCGTCGCCGTGATGCACGATGATGTCTCCGCGCGCGTAATGTCGCTTCTCGAGATAGGGGCTCACCGCCTCGTACTGGGCGGCCGACAGTCCTGCGAGCAACGGGTGCTCGGCTGCTGTGATCTCGGTGGGCTGTCGCAGACCTGCACAATGTCGATCGAGCAGAAGGTTCTCGGCCCACTGGATGGCCGACCCCAGGCTCGAGTAGACACGACCCGCCGGATCGGCCGGGTCGAGACTCGAGGTGGTGTGTCCCATGATCGCCCGGGGGTCCACCAGGCACACCACACAGCCGTGTTCGGCCAGATCCCGGCGAAGATCCTCGAACATGCTGCGAGCGATGGCACTGACCTCGTCGACGCCGCGGACGTCGATGACGAGTGCGTCCAGCTCTCGATCCAGATTTCCGATCTCACGGACTGCGGTCTCGGCACCGGAGAACAGCAGGTCACCGTGCAATTCGTACACTCGGGCGCGATCTCCCACCGCGGCCAGGGTGGCCTGTTCGACGTCGGAGCGCCTTTTGCGCGACGGCGCCTCGGTGAGCACGTATCGACGCCGGATGGAGGACTTCGCCGCTCGTGTGACGTGTAGGAAGTGCAGTTCGAGCCGGCTCGACAGTTCTCGGCAGGCGGCGACCCCGCGCACGCTGTTTCCATGGGAATCGAGCCGCGGCGAGTAGACGGCGATCCCCATCTGGCCGGGCAGTACCGCGAGAATCCCGCCTCCGACTCCGCTCTTGGCCGGCATTCCCACCTGTGCCACCCAATCGCCTGCGCCGTCGTACATCCCGCACGTGGTCATCACCGACAACACTCGTTCGACCAGAGCAGGTGCCAGCGCGCGTTCTCTGGTGCGCGGATTGACACCGTTGTTGGCCATGGTTGCCGCCATCATCGCGAGGTCCGCCGCGGTGACATCTATCGAGCACTGACGAAAGTACAGATCGACGGCGGCGTCCGGGTCCTGTTCGATGATGTCGAACGAACGGAGCATGTATCCGATGGCGCGGTTCCGGTTACCGGTGCGCGCCTCCGAACGGTAGACGGCATCGTTGAAGGTCAGAGACCTCCCTGCATAGCGTGAGTAGGAGGCCCGTATTCGCTCGAATCGATCCTGCGGAGTACGGCCGGCGATGAGAGATGCCGACGTGATCGCACCGGCGTTGATCATCGGGTTGCGTGGCCGCTCGGTGACCGGGTCGAGGCTGATCTCGTTGAACGGCTCACCGGACGGCTCGATATCGATCTTGTTCGCGACGGCATCGAGTCCGCGATCGGCCAGAGCCAGCGCGTAGGTGAAGGGCTTGGAGATCGATTGGATCGTGAAGGGTAGTCGGGTGTCGCCGACCTCGTAGACGTAACCGTCGGTGGTGGTGAGTGCTATTCCGAAGCCGTCCGGTGTGACAGCGGCAAGCTCTGGAATGTAGTCGGCCACCTGCCCGGACGTGTCGTCTCGGCACAGTTCGTGAACGCGGCACAGGATGGCATCGACGACGTTGCTCATGGGCGTCACTGTATGTGTGGTGTCCGATTCGCCCACCGTCGAGGTTAGGGGCGGCTGATCCAGGGCACATCGATGGGCGACGGTAGTGTCACCGACACCACGCTGGGCGGAGCAGCGCGAGCACAGCGACTCCGTAGACTGAATTGTCCAGTGTTTTTCCGGCCGGAGGGAGCGATCTCGTTGGGTGTCCTAGCGCGAATTCAGACGCCCGAGGACTTGCGCGACCTCGGTAGCGCGGAGCTGGCCGAATTGGCTCGCGAGATCCGTGCGTTTCTCGTCGAGAAGGTATCGGCCACCGGGGGCCACCTCGGTCCCAACCTCGGCGTGGTGGAGCTGACACTGGCGATCCACCGCATCTTCGATTCACCACGTGATCCCGTCATCTTCGACACGGGCCACCAGGCTTACGTGCACAAGATGCTGACCGGTCGTACCGGCTTGTTCGACACGCTGCGCAAACAGGGCGGCCTCTCGGGCTATCCGTCCCGGGTCGAGAGCGAACACGATTGGGTTGAGTCCTCGCACGCGTCGGCCTCGCTGTCCTATGCCGACGGCTTGGCGAAGGCGTTCGCGCTCAAGGGCGAGACCGATCGGCACGTCGTAGCCGTCGTCGGCGATGGTGCGCTCACCGGCGGCATGTGCTGGGAAGCACTCAACAACATTGCGGCCGGCCGCGACCGATCCTTGATCATCGTGGTCAACGACAACGGACGCTCGTACGCCCCGACCATCGGCGGCCTGGCCGATCATCTGGCGGCGCTGCGGCTCCAGCCCGAGTACGAGAAGATTCTGGACAACGGGCGCCGCATCGTGCGCAAGATCCCTGTCGTCGGGCCCACCGCCTACCGGATGCTCCACGGCATGAAGGCCGGTGTGAAGGACGCCATCAGTCCGCAGGTGATGTTCACCGATCTCGGCATCAAATATCTGGGACCGGTGGACGGCCACGATCAGCATGCGATGGAATCCGCACTGCGCCGGGCCAAGGCTTACGGCGGACCGGTCATCGTGCACGCGGTGACGCGCAAGGGAATGGGCTACGTCCATGCCGAGAACGACGTAGCAGACCAGATGCATGCCACCGGTGTCATCGATCCGGCGACCGGACTCGCTCGGTCGAAGTCGGCACCGGACTGGACCTCGGTGTTCTCGGCGGCATTGATCGAGCAGGGCGAACAGAACGACGACGTCGTCGCGATCACCGCTGCGATGGCCGCGCCCACTGGTCTCGCTGCGTTCGGGGTTCGGTTTCCCGATCGGCTTTTCGACGTCGGTATCGCCGAGCAGCATGCAATGACGTCGGCGGCCGGTTTGGCTCTCGGGGGCATGCATCCGGTGGTCGCCATCTACTCGACCTTCCTCAACCGCGCGTTCGATCAGTTGCTGATGGACGTGGCGTTGCTCGGGCTGCCGGTCACGGTGGTTCTGGATCGCGCGGGCGTCACCGGCGCGGACGGTGCCAGCCACAACGGCATGTGGGACATGTCGCTGCTCGGCATCGTACCGGGGATGAAGGTGGCGGCACCTCGCGATGCCGACACTCTGCGAGAGGAGTTGGCCGAGGCAATTGCAACGTCCGACGGGCCTACTGCGCTGCGCTTCCCGAAGGGAGCGGTGACCGAGACCGTATCGGCCGTGCGTCGACTGGACGGAATCGTCGACGTGCTCGCCGAGCCGACCGATGCAACCGGCGATGTGCTGATCGTCGCGGTCGGTGTGTTCGGTTCACTTGCCCTCGACGCAGCGAAGAAACTTCGACACGACGGCATCTCGGTGGCCGTGGTGGATCCGCGATGGGTACTCCCGATTCCCGAGTCCTTGCTGAAGTTGGCCGAGG
Organism: Rhodococcoides fascians A25f; assembly: GCF_000760935.2. Classification (NCBI taxonomy): domain Bacteria; kingdom Bacillati; phylum Actinomycetota; class Actinomycetes; order Mycobacteriales; family Nocardiaceae; genus Rhodococcoides; species Rhodococcoides fascians. Next base: position 3,119,033 of record NZ_CP049744.1, on the reverse strand, counting down.
ACTACCGCTTGGTGGTGACCATCGAGGACAGCGGTGTGCACGGCGGAATCGGCTCGACTCTGTCGGCCGCGTTGCGCGCGGCAGGCGTCGATACACCGTGTCGCGATCTCGGTGTGCCACAACGATTCCTGGATCACGCGTCGCGTGAGCAGCTGCACCACGAACTCGGCCTCACGTGCGAGGACGTCGTGCAGCGGGTCTCGGGCTGGGCCAAGAGCCTCTGATCGTCGGCGACGGGCTATGCGCCCGTCGCCCACTCGCTCACCCGAACTCGGTCGATCAGATGGGCCGTTGCGAACGGGTCATGTGCGAACATGCGTTCCACACTTTCCTTGTCCACACCTTCGACGATCATCGTTGCGCCGCTGTGATCGGCGAGCGGGCTCGACGACCTGAGGATCTTGCGACGCTCCAGTTCACGCAACCACGCGCGGTGATCGGTCCGGTGATCGTCACGGCCGGAAGATGTTTCGGGTGAGTACGCGTACTCGACGACGAACATCGGCATGTCAGATCACCATGTCCTCGAGCTCCATACCCTTGGTCTCCCTGATCTTGTACTTGACGAAGAAGAACGACAGGATTGCGAAGAACGCGAAGAACGAATAGATGAATCCCAGTCCGATGGTGTCGGACAGTGGCGGGAATGCAAGGGTGATGGCGAAATTCGCGACCCAGTTCGCCGCGGTACTGATGCCGAGTGCGACCGCACGCATTCGGTTGGGGAACATTTCTCCGAGCATCACCCACATGATCGGTCCCCAGGTAGCGGCAAAGAAGACGACGAACAGGTTGGCACCCACCAGCGCGACGGGACCCCAGGGCGACGGCAACTCCAGTTGGTCGCCGCTGCCCACTGCCTGAGTGAACGAGACGGCCGCGAGTACCAGGCCGACGAACATTCCGATCGAGCCGATCATGAGCAGATTTCGACGTCCGAATCGATCGACGAACAAGATGGCGACGAATGTCATCGAGACGTTGATGACGGAGGTGATGACCGACGTGACGAACGACTGGTTCTCGCTGAACCCGACGGACTTCCACAGTGTCGTCGAATAATAGAAGATGGCATTGATTCCGACGAACTGTTGCAGGATCGCCATCGTGATGCCGACCCAGACGATGGGTTGCAAACCGAATTTCGGGCCACGAATGTCGCCGAACGAGGACGTGGACTCTCGGCGCAAGGTTAGACGGATTTCCTTGACTCGCTCGTTCGGGTTCACTTCTCCGGAGATCTCACCGAGAATGCGAGCCGCCTCCTCGTCGAGGTGTTTGCCGACGAGGTATCTCGGTGACTCAGGAATCAGTGTGGCGAGAAAGCCGTAGACGAGAGCGGGTGCCACGCCGACGAGGAACATCCATCGCCAGGCTTCGAGACCGAACCACAGATCGTTCGACGGCCCGCCTGCCGCATTCTGCAGCACCGCGTCCGAGAGGAGCGCGGCGAAAATGCCGATCGTGATCGCCAGCTGTTGCAGCGATGCCAATCCACCGCGGTAGCGAGCCGGTGCGATTTCCGAGATGTAGGCGGGTGCGATCACCGACGCGATGCCGATGCCCAGTCCGCCGAGCACTCGCCACAGCATCAGATCCGGGACGCTGAAGGCGAACCCGGAGCCCACGGACGAGATGGTGAACAGTGCGGAACCGAGCAACATCACCTTCTTGCGGCCCCAGCTGTCGGCGAGCCGGCCGGCGAACCAGGCACCGACCGCACAGCCGAGAAGCGCGATCGCTACCGCGAAGCCGGTGACGAACGACGACAGTGCGAAGTTTTCCTGGATGGAATCGACCGCGCCGTTGACCACGGACGAGTCGAATCCGAACAGGAAGCCGCCGACGGCAGCGGCAATGGTGACTCCGATAACTTTGGCGGTGTACCGATCGGTTGATTGCGTCATCGCGTGACCCAGCTTTCGAGGTGAACCAGCGTCCATGGTGGTCGTTCGCCATCATCGTCCTCGGCACTGCGACATGGGTGTGAAATGGACTCGATTTTCGACACGTCGCCGTTTGCATTGTTCGGAAGGGTGAATTGTCCGAAATTGCACTGTCGAACTCGAAGTTGTGGACGGAAAATCGATGAAAGTCGTCCATAACTTCGAGTTCGACAAAGGCGACTCAGCCCGTCCGGGCGGCCAACCATTCATCGAAGGTCTGTCGACCGTGATCCGAATCGGTTGTGGTGACCAGCGTTCCGTCTCGCATTGCGCGACCGTACGCGCCGGGAATTGGAATCTCGAGCACCAGGCCTCGGGAACCGATGGCCCGTGCGTCGCGCCGCACCATCTCTGCCATACGTTCTTCACGTGGTCCACCGAGGTCTGCGACTCGGCCGGCCGGGGACTGCTCTGCCAGGTCGATCAATCGTTCGGCTACTTCTCGTGCGGCGATCGGTTGCGAGACCATCTTCGGGATGATGCTCACCGGACCGAACGACATCTGTGCGCGAATCTGGCCGGCGAATTCGTGGAACTGGGTGGCTCGAAGAATCGTCCACGGCACGGTTCCGGCGCGAACAATCCTTTCCTGGTCCACCTTTCCGGCGTAGTACGCGTGCGGGGCTCGGTCGATTCCCACGATGGACAGCGCAGGTGATGATCGACACCGGCCTCGGTCTCGGCCGTCAGTAGGTTGCTGGTGACGGCGGCGAAGAACGCCGTCGATTCTTTTGCCGAGATCGTCTGTGTCGACGCGACGTCGATCACCGCATCGATGCCGGACAATGCGTCGGACAGTCCTGACCCGCTCACGAGATCTATGCCCGCCGATCGCGACAGCACGACCACGTCGTGTCCGCGTTCACGAGCGGCCTCGACGACATGCACTCCGACGGTTCCTGTTCCACCCGCTACGGCTAGCTTCATCGCATATCCCCGATCGAAGTCCAGCTCTCCTGCGTTGTTCTCAACTGCTCGGCGAACAGTCGAGCGCGCCGCAGATCGACATCGTCCGGATGGCCCTTTCGAATTCCACCGAAGGGAGCGAAGGGAAAAAAGGTGTCTTTGGCTCGGCACGAGAAGCTATCCGAAATCTCGAAGCCCTTGCTGTTCAACGGGACTGTGAGAGAGCGGGAGAATCGATTCAGCGGAGAATCGGCAAATCCGCTGGTTGCGAATACGAATGCCCTATGGCAGTTCACGTTCGGCAAGCACGCCACGAACGAGAGGAGTTGGTGGTGATGTTTGCCCATGTAGATACCCGATCCGAATCCGACCAGGTCGTACTCCGTGATGAGAGCGGGGTCTATCAGATCCGGTGTCGTGACCTCCGCGTCGAGCGCAGTGGCGATGGTCTCGGCGATCTTCCGGGTGTTTCTGTGCGGACCCGATGCGCACACGATCAGGCTCTTGGGTTTCGGCTTCATGATCTACTGACGACACAGCGCACGGAAATGTCTGCGTGTTCAATCCCAGTGTCTGAGCTTGTCCGGATTGAGGACGATCCATACATTCGCCACGACGCCGCCCGCGATACGGAAACCGACAACGGCGAAAACGGTATCGTCGCGCCGAAAGACGATGCCGGACGCTCCGTTCACCGGTTCGATGGACCCGTCGAGTTCGGTGGACTTCGCGGTGATTCCGCGGATGAATCGCGCCACACGGTCGGAGCCGAGAACCTGATTGCGTGCGGCGCTGATCTTTCCGCCGCCGTCGCTGACCAGCGAAACCTCGGGGGCGAGAACGGCGGTGAGCGCTGCGATAGACCCGCTACCCGACGCTGCGGCGAACGCGCGAACGAGTCGGTCGTGCTCTACCGGGTCGCTCTCGCCGGCATGCCGCTTCCGAACGTGTTTACGCGCGGTGGATGCAAGTTGACGGCAGGCGGCAGGGGAACGGTCCAGGGTGAGTGCGATCTGGTCGAACGGCAACGCGAACACGTCGTGCAGCACGAACGCGACCCGTTCTGCCGGACCGAGAGCGTCCATCACTATCAGCAACGCCAGGCTCACCGAATCGTCCTGAGCGACTCGGTCGGCGGGGTCGGGAGTCGGCAGCGATGAGTCGCGGCCGGGAACGGGTTCCGGCAGCCATTGACCGACATAGTGCTCACGACGTGCTCGCGCAGATCCCAGCACATCGAGGCAGATGCGACTGACGACACGGGTCATCCACGCCAGGGGGACGTCGATCGCGGCGCGCTCGCGTTCGCTGAGCCGGTACCACCGAACGAATGCTTCCTGGACCGCGTCCTCGGCCTCGCTGTACGAGCCCAACATGCGATATCCGACCCGAATCAGGTGGTCTCGGTCGGCGGCTGCATCATGTTCTGTCTGCGTGGTCATCGAGTTCGAAACTAGACGAACTCGACTGCGTCGGTGGCCTGTCGAGTTCGAGGTCATGGACGAAAATCCGGAGAAATTCGTCCACAACCTCGAACTCGGCGGGCGGTTCTAGACGCTGGCTACACCCGGGGCGAGGAAGCGCTGACCGGTTGCGGCCTCGGATGCGCCGCTACGGTCCAGGTACGGGGTGATGCCGCCGTTCCAGAATCCGAAGCCGCCGCCCAGGAGCAGGCAGAGGTCGATGTCCTCGGCAGCCGCTACTACGCCCTCGTCGAGCATGATCCGGATCTCGTCGGCGAAGGCGTTGCGGGTGCGTTCGAGCACCTGCTCGGCAGTGGACGGCGAATCTCCCTGTGGCCACAGTGCAGCCACCTCGGGATCGACGACCTGGCCGTCGGGGCCGTAGGTCCACACGCCCGGCTTCTTCGCCTCGACGAGTGCACGGAATCCGGGGGAGTCCTTGAACCGCTCCGGGTATGCCTCGGCCAGCGTTTCGGCCGTGTGCAGTGCGACCGCAGGGCCGACGAGAGCCAGCAGGGTCAGCGGGCTCATCGGCATGCCGAGTTCGCCCACTGCGCCGTCGGCGACGTCGAACGGGGTGCCCTCGTCGATGGCACTGATGATCTCGTTGGACGCGCGGGTGACGAGACGGTTGAAGACGAATCCGGGGAGATCGGCCGACAACACGGCCGACTTCTTCAGTGTCTTGGCCGTCGCGAATGCCGTTGCGAGAGTGGCGTCGTCGGTCTTCTCGCCCTTGACGACCTCGAGCAGCGGAAGCACGGCCACGGGGTTGAAGAAGTGGAAGCCGACGACCCGCTCGGGGTGCTTCAGATCGGCCGCCATCTTGGTGATCGACAACGAGGAGGTGTTGGTCGCGAGAATCGTTTCGGCAGAGACGAATTCCTCGACCTCGGCGAACACCTTCTTCTTGACGTCGAGGTTCTCGAACACGGCCTCGATGACGAAGTCGGTGTTCGCGAACGCGGACTTGTCGATCGAGCCGGAAACCAACGCCTTCAATCGATTTGCGGCGTCGGGGGACAGGCGCTTCTTGCCGAGCAGCTTGTCGATCTCGCCGTGCACGTAGCCGACGCCCTTGTCGATGCGCTCCTGATCGATGTCGGTGAGGATCACCGGCACTTTGAGCTGCCGCACGAACAGCAGCGCGAGCTGGCTGGCCATCAAACCGGCACCGACGATGCCGACGCCGGAGATCTTGCGCGCCAACGACTTGTCGGGTGCACCGGCAGGCCGCTTTGCGCGCTTCTGCACCAGATCGAAGGCGTACAGCCCGGCGCGGAGCTCGTCCTTGACCAGCAACGTGGACAGGGCCTCGTCCTCGGCGGCGAAGGCCGTGTCGAGCGAGGCGGAGTCGGTGATGTCGGTGTTCTTGGCGAGCTCGAGCAGTTCGACAGCGGCGACGGGGCCGGGGGCGAAGTTGTTGGTCTTGCCTGCGACGATGCCCTTGGCGCGGGCGATGGCGTCGTCCCACGCCTGTCCGCGGTCGATCTCGGGCCGAGCCGGGGTGATCTCGCCCTTGATCACCTGAGCGGCCCACGCGAGGGACTGCTCGAGGAAATCGGCTCCGCCGAAGAGGGCGTCGGCGATGCCGAGGTCGAGTGCCTGCTGCGGCTTGAGGACGCGGTTCTGGTTCAGTGCGTTCTCGATGACGACGGTGACGGCGTTCGAGGCTCCGATGATGTTGGGCAGCAACTGGGTTCCGCCCCATCCCGGCACCAGGCCGAGGAAGGCCTCGGGCAAACCGAGTGCGGCCGCGTTCTCCGCGACGGTCCGGTAGTGCGAGTGCAGTCCCACTTCGAGGCCACCGCCGAGCGCGGCACCGTTGATGAAGGCGAACGTCGGAATCGTGGATTCGCGCAGGCGACGGAAGACCTTGTGCCCGAGCTGCCCGATCTGCAGCGCCTCGTCCTTGGTCTTGATGTTCGGCACACCGTTGAGGTCGGCACCGACGGCGAAGATGAACGGCTTGCCGGTGACGGCGATGGCCACCGGGTTGGCCGCGAAGGCCTCGTCCAGTGCGGCGTCGAACTTGGCCAGTCCGCCGGGACCGAAGGTCGACGGCTTGGTGTGATCGAAGCCGTTGTCGAGTGTCACGAGGGCGATGGAGCCGTCGAGCCCCGGTACGGAGACGATCTTGGTGAACGCGTTCGTGACGACCTCGTCTTCGAACGCGGTGGTGATGTCACTCATTTGGCTGCTCCCGAGTAGTCAGCGTGGTTGGGGTTCTCCCAGATGACGGTGCCGCCCATGCCGAGACCGATGCACATGGTCGTCAGGCCGTAGCGGACGTCGGGCTGCTGGGCGAACTGGCGGCTCAGTTGCGTCATCAGGCGAACGCCGGAGGAGGCGAGGGGGTGGCCGCACGCGATGGCTCCGCCCCACTGGTTGACGCGGGGATCGTCGTCGGCGATGCCGTAGTGCTCGAGGAAGGCGAGTACCTGGATGGCGAAGGCCTCGTTGATCTCGAAAAGGCCGATGTCTTCGATGCTCAATCCCGTTCGGCTGAGCAGTTTTTCGGTCGCGGGGACCGGTCCGATGCCCATGACGGCCGGGTCGACGCCTGCGAAGCTGAAGCCGACCATGCGCATGCCGATGTTCAGGCCGAGTTCGTGCGCGGTGTCCTCGCCGGCGAGGATCGCGGCGGTGGCACCGTCGTTGAGTCCCGCGGCGTTGCCTGCGGTGACGCGGCCGGCAGGGCGGAACGGCGTCTTGAGCTTGGCGAGGTCTTCGACGGTGGTGCCGGGACGAGGCGGCTCGTCCTCGGTGGCCAGGCCCCACCCTGCGGCGGACTTGGTGGCGACGGGAACGAGGGTGTCGGCGATGTAGCCGGCCTTCTTCGCTGCGTCGTACTTGTTCTGGCTCGAGACGGCGTAGGCGTCGGTGCGGTCCTTGGTGATGCTCGGGAACCGGTCGTGCAGGTTCTCGGCGGTGTTGCCCATCACCAGGGCGCTGGGATCGACCAGCTTGTCGGCGAGGAAGCGCGGGTTGGGGTCGACGCCCTCACCCATCGGGTGGCGGCCCATGTGCTCGACGCCACCGGCGATCACGACGTCGTACTGGCCGAAGCCGATGCCGGATCCGGTGGTGGTCACCGAGGTCATTGCGCCCGCGCACATGCGGTCGATGGCGAAGCCGGGGACGCTGCGGGGGAGTCCGGCGAGCAGGGCGGATGTGCGGCCGATGGTCAGCCCCTGGTCACCGGTCTGCGTGGTCGCGGCGATGGCGACCTCGTCGATACGTTCGGGCGGGAGGTTGGGGTTCTTGCGAAGAAGTTCGCGGATTGCCTTGACGACCAGGTCGTCTGCGCGAGTGTCGGCGTACATGCCCTTGGGGCCTGCTTTGCCGAACGGGGTACGGATGCCGTCGACGAAGACAACATTCCTCTGTGAGCTGGTGGACGCGGGTACAGACACGCTTTTCGATCCTCCCGACAGATGCGGACGACTCGCCCGGGTGCCCGGACGCGCCACCTACTGTAGCGGGTATTACCCGTCGGTAACTTGGGAAGGGTCGAGTGCCTTTGCCAGAACCGGTACCACCAGCGAGCGTTGCCAGGGCCGCGCCCCTCCCTCGGTCAGCCGACTGTCGATCAGCTCTCCAGGATCGAGGCCTTCGTCGTCGGGAGTGCGCCAATCCCACACCAATCGACGGAGCAGATCCGGCATCAGGAGGTTCTCGACCGGAACCGACACCGACTCGCTGAGCTCGGTCATCGCCGCTCGCACGTCGGCGAGCCTGGCCGCCGCGTCGGGATCGCGACGCGCCCATCGATTGACCGGGGGCGGGCCGTCGAAAGACGCTGCCATGGATGGCAACTCGGAGGTCGGCAGGGCCCGCGCACGCGTGAGCGCCGAGGCCCACAGGCGGGAAGATCGACGCTGGCGAGGACCGCCGAAGACCGGTAGTTGCTCGAGCTCGCGCGAGGTCTTCGGATCGGCCGTCGCCGCGGCGACGATCGCCGAGTCGGGCAGGACCCGGCTGGGCGCGACATCGCGTTTGGCCGCCAATTCGTCTCGGGTGGTCCATAGTTCGCGGACGGCCGCGAGCGTGCGGGGAGACTTGATCGCGTGAATCCCGGATGTCCGACGCCACCTGTCGGTCTTGGGTTTGGGTGGTCCGAGAGAGAGGATGTGGGCGAATTCCTGTGCCGCCCAGTCTGTTTTGCCTTGTCGTTCGAGCTCCGCGGCCATTTCGTCGCGAAGCTCGAGAAGGACTTCGACGTCGAGCGCGGCGTAGTTGAGCCAGGTGTCGGGCAGGGGACGAGTGGACCAGTCGGCAGCGCCGTGACCCTTCTGCAGCGCCAGTCCGAGGGTGCGTTCGACGATGGCACCGAGGCCGACGCGTTCGAATCCGGCGAGACGGCCGGCGAGCTCGGTGTCGTAGAGCGTGGCGGGGACCAGGCCGAGTTCGGCCAGCCCCGGGAGGTCTTGATCGGCGGAGTGCAGCACCCATTCGAGCGGGTTGATCACCTCGGCGAGAGGCGCGAGGTCGCCGGTGACCGGGATCGGATCGAGCAGAACGGTGCCCGCTCCGCGGCGACGAAACTGCAGCAGGTAGGCGCGCTGGGAGTACCGAAAGCCCGACGCGCGTTCGGCATCGACCGCGAGAGGCCCGTGACCTGCGGCGAGGAGCTTCGCGGCCGCGAGAACGGCGTCCGGTGTGTCCACGACATCGGGCACACCGTCAGCCGGCGCAAGCAACGGAACGGCGACCGGCTCGTTGACCTGCTCGTCCGACGTGGCGTCGTCCGACTTGGCGTCGGGGGAACTCTCGGCTGACATGGACAGTGACTCTAAGCCCTACGGTCGGTGGGTCCGGAGACTATGTCCGGCTGGAACTGCGTTGACCGAGGGTCGTGATGCCCGCGGGCGGCAGCCCTGCCGCGTACGCGAGAACCTCGCAGAAGGCCTCGACGTGGGTCGAGAGGTCCTCGGACGTCGCGGTCCAGGACGCGCGAAGTTCGAGCTGATGGGCCTTGGGGGGACCGGCGATGTCGCCGTAACGCACCGAGCTGGTCGAGGTGACGGTGCCGCCGAGTGCGTTGAGCGGCTCCGACCGTGACTCCAGTGCGTCGACCAGCCAACTCCACCCGACCTCGGGAAGCAGCGGATCGTCGGCCAGCGATTCGTCGACGTCCGCTTGAATGTAGGCAACCAGTCGAAGCGTGCCGTTCCAGGCTTCTGCACCGTCGGGGTCGTACAGCAGAATCAAGCGGCCGAACGCGTCGCCGTCGCTCTGTTCGTCGACCTGCTCGGAATCGGGGTGCTTGACCTCGGCCCCGATGGCGTAGCTGTACGGCGCGAGTCGTTGCGGCGGCCGGATCGGACCGATTTCGATCGCCGGGTGTACCTGAGCCCGATGCATCGCGTCGATGGCGGCGCGGAAAGGCGCAGGTTCGGCGGTGGATTCGGGTTCGGTCACGTGATCGGACGTTAGACGCGTCACGTTGTCCGGCGGCGGAGGCGCGCCGAGCCGTGATGGAACCGAAGTCGGTGTGTCGCCCTTGGTGGCAGAAGCTTTCCTGACGCGTGGCAGCATGGAACGCGATGAACGTCGAAGCACACACCACAGCCCCCGCCCGTCGAGAACTCCCGGACGCGCCGTTCTTGGCCGCGATCGCCGGTGAAACGCCCTCGCGTCGGCCGGTGTGGTTCATGCGTCAGGCCGGGAGGTCGCTCCCCGAATACCGAAAGATTCGCGCCGGTATCGGCATGCTGGATTCGTGCTTTCGGCCGGATCTGGTGGCCGAGATCACTCTGCAACCTGTCCGTCGACACGATGTCGACGCGGCAATCCTGTTCTCGGACATCGTGGTTCCGCTCAAGGCTGCCGGTATCGATCTCGACATCGTTGCCGGCACCGGTCCCGTCGTGGCTCAGCCGGTGCGTTCGGCGGCCGATGTCGCGGCGCTGCCCACGTTGACCGCCGATCAGGTCGAGCCGGTGGCCGATGCGGTGCGGATCCTCACCAGGGAGCTCGCGGGAACGCCGCTCATCGGGTTCGCAGGAGCGCCGTTCACCCTTGCGTCCTACCTGGTCGAGGGTGGCCCCAGCCGCAATCACGAGAAGACCAAGGCGCTGATGCGCTCGGACCCGACGACCTGGCATGCCCTGCTCGACGCGCTGGCGACCACGACGATCACATTCCTGCAGGCGCAGTTGGCCGCCGGAGTGGACGCGGTGCAGGTGTTCGACTCGTGGGCGGGTGCACTGTCGTTGGCCGACTACCGCGAGTACGTGCTGCCGCACTCGACGCGAGTGTTCGACGCCGTGTCCTCGGCCGGTGTTCCCAAGATTCACTTCGGGGTCGGCACCGGCGAGTTGCTCGGTGCGATGGGTGAGGCCGGTGCCGATGTGGTCGGCGTCGACTGGCGGATTCCGCTCGACGACGCCGTGCACCGAGTCGGCGGCGGCAAGGTGCTGCAGGGAAATCTCGATCCGGCGGTGCTGTTCGCCGGCTGGGATGCCGTCGAGACCGAAGTTCGACGTATTGCCGCCGAAGCCGACCGCGCGGTGGCGGCCGGTGCGCGGGGGCATGTGTTCAATCTCGGACACGGCGTGTTGCCCGACACCGATCCCGAGATTCTGACCCGGGTGGTCTCGTTGGTGCATTCGTTGTGACGCTGCGGCGCTACGCCGTGGTCGGCGGCGGGATCTCCGGCCTCGTCTCGGCGTATCGCCTCCGGCAGGCCTGTGGTCCCGATGCGGAGATCACTCTCGTCGAGGCATCCCCTCGCCTCGGTGGCACCCTGCGGACCACCGAGGTCGGTGCCGAGTCGCTCGATGTCGGCGCGGAAGCGTTCATCGGTCGTCGTCCGGAAGTACCGGCTCTGCTCGCCGAACTCGGCCTGTCGGATCAGCTGGTGCACCCGTCGTCGGCGCGTCCGCTGGTCTACTCGGGCGGCCGAACGCATGCGCTCCCGCTGGGCACCTTGATGGGTATCCCGTCCTCTGCCGATTCCGTGCGGGATCTGGTGGACCCGGAAGAACTGCACCTCATCGAGACCGAAACAACACGGCCCTTCACGTGGACCGCGGGCTCGGACGTCAGCGTGGCCGATCTCGTGGGCAGCCGGTTCGGCTCTCAGGTCGTGAGCCGTTCGGTTGATCCCTTGCTCGGCGGCGTGTACTCCGGCTCGGCGAGCTCGATCGGCGTCCGAGCGGCACTTCCGACGTTGGCAGCTGCATTGGACGGCGGGGCAGCGAGCCTGACCGAGGCAGTGCTGGCGGCACTGCCCACGCCGTCGCCGGGACCGGTGTTCGGCGGGCTGCGCGACGGCTATGCGGTGCTGCTCGATGCTCTGATCGCCGCGACCGGTGCCCGAACGATCGTCGGCGCAGGCATCGGCGAGGTACGCCGTGAGGCGAACGGCTGGTACGTCGATCGCGTGGGCGTCGTCGACGGACTGGTCTTGGCGGTACCTGCGCCCGTTCTCGGTCACCTGATCGCCGCGGTGGCACCCGAGGCCTCGCGGGCGGCATGCAGTATCGAGCTGGCGTCGTCGGTGGTCGTAGCGCTGGCCTTTCCGAAAGCGACCGAGCTGCCCCAGAACTCCGGCATTCTCGTGGCCACGGACGCAGGCCTCGATGTCAAAGCGTTCACGTTGTCGAGCCGGAAGTGGCCACACCTGGGGGAGCGTGACGCGGTACTGCTGCGGGCCTCCCTCGGCCGCTTCGGCGACTCCACGGCCTCGGACCGATCCGACGAGGAGTCGATCGAGACAGCGTCGAACGATCTGCGGACGGTCGCCGGCATCGATGAGCGACCGGTGGCCGCGACGGTGCAGCGCTGGCCGGGCGGCTTGCCGCAATACGCGCCCGGACACCTCGATCGCGTCGCCGCCGTCGAGTCCGGCGTCGCCGATCTACCCGGCCTCGAGGTCACCGGAGCCTGGCAGCGCGGCGTCGGTGTACCCGCATGTATTGCGTCCGCCACCACCGCTGCCGCCCGGCTGATCGAAGTGGCACGATAGGGCCATGGCACGCCTCGATTACTCAGCGCTCAATTCGACACTCCGCTATCTGATGTTCTCGGTCTACAAGGTCACGCCCGGTGTGCTGGGCGACGATCGGGCCGCAGCAGCCAAGGAGGCGAAAGTCTTCTTCGAAGGTCGTGAAGACAAGGGCGTCGCAGTGCGGGGTGTGTACGACATCGCCGGCATGCGCGCCGACGCCGATTTCATGGTCTGGACGCATGCCGAGCGCATCGAGGACCTGCAAGCCACCTACTCCGACTTCCGGCGCACCACCGCGCTCGGCAAGGCAAGCACTCCGGTCTGGAGCAACACCGCACTGCACCGCCCGGCGGAGTTCAACAAGAGTCACGTCCCGGCCTTCATCGCGGGTGAGGATCCGGGTGCGTACATCTGCGTCTACCCGTTCGTCCGGTCGATCGACTGGTATCTGCTGCCCGACGACGAGCGCCGCACGATGCTCGCCGACCACGGCAAGGCCGCGCGTGACTACAAGGACGTGCGCGCGAACACCGTGCCGTCGTTCGCACTGGGCGACTACGAGTGGATTCTGGCCTTCGAGGCACCCGAGTTGGACCGTATCGTCGATCTGATGCGAGATCTGCGTGCCACCGAGGCGCGACGGCACGTGCGTGAGGAGACTCCGTTCTTCACCGGCCCGCGGGTCGAGGTGGACGCACTCGTCGAATCACTGCCGTGACCACGACGGGCACATCGACGATCGAGGCCGTTCTGTTCGACTTCTCGGGCACGCTGTTCAGGCTCGAGGAGGATCCCACCTGGTTCGACGGCATCCATGACGCAGACGGAACCCCGGTCGACGGTGCCGGAGCCGCGGAACTGATGCGGCGTATGACCGCGCCGGTAGGCGAGACGGTCGAGTTCGACGATGCAACGCGTCATGCCTGGCGAAACCGAGACCTCGATCCGGCACTGCACCGGCAGGCCTATCTGCACGTGCTCGCGCAGTCCGGTGTCACCGATCCCGCGCACGCAGAATCGGTCTACGGGCGGGTGATCGATGCCGATTCGTGGACCCCGTACCCGGACACCGAGTCGGTCCTGAAAAAGCTTGCTGCCGAGTCGATTCGGGTCGGTGTGCTGAGCAACATCGCCTTCGACATCCGTCCTGCGTTCGTCGATCGAGGTCTCGATCGGTACGTCGACGAGTTCGTGCTCTCGTTCGAGGTAGGTCACGTCAAACCGCAGCCCGAGATCTTCCGGCACGCAGTCGCGAGCTTGGGTGTCGACCCTTCGGTGACGTTGATGGTGGGCGACAGCGCCGAGGCCGACGGTGCGGCGAGAGAGATCGGGTGCAGCTTCGCGCTCGTCGATCCCGTACCGACGGTCGAGCGTCCGGATGCACTGCTGGCAGCGTTGAGCGCGTTCGGAATTCGATGACCGGGGTAGTTCGATGACCGGGGTAGTTCGATGACCGGAGTGGCCGGCGTCCAGCACATGGGCCACTGGGGCATGTTTCGTGCCGAGTCGGACGGACGCGATGTCACCGCTGTTCATCCCGAGATCTCGGACAGCAATCCTTCCCCGGTGTTGGGCAACCTCGTCGGGTCGGTGACACATCGATCGCGCGTTACCTCACCCGCGGTACGCAGAGGCTGGCTCGAGCGCGGCCCGGGGCCGACCGACGACCGTGGCAGCGACGAGTTCGTCGAGGTGTCGTGGGACGAGTTGACCGACCTGCTGTCCAACGAATTGCGCAGAGTTGTCGGCACATACGGCAACAGCGCCATCTACGGCGGCTCGTACGGGTGGGCGAGTGCCGGACGCTTCCATCACGCGCAGAGTCAGGTGCATCGATTCCTCAACTGCATCGGCGGTTACACCCGATCGGTGCACAGCTACTCACTGGGTGCAACCGGTGTCATCATGCCGCACGTACTCGGTGCGCACTGGAAGATGTTCTCGCGCTCCACGTCCTGGAACGTGATCGCCGCACACACCGAACTGCTCGTGGCCTTCGGCGGCGTTCCGGTGAAGAACACCGGTATCAATCACGGCGGTACGTCGGACCATCCGACGGTCGATTCGCTCGACGCGTTGCGTGCTCGCGGCGGACAGATCGTCTCGGTCAGTCCGCTGCGCAACGACATGAACGGCGACGCTCGATGGATCGCGCCGCGACCCGGAACCGACGTGGCGATGATGTTGGCTCTCGCATTCGTGCTCGCCGACGAAAAGTTGCACGACACAGCCTTTCTCGACACGTACTGCGAGGGCTATCCGGAGTTCGAGCGGTACCTGCTCGGCGTTTCGGACGGCACACCCAAGACCCCGCAGTGGGCGTCGACGATCTGCGGCATCGAGGCCGCGGACATCGCGGAGCTCGCGCGGGAGATGGCGTCGAAACGCACGATGGTCACCGTCACGTGGTCACTGCAACGGACGCAGCACGGCGAGCAGGCCCCGTGGATGGGCATCACGCTGGCATCGATGTTGGGTCAGATCGGCGTGCCCGGCGGGGGATTCGGACACGGCTACGGCTCGATGAACGAGCCCGGTCTGGCCCCGGTGCCGTATCCGTTACCGACCCTGCCGCAGGGAATCAATCCGGTGCCCGATCTGATTCCGGTGGCTGCGGTCTCGGACATGTTGCTCGATCCCGGTGGCGAATTCGATTACGACGGTCAGCGATTGACGTACCCGGACATCAAGGTCGTCTACTGGGCCGGCGGCAATCCGTTCCACCACCACCAGGATCTCGGACGGCTTCGTCGCGCCCTCGGTAGACCCGACACCGTCGTGGTGCACGATCCCTACTGGACACCGATGGCCAAGCACGCCGACATCGTCGTCCCGTCGACGACGTCACTGGAACGGTCGGACCTGAGCTGTACGCGCAACGATCCGTTGCTCGTCGCGATGGAGCCGGCCGCGGCCCGCTACGCGGATTCGCGCGACGACTACGACACCTTCGCCGAGCTGGCGACCAAACTCGGTGTGGGCGAGCAGTTCACCGAGGGACGTAGCTCGCAGCAATGGCTGGAGCATCTGTACGGGCAATGGCGCGGATATCTACGCGCCGGGGGCGTCGATACTCCGGAGTTCGAGGCCTTCCGGCGCGAGGGGTCGTTTCGGATGCAGACCGAGGACGATCTGACGTTCCTCCACGACTTTCGAACCGACCCGGTCGGGAACGCCCTGCGCACCCCGAGCGGCAAGATCGAGATCTTCTCGGCAACGGTTGCGAGCTTCGACTACGACGACTGCCGAGGGCATCCGATGTGGTTCGAGCCGCAGGAGTGGCTCGGCGGGCCACGCGCCCAGCAGTTCCCGTTGCACCTGATCGCCAATCAGCCACGCACCAGGCTGCACAGTCAGCTCGATCACGGTGCGGTGAGCCGACACTCGAAGATTCAGGGCCGAGAGCCGATACGAATGCACCCGTCCGCGGCCGCGGCCAGGGGAGTGTCGGACGCCGATGTCGTGCGGGTGTTCAACGACCGTGGCTCGTGCCTGGCCGGTGTCGTTGTCGACGACGCGATGCTGGAAACGGTGGTCCAGCTGTCCACGGGTGCCTGGTACGACCCGCTCGATTCGGCTGATCCCGGCTCGATGTGCAAGCACGGCAGCGTGAACGTACTCACCGCGGACGACGGGGCGTCCTCGCTGTCGCGTGGATGCACTGGACAGCATGTGCTGGTGGAGATCGAACGCTACGACGAAGCGCTGCCGCCGATCACAGCGTTCGATCCACCTGTTCGATCAGAGGTCAGAACACGACCCGAGAGATGATCTCGGCGACCAGCGCCGGCTTGTCCTCGCCCTCGATCTGCAACGTTCCCGCTGTCACCATCTGTAGTGCTCCGCCGGATACCTCTTCGACGGAGACGAGGGTGGTCTGCAGGCGCACGTGGGCGCCGACCTTCACCGGGTTGATGAAGCGAACCTTGTTGGAGCCGTAGTTGATTCCGAGCTTGGTGTTCTCGATGGTGTAGATCTGCCAGTTGAGCATCGATACCAGGGACAGGCTCAGGAATCCGTGTGCGATCGGCGCGCCGAACGGGCTTTCCTTCTTCGCCCGCTCGACATCCACGTGAATCCACTGGTGATCGCCGGTGGCGTCGGCGAAGGTGTTGACCCGTTCCTGGGTGATCTGCAGCCAGTCACTGGTGCCGAGGTCTTCGCCGACGGCCGCTTTGATCTGCTCTGGTGAGGTGAAAGTGCGCATGTTCACAGTATGGATGAAGCAGCGCCGATCAGGATGCAGGCTTGAGCGTCAACGAAATCGAGTTGATGCAGTACCGCTGGTCGGTCGGCGTGGGGTAGCCCTCGCCCTCGAACACGTGGCCGAGGTGACTGTGGCAGTTGCGGCAGACGACCTCGACTCGGCGCATTCCCAGCGTGGTGTCCTCTTTCAGGAGCACGGCGTCGCTGTCGGCCGGGTCGAAGAACGACGGCCAGCCGCAGTGGGATTCGAACTTCTCGGTGCTGCGGAACAATTCGGCTCCGCAGGCCCGGCATTCGTAGATGCCTTCGGTGGTGGTATCGGTGTACTCGCCGACGCCCGGGCGTTCGGTGCCTGCTTGGCGGAGCACCGCGTACTCCTCGGGGGTCAGCTTCTCGCGCCACTGTGCGTCGGTGAGCTGGACGGCGGGAGCGGAGTTGTTGTCGGTTGCTGAACTCATGCTCTCACGCTAATACGATTTGTCGGGCTATGCCGTTTTCGCTGGTGGCGCGCTCGGCAGCAGGTAGTTCGGTTCGATTCCGTCGTCCAGTCGTCCTTCGCTTCGGGCGGCGAAATAGCGTCCGACGAGAACACCGAAGATGACGACGATCAGCAGCGCCCACCCGAACGTGGTTCGGAGGTAATCGAGGGCACGGCCCGTTTCGATCCAGCGCCCGGACAGCCATCGGTCGTAGTTCATGAACCCGTAGATCGCGAGCCAGGCGGGCCAGTTGCGGAGTAGCGAGTTCTTCAGCACCACAGTCATGAGCAGCGGGAACAGCATCATCGAGTAGTACATCTGTCCCAGTGAGCCCAGCAACCAGTGCGCGGTGAGGATCAATCCCGAGGTGGTCGCAAAGAAGAACAGACGGTCCTCGCGGCAGTATCGGTACAGCAGCCACAGCGACACCAGAACCATGATTCCCAGCACCGCGCGGATGCCGAGGGTGAGCAGTTCGGGAACACCGTAGTAGCGACCGTTGCCGACAACAGCACTGTTGAAGTAGTCGCGGGTCTGCAACAGGTACGGGAGCGTCCGGTCGATGAAGTTCATCGGGTCGACCGACAGCGGCCAGGCGATGGCCATCATGACAACTGGGATTGCGATCGAGGTGATGAAGACCTTCCACTGACGCGTCATCAGCGGAAGCAGCAGTAGCGGCGCGAGCATCGGCTTGATCGCCAGAGTCAGACCCATGGCAACGCCGGCCGACAGGTCTTTGCGCTGGAGTAGAAACCCGAGGAACGCTACTTCGCCGAGGAGGACGAAGCCGTTGAAGTTGGTGAACACCAACGTGTTCGTCACCGTCTCGCTGACGAATGCGGCGAGGAGCAGCGCGGGAGCGGCAACCGAATCGAGCCGGAATCCGAAGATGCGCAGCAGGATGTACAGCGCCACGAGAATTGCGATGGTGCTGGCGATGATGAACAGCCAGCGAGATCGCTCGGGGTCGATGATGGCTATGGGGGAGAGCAGCATCGTCGCACTCGGTTGGTACAGGTAGTGCGGATCGACGGAGTCGAAATTCGCCGTGTACACCGGCTGTCGATTCAGGAACGCCAGAGCTGCGCTGTACACGGGATTGAAGTCGTTGGTGATATCACCGTTGACCGCCTTGATGACCACCCGCTGGATCACGGTCATGATGGCGATGGGCCACAGGGCGTACTTGATTACCTCGGCGGTCGTCCGCCCTGAACGCGGCTCCAGAAAGCTAAGTGACACCCGCGAACGGTACCCGAGCCGGTGCCGCACCAGAGAAAGGACACCCCGCAAGTTCAGCGGGCCGACCGACGGAACCTACCGGCAGGTATCGATCGCCGAAGTCCGGTCGAGGAATCAGGCGGGACAGACGGTGCCGTCGGTGGGAAGCGAAGTATTGGCCGCGTAATTCACCGCAGCGCTCTGCAGACACTGTGATCCGCCGAGGCTCGGGTGTCCGCTGCCCTGCCACGCCGCCGACGCCACTGCTGCACCGGTTGCCCCGACCAGCCCGGTGACCGAGGACAGGCCTCCGTTGCCGACGATCGGGTCGCCCGCGTTCGACAGGACCAGTACCGGAACGTCCAACGAGGTGGGCAGGGGGATCGACGGTGCTGTCGGCCAGGAGGAGCACAGCAACGCTGTCAGGGCGGCGTCGGTGCCGTAGACCGGGTAGCGGTCGGTCCATTGCGACGACAGGTCACGCACGCCCTGCGGAGACGGCCACTGCTGGCCGTCCGTGCACCGGGAAACGAACTGCCCGTCGGTGCCGTAGGCATTTCGACCTCGTTCGGCGAGAGCGAGCAGAGCTGCGGTGTCGGAGCCGGCCGCTGCGGACAAGGTCGTGGACAGGGTGGTGGCCCGGGACGACGCGTCCCCTGCAGTCGATGCGAGCGCGAAGGTGATGCCGTCGAGAATTTCGTGAGTGGACAGCGGTGCGAACTCGCCACCGGCGGCGCGTCGGAGCAGCTGCTCCACAGCAGCCGTCGGATCGGCCCCGAGTGAGCAGTTCAGCGCGACGCATCGTTGTGCGAACGCCGCGAAGGCGGCTTCCTTGCCCTGGGTGCGTTGCTCGGCCAGCGTGATCTGATCGGTGTTGACCCCGGGCGGCGAATCGAGAATCAGACGCGAGATGTTGTCCGGGAACTTCGCCGCGTAGGCCAACGCGGTGAGCGCACCGTTCCCCGATCCGATCACTCCGATCTGGTTCATGCCCCAGAGCTGCCGCAGACGGTCGAGATCGTCTGCGGCGTAGGTGGTTCCGAAGGCGAGTTCCTGTGGCTGGAGTGTGTCGGTGCACTCGATGGTGGCGTCTCGGCCTGCGTCGACTGCGCGGTCGGCGGTATCGGCGTCGGATCTGGTGAACTGTCCCAGCGCATCGACTGCAGTCTTGGTAGGGGCGTCGATGCAGTCCACAGCGGTGGAGCGGCCGATCCCGCGTCGATCCACGGCGACGATGGGGTGAGCTTCCAGCAGTGTCGAGAGCGGACCGGCTGCCATTGTCGCCAGTGTGGCGATCGAGGATCGATCGGAGCCAGAGGTGAACACCAGCGGCCCCGCGTCGGCCGGCGTTCCATCGAGCCGGGCGCGCAGTGCGCCGACGGCGAACGTGCCGAACATCTGCCCGCTGGCATCGACATCGGCCTCGTACTCCGCGCACTCGAGTGTCAGTCCGGGCGTGGTGGAGGTGAGCCCGAACGTCCCGAGAGTGGCGGCGGTGCAGTCGGCCCAGTCGAGGTCGGTCGTCGGCACGGCGAGAGCAGCCGGTTCCGGCGGAGCCTCTGCGGACGGCTCGCCGGGCTGACCGGGGGATCGTTGCTCCACCGCTACATCGGGCCGGATCGACGGCCCGGCGCCGCAGGCCGCGCACATCGTGGCCAGGACGAGGACGGCGGCGAGCAACGTACGTTTCTGCGTCACCGTGCGAGGCTATCGACTTTTCGTTCGATGCCGGACCGCGCGGTGCTCATGGACGACGTACCCAGCGGGTGAGCAGCGTCCCGTCCGCGTCGGCGAGAACGTGCGCTCGCTGCATCGGTGTGTCGGAGGCACCGGCGGAGTGGGCGATGCGACCCGCCTCTCCGGCGACGAGCATCGGAGAGATCGTCAGGCACAGATCGTCCGCCGCCCCGTCCGAGGCGAGTTGCCCGAACAGTCCTGGCCCGCCCTCGCACAGGATGCGGCGAAATCCGTGGTTGCTCAGCGTCTCGACGATGTCTTCGGTCGACACCGATTCACCGGACACCTCGATCACTGTTGCGCCCGCGGAACGCAGCGCGGCCACCTTCGCAGTATCTGCCGCCGCCGAGGTCAGCACTACCGGCTGCACTTCGGTGTCGGTGAGGAGTCGAGAACCGGCATCGATCGAACCGGAGGCGGTGACCACGACGATCGTCGGAACCGGCGCCAATCCGCCCGCCACCCGCCGTGCCTTTGCTTCGGCGGACAGTGAGACACCGCCGTAGTTCTCGGTGCGAGCGGTTCCGGCCCCGACGAGAACGGCGTCGCACAGCTCTCGCAGAATGCCGAACAATCGGGAGTCTGCGGGGGTTCCCAGTCCCGCCGACTTACCGTTCGCGGTGACAGATCCGTCGATGCTGGCGACGAAGTTGGTGCGGATCCACGGTCGGCCCAGGTCTGCCGGGTAGGCGTACAGGTCGCGGACGGCATCGTCGTCGAGTACGGACCCGACGGCGGACACGGACTCTGCGGTCTGCTCGGATGTGAAGTAGGTCCCAATATCGAGAAGCTGCATGAGAGAGATCAGACCACGTCGTTACGCTCGACAAATGCCCGCACGCCTTGTCGACCGAAATCCCGTGGTCCCCTCCGATCAGCTGATCGCGCAGATGGTCCCGCCGGCAATGTTCGACGACGTCAGCTTTTCCTCGTACATTCCCGACCCCAAAGAGCCGACCCAGGCTGCTGCGGTCGCGAAGGCCGAGGAATTCGCGAACAAGGTGCAAAAGATCCGTGGCAAGGGCAAGCGCGGACTTTTCGGCAAGAAGACCCCCGCCACCGGTGCTGGCCTGTACCTCGACGGCGGCTTCGGCGTCGGCAAGACCCACCTGCTGGCGTCGATCTACCACAGCGTTCCCGAGCCCAAGGCGTTCGGCACGTTCGTCGAGCTGACCCACGTGGTCGGCGCACTCGGCTTCAACAAGGCGCTCGAAGAACTCTCGGGCCACAGCGTGCTGTGCATCGATGAATTCGAGCTCGACGATCCAGGCGACACGATGCTGGTCTCGCGGCTGCTGTCCGAGCTGTCTCAGCGTGGAGTGTCCATCGTCGCGACGTCCAACACTCTGCCCGGCCAGCTCGGCGAGGGCCGCTTCGCTGCCGAGGACTTCATGCGGGAGATCAAGAAGCTCGGTTCGATCTTCGAGTCCATCCGCGTCGACGGCCCCGACTACCGGCACCGCGACCTTCCTCCCGCCCCCGAGCCGACGTCCGAATCCGAGCTGGTCGAGCGCGCCGAGACCGTCGACGGCGCAACCCTGGACGATTTCGACGAGCTGCTGGCACATCTGAGCACGTTGCACCCCTCGCGCTACGGCAAATTGCTCGACGGGGTTCCTGCGGTGTTCCTGAAGAACGTGCATCCGGCATCGGATCAGGCCATCGCCCTGCGCCTGGTGGTACTCGCCGACCGCCTGTACGACGCGGGGATCCCCGTCACGGCCTCGGGCGGCAAGCTCGACGAGATCTTCACCGAGGAGATGTTGGCCGGCGGCTACCGCAAGAAGTACCTGCGCGCGACCTCTCGCCTGCTCGCGTTGTCCCGCTTCGCCGCAGTCGGCTGAATCGGCGTCACAGCCGTACCTGCATGACGTAGTCGTCGTGTGTCTGCACGCCGACAACGAATGTCTTGGTGCCGACGATCTCGAATCCGTGCTTCGCGTAGAACTTCTGGGCACGCACGTTGAGTTGATTGACGCCCAGCCATGCTCCTGCGCATCCGGATTCGCGCGCATGGGTCAGAGCGAACGAGATCAGCCGCGCCGCCACTCCGCCGCCGTGCTCGGCCGGCCGTACGTACAGCTTGCTGATTTCCAGTGTCGGATGGTGCGAGAGTGCTGCTCGGATGTCCGGGTCCGCGGGAGCGCCCGCCACGAGCATCGCGTACCCGATCACCTCGCCGGTGGGTGTTTCGTCGAGCAGAACGATTCGGTTCGGGTCGGCAACGTAACCCTCGAAATTGCTGACCGACAACACGTTCGAGACGAAATGCTCGATGTCCTCGGTGCGAGTCCCCGGTGGGCAGGCAAGTGGAAAGGTCTGCGCGGCCAATTCCGCGACGCTGGCTACGTCGGCAACCGTCGCCACACGCACACTCACAGCAGATCCACTGCGTTCTTCGCCTCCCGCAACGACAATCCGGTTCGATCGCGCAGCAGCTTGATGGCCGAGATCGCCTTGCCCTCCGACTTCAGCGACTGCAACCGCGGGATGAGGTCGTCCCAGGGTGTCGGACCGGACTGAGCCGCGTCGACGATGGTGGACGAGGACGGAAAGGGTTCGCCGCGTTGAACGCTTTCGATCGCGTTCTTCGCTTCGATGAGACCGGCACCTGTCCGTTCCCGAAAGATCTTGATGGCCTGGATCTTCTTGTTCGCCGCCAACAACTGGTGAATGTCTGCACGGGCGGTGTCGTCGAGGCCGATCAGCCCGATGCTGCGCGATGTCTCCTGGGTCGAGCCGGGCTTCTTTCGGGCCAACAACCATGCTGCAAGCACCGCGGCATCGACGAGGACCAGAGCAACGATGAACCATCCCCAGGTCGGCATGCCCTAGTAGACCACTTCAGCGAGACGGGTCGAAGAGCGGGACGACTACCGAAGAATCGGAGAACAACGAGACGCCTCCGGCAAGGGTTTTCGTCGCCGCGTCGTACTTGATGGGAGCGAGGTCGTGGCCCGCGCCCTCGATGTCTACCAGCAGTGTGGGAGCCGGGACGAGAGCGAGCGCAGCGCTCAGTTCGGCCGTGGTGCCGAAGGGGTCCTTCGTGCCGTGCACCACCACTGTCGGTGTTCGCAGGTCAGGAAGGTGCTGTGTACGAGCCTTTTCCGGCTTGCTCGGTGGGTGCAGGGGATAGGAGGTCAGAACGAGTCCGTCGACCAGATCCGGGTGTTCGGCCGCGATCATCGATCCCTGTCTGCCACCGTAGGAATGCCCACCGAAGGCGATGAAGCCCGAGGTCTCGGCGCGGAGGCGGTCGATCGCCGCGGCGATGCCCAGCCGATCCTCGGCCGACCGAGACGGGTGCGGCGGTCCCTTGGGTTTGCGAACTCGAAACGGGAGGTCGAACCGCAGCACCGTGAATCCGGCTGCCGACCACACCGCGGCAATACGCTGCAGCAGAAGCGACTCGCAGTTGCCGCCCGCGCCGTGGGTGAGAGCGAGTCCGCCACGTGACGGTATGGCCGGTGTGTGCAGATAGGCGACGCCCCCGCCGAGTTCGATATCGGCGGGGGCGTCGGGACCATCGAGTTCAGGCATCGTTCGAGGACGTTACCTTTTCGTCGGTGTCGGCGTGATCGGTGTCCGTGCTGTCGGTTTCGGAGTTGTCGGAAGCTTCCCGATCGTCGGCGTCGACGAGCTCACCGTTGTCGTCGACCATGTCGGCGAATGCGGTCCCGGCGACGGTGCCGTTCGTTCCCGGTAGCGCCACGGTGGGCCGGGCACCGGGTCGATAGCGATCGTCGAGCCCTTCGACGGATTTCTTCGCATCCTCGAGGGTTGCGTCGTCGACTGTGGGTTCGCTCTGAGCATCGTCCGACACGTGAGTGTCCTTCCATCGAAGTGTGTGCGTCATCTCCACTGTGCACTTCTATGGCGTGAATCACCACAATTGATTCGTGAAGCACAAAAAAGACCCCCTCGAAAGGGGGCCTTATCTGTCTGACTCTGGTGCGCGATACTGGGATTGAACCAGTGACCTCTTCCGTGTCAGGGAAGCGCTCTCCCGCTGAGCTAATCGCGCATGTCCTCGCATCGATTCTGCAATCGATGCACTAGCGAGGTGGAGACGGGAATCGAACCCGTGTGCACGGCTTTGCAGGCCGTTGCCTCACCACTCGGCCACTCCACCATGGGTCGAGACCCTCGAGCGGATGACGGGATTCGAACCCGCGACCCTCACCTTGGCAAGGTGATGCGCTACCACTGCGCCACATCCGCATACCCCGGAGGCCTTCACTGCTGAGCAGTTGTTGTCTCCGTGGTGCGGGGAAAACATTAACCCAACGGGAGTGAAACTCACAAATCTCGTGGTCAGCCACGGAATTCGGTAGATCGGCGCGTGTGAAAGGTGTGAAAGCAGAGGCGAGAGCGGCCATGTGGAGGCAGTACGTCGACGTGTTCGGCGATCGGGCAGGCGATTCGGTTCGCCGCGGCACCTCGTGTTAATGTTTTGCCTCGTTCGGTCCCGTGGCTCAGTGGGAGAGCGTCCGCTTCACACGCGGAAGGTCGCTGGTTCGATCCCAGCCGGGACCACAGAAAAGAAGGCCCACACCGTCCGTCGGTGTGGGCCTTCTTGCGTTCCAGGCCGGTAACCTGAGCCGGTGAGCACCGAACAATCGAAGCCCGACGCCGTCGACGACCGGAATCCGGTGGACAAGGCGAAGGTGAAACACCGGCGCTTTCGGGCGCGCATCGCAGAGAACAAGTCTCTCGATCTCGGCTACCGAATCACGGTCGGTGTCGTCGGAACCCTCGTGCTCGTCCTGGGCGTGCTTGCCATTCCCTATCCCGGGCCGGGCTGGCTGATCGTGTTCGCGGGACTGGGCATCCTGGCGTCGGAATTCGCGTGGGCCAAGAGTGCACTGCGATTCGTCCGTAAGAGATACGACGCTTTCATGGCCTGGTTCTCGAGGCAGTCGATGTTCGTCAAGGGTCTTGGCGTGCTGTTCACCACGGTCGTGGTGCTCGCAACTCTGTGGCTGCTCGGGACATTTGCGCTGGTGGGCGGCTGGTTCGGCCTCGACTGGACGTGGCTCGAAAGTCCGATCTGACCAACGCGCCGCGCTGAGGGCCGACGAGGGGCTCGATGCCGATAGGCTGTCGGAGGCCTTCCTGGCCCGAAGAACCGATCGAGGAGTACATCGCCGTGAGCATGCCCGTTGTCGCCAGCGTTCCACCCGCCCGCATCATGGTGCCGGCAGGAACGACGGCAGGTACGGCGCTCCGCGACACCGGCCTGCCGAACAAGGGACCTGACGCCATCGTCGTCGTGCGCGATCCCGACGGCAAGCTCCGTGACCTGTCGTGGGCACCGGAGGGCGACGTCGAGGTCGAGCCTGTTCCGGCGAACACCGAGGACGGACGAAGCGTCATCAGGCACTCGGCTGCGCACGTGCTGGCGCAGGCTGTTCAGGAGCTCTTTCCCGACGCCAAACTGGGCATCGGGCCGTTCATCAAGGACGGCTTTTACTACGACTTCGACGTGCAGCAGCCGTTCACTCCCGAGGATCTGATCGCACTCGAGAAGAAGATGAAGCAGATCGTCAAAGCCGGACAGCGTTTCTCGCGTCGGGTGTACGAATCGGTGGAGCAGGCCCGCGAGGAGCTGGCGAACGAGCCGTACAAGCTCGAGCTGATCGACGACAAGTCCGGAATCGACGATCCCGAGGTCATGGAGGTCGGTGGGGGAGAGCTGACCGCCTACGACAACCTCAATCCACGCACCGGCGAGCGGATCTGGGGCGATCTGTGCCGCGGCCCCCACATCCCCACCACGAAGTACGTTCCGGCGTTCAAGCTGACCCGCAGCTCGGCAGCCTACTGGCGCGGCAACCAGGACAACGCGGATCTGCAGCGCATCTACGGAACCGCATGGGAGTCGACCGAAGCACTCGACGCTCATCTCGAACTGTTGGCCGAGGCCGAGCGCCGCGATCACCGCAAGCTCGGGTCCGAGCTGGACCTGTTCAGCTTTCCCGACGAGCTCGGCTCCGGACTTCCGGTGTTCCATCCGAAGGGCGGTGTGATCCGCAACGAGCTCGAGAACTACTCCCGCCAGCGGCACATCGAAGAGGGCTACGAGTTCGTCAACACCCCGCACATCACGAAGGGCCATCTCTACGAGGTGTCGGGCCACCTCGACTGGTACCGAGACGGCATGTTTCCGGCGATGCATCTCGACGCCGAACTCGACGAGAACGGTAACGTACGCAAGCCAGGCCAGGACTACTACCTCAAGCCGATGAATTGCCCGATGCACAATCTCATTTTCCGCTCCCGTGGTCGCTCGTACCGTGAATTGCCGTTGCGCCTCTTCGAGTTCGGTTCGGTCTACCGGTACGAGAAGTCCGGCGTCATCCATGGCCTGACTCGCGTGCGCGGCATGACCCAGGACGACGCGCACATCTTCTGCACCCGCGAGCAGATGCGCGGCGAACTCACCAGCACGCTGGAATTCGTCCTCGGTCTGCTCAAGGACTACGGCCTCGACGATTTCTACCTGGAGCTCTCCACTCGTAATCCAGAGAAGTCGGTTGGCAGCGACGAGGTCTGGGAAGAGGCGACCAACACGCTCGCGGAGGTCGCGGCGGCGTCGGGTCTGGATCTGGTGCCCGATCCGGGCGGCGCGGCGTTCTACGGACCGAAGATCTCGGTGCAGGCCAAGGATGCTCTGGGGCGCACCTGGCAGATGTCGACCATCCAGCTCGACTTCAACCTGCCCGAGCGGTTCGAGCTCGAATACACCGCCTCGGGCGGAGTCAAGGAACGCCCGGTGATGATCCACCGCGCGCTGTTCGGTTCGATCGAGCGATTCTTCGGCGTACTGACCGAGCACTACGCCGGCGCATTCCCGGCGTGGCTGGCACCGGTTCAGGTTGTCGGTATCCCCGTTGCCGAGGTTCACCAGGACCACCTCTTCTCGGTGGTGAAGGAGCTCAAGAAGCTCGGGGTGCGCGCCGAGGTGGATGCCAGTGACGATCGGATGCAGAAGAAGATCTTCAACCAGACAGCACAGAAGATCCCCTTCATGCTTCTCGCCGGCGAACGCGACGTCGAGGCCGGTGCCGTCAGCTTCCGATTCCGTGACGGCACTCAGGTCAACGGTGTTCCGGTTGCGTCGGCAGTAGCAACGATCACCGACTGGATCTCCCAGCGCAACAACGCATCACCGACCGCCGAACTCGTGCAGACCAGTACCGCAGGAGTGAGTTGACATGCGCGATCAGGACGAGTCGATCGTCGCCACCGGTGCCGGTGAGCCCGATCGGTTGCAGCGACTGTGGACCCCACATCGGATGTCCTACATAGCCGAGGCCCCGCATGCCTCGGCCAAATCGAGTGAGCCGTTCTCCGACATCCCGAAGATGAGCGACGAGGACGGGCTGGTGGTCGCGCGCGGCGAATCGGTCTACGCGGTACTCAACCTGTACCCGTACAACCCCGGGCACACGATGATCGTTCCGTACCGCCGGGTCGCGGCACTCGAAGATCTCACGCCCGCCGAGAGCGCCGAGTTGATGGCGTTCACCCAACAGATGATTCGCGTCATCAAGACGGTGTCGCGCCCGCACGGCTTCAACGTGGGCCTCAATCTCGGTGCAGCAGCAGGCGGATCGTTGGCCGAGCACCTGCACCAGCACATCGTCCCGCGGTGGGGCGGCGATGCGAACTTCATCACGGTGATCGGCGGCGCCAAGGTGATGCCGCAGTTGCTCCGCGACACTCGGGCCCTGCTCGCGTCGGCCTGGAACGAATGAACAACAGGCGAGAGGAGCACGCGCCGTGCTGAGCATTTTCGGCCGTGCGCCGGTGTCGAAGGTGACCGCCCCGCTCGGGCGCGCACTCAACAGCACCGGACTGACCCCCGACTCGGTGACGATCATCGGCACCGTCGTCACTGTGACGGCGGCGGTGACGATGTACCCGGCCGGCTACCTGTGGTGGGGCTCGATCGTCATCACTCTGTTCGTACTCTTCGACATGCTCGACGGTGCCATGGCACGGGCGAGAGGCGGCGGAACCAAGTACGGGGCAGTCCTGGATGCGACGTGCGATCGAGTTGCGGACGGCGCGATATTCGGTGGCCTTGCCTGGTGGGCGGTGTATTCCGAGCAGGACAAGCCGCTGCTGGTGGCCACCCTGATCTGCCTGGTCACCTCGCAGGTGATCTCGTACGCCAAGGCGCGTGCCGAGGCCAGCGGACTCTCGGCCGACGGTGGTTGGATCGAACGCCCCGATCGCCTCGTCATCGTTCTCGTCGGAGCCGGATTCACCGGCGTCGGTAGGCACTTCGACATTCCGTGGCTGGACAGTCTGATCTACCCGGCAATGTGGATCCTCGCTGCCCTGAGCATCGTGACGGTGTTCCAACGCGTGCTGGCCGTCCGCGGGTCCGAAGGGGCTCGCGACATCATCGTGCCCCCGACTGCTCAGGCCGCCGACGATGGCGATGTGGCCGCGTCGTGAACGTCTCCGAACGAGCCAGCGACCTCGGCTACGCAGCCGGGTGGCGACTGGTCCGATCGCTACCGGAGGGTGTGGCGAGAGGTCTCTTCGATCGCGGTGCCGACATTGCGTCCACCCGAAACGGTGGCCCGGACCAATTGCGCCGCAATCTCGCTCGCGTCCTCGGAACCACCCCCGGCGAGGTGCCCGACGATCTGATTCGCGACAGCGTCCGGTCGTACGCCCGCTACTGGCGCGAGGCGTTCCGGTTGCCGTCGATGGACCTGGCCGCCCAGGCCGCCGTCATCGATCGGTGTGTGAACGGACAGGAGCATCTCGAGGCTGCCCTCGCGTCGGGCAAGGGTGCAGTGCTGGCGCTGCCGCACAGTGGCAACTGGGACATGGCCGGAATGTGGCTGGTGCGCAAGCACGGTGGTCTGTCGACAGTGGCCGAACGTCTGAAACCCGAATCGCTGTACCAGCGATTCGTTGCTTATCGGGAGAGCCTCGGCTTCGAGATCTTCCCGCTCAGCGGCGGTGAGCAGCCGCCTCTGCAGGCACTGAGCGAGCGGTTGCGCGAGAACAAGGTGGTCTGCCTGCTCGGTGAACGTGATCTCGCCAAGCACGGAGTGCCGGTGACCTTCTTCGGTGAACCGACCCGGATGCCCGCGGGGGCCGCGAAGCTGGCGATCGACACCGGGGCGACGCTGCTGCCGGTGCACGGCTACTTCGACGGTGACGGGTGGGGTTTCGACATCTTTCCGGCGGTGGATGTCTCGCACGGAATCGCTGTCGCCACACAGACATTGGCAGATCACTTCGCTGCCGGCATTCGGGCGCACCCGGCCGATTGGCACATGCTCCAACCTCTGTGGATGAGCGACTGGTCGGCCGAACGACGCGCCCGAATCGAGGGCGCGTGAAGATCGGTATGGTCTGCCCGTACTCGTTCGACGTACCCGGCGGGGTGCAGGCGCACGTCCAGCAGTTGGCGGAGGTGTTCATCGAGCGCGGGCATCGGGTGAGCGTGCTGGCACCGGCGTCCGACGACGTCGAGCTACCGGAGTTCGTGGTGTCGGCGGGGGAGGCGCTCGCCATTCCCTACAACGGGTCGGTCGCGCGTCTTCGGTTCGGACCGGTGACGTATTCCCGAATCCGAAAGTGGATCTCGGACAACGATTTCGACGTATTGCACATCCACGAACCGAACGCTCCGAGTCTGTCGATGCTGGCCCTCAAGGCTGCGGACGGTCCGATCGTGGCGACATTCCACACCTCCACCACGAAGTCCTTGGTGCTCAGCACGTTCCAGGGCGTCCTGCGTCCGTACCACGAGAAGATCAGCGGCCGGATCGCCGTGTCGGAGCTCGCTCGGCGCTGGCAGGTCGAGGCACTCGGATCCGATGCCGTCGAGATCCCCAACGGCGTCGACGTGCCTGCATTCGCCGATGCTGCTGTGCTGGAAGGCTATCCCCGAGCCGGCCGCACGGTGCTCTTCCTCGGCCGATTCGACGAACCGCGCAAGGGAATGGCCGTTCTGCTCGGTGCCCTGCCCGCACTGGTCGAATCACATCCCGACATCGAGATCCTCGTCGTCGGCCGCGGCGACGAGGACAAACTGCGCAAGGACGCAGGCGCACTGTCGTCACACCTGACCTTCCTGGGACAGGTGGACGACGCGACGAAGGCCTCCGCGATGCGCAGTGCCGATGTCTACTGCGCCCCGAATCTCGGCGGGGAAAGCTTCGGCATCGTGCTCGTCGAGGCCATGGCGGCCGGAACGCCGGTCGTGGCAAGCGAACTCGATGCCTTCCGCAGGGTGCTCAAGGACGGCACCTGCGGACTGTTGGTTCCGATCGACGATTCCGATGCCCTCGCCGTAGCCGTCACCTCGATCCTGTCCGACGACACCGTCCGAGACCGACTGGTCGATGCCGCGTCGGTGGCTGTGTCCGCCTACGACTGGCCCGTCGTCGCCGAGCAGATCCTGCGGGTCTACGAGACCGTCACCCTCGGCGGACAGAAAGTACGAGCGTCGACCTGATGACCCTCTCTGCCGTCACAATTCTGGTGCTCGGGCTGATTGCAGTCCTGATTCTCGTCGTCGGTCTGTGGGCCTACGGGACGGCGAATCGACTCGATCGCTTGCACGTGCGCACCGACCTCGCGTGGCAGTCCCTCGACGCTGCACTCGCCCGCCGCGCCGTCGTCGCGCGTGCAGTGTCTGCGGCCACCCGCGACTCGGTGCCGTCGAGCAGAGAACTTGCCGCGCTGGCGGACCGAGCCGAGCGAGCCGACCGGTCGCAGCGAGAAGAAGCCGAGAACGCGGTATCGATGGCGCTCGCGGTCGTAGAACCGAATGAGCTTCCCCCGCAACTGGTTGCAGAATTGGCCGACGCCGAAGCTCGTGTACTGATTGCGCGGCGGTTCCACAACGATGCCGTGCGCGACACTCTGGCGTTGCGCATCCGTCGACCGGTCCGGTGGTTGCATCTCGGTGGAACGGCCGCACTGCCGTCGTACTTCGAGATCGCCGAGCGCTCGGCCGCCGCGACGTTCGGCAGCGAGAATCGGGCCACTCCGCGAACCTCCGCGCGAGTGGTGTTGCTCGACGAGCGTGGCCGCGTACTGCTGTTGCGGGGCCACGATCCGACAGTGCCCGATACCTTCTTCTGGTTCACGATCGGTGGGGCAGTGGAGAAGGGGGAATCGCTACGCGACGCAGCGGTGCGAGAAGTGCACGAAGAAACGGGTTTGCGCGTCGCCGCAGCCGATCTGCGCGGTCCGTTGT
Source organism: Rhodococcoides fascians A25f (assembly GCF_000760935.2). Classification (NCBI taxonomy): domain Bacteria; kingdom Bacillati; phylum Actinomycetota; class Actinomycetes; order Mycobacteriales; family Nocardiaceae; genus Rhodococcoides; species Rhodococcoides fascians. The sequence goes on along the minus strand of NZ_CP049744.1, from coordinate 3,087,876 downwards.
GGCGGCGAGTTGCCACGTTCCCGTTCAACGGAACCCTGATCAGGTCCGAGGAACTGTTCTTCGCGCACCGAACACAGGAGTTCGAGCCGGAGAGCGCCGGGTTCACCGACTTCGAGCGACGGACCGTGACCGGGCATCAGTGGTGCACCGAGTCCGACATCCGGGCGCTCAGCGCCCTCGGCGAGAACGTCTATCCTCAGGACCTGGCGGAACTGCTCGACGAGGTGAACGTGGCTCTCGCTCGACGCGGCGACCCGGACGTGCGCGCGATTCGGTAGGCATCTGGACCCTTTCGAGCAGTCCAGCAATCTTCAAGTGGTTATGGGAATCGCACGGGCGAAGGCCTATCGTTCTGGGCGCGACATCGCGCCGCGCGCGATCGCACCTATCAGCCCGCAGCGCCGCAACAGCGTCGAAGAACACAGGAGTTTCGCTTGAGTACCCCACACGCCTCGAACACGCCCGCCGCATCGGTCGACGGAGGATCCGGCGAGAACGGAGTCGGCACCGCGCGCGTCAAGCGGGGTATGGCCGAGATGCTCAAGGGCGGCGTCATCATGGACGTGGTCACCGCCGATCAGGCCAAGATCGCCGAGGATGCCGGTGCCGTCGCCGTGATGGCTCTCGAGCGCGTTCCCGCCGACATCCGCGCCCAGGGTGGGGTGTCGCGTATGAGCGACCCCGACATGATCGACAGCATAATTTCTTCGGTGAGTATCCCGGTGATGGCCAAGGCACGCATCGGACACTTCGTCGAGGCGCAGATCCTGCAGAGCCTGGGCGTCGACTACATCGACGAGTCCGAGGTGCTCACCCCGGCCGACTACGCCAATCACATCGACAAGTGGAACTTCACCGTTCCTTTCGTCTGCGGTGCCACCAACCTGGGTGAGGCCCTGCGCCGAATCACCGAGGGTGCGGCCATGATTCGCTCCAAGGGTGAGGCCGGCACCGGTGACGTCTCGAATGCGACGACGCACATGCGCAAGATCCGCGACGAGATTCGCCGACTCACCTCGCTGCCCGAGGACGAGCTGTACGTGGCGGCGAAGGAACTGCAGGCACCGTACGACCTCGTCGTCGAGATCGCCAGGGCGGGCAAGCTGCCCGTCACGCTGTTCACGGCCGGCGGTATCGCTACCCCTGCCGATGCGGCGATGATGATGCAACTCGGCGCCGAAGGAGTGTTCGTCGGGTCGGGAATCTTCAAGTCCGGCAACCCGAAGGAGCGCGCCGAGGCAATCGTCAAGGCCACCACGTTCTTCGACGACCCCGACGTTCTCGCGAAGGTCTCGCGTGGCCTCGGTGAGGCGATGGTCGGCATCAATGTCGACGACCTCCCCGTCGGACACCGGCTCGCCGAGCGCGGTTGGTGACTCGCCTCTAGGGTCGGTGTTCCAAGGCCGGGCGGTCCGGGTGGTCCCATCGGACCAGAAAATCCGGCCGGCCGGCGGAACGGTCCGACCAATTCAGGCTGTCGTAATACGTCGCCAAGGGCTCGCAGGTCCATTCTTCGGCCGGATCGGTTTTGCGCCGCAGTGCAGTCTCGGACAAACGAAGGTGCACCGACAGATCGACGTCGAGGCCCCGCCCGAGCAGCATGGGACCGGCAATCAGCACGATCTCGTTGGGCGCGGCCGGGACGCTGCGGGCACGAGCCGATCGATCGGTTGCCTCATCCCACAGACGAGGCAGAAAGTGACCTCGGCCACCGGGTCGTAGCGGTGCGATGACCTCCCGAGATACGGCGTCGTAGTCGAACCACAGTGTGCGATAGCTCAATTCGTCGTGGCGTGAGTATTCGAATCGGATCGACGCTGGTCGGATGTAGTCGTGCAGATCGATCACGGTGGCCGAACGCCCGCCGGAGCGGGCGTGTTCTGCTGTGCGCGAGGCGAACTCGACCGGCTGCGCAGCATCGGCACCGTCGATCACGACTATGGTTCGGGTGCCGGACGGACAGGATTCGACGATCGATGCCACGAGGAGATCGGGAAAGATCGGCACAGGTTGACCCACACCGACCATCTTGCCTGGTCGATCCATTGTTAGCCTGATCCACTGGAGAAAGGTGGGCACCAGCCATGGCCAGTATCGAGGACATTCTCGAATTGGAACGGATCGAGAACGACATCTATCGGGGACGGACTTTCCCGAGTCGTCTACCCCGGACGTTCGGCGGCCAGGTTGCGGGCCAGGCGCTCGTCGCGGCGGTGCGCACAGTGGCCCCCGAGTTTCGTGTGCACTCGTTGCACGGCTATTTCCTGCGTCCGGGCAACCCCAACGAACCGGCCGTGTTCATGGTCGATCGAATCCGCGACGGACGGTCGTTCTGCACTCGCCGCGTCACCGGAATTCAGCACGGCAAAGCAATATTCACGATGTCCGCATCGTTCCACGGCGACGACGACGGTATTTCTCATCAGGACCTCATGCCCGAGGTCGTCGGCCCGGAGACTCTGCCCGATCCGACCACCCTCGCCGAGTACGACAACTCGTACTACAAGGAGTGGTCGGAATGGGACATCCGTCTCATTCCCGATGGTCAGACCGTCAAGCATCCGAGTTTCGCTGCGCAGCAACGCGTCTGGTTCCGCTATCGCGACACGTTGCCCGACGATCAGGTCTTCCACGTCTGCGCACTGGCGTACATGAGCGACATGACGCTGCTGGGTTCGGCCAAGGTGCCGCACCCGGACGCCGTCACTCAGACCGCCTCGCTCGACCACGCCCTGTGGTTCCTCCGACCGTTCCGTGCGGACGAGTGGTTGCTCTACGACCAGACGTCACCGTCGGCCGATTTCGGGCGAGCGCTGACTCAGGGCCGAATCTTCGACACTTCCGGCCGCCTGGTTGCCGCAGTCGTCCAGGAGGGCCTGATGCGCTACGAGCGGGACACCTCGAAACCGCACGTCGATCCCTTCGGTTTGAAGTGACCGCTCCGACCATCGGAGTGCTGGCCCTGCAAGGCGATGTTCGCGAACATCTGGCAGCACTCGAGTCGAGTGGTGCGCACGGCATCACGGTGCGGCGTCCGGCCGAACTCGCACAGATCGACGGGCTGATCATCCCCGGCGGGGAATCGACGACCATGAGCAACCTGCTCGGCGTGTTCGATCTTCTCGACCCGTTGCGTGCCCGATTGGCCGAGGGTATGCCCGCCTACGGATCCTGCGCGGGCATGATCCTGCTGGCGTCCGAGATTCTCGATACCAGACCCGACGCGCGGTATCTGGACTCCCTCGATATCACCGTGCGGCGCAATGCTTTCGGCCGTCAGGTCGACTCCTTCGAGACCGATCTCGACGTCATCGACATCGACGGCGGCCCCGTACGAGCGGTGTTCATCAGGGCACCCTGGGTCGAGCGTGTCGGCGAAGAAGTCGAGGTCCTGGCCACCGTGCCCCATGGACCGGCTGCGGGGCGTGTGGTGGCCGTGAGGCAGAACTCGGTGCTGGCGACGAGCTTTCATCCCGAGGTCACCGGGGACGATCGTGTGCACCGACTCTTCGTCGACATGGTGCGCCGCAGTTAGAAACGGTGCGCCGCCGTTTCGAACCCGCCGGAGCAGGTCGGTCCCGAGCGCGGTACCGGGCGAGTAAAGTCGACAACACTGATTTCGAGCAGGAAGGGGCTCTATCGCATGAGCGGCCACTCAAAATGGGCCACCACCAAGCACAAGAAGGCGGTGATCGACGCCCGACGCGGCAAGTCTTTCGCCAAACTCATCAAGAACATCGAGGTGGCGGCCCGCACGGGTGGCGGTGACCCCACGGGCAACCCGACTCTCTTCGATGCCATCCAGAAGGCGAAGAAGACCTCGGTTCCGATCGACAACATCGAGCGGGCCCGTAAGCGCGGAGCAGGCGAAGAGACCGGTGGAGCCGACTGGCAGACCATCATGTACGAGGGCTACGGCCCCAACGGCGTGGCGATTCTGATCGAGTGCCTCACCGACAACCGCAACCGCGCCGCAGGCGAGGTACGCGTGGCGATGACGCGCAACGGCGGAAACATGGCAGACCCGGGATCGGTCTCGTACCTGTTCTCGCGCAAGGGCGTGGTGACGCTCGAGAAGAACGGTCAGAGTGAGGACGACGTCCTGATGGCCGTTCTCGAAGCCGGTGCCGAGGAAGTCAACGACAACGGCGACACGTTCGAGATCGTCAGCGAGCCGACGGACCTGATCGCAGTACGGACCGCTTTGCAGGAGGCCGGATTCGACTACGACTCGGCAGAGGCGAGTTTCCAGGCCTCGGTCAACGTTCCGGTGGACGCGGACGGCGCGCGCAAGGTGTTCAAGCTCATCGACGCGCTGGAAGACAGCGACGACGTGCAGAACGTCTGGTCCAACGTGGATCTGTCCGACGAGGTCATGGCCGAGCTCGACGAAGAGGACTGACCGCCTCGATTTCGATCGAGCCAACAGGCCGGGTGTCGTATCCCTGATCCGTCGGTGCGCTCCGCTACGCTATCGAACAACAGTTCGTAAGCGGAAGGTGTGGTGGCGTGCGGGTGATGGGTGTCGACCCCGGTCTCACCAGGTGTGGGCTCAGTTTGATCGAGGGTGGTGTGGGTCGATCGGTGGTTGCTCTCGACGTGGATGTGGTGCGCACGCCCGCGGATATGGATCTGGCGCAGCGGTTGTTGCGCATCTCCGAGGCAGCAGAATATTGGCTCGATACCCACAAACCCTCGGTGGTGGCCATCGAGCGGGTGTTCGCGCAGCACAACGTCCGCACCGCCATGGGAACCGCGCAAGCCGGCGGAGTGATCGCGCTGGCGGCGGCCCGGCGGGGGATCGATGTCTGCTTCCATACCCCCAGTGAAGTCAAGGCTGCGGTCACCGGCAACGGTTCGGCCGACAAGGCCCAGGTCACTGCGATGGTCATGCGCATTCTCGGTCTGCAAACCGCCCCGACTCCGGCGGATGCCGCCGACGCCCTTGCGCTCGGCATCTGTCATTGCTGGAGAGCTCCGATGATCGCCCGGATGGCGAAAGCAGAAGCCATGGCGGCAGAACAGAAGCGCAAGTACGACGCGCGCCTGGCCGAGGAGCGTAAAGCTCGCGCCGTCGTTGCCCGCAGAATCGAAAAGATGGCCAAGAAAGAGGCGGGCGCACGATGATCGCATCGATCAGAGGCTCGGTGATCGACATCGCGCTCGATCACGCCGTGCTCGAGGCTGCCGGCGTCGGATACCGCATCAGCGCCACTCCGGCGACGCTGGCCACGCTGCACCGGGGGAGCGAATCGACGCTCCTGACAACCATGATCGTGCGCGAGGACTCGCAGACGCTGTACGGGTTTCCGGACAAGGAGTCACGCGAGCTGTTCGAGTTGCTCCTCACCGTGTCGGGCGTCGGACCGCGAATCGCGATGGCCACGCTCGCCGTGCACGAACCGGATGCGCTGCGAACGGCGTTGGCGGACAGTGACATCGGAGCACTGACGAGGGTTCCCGGAATCGGCAAACGTGGCGCGGAGAGAATGGTCGTCGAATTGCGCGACAAGGTGGACGCAGTGGTCGGCCGCGCTGGTAATTCGGTTCTGCCAGGATCCGGTGCCGGAAATTCGGTGCGCGATCAGATAGTCGAGGCGCTGATCGGGCTCGGATTCCCGGCGAAGCAGGCGGAGGAGTCCACCGACGCGGTACTTGCCCAGCAGCCGGAGGCCACGACGTCGATTGCACTGAGGTCGGCCCTGGCGTACCTCGGAAAGTCCAGGTAGGTCGGCGTGGACGAGGACGACCAGTTCGCCGAATCACAGGTGGGCGCGGACGCCATGTCCGACGACCTGGATGTCGAGACGAGCCTGCGTCCGAAGAACCTCACCGATTTCATCGGTCAGCCCCGGGTACGTGAGCAGCTCCAGCTCGTACTGTCCGGTGCCAAGATGCGCGGCGGCACTCCCGATCACATCCTGATGTCCGGGCCGCCGGGGCTCGGCAAGACCAGTATGGCGATGATCATCGCCGCCGAGTTGGGAACCTCGCTGCGGCTCACGTCCGGGCCGGCGCTCGAGCGCGCCGGGGACCTGGCAGCGATGCTCAGCAACCTGGTCGAGGGAGACGTGCTGTTCATCGACGAGATCCATCGCATCGCCCGTCCGGCCGAGGAGATGCTGTATCTGGCGATGGAGGACTTCCGCGTCGACGTCATCGTCGGTAAGGGGCCGGGTGCGACGTCGATACCGCTCGAGGTGGCTCCGTTCACGCTCGTCGGAGCGACCACCAGGTCGGGTGCTCTCACCGGGCCGCTGCGTGACCGATTCGGCTTCGTGGCGCACATGGATTTCTACGAGCCGAGCGAGCTCGAGCGCATCCTCATGCGGTCGGCCGGAATACTCGGGGTGCCGATCGACCGAGACGGCTGCGCCGAGATCGCCGGCCGTTCGCGTGGCACTCCACGTATCGCGAACCGATTGCTCCGGCGAGTGCGCGACTACGCGGATGTGCGGGGCGACGGCACCGTCACCCGGGACACGGCCAAAGCGGCTCTGGTGGTGTACGACGTCGACAAGCTCGGCCTCGACCGACTCGACCGTGCCGTCCTCAGCGCACTCATCCGCAGCTTCGGCGGGGGACCGGTCGGCGTATCGACGCTGGCCGTAGCCGTCGGTGAGGAACCCTCGACGGTCGAGGAAGTGTGTGAACCCTTCCTGGTGCGCGCAGGCATGATCGCCCGAACACCGCGAGGCCGCGTTGCCACTGCCACCGCGTGGCAACATCTCGGTCTGACCCCGCCACCGGACCTCGCGGTAGGGGGAATTTCGGTCCGATCCTCGGAGGCTGCGCAGGGATTATTCGACTGAATCGGGCAGAACACGAGACGAACGGACCGGATCGGTTCCCGGTGATGGCACACTGGGTAGCTGCGAGGCCCACACCCACGGCGTTCTCGCACGAGACAATGACGATTTTCGACCCGAACTTCGAGGACTGACCTTCCGATGGATTTGCTGTTTCCGCTGCTGATCGTGGCCCTTCTGGTACCGCTGTTTCTCAATGCGCGTCGACAGAAGAAGGTGCTGGCCAAAACCACGGAGATGCAGGACTCGCTCAAGGTGGGCGACGAGGTCGTCACCACAACAGGCCTGTACGCCCGCGTGGTTCTGGTCGAGGACGACACGATCGACCTCGAGATCGCGGACGGCGTCATCACCACCTGGTCTCGCGCCGTAGTACGCGAGGTGTTGCCCGATGGCTCCGAATTCGACGACACCGAGTTCGAGACCGCCACCGACGCCGACATCGCGTCCCTCGACTCGAGCACCAGCGCAGGGCCGTCGTTGCACAAGACGGACGTCAGCGGGCCCGACGAGACCGTGGAACAGACGGCGAAGCGGCTCGAAAAAGAGTGAGCAGCCGTTGATCCGAACCGCTGTCGGAGACTTCGATCCGGCAGCGGTTTCGTCTGCGGTGACCGATGTGGTGCACAATCGCAGCGCTCACCGCTGACATATCGGGCCGACAGTCCCCGCAGGAACCGACACTTTCCATCGCCTTAGAGGAGAAACACTCACCGTGGCACCTACCAGCGGACCGGTGCGTCCCGCCCGCTATCTCGCCGTTTTTGCGGTGCTGATAGCAGCGGTGTATGCCCTGGTCTTCTTCACCGGAGACAAAGACCCCTCGCCGAAGCTGGGAATCGACCTGCAGGGCGGCACGCGCGTGACACTCACCGCGCGAACCCCCGACGGCAATGCGCCGACGCAGGACAGCCTGAAGCAGGCGCAGCAGATCATCGAGACTCGCGTCAACGGTCTCGGTGTCACGGGCTCCGAGGTGGTCGTCGACGGTGACAACCTCGTCATCACGGTGCCCGGTGACGACAGTTCTCAAGCGCGCACTCTGGGCCAGACTGCACGACTGTTCATCCGACCCGTGGTGGGATCGGTTGCCCCGTCGGCGGGCCAGGGTGCAGGGTCGCAGCAAACGCCGGCCGATCCCGCCGCGCCGGTCGATCCGGCCGCTCCTACAGATCCCGCCGCTCCTGCTGCAGATCCCGCCGCTCCTGCTGCAGATCCCGCCGCTCCTGCTGCAGATCCCGCCGCACCGGCCGCTCCTCAGAGTCGCGTCTTCCCGGCGCAGGATCCGTCTGCGGTGGATCCGACGCCTGCGACCGACGCGCCCGCGACCGACGCGCCTGCGACCGATGCACCCGCGACCGACGATCCCGCCGCGGATGCGTCGCTGTCGGACGCCGATCGTGCTGCTCAGGAGATCGCCGACGCCAAGACGCTGCGGCAGAGCGAGGATCAGCAGATTCAGCAATTGGCGATGCAGTCCCTCGACTGCAACGCGGCCGACCCACTCGCAGGCAACGACGATCCGGCTCTTCCGCTCGTCGCGTGCTCGACCGACGGGACTGCCGTCTACCTGCTCGGCCCGACGATCATCGACGGGCAGCAGATCGCCGACGCGACCTCCGGATTCGACAGCCAGCAGGCCCAGTTTCAGGTGAGCCTGACGTTCGACTCGGACGGTTCCAACACGTGGGCTCAGTTCACCGCCGCCAACCTGCAGAAGCAGGCCGCATTCGTGCTGGACTCGAAGGTGATCAGTGCGCCGGTCATCCAGGGTGCCACCCCCGCGGGCAGCGCCACCTCGATCACCGGAAACTTCAACGCCCAGAGTGCTTCAGAGCTGGCCAACACCCTCAAGTACGGCTCTCTACCGCTGTCCTTCGTATCCTCCGAGGCCGAAACTGTCTCGGCCACACTGGGATTGGCTTCGCTGGAAGCCGGCCTCATCGCTGGAGCCATCGGACTGGCGCTCGTATTGGTCTACTGCCTGCTCTATTACCGCGCCCTGGGTCTGCTCACGGCGCTGTCGTTGGCGCTGGCGGGTCTCGTCGTCTACGGAATCATCGTTCTGTTGGGCAGGTGGATCAGCTTCACCCTGGACCTTGCAGGAATTGCCGGACTCATCATCGGCATCGGTATGACCGCGGACTCCTTCGTAGTGTTCTTCGAGCGCATCAAGGACGAAATTCGTGAGGGTCGCAGCTTCCGGTCTGCAGTACCACGCGGTTGGGCACGCGCACGCAAAACCATCCTGTCCGGCAACGCGGTCAGCTTCATCGCGGCCGCGGTGCTGTACGTACTCGCTGTGGGGCAGGTCCGCGGCTTCGCCTTCACCCTCGGTCTGACGACGATCCTCGACATCATCGTCGTGGTGCTGGTGACCTGGCCACTGGTGTACCTGGCGTCGAAGTCGAAATTCTGGTCCAAGCCGTCCGTCAACGGTCTCGGTGCCGTCCAGCAGATCGCACTCGAACGAAAGCGTGCAGCCAACAAGGCGCTCGCCGTCAAGACCGGCACCACGCCGTCGAAGGAGGCATGACATGTCGGATACGACCACGTCGACCCCATCGCCCCTCGACGACTCGAGTGTCGACCAGTCCACCCAGCCCAAGCACAGCTGGCTGTCCAGGCTCTACACCGGAACCGGTGCCTTCGACATCGTCGGTCGTCGCCGCTTCTACTACATCCTCACCGGTGTCATCGTGTTGGTGTGCCTGCTGAGCTTCCTCGTGCGCGGATTCACGCTCGGCATCGATTTCGAGGGCGGGACTCGTATTGCCCTGCCGGCCGCCGACAACATCTCCACCGAGCAGGTCGAAACCGTGTACAACGACTCGCTGGGTATGCCCCCGGTGTCGGTGCAGACGGTCGGCTCGGGCGCGGCAGCAACGGTGCAGATTCGCTCCGAGGCTCTCGACCCCGGTGAAGTGGACAGCTTGCGTCAGGCGTTGTTCCAGGCCTTCGAGCCGCAGGACAACAGCGGCACCGCTACTCCCAATGCGATCAGCGTGTCCGACGTCAGTGAGACCTGGGGTGGCCAGATCACCCAGAAGGCGTTGATCGCACTCGCGGTGTTCCTGGTCATCGTCAGCATCTACATCGCTGTCCGATACGAACGGGATATGGCGTTCGCCGCTCTGGCTGCTCTGGGATTCGACCTCGTCGTCACGGCAGGCGTGTATTCGATCGTCGGGTTCGAGGTGACTCCTGCGACGGTCATCGGACTGCTGACGATCCTCGGTTTCTCGCTGTACGACTCGGTGGTGGTGTTCGACAAGGTCGAGGAAAACACTCGCGGGATCTTGAACCTGCACCGCAAGACGTACGCAGAGCAGGCCAACCTCGCCGTCAACCAGACCCTGATGCGCTCGATCAACACGACCGTCATCGGTGTTCTGCCGGTGATCGCGCTCATGATCGTCGCGGTCTGGCTGCTCGGAGTCGGCACACTCAAGGACCTGGCGCTGGTGCAGCTCGTCGGCATGATCGTCGGTGCCTACTCGTCCATCTTCTTCGCTACTCCGCTGCTGGTGACGCTCAAGGAGAAGTGGGGCCCGGTGGCTGCGCACACACGCAAGGTCCACTCCAAGCGGGCCGATGCGGCTGCCCGCGCGGCCGGTCTCGCTCCCGAACCGGTGGCCGTCGGAGTGTCCACCACCAAGGCGTCCACTCCGCAGCCGGGTAACCGGCCCACCGGAAAGCGAAACAAGAAGCGACGGTAGATATCCACCCTCGACTGGGACGGAGAGTGCACGTGAAACGCAGGTGGAGCGCGGCACTGGTGGCGGCGGGTGTCGCTGCGGTGTCCATCACCGCGTGTTCGTCGCCCGAGGACAAGGTTCCCTCGATCGGCTACTCGTTCGACAACGTCGTCGACACGTACAACGCGAGAACGGTCGACGGCGCGGCGTCGGGAGCTCGGCAGGCGTTCACCCGGGTGCAGGTGGGCTTCAGCTACCTCGGGCCCGAGGGGGATGCGTTGTCGGACAACGACATCGGGACCACGGAAGTGATTCCCGGTGACACGTTGACCGTGCAGTACTCCATTGCCCCAGCGGCGAAGTACTCCGACGGTGCACCGATGGCCTGCGATGACCTCGTGTTGGCCTGGGCTGCGAACAGCGGCCGATTCGCCGCCGACGGTCCCATGTTCGACGCGGCGTCGTCGGCCGGGTACTCGGACATCGAACGCATCGACTGCGTCCCCGGGGCCAAGGAGGCCACGGTCGTGTTCGCTCCAGGGCGCAGTTACCAGAACTGGCGCGCCCTGTTCGGTGCCACCGATCTGTTGCCTGCGCACGTTGCGGCCCGGGCGGCAGGAGTGCCGAACGTCGTCGATCCCATCCTGGCCGACGACAACGATGTCGTGGGCCGCATCGCCGAATTCTGGAACACCGGGTGGACACTGACGCCCGGCGCGATCGACACTTCGTTGCTGCCCTCGGCCGGGCCGTACCGCGTCGAGTCGTACACCTCCGACGGAGGTCTTGTTCTCGTCGCGAACGAGGCCTGGTGGGGAATTCCGCCCGAAACCGAGCAGGTCGTCGTCTGGCCCAAGGGCACCGACGTGGCTGCCAAGGTGGCGGACGGCTCGCTCGACGTGCTCGACCACGGTGCGGGTGCCATCGATCTCGGCACGACCGAGGGTTTCGTGACCAGCGAGGAACCGTCACGAGGCCTCGAACAACTGACCTTCGCCACACAGGGGGTGCTGGCCGACGCGAGCGCGCGACGAGCGGTGGCCGCGTGCATCCCGAGATCGGATCTCTTCGACACGCTCGGGCATCCGGGCTCCGACGCCCCAGCGGCCGGGCTCGGCTCGGGAATCGTCGACGCTCGGCTGGTGCAACTGGACACCCTCGAGTATCCGGCGGTCGCAACCGTCGTCGGCGATCGGTATCGGCGCTCGGACCTGGATCAGGCGGGCAAGGAACTTGCTGCGGCAGGCGAGAGTGCCCTCACCGTTCGCGTCGGGTACCGGGGACCGGATGCTCGTCGCGCACAGGAGGTCGGCCGCATGGCTGCCGACTGCGCTGCAGCCGGCATCACCGTCGTCGATGCGAGCTCGCCGGAGTTCACGCCGTCCGCCCTGCGCGGCGGTGCCGTCGACGCGGTGCTGGGCAGCAGTGGTTCTCTGCCCGGGCCATCGGGGTCGGCAGGCGGAGCTGTCGCACGGTATTCGCTGAGGACGGGAATCGGACTGAACGTCGGCGGCTACAGCAACGGCAGGATCGATTCCATCGTCGATCAGCTGGCGGTGACCGATGACCCCGAACGAGTGCTGGCTCTCGCCACGGAGGGCGAGAACATCCTGTGGAACGACATGCCGTCGCTTCCCCTGTACAACGAGCCGCGCACCACCGTCGTCAGCGACGGAATGCAGGACGTGGTGCCCAACCCGACGGCCGCTGGTGCCGGATGGAACATGGATCGGTGGGTTCTTCTTCGATGAACGACGCAGGTGATCGGGCCGACGCAGTCGCTGCCGTGGCTCGGCTGACGCGGTGGGTCGACGACTTCCCCGTTCCCGGAGTGCGTTTCGGCGATCTGACTCCGGTGTTCGCAGACGGCAGCGCCTTACGCAGTGTCGTGTCGGAGTTGGCGCAGGGCCACCACGATGTCGATCTGGTTGCGGGAATCGACGCGCGTGGCTTTCTGCTGGGTGCCGGTGTGGCCTTGGAGCTGGGCTGCGGTGTGCTGGCGGTGCGCAAGGCGGGCAAGCTGCCGCCTCCGGTGCATTCGCGGGCCTACGACCTCGAATACGGGACCGCCGAGTTGCAGATCCCGACGGCGATCGAACTGGCTGGACGGCGGGTGTTGGTGATCGACGACGTGCTGGCGACGGGCGGTACCGTCGAGGCGACCGCACGGCTGTTGGCAGATCAGGGTGCGGTGATAGTCGGTGCCGCCGTCGTTCTCGAGATCGCGGCACTGGGAGGGCGTGAGAGGTGCAGTGACTACCCGCTCGCCTGCCTGGTTCGAGTATGAGGACTAAAGTCTCTACATAATGCGTTCTCCGGATGCGTCCGGCGACAGCGTGGAGCGCGTGGCAGGAGGTGATGAGAGTGACCCGTTACATCGATCAGCCCTTGCCGGATGGGCCTGCCGTCCCCGAGAGGCCTGACGTTCCCGATCGGGCCGGAGTCGACGTCGTGACCGAGGGCGAGACCGGTTCCGGTGACACCGGTCCCGCAGTCGAGTCCCCAGTGTCCCGTGATTCTGCTTCCCCCGATTCTGTGCCGAACGACGCGCAGGCTCCGTCCGGAACGCGCAATTCGGCACCGGTACCGACGTCGGCGTCACGGCGGGTGCGGGCCCGTCTGGCGCGCCGCATCACCGCCGGACGCAGCGCCGCCGTCAAGCCGGTGCTCGAACCTCTCGTCAGCCTGCACCGCGAGCTCTACCCCAAGGCCGATCTCGCGTTGTTGCAGCGGGCCTACGACGTCGCGGACGAGTTGCATGCATCGCAGATGCGTAAGTCCGGCGATCCGTACATCACCCATCCGCTCGCAGTCGCGAACATCCTCGCCGAGCTGGGAATGGACACCACGACGCTGGTCGCGGCGTTGCTGCACGACACGGTCGAGGACACCGGGTATTCGCTCGCCAAGTTGACCGAGGAATTCGGCGAGGAGGTTTCCCATCTGGTCGACGGGGTGACCAAACTCGACAAGGTGGTTCTCGGAACCGCTGCCGAAGGCGAGACCATTCGCAAGATGATCATTGCGATGGCGCGAGATCCGCGGGTGCTCGTCATCAAGGTGGCAGACCGACTGCACAATATGCGCACCATGCGGTTCCTGCCGCCGGAGAAGCAGGCCCGCAAGGCGAAGGAAACGCTGGAAGTCATTGCGCCGCTTGCGCATCGGCTGGGAATGGCCACGGTCAAGTGGGAGCTCGAAGACCTGGCGTTCGCTATCCTGCACCCCAAGAAGTACGACGAGATCGTTCGTCTCGTCGCCGATCGGGCACCGTCACGCGACACCTACCTCGAGAAGGTGCGGGCCGAGATCAACGCGACATTGGCCGCGTCGAGAATCAGCGCCGTGGTCGAGGGACGGCCGAAGCATTACTGGTCGATCTACCAGAAGATGATCGTCAAGGGCCGCGACTTCGACGACATCCACGACCTCGTGGGTGTACGGATCCTGTGCGACGAGATCCGTGACTGCTACGCCGCTGTGGGTGTCGTGCACTCGCTGTGGCAGCCGATGGCGGGCCGCTTCAAGGACTACATCGCTCAGCCGCGCTACGGCGTCTATCAGTCCTTGCACACCACGGTGATCGGACCCGAGGGCAAACCGCTCGAGGTGCAGATCCGCACGCGCGACATGCACCGGACGGCAGAGTTCGGCATTGCTGCGCACTGGCGATACAAGGAGACCAAGGGCAAGCACTCTCAGGACAACGCCGAAGTCGACGACATGGCGTGGATGCGCCAACTGCTCGACTGGCAACGTGAAGCAGCCGATCCAGGAGAGTTCCTCGAGTCACTGCGGTACGACCTCGCGGTCAAGGAGATCTTCGTCTTCACGCCCAAGGGCGACGTCGTCACCTTGCCTGCCGGTTCGTGTCCGGTCGATTTTGCCTACGCGGTCCACACCGAGGTCGGCCATCGCTGCATCGGCGCACGCGTCAATGGCCGACTGGTCGCACTCGAACGAACCCTGGACAACGGCGAAGTGGTCGAGGTGTTCACCTCCAAGGCCGCTACTGCCGGACCGAGCCGGGACTGGCAGGGATTCGTGGCATCGCCGCGAGCGAAGACCAAGATTCGTCAGTGGTTCGCCAAGGAGCGCCGCGAGGAAGCACTCGAGGCCGGCAAGGACGCCATCGCGAAGGAGGTGCGCCGAGGCGGACTACCGTTGCAGCGGTTGATGAATGCCGAATCGATGTCGGCCATCGCGCACGAATTGCGGTACGTCGATGTCTCGGCGCTCTACACCGCGGTCGGCGAGAATCACGTGTCCGCTCGCCACGTGGTGCAGCGTTTGGTCGCTCATCTCGGGGGTGTGGGCGATGTCGAGGAAGAGCTCGCCGAGCGTTCGACTCCGTCGACAATTCCTACCCGTCCTCGCCAGGTCGGCGATGCCGGGGTGTTGGTCACCGGTGCGGACGGCGTCGTCGCGAAACTCGCGAAGTGCTGTACTCCCGTGCCAGGAGACGAGATCCTCGGATTCGTCACCCGCGGCGGTTCGGTCAGCGTGCATCGCACCGACTGCACCAACGCTCGCTCACTGGAGGAGCAGTCCGAGCGGTTCATCGAGGTTCAGTGGGCACCGTCGGCGTCCTCGGTGTTCCTGGTGGCCATTCAGATCGAGGCACTCGACCGCCACCGACTGCTCTCCGATGTGACCAAGGCGCTGGCCGACGAGAAGGTCAACATCCTCTCGGCATCCGTCGCCACGTCGGGAGACAGGGTTGCGATCAGCAAATTCACGTTCGAGATGGGTGATCCCAAGCATCTCGGTCACGTGCTGAACGTGGTCCGCAATGTCGAGGGCGTCTACGACGTCTACCGGTTGACGTCGGCCGCCTGAGCGGTCCCGACAACGACGAGAGGGTGAGCAGAGATTCTCTGCTCACCCTCTCGTACTTCGAATCTGTCTACGCCGTTGCCGATTCCAGGATCACCGGGTTCGCAGGCGCGCCGTCCTCGGAGCCTCCGGTCACCCCTCCCGCCGCGATGGCGTCGAGGGTGGCCAGTCCGCTCTCGGAGATGGTGCCGAACACCGTGTACTGCGGCGGGAGCACCGAATCTGCGTACACCAGGAAGAACTGGCTGCCGTTGGTGTCGGGACCGGCATTGGCCATCGCGAGCGTCCCGCGGGGGTAGACCACCGGATTTTCGGCCTGCGCGGGATCGCCGGTGTATGCCGTCGTGGGGTACTCGTTGGCGAAGCTGTATCCGGGTCCGCCCCGACCGGATCCGGAAGGATCGCCGCACTGGAGCACCTCGAGGCCCGGTGACGTCGTCAACCGGTGGCAGGGAGAGCCGTCGAAGTATCCCTGCTGGACGAGGCTGACGACGCTGTTGACCGTGCACGGTGCCTGCGTCCGGTCCAGCGTGATGTCGATCGGTCCCTGGCTGGTGGCCAGTGCGACGTCGACGGTTCCGTACACGTCGACATTGTCGACGGGAGGTGGATCGACCTCCTTCGCGGCCGGCGTCTCCGCCGGATAGGCGCAGGACACAGTGTCGGTCGTCGGCTGTGGCACGGCCGGCAGCGCACCGAACCGAGACAGGTCCAACGCCGGCCGCTGTGTTGTCGTTGCCGCCGGAGCGGACGACGTCGTCGACGAGGTTGCTGCAGCAGGCTGGGCAGCGGGTTCGGCCGAACTGGAGCAGCCGGCCAGCACCAGAGCGGTAGCCGACAGCCCGGTCACTAGGACAGAGGTGCGGTTCACAGGTCGCTCAGCATGTTCGTGATGTCGACTGGCTCGGCGGGTGCTCCGTCGGATGCGCCGCCCTGCACTCCCTTGGCCGCGATGGCGTCGAGGGTGGCGAGGCCGGTCTCGTCGATCGTGCCGAACGCGGTGTAGGCAGGCGGCAGTTCCGAATCTCCGTAGACCAGGAAGAACTGGCTGCCGTTGGTTCCCGGACCTGCATTGGCCATCGCCAACGTGCCGCGCGGGTACGCGATCGGTGTCTGCGCAGCGGGGTCGCCCTCGGCGAACGTGTCGGTGGGGAATTCGTCGGCGAACTGGTAGCCCGGTCCACCGCTTCCGGTGCCCGTGGGATCGCCGCATTGCAGCACCTGAAGACCGGCACCGGTGGTGAGTCGATGACAGGTGGTGCCGTCGAAGTAGCCCTGGTTGGCGAGCGAGACGAAACTGTTCACCGTGCACGGCGACTCGGGGTTGTTCAGAGTCAAACCGATATTGCCCTGGTTCGTGGTCATGCTGTAGCTCAGCGGCTCGTCGCTGGTGGGGACGTTGTCGGTGCGCGGGGGAGTGTTCTCCTTGGCCGCAGGCTGTGCCGCAGCGGGATAGGAGCAGTTCACCGTCTCGGGCAGGGGCTCGGAACGTCCCGCCGCGATGAGGGAGTCGGCGGGTGCGGACGTCGTCGATTCCTGGGCGGTACTCGCATCGTCGTCACCGCGGGTCACCACGTACACGACCGAGACGACGGCCACGACTGCGACGACACCGAGAATGGAACCTGCAATCGTCAATTGCTTACGACGCCGTGCGCGCTCCGCACGGCGTACGAGTTGGCGTTCGAGCTTTCGTTTGGCAGCCTCGCGCCGTTGCTCGTTGCTGGGCAATTCGTGTTCCTCCCGCTTGTCCGAAAATCGACCTCGCCCGCTCGCTGCACGGACCGATCGTGTGGTAACAGGCCGAAATCGGCCAACGCGAGTGTGCCATCAATGCCTGAGAGCATGCTGGGGGGACCCGATCCGAACGGCCCCACTAAGCTTGTTCGGTACTTCGGCCTCAGCCTTTAGGAGCGATTGGTTTGCTCGTCACCGGATTCCCCGCAGGCATGTTTCAGACGAATTGTTACATCCTGGCCCAGGACGACGCGTCCGAGTGCGTCGTCGTCGATCCCGGCCAGGACGCCGCCGATCCGCTGATCGATTTTCTGACGCGATCCTCGCTCACTCCCACCGCAGTGCTGCTCACGCACGGCCACCTCGACCACACGTGGTCGGTCGAGCCGATCTGCGAAAAGTACGGCATTGCTGCGTACATCGCACCCGAAGATCGATACATGCTCTCGGACCCGATCAAGGGAACGGGTCCAGCGCTGGCTGCCGTGCTGGGTGACATCGAGTTCCGCGAACCGGCCGAGGTGATCGAACTCGCCGACGGCGAGCAGCTGGATCTCGCCGGAATCGAGTTCTCGGTGGTGCACACGCCCGGACACACCCAGGGTTCGGTGGTGTTTCTCGCTCGGGCCGACGGGCCGGACGGTGCGGTCCCGTTGGCGCTGACCGGAGACACCCTCTTCGCGGGGTCGATCGGTAGGACGGATCTACCCGGCGGCGATCACGACCAACTACTGCGGTCCATCGCGACCCGATTGCTGCCGCTCGGTGACGACACCGTGGTACTGCCGGGGCACGGCGGCCAGAGTTCGATCGGTCAGGAACGTGCGTCCAATCCGTTCCTCGTTGGACTCGGCGACCCCGAGCAAGGGAAGCTGTGAGCGTGAGCAAGCCGACCACCTTTTCTGCGCCCAAGGGCATTCCCGACTACTTTCCCCCCAACTCGGCCGAGTTCGTCGCCGTGCGAGAGGGGCTGCTCGACGCCGCGCGCAACGCCGGCTACGGACATATCGAACTGCCGATCTTCGAGGACACCGGGCTGTTCGCCCGTGGGGTCGGGGAGTCGACCGATGTGGTGAGCAAGGAGATGTACACGTTCGCCGATCGCGGAGATCGGTCGGTGACGCTGCGCCCCGAGGGCACCGCGGGGGTCATGCGTGCGGTGATCGAGCACGGATTGGATCGGGGCGCGCTTCCGGTGAAGTTGGCCTACGCCGGGCCGTTCTTCCGTTACGAGCGCCCGCAGGCCGGGCGGTACCGGCAGTTGCAACAGGTGGGTGTCGAAGCGATCGGCATCGACGACCCGGCGTTGGACGCCGAGGTCATCGCCGTGGCCGACGCCGGTTTTCGCGCTCTCGGGCTCACCGGTTTCCGCCTGGAGATCACCTCGCTCGGTGACGACACCTGCCGCCCTCAGTATCGAGAGTTGTTGCAGCAGTTTCTCTTTGCGCTTCCTTTGGACGAGGACACGCGTCGGCGCGCCGAGATCAACCCGCTGCGGGTGCTCGACGACAAGCGGCCGGAGGTGCGCGAGATGACCGCGGACGCGCCGTTGATGCTCGATCACCTCTCCGATTCGGCCAAAGAACACTTCGACGAGGTCCTGGCGTATCTGGACGTGATGAACGTTCCTTATCTGGTGAACCCGCGAATGGTGCGCGGGCTGGACTACTACACCAAGACCACGTTCGAGTTCGTGCACGACGGGCTGGGGGCGCAATCGGGCATCGGCGGCGGCGGCCGCTACGACGGGCTGATGGAACAGCTGGGCGGGCAAGCGCTGTCGGGTATCGGATTCGGACTCGGCGTCGACCGCACCGTCCTCGCCCTGGCTGCCGAGGGAAAGACTGCGGGGTCCACGTCGCGGTGTCAGGTGTTCGGCATCCCGATGGGTGCCGCAGCCAAACTGGCGATCGTCGATATCGCCGCTCAGCTACGCGAACGGGGTATCGCAGTGGACATAACGTACGGAAATCGCGGCATCAAAGGAGCGATGAAAGCAGCCGATCGATCGGGTGCCCGATACGCGCTGGTGCTGGGCGATCAAGAACTGTCGGCGGAATCGGTTGTGGTGAAAGACCTCTCGAACGGGGAGCAGGACACTGTCGCGTTGGCCGACGTGGTCGACGCCCTCGGGGTCCGCCTTGGCCGATGACCCTCGGCCCGCTGCCGGGCCGGTAGCCTTGGACCTGGTCTCGGTGGAGTTCCTGGCCCCGCGCCTGCGGAAAATCATTGTCGGGTCGGCCGCGATCGGGATCGTTCTCGCCGTCGTCCTGGCGCTGTTCGTGCCGGTGTGGGTTGGTGTTCTCGTCGGGGTGATCATCGGTGGCCCCGCAGTACTGTCGGGCTGGCTGGGCCTGCGTCGGCGGGTGTGGCTCGATGGTCCGCAACTCTGCGCGCGAGGGTTGCGCACTCGCCGGTTGAGGATGCCGGAGGTGGTGACGGCCGAGCTGACGATTCGCACGGCCGGGATCGATCAGATCTCGTTGCGGCTCTATGACGGTCGCACTCGCGTGGTCCTACCACTGGCGCTGTACACCAACGGTGGGGGTCGTGAACTGCCGATCCTCGCCCTACGCACCCTCGCCGATTCGCTGTGGACCACTGAGCTCGTCCCGGCGGCGGCCATCGCGTCGGTCCTGGTGGACCAGCTACGGGCCGAGGCACGTGACGCCGGACTCGACGAACGGCCCCTCTACCGAGCGATCGAACTGGTTCGCAGCAAGGGCCGCACTCCGCATGCGACGCTGACCGACCGCGAGGTCGCCCAGCTGCTCCGATGAGCGAGCAGGTATCAGGTCACCAGGAACGCGTCGAGGACCACGGCCTCGGCCGATCGTGAGCCGGAGGTAACGACCAGCGCACGGTTGAGATAGGTGAACTTCGGAACAGCCGTCGATACTCGCAACGTGCCACGGAAGTAATAGGTAGCGGGGTCGACTTCCCGGTCGGGATCGTCGAGCGCGTCGATGACCTCGGCCGGGCCGAACTGAACCCCGCGATAGTCGAGCGAGAGGTAACCACCGGTTGCCAATTCGAGGACGAGATCACTGCTGAACTCGGTGCATCCGTCGGGTCGGGTGACGCTGACGACGGTGGATCGAGCAGCCAGAGTGCCCTCGATGTCCGGGCCCGGGGCGGCCCCGCCGAGGACGGTGGTGACGACTCGGTCGCCTTCGGGTACCGAACCGATCTCGATGGCCGGTCCCAACGTGAGTCCCAGGCGCAGAATGGGTTCGAGGGTCGGTGTGTTCGGGGCGGTCACGTGCGGTGCACTCCTAGGATCGACTTGACGCCCTACGCTATCGCTTGCCGGCTGCCGGATCCGAGCGGGGATGCGAGGAACGATACCGACCTTGACACCGCATAGAACAAATGTTCGACTGTGTGCATGCGATGGGCCGGTCAGACTCTCGATGCCGCGGACGACGGCGCGCTACCGGGACTCGAACGGTCCGGGCTCGTCCGCAGCGTGCAGACCCCGGAGTTCGAGGGAACAACCTTCCACGAGGTGCTGTGCAAGAGTGCCCTGAACGAGGTTCCGGGTGAATCGCAGGTGCCCTTCTCGTGGACCGTGAATCCTATGCGGGGATGTTCGCATGCGTGCCGGTACTGCTTCGCCAGACCGACACACGAATACCTGGACCTCGACTCCGGCAACGACTTCGACTCGCAGATCGTCGTCAAGACGAATGTCGCGGCAGTCCTCCGCAAAGAGCTCGCACGTCGATCCTGGAAAAGGGAGCCGGTAGCGCTCGGGACGAACACCGATCCCTATCAGCGCGCCGAGGGCCGATACCGGTTGATGCCCGGCATCATTCGGGCGTTGACGGAGTCCGGTACGCCTTTCTCGATCCTGACCAAGGGCACACTGCTGCGTCGCGACCTGCCCTTGTTGACGTTGGCTGCTCAGCAGGTAGATGTGCACGTGAGCATCAGCCTCGCCATCCACGACCCCGATCTGCAGAAGCAGCTCGAGCCCGGGACCCCAAGTCCACGTGCACGATTGGACCTCATTCGTGCCGTCCGTGACGCAGGCCTGGATTGTGGAGTGTTGGTCGCACCGGTGATTCCCTTCCTCACGGACGGTGCCAAGCATCTCGACGGTCTGATCAGCGCACTGGCCGACGCGGGAGCTACGAGTGTGACGGCGTTGCCGATGCATCTACGGTCCAGCACCAAGGACTGGTACATGAGCTGGCTGGTGAAGGAGCACCCGGCGTTGGTCCGGCGATACCGTCAGCTCTACGGTCACGGGGCGTACGTGACGCCCGAGTACAAGCAGTGGCTCCGAGGGCGTATCGACCCGTTGCTCGAGACGTACGGGTTCGCCGTAGAACAGACCCGGTCTTTGCCTGCCAACGAGCCCGCCGAATCCCGAGAACTGGCGACCTCGGGACCGGCCCTCACGCTGTTCTGAGTGGTGCGATCACGGGTTGTTCAGATCGCGCGCCGAGAACGTGTCGCAGGCCGAGACCTGTCCGGTCTCGTACCCGGCGGTGAACCATGCCTGTCGCTGGGCAGAAGACCCGTGCGTCCAGCCCTCGGGGTTGACGCGGCCGGTGGATGCCTCCTGAATCCGGTCGTCGCCCACCGATGACGCGGCCGAGAGCGCGTCGTCGATGTCGGTGGAGGTCAGCGGCTCGAGGAACGGAACCCCGGTTTTCGGATCGACCGTCTCGGCTGCGTAGTGCGCCCAGATGCCCGCGTAGCAATCTGCCTGCAACTCCACCTTGACGCCACCGGACTCGGGTCCCTGCGGATCGGCTTGCGCGCGCCCGATGTCACCCAGCTGATTCTGGATGTGGTGGCCGATCTCGTGCGCCACCACGTACTCCTGCGCCAAGGGGCCGCCGCTGGAGCCGAACTGGTCGACGAGTACCTGGAAGAAGCTGGTGTCGAAATATGCGGTGGAATCGGCCGGGCAGTAGAACGGCCCGACGGCGCTGGTGGCGTTGCCGCAGCCAGTGTTCGTTGCACCCGAGAACAGGTTGACAGCCGGCTGGACGTACGCGACGCCGGTCTGCGATTGCAGCTGCGATTCCCACACGGTGTCCAGGCTCGATGCCGTGAACCCGATACGGCAATCGACGCTGCTGTTCGCGTCCGCGACATCGCATTCGAGTGTTCCGGAAGCCCCGGAGTCGTTCTGTCCGGCGGAACTGTCGCCACCGCTGATCTGGTTCAGGATTGCTCCCGGGTCGCCGCCGAACAGCAGGGCAAGGACGATGATGACCAAGCCACCCGCTCCGCCGCCGATCGCCAACTTGCCGCGTCCGCCGCCTCCGCTACCGCCGACGGAGACTCGGCCCGGTTCCATTTGCGAACCTTCTCTGAACGTCATGACCGAGTTCCCCTCCGCCGAGCCAGCATCTGAAGATGCGAACCGATACCGCCACTGTCGGCCTTAGCTTCGCATGCCGGGACGGCATCTCGTTTCCTTCTACGGTGATGTGCTCCGTAGGATCGGTGAGCGAAGAACACGATCAGCGGATTTTTCTCGAAAGGACACCCGTGCTGCGCACCCACCTCGCCGGCTCATTACGCCCCGAGCACGTCGACCGAACCGTGACGCTGACGGGATGGGTGGCCCGTCGACGCGATCACGGCGGCGTCATCTTCATCGATCTGCGTGACGCCTCCGGTGTGTCTCAGGTCGTCTTCCGCGAGGGAGCAGCGCTCGAGCAGGCACACCGACTGCGTGCCGAGTACGTGGTGAAGGTGACCGGCAAGGTCGAGGGTCGTCCCGAGGGCAACGCAAACTACGAGATCCCCACCGGTGCCATCGAGGTCGAGGCCTCCGAGATCGAGGTCTTGTCCGAGGCCGCACCGCTGCCGTTCCAGCTGGACGATCAGCCGGGCGAGGAAGCGCGTCTGAAGTACCGCTATCTCGACCTGCGCCGTGAGGGCCCCGGCCGTGCCATTCGGCTGCGTTCGCACGTCAACGCTGCCGCCCGGTCGGTGCTTGCACATCACGAGTTCGTCGAGGTCGAGACCCCGACGCTGACGCGTTCCACTCCCGAAGGCGCACGAGACTTCCTCGTTCCCGCACGTCTGCAGCCGGGCAGTTTTTACGCTCTGCCACAGAGCCCGCAGCTGTTCAAGCAGCTGCTGATGGTCGGTGGTATCGAGCGGTACTACCAGATTGCCCGGTGCTACCGAGACGAGGACTTCCGCGCTGATCGCCAGCCGGAGTTCACGCAGCTCGACGTCGAGATGAGCTTCGTCACCCAGGACGACGTCATCCTGTTGGCCGAGGAGATTCTGGCGTCGCTGTGGAAGCTCGTCGGGCATCACTTCGCCGCGCCGATTCCGCGGATCACGTACGCCGAGGCCATGCGGCGCTACGGTTCCGACAAGCCGGACCTGCGATTCGACATCGAGCTTGTCGAGTGCACGGACTTCTTCTCCGAGACCACCTTCCGGGTGTTCCAGGCTCCCTACGTCGGCGCGGTCGTCATGCCCGGTGGCGCGTCGCAGCCTCGCAAGCAACTGGACCGCTGGCAGGAATTCGCCAAGCAACGTGGGCACAAGGGCCTCGCGTACGTTCTCGTCGGCGAGGATGGCACCCTCGGCGGCCCGGTCGCGAAGAATCTGACCGACGCCGAACGCGACGGCCTGGCCGCGCACGTCGGTGCGAACAACGGCGACGCGATCTTCTTCTCCGCAGGACCCGTCAAGGCCTCGCGCGGACTGCTCGGTGCCGTCCGCGGCGAGATCGCCCGCAAGCTCGACCTGATCGACCCGAAGGCCTGGGCATTCGTCTGGGTCGTCGACGCTCCGCTGTTCGAGCCGACGTCCGACGCCACCGCCAGCGGTGACGTAGCTGTCGGATCCGGCGCGTGGACGGCTGTGCACCACGCGTTCACCTCGCCGAAGCCGGAGTCGATGGAGACGTTCGACACCGACCCCGGGTCTGCTCTGGCCTACGCCTACGACATCGTCTGCAACGGCAACGAGATCGGTGGCGGCAGTATTCGTATCCACCGCAAGGACATTCAGGAACGAGTGTTCGCGATCATGGGTATCGGCAAGGAGGAGGCGCAGGAAAAGTTCGGCTTCCTGCTCGACGCCTTCAGCTACGGCGCTCCGCCCCATGGCGGAATCGCGTTCGGCTGGGACCGGATCACCGCGCTGCTCGCCGGGGTCGATTCCATCCGTGAGGTCATCGCATTCCCCAAGTCCGGTGGCGGCATCGATCCGCTGACCGACGCGCCTGCACCGATCACGCCGCAGCAGCGTAAGGAATCGGGCGTCGACTTCAAGCCGGAAAAGAAGGAAGAGTCTCCAGCTTCGGCCGAGACCGTGGTCGACGCGTAACAGTCGACTTCCGAACACGAATGTCCCCGTAACTCCGAGCGTTACGGGGACATTCGCGTATATCGAGCTGTGGCGTCAGCGAGCGGGGGACAACGGCCCACCGGTGAGCACGCGGTAGGCGTAGTTCAGCGCAATCACCGAAACTGGGACGGTGACCAGCAGCCCTAGTCCGCACGGTATGGCTCCGACGATATTGATCGCAGCCAGAGCGAGGATCAGCAGTATGACGGGGCCGAAGTTCTTGACCACCAGATCGACGCTCGTCTTGATGGCGTCGAACGCGGCCAGGTTCCGGTCCAGCGCGAACGTCAGAGTGAAGGCTGTCAGTACGCCGAACACGATCTGCAGGAGCGTTCCCAGGAAAGGGATGAATCCGAGCACCACGGTGACCACGGTCCAGATCGCGGCCAGGACGGCGAGCTGAGGCACATTCGTCAGTTGGAAGAATCGGCCGAACGTCGGCTTCTGCGGGCCGACGGTCTCGTCCAGCGCTCCGCGTACGAAAGCCGCGTTGACGAAGTACCCCACGAAGGTAGCGACGGCGGTCAGGAGTATCGACAGTACGGAGAACGTGCCGACGTCCAGGGTCTCACCTCGATTGCCGGCGTCCATTGCAGCAGCGAAGGTCGACGCGAACAAAACCAAGAAGGCGACCACGCCCACCGCCAGCACGATGGCGGTCAGTCCGAGCCACGGACCGACATTGGCCTTGAATTTGTCGAAGCCGTAGCTCAGCGCCGCACCGACATCGAGGCGTCCGGGATTGGGGGCCATCGGTGCTTGCCCGTAGCCCTGGTTTCCGTAATTCCCGTAGTTCCCGGGAGGCGGTGGGTAGGCACCGGGAGGCGGTGGGTAACCGCCGGGTGCGCCGCCCTGTGGTGGGTAGTTCCCGGGCGGTGGGGGATATCCACCGGGTGCGCCGCCCTGGGGTGGGTAGTTCCCGGGCGGTGGGGGATATCCGCCGGGCGGGGGGTAGCCGCCGGGCGGGGGGTAGCCGCCGGGAGGGGGATAGCCGCCGGGTGGGGGATAGCCGCCGCCTGGCGTCTGAGGTTTGTTCAGGTCCGGCTGGTCCGGATTGGGGTCGCCACCGTATTGCGGTCCATTGGGCGGGTTTTCACTCACGTTTCACCCTTCAGTGTCTTGCGAAGTACGTCGACGATTCGTCCGTATTTTCAGGCTGAGCGAACCGTAGACAGTTCTGTGTGTCAAGGCGTCGACATTTGGACGGTGCGGGGGTCCGAAATGTTCCAGCCCGCGCGCACCGATCGCGAATTCTTGCCGAGCGCACCGGGCTCGGCCCTACTAGGGTTGTGTGTTCCACCCATACCGGGACTATCACGAGGGGCTCGCCGTGGGCATCAAGGTTGCACTCGAACACCGCACCAGCTACCAGTTCGACCGCACTGTAAAGATCTTTCCGCATGAAATTCGGTTGCGCCCCGCGCCACATTCGCGCACACCGATCGAGGCGTATTCGCTGAAAATCGAACCAGCGGAACACTTCGTCAACTGGCAGCAGGACGTCTTCGGCAACTTTCTTGCTCGGGTGGTGTTTCCCGAGCGCACCGACCATCTGTCGATCACGGTCGGACTCGTCGCAGACATGGCGTCGATCAACCCGCTGGACTTCTTCGTCGAAGAATGGGCGGAGCACTTCGGATTCACGTACGAAGAGCACGACCTTCCTGATCTGGAGCCGTACCTGCGTCCGGTGGATGAAGGCAAGGCAGGCTCGGGTCCCGGTCCGGTGGTCTCGGCCTGGGTGGAGAAACTGCAGGCAGCCGTAGTCGAACGCGGAGAGTCGTTGCGCACCATCGACTTTCTCGTCATGGCAAACCAAGCAGTCATGGGTGACGTCGGTTACTCCGTGCGGATGGAGCCCGGGGTGCAGACGCCCGATCTGACGCTGACGTCCGCTGTGGGGTCTTGCCGTGACTCGGCATGGTTGCTGGTTTCGGTGCTGCGCCAAATGGGTCTTGCCGCGCGTTTCGTCTCCGGCTATCTCGTTCAGTTGTCCTCGGACGTCAAGTCGTTGGACGGTCCGTCCGGTCCTGTCGAGGACTTCACCGATCTGCACGCATGGACCGAGGTGTATCTGCCCGGGGCGGGCTGGGTCGGGATGGATCCGACATCGGGTCTGTTCGCAGGCGAGGGGCACATCCCACTCTCGGCGACGCCGCACCCGTCCACGGCGGCCGCGATCTCCGGTGCGACGAGCAAGTGCAAGGCCGAACTCGATTTTTCGAACACCGTCGTCCGCGTGCACGAGGACCCGCGAACGACGTTGCCGTACACGGCCGATCAGTGGGAATCGATCAAGGTCACGGCGGAGAAGATCGACAAGCGGATGCACGACCAGGACATCCGGTTGACGGTCGGTGGTGAGCCGACGTTCGTCGCCATCGAGAATCAGGAAGCCCCGGAGTGGAACACCACAGCCGACGGCCCACACAAGCGAAAGCTGGCCAGTGTGCTGGCCGAACGCCTTCGGACCATCTACGCACCGGACGGGCTGGTACAGCGCAGTCAGGGCAAGTGGTACCCCGGCGAGCCGCTGCCGCGGTGGCAGGTGGGACTGTTCTGGCGCACCGACGGTCAAGCACTGTGGCACGATTCCGATCTGATCGCAGATCCCTGGTTGGCCGAGGACCTTCGCCCGGAGCCGGTGGACAACTCGGCGTCGCAGGAGTTGATCGACGAGTTGGTCAAGGCGCTCGGACTGCCTGCCTCACAAGCGCGTCCCGCCTACGAGGACCCGCTGGTGAAACTGTTGGACCTGGTTCGTCAGCCCTACGGTGACCCGCCGGCCGACGACGACGATCTCGAACCGGGAGCCGATTCCGCGAACGCCAGAAAACAACTGCTCGAGCGGCTCGATGCAAGCACGGACGAGCCTGCGGCGTTCGTGTTGCCGATATCTCGCACCGAGGACGGCTCCGGCTGGGAGAGCTCGGACTGGAAGTTGCGCCGAGGCCGAATCGTGTTGCTGGAGGGCGACTCTCCTGCCGGTCTACGGTTGCCGCTCCGCGCGATCTCCTGGGACGGTGGTCTGGTCGAGAACCCGTCCGATCCCACCGCGCCCACTCCCGATCTACCCATTCGGCAATTGACGCAGCAACCGCCGCGTGCGGTGAATCCGGCCGAGTCGCGGTACGCGCAGTTGGTGAACGAGACGTCCGGGGTAGGCGGCACCGCCGTGACCGCTCTGGTCGCCGAGGTCCGAGACGGCGTTCTGCACGTGTTCATGCCGCCGATGGATCGTTTGGACGATTTTGTCGACCTCGTCTCGCGCGTCGAGCACGCGGCCTCGACCATCGACACGCCTGTCGTCATCGAGGGTTACGGTCCGCCGTCGGATCCGCGCATCCAAACCCTGACCGTCACACCGGATCCCGGTGTGATCGAGGTCAACGTTCAACCGACGTCCTCGTGGGCCGAACAGAACGAGCTCATGGAACGCCTCTACCTCGAGGCACGTAAGTCCCGGTTGAGCACCGAAGGATTCGACAACGACGGCACCACTCGCGGAACCGGGGGTGGCAACCACATCACCCTGGGCGGGGTCACACCCGTGGACTCGCCGGTACTCCGTCGACCGGACTTGCTGGTGTCGCTGCTGACGCATTGGCAGCGTCACCCGTCGCTGTCGTACCTGTTCTCGGGACGATTCATCGGAACCACGTCGCAGGCTCCTCGTGCCGACGAGGGTCGCGAGGAATCGCTCTACGAACTCGAGGTGGCGTTCAGCGAGATCAGGCGACTGACCGATGGAGATCGATCTGCGTCGCCCTGGGTGGTGGATCGGGCGTTGCGTCACCTGCTCACCGACATCACCGGGAACACGCACCGTGCCGAGTTCTGCATAGACAAGCTCTACAGTCCCGACTCCACTCGGGGCCGACTGGGATTGCTCGAGCTGCGCGGGTTCGAGATGCCGCCCCATCATCAGATGGCAATGGTGCAGTCACTGCTCGTGCGTTCGATGGTCTCGCGCTTCTGGGACACCCCGCTCCAGGCACCTCTGATTCGGCACGGCGCGAACCTGCACGGGCGGTACATGCTGCCGCACTTCGTCATCAACGACATCGGCCGCGTGGTGGAGGACCTTCGCGAGCACGGCATCGAGTTCGACACCAGCTGGCTGGACCCGTTCACCGAGTTCCGCTTCCCGCGGATCGGAACCACCGTGGTCGGCGACGCCGAGATCGAACTACGTGGCGCGATCGAGCCGTGGAACACCCTCGGTGAGGAATCGACGTCCTCGGGAACTGCGCGCTACGTGGATTCCTCGGTGGAGCGCATTCAGGTCCAGGTCGCCGGAGCCGATGCGGGTCGATACCTGTTGACGTGCAACGGCGTGCCGGTGCCGCTGTTGCGCACCGATCGACAGGACGTTCAGGTCGCTGGGGTGCGGTACCGCGCATGGCAGCCGCCGAGCGCTCTGCACCCGACGATCGAGGTACAGAGTCCGCTGCGTTTCGATCTCGTGGAGATGCAGACCGGGCGCGCGGTGGGCGGATGCTCGTACCATGTCGTTCACCCGGGCGGTAGGTCGTACGACGGCCCACCCGTCAACTCCGTCGAGGCCGAAGCACGCCGTAACGGCCGCTTCGAGGAGGGTGGGTTCACCTCGGGCAAGGTGGACGTAGCAAGATTGCTCGAGATGCACGCTCGACAGGCGATCGATGTGAGTGCTCCCGGCATGTTGGACCTGCGCCGAACAGGAGTTCACACGCCCTGACGCGTACCTGCACAACAGAACGAGTCGACCGGTAGCGATCTCGGTCCGACGCGCTTCGGGTGAATTCGGTCACGAATTCACCCGGCGTCGGAGGGTGATCGACCGACGGAAGGAACAGCGGCTCGATGGTGCCCGTAGATACCGCCCTGAGTGGAGCCGGCCGGAATGAACCTGTGACGGGTGGAGCCGGCCGGAACGAACCTGTGACGGGTGGAGCCGGCCGGAGCGAAGAAGTCTCCGGTGGAGCCGGGTCGGCCTGGCTTGCTTATCGGGGTCGGCGTGAGGCCGTGATCGGTCGGGCAGATCGTTTCGACGAGATGCTCGATCCCGACGACAACATCCGTCCGCATTGGGCGGGGTTGATCGACGGAATGCGCGAGGCCGGTTCGGGGGCCATGCAGACGTTGCAGTCACGGGTCAGCCGGCTCGTCGACGACCACGGCATCACGTACAACCCCATTCCGTCCGGCGGTTCCGAGGCTGTGCCCAGTGCCGTGCGGTGGGGCTTGGACAGCGTTCCGCTGGTGGTCGCGGCCGACGAGTGGGACCGTCTGGAAGCCGGTTTGGTTCAGCGCTCGATGTTGCTCGATGCGGTACTCGCCGATATCTACGGTGCCCAGGAGACCGTTCGGCGCGGGCTGATCCCGCCGGAGCTGATCTTCGGCAACCCGGGCTATCTGCGGACGGCGCATGCGATCACCATCCCGGGTCCGCATCAGTTGTTCATGCATGCCGCCGACGTCGCCCGCAGCTCGGACGGTCGATTCCAGGTCGTGGCCGACCGAACTCAGGCACCGTCGGGCGTGGGGTATGCGCTCGCGGATCGGCGCGTGATGTCGCGAGCGATGCCCGAGCTGTTCCAGGAGAGCAACCCGAGGCCGCTGTCGACGTTCGCGCGTGCGGTGCGGTTGGCACTGCGCGACGCTGCGCCCGCATCCGCCGAGGATCCGGTGGTGGTTGTACTGAGCCCCGGTTCGCATTCCGAGACTGCGTTCGATCAGGCGTATCTCGCAACGGTTCTCGGCTTCCCGCTGGTGGAGAACGCCGATCTCGTCGTTCGGGACGGCTGCCTCTGGATGCGGTCGCTCGGCAAGCTCCGCCGCGTCGATGTGGTGCTTCGTAGAGTGGACGCCGAGTTCGCCGACCCACTGGACTTGCGCCCGGACTCGCATCTGGGTGTGGTGGGCCTGGTCGAGGTGCTGCGGCGGGGTGCTGTCAGTGTGGTCAACACCCTCGGCAGTGGGGTACTCGAGAACCCGGCACTGGTTCCGCTGCTGCCGGCACTCAGCAGGGCGCTACTGGACGAGGATTTGGTACTCGGTTCGGTTGCCACCTATTGGGGCGGTGACCCGAATCAGCTCTCGCACATCGGTAATCGACTGCGTTCGCTGGTGCTGCGGTCGACCACGTCGCGTCGCACGGTGGTGGGACACGATCTCACTGATGCCGGAGCTCGCGACTTGTGGGATCGGATCGTTGCCGAGCCCTGGAAGTGGACCGGTCAGGAAGTACCGGAATTCTCGGTGGCTCCGGTCGGTTCGTCGATCGGCGGGGGAGCGGGAGAGCACTTGGCGGTGGCTCCCGCGCAAGTGGGGATGAGGCTGTTCACGGTCGCGCAGCGCGGTGGGTACACCCCGATGCGCGGTGGGCTGGGGCAGGTGGTGATCACGGCTCCGGTCACCGATCCGCTCATCACGGTGGCCTCGAAGGATGTCTGGGTGAAGTCGCTGGAACGGGTCACGCCGGCCGATTCTGCGCCGCACACCCCGCCTGCGACGGTGGAAGAGCTGCCGCAGTACGCCGCGTCCAACGTCGACGTGGTCAGCTCACCACGTGTGCTGGGCGATCTGTTCTGGTTCGGTCGCTACACCGAGCGTGCCGAGGACATGACTCGCCTGCTGATCGCGGCGCGCGAACGTAATCAGGACTATCGGTCGATGCCGTGGTTGGAGGGCAGCGAGAGCTTGCCGATCCTGCTCGAAGCGGTCACCAAGGTCTCGCGCACCGGACCGGGTTTCCTCGACGAGAAGACCCGCGCCGACGCGATCGTCGAAATGCGTTCACTGATGCTGTCGGCGGCACGCCTCGGATCGCTGGCGCAATCGGTGGACCGAATGCAGCAGGCGGCGCGCGCGGTGCGCGATCAGCTCTCGAACGACACGTGGGCGGTGCTCAACCGCATCGACACCGCGCTCGAAGAATTGGCGGAATCCCCGGTCAACAACGGTGCCCAACTGGCCGCGTCGCAGTCGAGCGTGCTGCGGGGTCTGCTCGCGGTGTCCGGGTTGGCGTCGGAGTCGATGGTTCGAGATGCCGGCTGGTACCTGATGGACGCGGGCAAACGGATCGAACGTGGCCTGCAACTGACGGCTCTGCTGTCGGCAACCCTCAGCCATGCCCTCACACCGTCCACGGAACAGGCCGTCATCGATTCGGTGTTGTCGGCGGCCGAGTCCTCGGTGATCTATCGCCGACGCAACAGCGGCCGAGCACGTCCGGCGGCTGTTGCGCAGCTGCTGCTGTTCGACGAGGGAAATCCGCGAGCGTTGGTGTATCAGCTCGATCGTCTGCGCGACGACCTCGGATCGCTGCCCGACGCCTCGGGTACCTCACGGCCCGAGCAACTCGTCGAGCAGATGCGGGTGCGGTTGCGCCGAGTGGACCCGGGCGATCTGGAATCGGTCGACGCCAACGGTCGCCGGGTCGACCTGATCGAATTGGTGGACGGCATCCACGATTCCCTCGAAGAGTTGTCTCGCGTGGTCCTCGCGACGCACATGTCGTTGCCGGGTGGCACGCAGCCGCTGTGGGGTAGCTCGAACATTCGAACTGCGAACGGGGTGCAGTGATGAGCCGTCGGTACCGAATCAAGCACATCACGACCTATACCTACTCCGATCGCGTCTCCTCGTCGTACGGGCGAGGATTTCTCGCGCCGCGAGACATGGATGGGCAACACTGCACGGAGAAATCGGTCACCGTGGAACCTGCGCCGACCGATCAGTCCTTCGGGGTCGACGTCTACGGCAACGAGGACGTGTACTTCCACGTGACGCACGATCACGAGAAGCTGGTGGTGACGGCGGACTCGCTGGTGGAGGTCTATCCGCGGCCGGTGGACGAGACCACGTCGTGGCCGGCAACCGCGCCGTGGGAGTCCGCTCGGATGGCGCTGTTCGACCCGACCGTGCCGGCGGATTCGGCCCGGGCATCCGCGGTGGAGTTCGCTCTGGATCTTCCCACTCCGGAGATCACCGACGAGGTGCGCGCGTATGCCGCGCCCAGCTTCCGGCCCGGTCGACCGCTGGCGGACGTCATCGTCGATCTGACGCATCGCATTTTCACGGACTTTCGGTATCTGTCCGGTTCCACGACGGTCTCGACCACCGTGGTCGATGTGCTCTCCGCGCGTTCGGGTGTGTGCCAGGATTTCGCTCGACTGGCCATTGCCTGCCTGCGGTCGCACGGTCTCGCCGCGCGGTACGTATCGGGATATCTGGCGACCGAACCCCCGCCCGGGAAGGAGCGGATGATCGGCGTCGATGCGACCCATGCGTGGGCTGCGGTGTGGATGCCGAACGATCGGTGGCTCGCGTTCGATCCGACCAACGATCAGTTGGTCGACGAGCGGTACGCGACGGTGGCCTGGGGGCGTGACTACGCCGATGTGCCACCGCTGCGCGGGGTCATCTACACCGAGGCGGAGGAGAGCACCATCTCCGTGTCGGTGGACGTTGCACCTCAGTAGCGAACCCTGCATAATTCGATGGTTCGGGGGTAACCGACCATCTGGTCGAATCTGGGGATGTGACGTGCGAAAAGCCGCAAAACGGACAATCGTGTCCCATTCGTAGTCGTCGACACAGCACAGAAAATCGCAGCGAACGGGTAGCTTGGACATCGATGACCGCAACACTGGCAGACCCTGTATCAGAGGTAGTAGCAGCAGCGCAGCGCCTCCTCGCCAAGCGAACCGGAGCTCCGGTGACGCTGATCGACCCGGTGAATCTCGGCGGTAGCGGCCAGGCGATCGTATTGCGAGTCAAAGTCTCCGAGAACCCCTTTCAGCTGCCCCGCACCCTGGTGCTCAAGCAGGTGCGCGACGTGACCGGCGAGTCCGAACTGCATACCGAATTGGCCGACATCGCAGGGTCGAGTGCCTTCCTGCGGGAGGCAGCCTCGTACCAGTTCGCCAACGCACTGGCCACCGACAGCAGGCCGGGGCCGGAACTGCACGCCTACGATCTCGACGCGCGATTGCTCGTACTCAGCGACCTCGGTGACGCCAGCCCCATCACAACCCTCTTGCGAAACTCGGACGAGGCGGCAGTGACCAACTCGCTGATGGCCATGGCCCAGGCTCTCGGTCGAATGCATGCCGCAACCGTCGGCCGTGAGGACGATTTCGCAGCGCTCCTCCGACGCGTCGGGCAGCCCGACACCACGGACGGAATCTCCGCGCAGATTCCCGATGCACTTGCCGAGGTTCCCGAATTGTTGGCCGGCTTGCCGGGGGTGGGTCCCACCCCGGATGCACTTCTCGATCGCGTATCTCGTAGCGGAAGGTTGTTCGCGCACGGCGCCTTCCGCGCATTCAGCCCGTCCGATCTGTGTCCCGACAACATCATCGTCAACGACGAAGGTGTCCGTTTTCTCGATTACGAGTGGGGCGGATTCCGCGACGCCACACTCGACATCACCTATGCCCTGGCCTCGTTCCCGGGGTGCCTGTGCAGCTTCGAGCTCACGCACGAACGTGAGCAGGCGATGATCGATGCATGGCGTTCGGAGGTCGTCGGGATCTGGCCTGCACTGGCCGACGACACCGCCCTGGCGAGCAAGATCCTCGACGCGCGGCTGATCTGGGTATGGCTGACCACGTACTGGTTCCTGCCCGACGACCACACGCGCATCGCCGCGGCGCGGGCGCACCACCTGTCGGTTCCACGGTCGCAGGCGCTCGTTTCTCGGTGGGCGGTACTGGCCGACAGTGCCGAGCGCGCCGGTGAGACCGGCATCGCCGAGTACGCAGCATCGGTCGCGACCGCCTTGCGGGCGAAGTGGGAGCGGTAGCCACGACGTCGTTCGCATTCTCGACAGCGCGATCGGTAGCGTTCGACCGGTGAGTGGCGGCTTCGGAAGTGATATGTCGGGCAGTGATGTTTCGAGCAGCGACGACCCCGGCGATGGTCTCTTCGAAACCCCAGCACCCCCGGAGACGACGATCGCCGAGTCGCGCCCGACCTCGACCTACGTCCGGCCCGACGCGCCGCTGGCGGTGAGAATGCGTCCGACGACCCTCGACGAGGTGGTCGGACAATCTCATCTGCTGGCTCCCGGGGCGCCGCTGCGTCGGCTCGTCGAGGGATCCGGTGCGTCCTCGGTGATGCTCTACGGTCCGCCGGGAACCGGAAAGACGACGCTCGCGTCGTTGATCTCCGGGGCCACCGGACGCAAGTTCGAGGCGTTGTCGGCCCTGTCGGCAGGCGTGAAGGAAGTGCGTAACGTCATCGAACTCGCGCGACGCCGGTTGCTGTCGGGTGAACAGACGGTGCTGTTCATCGACGAGGTGCACCGCTTCTCGAAGACGCAGCAGGACGCGTTGCTCGCAGCCGTAGAGAATCGAATCGTGTTGCTGGTGGCGGCGACCACCGAGAACCCGTCGTTCTCGGTGGTGTCGCCTCTGCTGTCGCGGTCGCTGGTGTTGCAGTTGCAGCCGCTGGGGACCGAGGACATCGAGTTGCTGTTGACCCGCGCCGCCAACGACCCGCGTGGGCTGGACGGGGCGGTGACCATCGCCGAGGACGCGATGGACCACCTCGTGCGGCTCGCGGCCGGGGACGCCCGCCGAGCGTTGACGGCCCTCGAGGCGGCGGCGGGTGCCGCAACCGGCGGAACGCTGGACCTCGCGACGGTCGAGGCCAGTGTCGACAAGGCCGCCGTGCGCTACGACCGCGACGGCGACCAGCACTACGACGTCATCAGTGCGTTCATCAAGTCGATCAGAGGGTCCGACGTCGATGCCGCGCTGCACTATCTGGCGCGCATGATCACTGCAGGCGAGGACGCGCGGTTCATCGCTAGACGGTTGGTGGTGCACGCCAGCGAGGACATCGGGATGGCCGATCCGACTGCATTGCAGACGGCGACGGCCGCGGCGAACGCCGTGCAGATGATCGGCATGCCCGAGGCGCGGTTGGCGCTTGCGCAGGCCACGATCCACTTGGCCACCGCGCCGAAATCGGGTGCGGTGATCGCAGCTCTCGGTGCGGCCATGGCCGATGTAGCGGCCGGAAAGTCGGGATCGGTACCGCCACATCTCCGCGACGGTCACTACAAGGGAGCCCAGGGGTTGGGGAATGCCGTCGGGTATCGGTATCCGCACAGCAGTCCCGGCGGGGTCCTCGGTCAGCAATATCCTCCGGACGAGTTGGTCGGTGTGAACTACTACGAGCCCACCGAGCACGGTGCCGAGCGCGAAATTGCGACCAGGGTGGGCAAACTCCGTCGGATCATCCGGGGCCGATAGGCCCTCGAGTCGGCACGGGGTCCGACGACGCTAACCTGTATCCGTGCAGACCCATGAGATCCGCAGGCGTTTCCTCGACCATTTCGTGAAGGCGGGGCACACCGAAGTACCCAGTGCATCGTTGATTCTCGACGACCCGAACCTGCTGTTCGTCAATGCCGGCATGGTTCCCTTCGTGCCGTTCTTCCTCGGTCAGCAGACGCCCCCGTACAAGACGGCGACGAGCGTCCAGAAATGCGTCCGCACCCTCGACATCGAGAACGTGGGCATCACTACCCGCCACAACACGTTCTTTCAGATGGCCGGCAACTTCTCGTTCGGCGACTACTTCAAGCGCGACGCGATTCGGCACGCCTGGTCGTTGTTGACCGACAGCGTGGAGGACGGCGGATACGGGTTCGACCCCGAGCGGATCTGGGCCACTGCATATCTCGACGACGACGAGGCGATCGAACTCTGGAAGGAAATCGCCGGGCTGCCCGACGAGCGAATTCAACGCCGCGGAATGGCCGACAACTACTGGTCCATGGGCATTCCGGGACCCTGCGGCCCGTGCTCCGAGATCTACTACGACCGCGGACCCGAGTTCGGTGCCGAGGGCGGCCCTGAGGCCGACGAGGATCGGTACATCGAGATCTGGAACCTCGTGTTCATGCAGAACGAGCGCGGGAAGGGGATCAGCAAGGACGACTTCGAGATCCTCGGTCCGCTGCCGAAGCAGAACATCGACACCGGCATGGGCGTCGAGCGCGTTGCGTTTCTGCTGCAGGGAGTGGACAACGTCTACGAGACCGACCTCGTTCGACCGGTGATCGCCAAGGCCGAGGAACTCTCGGGACGCGCATACGGTGCGAATCACGACGACGACGTGCGCTTCCGCGTCATCGCCGATCACGCACGCACCGCTGCGCTGCTCATCTCCGACGGCGTCAACCCCGGCAACGACGGTCGCGGCTACGTGCTGCGCCGGTTGCTACGCCGCATCGTGCGCTCGGCGCGTCTGCTCGGTGCGCCCGACGAGACGATGGCGCAGTTCGTCACTGTGGTGCGCGACACGATGGCGGAGTCCTACCCGAACCTGGTCACCGACTTCGACCGCATTCTGACCGTCGCAGTGGGGGAGGAGACGGCATTCCTCAAGACGCTCACCTCGGGTTCGCGATTGTTCGAGGGCGCGGCAGAGGCGGTCAAGGCGTCGGGCGCGAAGAAGATCGGCGGTGCCGAAGCGTTCGCCCTGCACGACACCTACGGCTTCCCGATCGATCTGACGCTCGAAATGGCCGCCGAGGCGGGTCTTTCGGTCGACGAGGACGGTTTCCGCTCGTTGATGGCCGAGCAGCGCAACCGAGCCAAGGACGACGCCCGTGCGCGCAAACATGCGCACGCCGATCTCACGGTCTATCGGGATTTTGTCGACGGTTCACCGACGGAATTCACCGGATTCGACGAACTCGGTTCCGAGGCAACGGTATTGGCCTTGATCTCGAACGGAGTTCGCGTTCCGACCGCACTTGCGGGCGAGAGCATCGAGATCATCCTCGACCGCAGCCCGCTCTACGCCGAATCCGGTGGACAGATCGCCGATATCGGCACCATCACCGCGCCTGGCCTCGAGGTCAAGGTCAACGACGTACAGAAAATCGCGAAGAAGGTCTGGACGCACAAGTCGGTGGTCGAGTCGGGTCAGATCACCGAGGGCGACACCGTCCACGTCGACGTCGACCACGCCTGGCGCAAAGGCGCGACTCAGGGCCATTCGGGTACCCATATGGTGCATGCGGCACTGCGACAGGTTCTCGGGCCGAACGCAACGCAGGCGGGATCGCTCAACAAGCCCGGCTACCTCCGGTTCGACTTCTCGTGGCAGGGCGCGCTCTCGGAGGCGCAGCGCGACGACATCGAGAACGTCGCCAACGATGCGGTGGGCTCCGATTTCGCGGTCAACACCCTGGTCACCGACCTCGACAGTGCCAAGAAGATGGGCGCGATGGCCCTGTTCGGCGAGAACTACGGCGACGAAGTGCGCGTCGTCGAGATCGGCGGACCGTTCTCGATGGAACTGTGCGGTGGTACGCACGTACAGCACTCGTCGCAGATCGGCCCGGTCACCATCCTGGGTGAATCGTCGGTCGGGTCCGGCGTGCGCCGCGTGGAGGCATTCGTCGGTCTCGATTCGTACCGCTATCTCGCCAAGGAACGCGCGTTGCTCGCAGGCATCGCGTCGTCGCTGAAGGTGCCTTCCGAGGAAGTGCCCGCGCGCATCGAGACTCTGGTCGAGCGTCTTCGCGTCGCCGAGAAGGAGCTCGACGCGGTCAAGGCGGCGGCGGTACTGGCCTCGGCGGGCGAGTTCGTCGGAAAGGCCGAGCGGTTCGGCGATGTTCGCGCGGTGGTCGCGCAGGCACCCGACGGTGTCGGCGGCAACGACCTGCGCACCCTGGTGACCGATATTCGTGGACGCCTCGGTGCGGATCCGGCCGTCGTGGTGCTGTTCGGCACGGTCGGCGGCAAGGTCCCGTTCGTGGTGTCGACCAACAAGGCTGCCCAGGATGCGGGTGTCGCCGCCGGTGACCTGGTGGCGGCCTTCGGTCCGAGCATCGGTGGCCGAGGTGGCGGTAAGCCCGAACTGGCGCAGGGGTCGGGGTCGGACGTCGCCGGAATCGCCGCCGGTATTGACGCTGCCCGGGCCCGACTGTCCGAACTCACGTCTCGCTGACGAGTATGGCCAACCTGGGGCGTGGCCCCGATCGGCCCGGGGTCGACGATCCGGGCCGGGGCCGGCGAATCGGTATCGACGTCGGCAGCGTTCGTATCGGAATCGCGTCCAGCGATCCCGACGGTGTGCTCGCGACGCCGGTCGAGACGGTGCCGCGCTCGAAGATCAAGGGTCCCGATGCCCCGGACGTGGTACGCGTCGCGGAGATCGTGGCCGAGTACGAGGCCGTCGAGATCGTGATCGGCCTACCCCGCACACTTCGCGGTGAGCGCGGCAGTGCCGTCGATGCCGCCGAGAGATTCGGGCGTTCCCTGCACAGACGGTTGGGCGACGTGCCGATTCGAATGGCCGACGAGCGACTGACTACCGTGAGTGCGTCGCGTGCACTACGGGACAGCGGTGTGCGGGCCAAGAATCAACGATCGGTGATCGATCAGGCTGCGGCGGTGGCGATATTGCAGGGCTGGCTCGACGAGCGCCGTGCCGTGTCGACTCGCGGTGCTGCCGATCGCGCGGTCTCGGATGACGCGGTCTCGGATCACGCAGGGACGAATTCAGGATCGACGGAGGTCGACGAGTGAACAACCATGGGTCCTTCGATCGGGACCGGCGACATGCGCGCTCCGACGAGGCGCACACCGATCCGATCGGGTATCGCGTGGACGAGGGCAGCGACTTCGATCGCCGTATGAACGTCCGTCCGCGGCCGCCGCAACGGCACGAACCGCACCCCACGCCTGCGCCTGGCGCCGAACGCGACCGTACTGCGCGCTCGGATTCCGAGCGCGGCGCGGAGCCGCGGGAGGTGGGCCGCAGCCGTGCCGCGAGCCGCAGGGACCGTGCCGCGTCCACTCGCAAGCGTCGCGGCCGGATCGTGGCATTGGCGCTCGGGTTGGTGCTGATCGTCGCAGTTGCAGGCGGAGGGTATTTCGCAGTGAGCAAATTCGGGAATCGCACGACCCCGAACGCAGACTTCGCGGCCGGGTCCTCCGGTGACGGCGTCGTGATTCAGGTTCATCCCAACGACACCGCCCAACAAATCGGTACCGAGGCAGCGGACAAGGGTGTCGTCGCCAGCTCGGGGGCATTCCTCGAAGCTGCGATAGCGAACAACGCCATCACCTCGGTTCAGCCGGGCTTCTATCTGCTCACCAGTAACGTGCCCGCCTCGCGAGCGGTGAGCGAACTGGTGGACCCCGCCTCCCGGGTGGGAAACATGGTCATCTCGGAGGGACGTCAGCTGCACGACGCACGCGACGTGAACACCGGTGCCGTCAAGAAGGGCATCTACACGCTGATCTCCGAGGCGAGCTGCGTGGATCGAACGGGGAGCGGCACTCCCGCATGCGTGAGCTACGACGACCTCAATGCGGCCGGAGCCGTGGACGACCCGGCGGCCCTCGGCGTTCCCGCCTGGGCTACCGATCGCGTCGAGGGAGTTCCGGACCGAGATCGTCAGCTCGAAGGCCTGATCGCAGCGGGAACCTGGGATTTCGATCCCAGTGCCGCACCCGCCGACATCTTGAAGCAGCTGGTGTCCGAGAGTGCCACTCGCTACGAGGACACCGGGATTCTCACCGCGGGCACCAACTCCGGGCTCACTCCGTACGACACTCTGGTTGCTGCATCTCTCGTCGAGCGGGAGTCCCTGCCGCAGGATTTCAGCAAGGTGGCCCGGGTGATTCTCAACCGGCTCGCGGTGCCGCAGAAACTCGAGTTCGACTCGACGGTCAACTACTCGCTCGACACGACCGAGGTGGCCACCACCGACGCCGACCGGGCGCGCGTGACCCCGTGGAACACCTACGCCAGCGAAGGGTTGCCGGCAACGCCTATCTCCTCACCGAGCATCGGTGCGGTGCAAGCCGTCGAGGCACCCGCCGACGGTGATTGGTTGTACTTCGTGACCATCAATCAGGCGGGTGAAACGCTGTTCACCCGAAGCTACGAGGAACACCTCGCGAACATCGCGAAGGTCGAACCGGGCTTCCTCGACAGCGGGCGCTGACGTGCGGGCCGCAGTCCTCGGAAGCCCCGTCGAACACTCGAAATCGCCGCTACTGCACCGCGCTGCATACCGCGCCCTCGGTCTCGACGGCTGGACGTACGACCGAATCGAGTGCACCGGTGAGCAGCTGCCGGGCATGCTCGACGGTTTCGGTCCCGAATGGGTCGGGGTGTCCGTCACGATGCCAGGCAAGGTCGCTGCCTTGAACTACGCCGGCGAACGCACCGAACGGGCGGTGTTGGCCGGCTCGGCGAACACACTGGTGCGCACGGCGTCGGGCTGGCGGGCCGACTGCACCGATGTGGACGGAATCGTGGGTGCCCTACGCGGTGCGGGGGTCGTCGACCTGTCGGGTAGTTCCGTGACGGTGGTCGGAGCCGGGGGAACGTCACGGCCGGCGATCGTCGCATTGGCCGGGTTGGGGGCTGCCGCCGTCACCGTCGTCGCGCGCTCGGCCGACCGGGCGTCGGACACACTCCGGTGCGCCGTCTCCGCAGGACTGCGCGCGGAGTTCGCAGACATGACCGATTCCCGTCTCGCTGCCATCGCGAGTGCATCGGCCGTACTGGTCAGCACAGTGCCTGCGACCGGAGCCGCACACATCGCTACTGCACTCGCTCACGCGCCGTTGGTGCTCGACGCCATCTACGATCCCTGGCCGACGCCGCTGGCAGCCGCGGTGGAGCAGGTCGGTGGAACTGTTGTCGGCGGCCTGGCGATGCTGCTCGAGCAGGCGTACGGGCAAGTCGAGCAGTTCACCGGCGAGCCGGCACCCCGGGCGGTCATGCGTGCTGCATTGGCCACTGCCGAGTGAGTACGACTTCCCGGTAGTCCACAGCCGGCGGGTTGTCCACAGGGCAATCTGCGATCAGGTGTTTTCCCGTGGCCGGCCGTGGGAGGGATGCGACCCTTCGGGCCATGTTCAGTCTGTGTGCAGCGTCGGTGATCGGTGCCGTTGCCGGGGTAGCGATGCGATTCGGTCTGGTCCGGTGGGATCCACGGCTTCTGCCGTTGTCGTCCGCGGTGGGTACCGGATGGGTCTGGTGGCGGTTCGGCGAGACCACCTACTGGGTTCCTTTGTGCGTGCTGACATGGTGGTTCGTCGCGCTCAGTGCCGTCGACCTACGGCGTCGCCGGTTGCCGAACGAATTGACGATCCCGGGTGCGATCGTGGTCACGACGATGCTCGTGTCGGTGGGGTCGGCGAGGGCATTGCTCGGCGGAGTCCTACTGTTCGCGATCTACCTCGTCGTGCACCTTCTCGCGCCGTCTGCGTTCGGTGCCGGGGACGTGAAGCTGGCGTGGTCGGTGGGCTCGATCGCAGCTCTCGGCGGTGGGGAAGGATGGGTGATCGCGGCGCTGTCGGCACCACTGGCAACTGCCGTGGTGGGATCGATCGTCGCTGCCGTCGGGCACAGTCGGGCACGTATCCCGCACGGCCCGTCCATGTGCGCGGCGACCCTGCTGGCATCCGCAGCTTGCCTGACGTGAAAAGATGCTCGAGTGCTGCGCTGGATAACTGCCGGAGAATCCCACGGACCCGCTCTCGTCGCCATTCTCGAAGGAATGGTCGCGGGAGTCGAGGTGACCTCGGACGATATTGCCTCCCAACTCGCCCGCCGTCGTCTCGGCTACGGCCGCGGGGCCCGAATGAAGTTCGAGGCGGACAAAGTCACGCTCACCGGCGGTGTGCGGCACGGCCGCACCATGGGCGGGCCAGTCGCGATCGAGGTCGGCAACACCGAATGGCCCAAGTGGGAGCAGGTGATGTCGGCCGATCCGGTCGACGAAGCCGTGCTTGCCGATCTCGCGCGGAACTCCCCGCTGACTCGCCCGCGCCCCGGGCACGCAGATTTCTCCGGAATGCTCAAGTACGGCTTCGACGATGCGCGCCCGGTTCTCGAACGCGCGAGCGCACGCGAGACCGCGGCCAGGGTTGCGATCGGCACGGTGGCGCGCCTCTTCCTGAAGCAGGCGTTCGGCGTCGACGTGGTGTCCCATGTGATCTCCATCGGAGCATCCGATCCGTACGTGGGTCCGCCGCCTGCAGGTGACGACCTCGACGCGATCGACGCCTCCCCGGTGCGTGCTTTCGACAAGGCCGCCGAGGAGTCGATGATCGCCGAGATCGAAGCGGCGAAGAAGGATGGCGACACCCTCGGCGGCGTCGTCGAGGTCGTCGTGCACGGACTGCCCGTCGGCCTCGGGTCGTTCGTCTCCGGAGAGCGCAAGCTCGACGCCAGGCTGGCCGCCGCGCTGATGGGAATCCAGGCCATCAAGGGTGTCGAGATCGGCGACGGTTTCGAGACCGCTCGCCGCCGCGGCAGTGTCGCCCACGACGAGATCAAGCCCGGCCCCGACGGGGTGCTGCGCTCGACCAACCGCGCAGGCGGCATCGAGGGCGGGATGACCAACGGCGAGCCACTGCGAGTGCGGGCCGCGATGAAACCCATCTCCACCGTGCCGCGCGCGCTGGCAACAGTCGACATGACCACCGGAGACGAAGCGGTCGCCATTCATCAGCGCTCGGACGTCTGCGCCGTTCCGGCCGCCGGTGTCGTCGCCGAGACGATGGTTGCGTTGGTGGTCGCGCAGGCAGCGTTGGAGAAGTTCGGTGGGGATTCGCTGGCGGAGACGACGAGCAACGTCGACCACTACGTGAAGGGCACCGCCGCCCGACCTCCACGATGAGCCCGTACGCGGTCCTCGTCGGACCGCCGGGAGCAGGCAAGTCGACCATCGGCAGACGGCTTGCGCAAGCGTTGAATCTGGAGCTGTTCGACACCGACGTAGCCATCGAACGAGAGACCGGTCGCACGATCGCCGATATCTTCTCCCACGACGGCGAGCCGGCATTTCGGCAGATCGAGGAGCGGATAGTGGCGGGCGCGCTGGCCTCGCACGACGGCATCGTCTCTCTCGGCGGTGGTGCAGTGCTGTCCGCTGCCACGCGCGCTCTGCTGTCGAAACACACGGTTGTATACCTGGAAATCAGTGTGGCAGAAGGGCTTCGGCGGACGGGGGCCAATTCGGTGAGGCCACTCCTTGCCGGTCCCGATCCCCGTGCGAAGTATCAGGAACTGATGCGGTATCGGCGGCCCCTCTACCGTTCGGTGGCCACGGTGCGGGTGCGAACCGACAGTCGCAGCCCGGCCCGAGTGGTGGGCCAGCTGGTCTCGAAACTGACTGCGATCGCACCCGTGCCTGCGCGCAACATGAACGACGAAACCCCCAGTAGATGAAGGTGATTCGATGACAGAGCCAGTGCGCGTCCAGGTCGAGACTGCCAGCCCGTACCCGGTGATCATCGGTCGAGGTCTGTTGACGGACCTGGTCGAGGAGCTCGCCGGAACCGCCACCGTGGCGATCTTTCACCAACCACCGCTGGCCGAAACGGCCGAGGCCGTGCGTGCGGCATTGGCGGAGAAGGGAATCGACGCACACCGCATCGAGATTCCGGATGCCGAGGACGGTAAGGACCTCGCTGTGGCGGGATTCTGCTGGGAGGTGTTGGGCCGTATCGGCCTCACCCGCAGCGATGCCATCGTCAGCCTGGGCGGCGGAGCCGCGACGGACCTGGCCGGATTCGTGGCAGCAACGTGGATGCGCGGGGTCCGTATCGTG
Organism: Rhodococcoides fascians A25f; assembly: GCF_000760935.2. Taxonomy (NCBI): domain Bacteria; kingdom Bacillati; phylum Actinomycetota; class Actinomycetes; order Mycobacteriales; family Nocardiaceae; genus Rhodococcoides; species Rhodococcoides fascians. The sequence continues at coordinate 3,043,864 of NZ_CP049744.1, read as the reverse complement.
CACGTACCGACGACGCTGCTCGCCATGGTCGACGCGGCCGTCGGCGGCAAGACGGGCATCAACACCGACGCCGGTAAGAACCTCGTCGGGTCCTTCCACGAACCTGCTGCCGTGCTGATCGACCTCGCCACGCTCGAGACCGTGCCCAAGAACGAGATCGTCTCGGGCATGGCCGAGGTGATCAAGACCGGTTTCATCGCCGATCCGAAGATTCTGGACATCATCGAAGCCGATCCGGCGGCGGCGCTCGATCCGACCGGTGACGTTCTACCGGAGTTGATCAAGCGATCGGTCGAGGTCAAGGCGAAGGTCGTGGCGGCGGATCTGCGCGAGTCGAACCTCCGCGAGATCCTGAACTACGGTCACACCCTTGCCCACGCCATCGAGCGACGCGAGCAGTACCGGTGGCGCCACGGTGCTGCAGTGTCGGTCGGTCTGGTGTTCGCGGCCGAGCTCGGACGGCTCGCCGGCCGTCTGGATGACGCCACGGCCGACAGACATCGATCGATTCTCGAATCGGTCGGCTTGCCGGTCACCTACGACGAGCACGCGTTCGGGGACCTGCTCAAAGGCATGCAGACGGACAAAAAAAATCGCGCCGGACTGTTGCGGTTCGTGGTCCTGGACGGTCTGGCCAAGCCGGGACGGCTGGAGGGTCCAGATCCGGCGCTGCTCGTCGCCGCATTCTCCGCAGTCGGTCGCGAGGCCCCGGCAACCGGTGGGTCCGCCATCATGTTGTGACACTCGGCCCCGGGCTCCGGACGAGATGAGAACGGGCGGTGAGCGACGCGTCATGCGTCGCTCACCGCCCGTGTGTTCGTAGCGGGGGTCAGGAACCGTCGGCGGTGCCGTGCCGGTTGCCGCGCTTGTCCAGTCGGGGCTTTCCGTCGGCGTCCACTGCCGAGAAGACCTCGGTGTCGGCTTCGCCGTGCTCTGCAGCCCACTGAGGTTCGGATCGCGTCGGTTCGGACCGCGTCTGCTCTGCCTGCGATCGAGTGCCGCGACTCGACTCGGTGCGTTCCGCGCTGCCCGCATTCACCAGCTCGCGGTTGTGCGCACGGTCGGCGTCGGAGGTGGCCAGCTTCTTCTTCGCGTCGCGGTTGACGATCAGCCGACCCACGAACACCGCAATGGTGGCAACGACGAAAATGGTGAGGATGGTGAACGCTGCACCGGAGGTGAGCTCGAAGATCAGACCGTTCTGACCGAGGCTGAAGTCGACGAAGAAGTCGATGATCCAACTGAGCAGTCCAGCGAGCAGTCCTGCGACGACCGCGGCCTTGAGCCACACCATCGTGAGGTCCTGGCCGTCGTCGGGATCAGGATGATTGCGTCGATCGCGAACGCCGTCGATTCCTGCCCAGACGACGATCACGAGGATCACGAGGGCATACGCCACCCATCGCAGCGCCGAGCCACTCAGCGGCCACATCGATACTGCCGCCCCCAGCAGCAATCGAACGACGGCGTTGATCAATCCCATACCTATGCCACGCACTGCCCACCCAGTCATGCGGCACAGCATATCCGCACGTCGCCGTTCGTGTGGCAGGGCCCACAAAGTTCGAGTCCGATGTGTCCGGGCCGAGGCACGTCGGGGACAGCAGTAATGTCGAGCGCATGCCTGCTGATTTCGGTGCCCGTCGTGGTGCCCTGCGAGAACTGTTGGCCGCCGACGGCCTCGACTCGATGTTGATCACCGACTTGCTGAACGTGCGTTATCTGACCGGTTTCACCGGCTCGAACGCGGCCCTGCTGGTCTCGGCGTCGGATTCCGTCGACGGTGAGAACGAGACCGTGATCTGCACCGACGGTCGGTATGTCACCCAGGTCGCCGAGCAGGTGCCGGATCTGCGTGCCGAGATCGACCGCGCATCGGCGATCCACCTCCTCCGGTCGGGAGTGTCGGGCCGTGGCGGCCGCATCGGTTTCGAGAGTCACGTCGTGACGGTCGATGCCCATCGCAGCTGGGCCGAGTTGGACGGGGGCGTCGACTTGGTGCGCGCACCCGGTGTCGTCGAGTCGTTGCGCATGGTCAAGGACGAGTTCGAGGTGGGATTGCTCCGTGACGCGTGCCGCGCTGCCGACGATGCGCTCGCCCAATTGCTGGCCAGGGGCAGCATTCGCGCCGGGAGAACCGAGCGTGAGGTGGCCCGCGAACTGGAATCTGCGATGCTCGACCACGGTGCCGATGCGATCTCGTTCGAGACCATCGTGGCTGCAGGCGTCAACTCCGCAGTGCCGCATCACCGACCGACGGATGCGGTGTTGGCCGAGGGGGACTTCGTGAAGCTGGACTTCGGGGCGCTCGTGGGCGGGTACCACTCCGACATGACCCGGACCTTCGTGATCGGTAGTCCGGCGCAGTGGCAGCGCGACCTGTACGAGTTGGTGCAGCAGTCGCAGACGGCCGGTCGAGAGGCGCTGGCACCAGGGGTGAACACCGCCTCGGTCGACGCGGCGTCGCGCTCGGTCATCGAGGACGCAGGGTACGGCGAGTACTTCTTGCACGGGCTCGGTCATGGCGTGGGCCTGGAAATCCACGAAGCGCCGGGAATCGCGAAGACGAGCACCGGTATACTGCTGAGCGGTGCAGCGGTCACCGTCGAGCCGGGTGTCTACTTCTCCGGTCGCGGCGGCGTTCGGATCGAGGACACACTCGTCGTTCGTGACGGGGGTCCGGAACTGCTCACCCTGACAAGCAAGGAACTCACGTCCGTCTAGCGCGCGGGCGGGAGCGAATCCAAGCCCGTGACCGACGGCGCGTCACGCGCACAAACGATTGAGGAGACGCGAAGCAAGTGGCTTCCACCAGCGATTTCAAGAACGGCCTGGTTCTCAACCTGGAGAACCAGCTGTGGTCGATCATCGAATTCCAGCACGTCAAGCCAGGTAAGGGACCCGCATTCGTGCGGACCAAGCTCAAGAACGTGCTCTCGGGCAAGGTCGTCGACAAGACGTTCAACGCCGGTGTGAAGGTCGAGACCGCGACGGTCGACCGCCGCGACATGACGTACCTCTACCACGACGGCAGCGACTACGTGTTCATGGACGCAGACACGTACGACCAGCTCTCGATCGGTGAGGCCACCGTCGGCGACGGAGCCCGCTTCCTGCTCGAGAACCTGCGCGTCCAGGTCGCGATGCACGAGGGCGTCCCGCTGTACGTCGAGCTTCCCGTCACCGTCGAGCTCGAGGTCAAGCACACCGACCCTGGTCTGCAGGGCGACCGCTCCACCGGTGGTACCAAGCCTGCGACACTCGAGACCGGAGCCGAGATCTCGGTGCCGCTCTTCATCAACACCGGCGACAAGCTCAAGGTCGACTCGCGTGACGGCAACTACCTCGGGCGTGTGAACTCCTAACGTGTCATCGAAGAAGTCGACATCCTCCGGCGCGCAGAACGGTGCCCCGGGCGCGAAGAAGCTGGGCGCGCGTCACAAGGCCCGCAAGCGCGCGGTGGACTTTCTGTTCGAGGCAGAGGCGCGCAACGTCGATCCGGTGAACCTGGCCGCCGAGCGCATCGAGCTCGCTCGAGCCGACGACACCATCGCGCCGGTCAGCGACTACACCTCGACGCTGGTCGAGGGTGTTGCGGAGAACCTGGATCGCCTCGACGGGGTGATTGCCGATCACCTCAAGGATTGGACGCTCACGCGTCTTCCTGCGGTCGACCGGGCCATCCTTCGGATTGCCGTCTGGGAGCTGTTCCATGCCACCGACGTGCCTCCGGTCGTGGCCGTCGACGAGGCCGTCGAGCTGGCCAAACAGTTGTCCACCGACGACTCGCCCGGCTTCGTCAACGGTGTGCTCGGCCAGATCGTCCTCGTGGCACCGCAGGTACGCGCCGCGGCGGCGGCCGTATCGAGCCGTCCGCAGGTAGACACGGCCGGCGACGCCGAGAACTGATCGAACTCTCGACGGTCCTGTGACCGAACGCTCTGCGAGCCTGGTAGGTGTGGTTCGCAGAGCGTTGCTAGGCTCTACGAAGTTCTATGTCAGACATCCTTTAACGATCCGTCCAGAGAGGCGGAGAAGGAGGTCGTAGTTTGCCTGCGCCCGAAAGCTCGTCTGCGAACCCTGCCGTTCGCGAATTGCTGTCCTCGGCCGATGTGGGACGAACCATCTCCCGCATGGCTCATCAGATCATCGAGAAAACTGCGCTCGACGCTGCCGACTCGCCGCGCGTCGTTCTGCTGGGTATTCCCACCCGCGGCACCACCCTGGCCGAGCGCCTCGCCGAACGCATCGAGGCATTCTCCGGCGTGCGACCCCCGCTGGGGTCTCTCGACATCACCCTGTACCGCGACGATCTGCGGAACAAGCCGCACCGCCCACTCGAGCGGACGTCGGTCCCGGTCGGCGGCGTCGACGACGCGTTGGTCGTGCTGGTCGACGACGTGCTGTTCTCGGGCAGAACGGTCCGCTCCGCGCTCGATGCGCTACGGGACCTCGGTCGTCCACGCGCCGTGCAGCTGGCGGTTCTCATCGACCGCGGCCACCGCGAACTTCCTCTCCGTGCGGACTACGTGGGCAAGAACGTCCCCACCGCGCGCACCGAGGACGTCTCGGTGTTGCTGTCCGAACACGACGGCCGCGACGGTGTCAGCCTGTCCGAGGGAGGATCGGCGCGATGAAGCACCTGCTCTCGGTCGCCGATCTCACCGTCGACTCGGCCACCGAACTTCTCGACGAGGCCGAACGCTTCGAGCAAGCGCTGCTCGGCCGCGAGGTCAAGAAGCTACCGACGCTGCGCGGCCGAACGATCATGACGGTCTTCTTCGAGAACTCGACGCGCACTCGCGTCTCGTTCGAGGTGGCCGGCAAGTGGATGAGTGCCGACGTCATCAACGTCAGTGCCAGCAGTTCCTCGGTGTCGAAGGGGGAGTCGCTCCGCGACACCGCGATGACATTGCGTGCTGCCGGAGCCGACGCCCTCATCGTTCGACACCCGGCATCGGGTGCTGCTCACCAGATCGCTCAGTGGACTGCCGACCAAGGATCAGGTGGAGGTCCTGCCGTCATCAACGCGGGCGACGGTACGCACGAACATCCCACCCAGGCCCTGCTCGACGCTCTGACGGTTCGTCAACGTCTCGGCAACATCGCCGGCCGACGAGTCGCGATCGTCGGCGACATCCTGCACAGCCGGGTGGCGCGCTCGAACGCCATCCTGCTGGCCAAGCTCGGGGCCGAGGTGGTGCTGATCGCGCCACCGACACTGCTTCCCGTCGGAGTGACCGGCTGGCCGGTGCGGGTCTCACACGACATCGACGCCGAACTGCCCGGGTTGGACGCCGTGCTGATGCTGCGGGTCCAAGCAGAACGGATGAACGGCGGGTTCTTCCCCTCGGCTCGGGAGTACTCCATCACGTACGGGCTCTCGCAGCGCCGGCTGGAGCTGCTGCCCGATCATGCCGTCGTGCTGCATCCCGGTCCGATGCTGCGCGGTATGGAGATTGCGTCGTCGGTCGCAGATTCTCCCAAAACTGCAGTCTTGCAACAGGTTACGAATGGAGTTCACGTGCGGATGGCAGTGCTGTTCCGATTGCTGGTCGGTTCGGACGGGGGTGCTTCATGACCGCATCCACGGCCTCGGTTCTGCTGCGGGGCGTCCTGCTGTACGGCGAGGGCTCCGAAACCGACGTGCTGATCCATGGCGAGGAAATCGCGGCGATCGGTACCGACCTCGATGCCGACGGCGCGCAGGTGATCGAGGCCCGCGGCCACATTCTGCTGCCCGGATTCGTCGACATGCACACGCACCTGCGCGAGCCGGGCCGGGAGGACACGGAGACGATCGAATCCGGGTCCGCCGCCGCCGCTCTGGGCGGTTACACCGCGGTGTTCGCCATGGCGAACACCGATCCGGTTGCCGATTCGGTGGTCGTGACCGACCATGTGTGGCGCCGCGGACAGGAAGTCGGGCTCGTCGACGTCCACCCGGTCGGAGCGATCACCGTCGGGTTGAAGGGCAAGCAACTCGCCGAGATGGCCACGATGGCCGCGGGAATCGGCCGAGTGAAGATGTTCTCCGACGACGGACACTGCGTCGACGATCCGCTGATCATGCGTCGGGCGTTGGAGTACTCGAGTTCGCTCGGTGTGCTCATCGCTCAGCACGCCGAGGAGCCCAGGCTCACCGTCGGTGCCGTCGCACACGAAGGGCCCACCGCGGCGAGGCTCGGACTGGCCGGTTGGCCGCGCGCGGCAGAGGAATCGATCGTCGCGCGCGACGCTCTGCTGGCCCGAGACGCGGGCGCACGGGTGCACATCTGCCACGCGTCCACCGCGGGCACCGTCGAGTTGGTGAAGTGGGCTCGTGGACAGGGCATTTCGATCACCGCCGAAGTCACCCCGCATCATCTGCTGCTCGACGACTCGCGTCTGGAAACGTACGACGCGATCAACAAGGTGAATCCACCACTGCGCGAGAAGTCCGATGTCGACGCCCTCCGTCGAGGCCTCGCCGACGGTGTGATCGATTGTGTGGCAACCGATCACGCGCCCCACGCCGAGCAGGACAAGTGCTGCGAATTCTCGATCGCACGTCCCGGAATGCTCGGACTCGAGACCGCACTGTCCATCGTGTTCGACACCATGGTGACTCCCGGCCTGCTCGATTGGCGGGGTGTGGCGAGAGTGATGAGCGAGCGTCCCGCGCAGATCGTCGGATTGGCCGACCAGGGCCGGCCGATCGAGGTGGGCGAGATCGCCAACCTCACCGTGGTCGATCCGGACACGAGCTGGACGGTATCGGGCAAGAAGTTGGCCAGCGTCGCGCACAACACGCCGTTCGAGGACATGACCTTCTCCTCGAAGGTGACCACGACCGTGTTGCGCGGACGAATCACAGTCCGCGACGGCGCAGTAGCAAACAGGGGCGCAGTAGCAAATAGAGGCTCAGTGGCGAACAGGGCAGGGGAGTAGAGCCGTGGACAGAGTTCTCATCGTCATCGGATTCATCCTGTTCTGGGCGCTGATGATCGCGCTGATCTTCTGGGGTTGGCGAGGACGGCAGAAGCGTCAGGAAGATCGAATCGGTGAATTCCCGACCGTGCCAGACGACTTGGGTGCCACGCACATCGAGCCGACCACCGGCCTGTACGTCGGTAGCACCATCGCGCCGAGCTGGCAGGACCGGATCGCCGTCGGCGACATCGGCCACCGCGCCACCGGTGAACTCTCCCGATACGAGAAGGGGATTCTTCTCGATCGAAACGGCGAATCTCCCATCTGGATTCCAGCGGCATCGATTCGTGCGATCCGCACCGAACGCGGATTGGCGGGCAAGGTCATGACCAAGGACGGGCTCCTTGTCATCCGCTGGGAGCTGCCGACAGGGACCGAGATAGACACCGGCTTCCGGGCCGACGACAAGCAGATCTACCCGGTGTGGACAGCAAGTTCCACCGGAGAAACCAAGGAGGAAACCGCGTGAGCAGCGCAGTTCTTGTTCTGGAGGACGGCCGGACATTCCGCGGCACCACATTCGGCGCACAGGGGCGCACCCTCGGCGAGGCCGTGTTCTGCACCGGAATGACCGGGTACCAGGAGACACTCACCGACCCGAGCTACCACCGACAGATCGTCGTCGCGACTGCGCCGCAGATCGGCAACACCGGCTGGAACCAGGAAGACGGTGAAGCCGCCAGCGCCCAGGATCCCAACAAGATCTGGGTCGCCGGCTACGTCGTCCGAGATCCGGCCCGCCGCACCTCGAGTTGGCGCTCGACCGGGACTCTGCAGGATCAGCTCGAGGCACAGAACGTCGTGGGCATCGCCGGAATCGACACGCGCGCACTTGTCCGGCACCTGCGTACCCGCGGCTCGATGCGAGCGGGAGTGTTCTCGGGCGACGCGCTCGGCACCTCGGGTGAGATGCTCGAGCAGGTGGTCGGTCAGCCGTCGATGCTCGGTGCCGATCTCGCCGGTGAAGTGACCACTGGAGCCGGCTACACCATCGAGCCGACCGGCGACGCTCGATTCACCGTCGTCGCAGTCGATCTCGGTATCAAGACCAACACTCCGCGGATGTTCGCCGAGCGCGGTATCCGCGTGCACGTGGTGCCGTCGAACACCACCATCGAGCAGGTTCTGGAGCTGAACCCGGACGGTGTCTTCCTGTCCAACGGACCGGGCGACCCGGCCACGGCCGACACCAGCGTCGCGTTGACCAGAGAAGTGCTCGAGCGGAAGCTGCCCCTGTTCGGCATCTGCTTCGGCAACCAGATCTTCGGGCGGGCACTCGGACGCGGCACCTACAAGATGAAGTTCGGGCACCGCGGCATGAACATCCCGGTGATCGAGCACACCACCGGCCGCATCGCGATCACTGCACAGAACCACGGATTCGCACTCGAAGGCGAAGCAGGCGAGGAGTTCGACACCGACTTCGGTCGCGCCCGGATCAGCCACACGTGCGCCAACGACGGCACCGTCGAAGGCGTCGAACTGATCGACGGGAGCGCCTTCTCCGTGCAGTACCACCCCGAGGCCGCGGCCGGTCCGCACGACGCCGCCTACCTCTTCGACCGTTTCACCAGCGTCCTTCAGGAGAAGAAGTAATGCCACGCCGCACAGACCTGAACCACGTCCTGGTCATCGGATCGGGCCCGATCGTCATCGGTCAGGCCTGCGAGTTCGACTACTCCGGCACCCAGGCCTGCCGAGTGCTGCGCGAGGAAGGCCTCCGCGTCAGCCTCGTCAACTCCAACCCGGCGACGATCATGACCGATCCCGAGTTCGCCGACGCCACCTACGTCGAGCCCATCACGGCGGAGTTCATCGAGAAGATCTTCGCGCGCGAGGCCGAGCAGGGGCACCCAATCCAAGCGGTGCTGGCCACCCTCGGTGGACAGACGGCTCTCAACGCCGCCGTCGCACTGCACGATCAGGGCATTCTCACCAAGTACGGTGTCGAGCTGATCGGTGCCGATTTCGACGCGATCCAGCGCGGTGAGGATCGACAGAAGTTCAAGGACATCGTCGCCAAGGTCGGTGGCGAGTCCGCGAAGTCGGCTGTCTGCTACACGATGGACGAAGTGCGCGAGACCGTCGCAGAGCTCGGCTTCCCGGTCGTCGTGCGTCCGTCGTTCACCATGGGCGGTCTCGGATCGGGACTGGCCTACAACGACGAAGACCTGACCCGGATCGCCGGCGGCGGCCTGGCGGCCTCGCCCACGGCGAACGTCCTCATCGAGGAGTCCATCCTCGGTTGGAAGGAATACGAGCTCGAGCTCATGCGCGACGGCCGCGACAACGTGGTCATCGTCTGTTCCATCGAGAACGTCGACCCCGTCGGCGTGCACACCGGCGACTCGGTGACCGTCGCACCCGCGATGACGCTGACCGACCGCGAGTACCAGAAGATGCGCGATCTCTCCATCGACATCCTGCGCGAGGTGGGCGTCGACACCGGCGGCTGCAACATCCAGTTCGCGATGGATCCGGCCGACGGCCGACTCGTTGTCATCGAGATGAATCCTCGGGTGTCGCGCTCGTCGGCGCTGGCGTCGAAGGCCACCGGTTACCCGATCGCGAAGATGGCCGCCAAGCTGGCCATCGGCTACACCCTCGACGAGATCGTCAACGACATCACCCGCGAGACCCCGGCGTGCTTCGAGCCGACCCTGGACTACGTGGTCGTCAAGGCACCGCGGTTCGCGTTCGAGAAATTCCCCGGGGCCGACGGCACGCTGACCACGACGATGAAGTCCGTCGGTGAGGCGATGTCGATCGGCCGCAACTTCACCGAGGCATTCGGCAAGGTGATGCGCTCGCTCGAGACCAAGCGCGCGGGGTACTGGACCGGCCCCGAGGTCGAGGCGGAGAGTCTGGAGAGAATGCTCAAGGACCTGTCCGTTCCTCAGGACGGTCGGATGTACGGAATCGAGAAGGCGTTCGCGATGGGCGCCACTCTCGAGCAGCTCTTCGAGGCGACCAAGATCGATCCGTGGTTCCTGGACCAGTTCCAGCAGATCCACGAACTCGGCGTCCAGGTTCGCGAGGCGGCCGAATTCGACGAGACGCTGTTGCGACAGGCGAAGTACCACGGGCTGTCCGACCGCCAGATCGCCGCGTTGCGACCCGAACTCGACGGGGAGGACGATGTGCGTGCGCTGCGCGACGAGCTCGGCGTGCACCCGGTCTACAAGACCGTCGACACCTGTGCGGCGGAGTTCGAGGCCAAGACCCCGTACCACTACGGCACCTACGAGCTCGACCCCGAAGCCGAGACCGAGGTTGCCCCGCAGCCGGACCGGCCCAAGGTCCTGATCCTCGGATCCGGTCCCAACCGCATCGGTCAGGGCATCGAATTCGACTACAGCTGTGTACACGCGGCGCTGACGCTGTCCGAGGCCGGCTACGAGACGGTCATGGTCAACTGCAACCCCGAGACCGTCTCCACCGACTACGACACCGCCGACCGCCTGTACTTCGAGCCGTTGACCTTCGAGGACGTTCTCGAGGTGTACCGGGCCGAGGCCGCTTCGGGAACGGTGCGCGGGGTCATCGTGCAGCTGGGCGGCCAGACTCCGCTCGGCCTGGCGAAGCGGCTGAAGGCCGCGGGCGTTCCTATCGTCGGAACATCCCCCGAGGCCATCGATCTCGCCGAGGACCGTGGCGAGTTCGGCAAGGTCCTCGACGCGGCCGGGCTGCCCGCTGCCAAGTACGGCACGGCGACCACGTTCGACGGGGCCCGTGAGATCGCGTCGGGCATCGGCTACCCGGTACTGGTCCGTCCGTCGTACGTCCTCGGCGGACGCGGGATGGAAATCGTGTACGACGAGGCGTCTCTCGCGACGTACATCTCCAACGCGACGGAGATCTCGGACGACCGCCCGGTTCTGGTCGACCGCTTCCTCGAAGATGCTGTCGAGATCGACGTCGACGCGCTGTGCGACGGCACCGAGGTGTACATCGGCGGCATCATGGAGCACATCGAGGAGGCCGGCATCCACTCCGGCGACTCGGCGTGCGCTCTGCCGCCCATCACGCTCGGCAAGACCGACCTCGAGAACGTGCGGCGATCCACCGAAGCCCTCGCGAAGGGAATCGGTGTTCAGGGCCTGCTGAACGTGCAGTACGCGCTGAAGGACGACATTCTGTACGTCCTCGAAGCCAACCCCCGTGCGAGCCGGACGGTGCCGTTCGTGTCCAAGGCAACCGCCGTGCAGCTGGCGAAGGCCTGTGCACGGGTGATGTTGGGGGAGAGCATCGCCGAACTTCGGACTGCGGGAATCCTGCCGGAGACCGGAGACGGTGGCACCGTCCCGGCCGGCGCTCCTATCGCCGTCAAGGAAGCGGTGTTGCCGTTCAATCGGTTCCGCCGCGCGGACGGTACCGGCGTCGACACTCTGCTCAGCCCGGAAATGAAGTCCACCGGTGAGGTGATGGGAATCGACTTCGATTTCGGTACCGCCTTCGCCAAGAGCCAGACCGCCGCCTACGGATCGTTGCCTGCAGGTGGCGCGGTGTTCGTATCGGTGGCGAACAAGGACAAGCGCTCGCTGATCTTCCCGGTGAAGCGGCTCGCGGATCTCGGATTCACCGTCCTGGCAACCGAAGGCACCGCAGATGTGCTGCGGCGCAACGGAATCAAGTGCGAGCAGGTGTACAAGCAGTCGGGTGAGGACGTCCCGGAGGGTGAGCAGACCATCGTCGACCGGATCTTGGCCGGCGACATCGCGATGGTGATCAACACCCCGTACGGCAACTCCGGCCCCCGCGTCGACGGGTACGAGATTCGCAGCGCGGCAGTGGCACAGAACATCCCGTGCATCACCACGGTGCAGGGTGCGTCGGCAGCAGTGCAGGGCATCGAAGCCGGTATCGCAGGCGGAATCGGTGTTCGCTCGCTCCAGGACCTGCATGCGGGACTGAAGGAAGGTCTGGTCGTGCCATGAGTCATCTCGGCTGGTCGGATCGGTTGCGTTCGGCGGTGAGTGCGCGCGGTCGGCTCTGCGTCGGCATCGATCCACATCCCGCCCTGCTCGACGCCTGGGAGTTGCCGCGCTCGGCCGACGGTCTCGAGGTGTTCGCCGAGCTGTGCGTCGAGGCGTTCGTCGGCGAAGTCGCGATCGTCAAGCCGCAGGTGGCGTTCTTCGAGGCATACGGATCTGCCGGGTACGCGGTGCTCGAGCGCACCGTCAGTGTGTTGCGTGACGCCGGCACCCTGGTGATCGCCGATGCCAAGCGCGGCGATATCGGCACCACGATGGATGCGTACGCGCACGCGTGGCTCGAGCCCGAGTCGCCACTGTCGTCCGATGCGGTCACGGTGTCGCCGTATCTGGGCTTCGATTCTCTGAACGAGACCGTCGAGCGAGCGGTGCAACACCAGCGCGGGCTGTTCGTGCTGGCTCGAACCTCGAATGCGGAGGGTTCGGCCTTACAGCAGGCGGCGACATCGAACGGCGGGTCGGTGGCTCAGTCGATCGTCGACGCGGCGGCGACGCGCAATCGCGTCGATGCCGACACAGTGGGCTTGGTCGTCGGTGCGACGCGTGACCACGGTCTCGATCTGTCGGATTACACCGGACCGATCCTTGCGCCGGGTCTGGGAGCGCAGGGAGCGACGGTGGCCGATCTCGCGGAGATCTTCCGTGATTCGCGTGAGCTGTTGCTGCCCAACTCGTCTCGGGGTGTCCTGGCCGCAGGCCCGTCGGTGACGGCATTGCGCGACGCGGCGACGCGGTTGCGCGACGAGATCGAAGCCGGTCTCGCATAGTCGACGCTACTGCGCTCCGGCACTCGGGGGCGAGTTAGCGGTGAACGCGAGTCGTCGGTACGGTCGCTAGCGCTGCCGACGAACAGTGCAGATCGCCGATGACCGCGGTCCGCGGCAGTGGTACACCGATGGTCGACGTGCCGACAGCGATCGTGTGCGTCGTACCACCCAGAACGAGAAGACGGAGGAACCGACAGTGGCCCTTCCCCAGTTGACCCCCGAGCAGCGTGCCGCTGCCCTCGAGAAGGCAGCGATCGCACGGAAAGCGCGCGCCGAGCTCAAGGAGCGACTCAAGCGTGGCGGCACCGATCTCAAGCGGGTGCTCAAAGATGCCGAGACGGACGAGATTCTCGGCAAGATGAAGGTGTCCGCGTTGCTCGAGGCGTTGCCCAAGGTAGGCAAGGTCAAGGCCGCGGAGCTGATGACGGAATTGGAGATCGCACCGACGCGTCGCCTTCGTGGTCTCGGAGATCGGCAGCGCAAGGCGCTGCTGACGAAGTTCGATTTCGAGGCCTGACCACAGTGGGTGACACTGCGACTTCATCGGCCCCATCGAACGAGCGGGGTCGATTGGTGGTGCTCTCCGGTCCCTCGGGCGTCGGCAAGTCCAGTGTCGTTCGGCTCGTGCGCGCGGCGTTGCCCGAGCTCGTGTTCAGCGTGTCGGTCACGACTCGATCACCCCGACCCGGTGAGACCGACGGACAGGATTATCACTTCGTCTCCGCCGACGAGTTCGACCGGATGATCGCGGACGGCGAGCTGCTCGAGTGGGCGAGCATCCACGGTGGCCTGCAGCGGTCCGGCACTCCGGCCGCGCCCGTCGATGCCGCTCTCGAGGCGGGCAGCCCGGTTCTGCTCGAGCTCGACCTGGCGGGTGCTCGGGCGGTGCGCGTGTCCAAACCGGAGGCTCTACTGGTCTTCATGGCTCCGCCCACATGGGAAGACCTCGTCTCCCGGTTGGTCGGACGCGCGACCGAGGAAAGCGCGGCCACGGAGCGTCGACTGGAGACCGCGCGGGTGGAATTGGCCGCGCAGGACGAGTTCGACACAGTGGTTGTCAATACCGATGTCGACCATTCGTGCGAACAGTTGGTATCCTTGTTGGTCGGTAGGTCGTCGGTCGGCAACAGCTGACCATTCCCACGGCGCACGAGGCCCCGACCAGCTAGTTCGTAGCACCAACGATGCAATTTCAGGAGATCATCAGTGAGCAGCATTTCAGCGGCCGTTTCCGACTTCGACGGACGCAGCGCTCTGCCGGCCTACGACACGCCGCTCGGCATCACCAATCCGCCCATCGACGAGTTGCTTGCCCGCACCTCGTCCAAGTACGCATTGGTCATCTACGCAGCCAAGCGCGCACGCCAGATCAACGACTACTACAACCAGCTCGGTGACGGCATCCTTGAGTACGTGGGACCCCTGGTCGAGCCAGGCCTGCAGGAGAAGCCGCTGTCGATCGCACTGCGAGAGATCCATGCAGATCTCCTCGAGCACACCGAAGGCGAATAAGAACCTCACAGAGGACATCTGACTTGCATGTCGTCGTCGGAGTAGGCGGAGGTATCGCCGCCTACAAGAGTTGTTCGCTCATTCGCAGCTTCACCGAGAGCGGACATCGGGTTCGAGTGATTCCGACCGAATCCGCGCTCGAGTTCGTCGGACGTGCGACGTTCGAGGCACTCTCCGGCCAGCCGGTGCACACCGGCGTCTTCGCGGAGGTTCCGGAAGTTCCTCACGTGCGTCTGGGCCAGGAGGCGGACCTCGTCGTCGTGGCACCGGCCACCGCGGACCTGATGGCCCGGATTGCGGGAGGGCGTGCGGACGACCTGCTCACCGCAACTCTTCTCACTGCCCGCTGCCCGGTTGTTCTCGCACCGGCGATGCACACCGAGATGTGGGAGCACCCGGCCACTGTCGCCAACGTTGCCACGCTTCGGTCGCGTGGCACACACGTGATCGAGCCGGCGTCCGGGCGGTTGACCGGACGCGACACCGGTTCGGGGCGGCTTCCGGAACCGGACGAGATATTCGCACTGTCGATGCTCGTGAGCGAGAGAGCCGATGCCCTCCCACGAGATCTCGAGGGGCGTCGTGTTCTGGTGTCCGCCGGAGGCACCCGTGAGCCCCTGGACCCGGTTCGCTTTTTGGGTAATCGGAGTTCGGGCAAGCAGGGATATGCGCTGGCCAGGGTCGCCGCGCAGCGCGGTGCCCAGGTGACCTTGGTTGCCGGATACACCAGCGACCTCGACGCGCCGGCTGCAGTCGACGTCGTGAACGTCAAGACCGCCTCGGACATGCAGGACGCTGTTCGCAAACATGCCGTCGGCGTCGATGCAGTGGTCATGGCGGCCGCGGTTGCGGATTTCCGCCCCGAGTCCATCGCGGGAAGCAAGATCAAGAAGGGCGCGAACGAGCCGTCCTCGATCCCGTTGATCCGTAACGACGACATACTCGCCGGCCTGGTCGCAGCTCGACGAGACGGCGACATCGAATCATCGACGGTCATCGTCGGGTTCGCCGCCGAGACAGGCGACGCAGACGGCGATGTGCTGACATACGCGCGGGCCAAGCTCGAACGCAAGGGCTGCGATCTGCTCGTGGTGAACGCGGTCGGTGACGGCAAGGCATTCGAGGTGGACCACAACGACGGTTGGTTGCTCGGAGCCGATGGTTCCGAGGCTGCATTGGGAGAGGGCTCGAAAGCTCTCCTCGCGAGCCGCGTCCTGGATTCGGTGGTGCAGATGCTCGATACGAGGAGCCCTCGACCGACTTCGAATCCCCGATGATGCCAAGGGTGCACGAGCGATGTTGTCCCGGCTACTGTGCTGGGCACCTGCTGTACCGATCGTAGAAATCAGGTTTGCCACGTTCCGGCAGGGGCGATAACACCGAGGGAACGTCAATTTTCGTGGAGTGCCCGACCGGCGCACGGCGCCGGGTCTGGCAGGAACATGCGTCGAGAGGAAGTCCGTGAGCACGTCCGGTAGTCGGCTTTTCACCAGCGAGTCCGTTACAGAGGGTCATCCCGACAAGATCTGTGACGCCATCAGCGATTCGATTCTCGATGCTCTGCTCACGGAGGATCCGCGTGCCCGGGTCGCCGTCGAGACGTTGGTCACAACCGGGCAGGTTCATGTTGCGGGTGAGGTCAACACCACAGCGTATGCCGACATCCCGAAGATCGTGCGCGAGAAGGTCCTCGAGATCGGATACGACTCGTCGGCAAAGGGTTTCGACGGTAACTCGTGCGGGGTGAACGTCGCCATCGGTGCGCAGTCTCCGGAAATTGCTCAGGGCGTCGACCATTCTCACGAGGCTCGCGTCGAAGGGCTGTCCGACGACGAGATCGACCGGCAGGGCGCGGGGGACCAGGGCCTGATGTTCGGGTACGCCAACACCGACACGCCCGAGTTGATGCCGTTGCCGATCGCGTTGGCCCACCGTCTCGCACGGCGGCTGACCGAGGTTCGCAAGAGTGGAGTGCTGCCGTACTTGCGCCCGGACGGCAAGACTCAGGTGACTATCGAGTACGACGGCGACAACGCTGTTCGTCTGGACACCGTGGTGATCTCGACTCAGCATGCGGCCGACATCGACCTCGACAATCTGCTCACACCCGACATTCGCGAGAAGGTTCTGGGTTCGGTTCTGGCCGAGTTGAACGTGCCGACCCTCGACACCTCCGACGTGCGCCTGTTGGTCAATCCCACCGGCAAGTTCGTGCTCGGTGGCCCGATGGGTGACGCCGGATTGACCGGACGCAAGATCATCGTCGACACTTACGGCGGCATGGCGCGGCACGGCGGCGGAGCGTTCTCCGGTAAAGATCCGTCGAAAGTCGATCGCAGCGCCGCCTACGCGATGCGGTGGGTTGCCAAGAATGCCGTCGCGGCCGGCCTCGCCGATCGCATCGAGGTCCAGGTGGCGTACGCGATCGGTAAGGCTGCGCCGGTCGGTCTGTTCGTCGAGACCTTCGGCACGGAGAAGACCGATCCTGTGAAGATCCGCGCGGCGATCAGTGAGGTGTTCGACCTGCGCCCCGGCGCCATCATCCGCGACCTGGATCTGCTGCGGCCGATCTACGCTCCGACCGCGGCGTACGGCCACTTCGGCCGTACCGATATCGATCTGCCGTGGGAGTCCACCGATCGGGCCGACAAGCTCCGGGATGCGGCCGGTCTGTAGACAGGGCGAACACGGTCCAGTACGTACCTCCCCTCGCACCGGCTCGGTTCATCCAGGTCTGTCGAGGTCGGAAGAAGTCGAGAAGGAGGTGCGGTGGCGGTCTCGGCACGGGTAGCGGCGTCGAGTCTTCCCATCGCTCGCATTCTCCCGATGTTGCCGCTGGCGCATCTGGACCGCGAATTCGATTACCTCGTACCCGAGGAGTTCGGTGCGGATGCGCAACCCGGCGTCCGCGTTCGAGTGCGGTTCGCGGGCCGTTTGGTCGACGGTTTCGTGGTGGCCAGGCTGGCCGAGACCGACCATGACGGCAAACTCGGATGGCTCGAACGGGTGGTGTCCGCGGAGCGGGTTCTGACTCCCGAGATCGCCGAGCTCGCTGAGGTGGTTGCAGATCGCTACGCCGGAACACGAGCGGACGTGCTGCGTCTGGCCGTACCGGCCCGCCACGCGCGGGTGGAAGCGGAAGCCACACCTGTCGTCGATCCTCCGAACGAGCCTGCCGTCGACCGCGTGGCATGGTCCGCCTATACCCATGGCCCGAATTTCCTCGATGCCCTGGCGTCCGGCCGCCTCCCGCGAGCCGTGTGGCAGGCGCTGCCCGGCGAACAATGGTCGATTCGTCTGGCCGAGGCGGCCGCGGTGACGGTGGCAGGCGGTAGGTCCGCAGTGGTCATAGTGCCCGATCAGCGCGACCTCGATCGCCTGGAGGCGGCATGCACGGGGTTGCTCGGGGCCGAGCATGTTGTGGCGTTGTCGGCCGGACTGGGTCCGGCCAAGCGGTATCGGCAGTGGCTACGGTGTCTGCGATCGGGACCTGTGGTCGTCGTCGGCACGCGTAGTGCCGTCTTCGCTCCGGTGTCGACGCTCGGCATGATCGCGATCTGGGACGACGGCGACGACAGTTTTGCCGAGCCTCGGTCCCCGTATCCGCACGCGCGCGAGGTGGCGTTGCTCCGTGCTCACGTCTCCGGGGCGGCGGTGGTGATCGGTGGACACTCGCGTACGGCGGAGGCCGAAGCGCTCGTCGACTCCGGCTGGGCCCACGACCTCGTGGCTCCGCGTGAGCTGATCCGAGAGCGTCAACCTCACGTGGTCGCGCTGGCCGATTCGGACCACGCTCTGGCGCGGGATCCAGCGGCTCGCGTGGCACGACTACCGGCGATTGCCTTCGAGGCTGCTCGGGCGGCGTTGAAGGCCGACGCACCTGTGCTGGTGCAGGTTCCGCGTGCGGGCTATGTGCCGTCACTGGCATGCGCGAAGTGCCGGAATCCGGCGCGGTGTCGTCGATGCAACGGCCCGCTGGCGCTGCCCTCGGCTGCGGGCAGCGACGGTGCCAGCAGCCCTACGTGTTCGTGGTGCGGAATCGCCGACGCTGCGCATCGGTGCACGGTCTGCGGTTCGCGAAACCTACGTGCAGTCGTGATCGGTGCGGGTCGAACCGCCGAGGAACTGGGGCGGGCCTTTCCTGGTGTTCCCGTGCACAATTCGGGCGGCGCGACAGTACTCGACTCGGTCCGTCCCGGGGCCGGGCTCGTGGTGTCCACGGTGGGTGCCGAGCCGACGGTCGAGGGTGGCTACGGCGCGGCGTTGCTGCTCGACGGCTGGGCACTGCTCGGCCGCGCAGATCTGCGCGCCGCAGAGGAGACGCTGCGTCGGTGGATGACGGCCGCAGCCATGGTGCGGCCGGGTTCGGACGGTGGCCGTGTGGTCGTCGTGGCCGAATCCGAAATACCTACCGTGCAGGCTCTGGTTCGCTGGGATCCGTTGTGGCACGCGAGGAGTCAGCTGGACGAGCGTGTGGAGGTTCGCTTTCCGCCGGCCGTGCACGTTGCGGCGATCGACGGCACCACCGACGCGATCACTGCGCTGGTCGAGAGTGCAGACCTGCCCGAGGCAGTGGAAGTGCTCGGACCGGTCGATCTGCCGGACGGCCAACGCCCTCCTGCAAGTAGCGGAGAGGACGGGCTTTCCGGTGATGTGCAGCGGCTGCTGATACGCGTACCCCGCAGTACCGGGGCGGCACTGGCTCGGGCGTTGTCGGCTGCGCAGGCATCTCGCAGTGCCAAGAAACTCGGTGCGGGAGTGCGGATTCAGATAGATCCTATTCGGATCGGTTGATGCTGCCATCGGGGTGCGGCAGGGCTTAAGGTTGCGTCGGGGAGGCGCACGGGGCGCTGACGAGAGGTGGGGTCGGGGACATGAAGAGAAGGCAGCTGTTTCGCCGAGTGACGACAGGTGTGGCAGTGCTGGTGGGGGCAAGGCTGGTTGCGCCTGCCACCGCCGACGCCCTGCCCGGTACCGGCTCGGCGCAGCCTGCCGGGCCTGCCGTTCCGTTGGATCGCCTGCTGCAGATCGTGTCTCTGTCGCACGTCAACGATCCGGCTCTCACTCCGATCTTTCCCGGCGATCCCGAGTTCACTCTCGAGACGGCGTTCACTGTCGCCGAGGACGGGTTCTACCTCCAGTACGTCAAGGAAGGCGAGCACACCGGAACCCACTGGGGAGCGCCCGCGCATTTTCAGGAGGGTGGACTGACCGCCGACCAACTCGATCCGCAAGACCTGTTTCTGCCCGCGGTGAAGATCGATATCCGCGAGCAGGCGGCGGCCGACGCAGACTACGCCGTCACGGTCGCAGATCTGCAGAGCTGGGAAGCCGTGCATGGACCAATTCCGGCGGGGGCGGCCGTCATTGCGTGGACCGGATGGTCGTCGCGTTGGGGCACCGACGCGTACGCCAACGCAGACGCGGACGGTGTGACACACCAACCCGGCTTCTCGGCGGAGGCGGCTCAGTGGCTGATCGACACGGGCAAGCTCGCAGATCGAGGAGCGCTCGGCACCGATACCTTCGGGCCCGATCTTGGCAACGACGAGACCTACCCGGTGTCGGTCAAGCTCTACGACAGGCGTCGGATCAGCTTGGAGAACCTGACCAATTTGGAGTCCATCCCGGCCACAGGTGCCTACGTTCTGGTCGGCGGTCCCATCAACCGTGCCGGATCTGGTTCTCCTGCAACCATTTTCGGTTTGGTACCCAGGTTGTCCTGATCGATGTCCATCGGTACTCGGCTGAGCGTGCCCACGGCGTCGTAGCCGTAGACCCCGGCCTTCCCCTCATGTTTGGCCCGATACATCGCGCGATCGGCGAGCCGCATCAGCTCGTCCTCGTCGACACCGGTGGTTCGTGGTGCAGTGTCTTCGGGGTCGACGCCGGTTGTGCGGCCTATCTGCACGACACCGACGCACGCGCCGACCGAGACCGGATGCCCGTCGATTTCATGGGGAGTGCGCATAGCTTCGGCGATGCGCGCTGCTGTGGCGCGCCCGGTGTCGAGGTCGGCGTGGACCAAGGCGGTGAACTCGTCGCCGCCGAAACGCGCCACCACACCCTCGCCCACGCATCTGTCGAGTCGGCGTGCGAGTTCGATCAACAGTTCGTCGCCGCCGCCGTGCCCGAATCGGTCGTTGACACTCTTGAAATTGTCGAGGTCGATCAGCAGTAGGACTGCGCTCTTCCGGCCCGCTCGGGCGTCGTTCACCGCTGCGCGCAGGTGTTCGTCGAACGACGATCGATTGAGCAGTCCGGTCAGTCCGTCGTGGTGCGCGCGGTAGGTCAGCTCGTCCCGAGCCAGAGTCAAGCTACGGAGCAGGTTGTCGTTCTGTATCAAGGTGATCATCTGTCGGACGAGCGAGAGCAGCACCACCGCAACCCCGAGCACGATGACCGTCGAGTCGAGGGTGCCGGTCAGCACACGCAGAACCGCCAGCACGATGCCGATGGCGCCCATGAGCGCATAGGGCAGCAGCATCTGCGTTCGTTCACCGGCAATGCTGTCCGTGCCGGCAAACGCAGTGGGTTCCTGGCCGGGCGTCGAAGGGTTGTAGGTCGAAGGGCCGTATGTCGAGGGGATGTACACCGAAGGGCCGTTGTCGACGGTTCTCGGTGTGGCGGCCGCGAGCGCGATGAGCGCGGTGCCGGCGATGAATCCGCCGTCCGTCAGGACGGGCATGAACTCTGCCCCGATTGCGACCAGGTACGCGTAGATGCTGTCCGAGATCGCCAGCATCAGGATTCCTGCACCGAGCAGGGTGAGCTGTGACCTGTACCGCGCCGCGATGGTCGGAATCACGATGAGCAGCACGATCATGGCGACGAGAACCAGATCGGTGATGGGGTACATGACGGCCACCAGGAACTCGATGGGTTCGGACTCCGACGAGTGCACGACCGCACCGAGCACGGTGGCCCATGACAGAACGAAGAGTGATCCCACGACGACTGCACCGTCGAGCAGCGACATGAGCCAGATGTGGCGGGCACCTGCGGCCGCTCGTCGGGGCGACACTCCCACGAAGGCGAACAGAGCGGGAACGGCGAAGACGGGAAAAAGGAAGAACCCGACGTCTGCGACCGATGCGGTCGGCAGCGGCATGTCGAGCACGGATCGGTAGAAGGCCCATACCGCCATGCCTGCGCTCCAGCACGCCATTCCCGCGGCCATCAGCACGCGCCACTGGCGTTCGGAACCCGTCCGACTCCTGGCTGTCCGGCCGCAGACGACCGTCGCGGCGATTCCGCCTGCGAGCTGTGCGACGTCGTCGATCAGCACCGAGATGCGGTGGCCGAGAACGCCGGATCCGACCAGGAGGACGACGGCGAGAACGCAGCCGAGCACGACGACAACCCGTCGCCCCGCTGATCCGGCCATGCGGCCCTCCTCGTTCGTGAGCGAGCGCCGCCCCGCCGGGCGCTGTGATCGGTGGCTCGGACCGGCCGATTCATCGTACCGAGAGGTGGCTGTTGTCCATGGGCTCATCGGTGTCGAAAAGAAGGAATCGGACTCGGGATCTTGCGTAAACTGTATTGCCGATATATCGTCGAAATGTCAATCGATACATAGGAGAACGACATGAACTACGCATTCGAAGGATTCGCACACGAATTCGGACGCCGCGGAGGCCCCCGGATGGGGCCGTTCGCAGGCAGTGGAAACGGACGTGCGCACATGCGCGGCGCACCGTTTCAGATGTGGGTTGCTCAGGCCGACGATGACGTCCCGGTGGACGAGGGCGGTCATCGAGAGCGAGGACGCGGAAAGAGAGGACACGGTGAACGCGGCAGGCGCGGTGCAGGAGGTGGGTTCGGACGCGGCCGCGAGGGCATGCGGCCCGGTTTCGGTGCCGGCGGTTTCGGGGCTGGTGGTTTCGGACCGAATGCAGATTTCGGCCGAGGTCGGGGTCGAGGAGGGCGAGGTCGACGCGGAGATGTGCGTGCGGCAATCCTGCTGCTGCTCGAGGAGCGTCCGATGCACGGATACGAGCTCATTCAGCAGATCGCCGACAAGAGCAACGGCACCTGGAAGCCGAGCCCGGGCTCGATCTATCCGGCTCTGTCTCAGCTCGAGGACGAGGGCCTGGTTCTCATCGACAAGGTGGCCGGACGCAAGACGGCAGCTCTCACCGATGAGGGGCGATCGCACATCGAGCAGCATCGCGAGGACCTGGGCAGTCCGTGGGACGACGTCGCCGATTCGGTCGGTTTCGACGCACGGGATCTGCGCGCACTCATCGGACAGTTGATGGGTGCGGCCGGCCAGGTGGCCGGAGTCGGCACGTCCCGACAGGTCGAACAGGCTGCCGACATCCTCGTCGAGGCGCGGAAGTCCATGTACCGCATCCTCGCGGAGGACGGGCCGAACGACGCCGAGCCCGACGAGACGGTCGACGCTCCCGACGCGACATGACCGCTGGGTGCGGAATCGTCCGCAGCTCCAGGCACTCCCTAGGATGGACACCCGAGATCGTTTCGTCCATCCCAGGGAGTTGCCTACAGTGCGCGTCGTCTTTGCCGGAACACCGGACCCCGCAGTCCCATCGCTGCGAAGGTTGCTGGAGTCCGAACGCCACGAGGTGATCGCCGTGGTGACCCGGCCCGACGCCGCATCCGGTCGAGGGCGAAAGACCGTTCGCTCCCCGGTCGGCCTGCTGGCCGACGAACACGGCATTCCGGTGTTCACGCCCGCGAAGCCGTCGGACCCGGATTTCGTCTCGCAGCTGATCGACCTCGCACCCGATGTCTGCCCGGTGGTTGCATACGGCGCGCTACTGCCTCAGCCGGTGCTCGACATTCCCCGCTTCGGCTGGATCAACCTGCACTTCTCGCTGCTGCCCGCATGGCGCGGTGCCGCGCCCGTACAGGCCGCCATCGCTGCAGGCGACGAAATCACCGGTGCTTCCACGTTCCTGCTCGACGCGGGAATGGATACCGGCCCGGTGCTCGGCGTCGTCACCGAGAGAATTCGCTCGACCGACACCACGGGTGACCTGCTCACCAGACTCGCATCGAGCGGAGCCGAGCTGCTGAACGCAACCCTCGACGCGATAGAAGACGGAACCGCAGGCGCCCATCCGCAACCCGACGACGGTATTTCGTATGCGAGCAAGGTCACCGTCGACGCGGCGCGCATCGACTGGAACCGATCCGCCGCCTACATCGATCGGCACATCAGGTCGGTCACTCCGGCACCGGGGGCATGGACGACGATCGGTGAACTCCGCGTCAAGATCGCCCCGGTACAGCTGGTGCCCGATACGTTGCCTCCCGGCACGATCGAGGTACGCAAATCCGGTGTGCACATCGGAACAGGCACGACCGCACTCGTTCTCGGAGATATCCAACCCCAGGGCAAGAAGGTCATGAAGGCACTCGACTGGGCGCGCGGCGCTCGGCTGGACGATACGGCGGTAGCGCGATGACAGAACCCGACAGGCCCCGTAAGCGCGAGTCCGGTCAGCCGAGAAAGTTCGTGAAGAAGTCGCCGGGCGCCCGCGGTCCCAAAGGAAACCGGCCTCCGCAGGGCGCGGGGCCCCGCGGCGTCGATGCGATCGATCCGGCACGCCGCGCGGCCCGTGACGTACTGAAGGCGGTCCGCGAGCGTGATGCCTACGCCAACCTGGTGCTGCCCGGCTTGCTGCGAGAGCGGAAGCTGGACTCGCGCGATGCCGCGCTGGCCACCGAACTCGCGTACGGCGCGTCCCGCGCACGTGGGGTGCTCGACGCGGTGATCGCCCACGCGGCCGGGCGGCTTGCTGCAGAAATAGACGGGCCTCTGCTCGACATTCTGCGCCTCGGCTCCTACCAGCTGCTCCGGACCCGGGTGGCACCGCACGCGGCCGTCGCCACGTCGGTGGATCTGGCCCGGTCCGAATTCGGCACCGGCAAGGCCGGTTTCGTCAATGCGGTGCTGCGGCGCGTGTCCGAACGCACGGCGGCGCAGTGGGTCGACGAGCTGGCGCCACCAGCAGCGTCCGATCCGGTCGGCCACCTTGCCTTCGAGTACGCACATCCCAAGTGGATCGCGCAGGCCTTTGCCGACGCACTCGGTGCCGATGCCGGTGAACTCGCTGCCGTGCTCGAAGCCGACGACGCACGGCCCTCGGTTCACCTGGTCGCGCGGCCCGGAGAGATCTCGGCCGAAGAACTGGCGCTGGTCACCGGGGGAGAGGAAGGACCTTATTCCCCGTACGCCGTGCACCTCGACGGCGGCGATCCCGGCAAACTCGACGCCGTACGTGACGGGCTGGCCGGTGTTCAGGACGAGGGCAGTCAACTCGTCGGACGGGCGCTCACCCTGGCACCACTCGTCGGTGCGGACGGTGGTCGATGGCTGGATCTGTGCGCCGGCCCGGGAGGTAAAGCCGCGCTGCTCGGTGCCATCGCCGAGATCGACGGTGCCACAGTCGACGCCGTCGAGCCGACGCCGCACCGCGCCGACCTGGTGTCCAAGACGACCAAGGACCTGCCGGTGACGGTGCACACCGTCGACGGCAGGCAATCCGGACTCGACGGTGGCTACGACCGCGTACTCGTGGACGCGCCGTGCACCGGGCTCGGCGCTCTACGTCGTCGGCCCGAGGCGCGCTGGCGGCGACTGCCGTCCGACGTCGCAGCCTTGGTGACGCTGCAGAAAGAGTTGCTGGCAGCGGCGATCGACCTGGTGCGCCCCGGTGGCGTGGTGCTGTATTCGACGTGCTCGCCGCATCTGTCCGAAACCACGGCTGTCGTCGCCGACGCGGTCCGCCGATTCGGCGTCGAGCCGCTCGATACACGCGAACTCGTGCCGGGCGTGCCGCAGCTGGGCGACGGTACGTCCGTGCAACTGTGGCCACACCGACACGGCACCGATGCAATGTTCATGGCGGCGCTACGCAAACCGATGTGACCGAACGGCGGCAGGATCAGCCGCCCGCCAGGAACGTCTCGGCGACGTTCTTCGGGGCGTAGACGAGCCACCCGTCGATCAGCAGTTCCCGTAGTTCGTCGTCGTCGGTGTTGTCGAGGTCCACCAGCACCGCGGCGAAACCGTCGAAGTGCGAGATGGTGAAGCACGCCCGCGGATGTGCAGCGAGGATGGCCTCCTTCTCGTGCAGGTCCGCGGTACGAACGGCAAGGATCGGCCCGCGGGGCGGGGTCCGGTCGCCGAACCGTTTCAGGTCGGCCTTGCTGAACGGGCGAATCCACGCGAACACGTTCTTGCCGACCGCCCACGACGAATGCCCGTACCTGACGCCCACGGTGACCCCGGGCAGTTCGGCGATCATCGCCGTCGCGGAGTCGATGGTGGCCATGGGCGCACCATACCGCTCGGCTAGGCTCGTCAATCGTGGTTTCCCCGATGATTGCCCCCTCCATTCTGTCCGCCGATTTCGCACGGCTCGCCGCCGAAGCCGAGGCGGTGTCCGGAGCTGATTGGCTGCACGTCGACGTCATGGACGCGCACTTCGTTCCCAACCTCACCCTCGGGCTTCCGGTGGTGAAGAGTCTGCTGAAAGCGACGAACATCCCCCTCGACTGCCACCTGATGATCGAGGATCCGGCGCGCTGGGCCCCGCCCTACGCCGAGGCCGGGGCGTACAACGTCACCTTTCACGCCGAGGCCACCGACGACCCGTCGGCAGTGGCGCGCGACATCCGCGCAGCGGGCGCAAAAGCCGGCCTGTCCGTCAAGCCCGGCACGCCGATCGAGCCGTACCTCGAGATCTTGCGTGACTTCGACACCCTGCTGGTGATGAGCGTGGAGCCCGGCTTCGGCGGGCAGTCGTTCATGCCCGAGGTGCTCTCGAAGGCGAAAGCTGTTCGCGCACTTGTCGATTCGGGTGATCTGCGACTTGTGGTCGAGATCGACGGCGGAATCAATTCCGACACGATCGAGCAAGCCGCCGAAGCGGGAATCGACTGCTTCGTCGCCGGCTCGGCCGTCTACGACACCGCCGATCCTGCCGCCGCCGTGCGTGACCTTCGCACCCGGGCCGCCCACGCATCGCACCACCTGTCCTGATGGGCAACCCGGGCGCAGTCGCATGAGCGTCGACGGCGGGGCGGTGTCGATCACCGACGCCATGAACCTCGCCATCGAGGCCTCCCAGTCCGCCCGGGGTATCAGTGCTCCGAACCCTGCGGTCGGTGCCGTGATCCTCGATGCCAGCGGAACGGTCGTCGGTGTCGGATCCACGCGTCCACCCGGCGGACCGCATGCCGAGATCGTCGCCCTGGCCGAGGCCGGGGATCGAGCTCGCGGCGGCACTGCGGTCGTGACCCTCGAGCCCTGTGACCACACCGGTCGCACCGGGCCCTGTTCGCAGGCACTGATCGAGGCCGGCATCGCGACGGTCGTGCACGCCGTCGCGGATCCGAACCCGCTCGCATCCGGCGGAGCCGAGACTCTGCGCGGTGCGGGCATTCGCGTCGAGCAGGGGATCGGGGAACGCGAGGTACGGCAGGGTCCACTGCGGGCATGGCTGCACAAGCAACGCACCGGACGGCCGCACGTGACCTGGAAATATGCCGCAACTCTCGACGGACGCAGCGCCGCCGCGGACGGTACGAGTCAGTGGATCACCGGTCCCGAGGCGCGCGCGCACGTGCACGCCGAGCGGGCCAAGCTCGACGCCATCGTCGTGGGAACCGGAACGGTGCTGGCCGACGACCCGCGGCTGACCGCCCGGCGTCCCGACGGGTCCCTCGCGCTCCACCAGCCCGTGCGCGTCGTCGTCGGATCGCGGCAGATACCGGCGAACGCCGCGATTCGCGGGGCGGAGGCACCCACGGTGTTTCTCGACACACACGATCCGGCGGCGGTGATCGAGGCTCTCGGCGAACACACCGATGTCCAGATCGAAGGTGGTCCGACGTTGGCCGGAGCGTTTCTCGCTGCCGGGCTGATCGACCGCGTGGTGGCATACGTCGCCCCGGCCGTGTTGGGCAGCGGACCCGCGGCGGTGGAGAATGCGGGCATCGGAACAATTGCCGACGCAATTCGGTTCCGCACGGAGACAGTCACCATGATCGGCAACGACATACTGATCGGCGTCGTGCCCGAAGGAGCGAATTAGATGTTCACCGGAATCGTCGAAGAGCTGGGCGAGATCGTGGCCAAGGACGAACTGCCCGACGCTGCTCGCTTCACGGTGCGCGGCCCGGTGGTGACCTCCGATGCAGGCCACGGCGACTCCATCGCGGTCAACGGGGTGTGTCTGACCGTCGTGGAGGTACTGCCGGACGGCGGCTTCACCGCCGATGTCATGCAGGAGACGCTGAACCGATCGAGCCTGGGTGCACTCGACGTCGGCAGCCGCGTCAATCTCGAACGCGCCGCGGCACTCGGCAGCAGGCTCGGTGGGCACCTCGTCCAGGGCCACGTCGACGGAACCGGAACCGTGGCGGGCCGCTCGCCGTCCGAGAACTGGACAGTCGTGCGCATCACCATGCCTACCTCGGTCGCGCGCTACGTCGTGGAAAAGGGCTCGATCACCGTCGACGGAGTGTCGCTGACCGTGTCCGGACTGGGTGTCGACGACGGTTCGCACTGGTTCGAGATCTCGCTGATACCCACCACCCTCGATCTGACCACGCTCGGCACGGCCGAGGTCGGATCACCGGTCAACCTCGAAGTCGATGTCATCGCCAAGTACGTGGAGCGGCTGCAGTCGATCGACGCACAGTAAGTACTGTTGAAGTGCACGCAGGTAACGGTGCATCGGAGACATTCCAAGGGTGCTGAGCCAGGCCCGAGACCTATGGAGCGCACTTTCGTGACCAGGTTCGACAGTATCGAGCGCGCAGTTGCGGACATCGCTGCGGGCAAAGCCGTGGTGGTCGTCGACGACGAGGACCGCGAAAACGAAGGCGATCTGATTTTCGCCGCCGAGAAGGCCACCCCGGAGCTGGTTGCCTTCATGGTCCGCTACACCTCGGGCTATCTCTGTGTTCCGCTGTCCGGCGAGGATTGCGACCGACTCGGCCTGCCGCCGATGTTCGCCACCAACCAGGACAAGCACGGAACCGCGTACACGGTGACCGTCGATGCCCGCGAGGGAATCGGAACCGGGATCTCGGCCTCCGACCGTGCCGCCACGATGCGACTGCTGGCCGACCCCGACACCGGAGCCGGCGATTTCACCCGCCCCGGCCATGTCGTACCGCTGCGCGCCAAGGACGGCGGAGTGCTGCGTCGCCCCGGCCACACCGAGGCCGCCGTCGATCTGGCCCGCATGGCCGATCTGCGGCCCGCAGGCGTCATCTGCGAAATCGTCAGCCAGAAGGACGAGGGCGCGATGGCCCAGACCGACGAACTGCGCGTGTTCGCCGACGAGCACGACCTCGCGCTCATCTCGATCGCAGACCTGATCGCGTGGCGCCGCAAGCACGAGAAGCACGTCCTCCGCGTCGCCGACGCTCGTATCCCCACCAGCCACGGCACCTTCCGTGCGGTCGGCTACCAGAGCATCTACGACGAGGTCGAACACGTTGCGCTCGTGCGCGGCGACATCGCAGGGCCCGACGGTGACGGCAACGACGTCCTCGTTCGTGTGCACTCCGAATGCCTCACCGGTGACGTCTTCGGTTCGCTGCGCTGCGACTGCGGACCGCAACTGGACGCCGCTCTCGAAATGGTCGCCGCCGAGGAACGCGGAATCGTCCTGTACATGCGCGGACACGAGGGCCGCGGAATCGGACTGCTGCACAAACTGCAGGCCTATCAGCTCCAGGACGCCGGCTCCGACACCGTCGACGCCAACCTGCAGCTGGGCTTGCCCGCCGACTCCCGCGACTACGGAATCGGTGCTCAGATTCTCGTCGACCTCGGTGTGTCGTCGATGCGTCTGCTCACCAACAATCCGGCCAAGCGAGTCGGGCTCGACGGATACGGCCTGCACGTGACCGAGCGCGTACCGATGCCGTTGCGCGCCAACGCCGAGAACCTCACGTACCTGCGCACCAAACGCGACCGCATGGGCCACGACCTCACCGGTCTCGACGATTTCGAGAACGGAGTGACCTCATGAGCGGCGACGGCGAACCCACCCTCCAGCTCGCCGGTGCGAACGACCTGAAGCTGGCGATCGTGGCCGGCCAGTGGCATCGAACGATTTCCGAGGCGCTGCTCGACGGTGCGCTGCGCAAAGCCGAGTCTGCGGGAGTTCGGGACGTCACGGTCATCCGCGTCGCCGGTGCCATCGAGCTGCCCGTGGTCGCCCAGGCGCTCGCCCGCAACCACGATGCCGTCGTGGCGCTCGGCGTCGTCATCCGCGGCGGTACACCGCATTTCGAGTACGTGTGCGACGCCGTCACGGCCGGCTTGACGCGAGTATCGCTGGACGAGGGCACTCCGGTCACCAACGGGGTGCTCACCACCAACGACGAGCAGCAGGCGCTCGATCGTGCCGGCCTGCCCGGCTCGTTCGAGGACAAGGGCGCTCAGGCCACTGCAGCCGCAATCGACACGGCACTGACTCTGAAGCATCTGCGTCAACCTTGGACGAACCAGGAGTTCACGTGACCGGCGGCGAACCGACCCCGCAGTGGGACATGCAGGTGAAATCGCGCAAGTCCGCTCGCTACGCCATCGCGGCGGCAGTGTTGCTCGTCGTGGCGCATTCGACCGTCGCCGTCCTGCTCCGGGTGTCACCGACCGGGGTGTATTTCCGTACCGCCGACCAACTCGCGATGGCGGGAATCGGAGTATTGCTCGGCGGCTTGGCGCTGGTGCTGACTCGCCCGCGGATTCGCGTCGGACCCGCAGGTGTCGCGGTACGTAATCTGCTCTCGGAGCGCCTGATCGAGTGGGATCTGGTGCGCGGACTGTCCTTTCCCGACGGGGCGATGTGGGCGCGCGTCGACATCCCCGACGACGAGTTCATCAACGTGATGGCCATCCAGTCCAACGATCGTGAGCACGCGGTCGCCGCAGTGCGGAAATTCCGGACACTCGAACGCAAATACGCACCCGCCGCATCCGTCTCGACCGACGCCGTGGATCAAGACTGACCGATCAGGACTGACCCAGCAGGACTGGCGTAGCAGGGCATGCACCACACCTGAGCTGCGGATGCGGAGAACGTCGGACCCGACGGCTAACGTGGATGCCGTGTCCGACCCCGCTACCTACCGCCCGGCCACCGGAACCATCCCGGTGGAGCCGGGGGTGTACAAATTTCGAGATCCGCATGGTCGCGTCGTCTACGTGGGTAAGGCCAAAAGCCTCCGCAGTCGGCTCAATTCCTACTTCGCCGACGTCGCCTCGCTGCATCCTCGCACCCGCCAGATGGTCACCACCGCGGCGTCGGTCGAATGGACGGTCGTCACCACCGAGGTAGAGGCACTGCAGCTCGAGTACAACTGGATCAAGGAATTCGATCCGCGATTCAACGTCCGCTACCGCGACGACAAGAGCTATCCGATGCTCGCGGTGACGATGAACGAGGAATACCCACGTCTGTTCGTGTACCGCGGACCCCGCCGCAAGGGCGTGCGCTACTTCGGCCCGTACGCCCATGCGTGGGCCATTCGCGAGACGCTGGACCTGTTGCTCCGGGTGTTCCCCGCGCGCACGTGCTCGACCGGAGTGTTCAAGCGGCACAACCAGATCGGCAGACCCTGCCTGCTGGGGTACATCGACAAGTGTTCGGCACCGTGCGTGGGCCGGGTCAGCGCGGAGGAACACCGCCGCACCGTCGAGGATTTCTGCGACTTTCTGGCCGGTAAGACCGACAAGCTCGTGCGGCAACTCGAGAAGAAGATGCAGGCGGCATCCGAGGACTTGGACTTCGAGACCGCAGCGCGCCTGCGCGACGACGTCGGCGCACTGCGTCGAGCATTGGAGAAGCAGGCGGTGGTGCTCGGCGACGGTACCGACGCCGACCTCGTCGCGTTCGCCACCGATGCCCTCGAAGCTGCCGTCCAGGTGTTCCACGTTCGCGGGGGCCGGGTTCGTGGACAACGTGGCTGGGTGGTGGAGAAGGCAGGCGAAGTGATCGAGCGGCAGGACGAGGCCGATCTGCCCGCATTGGTCGAGCAGTTCCTCACTCAGTTCTACGGCGAGCAGGCCGCGCTGACTGCGCAGGCACCGGGTGGCGACGACGGCGGTTCCAATGCAGTTCCGCGCGAAGTGCTGGTGCCCGTTCTGCCCGACAATGCCGACGAGGTCCAGACGTGGCTCAGCGAGCTTCGGGGGTCCAACGTGACCCTGCGCGTTCCTCAGCGCGGCGACAAGAAGGCGTTGGCCGAGACCGTCGAGCGCAACGCCAAGGAGGCCCTGCAGCAACACAAGCTGAAGCGAGCGGGAGATTTCACGTCGAGATCTGCTGCGCTGCAGGGGATTCAGGAAGCTCTCGATCTCGATTCGGCACCGCTGCGCATCGAGTGCATCGACATCTCCCACGTACAGGGAACCGATGTGGTGGCCTCTCTCGTCGTCTTCGAGGACGGGCTGCCTCGCAAGAGCGACTACCGCCACTACGCGATCAAGGAAGCGGCCGGTGACGGGCATTCCGATGACGTCGCCAGCATTGCCGAGGTGACTCGGCGTCGATTCCTCCGACACTCCGCCGATGGGTCGACCGAAGCGAGCGGAGGCGATCTGGCTCCGGAAGCCGCGCTCGATCCTCAGACCGGCAGACCTCGAAAGTTCGCCTACCCACCGAACCTGTTCGTCGTGGACGGCGGTGCCCCTCAGGTGGCCGCAGCCGCGGCTGTGCTGGACGAACTGGGCGTGACCGATGTGGCGGTGGTCGGTCTCGCCAAGCGACTCGAAGAGGTGTGGGTGCCGGGCGAGGAGGATCCGGTCATCCTGCCGCGAACGAGCGAGTCCCTCTATCTGCTGCAGCGAGTTCGCGACGAGGCGCACCGATTCGCGATCACGTTCCACCGCAGCAAGAGGTCTCGTCGGATGACGGCCTCGGCACTGGATTCGGTCCGTGGACTCGGTGAATCGCGGCGAACGGCCCTGGTCGCACACTTCGGTTCGGTAGCCAATCTCAAGCGCGCGACGGTCGCGGAGATCGTCGAGGTGCCGGGAATCGGTGAGACCACCGCGAAGTCGGTGCTGGCGGCGCTCGGTTCGGACACGGACGACGCCGATGTAGGCGATGATGGCAACGCAACTGCAACGACATCGGGCGAGAACACGACGGAACATGCGATCGCGCCGCGCGTGGAATCGGCGGGACAGGCTTCGTAGTGAGCGAACACCAGACACAGAGACATCCGCCGTCCGACGAGCACCTCGAGCCGTCTGCCGAGGCGGAGTCTCGGCACGACGGGATAGAGGTGGCGTTGGTCACCGGCGTCTCCGGCGCAGGGCTGCGCACCGCGGCCAAAATTCTCGAAGACCTCGGCTGGTACGTCGCGGACAACCTGCCCCCCGAGCTCATCTCCAAGATGGTCGACCTCGGACTCGAGTCCCAGCCCCGCATCGAGCGACTCGCGCTGGTGATGGATGTCCGAAGCCGTCTGTTCACAGGGGATCTGGGCTGGGTCGTCAAAGAGCTCGACTCCAAGGGTGTGCGCAACCGAGTGCTGTTCCTGGACGCGTCCGACGCCGTGCTCATTCGCAGATTCGAGTCCAATCGGCGCAGCCATCCGTTGCAGAACGACGGTCAGGACGGAACGCTGACCGAGGGCATCACTGCCGAACGGTTGCGGCTCGCCCAGGTCAAGGCTGCGGCCGATCTGACGGTCGACACCACGTCGCTCTCCGTGCACCAGCTTCGACGCAAGATCGAGACGGTGTTCGGTGAAGCGAACACCAGTGGCGTCGGCGTCACCGTGCAGTCGTTCGGCTTCAAGTACGGCTTGCCGATGGACGCCGATCTGGTCTGCGACGTCCGCTTTCTGCCCAATCCACATTGGGTGCCCGAGCTCCGCGACCACACGGGACAGGACGCAGACGTACGCGATTACGTCCTGGGGCAGGACGGAGCCCGCGACTATCTGCAGACGTACACGCACCTGCTGAATTTGACGATCGAGGGATACGTGCGGGAAGGCAAGAGGTACATGACGGTAGCCGTGGGCTGCACCGGAGGTAAGCATCGAAGTGTTGCGATGACCGAGGCGTTGGCAGGAATTCTCGCCGAGCAGGGTGATGTGTCCGTGCGCGTGCTGCACCGGGATCTGGGTCGCGAATGAGCGAGTTCGACACCGCAACGCAGGAACCGGGCCCGAAGATCGTCGCCCTCGGGGGCGGTCACGGTCTGTACGCCACCCTGTCCGCGGCCAGGCTGCTCGGCCACGACGTCACCGCCATCGTCACAGTCGCCGACGACGGAGGATCGTCGGGGCGGCTGCGGGCCGAGCTCGGCGTCATTCCGCCCGGAGACCTACGGATGGCGCTGGCTGCACTGGCGCGCTCCGACGAACGAACACAGCTGTGGACCGATGTGCTGCAGCATCGGTTCGGGGGTACCGGTGCGCTGGCCGGACACTCGGTGGGCAACCTCATCCTCGCCGGACTCACCGAGGTGCTGGGAGACCCCATCGCCGCCCTCGACGAGATGGTGCGGATGCTCGGAATCGACGGCCGAGTGCTGCCGATGTCGCCCATCGCACTCGACATCGAAGCGGACGTCTCCGGCCTCGAGGACGACCCGCGAGTCAGCCGCGTCATTCGCGGACAGGTCGCGGTGGCGACGACCCCCGGCAAGGTTCGGCGCGTGCGGTTGCTGCCACCCGACCCGCCTGCCTCGGCAGATGCCCTCGCGGCGATCGACGAGGCCGACCTGGTGGTGCTCGGTCCCGGATCCTGGTTCTCGAGTGTCATTCCACACGTTCTGGTGCCGGATCAGCTGGCCGCCCTGGCACGTACTTCCGCGCCGAAAGTGCTCGTGCTGAACCTGGCGCCGGAGCTGGGGGAGACCACCGGATTCTCCGCCGAGCGCCATGTCCACGTACTCTCCCAACACGCACCTGATTTGGGAATCGACTACGTGTTGGTCGATTCCGCCTCGGTCCCGGAGGGCAGCAACCGCGAACACGTAGCGCGGGCAGCGGCCCGGCTCGGTGCCGAGGTCGTTTACGTCGATGTTGCCGAAAACGGCACTCACGCACATCATTACGGAAAGCTTGCTGCAGCTCTCGGCTCCATCGTGACGCCCACCGGCGGCACTGCACCGACTGCTGCAGGCAGAGAGGGGATCACTTCGTGGCCATGACAGCGGAGGTCAAGGACGAGCTGAGCAGGCTCACCGTCAGTCAGGTCAGTTGCCGCAAGGCAGAGGTGTCCGCTCTCCTGCGATTCGCCGGTGGATTGCACATCGTGGCCGGTCGGGTGGTGGTCGAGGCGGAAGTGGATCTCGGGTCCATCGCGAGGCGGCTGCGTCGCGAGATCTTCGAGCTGTACGGCTACTCCTCCGACGTGCACATGCTCGGTGCCGGCGGACTGCGCAAGACCTCGCGTTACGTGGTCCGGGTGGCCAAGGACGGGGAGGCCCTGGCTCGCCAGACCGGACTGCTGGATCTGCGCGGGCGCCCGGTTCGTGGACTGCCCGCCCAGGTGGTCGGTGGCACGGTGGGGGATTCCGAAGCTGCGTGGCGCGGTGCGTTCCTCGCACACGGCTCGCTCACCGAGCCGGGCCGATCCTCGGCGCTCGAGATCAGCTGCCCAGGACCGGAAGCAGCTCTGGCGCTCGTCGGAGCAGCCCGCCGACTCGGAGTGGCCGCGAAGGCCCGCGAGGTGCGCGGAACCGATCGAGTGGTGGTGCGCGACGGTGAGGCGATCGGAGCGCTGCTCACCCGCATGGGAGCACAGGACACCAGGCTCGTCTGGGAAGAACGTCGAATGCGGCGCGAGGTGCGAGCCACGGCGAACCGACTCGCCAATTTCGACGACGCCAACCTCCGGCGCTCGGCGCGGGCGGCCGTTGCCGCCGCAGCGCGGGTCGAGCGAGCCCTGAACATCCTCGGTGAGGACGTGCCGGATCATCTTGCTGCTGCGGGTTCGCTCCGAGTACAGCATCGCCAGGCTTCCTTGGAAGAACTCGGGCAGTTGGCCGACCCGCCGATGACGAAAGACGCGGTGGCGGGCCGAATCCGACGTCTGCTGTCCATGGCCGACCGCAAGGCGAAGGAAACCGGCATTCCGGACACCGAGTCCGCGGTCACCGCGGAACTGCTCGACGAGGCCTGACCGCCTCCGACGAGTGATGCGCGCGCTCTGCCTGCGCGCACACTAGGGTGGGAACCGCGTGTGGCACCCCGCATGCAGGCATGACCAGACATCTGTTTTCACAACTTTTAGGAGCGAACAGTGACGATCCGGGTAGGCGTCAACGGCTTCGGCCGCATCGGGCGTAACTTCTTCAGGGCTGTCGACGCGCAGAAGGCGCTCGGTACCACCGACATCGAAATCGTTGCTGTCAACGACCTGACCGACAACGCATCGCTCGCACACCTGCTCAAGTACGACTCGATTCTGGGCCGCTTGCCGCACGATGTCTCGCTCGAGGGCGAGGACACCATCGTCGTCGGCGGACAGAAGATCAAGGCGCTGTCGCTGCGCGAGGGCCCGTCCGCACTTCCGTGGGGTGACCTGGGCGTCGACGTCGTCGTCGAATCGACCGGCATCTTCACCGACGCTGCGAAGGCACAGGGCCACATCGACGCCGGTGCCAAGAAGGTCATCATCTCCGCGCCCGCCAAGGGTGAGGACATCACCATCGTGATGGGCGTCAACGACGACAAGTACGACGGCAGCCAGAACATCATCTCCAACGCGTCGTGCACCACCAACTGCCTCGGCCCCATCGCCAAGGTTCTCGATGACGAGTTCGGCATCGTCTCGGGCCTGATGACCACGATCCACGCGTACACGCAGGATCAGAACCTGCAGGACGGCCCGCACAGCGATCTGCGTCGCGCCCGCGCTGCAGCGCTCAACGTCGTCCCCACCGGTACCGGTGCAGCCAAGGCCATCGGCCTGGTTCTCCCGCAGCTGCTCGGCAAGCTCGACGGCTACGCACTCCGGGTGCCGATCCCCACCGGCTCGGTCACCGACCTGACCGCTCTGCTGAAGAAGAAGGCCAGCGCGGACGACATCAACGCCGCGATGAAGGCAGCTGCGGAAGGCCCGCTGAAGGGCATCCTGAAGTACAACACCGATCCGATCGTGTCCTCGGACATCGTCACCGACCCGCACTCGTCGATCTTCGACGCGCCGCTGACGAAGGTCATCGACGACCAGGTCAAGATCGTCTCCTGGTACGACAACGAGTGGGGCTACTCCAACCGCCTCGCCGACCTCATCGGTCTCGTCGGCAAGTCCCTCTGACACCGATGGCTGTCAAGACACTGCAGGATCTGCTCGATGCCGGTGTCGAAGGCCGTGGCGTCCTCGTGCGATCGGACTTCAACGTCCCGCTCGAGGACGGCACGATCACCGATCCCGGCCGTATCCAGGCGTCGATCCCGACTCTCCGAGCACTGGTCGAGGCGGGTGCCAAGGTCATCGTCACCGCCCATCTCGGTCGTCCCGACGGCAAGCCCGACGCGAAGTACAGCCTGGCTCCGGTCGCAGCGAAGCTCGGCGAGCTGCTCGGACGCCACGTTCAGCTCGCAGGCGACGTGGTGGGTCAGGACGCCGAGGCTCGCGCCGAGGGCCTGACCGACGGCGACGTGCTGCTGCTCGAGAACATTCGCTTCGATCCGCGCGAGACCAGCAAGGACGAGTCCGAGCGAGCTGCTCTGGCTCGTGAGCTCGTCGCGCTGGCCGGCGACGACGCGGCATTCGTCTCCGACGGATTCGGCGTCGTGCACCGCAAGCAGGCGTCGGTCTACGACGTGGCGCAGTTGCTGCCGCATTACGCGGGCACCCTCGTCGCTGCCGAGGTCGAGGTGCTGGCCAAGCTCACCGAGGATGCGGCACGTCCGTACGCGGTGGTGCTCGGCGGCTCCAAGGTCTCGGACAAGCTCGGCGTCATCGAGGCGTTGGCTCCCAAGGTCGACACCCTGGTGATCGGCGGCGGCATGGCCTTCACTTTCCTTGCGGCACAGGGTTATTCGGTTGGAAACTCGCTTCTTCAGGAGGATCAGATCGGTGTCTGCAAGGATTTGCTCGAGCGCTTCGGTGACGTGATCCACCTTCCTGTCGACATCGTCGTGGGAGACAAGTTCGCGGCGGATGCCGAGGCGAAGACCGTGAAGGCCTCCGAGATTCCGGACGGCTGGATGGGTCTGGACATCGGTCCGGACTCGGTCAGTCGTTTTGCGGTCGTGCTCTCGAACGCCAAGACCGTCTTCTGGAACGGACCGGCCGGCGTGTTCGAGTTCGACAAGTTCTCGGCCGGCACCAAGGGCATTGCGGAAGCGATCATCGGAGCCACCGAGAAGGGCGCGTTCAGCGTGGTCGGCGGCGGCGACTCCGCGGCGGCCGTGCGCACCCTCGGGTTGCCCGACGACGGCTTCTCGCACATCTCCACCGGAGGCGGTGCATCCCTCGAGTACCTCGAAGGCAAGCAGCTCCCCGGTCTATCGGTCCTGGAGGCATGACGCATGGCACGTAAGCCGCTCATCGCGGGCAACTGGAAGATGAACCTCAACCACCTCGAAGCCATTTCGCTGGTGCAGAAGATCGCTTTCTCGTTGCCCGAGAAGTACTTCGACAAGGTCGACGTGACGGTGATCCCTCCGTTCACCGACATTCGCAGTGTGCAGACGCTGGTCGAGGGCGACAAACTGCTGCTCACCTACGGTGCGCAAGACGTGTCGTCAGAGGACAAGGGTGCGTTCACCGGCGAGATCAGCGGTTCGATGCTGGCCAAGTTGGGATGCACCTTCGTAGTGGTGGGTCACTCCGAGCGGCGCACTCTGCACAGCGAGGACGACGCCGTCGTGCTGGCCAAGACGAAGGCGGCGCTGAAGAACGGCCTCACCCCGATCGTCTGCATCGGTGAGGGGCTGAACATCCGCGAAGCCGGCGAGCACGTGGCCTACAACGTGGCTCAGTTGCGTGG
Organism: Rhodococcoides fascians A25f; assembly: GCF_000760935.2. Classification (NCBI taxonomy): domain Bacteria; kingdom Bacillati; phylum Actinomycetota; class Actinomycetes; order Mycobacteriales; family Nocardiaceae; genus Rhodococcoides; species Rhodococcoides fascians. The sequence continues at coordinate 3,005,656 of NZ_CP049744.1, read as the reverse complement.
TTCGCTCAGCGGCCTGTCGGCCGACGACATCTCCAAGGTCGTCATCGCCTACGAGCCGGTGTGGGCGATCGGCACCGGTCGGGTCGCGTCGGCATCGGACGCCCAGGAAGTGTGCGGGGCGATTCGCGAGGAACTGAAGGCACTGTCCTCGGACGACGTCGCGGCGGGCGTGCGGGTGCTGTACGGCGGCTCGGTCAACGCCAAGAACGTCGGCGAGATCGTCGGCCAGCCCGATGTCGACGGTGCCCTGGTCGGGGGAGCGTCGCTCAAGGCGGACGAATTCGCCACGCTGTCGGCTATCGCCGCAGGTGGACCCCTGCCCTGATCGGTCATCGGCAACGCCGACCGAACGATTTTCGGACACCTCGCTTCGGCGGGGTGTCCGAAGCCGTTCGTGGGGCCAGGTAGGCTGCTGGAGGCATCGAATCGAGTTTGAGGTGGACATGGATCTGTTTCTGGATATTCTGCTGGTCATCACCAGTCTGGCGTTGATCTTGCTGATCCTGCTGCATCGCGGCAAGGGTGGCGGATTGTCCAGTCTGTTCGGTGGCGGAGTGCAGTCCAGCCTGTCCGGTTCCACGGTCGTCGAGAAGAACCTGGATCGTCTGACAGTGTTCACCGGCCTGATCTGGCTCATCGCGATCCTCGGAATCGGCCTGGAGATCAAGTACACCTGATCCACTTCGGCTCCGAGTGCGAGTTGGTGACGAAGCGACGATACTGGGTGGATGAGCGAATCCTCCTACGAGTCAGTCGGTTCCCCAGCCTTCGTCCCACCGACAGCTCAGGGTCGAGAGTTGACCGAGCCTCTCCGTGAGGACATCCGCTACCTCGGCGGCATCCTGGGTGAGATCATTCGTGAGCACGAGGGCGACGACGTTTTCGAGCTGATCGAAGCGGCGCGAGTCGAATCCTTCGCGGTTCGCAGGTCCGAGATAGAGCGTGACGACTCGGTCGGTCGGTACACCGATGTGGAAGTGGTGCAAGCGGTTCCGCTCATCAGAGCCTTCAGTCATTTCTCGCTCCTGGCCAACCTCGCCGAGGATCTGCACCGCGAACGTCGTCGTGCGATCCACCTCGATCGCGAGGATCCGCCACAGAACAGCAGTCTCGACGCAACATGGCTGAAGATCGATGCTGCGGCCCCGACGCGCGAGCAGGTGGCCGCGGCGTTGACCGATGCGTTGGTGGCTCCTGTCATCACCGCCCATCCCACCGAAACACGCCGACGGACCGTCTTCGACGTGCAGTCGAAGATCACCGAACTGATGCGCCGGCGCGATGTGGCCACGGCAGCTCTCGAGGGCAAGGCTGCGAGCGCGACGAAGGAATTGGTCGTCATCGACGTGCAGATTCGACGGCAAGTGCTGACCCTGTGGGAGACCGCTCTGATTCGGTTGTCGCGCTTGCGAATTCAGGACGAAATCGAAGTCGGCCTTCGCTATTTCGAGTCCTCGCTGTTCGACGTCATGCCGGCCCTCAATGCCGATGTGCGCGCAGCGCTGCGAGCACGGTGGCCCGAGGACGACCTGCTGCCCCGCCCCATCCTTCGCCCGGGATCGTGGATCGGCGGCGATCGAGACGGCAACCCGAACGTCACCGGAGAAGTGGTGCACACCGCGACGCACCAGGCGGGCTACGTCGCCTTCGAGCACTATCTGGACGAATTGGTGGCGCTGGAGAAGGAACTGTCCATGTCTGCGCGTCTGGTCGACGTGACCGAGGAGCTGACGGCTCTGGCCGGTGCATCGGCGGAACCGGACGATCGGCGGGCGGACGAGCCGTACCGGGTAGCCGTCGTCGGTATCCGGGCCAGACTGACTGCCACCGCTCGTGCTGTGCTCGACGCGGTTCCGGTGTCCGGCATCGACCTCGGAGCGAAGAAATACAACGGTCCACAAGACATTCTCGACGACCTCGACGTCATCGATCGCGCCCTGCGGGCCGACGGAGACGGATTGATCGCCGACGATCGCCTGCTCCGGCTCAGGCAATCGGTCGAGACGTTCGGATTCCATCTGCAGGCTCTGGACATGCGGCAGAACTCCGAGACACACGAGGAAGTGGTCGCCGAGCTGCTGGCGTGGGCCGGTGTACACCCGGACTACATGTCCCTCGGGGAGGATGAACGGGTCTCCGTACTGTCGCAGGAACTCGCCACTCGGCGCCCGCTCATCGGCCCCAATGCGCAGCTCAGTGAACTCGCCACCAAGGAACTGGGCATCGTCAGGGCAGCCAAGGAAGCCATCGACCACCTGGGACCCGACACGATCCAGAACTACATCATCAGCATGTGTCAGTCGGTCAGTGACATGCTCGAGGCTGCCTTGCTGCTCAAAGAAGCCGGCATCTTCGACCCCGGCACCGATGGGGCGTCGCCTACGTCCACGGTGGGTGTGGTGCCGCTGTTCGAGACCATCGAGGATCTTCAGCAGGGCGCAGCGACGTTGCTCGCCACCCTCGACGTTCCCATCTACCGCGCTCTGGTGGCCGGGCGCGGCATGAATCAGGAAGTCATGCTCGGGTACTCGGACTCGAACAAGGACGGCGGGTATCTCGCAGCCAACTGGGCCCTGTATCGCGCCGAGCTGGATCTGCTCGAGGCATCACGCAAAACGGGTATTCGGCTGCGGCTCTTCCACGGTCGCGGCGGCACGGTCGGCCGCGGCGGCGGTCCCAGCTACGACGCCATTCTGGCGCAGCCGCCCGGCGTGGTGCAGGGATCGCTTCGACTCACCGAGCAGGGTGAGATCATCGCGGCGAAGTACGCCGAACCGTCCATGGCGCGCCGCAACCTCGAATCCCTCGTCGCGGGAACCCTGGAATCGACTCTCCTCGATGTCGAGGGCCTGGGTGACGGCGCGGAGGCTGCCTACGACATTCTGGACGATCTCGCCGCGAAAGCCCGCGCGGCATACGGCCGTCTGGTGCACGAGGAGCCCGGATTCGTCGAGTACTTCCGCACCTCGACGCCGGTCGCCGAGGTCGGTGAGCTCAACATCGGCTCGCGGCCTGCGTCACGGAAGCCCACGAACTCGGTGTACGACCTCCGAGCGATCCCATGGGTGATGTCGTGGAGTCAGTGCCGCGTCATGCTGCCCGGTTGGTACGGCACCGGTTCTGCGTTCGAGGAGTGGGTAGGCGACGACGACGGCAAACTCGAGGTGCTGTCGGATCTGTACCGCAAGTGGCCGTTCTTCCAGACCGTCCTGTCCAACCTCGCGCAGGTGATGGCCAAGTCCGATCTGGGGATCGCGGCCCGGTACGCCGAACTGGTGCCCGACGCAGACCTACGGGCGCGGATCTTCGGCATGATCGAGGCCGAACACGCCACCACCGTCCGGATGTATCTGAAGATCACCGGCCACAGTCGTCTGTTGGAAGACAACCCGTCGCTCGAGCGCTCGGTGCACAACCGGTTCCCCTACCTGGAACCGCTGAATCAGATGCAGGTCGAGATGTTGCGACGCTATCGCAACGGTGACGACGACGAACGCGTCAAGCGCGGCATCCTGCTGACGATGAACGGCCTCGCGACGGCACTGCGGAACAGCGGCTAGCCTCGGGCTCCGCCCTCGTGCGCGTTTTGCGTAGTCCTGAACGCGCAAAACGCGCACGAGGGGCGAGGAACCGGTGGGTATCCGCTCGCGTCCAACGATGTATGAGGCAGTGCAGCAACGACACCGATGCCTGGCGCGACGGATCCGCCTACCGCACCAGCGGTAGGCGGATCGGTCACCCGGAACCAGGACGTGCCTGGGACGCCGGCTACAACGACGGCGAGCGGCAGGGACGTGACCCCGACGTTGCCGAGACCGACTAGTCGTGGGGGATCAGACGGTGTCCAGCTTGGAGGCTGCGCCGGAGTCGAGGAACCACACGGTCGATTCGGTACCCAGTGCGCCGGCCGACGGGACCTCGTCCGAATCGGCCCCACCCACCGCGGCTGCGACAGCGTCGGCCTTGTTCGCCCCGGATACGAGCAGCCACACGTGCTGTGCGCGGCGAACCGCGGGCAGCGTGAGCGTGATGCGAACCGGTGGGGGCTTGGGGGAGTCTTCGACGGCAACGACATAGCGATGCTCTTCGCGCACGGCATCCGTATGGGGGAACAGCGAGTTGATATGACCCTCGCCTCCCATACCCAACAGGTGGATGTCGAATGCCGGTGTCGGCTCTCCCTCGGAGCGAGAATGCAGGATCTGCGCATACGTCGCTGCGGCCACCTCGGGGTCGCTCCCGTGTGGCCCGTCGGACGCAGCCATTCGAAAGACTCGATCAGGATGAACGTCGACGTGATCCAGCAGTGCCTCGGCGGCCTGAACCTCGTTGCGCTCCGGGTCACCCGAGGGCAGGAAGCGCTCGTCGCCGAAGTAGATGTCGACCTTGCCCCAGTCGATCGATCCGGAATCGTGGCGCAGCGCTTCCAGTAACGCAATGCCCGTGCCACCGCCGGTGAGCACCACCGAAGCCGAGCCTCGCTCGGCCTGCGCGGCGGTGACGACCTCGACGAAGCGAGATCGCGCGGCATCGACCAACGCCTGCGCGTCCAGGTACTGAAGGATCGATGTCTTACTCATAGCTCACTTTCGACAGTCCGTGCAGGGCAAGCTCGTAGATCTCGTCGGTGTCGAGTCGGCGCAGTTCCTCGGCCAGGCACTCTCGCGTGTTGCGCCGTGCCAGTGCGACTTCGGCGTCGGGCTGGCCGGTGCGCCGTAACGTTGCGGTCTTCCCGGTCTGCGGACGCGTCAGCGAGATACTGCTGCTCTCTCTGATCAGCTCCACTTTCAGCTCACCCGCGCGGCGATACACCGGCACGTCGAGTTTCGCGGCAAGCCAACCGGCCAAGATGTCGAGTGCCGGCTCCTCTGCCAGTCCCGACACCGTGGCCGAGACGACGGCCTCGAACGGAGCCTGGTCCAGGGCCGTGGCCAACAGACCGCGCCAGTACGTGATGCGACTCCAGGAGAGATCGGTGTCGCCCTCGGTGTAGCTGCTCAGCCGTCCCTTGATCGCAGCTGTAGTGTCGGGCGAATTCGTGGCATCGGTGATCCGTCGAATTGCCAAGCGTCCCAGCGGGTCCTTTGCTGGAACGGCCGGTGCTTCGTCCGGCCACCACGCCACGATCGGAGTGTCGGGCAGCAGGAACGGGATCACCACACTGTGTTCGTGATCAGCGAGTTCGCCGTTGAGACGCAGCACCACGACCTCCGACGCACCGGCGTCACCCCCGACGCGGATCTGTGCGTCGAGGCTCGACTCGGCCGATCGGTCGCCGTGGATGAGCACGATCACGCGGCACGGATGCTCGCGGCTCGCTTCGTTCGCTGCGTCGATCGCCCGTTCGGCTTTCGCCGGATCGCGACTGGCGACGATCAACGTCAACACGCGGCCGATGGTCACCGCACCGCCTGCCTCGCGAACCTCCACCAACTTCTTGCCGACCTCGGCCGTCGTCGTGGCGGGGATGTCGACAATCACGGCATTCTCCATTCGCGTCCGGTGCGCTGCATCATCTCGTCACCCGAGGAGGGACCCCAGGTTCCGGCCTCGTACGGTTCCGCGGTTCCGCCCGAGGCCCAGAAGTCGAGAATCGGATCGAGAATCTTCCACGACAGTTCGACCTCGGCGTTGACGGGGAAGAGCGAAGGCTCACCGAGCAACACGTCGAGAATGAGACGCTCGTACGCTTCCGGCGAGGATTCCGTGAATGCCTGCCCGTAGCTGAAGTCCATGCTGACGTCGCGCACCTGCATGCCCGATCCGGGAACCTTGGAGCCGAACCGCATGGTCACACCCTCGTCCGGCTGAACTCGAATGACCAGCGCATTCTGGCCGAGCTCCTCGGTCATCGTGGCGTCGAAGGGAAGGTGTGGTGCGCGCTTGAACACCATCGCGATCTCGGTGACTCGACGACCGAGTGCCTTGCCGGTGCGGAGATAGAACGGCACTCCACCCCACCGTCGAGTGTCGACCTCGAGGGTGATGGCCGCGTAGGTTTCGGTGTTGGACTCGGAGTCGAAACCCTCTTCCTCCTTGAGCCCCTTCACCTTCTGGCTGCCCTGCCACCCCGCGGAGTACTGACCGCGGGCGGACGTCCGATCGAGCGGCTCGGCGAGTTTCGTGGCCGAGAGCACCTTGATCTTCTCGGACTGCAGCTCCTTGGGGTTGAAGCTGACCGGCTCCTCCATCGCCGTGATGGCGAGTAGCTGGAGAAGGTGATTCTGGATGACGTCGCGGGCTGCACCGATGCCGTCGTAATACCCTGCGCGACCGCCCAATCCGATGTCCTCGGCCATCGTGATCTGAACGTGGTCGACGTAGTGTGCATTCCAGATCGGATCGAACAACTGGTTCGCGAAGCGCAATGCCAGAATGTTCTGCACTGTCTCCTTGCCCAGGTAGTGATCGATGCGGAACACGGTGTCCTCGGGAAACACTCGATTCACGATCGCATTGAGTTCTTTCGCACTCTGCAGGTCGTGGCCGAACGGCTTCTCGATGACCACCCGTCGCCAATTCCCGTCCTGGCTCTGAGCCAGACCGGAACGCGACAGTTGCTCGAGCACAACGGGAAACGCGCTGGGCGGGATGGACAGGTAGAAGGCGTGGTTGCCCCCGGTGCCGCGGGTTTCGTCCAACTCGGTCAGAGTTCGTGAGAGCTCGTCGAAGGCATCGTCGTCGTCGAACGAACCTTGAACGAATCGGAACCCCTCGGCGAGGGTGTTCCATACCTCTTCGCTGAACGGAGTTCGCGCGTGATCACGAACGGAATCGTGCACGATCTGTGCGAAATCCTGGTTCTGCCATTCCCGCCGGGCGAACCCGACCAAGGCGAAACCGGGGGGTAGCAGCCCCCGGTTCGCCAGGTCGTACACCGCAGGCATGAGCTTCTTACGAGCGAGATCGCCGGTCACTCCGAAGATGACCATGCTGCACGGGCCCGCAATGCGGGGGAGCCGCTTGTCTCGCGCGTCGCGGAGTGGGTTGAGCCAATCCGCTGAATGGAGAGGTTCGGTTTCTGCGGTGGGCACAGTCGGTCAGCTCTTCTGACCCGCTTGGCGCAGCTGCTCTCCGGTGGCCTCGAGCAATTCGTTCCAGGCCGACTCGAACTTCTGCACGCCTTCGTTCTCCAACGTCAGGAAGACATCGGTGATGTCGATCCCGAGAGCCGAGATGCGATCGAAGATCTCCTGCGATTCCGGTCCCTTGCCCGAAACGGTATCGCCGACGATCTCGCCGTGATCGGCAACCGCGTCCATCGTCTTCTCCGGCATGGTGTTCACGGTGTTGGGAGAGACCAACTCGGTGACGTACATCGTGTCGGGGTAGGCGTCGGACTTGACACCCGTCGAGGCCCACAGCGGCCGTTGCGGACGCGCGCCGCTACCGACGAGCTCGCGGAACCGAGGAGCGACCTCGAAGACCTGCTGGTACGCCACGTAGGCGAGACGCGCGTTGGCCAGAGCGGCCTTGCCCTTGAGCTCTTCGGCGTCCGGCGTGCCGATCGCGTCGAGCCTGGAATCGATCTCGCTGTCGACGCGGGATACGAAGAACGACGCCACCGAGTGGATCTTGTCGAGATCGTGACCGGCAGCACGCGCGGCCTCCAGACCTTCGAGGTAGGCGTTCATCACCAGCTCGTACCGCTCGACGGAGAAGATGAGCGTCACGTTGACACTGATACCTTCACCGACCACCTTGGCGATGGCAGGGATGCCTTCTTCGGTCGCCGGAATCTTGATCAGCAGATTGGGTCGGTCGACGATCTTCCAGAGTTCGACGGCCTGCTCGTACGTCTTGTCCGCGTCGTGGGCCATGCGGGGATCGACCTCGATGGATACGCGTCCGTCGACGCCTGCGCTGGCCTCGTACTGGGGCATCAGGATGTCGCACGCCTCACGGACATCGTCCGTGGTGACGGTGCGGATCGTGGTCTCGACGTCGGCACCTTCGCCGGCCAGCTTGGTGACCTGCTCGTCGTAGGCGTCGCCCTTGCTCAGGGCGGCCTGGAAGATCGACGGGTTGGTCGTGACGCCCACGACGCTCTTGGTGTCGATGAGGTCCTTCAGGTTGCCCGAGCGGATGCGGTCACGAGAGAGGTCGTCCAGCCATACCGAGATACCTGCTGCGGAGAGCTCTGCGAGATTCTTGTTCTGGGTCATGGATTATCCCTTCACGTTGGTGATGGAGCGCTGAGCGGCTGCGGTGACGGCCTCGGCGGTGAAGCCGAACTCACGGAAAAGTGTTGCAGCATCGGCAGATTCGCCGTAGTGCTCGAGCGAGATGATTTCGCCGAAACCGCCGACGATCTTCCACCACGGCATGGCGATGCCTGCTTCGATCGACACGCGCGCCTTGACGGTCGGCGGGATGACCTGGTCGCGGTAGTTCTGATCCTGGCTCTCGAACCACTCGACACACGGCATCGAGACGACACGGGCAGCAATGCCCTGGGCCTCGAGCTGCTTCTGCGCTTCGACTGCGTACTGCAGCTCCGAGCCGGTACCGATCAACACGACGTCCGGTGTCGCCTTGGACGACTCGACGAGGATGTATCCACCCTTCGAGACGCCCTCGAAGCTGGTGCCGTCGAGGATCGGGATGCCCTGACGCGTCAGGGCGAGACCGACGGGTCCGCTGCTGCTGGACTTGGCCAGCACTGCCTGCCACGCGAAGGCGGTTTCGTTGGCGTCACCCGGACGCACGACCGACAGGTTGGGGATCGCCCGCAGTGCGGCGAGGTGCTCGACCGGCTGATGCGTCGGGCCGTCCTCGCCCAGGCCGATGGAATCGTGGGTCCACACGTAGATGGGATCGATGTCCATCAGGGATGCGAGCCGAACGGCAGGTCGCATGTAGTCGCTGAACTGCATGAACGTTCCGCCGTAGGCACGGGTCGGTCCGTGCATGACGATGCCCGACAGGATGGCACCCATCGCGTGCTCACGAATGCCGAAGTGCAGCGTGCGGCCGTAGGGCTCGGCGTCCCAGTCGTCGGTGGAGATCGACGTGGGGCCGAAGGACTTGGCACCCTTGATGGTGGTGTTGTTGCTGCCTGCGAGGTCGGCGGAGCCGCCCCACAGTTCGGGCAGAACAGGTCCGACGGCATTGAGGACCTCGCCCGACGCCGCACGTGTGGCGACGGCCTTGCTGCCGGGCTCCCAGGTGGGGAGAACATCGGTCCAGTTCTCGGGCAACGTGCCCTGGGTGAGGCGATCCAGCAGCTTCTTGCGCTCGGGCTCGCGTGCAGCCCACGCGTCGAACTGGGTGGTCCACTCGGTGTGGGCCGCACGGCCACGTTCCTGCAGCTTGCGGGTGTGCCCGATCACCTCGTCGGTGACCTCGAAGGTCTTGGCGGGGTCGAAATCGAGTGCCTGCTTGACCTTGGCGATCTCTTCGTCGCCGAGTGCAGCTCCGTGGACGGCGCCGGTGTTCATCATGGTGGGGGCCGGGAAGCCGATGATGGTGCGCAGCACGATGATCGACGGCTTGTCGGTGACGGCCTTGGCTGCTTCGATTGCCTCTTCGATCGCGGTGACGTTCTCGCCGCCCTCGACCACCTGCACGTGCCAGCCGTAGGCCTCGTAACGGGCAGCCGTGTTCTCGGAGAGAGCGATATCGGTCGAGTGCTCGATCGAGATCTTGTTGTCGTCGTAGAACAGGATCAGGTTGCCGAGCTGCTGAGTGCCCGCGAGGGACGAAGCCTCGGAGGTGACGCCTTCTTCGATGTCGCCGTCGGAGGCGATCACGTAGATGTAGTGATCGAACGGGCTCTCACCGAGAGCGGGCTCGGGATCGAACAGTCCGCGCTCGCGGCGTGCCGCCATCGCCATGCCGACGGCGGAGGCGAGTCCCTGACCGAGCGGGCCGGTGGTGATCTCGACGCCGTCGGTGTGACGGAACTCCGGGTGCCCGGGAGTCTTCGACTTGTAGGTACGCAGCGCCTCGATATCGGAGAGCTCGAGGCCGAAGCCGCCCAAGTACAGCTGCAGGTACAGCGTCAGGCTCGAGTGTCCGCACGAGAGCACGAACCGGTCGCGCCCGATCCAGTGCGTATCGGTGGGATCGTGGCGCATGGTGCGCTGAAAGAGGGTGTAGGCGAGGGGAGCCAGGCTCATCGCGGTTCCGGGGTGGCCGTTGCCGACCTTCTGCACTGCGTCCGCTGCCAGAACGCGAACGGTGTCGACCGCTCGGGTGTCCAGGTCCGTCCAGTCGCTCGGGTGGTGCGCCGTGGTGAGGACGTCAATATCGTCTGTGATCGACACGAGCAGAAATCTCCTGACATTCGTTCGAGTTGTGGCTCTGTGGAATTCGTCGCTCGGCCGCGACTGCCGTGCGCCTGCGTTGAGCGCGCACATGGTCGGTGCCGAAGGACGTCCTCCACCAGCCTAGTTCTGTCCGACCCTACTGTCGTGCCTTCCCCCGGCCGATTGCGCGCGGGTTACTCGCAGACGACGTATTTCCCCACTTTGGGTGCCCTGCGAATTGGAGGTGCAAACCCTGCCGTCTACCATCGTCTGTAGTAGGTGCACGTGCGTCGGATTCGGAGCCAGGTTTTTCGGATCGTGGCGACCTGACGTGCGCGCTGGCGTCCATGGTCGTCGTGCAGAGTGAACCCGTGTGCCGGTGGCGCGCGAGCAAGTGGCCCAGCGCCAGAGAATGACAGTCGTGCAAGGAGACGCAGTGCGAATTGGGCAGCAGCCGGGCGGACACGGATTCGCCGGCGGCCCCGGATTCGGAGCCGACGATCAGGGTGAGTCCGCGCAGGCCGCACCGGTGACGTCCGCCCCGCGTCGAGCGTTCGCTCTCCTCCTTGCGTATGTCGCGCTGACGAAGCCTCGCGTCATCGAACTTCTTCTGGTGACAACCATCCCCGCGATGCTGTTGGCCGACCGCGGTCATGTCGATCCATGGCTGATCCTCACCACGCTCTTCGGTGGCATGCTGGCCGCGGCCAGTGCGAACACCCTGAACATGGTGGTCGACGCCGACATCGACAAGGTGATGAAGCGCACCGAGAAGCGCCCGCTGGCCCGCGGTGCCATGCCGGTGTCGCACGCTCTGGTCTTCGGGCTCGTGCTCGGTGTGTTCTCGTTCTTCTGGTTGTGGGCCACCACGAACCTGCTCAGCGGCGTGCTCGCGGTCGTGACGATCTGCTTCTACATTTTCGTCTACACCCTGATCCTCAAGCGGCGCACCTCACAGAACGTGGTGTGGGGCGGCGCGGCCGGATGCATGCCGGTGATGATCGGCTGGTCCGCTGTGACCGGAACGATCGGCTGGCAGGCGCTGGTGATGTTCCTGGTCATCTTCCTGTGGACACCGCCGCACACCTGGGCGCTGATGTTGCGCTACAAGGAGGACTATCAGGCCGCGAACGTGCCGATGCTGCCGGCAGTCGCCTCGGAAACCAAGGTCACCAAGCACATCGTGCTGTACGCATGGGCGACCGTGGCTGCCACGCTGGCCCTGGCACCGGGCTCGGGCGTCATCTATGCCGTCGTCGCCGTGGCCTCCGGAGCATGGTTTCTCGTCGTCGCTCATCGCCTGTACGCGGGAGTTCGAGCCGGAACTCCGGTCAAACCGCTGAAGTTGTTCATCCTGTCCAACGAGTACCTGGCCCTGGTGTTCTGTGGCCTTGCCGTGGACTCGGTGCTCGGCTGGCACACGCTCGCCCAGATCTTCTCCTGAGCGAGCGTCCGCCGAGAGTCGGATCAGGGAACCAGAACGATGGACCCGGTCGTCTTGCGTGACTCGAGATCGATATGGGCCTGCGCCGCGTCCTCGAGGGCATAGCGCGCACCCACCTGGACCGTGAGCGTTCCACTCGCCATCGCTGCGAACACGTCACCGGCCCGCCACTCCAGTTCGGCTCGGTCCCGTATGTGATGCGCGAGCGTGGGCCTGGTGAGGAACAGCGAACCCGCGCCGTTGAGACGCTGCGGATCAAGGGGCGGCACCGGCCCGCTGGCGGCACCGAACAGGGCCAGCGTGCCCCTGATCCGAAGCGACGCCAAACTGGCCTCGAACGTGTCCGCACCGACGCCGTCGTACACCGCGTGCACTCCTTCGCCGTCGGTGATGTCGCGAACGCGTGCGGCGATGTCGTCGTCGTACCGGAGCACGTGCGCTGCGCCGGTCCGTTTCGAGAGTTCGGCCTTCGCGTCCGTCGATACCGTCGTGATCACGTTCACGCCTTTGGCCACCGCCAGCTGCGTCAGGAGCAATCCGACGCCACCCGCCCCGGCGTGGACGAGCACGGTGTCACCCCGCTGAGCGGGGTAAGTGGATTCGATCAGATAGTGCGCCGTCATGCCCTGCAGCAGCGCCGACGCGGCCTGATCCGCCGGAACGCCGTCGGGAACCGAGATGGCCGACGAGGCGTCGACCAGCACGTATTCGGCATAGCTACCGGGTGCCGCGGCCCAGGCGACGCGATCTCCTGGAGCGAAGTCGGTGACGTCCGAGCCGATCTGGTCGATCACGCCCGACCCTTCGTCGCCGGGAACGTACGGCAACGCACGCGGGTACAGGCCGCTGCGGAAGTAGGTGTCGATGTAGTTGATTCCGATGGCATCGGTCCGGACCAGGATTTGACCAGCTCCCGGTGTCGGAACCGGGAGATCGACGACGGTCAAGACCTCGGGCCCGCCGGTGTTGTCTATTCGAATGGCTCGCATGAACACCGTTCTACACGGGCGATCAGCACCTCGGCACGCGGATGTTCGTGGCGAGGGCGATCGGCCGAAGTTACCGATCAGTAACGAGTGGGTGGGTCGATGCAGGGACGGTGGACAACCTGGGTATCGTGTCCGCATGGCTACCGAAATCGACAGTGCGGGCATCGAGAAGAACACGTCGAACGATGTCCCCAAGGGAACGCTGGCGGCAGTGAAGAGTTTTCTCGCCGATCACGGAAACTCCGCTCAGGTCGTGATCCAGCCGATCGGCCGGGCCGGGACACGGCTCACCATGGTCGGTGCCGATGGCGTGCTCGGTGACCAGGTTGTTGCCAGCCACGCCATTGCCCGAGCGGTCGTCGACGAGTTCGACGAACTGACCGAGGCCGAATGGGACCGTGAGCTGGTCAGCTCCGTGAACCCGGCTCCGGGCCATTACGAGAAGATGGCCGGCTGGGTGGCGCGTCAGAAGAAGTTCCCCAAGGCGCGCAACCAGGCGATCGTCTGAGCGAAATTCGCTCCGAAATTTGTTCGATCCCGCGGGAACCATCTCGGAACCCGGTGCGTCGAAGTCAGTGGAGGGGCAGTCGGCCATCTGAGGGGGAGGTCGGCTGCCCCTCCACCCTGTTCGAAGCCGGACCACTCGTCACGACCGTACTGCGACGTCCTCGACGGTCTCGATCTCGTCCGTCACGACCGGGCCACGGGTGCGGCAGGCAGCCCAGACGGCTGCGGTCGCAGCAGTGCACGCGCCCGCTCCTGCGACGTGAAAGGCGACGAGCACAGCCGGAACGCCGGTGAAGTACTGCACCAGTCCGATCAGTGACTGCGCCAGCACCAGCGCGATCAGAACGTGCAGGCGACGCTTGACCGGACTCGGCGCTCGCACCGCGTACAGCGCGAATCCCAGCCCGACCAACAGGGCGAGGTAGCCGACCAAGAACTGGGAATGAGCGTGAACGAGCGTCACGATCTCGATGCCGAGACGGGGCACCGGCTCTTCGATGCTCTTGTCGCCTGCGTGGGGACCGGCCCCGGTCACCATTGTGCCCGCGACCAGTACACCGGTCAGGGCCACTCCGGACAGTCCGACGAGGGCGCGCAGCGCAGCCGGGACAGTGGGGGTCGATTCGGATGCTGCGTCGCTCTCGCCCACCTTGGCGTACAGCAGAGTGGCCAACCAGACCATGGCCATCGAGACGACGAGGTGAACTGCGACCGTCCACCACAGCAGTCCGGTCAACACGGTGAATCCGCCGATCACGGCCTGGACGACGGTGCCCAGCGGCATCAGCCATGCAAAGAACAGCACCTCGCGACGACGCCGTGCACGTGTGACCGCAACGACGATGGCGGCGGCCGCGAGCACCACCACGAATGTGAGGAGTCGATTCCCGAACTCCACGGCCTGATGCAGCACGGGGACCTCGGATACACCGACCGGAGTGAAGCTGCCGGGAAAGCACTGCGGCCAGGTGGGGCACCCGAGGCCTGAACCGGTCACTCGCACGACTGCACCGGTGACGGCGATGCCGCCCTGGGTCACTATCGCGATGAACGCCAGAATTCGCTGCACACGAAGCGACGGCAGAGGAAGGAGATCGACGACGCGCAAGAACGCTCTGTACAGCACACCACGATGGTAAACGCCGATCAACTACACAGCGTCGTTGGGTGGTGAGGCTGCGTCAGGTGAACTTGAACGTGCGGACCGCCAGAGTGCCGCACACCGCTGCCCACACCAGCAGCACGACCACGCCGAACACGTCGAAGGACGACGAGACGCCTCGGCTCAGTGCCTCACCGAGCGCTCCGGACGGAACGATGCGAGCAACGTTCTGCACGCCCTGGGGAATTTGATCGTCGACGAATACCACGCTGCCGATGCCGAGCATGACGAACCAGGCGATGTTCGCCAGCGCCAACACGATCTCCGCCCGCAACGTGCCGCCCAGCAGCAATCCCATGGACGCGAACGTGACGGTGCCCAGAGCGATGATCAAGGCACCGAGCACAAGGCCCGTGGCGCTCGGACGCCAACCGAGGCCGACGCCGATGGAGCCGAGCAGAATCGACTGCAGGATCACGACGATCACAACGGCAGCGGATTTGCCGCCGATGATTCCCCAGCGCGGAAGCGGTGTGGCACCGAGCCGTTTCAGCGCGCCGTAGCGGCGGTCGAAACCGACCGCGATGGCTTGGCCGGTGAACGCCGTCGACATGATGGCCACCATCATCACCGCAGGCACCACCTGGGCAACTCGGTCGTCGCCCAGTGCGCCGAACGGCAGCAGCGTGAGACCGATCAGCAACGTGATCGGGATGAACATCGTCAGCAGCAACTGTTCGCCGTTGCGTAGCAGCAACTTCAGTTCGAGGCGGGTCTGCGCGAACAGCATTCGCGACGCCGAGGCCGGTTGCGGACGAGGCGCGAACAGACCTGTCTCGAATCGGTTGTCGGCGAGCCGGGCTTCTCTGCGCACCGTCACTTCCTCAATTCTCTACCGGTCAGTTCGAGGAACACGTCCTCGAGACGGCGCTGATCGACCTGCAACTCGGTGGCCAGGACGTCCTGCTGGGCGCACCAGGACGTGACGATCACCAGTATCTGTGGCTCGATCACACCCGACACCACGTAGGACCCGGGCGTCGGTTCCGACGGTACGTACCCTGGGGGGAGCGCCGCGTCGAGCATCGACAGTTCGAGACCAGGGGGAGCGGTGAAGCGCAGTTGGCCCTCGGCGCCCTGTTTGGTCAGTTCCGACGGTGAACCCGACGCCACGACACGGCCGTTGTCGATGATCGTCAGCCGATCCGCCAGCTGCTCGGCCTCGTCCATGAGATGCGTCGTGAGCAGCACGCCCACACCGTCGCGCCGCAATGCGTCGATCAGCTCCCACACCAGCAGTCGCGCCTGCGCGTCGAGACCGGCAGTCGGTTCGTCGAGAAACACCAGTTCGGGACGCCCGACGATGGCGCAGGCCAGCGCGAGTCGCTGCTGCTGTCCGCCGGAGAGGCGCCGATACGGGGTGCGAACAGCCGAGGTCAGACCGAGGCAGTCGAGCAGCCACGCCGGATCGTGCGGATCGGCCGAGTACGACGCAACGAGCTCGAGCATCTCACCGGCTTTGGAACCGGGATACGCGCCGCCGCCCTGGAGCATGACGCCGATACGCGGCCTCAGCTGCGCCGACTCTTCGATGGGGTCGAGCCCCAGGACGCGGACCGAACCACTGTCGGGGACGACGAAGCCTTCGCACATCTCGACGGTGGTGGTCTTGCCTGCACCGTTCGGGCCGAGGAGCGCCAAGACTTCGCCGGGGCCGATATCGAGGCTGAGGCCGTCGACAGCGGTGACGCCGTCGTACGACTTGCGCACGTCGCTCAGCTGTACGACAGGTTGCGCCGCTTTCGACGTCCCGGAGATCACGAGGACTCAGCGTATTCGTCGGCCCCGCGGTCGCGTGCCGGTGGTCCGGTGCGTGTGGGCCACGGCATACGGTTTCGTGTCAACAGATACAGCACCGCAATGGTCAGGATCGTCATCACTGCGGCCTGGACGATCTGGAACGGCAAGTACTCACTGCCGTTCGGCATCAGGATGACGCTGACCAGAGACGAGAAGGCGATCGCAGGTCGTCGGAACGACGGCGTGGTGGCCCAGGCTGCCAGCGGAATCACCGCCCACAACAGATACCAGGGTTGTACCACCGGAAACAGCAGTACGACCGCGCCCAGAGCCACGCCGAGTGCGCCGACCGGATGCAGTCGACCCCGCAGAACCGCGACCAGCATGCGGACGACGATGACGGCGGCGACGACGGCCGCGATAGGACGAGTGAGTCCCAACACGGCGGTGGTGTGGTCGCCGAGGCCGAGCAGCACTCCCACGAATCCGGTGCCCAGGCCGAGGATCGTGGGTATGGACATCCAGCTGCGTACGACGCCTGCTGTCCCGAGAGTGTTGATCCAACCGAATCCGAGTCCGCTACCCAGGCTGACGGCGACTTGGACCGCGACGGCGATCGTGCCGAGGAGGACTGCCACATACACCACGGATCGGAGGGTCCCGCCCCACCGCCTCGACAGCGCCATTCCCACGAAGCCGAGCGCGATCAGAGAAGGGATCTTGATCGTCGACGACAGCGCAATCAGCGCCGCTCCGCCGACGAGGAAGGCGACGTCGGTCCTCCGCATCGCTCCTGAGTGTTCGACGGCCCGCAGCGCGAGCTCGGTGCCCGCGAGCATGAGACCGATCATCAGGGCTTCGTTGTGAATTCCGGCAACCAGATGGAACAGCAGCAGCGGATTGGCGGCACCGAGCCAGAGCGCACTCACCGAGGCCACCCCGCAGCGACGGGCCAGGCGCGGCAGAGCCCAGACGATCAGCGCGACGCCCGCCAGCGCGAGGAGGCGATGCAGAAAGATGCCGGCGACGATGTTCTCGCCGGTCAGGTAGGTGATTCCGCGACCCATCCACAGAAACAGCGGACCGTAGGGTGCCGGAGTTTCGCGCCAGATGTTGGGAACGGTACGGGTCAGCACGTTGTCCGCACCGAGTGCAGTTTGGGGGCCGACTTCGTAGGGGTCGAGCCCGCGCGCGGTGATCTCGCTCTGCGCCAGATACGAGTAAACGTCACGCGAGAACATCGGTGGCGCGACACACAGCGGCAGAATCCACAACAGCAGAGTGCGGTCCATCTGGGATCTGGTGAGTCGCCGCGGAATGTTTCCTGATCGCGTTCGACCGAGGGCGAACCTGCCCAGCAGCAACCAGGCGATCACCACGATGACGGTGCCGGTCATCGTGACCGTGAGGGCAGAGGTGGCCATGCGCGACGGCAGGCTGAGGAATCGAACGCCGAAGACGGGGTTCTGCAGCACCGGTTGCGCGCCTGCGCCGAGGGCACCGATCGCCATCAGCAGTGCGCCCGCGGCACCGAAACGGCGGATGTTCCTGAGCTGAACCGTCTCCGCCGGGTTCAGCCCGGGCGCCTCCTGCTCGTCTCCGTGCAGGGTGGCGACCACGCCACCCGGCGGAGTGGGTTCGAGCCCGATGACTCGGCGTGCGGGGGCCACCACGTATCGGTGGAGAATCTGTCCGAGCGCCGATCTCGAGTCGTCGGTACCGATTTGCCGACGTGCTCTGCCCGTGAATCGTGAGCGTTCGGCACTCTGCTCACTGTCGGTCGATGACACAGTGGGAGCGTAGCTGTGCTCTTGCCCGACGCCCGCACCGTCCTCCCGGCCGAGATGGAACGAGGATCGCGACCGGCATAGGGCACCCTTGGTGGACCAGGCAAAACAATTCCGTCACACTGGTGTTGTGAAAACAACCGAAAGCACGTTCGCGCGTCCGGGGAGTGTCGATTCCTCGACCGCCGGCGCAGGCGCGCCGTCGGTTCGACAGGCCTCGCTCCCCGAAGGACAGACCAGGGGTGCAGTTGTCACTCTACTGCTGGAAGAGGGCCCCATCACGGCCTCCGACATCGGCACGCGGCTGGGTTTGAGTGCGGCAGGTGTCCGGCGTCATCTCGATGCGCTCATCGATGCCGGCGAGGCTCGCATCACCACCCCGGCAGGGGCGCGGCAGCGTGGCCGTGGTCGACCGGCCAAGTGTTTTCAGCTCACTGCCGCCGGACGTAACCGCCTCGGACACACGTACGACGATCTCGCCGGTGCCGCAATGCGGCAGCTCCGCAAGATCGGCGGGGACGCGGCCATCGAGACGTTCGCCCGGCAACGCGTGAACACCATCGTGGCCGACGTCGAACCGGCATCGGGGTCCGATGCGCACTCCGTGGAGGATGCGGCAGAGCGAATCGCCGATGCGTTCAGCGCGGCCGGCTTCTCTGCCACCACCCGTCAGGTGGGCAACGGTGTGCAGATCTGCCAGCACCACTGCCCGGTGTCGCACGTCGCCTCGGAGTTTCCGGAGCTGTGCGAAGCGGAACAGTCCGCGTTCGCAGAGATTCTCGGCACACACGTGCAGCGTTTGGCGACCATCGCCAACGGCAACTGCGCCTGCACGACGCACGTACCGCTGTCACCGACGCGGTACTCGAACACCGATAGTTCCGACAAGAAGACTCCCGACGCGCAGCCCCGTGTCGGAGAACGCCCAAGCCTCCGGAAGGAGCCCGCATGACCGTCACACCAGACCAGGTGACACCCACCGCGCCGCTGACTCAGGACGAGACCATCGCCTCGCTCGGCACGTACGGATACGGCTGGGCCGACTCGGACGTAGCCGGTGAAAGCGCCAAGAGAGGCCTCTCCGAGGCTGTCGTTCGGGACATCTCGCAGAAGAAGAGCGAGCCCGAGTGGATGCTCGAGGCACGCCTGAAGGCTCTCAAGACGTTCGAGCGCAAGCCGATGCCCAATTGGGGTTCGAATCTCGACGGCATCGACTTCGACAACATCAAGTACTTCGTGCGCTCCAGCGAGAAGCAGGCTGCGACGTGGGAAGACCTGCCCGAGGACATCAAGAACACGTACGACAAGCTCGGCATCCCCGAAGCCGAGAAGCAGCGCCTGGTCTCCGGTGTCGCCGCTCAGTACGAGTCCGAGGTCGTCTACCACTCGATCCGTGAGGACCTCGAGGCGCAGGGCGTGTTGTTCCTCGACACCGATACCGCGCTCAAGGAGCAGCCGGAGCTGTTCCGCGAGTACTTCGGCACCGTCATTCCCGCAGGCGACAACAAGTTCTCCGCACTGAACACCGCGGTGTGGTCCGGTGGATCGTTCATCTACATCCCGCCGGGCGTCCACGTGGACATTCCGCTGCAGGCCTACTTCCGGATCAACACCGAGAACATGGGTCAGTTCGAGCGGACGCTGATCATCGTCGACGAGGGTGCGTACGTGCACTACGTCGAGGGCTGCACCGCCCCGATCTACAAGTCGGATTCGCTGCACTCCGCCGTGGTCGAGATCATCGTCAAGAAGGGTGGCCGTTGCCGTTACACGACCATCCAGAACTGGTCGAACAACGTCTACAACCTCGTCACCAAGCGCGCCAAGGCAGAAGCAGGCGCAACGATGGAGTGGGTCGACGGCAACATCGGCTCCAAGGTCACCATGAAGTACCCGGCCGTCTGGATGACCGGTGAGTACGCCAAGGGCGAGGTTCTCTCGGTCGCGTTCGCCGGCCCGGACCAGCACCAGGACACCGGCTCGAAGATGCTGCACCTCGCGCCGCACACGTCGTCGAACATTGTCAGCAAGTCCGTCGCCCGTGGTGGTGGACGGACGTCCTACCGCGGTCTGATCCAGATCAACAAGGGTGCGCACGGTTCGCGCTCGACGGTCAAGTGCGATGCGTTGCTCGTCGACACGATCAGCCGTTCGGACACGTACCCGTACGTCGACATCCGTGAGGACGACGTGTCGATGGGTCACGAGGCCACGGTCTCGAAGGTCAGCGACGATCAGCTGTTCTACCTGATGAGCCGCGGCATGACCGAGGACGAGGCGATGGCGATGGTCGTCCGCGGATTCGTCGAGCCGATCGCTCGCGAACTGCCGATGGAGTACGCGCTCGAGCTCAACCGGCTCATCGAGTTGCAGATGGAAGGGTCGGTCGGATAAGTGAACAACCCCCTCACCGGAGTCATGGGTGCCGTGGCATCCGAGAACCCCGATTCCGCCAAGGAAGACAAGTCGAAGCTTGTCGCGAACAAGGGCGCTCAGTTCACGTCGTACGACGTGAATGCGTTCGAGGTGCCGTCGGGCCGTGACGAGCTGTGGCGCTTCACGCCGCTGCGTCGGCTCCGCGGCCTGCACGACGGTTCCGCCGTCGCCGACGGGGCCGCTCAGGTCACCGTCGGGGCGCCGGACTCGGTGGTCGTGGAAACCGTCGGACGCGATGACGAGCGCCTCGGCAAAGCCGGAGTACCGGCCGATCGCATTGCAGCTCAGGCATTCTCGGCGTTCGCCGAGGCCACTATCGTCTCCGTGCCGAACGAGGTCGAGGTGGCCGATCCGATCGAGATCACGATCGACGGCCCCGGTATCGACCACATCGCCTACGGACATGTGCAGGTTCGACTCGGCACGTTCGCTCGTGCGACCGTCGTGATCGATCAGCGCGGGAGCGGAACGTACGCCGAGAACATCGAGTTCGTTCTGGGCGACAGCTCGCAACTGCACGTCGTCCTGATCCAGGATTGGCAGTCCGACGCCGTGCACGTGGCTGCGCATCACGCGCTGCTCGGTCGCGATTCCGTGTTGCGGCACTACAACGTCAGTCTCGGCGGCGATCTGGTCCGCATCAGTCCGACAGTGCGCTACAGCGCGCCCGGCGGCGACGCGAACCTGCTCGGTGTGTACTTCGCCGACGCCGGCCAGCACCTCGAGCAGCGACTGCTCGTCGACCACTCGGCACCGCACTGCAAGTCCAATGTCATGTACAAGGGCGCGCTGCAGGGCGAAACCGGACCCGGCACCGTCGACGCGCACACCGTATGGATCGGCGATGTTCTGATTCGTGCCGAGGCCGAGGGCACCGAGACGTACGAGCTGAACCGAAATCTGGTGCTCACCGACGGCGCTCGCGCCGACTCGGTGCCGAACCTGGAAATCGAAACCGGCGAGATCGTCGGAGCCGGGCACGCGAGTGCGACCGGTCGCTTCGACGACGAGCAGCTGTTCTACCTGCGTGCTCGCGGCATCTCGGAGGAGGTCGCTCGTCGACTCGTCGTTCGCGGTTTCTTCCACGAGATCATCGACAAGATTCCGGTCCCCGCCGTACGCGAGCGTCTCGACGCCGCCATCGAGACCGAACTCGCCGTCGCCGGCGCATAGGTCCACCCGAACCTTTCTCGACTGCACAAAGGAACTTTGATGTCCACACTCGAAATCCGCGACCTGCACGTCAGCGTCGCCAACACCGACTCGTCCGCCGAGCCGATCAACATCCTCAAGGGTGTCGATCTGACCGTGAAGTCCGGCGAGACGCACGCGATCATGGGGCCCAACGGTTCCGGCAAGTCCACCTTGTCGTACGCCATTGCAGGCCATCCGAAATACACCGTCACCTCCGGCACCATCACCCTCGACGGTGAAGACGTGCTCGAGATGAGCGTCGACGAGCGCGCCCGCGCCGGCCTGTTCCTGGCGATGCAGTACCCGGTGGAGGTGCCGGGAGTCTCGATGTCGAACTTCCTGCGCACCGCCGCCACCGCAGTACGCGGCGAAGCTCCCAAGCTGCGGCACTGGGTCAAGGAAGCCAAGACCGCGATGAGCGAACTGGAGATCGAGGCCAACTTCCTCGAGCGCAACGTCAACGAAGGTTTCTCCGGTGGCGAGAAGAAGCGTCACGAGATCCTGCAGCTGGGACTGCTCAAGCCCAAGATTGCGATCCTGGACGAGACCGATTCCGGTCTCGACGTCGACGCGCTGCGCGTGGTGTCCGAGGGCGTCAACAAGTACAAGGAACGCGAGGACGGCGGAGTGCTGCTGATCACGCACTACACCCGCATCCTGCGCTACATCAAGCCCGATTTCGTGCACGTCTTCGTCAACGGTGAGATCGTGAAGTCCGGCGGTGCGGAGCTGGCAGACGAGCTCGAAGCCAACGGATACGCCGGCTACACCCAGGCCGCGACCACCGGAGCATGAGCATGGCTGCGCCGGCAGCTGTAGCGGTGGCGGCATCGTTCGATGTCGCTGCCGTTCGCCGCGATTTCCCTATCCTTTCGCGCACCGTCCGCGACGGAAAGCCGTTGGTGTACCTGGATTCCGGTGCCACCTCGCAGCGGCCGGTGCAGGTACTCGACGCCGAACGCGAATTCCTCACCACGTGCAATGCCGCAGTGCACCGCGGGGCGCATCAGCTGGCCGAGGAAGCCACCGACGCGTACGAGGGAGCCAGGGCGGCCATCGCCACGTTCGTCGGTGCCGACGTCGACGAGATCGTCTTCACCAAGAACGCCACCGAGTCGCTCAACCTCGTGACGTACGTCCTGGCCGATCAACGCTTCGATCGCCATCTCGGACCCGGGGACGAGATCGTCGTCACCGAACTCGAACATCACGCCAATCTCGTTCCGTGGCAGGAGCTTGCGGCCCGCACCGGCGCGACGCTGCGGTGGTACGGCGTGACCGACGACGGCCGCATCGACCTCGACTCACTCGAATTGTCTTCTGCCGTCAAGGTTCTCGCGTTCACGCATCAGTCCAACGTGACCGGCGCCGTTGCTCCGGTCGAGGAATTGGTGCGTCGGGCCAGGGCGGTCGGTGCGCTCGTCGTCCTCGACGCATGCCAGTCGGTGCCGCACATGAAGGTCGATTTCCACGCGCTCGATGTCGACTACGCCGCGTTCTCCGGTCACAAGATGCTCGGTCCCTCGGGAGTGGGCGTGCTGTACGGCAAGGCCGCACTCCTCGCGGCGATGCCTCCGTTCATCACCGGCGGTTCGATGATCGAGACCGTCACCATGGAGAAGACGACGTTCGCCGCGCCTCCGCAACGATTCGAGGCCGGGGTTCCGATGACCTCACAGGTCGTCGGACTCGGTGCCGCTGTGCGGTACCTGGAGAACATCGGTATCGATGTCATCGCCGCGCACGAGAAGGCCTTGGTCGCAGCAACTCTCGCCGAGTTCGCCAAGATCGACGGTGTTCGCGTGATCGGCCCGACGGAGAGCGTCGACCGCGGTTCGGCAGTGTCGTTCGTGGTCGACGGTATCCACGCCCACGACCTCGGACAGATCCTGGACGACGAGGGCGTCGCCATTCGCGTCGGGCATCACTGCGCGTGGCCGCTGCATCGACGGTTCGGTGTGGCTGCGACAGCGCGCGCCTCGTTCGCGTTGTACAACACGGTCGAGGAAGTACAGGTTCTTGCACAGGCGATCCGCCGCGCACAATCGTTCTTCGGAACCACCGACCAGGGCGGGGGAGGGGAACTCTAGATGCGGATGGAACAGATGTATCAGGAAGTGATCCTCGATCACTACAAGCACCCGCACGGTCGCGGACTGCGCGAGCCGTTCGGTGCAGAGGTACACCACGTCAACCCCACGTGTGGCGACGAGGTCACTCTGCGGGTTCACGTGGACAACGGCACCGTTGCGGACGTCTCGTACGACGGCCAGGGGTGCTCGATCAGTCAGGCAGCGACGTCGGTTCTCACCGATCAGGTCGTCGGTCTGACCGTGGTCGATGCGTTGAAGACGGTCGACGCGTTCAGCGACATGGTCGGCAGCAGAGGTACCGTCGAGGGTGACGAGGACGTCATCGGCGACGGCATTGCGTTCGCCGGTGTGGCCAAGTATCCGGCTCGCGTGAAATGCGCGTTGCTGGGTTGGATGGCTTTCAAGGATGCGGTTGTTCAAGTAGTGGACGCAGATTCGACAGCTACGACGGGCGGGACCGCCCAGTCGGCACTTTCCGGAGGACAACAATCATGACCGATGCAACAGATACGACGCCGGCCGAAGCCACGCCGGTGGCATTGACCGCCGACGAGATCAAGGTGCTCGAAGACCTCGAAGAGGCCATGCGTGACGTGGTCGACCCCGAGCTCGGAATCAATGTCGTCGATCTGGGTCTGGTGTACGACATCAAGATCGACGCCGACGACATCGTCACGGTCGACATGACGCTGACCTCGGCGGCGTGTCCGCTGACCGATGTCATCGAGGATCAGGCCCGCGGCGCTCTGGTGCGCAGCGGACTGGCGGCAGACCTGAAGATCAACTGGGTATGGATGCCGCCGTGGGGTCCGGACAAGATCACCGACGACGGCCGCGAGCAGCTCAGGGCACTCGGCTTCACCGTCTGACCCGACGACGGTTCTGCTCGGTCAGGCACCTTTCGCTTCGTCGGTTTTCGACTCCGCGGCCTTGGCGGGTGCAGACTTCTTCGCTGCAGTTTTCTTGGCCGGGGCCTTCTTCGCGGCCGCTTTCTTTGCGGGTGCCTTCTTGGCGGGAGCCGAGGTCGACGACGATCCCGACTTCGCGTTCTTGCCGGCCGCCTCGACACTCCGCTGCAGCGCTGCGACCAGATCGACGACCTCGGCGTCCTCACCGTCGTCGTCTTTCTCGGCCTCGGTGTGGACGACCTTCTCGCCCCCGTTGGCGAGGGTCTCGTCGATCAGCTTGCGCAGCTCGATCTGGTAGTCGTCGGTGTACTCGGTGGGGTCGAACTCCGAGGACATGCTCTCCACCAGTGACGTGGCCATCTTCACCTCTTGCGGACGTGCCGACGGTGCATCCTCGAGTGACGGGAACTCGGCTGCTCTGACTTCGTCCGGCCACAGCAGCGTCTGAATCACCAACACGTCGTCACGCACCCGCAGCGCAGCCAATCGGGTCTTCTGCCGCAGCGTGAAGTGAACGAGCGCGGTGCGTTCGGTTTCTTCCAGCGTCTCTCGCAGCAGAACGTACGCCTTCGGTGACGCGGAGTCCGGCTCGAGGAAGTAGCTCTTGTCGTAGAGAATCGGATCGATCTGCTCGGTCGGTACGAATTCGAGAACCGGAATCTCGTGCTTCTCGGCCGCCGGAAGTTTGTCGAAGTCGTCGTCGGTGAGAATCACGCGTTCGCCGTCGGGGGAGTCGTAGGCCTTGTCGATGTCGGCGAACTGCACCGACTTGCCGCATTCCTGACAGATGCGGTCGTACTTGATGCGACCGCCGTCCTTCGCGTGCACCTGATGGAACCGAATATCGTGCTGCTCGGTGGCCGAATAGACCTTCACCGGAACATTGACCAGTCCGAAGGCGATCGAGCCCTTCCATATGCTGCGCATCTGTCCATGATCGCCGACCGAGCACCCGCGTGTCGACCGTTGGCAGGAAAGTCAGGCTCTGTGCAGCGGTCGAGCTATCGTGCGCGCGATTGCGACCCTGGCCGAGGCCGGGAGCGTGGGAAACATCTTCACCATTGCGGTCATCGTGCCGATTGCGTCGTCGTGTCCGGAAAGATACGAACGCTGCAGTTCGACCGGGAGCGAGAAGAAACTGGAGAAGAACTGGGGCACCATCTCCGGTTCCAGACCGAGCGCGGTGCGGAGGCCGAGATTGCGAAGCTTCTGGACCGTCCAGATGTGCACCGCACGGCTTCGTCGCGGATGACCGCCGTCGCGGAACCTCTCTACCAGGTGGTCCGCGGACGCCAGCGATGCCGCAACGCTGTACCCAGTGGCAGGGTGCATCAGGTTGGACCGGGATCCGAAGAGCACAGGACCTCCTCGTCCAGTGCGTACTCGCGAACGCGGCGGCGGTTCGACCGAGAAGCGGACTCGCTCGACAGCCTCGTGCCCCGTGGGTTCGAGATCGCGCTGGGACAGCCGGTGGTGCAATCGCGTACGGAGAACGTCCAAACCGAGCGCAGGTCGACCGACCAGACAGGTCTCCTCGAGCAGAACGCGATCGTCATCGAGCGCCACGGCGTACAGAAAGCTGGGAGCTTCGCCGGGCGACGCGCCGTTGTCGGTGCGCCAATCCATGAACCAGGCGTCGGCGCCCTCGAGGATCGGTTCGGCGCGTCGACGTTCGACGACGATCCCGTAGGCGGTCTGCTGCGCGAGGTCGCGCGAATCGAACGTCCCTCGGGCATCGACGACGTGACCAGCGTCGATGATCGTCCCGTCGGACGTGGTCACCCGGGAACCGGTGACGTCGACGGCCGTTCCAGCGAGCACCTGCACTCGATCGAGAGCCAGAGTGCTCTGCAGCGCAGATGTATCCAGCACGCAGTACGTGCGATCGATGATCCGATGGCGGTCGGTCCACACCGCGGGCTCGAGCGCGGTCGAGGCGACTGCCGTCTCGGGTAGCCATGATGGCAGTTCGTCCGCCCAGGCCGAGTACGTCGGCGTCCACGTACGCGCCGGGTGTGGATCGAGGGCCAGCACGTCCAGGCCCGCCGCGGAACAGCGATGAGCGACTGCCCTTCCTGCGGGACCCAGACCTACCACCGCGACGTCGGCCGAGAAATCGTTCACATTCCGCCGGTGGCGAGCTGACCACCGTCCACCCGCACGGTTTCTCCGGTGATCCAGGACGACGCGTCCGACACCAGGAAGGCGACAAGCGCGGCCACGTCCTCCGGGTTTCCGAGACGCTTCATCGGGTAGCCGGCGGCCGCGGCGTCTTCGCCGTTGGCGACGAGGGCCTCGGCGAATTTGGTCTTCACCACGCCCGGTGCCACGGCATTCACTCGGATCTTGGGTCCCAGTTGCCAGGCGAGTTCCTCGGTGAGCCGTATCAGGGCGGCTTTGGACGCACCGTACGCCGCGATCACTCCGGTGGAGCGAATGCCCGCCACGCTGGCGATGTTGACGATCGCGCCGCCGTGCTGGCCCATCCAGGCGTGGAATGCCTGCTGGACGAAGCCGAGGGTACCGACGACGTTCGTATCGAAGATCTTGCTCACGCCGGTCAGATCGGCATCCATCAGTGAGCCGTAAACGGGATTGATGCCGGTGTTGTTCACCAGGATGTCCAGCGAACCGAAGGTCTCCACGGTCTGCGCCACGGCGTCGCGTCGATGGTCCGGATCGCCTGCATTGCCGTCCAGTGCAAGCACGGAGTCACCCAGTTCTGCTGCTGCCGCCACGAGAGGCTCGCGCTTACGTGCGGTGATGGCGACATTCGCGCCGCGAGCGAGCAGCTCTGCGGCGATTGCCTTGCCGATGCCCCGGCTGCCGCCGGTGACGAGTGCAGTACGCCCGGTGAGGTCGGGAATCGGTGCGCTGCGTTGGGTGACTGTTTCGGAGGCGTCGGTCATCGACCAGACGTTACCGGTGTCACCGTCGTTCCTGGGTGAGGGCACGTGAATGCTGAGCTAAAATGAGAGTTTGCTGTGCCGTCGTTCGGCGCACCTGTGTTCGCTCGTCGGTCGACGGGCAACGATCTTGTTCGGCAATCGCTAGGAGCTCACGCGTGATCACCGCCACCGACCTGGAAGTTCGTGCCGGTGTGCGGACCCTTCTGTCCACCGAGGGGCCCGCGCTCCGTGTACAGGCAGGCGACCGCATCGGGCTGGTGGGCCGTAACGGTGCAGGCAAGACCACCACTCTGCGCATCCTGGCAGGCGAGGGTGAGCCGTATGCGGGTGAGGTCGTGCGCACCGGAGAGCTCGGTTACCTTCCGCAGGATCCCAAAGAAGGCGACCTCGACGTCCTGGCCAAGGACCGAGTGCTCTCGGCCCGGGGCCTGGACACTCTGCTGCACAGTATGGAGAAGCAGCAGGCGCTGATGGCCGAGGTGGCCGACGAGGCGTTGCTCGACAAGGCCGTCCGCAAGTACGGCGAGCTCGAAGAGCGGTTCGCTTCGCTCGGTGGTTACGAAGCCGAGAGCGAAGCGGCTCGCATCTGCAACAGTCTCGGCCTGGCCGACCGCATCCTCGGTCAACCGCTGCGGACCCTGTCCGGTGGTCAGCGCCGACGCGTCGAACTGGCTCGCATTCTGTTCGCCGCGTCCGATGGCAGTGGTGGGCGCTCGAACACCACGCTGCTGCTCGACGAGCCGACCAACCACCTCGACGCGGACTCCATCACGTGGCTGCGGGGATTCCTGCAGAACCACGAGGGCGGACTCATCGTCATCAGCCACGACGTCGAACTACTCGGTGATGTGGTGAACCGGGTGTGGTTCCTCGATGCCGTGCGCGGTGAGGCCGACATCTACAACATGAACTGGAAGAAGTACCTCGACGCACGGGCCACGGACGAGCAACGGCGCCGTCGCGAGCGCGCGAACGCCGAGAAGAAGGCGGGCGCACTACGCGTCCAGGCCGCCAAGATGGGGGCCAAGGCGACGAAAGCCGTTGCGGCACAGAACATGGCGAAGCGCGCAGACAAGCTGATGGCCAACCTCGATGCGGAGCGCGTATCCGACAAGGTTGCGCACATTCGTTTCCCCGAGCCGGCTCCGTGCGGCAAGACACCGTTGATGGCCAAGAACCTCACCAAGATGTACGGGTCGCTGGAGATCTTCGCCGGCGTCGATCTGGCGATCGACCGGGGGAGCCGCGTGGTGGTGCTCGGTCTGAACGGTGCGGGCAAGACGACGCTGCTCCGAATCCTGGCGGGAACCGAAAAGGCCGACACCGGAGAGATCGAGCCGGGCCACGGCATGCGCGTCGGGTACTTCGCGCAGGAACACGACACCCTCGACGATCACGCGTCGGTGTGGGAGAACATCCGGCATGCGGCACCCGACACCGGCGAGCAGGAGCTCAGATCGCTTCTCGGTGCTTTCATGTTCACCGGCCCCCAGCTCGAGCAGCCGGCAGGAACACTCTCGGGCGGTGAGAAGACACGTCTGGCGCTCGCCGGACTGGTGTCCTCGGCTGCGAACGTCCTGCTGCTCGACGAGCCGACCAACAACCTCGATCCGATCTCGCGCGAGCAGGTCCTCGACGCGCTGCGCAGCTACAAGGGTGCAGTGGTGCTGGTGACTCACGATCCGGGTGCCGCCGAGGCACTCTCACCCGAACGAGTGATCCTCCTTCCCGACGGCACCGAGGATCACTGGTCGCAGGAATACCTGGAACTGATCCAACTCGCCTGACCTGGGGTCAGTCCTGCCGGCGGACCGATTCTTCGACCAGATCCAGAATGGCCGAAAGATTGGACCCGCCCTGCCCTGACGCGATTCGGGCGACCAGACCGTCCAGCACGAGGTCGAGGTAGTCGGCCAGGACGTCGTTGGGTACGTCGTCGCGCAGTTTTCCTGCCGTCTTCTGCCGTTCCAGTCGGCCCAGGGTCGCGTCGGTGAGCTCTGCCGACCGTTCGGCCCAGCTGGTTCGGAAGTCGGCGTCGGTTCGCAGCCGTCGGGTGATCTCGAGCCGCGTTCCGAGCCACTCGAACTGCTCCGGCTGGGCCAGCATGTCTCGCATCACCTGAACCAGACCTTGCGTCGCCGCGACCTCTGCCATGCGACGGGCATCCTCCTGCGCCAAGGCGAGGAAGAGACCGTCCTTGTCTTTGAAGTGGTGGAAGATGGCGCCACGCGAGAGTCCCGTCGCCTCCTCGAGGCGTCGCACGGTCGCGCCCTCGTAGCCGAACTCTCCGAAGCACTTGCGCGCACCGTCGAGAATTTCGCTGCGGCGGGCGGCCAGGTGGTCTTCGCTGACCTTGGGCACGTGTGAAACTCCTACTTTTCGATGAAGGGCCCCGCACCGATACGGCGATGGGCCCGAAACACGTATCGAGTTCCGGGCCCATCGCTGTGTGGCGTCTGTCTTCAGTGCCGTGTGACTAGCCTCTGATCATGTTGCGCAGGACGTACTGCAGGATTCCGCCGTTGCGGTAGTAGTCCGCTTCACCGGGGGTATCGATACGGACCACGGCGTCGAACTCGACCTTGGTTCCGTCTTCCTTGGTCGCGGTCACTGCCATCGTCTTCGGGGTGGTGCCCTCGTTCAGCTTTTCGACGCCGACGATGTCGAACGTCTCGGTTCCGTCGAGCTTGAGCGACGCTGCGCTCTCGCCGGCCGGGAACTGCAGGGGAACGACGCCCATGCCGATGAGGTTGGAGCGGTGGATGCGCTCGAACGACTCGGTGATGACGGCCTTGACGCCGAGGAGCGAGGTGCCCTTGGCCGCCCAGTCACGCGAGCTTCCCGATCCGTACTCCTTGCCGCCCAGTACGACCAGCGGAATGCCGGCCTTCTGGTAGTTCTGCGACGCGTCGTAGATGAACGACTGCGGTCCACCGTCGAGGGTGAAGTCGCGGGTGTAGCCACCCGAGACGTCGTCGAGCAGCTGGTTCTTCAGACGGATGTTCGCGAAGGTTCCGCGAATCATGACCTCGTGGTTACCGCGGCGCGATCCGAGCGAGTTGTAGTCCTTGCGCTCGACCCCGTGGGAATCGAGGTACTGCGCAGCAGGCGTACCTGCCTTGATGGGTCCTGCCGGGCTGATGTGGTCGGTGGTGACCGAATCGCCGAGCAGGGCCAGTACGCGTGCACCCTTGATGTCCTCGACCGGAGCCGGGTCCATCGTCATGCCGTCGAAGTACGGAGGCTTGCGCACGTACGTCGACTTGGGATCCCACTCGAACGTGTCGCCCTCGGGGGTGGACAGGTTCTGCCAGCGGCTGTCGCCGGCGAAGATGGTCTCGTAGGACTTGCTGAACATGTCCCGGCTGATCGACGACTTGATGGTGTCTTCGATCTCCTGCGAGGACGGCCAGATGTCCTTGAGGTATACGGGGTTGCCCTCGTGGTCCTCGCCGAGTGCGTCGGTCTCGAAGTCGAAGTCCATCGTGCCCGCGAGACCGTAGGCGATGACCAGCGGCGGTGAGGCCAGGTAGTTCATCTTGACGTCGGGGGAGATGCGACCTTCGAAGTTGCGGTTGCCCGACAGCACGGCGGTAACCGAGAGGTCGTTGTCGTTGATCGCCTTCGAGATCGGCTCGAGCAACGGGCCGGTGTTGCCGATGCACGTGGTGCAGCCGTAACCACCGAGGTAGTAGCCGAGCTTCTCGAGGTAGGGCCACAGGCCGGCCTTCTCGTAGTAGTCGGTGACGACCTGCGAGCCGGGTGCCATGTTGGTCTTGACCCACGGCTTGGTGGACAGGCCCTTCTCCACGGCGTTGCGCGCGAGCAGTGCTGCGCCGAGCATGACCGAGGGGTTCGAGGTGTTGGTGCAGGAGGTGATGCCTGCCACCACGACGGCACCGTGATCGAGGACGAACTCGCCTGCCTCGTCGGTGGTGACCCGGATCGGCTTGCTCGGACGACCCTCGGAACCGTATGCGGCAGAACGAACGTCGACGGAATCCTCTTCGGCGAAGCTCAGCGAAGCGGAGTCGCTTGCCGGGAACGATTCGTCGAGGGCCTCGTCGAGCTTGCTGTCACCCTCGTGCTTCGGGTGGTTCTCCTCGACGTAGTTGTGGATGTCCTTGCGGAACGCAACCTTGGACTCGGACAACAGGATTCGGTCCTGCGGGCGCTTCGGGCCTGCGATGGACGGAACGACCGTGTTGAGGTCGAGCTCGATGTACTCGGAGTACACGGCTTCGTTCTTCGGGTCGTGCCACATGCCCTGTTCCTTGGCGTACGCCTCGACGAGCGCGAGCTGCTCGTCGCTGCGGCCGGTGAGGCGCAGGTAGTTGATCGTCTCTTCGTCGATCGGGAAGATCGCTGCGGTGGAACCGAACTCCGGGCTCATGTTGCCCAGGGTGGCGCGGTTCGCGAGCGGAACCTCGGCCACGCCCTCGCCGTAGAACTCGACGAACTTGCCGACGACGCCGTGCTTGCGCAGCATCTCGGTTGCGGTCAGCACCACGTCGGTCGCGGTGACGCCGGGCTGGATCTCACCGGAGAGTTTGAAGCCGACGACGCGGGGGATGAGCATCGAGACGGGCTGGCCGAGCATGGCCGCCTCGGCTTCGATGCCGCCGACGCCCCAGCCCAACACACCGAGGCCGTTGACCATCGTGGTGTGCGAGTCGGTGCCGACGCAGGTGTCGGGGTAGGCCTGGCCCTTGCGGGTCATGATCGTCGGTGCGAGGTACTCGATGTTGACCTGGTGCACGATGCCCATGCCCGGGGGGACGACCTTGAAGTCGTCGAACGCGCCCTGTCCCCAACGCAGGAACTGGTAGCGCTCACCGTTGCGCTCGTACTCGAGGTCGACGTTGCGCTCGAGGGCATCGGCGCGGCCGAAGACGTCGAGGATGACCGAGTGGTCGATGACCATGTCGGCGGGGGAGAGGGGGTTGACCTTGTTGGGGTCGCCGCCCAGGGTGGTGACGGCTTCACGCATCGTGGCGAGGTCGACGATGCACGGAACGCCGGTGAAGTCCTGCATGATGACGCGTGCAGGGGTGAACTGGATCTCGAAGCTCGGCTCCGCGGACGGATCCCACGAGGCAATCGAACGAATGTGGTCGGCGGTGATGTTGGCACCGTCCTCGGTGCGAAGGAGATTCTCCGCGAGGACCTTCAGTGCGTAGGGCAGTTTCTCGGCACCGGGCAAAGCCGACAGCCGGAAGATCTCGTACGAGTTCTCTCCGACTTCGAGGGTGCCCTTTGCACCGAATGAATCATTACTTGCGGTCACTTCAGCTCCACTCGTCTATGAGGCACACCGCCGACGGGGCTGTGTCGACGGTTGAAGCGAGACGCTGTCCGTGTGTCTCGGCATGGCATCCGGCGTGCGTATTGCCTGCGGACGCTCGGGCAGTGTCTCGATGGAAGTCTAACAGTACGCTTGTCCTGTGAAAACGTGCGGGTCCGTTTCGCGGAGGATGCCGACAGAACGACCCGCGTCACAATCCTCACGTACTGTTTCGAGCGACGCAATGAAGGGCGACCTCAGTTGCTGCCCTGGAGGTGCACGCCTCCCGGGTATCGAGAGCACTGTGACGTAGGGTTTCACGCGACTGGTTCCTACCGACTGGACGAGAGATGCCTGAACCGATTCACGCCGTTTCCCCACTTGCCACCGATATTCCGGCAGGTCTGGACGTCGACAGCATCGTCGCCACGGTCCGCGAGACCGGCGTGAGTGCGCCCGCCGACGAGGAAGCAGCGTTGTCCGCAGCTGTGGCTCGCGCAGAAGACCATGGGATCGATCTGAGCATCGTGATCGTGCCGAACGAACCGCGCCACGACTCGCAGCTGCGCGACCTCGCCACCGCAGTCGGTGCACGCGAGGGTGGCACCGTACTGGTCCTGAGCCCCGGGCAAGTGGGCACGTTCAGCGACTCGATCAGCCGGGTGACCCTCGAAGCCGGTCAAGATCGCACCTACACCGGAAACCACATCGTCGCGGCCGACAATTTCGTCGACACGCTCGTCGAGGATCAGACGCCGTGGGGTCTGCTCACCGGTGGACTCGTCGTCGTCGTAGCTGCCGTTGCCACTCTGACTGCAGTCGTGAAGGCCCGCAGATTCCGGGCTCGGGCGACGGCACCCGAGAGCGCGAATCGCGACTCCGGAGAGAATTGACACGACGCGTCGACGCGTCGTTCGGGTGACTGACGCCCGCACCGTAGATCCGGCCGTGATTGCAACGGCCGTGCCGCAGGAAAAAGTCGGAAAAATTGTTTCCGGCAAACCCCGAGTTCACGGCGTTGTGCCTGGTGGAATTACAAATGTGTCATTTGGGACTGGAGTTTCTTTAGGGTGCAAAGTGTCGTACGGTGCCATTGGCACTGCTGGGGAAGGAGTGTCGCAGAAGGCAGAGTGTCGTCCGTGGGGAACTCGGGAGGCCACTGCTTCGGGTGTGACTGACGTGGTTCGCACCTGTCGTGTCGCTGCGTGCTTCTTTCCCGCCCGGCGATAGCGCTCACCGTCACCTGCGATCGGGGTGGGAACGGCAAGCGCGTCGGCGGCACGACGGTTCGACTCGGACCTGACTGAATGCCGGACCCGAGGGAGATATTCGTGAGCCGACGTCCAGTCCGCGCCACCCGCCGTAAAGCGCTCGTCCGTACCCGATTCGTGCTGGTAGGTGCCGGCCTCGTCATCGCGTTGATGGCAACCCTTCCCGGAGTTGCCGCCGCCGTGCCGCCGCCACCGCCGAACCCATCCGACAGCGACCTCGCTGCCGCCGGAAGTGCAGTCGATTCCCGCCTGGGCCAGGTCGGTCAGCTGATCGACGCGATCGCGTCGGCCAACCAGCAACTCGCTCGACTCGACGACGAGGTTGCCTCGAAGCGGGAGGGCGTCAACAAGGCCCTCGTGGATCTGCAGAATGCGCGCGACGCAGCGGACGTCGCTGCCGCGGTCGTCGGCGCAGCACAACAGGCACTTGCCGATGCCGGCACCCAAATTCAGGCAGCCCAGCGCAAATTCGACGAATTCGCGAAGTCCAGCTACACGCAGGGCTCCGGTGTTGCGTCGATGGCCTCGTTCCTCGGTTCGAGCGGACCGGACGACGTCTTGGATCGTGCCCAAGTACTCAAGGTGCTCTCCAACAGCCAGAACGCGGTGCTCGACGGGCTCCAGCGGGCCCGGACCGAACAGGCGAATCGCGATTCTGCGGCGCGGGACTCGAAGCAGCAGGCAGATGCAGCGGCGTCGGAAGCCGAGGCCAAGAAGGCTGAGGCCGAGCAGGCCATCGCCGAGGCCCAAGCTGCTCTGCAGGCCGAGGCCGATCAGAAAGCAGCGATCGAGTCCCAGCGTGACGCCGCCCAGACCGAGCTCGATTCGGCGCGCAGCAATGTCGCCGGTCTGCAGGATCAGCGAGCGGCATACGGCGACTGGGAAGCCCAGAAGGCAGCCGAGGATGCGGCCATCGCGGCCGCCACCGCCGCAGCGAAGGAAGCTGCTGTGCAGGCAGCTGCCCGGGTGTCGGCCAATCTTGCCGCCCAGCAACGCGCGGCAGCCATTGCCGAAGGCCAACGTTCGCACGTGGACGTTGACGAAGATTCGAGCGCGACGACCGATTCGGACAGCTCGACCACAACCACGCCCACCAAACCGAAGACACCGACCAAACCGAAGACGTCCACCACGCCGTCGGTCACCGGAAGCGCAGCCGTCGAGTTGGCGATCGACCGCGGAATGAGTCAACTGGGAGTGCCGTATTCCTGGGGCGGCGGCGACGAGAACGGCCCGACCAAGGGCATCAGGGACGGCGGCGTCGCCGACAGCTACGGCGATTACAACAAGGTCGGGTTCGACTGCTCCGGCCTGATGATCTACGCCTTCGCCGGCCTCGGCATCTCGTTGCCCCACTACACCGGCTATCAGTACACCGCAGGTAAGCAAGTGCCTTCCTCGGACATGAAGCGCGGCGACATGATCTTCTACGGCCCGAACGCCAGCCAGCACGTTGCGCTCTACCTCGGTGACGGCAAGATGCTCGAAGCGCCACAGTCCGGCTCGGTGGTCAAGGTGTCCGACGTGCGATACAGCGGCATGACTCCCTACGCAGTCCGCATGGTGTCCTGAGCACGATCCGGTGCCTCTCCGGCCTCGCCTCGGGGGTGCCTTTCGGCGCGCTCGGCGATCACCTGGAATAGTTGATCGCGGCGGTATCGACACGCGCCCGACGATGATCGACTGAAAGCGGTGAATTCTTGGTGACATCACGTGACGGCCGGATTTCGAACGACGAGGAGTCGGCTCACGTCGAGACCTCGACTCGTGATCCACAGGGTGGGGAGCCGAAGCGGGTGGACAGCCCAGGCCTGGCCGAGGACGTCCAGCTTCTCGAGAAGGCCGTGTACGAGGTCAAACGCGTCATCGTCGGTCAGGATCGCCTGGTCGAACGCATTCTGGTCGGATTGCTCGCCCGCGGACACGTGCTGCTCGAGGGCGTCCCGGGCGTAGCCAAGACACTTGCCGTCGAGACGTTCGCGCGCGTCGTGGGCGGCTCTTTCTCGCGAGTCCAGTTCACTCCCGACCTGGTTCCGACCGACCTCGTCGGAACCCGGATCTACCGTCAGGGCCGGGAGGAGTTCGACACCGAACTCGGCCCCGTCGTCGCCAACTTCGTCTTGGCCGACGAGATCAACCGCGCGCCGGCCAAGGTGCAGTCCGCGTTGCTCGAGGTCATGGCCGAGCGTCATGTCACCATCGGTGGCCGGACTTTCCCGATGCCCGATCCGTTCCTGGTGATGGCAACGCAGAACCCCATCGAGAACGAGGGCGTGTACCCCCTTCCCGAGGCTCAGCGCGACAGGTTCCTGTTCAAGATCGTCGTCGACTACCCGACGGTCGAGGAAGAACGCGAGATCGTCTATCGCATGGGCATCAAGGCGCCCGAGCCCAAGCAGGTCCTCGACCCGGTCGAGTTGGTTCGGCTGCAGAATCTGGCCAGCTCGGTGTTCGTGCATCACGCGCTCGTCGACTACGTCGTTCGGGTCATCGCTGCCACGCGTACGCCCGAGCAGTTCGGCCTGGACGACGTGGCCAGCTGGATCGCCTACGGTGCATCACCGCGCGCAACGCTCGGAATCATCGCGGCGTCGAGGGCTCTCGCTCTGCTCCGTGGACGCGACTACGTGGTGCCGCAGGATGTTCTCGAAGTCATTCCCGACGTGCTTCGGCACCGTCTCGTGTTGTCCTACGACGCCCTCGCGGACGAGGTGACTCCCGAGACGGTCATCTCTCGAGTGCTGCAGACCGTCGGTTTGCCGCAGGTGTCGCCGCAGGCGGTTCCGGCGCCGCAGAGCAACGGATCCGGTCCGGACGGCCCGCACTTCGACGGCCGTCAGGCCGGGCCGCAGGGGCAGTACCCGGCCCAGGGCCAGTATCCCGCTCCCGGCCAATTTCCGCCACAGGGCCCGGTGCAGCCGCAGTCGCAGCAGCCAGGACCTCAACAGCCTCCGCAGGGCGGCGGTCAGTACGGTCAGCCGGCACCCTCGCTGCAGAAGCCGTCGGGTGACGGATCGTCGATCGGTACGCCGGGTCAGTGAGCGGATCCGACACCGCTCCCGTGACGGCCGGCAGTACCGGCGTTTCTCGGCCGCCGTCCTTCCGCTCGGGTGAGCTTCGTGATCCTAAGTTGGCTGCAGCGTTGCGGACCTTGGAATTGACGGTGCGCCGACGGCTGGACGGGGTACTGCACGGGGACCATCTCGGGCTGATTCCTGGTCCCGGTTCCGAGCCAGGCGACGCCAGGGAGTACCAGCCCGGTGACGACGTTCGCCAGATGGACTGGTCGGTCACGGCACGCACAACGCATCCGCACGTGCGCCAGTCCGTGGCCGATCGTGAACTCGAGACCTGGCTCGTGGTCGATCTGTCGGCCAGCCTCGATTTCGGCACCACCGGGTGCGAGAAGCGGGATCTGGCTGTTGCGGCTTCGGCCGCCATCACGCATCTGTCGGGCGGTGGTGGCAATCGAATCGGCGCGGTGGTGGCCACCGGGGCCAGCACCACTCGCATTCCGGCACGAGGTGGTCGCGTACACACCCAGTCGATGCTGCGTGCCATTGCCACGACGCCCTCGGCCGAGGACGGTGTGCGGGGCGATCTTCGGGCGGCCATCGAAGCTCTGCGGCGGCCGGAGAGACGCCGCGGCATGGCTGTGGTGATCAGTGACTTTCTCGGGCCCATCGACTGGGAACGATCACTTCGCGCCATCTCGGCCAGACACGACGTGCTGGCCGTCGAGGTACTCGACCCGCGTGACCTCGAACTACCCGACGTCGGCGACGTCGTGCTGCACGATCCGGAGTCCGGCCGCACTCGCGAATTCAGCACGACGCCTCGGCTACGAGCAGACTTCGCCCGTGCCGCGGCAGCGCACCGCGACGACGTGGAGAAGGCGCTGCGGCGCTGCGGAGCGCCCCGGCTGACACTGCGTACCGACGGTGATTGGATCGCCGACGTCGTCCGCTTCGTCACTGCGCGCAGACACACCATCGGATCCGGTTTCACCAATACCGCTCGGACAGGTACGCGATGAGCCTGACGGATTTCGCTTCGCCGTGGTGGCTCGGGTTTCTCGTCGTCGTCATCGCGCTCACGGTCGGCTACATCTGGGTCCAACGGCGCAAGCAGAAGCACGTTCTTCGCTTCTCCAACATGGAGCTGCTCGAGTCCGTTGCGCCCGCCCGGCCGAACCGACTGCGACACCTGCCCACCGCCCTGGTGCTGGTCGGTCTGCTGTTTCTGACAGTCGCGATGGCGGGTCCTACGGCGGACGAGCGCGTCCCACGCAACCGTGCCACCGTCATGCTCGTCATCGACGTCTCGCTGTCGATGGAGGCCACCGACGTCGAGCCGACCCGGTTGGCCGCTGCTCAGGAAGCCGCGAAGTCCTTCGCCGACGGTCTGACACCAGGAATCAACCTCGGGTTGGTCGCCTTCGCGGGCACCGCGTCCGTGTTGGTGTCGCCCACGGCCAACCGCGAAGCCACCAAGTCCGCCATCGACAAGCTGCAGCTCAGCGAGCGAACGGCCACCGGTGAGGCGATCTTCACGTCGCTGCAGTCGATCGACACTCTCGGAGCGATCCTCGGCGGCGGCGACGCGGCACCGCCGGCGCGCATCGTGCTGCTCTCGGACGGTAAGCAGACCGTTCCGCAGAACCTCGACGACCCACGCGGCGGGTACACCGCGGCGCGGGCAGCCAAGGACAAAGGCGTACCGATCTCCACGATCTCGTTCGGCACGAGCTACGGCTCGGTCGAAATCGAGGACGAGGGTGGGGTGGAAAGAGTGCCGGTACCCGTCGATGATCCGTCCCTGCGCGAGATCGCGACTCTCTCCGGCGGCAGCTTCTTCACCGCGTCGTCGCTCGAGGACCTGCGCGACGTGTACGACACCCTCGAGGAGCAGATCGGTTTCGAGATCACTCGCGGAGACGCCTCGCGCCCGTGGTTGATTCTCGGTGTCCTGTTCATCTCGTCGGGGTTGGGTTCGGCTTTGGTGATGCGACAACGATTGCCGTGATCGCTGTTATTACTCACCAGTAAGTTTCGCTTTGTCATTCCAGGACGAACAGATAGGTTGCTAGGCATGTCCACACCTGACTTCATCGCGCGATCGGTACTCGTCACCGGAGGTAACCGGGGTATCGGTCTGGCCATCGCCCAACGGCTCCAAGCCGACGGACACAAGGTGGCCGTCACCCACCGCGGATCGGGAGCGCCCGACGGTCTGTTCGGAGTCGTCTGCGACGTCACCGACTCCGCCTCGGTGGACGCAGCCTTCAAGGAGGTCGAGGAGAAGCAGGGACCGGTCGAGGTGCTGGTGGCCAACGCGGGCATCACCGACGACACGTTGCTGATGCGGATGACCGAGGATCAGTTCCAGCGGGTCATCGATGCAAACCTCACCGGAGCCTTCCGCGTCGCCAAGCGCGCCAACCGCGCCATGTTGCGCGCACGCTGGGGCCGGATGATCTTCTTGAGTTCGGTCGTGGCCATGGCCGGTGGACCGGGGCAGATCAATTACGCAGCGTCCAAGGCGGGAGTCATCGGCATGGCTCGGTCGATCACGAGGGAACTGGGCTCGCGGTCCATCACGGCGAATGTCGTGTCCCCGGGGTTCATCGAAACCGACATGACCGCAGAGCTCTCGGACGACCTGCGCGGCAAGGCAAAAGAATTCATCCCCCTTCAACGTCTCGGTCAGCCCGAGGACGTCGCGGCAGTCGTGAGCTTCCTCGCGGGACCGGACTCGTCGTACGTATCCGGCGCGGTCATTCCCGTCGACGGCGGTATGGGTATGGGGCACTGAAGTCCTACTCGCACAACGATTTCGATAGACGTACACCTCCGAACTAAGGAAAACAGCACTATGGGCGGATTGCTCGAAGGCAAGACCATTCTGATCACCGGCATCATCACCGACGCGTCGATCGCGTTTCACGCCGCAGCCATGGCGCAGGAGCAGGGTGCCAAGGTGATCATCACCGGCTTCGATCGGCTCCGGCTCATCGACCGGATCGCGCAGCGGCTGCCCAAGGAGGTGCCCCCGGCGATCGAGCTCGACGCTACCAACGAGGAGCACCTCGCCGCGTTGGCGGATCGAGTACGCGAAGTGGCCCCCGAGGGCATCGACGGGGTCCTGCACTCCATCGCGTTCGCACCCCGCACCCTGATGGGACCGGACGCCAAGCCGTTCCTCGACGGCCCCGGCCCCGATGCCGCGAGGGCATTCGAGATCTCTGCGTGGAGTTACGCGTCGCTCGCGCGCGCCGTGCTCCCGGTCATGAACGAGGGTGGCTCGATCGTCGGAATGGACTTCGATCCGCGCACCTCGATGCCGTACTACAACTGGATGGGTGTGGCCAAGGCCGCCCTCGAGTCGGTGAACCGTTACGTGGCACGGGAAGTGGGCGCAGCCAAGCGCATCCGCTCCAATCTTGTTGCCGCAGGACCGATCAGGACTCTCGCCGCCAAGGCGATTGCGGGTACCGCGACCGGTGATGCGGCCAAGATGGACCAGCTGAACGTGTACTGGGACGGTGCTGCGCCGATCGGTTGGGATGTCAACGACCCCACTGTCGTCGCCAAGTCCATCGTTGCGCTGCTGTCGGATTGGCTGCCCGGCACCACCGGATCCATCGTGTACGTCGACGGTGGAGCGAGCCACAACACGTACCTGCCCGAAAACATGTGACGTCGCGGTGAGCGGAGTCCGACGTGGGCTCGCTCACCGTAGGTTTCGTCGACCGATTGTGCCCCTGCCGCAGCCCTGCTGCGGCAGGGGCACAATGGATTCATGACCACCCCTGGAGATTTCGACGCACTGTTGGTGCTCTCGTTCGGCGGACCGGAGAAGCCTGCCGACGTTCGACCGTTTCTCGAGAACGTCACTCGCGGACGCGGTGTTCCGCCCGAGCGTCTCGACGCCGTCGTCGAGCACTACATGCATTTCGGGGGTGTTTCCCCGATCAACGAGCTCAATCGCAACATCATCTCTGCATTGCAGGCCGAATTCGATTCGGCTGGAATCGATCTGCCGATCTACTTCGGAAACCGCAACTGGCATCCGATGATCGAGGACACCGTGGCGACCATGAAGTCGGACGGAATCGGCAACGCCTTGGTGTTCCCGACGTCGGCGTGGGGCGGCTACTCCGGGTGCAGGCAGTATCACGAGGACATCGCCCGAGCCCGCGACGCAGTGGGCGACGGCGCACCGCACCTGCTCAAGATCCGGCAGTACTACGACCACCCGCTGATGGTCGACGCTTTCACCGATGCCGTCGCATCGGCGCGAGCCTCACTGCCCGAGCAGCACCGCGCCGGTGCACGCCTGGTGTTCACCGCACACTCCATCCCCTCGGCCGCCGACGCCAATGCCGGTCCGCCCGAAGACGGCGGTCACCTCTACAGCCGTCAGGTTGCCGAGGCCTCGAGGCTCGTTGCGGCCGCGTCCGGTGTCGAGGACTACGACCTGGTGTGGCAGTCCCGATCGGGACCGCCACAGGTTCCGTGGCTCGACCCCGACATCTGTGACCATCTCGAAGCGCTCTCGGCTCGGTCGGTCGACGCGGTGATCGTGTGTCCGATCGGATTCGTGTCCGACCATCTCGAGGTCGTGTGGGATCTCGACACCGAGGCCGAGGAGAAGGCCCGCGAGCTCGGGATGGCCTTCGCCCGCGCCGGAACCCCCGGGTCGGATGTGCGTTTTCCCAAGATGATTCGCGAGCTCGTCGACGAGTACCGCCTCGGTGCCGACTGCCGCGGGCTCGGACGCGTACCGGGCTACGGTTCGACGCTGGACGGAAATCGCTGCGCCGTCGGCTGCTGCGAGCAACCGACCCGGCCGGCTCGTCCTGCCGGGGCCGCTTC
This sequence comes from Rhodococcoides fascians A25f, assembly GCF_000760935.2. NCBI lineage: Bacteria > Bacillati > Actinomycetota > Actinomycetes > Mycobacteriales > Nocardiaceae > Rhodococcoides > Rhodococcoides fascians. The sequence goes on along the minus strand of NZ_CP049744.1, from coordinate 2,963,805 downwards.
CCGATAGTCACCGATCGAACGACCGACGGGCATCAAGCGGAGTGCATCGCCGCTTCGATGCTCGTCGCGACAGCGATGGTGCGGGCAGTACGGACAGCAGCCCACAGCGGCCGAACCAACTCCTCGCGCGCCGCAGCAGCTGTCGCGGTGGGGGCTTCCGACGGAGCAGACCCCGCCGCGACGGTCAGAATAGCCGCAACCCGGTCTGCCGATTCGAGCACCCGGAATGCCCTGTCCGACATCTCGGCGGGGTAGCGATGCCGGGCCGCGTCGGCGATCAGTGCGGCGATGCGGGCGCGTGGATCGGATTGCAGGGTTCGGGTGGGGAGCGACTGCATCTGGGCGAGAGCGTCCGCCGCGCCGCGAACGGCCTCGCGCATCTCGTATTCGGCCTCGCCCAAGCCTTGTTCGCGATGGCCGTGCTCGGGAACGACGATCGAATACACGGTCCAGCGCAACACATCCGGTCCCTCGACGATCGGCACCACTCCGATCCCGTGGTTGCCCGAGGCACCGACTATCACGGCCTGCCCGGCGTTCAGGGCGGCGCGCGAGAAATCCGTGTTCGCCGGCATTCCGCTGACGGCACCGGGGGCAGGCAGAACGAGTCTGACCCGGTCGTCTCCGACTGCAGACCGCATCTCTGCCCCTGCGGTGGCCCTGATCGCCTGCAGCAGGCCTGCGATGCCCTCGACGTAACCGGGATGCTGCAGTCCGAAGCTCGCGGCCGCACCCGCATCGCCCGCACCCACCAGATGCATCGGAGCCCACTCGGACATGGCGTCGATGACGTCGTCCGGTGAGCTGGCACCGGCCAGCCAGGAACTGGCCCACAGGGCAAGACTCGCACTCGAAGAACACACGACTCACGAGCATAGGTCGGCGTGGCGAACCGTGCTCGGGACGCCGGTGTCGCTAGCGTTGACCGCCGTGAACGACATGTACGGCGGAGACATTCTCAAAGGGCACAGTCGGATGCGGAAGGTGCCGGCGCCGGAAGTTCCGGCCGACCGCGGACTGGTCGTCGAAGACGCCGGAACCGGTTACTGCGGTGCGGTGGTCGGATTCGAGCGCACCTATGACGGAGACTTCGTCCGACTCGAGGACGGTGCCCGCACCACGCGACTGTTCGCCCTGCGCGAAGCCGCGTTCCTGATCGACGGCCGTCGGGTGACTCTGGTCCGCCCGAAGCCCGCCGCTGCGACACCGCAGCAGTCGCGCTCTGCCTCCGGGTCCACCAAAGTCGAGGGACTGCGGGCACGAACGGCCCGCGCGAGCCGGATCTGGGTCGAAGGGGTGCACGACGCGGCCCTCGTGGAAAGTGTGTGGGGGCACGATCTTCGAGTGGAGGGAGTGGTCGTCGAGCACCTGGAAGGCCTGGACAATCTGGGGGAGCGATTGGCTGATTTCGGTCCAGGCCCCGGCCGGCGTGTCGGAGTGCTGGTGGACCATTTGGTGACCGGTTCCAAGGAGTCGAAGTTGACGAGGTCGCTGGGCGAGCATGTGCTGGTCACCGGTCATCCGTTCATCGACGTCTGGGAGGCGGTCAAGCCTGCTGCTGTCGGTATCGATGCCTGGCCGAAGATCCCGCGGGGCGAGGATTGGAAGACCGGAATCTGCCGAGAGCTGGGGTGGGGGAGTCCGCGGGAGGGATGGCGTCGGGTGTATTCGTCGGTGTCGAGCTTTCGGGACCTCGAGGCACCGTTGATCGGAGCCGTCGAACAATTGGTCGACTTCGTCACCGAGTGAACGCTCTGTACTGCTGAACGCCCAGGTCAGGACGTTCCGCAGGCTTCACTCCACCGCCGGATGTCCGATTCGTGATTGGATGGAGGCTGTGGCAGCGATCATTTGGCTCATAGCGGCAGTGGTGCTCGCCGGTGCCGAGGCACTGACGGGTGACTTCTTCCTTCTGATGATTGCCGGCGGTGCCCTTGGTACTGCCGGTGTCTCTGCTCTCACGGATTTCCCGGTGTGGGCCGATGCGATCGTCTTCGGTGTCCTGTCTCTGGCGCTGGTTCTCGGGTTGCGACCGATTCTGTTGCGGCGCTTCGCTAATCCGCCCGATACCCCGATGGGCATGGCAGCACTCACCGGCAAGAGTGCCGTGGTGCTCGAGCAGGTCACTGCACACGAAGGTCAGATCAAGCTCGGTGGTGAGGTGTGGACCGCTCGTCCACTCGACGAGACCGAGGTCTATGCCCCGGGTACCACCGTGACCGTGATGGAAATAGACGGCGCTACCGCCGTCGTATGGAAGGGACCGTAGCCAGTGGAAGCACTCATCGCACTGGCTGTCATCGTCGTGTTCGTCGCGGTGCTGATGGCCAAGTCCATCTCGATCGTCCCGCAAGCCGAGGCAGCCGTGATCGAGCGGCTCGGCCGCTACACGCGCACCGTGTCCGGGCAGCTCACGGTCCTCGTACCGTTCGTCGACCGCATTCGTGCCAAGGTCGACCTGCGCGAGAGGGTCGTGTCGTTTCCCCCGCAGCCGGTGATCACCAAGGACAACCTGACCGTGTCGATCGACACCGTCGTCTACTTCCAGGTGACCAATCCGCAATCGGCCGTGTACGAGATCAACAATTACATCGTCGGCGTCGAGCAGTTGACGACCACCACTCTGCGCAACGTCGTCGGTGGAATGACGCTGGAAGAGACGCTCACCTCGCGTGATTCGATCAACGGTCAACTCCGCGTCGTGCTGGACGAGGCAACCGGCCGATGGGGCCTGCGAGTGGCCCGAGTGGAGCTCAAGAGCATCGATCCGCCGCCCTCGATTCAGGAGTCGATGGAGAAGCAGATGAAGGCCGATCGTGAAAAGCGAGCGACCATCCTCACTGCCGAAGGACATCGTGAATCGGCGATCAAGACAGCCGAGGGTGACAAGCAGAGTCGAATTCTTGCAGCCGAGGGTGGCAAGCAGGCAGCGATTCTCACCGCCGAGGGTGAGCGGCAGTCGCGCATCCTGCGAGCGCAGGGTGACCGCGCCGCGAAGTACCTCGAAGCTCAGGGTCAGGCCAAGGCGATCGAGAAGGTGTTCGGTGCCATCAAGGCAGGCAAGCCCACACCCGAGTTGCTCGCGTACCAGTACATGCAGACGCTGCCACAGATGGCTCAGGGCGACGCCAACAAGGTGTGGATGATCCCGAGCGATTTCGGCGATGCGCTCAAGGGCTTCGCCAAGACACTCGGTGCTCCCGGCGAGGATGGGGTGTTCCGCTACGAGCCCAACGAGTCGGCGGGCAACGAGCCCAAGCCCGAGGACGACTCGGACGAGGTAGCCGAATGGTTCGAGACCAAGACCGATCCGGCGGTCGCCGAGGCGGTCAAGGCTGCTGAAGCAGTGGCGCGCAAGCCGGTCGACACGTCGTTGGCTGCGTCTCCCGAACTCTCGAAGGGCTTCGACGTCGGTGCCCTCTCGGCGTCGCCCGAGGCGGAGCCGGAACAGCGCTGAGATCTTCGGTGATCAGTTGAACAGGGCGGTTCCTACACCGGCAGCGGCCAGGGCCCACAGCACGCTGGCGAAGGTGCCGATGATGAACTGTTCGGAGGCATGGGATTCGCGCAGCTCGGGATAGCGCGCGAGTCCCTTGACTGCCAGCACGATGGCGATCCCTTCCGGCCAACCGGCGAGGATCGACACGGCAACGGCCACGCGTTCGAGGATGCCGATGGTCAGTCCACCACGCAGCGGCTCGACCGGATCGTCTCCGGTCGAGTCGCTTTGTCGTCGTGCGACGCGAAACACTGTGGGTACCATCGCTGTTCCGCCCAGGGCCGCAGCGAGGACGGTGAGGACCACTCCGATGGCGTGGCCGAGACCGTAGGCCGGTCCGGCCACCGTGGCCAGGATCGCGGCTGCCGCGAGCAGACTCGACGCGGCGGCGGTGGGCAACCATCGGCGAATGCTGGTGCCGGCGGGGATGGTAGCGGCGACTGCGGTCAGTGCCAGTAGCACCAGGGTGGCAACGATCATGGCCGATGGCTTCCCGTCGTGTTCGCGGTGTCGAGCAATCGAGTCGCCAGGGTGCGTCCCGCATTCTCCACCTGCCAGCCGGCGACGGAGAGTCGTTGCGACATAGCTTGTTTGCTGATCTTCAACCGCTCTGCCGCGTCGGTCTGCGACAACCCGCCCTCCATGAGTGCAACCGCTTCGCGGCCGTGGTCCGAGCGGCGGCCGATCAGGAGGGCAACAAGGGTGAATGCCGTCTCCGCATCTTCGGCGGCAGTGGGCTCGGGGCCGGAGACGGCAAGCGCGGCGGGGGTTCCCTTGGCTCTGGTCACAGCGTCTCGAGCTGCCTCGAAAGCCGGACCACGTCCGGCTCGCGTGGTTTCCGGTAGCGGAAGCTCTACGGAACCGATGCCGATTCCTACGCTCCACTGTGGCGTGGATACCAGTTCGAGCGCGATGGAGACGACGGTGGCGGCGTCCTCGCACACGGCTTGGACTTCGTCTCCTGCCGTGCGATCGAAAGGACGGATCAGCCCGTGGTTGCGATACCGGTCGAGCAGTTCGGGCACCCGATCGATATCACGTCTACTTCGACGTTGGTCCACGGTCAGAACGAACATTGGACAAGGCTAGGTCGTTGATTTGGAATAGTCAAGCTTCAAGGCTTGATTCATCGGAGTCAAGGCTCCCGCCCTGCTGACTGCCGGCAGGAACACGCTCCGACTTCGAGCCGCGCGAGAGCCGCCAATCCACCACCAGGCCGCTCAGTCCGATCGCGATGCAGACCGCGGACAGCACCAGCAGCACCGGATGCGTCTCACCTCCGATGGCACCGCCGATCACGACGATCCCGAGAGTGCCCGGCAGCATGCCGATCGCGGTCGCCACGGCGAACGGCACGAGACGCACCGCCGATACACCGCAGGCGTAGTTCACCAACGAGAACGGCACCGGGGCGATCAAGCGCAGAGAACCGACGGCGAGCCAGCCTCTCCGGCGAAGGCTGTCGTCGATCGAGTCCAGGGCCGAATGGGACATTCGAGCTGCCACGGCCTCGCGTCCGATCGCGCGGACCAGCAACAGAGCCAAGATTGCGCTGACCGTCGACGCACCGATAGTGACGGCCAGGCCGGTCAGCGGCCCGAACAGAACTCCGGCACTGAGTGTGAACAGGGTTCTCGGGACCGGCGCGATGGTCACGATCGCGTGCACGGCGAAGAAAGCGAGCGGGAACGCAGGCCCGACGGCTGTTCCCCACTGGCGAATCTCTTCGACACTCGGATGGGGAGCGAACACGGCCACGAGGGCGAAGACAACGATCACCGCCACCAGCGCGATCAGTCGGAGGTCGCGCAGGTGCCGGGTCACGAGAGGCCAGCGTACCGGCGCAAGGTGACACCTTCGCCATCTCGGAGTTCGACGACCGAGTGGTACGACCGAACGTGAGGTGATCCTCACGATAACCTGCAATGAAGTGGGGTTAGCATCACTTCAAGTCGGGTGTAGAACTGCCCGCCGAACCGAGGGAGCAGCACACGTGTCCATCGCGTCGCACGAAGATGCCGCACGCAGTGCTCATGCGGCCTGGCAGAAGTCAGTGGCCGGTGTGTTGGCCAAATCTCGCAGGGTCGAGGTGGCCGATCTGCCCGCCGATCCCGAACATCTTCTCGATTCCACGACCTACGACGGGATCACGGTCTCCCCGTTGTACACAGCGTTCGACGAGCGACCGGAAGGTCCGCTACCGGGCCAGTTTCCGTACCTACGGGGTCGCGATCCCCATCGCGACGTCAATGCAGGCTGGAAGGTGTGCACTCGGCACGGCTCGACTGCCCGTGACGCCGCCGACGGTGACGCGTCCGTTCTCAACACCCAGATTCTCGACTCGCTGTCCAACGGCACCAGCGCCCTGTGGTTGACGGTCGGCGGCCACGGCGTCGACCCGACCGTGCTGCCGGAGGCTTTGCGCGGGGTGTTCCTCGAGCTCGCACCGCTGACGATCGATGCGCGCGAGGACGTATCTGCCGCGGCAGCCTCGTTGTTCTCGATTCTCGACTCGGCCGACATCGACGATCGCGCCGCGGTCGATATCCGACTCGGAGTGTCCACCCTCACTGCGCAGTTGGGGGGCACCGCGACGATCGAGATGACCGAGGCACTCGAGCTGGTCCGCGAGTCGATCGGTCGCGCCGAGACCGTTCGCACGATCACCGTCGACGGCACCGTCTTCCACAATCTCGGAGCCGGCGACGCGCAGGAACTCGGTGCGTCGATTGCCGCAGGCCTCGAGTACGTCCGCTCCATGACGAACGCAGGAATCGGCATCTCGGATGCTCTGCGCCAGATCGAATTCCGGTTCGCCGCCACCGATGATCAGTTTCAGACCATCGCCAAGTTCAGGGCCGCGCGCACACTGTGGGCGCGCGTTGCGCAGGTGTGCGGATCCCCGGACGCCGGTGATGCTCCACAGCATGCGGTGACCTCGGAAGCAATGATGTCTCAACGAGATCCGTGGGTGAACATGCTGCGCACCACACTCGCGTCGTTCGGTGCCGGGGTGGGCGGCGCGGATTCGGTGACGGTACTGCCGTTCGATGCCGCGCTGCACGGCGGCGCGGCGGGCGTGTCGAAGACCTTCGCGGCCCGCATCGCCAGGAACACCCAATTGCTGCTGCTCGAGGAAGCCCATCTGGGACGGGTGCTGGATCCGGGCGCGGGGTCCTGGTACATCGAGGAGCTGACGGCCGCGGTCGCCGCGAAGGCCTGGGAGTTCTTCCAGAATGTCGAAGCGTCGGGTGGATTCCGCGCCGCCGTCGACGACGGTTCACTCGTGGCGGCGATCGAGAAGACCCGTGCAGAGCGCGATTCCGACATCGCCCACCGGCTCACCCCACTGACCGGCGTCAACGAATTCCCCAATCTGGCCGAGGCTCCACTGAGCCCCGAGCAGACCGCGCAGCAGGGCTCGGCGGTGCACCGGTACGGCAGAGCCTTCGAGGCGCTTCGGGATCGGTCGGATGCCTTTCTGGCCGAGCATGATTCGCGGCCCACCGTGCTCCTGATACCGCTGGGAAGCGTCGCCGAACACAACGTCCGAACGACGTTCGCATCGAATCTGCTGGCTTCGGGCGGAATCGAGGCTGTCAATCCAGGTCCACTGACCGTGGACGGAATTGCCGGATCGGTCGGGAGCTCTCGAGCCTCCGTGGCAGTGGTGTGCGGTACCGACAAGCGATACGCCGACGAGGCGTCCACTGCCGTGGATGCAGCACGCGCCGCTGGTGTTTCGCGGGTTCTTCTCGCCGGACCCGAGAAGATCTTCGCCGGCATCGAGGGCACGTCGCGTCCCGATGGATTCCTGACCGCGAAGGTCGATGCCGTCGCCGTGCTGACCGAACTTCTCGACACCCTGGGAGCCTCGAAGTGACGACCGACGAGAACCGAATCTCGCACACCATCGGCAGTTTCGCCGACGTGCCCCTGGTCGACCCCGACGAGCCGACGCCGTCACCCCCCTCGGCCGAGGACGTCGCCGCTCATGTGGAGCAGGGTGCGAAGGCCAATTTCTACACTCCCGAGCAGGTGGTGTGGTCCACCCCCGAGGGCATCGACGTCAAGCCGGTGTTCACCGAGGCGGATCGTGACGCCGCGGAGGCCGAGGGCTATCCGCTGCACAGCTATCCGGGTGCCCCGCCGTTCCTCCGCGGGCCGTATCCCACGATGTACGTCAACCAGCCGTGGACCATTCGTCAGTACGCCGGATTCTCCACCGCGGCCGAGTCCAACGCCTTCTACCGCCGTAACCTCGCGGCCGGCCAGAAGGGCCTGTCGGTGGCATTCGACCTGGCCACCCACCGCGGGTACGACTCCGATCATCCGCGCGTGCAGGGTGACGTCGGAATGGCCGGTGTCGCAATCGATTCCATCTACGACATGCGTCAGCTGTTCGACGGCATCGACCTCGGTAGTGTCTCGGTGTCGATGACGATGAACGGAGCGGTGCTGCCGATCCTGGCGCTGTACGTCGCCGCCGCGGAGGAGCAGGGCGTCGGGCCGGAGAAACTCGCCGGCACCATCCAGAACGACATCCTCAAAGAGTTCATGGTGCGCAACACCTACATCTATCCGCCGAAGCCGTCGATGCGCATCATCTCGGACATCTTCGCGTACACCAGCGAGAAGATGCCGAAGTACAACTCGATCTCGATCTCCGGCTACCACATCCAAGAAGCCGGTGCCACAGCCGATCTCGAACTGGCCTACACCCTCGCGGACGGTGTCGAGTACATCCGCGCCGGCCTCGATGCAGGTATGGACATCGATACGTTCGCACCGCGACTGTCGTTCTTCTGGGCCATCGGAATGAACTTCTTCATGGAGGTCGCCAAGCTCCGTGCCGGGCGCCTGCTATGGGCCGAACTCGTCCAACAATTCGAGCCCAAGAGCGCCAAATCCCGTTCGCTGCGCACTCATTCGCAGACGTCGGGTTGGTCGTTGACTGCACAGGACGTCTTCAACAACGTCGCGCGTACCTGCGTCGAAGCCATGGCCGCGACCCAGGGCCACACCCAGTCCCTGCATACCAATGCGCTCGACGAAGCACTGGCGCTGCCGACGGACTTCTCGGCCCGCATCGCACGCAACACCCAGCTGCTCATCGCTCAGGAATCCAACACCGTGCGCCCGATCGATCCGTGGGGCGGCTCGCATTACGTCGAATGGCTCACCCACCAGCTCGCGAATCGGGCTCGGGCACATATCGCCGAGGTCGAGGAAGCGGGCGGTATGGCCCAGGCCATCGGTGAGGGCATTCCCAAGCTGCGCATCGAGGAGGCGGCGGCCCGCACCCAGGCTCGCATCGACTCCGGCCGACAGCCGCTGGTGGGCGTCAACAAGTACGTGCCCGACGAGCCCGACACCATCGAGGTGCTCAAGGTCGAGAACTCGAAGGTCCGCCGTGAGCAGATCGAGAAGCTCGAACGCCTTCGTGCCGAGCGCGACACGGCCGAAGTCGAGGCAGCACTGGCGAATCTGACCCGGGCCGCGGCCTCGGATCAGCCGGGAATGGAGAACAATCTGCTCGCTCTCGCCATCGACGCCGCGCGCAAGATGGCCACCGTCGGCGAAATCTCCGATGCGCTCGAGAAGGTCTACGGGCGCCATCAGGCGGAAATCCGGACAATCAGTGGTGTGTACCGCGACGAGGCAGGTAAATCCGAGAACATCACCCGCGCCACCGGGCTGGTCGAGCAGTTCGCCGAGGACGAGGGCCGTCGGCCCCGTGTGCTGGTGTGCAAGATGGGTCAGGACGGGCACGACCGTGGCCAGAAGGTCATCGCCACGGCGTTCGCGGACATCGGCTTCGACGTCGACGTCGGCCCACTGTTCCAGACGCCGGAGGAGGTGGCCCGCCAGGCCGCCGACAACGACGTCCACGTGGTCGGCGTGTCGTCCCTGGCGGCAGGCCATCTGACGCTGGTGCCCGCCTTGCGTCAGGCCTTGGCCGACGTCGGCCGCGGAGACATCATGATCGTCGTCGGTGGCGTCATCCCGCCCGGTGACTTCGACGAGCTCTACGCGGCGGGCGCCGCGGCGATCTTCCCTCCGGGCACCGTCATCGCCGACGCCGCAATCGGGCTGGTGGAGAAGCTGTCCGTCGCGCTCGGGCACGCACCACGCGAGGCCAACGCCTGAGTATGGGTTCTCCGAACGACAACACGAGTACCTCGACCGGTGCAGCGTCGCCGAGAGGCCGAACCATCGACATCGATGCGGTGGCCGACGCGGTCCGAGCGAACGAGCGATCCGGTCTGGCGCGTGCCATCACCCTGGTCGAGTCGACTCGATCGGATCATCGAGACCTTGCTCAGCAGTTGCTTCTTCGGGTTCTGCCCGATGCAGGTGGTTCCCATCGCGTCGGAATCACCGGCGTGCCGGGGGTCGGCAAATCGACCTTCATCGACGCGCTCGGAATGCGGTTGATCGAGAAGGGGCACCGGGTCGCGGTGCTGGCCGTCGATCCGTCGTCGACGCGGACCGGTGGTTCGATCCTGGGTGACAAGACCCGGATGTCGCGATTGGCGGTGCAGGAGAACGCGTACATTCGGCCGTCTCCGACGTCGGGAACTCTGGGCGGAGTGGCGCGTGCGACCCGAGAGACCATCGTCCTGCTCGAAGCAGCCGGTTTCGACGTGATCCTGGTCGAGACGGTGGGCGTCGGACAGTCGGAGGTGACGGTCGCGAACATGGTCGACTGCTTCACGTTCCTCACGCTTGCGCGCACCGGAGATCAGTTGCAGGGCATCAAGAAGGGCGTTCTCGAACTCGCCGATCTGGTGGCCGTCAACAAGGCCGACGGCAAGCACGCGACCGACGCGAAGAACGCGGCGCGGGAGTTGGCGGGCGCGTTGCGGCTGATCTATCCACACGATGCGATCTGGAAGCCCCCGGTGTTGACGATGAGTGCCATCGAGGGCACCGGGCTCGACGAGTACTGGGATACAGTGCTGCGCCATCGGCAAGTACTCAGTGACGCAGGCGAATTCGCAGAGAAGCGTCGCAAGCAGCAGGTCGATTGGACGTGGACGATGGTCAACGATCAGCTGCTGCGCCGGCTGGCGCAGAATCCCTCCGTCAAGGCCATCCGCAGCGACGTCGAGGCCCGGGTGCGCGACGGTTCCCTGACCGCCGCGCTCGCGGCGCAGGAGCTACTCGACGCGTTCGATTCCTGAATCTGCGTCGGCCGCCGGCGTCGCGGGATAGAGCCGGGCGGCGAGAGCTCCGACACGATCGATCAAGCGGTCGAAGAACGCCTCCGGATCGGTGTGCGTCGCGATCGCGACGTTCGCGTCCCTGCCCCACATTCCGCGCCAGTCCGCGACTGTGGTTCCGCGCGTGAGGGTTCCGACGAGTTCGACGTCGACGGTCGCGTGACGGTAGGTGGCGATATCCGCGTCCAGTGCGACAGCGGCCGCGAACGGATCGTGCATGTGCGCCAGGAATCCTTGATCGTGATCACGATGAAATTCCATGTAGAACCGCACCGCGTCGGAGAAGTGCCGCACGATCGGATTCGACGCGGTCGACCGAACCCCTGGTGCATCACTCGACGAGATCACCTCGCCTGGAGAGCTTCCGGCCCGTTCGGCAAGCCGCCGGACGTGTTCCGGCGTCATCTCGATGGTCTCGGTGATGTCGAGCGCACAGACGATGGGGCGACGCTCGGCAGGTAGTCCGGAGAAGGCCGCGAACACCTCCGCGGCTGCCTCCGGGTCCACCGCGATGTTCCATTCGCTGGTAGGTGTGGTGTTGCCCTGGTGTTGGAAGGCTCCGCCCATCAGCACCAGACGCTTCAACAGTCGAGGAAGCTCGGGGTCACGCCGGATCGCCAGCGCGAGATTGGTCAGTGGACCGGTGACGAGACCGGTGATCTCGCCCGGACGCGACCGGACCAGCTCGATCCACATCGTGGTGGCGTCTCGCTCCGACAGCGGTCGCGGCGAGACCGGTAGCTCTGCATACCCGATTCCCTGTGGCCCGTGGGTTTCCTCCGTGGTCATCAGCGGTGCCACGAGCGGCATCTGGGCACCGAGCGCTACTTCGACATCGCCTGCGCGGCACAGGTCGAGCCAGGCCAGGTTGTTCGCGGCAACCTGATCGACCGGCACGTTCCCGGCGGTGGAGGCGATACCCAGTATGTCTGCCTCCTCGGTCGCGAGCAGGTAGAGCAGGGCGAGCGAGTCGTCGATCCCGGTGTCGACGTCGACGATCAGTGGCACCGTCATGCGGCCACCTGCGTGGTCGGGGTGTGGCGAACCGGAAAATTGACCGAACGTGCGATGAAGCACTTCGACGACGCGGATGCGTGCAGTTTCTCGGCGCGGGCCACCATCGACGGGTCGGCCACGCTCACGACCGGGGCCAGGGTGACTTCGACGAACTGCCCGGACCCGTCGGATTGCTCGGTCATCACCCCGGTGGGGGAGTCGATGTAGCCGGTGACGGTCACGCCCGATGCGGCGGCCAGTCCGAGGTACCAGAGCATGTGGCAACTCGACAGCGAGGCCACGAGGAGCTCCTCGGGATTCCAGCGCTCTGCATCTCCGCGGAAGCTGGGATCGGAACTTGCTGCGAGGTCGGGTTTCCCTGGAGCCGAGACAACGTGGTCGCGGTCGTAGCAGGAGGCGCCCGAGGTGCCCTCGCCGCGGTTGCCCGTCCAGTTCACTGTGAGTCCGTAGTTGTGGTTCGGCACGAGTCCATCGTGCCAGTACCGGGCCGAGGGGCGACGGTCCACCTCGTCCCCCGATGTCCGGATCGACCGTATTGCCCCAATTGTCAAGGGGGCCAGGCAAAACGGATCATTCGACCACCGACCTGGCGAAACCTGGACCGATGTCGCTTTTTGTCGTGTTCGCTGTTTGATCAGCGGTCATTCCCCTGGCTAACGTTGCAGCAATGACGGTTGCGCAAGGTCCAGAATCTCCCGAGTCGTCACCCCGACAATCGCGATGGGGACATCGGCATGTCCAACTCCTCCGACGTGACGCGTTCTCCCATCGGATGCGGAGAAAGCCGGCGCTGTCGGAGGAGAGCATCACCGTCGTCGATCAACCGATGCTCAAACGCGCGGTGTCGGCTGCGGCCCTCGGCAACACGATGGAGTGGTTCGACTTCGGTGTCTACGGCTACCTGGCGGCGACGCTGGGCAAGGTGTTCTATCCCGACGCCACGCCCGCGGTTCAGCTCATCTCGACGTTCGCCACGTTCGCCGCAGCATTCGTGGTTCGGCCACTGGGCGGCCTGTTCTTCGGCCCGTTGGGGGACCGAATCGGTCGGCAGAAGGTGCTCGCCGCCACGATGATCATGATGGCCATCGGCACCCTGGCCGTCGGACTCATCCCCAGCTACGCGACCATCGGAATCTGGGCACCGATTCTCCTTCTCGTCGCACGCTTGGTTCAAGGCTTCTCCACCGGCGGTGAGTACGGCGGTGCCACGACCTTCATCGCCGAGTACTCCCCGGACAAACGGCGTGGCTTCCTCGGTAGTTGGCTCGACTTCGGCACCTTCGTCGGGTACGCGATGGGCTCCGGTCTGGTGACGATCCTCAACGCGGTGCTGGGCGAGGCCTCGATGGTCGAATGGGGCTGGCGCATACCGTTCTTCGTTGCCGGCCCGATGGGGCTCATCGGGCTGTATCTACGGCTCAAGCTCGAGGACACTCCCGCATTCCGTAAGCAACTCGACGAACACGACAGCAAGGTGAAAGCGCAGGAGAGTGCACGGAGGTCGGTGGGAAAGATCTTCACCGATCACTGGCGGGCTCTGCTGATCTGCATGGGAATCGTGCTGTTGTACAACGTGACCAACTACATGGTGACGTCGTACCTTCCGACGTACTTCACCGAAGTTGTCGGACGTAGTCAGCTCAGTGCCGACTTGCTCGTGCTTTCGGCGATGATCGTCGTGGTGAGCATCATCGTGCTCGTGGGCCGACTCACCGACAGGATCGGCCGCAAACCGGTATTCGTGTTCGGGGCCGTCGGGCAGATCGTTCTGGCCGTGCCGTGTTTTCTTCTGTTGCGTGGCAGCGGATGGGTCGGGCCGCTCGTCGCGTGCCTCCTGCTCGGCCTCGTACTGGCCTGTTTCGCGGCACCGAGCGCATCGACGCTGCCTGCCCTGTTTCCCACCCGGATTCGCTACGCCGCGCTCTCGATCGGGTTCAACCTGTCGGTTTCCATCTTCGGCGGAACTACGCCCCTGGTGACCTCGGCTCTGGTCAGTGCAACGGGCAGTCCGATGATTCCTGCCTACTACCTCATCGTGAGCGGCGTCATCGGACTCATTGCAGTCGGTTTCCTGCGCGAATCCGCCACGCAACCGCTCGACGGGTCTCCGCCGCAGGTGGATTCGACCGAGGAAGCCAAGGAGCTCTACACCGAGGCATCGGCTTTGGCCGGACGACCCTGACGAGACCCTGGCCCTGACGAGACAGAGGGCACGTCACAACCAGAGCGCCTCGTCGGCTCCCCATGGGCGTGCTGGAAACGGGAAGTCGGCGTAGTCGTCGAACACCGGACGCGCCGCTGTGACGCGACCGTTCGTGACCACACAGTCCGGTGTCGGGGTCTCGACCGGACCGTGATCGGGATCCCGTCCGGGTGATTCGAGCAACCAGGCGGCCGTCCGGGCCAGGGATACTTCGACGGTGGCGGCCGACCCGAATCCGGACGCACGATCGGCCAGCTCCGAGACGATTCCAGCAGCGAGCAGGTACCCGCTCGCGTGGTCCAGCGCCTGGGCCGGCAGGCGCCCGAGTTCTTCACCACTACCTTCGAGTACCGAGATGCCGGTGGCAGCCTGGACGAGACTGTCGAAGCCACGCCGTCCCGACCATGGTCCGCGGGTACCCCAGGCACTGACCCGTCCGTGCAGGACGTCCGCTCGGTGTTCGAGTCCGAAGCGCTCGAGAGCGCCCGGGCGGTACCCGGTAACCAGGACATCGGCGAATTCGAGCAGTCGGTTCACCACTGCACGTCCGTCACGCGTGTTCATGTCCACCGTCGCCGAACGCTTCCCCTGCCCATTTTCCAGGTGCTGCCAGGTGATTTCGGGGCGGTGGGGCGGATCGACGCGAAGCACCTCGGCGCCGAACAGGGCGAGCGCGCGGGTGGCCACCGGTCCGGCGATGACGCGGGTCAGGTCCAGTACCCGCACTCCGGCGAGCGGAGCAGCCGTAGTCCCTCGGAATTCGGGAACTCGATACGTGGCAGAGCCCGTGTCGTCCGAACGCGCGATCACCGGACCGGACCCGGCCGCAATTCCTGCAGGCTCAGCGGACCACTGGTCTTCGGTGCGGACCTGCACTGCCAGAGCGCCGTTCTGTGCGCACGACCATTCGAGATCTGCAGCGGCGATACCCGCCACCCGAGCCGCGAATTCATCTGTGCCGCACCCTTCGTCGAGACCGACTGTCTCGAGCAGCGCGGTCCGGTGGTGCGGATAGTTCGCGTGAGTTCTCACCCAGCCGTCGGACACGCGGAAGAAGCCGGACAGATCTGCGAACGGCTGCACCGGTGCGCCGTCGAGGCGCAGCATCGAGTCACCCATGAACGATGCCGCTATCCGCTCCGCCGACGCGGTCGGGCCCGCGCCGGTGGGGGACGGTCCGAGAACACCCCGCAGCCTGCCGACTGCGGTACCGAGGGCACCAACCGACTCGGCAGCGATGGTCGCCACCGGCAGTGTCGCCGCGAGCCATGCACTCACGGGCGCAGGCCCCGTGCCGATGGGACTGCTGTTCCCGACATCAGTTCCGCTTGGCCCAGATCTCCATTCCGGCCGCGTTGAGACGGTCGATGAGCACGTCGCCGATCGCGGTGGCCGGAGTCAGAACTCCACTGGCCTTCGGCAATGCATCGCCACCGAGCACCAGCGCCAGCGCCGATTCCCCGAGCATCACCGCGGTTGCCTTGTAGCCGGGGTCGCCCGACGCCTTGACCCGGGCCCGGTAGCGAGCACCCGAGGTGGTGAGGGTGTACAGGTCGACGGTGAAATGCCCCTTCTCGCGGGCTTTCTCGCTTGGACCGGTTCCTGGCTTGGGCAAGATGCGGTCGAGGACCTTACCCGGCAATACCGTCATGGCGGACACTCCGACGAACAGCCCTGCCGAGAGCGCCCCGGCGAGTACCGGACTGGCGAACGACGACCCGACGCTCATCACTTCGCTGTAACGGAACTGCTTGCCGTAGGCCCAATCACGAAGAGCGTTGCTGCGCCGGACGACGCGTGTGTTGTAGGAGGCCATCACGAACGGTGCTTTCCATCCGCGCAGGCTCGGGTCGATCTTCTTACCGTCGATCAGGACGGTGTCGAGTTGACGGCCGAGCTGCGGCTCCAGGCCTCGGTCCGGGCTGAGTGAGTACGGTCGAGCGGCGATCCGTCGGGCCCGCTTGTCCTTCTTCATCGCCTCGATCTGTCCTCGCAGCGAGTCGATGGTGCCGCCGCTGACTCCACCGGACATCGAGGTGACCACCAGCGTCGTGTCGGTGAGTTCGCCTGCGTTGTCGGCCGTGACGGCCTCGTACAGGGCATGCACACCGATGTCGGACGGGACGGAATCGAATCCACACGAGTGGACGATGCGTGCTCCGGTGCGCTGAGCGATCTCGTGATTGGCGTCGATGCTCTCGCGGGCGAACAGGACCTCGCCGGTGAGGTCGACGTAGTCCGTGCCGGCTTCGGCGCAGGCCGTGGCCAGCGCCAAACCGTACTTCGCGTAGGGGCCGACCGTGGTGATGACGACCTTGGTGGACCTGGCCATGGTGTTCAGCGACGCGACGTCGGTGGCGTCGGCCTCGAGTGCGGACCAGTGTGCGGCCTTCGGTCCGAGTTCCTTCTGCGCAGCGTGTACCCGTGCGGTCGAACGACCGGCCAGAGCGATGCGTGTGCCGGCCGGAGCGTGCTCGGCAAGGTACTTCGCCGTCAGTTTCCCGACGAAGCCGGTGGCTCCGTAGACGACGATGTCGTAGGTGCGATCGGGGCCGATGGTCGAGTCCGAAGCAGGCGAGTTCATAGCAGCGACACTAACGCGGTTGCCGCACCGAGTCGAAGCGCCGTCAGTTGGTCCAGGTGTGTACGGGCTCTCCGGAGTTCATCTGCGTGACGTAGTCGCCCAGCATTCCGGCGAGGGCTCGATCCCGCTTGTCGCCTGCACGTTCGCGGGCGACGACCGAATTTCGCTGCCAGACCGACCCGGACTGCTTCGCCAGGCACCGCGCTTCGATCACGCCGAGGTACCGGTCGCGCACGGCCGTGTCCACGCCGTAGGCGGCCAATCCGGCATCGGCCATCGGCAGCAGTCGACGCAACACCAGTTCCTGTGGACTGACCCAGCCGACCTCGGGCCAGTACAGCATCGAATCGAAGCCGCCGCGTGCGGCGGAGTGCACGTTCTCCTCCGCAGCGTCGAACGACATCTGCGACCACAACGGTCGATCGGCATCCGCCAGTGCTCGCACCGTGCCGTAGTAGAACGCGGCGTCGGCAAGGGTGTCCACCACCGAAGGTCCGGCCGGGAGGACGCGGTTCTCGAGCCGGATGTGGTGACCGTCGCCGGACCGGTCGTAGATCGGTCGGTTCCACCGGTAGACGGTTCCGTTGTGCATGCGCAGCTCGGCCAGCGACGGCGTCTTTCCCTCGGCCAGCGCAGCCTTGGGGTCCTCGTCGCTGCAGACGGGCAGCAACGCCGGGAAGTAGCGCGAATTCTCCTCGAACAGATCGAAGATCGACGTGATCCATCGTTCGCCGAACCACACCCGTGGCCGAACACCCTGATTCTTCAGCTCCTGGGGGCGGGTATCGGTGGCCTGCTCGAACAGCGGGATGCGAGTTTCGTGCCACAGCGCGCGGCCGGCGAAGAACGGCGAGTTGGCGGCAAGGGCCACCTGAACTCCCGAGAGTGCTTGCGCCGCATTCCAATACGACGCGAACTCGTCGGGCGCGACCTGCAGATGCAACTGAACGGAGGTGCACGCCGCCTCGGGAAGGATGGTGTCGGTGACGATGTCCAGGTCCTCGGTAGCGGCGGCACCGGGCAGTCGAACACCACCGATCTTCAGTTCGATGTCCTCGCCTCTTGCGGCGAATATCTGTTGGTTGAGCAGGTCGTAGCGAGGATTGGCCGACAGCCAGCGGTGCTGAAAGTGTTCTTCGTCCAAGGTCGGGAGCATGCCGATCATGGCGAGACGGCTACCCGAGGTGCGGGCGCGTTCGTCCGCTGCGTTCAGCGAGCGCCGCAGGTCCTCTTCCAGTTCTGCGATGGAGGCACCACGCAACGGCCGAGGATCGACGTTGATCTCGATGTTGAACTGGCCGAGTTCGGTTTGGTAGTCGGGGTCGGCGATGGCGTCGAGCACGGCGGCGTTGGCCATCGAAGGTGCCATGTCGTCGTCGACGAGATTGAGCTCGATCTCCATACCGATCTGCGGCTCACCGACGTGGAAGGTCTCGTCGGCCAGCATGATCGCCAAGGCGTCGAGACAGTCCTGAACTTTCTGACGAAACTCGTGTCGATCCTGCCTGGTGAACTTGCGACGCTCGACGTCCTCGCCCATGGTGACCGCCTATCGGTGCGTGAAGAAGGGCCGATCGCTCACACGTAACGGCTTTTCGAGTATCGCAGCCCGTCTTCGCCCTGGGGCACGCACACCGAAATTACTCCGCAGTCGAAGGCCGACTCACCACGGAGACGGTTGGTAGTCCTTGAGGAAGGAGCCGTACAGATCGTGTCCGAGCTCTCCCTGCACGATCGGGTCGTACACCCGAGCCGCACCGTCCACCAGGTCGAGCGGAGCGTGGAATCCTTCGTCGGCCAGCCGCATCTTGGTGGGGTGCGGGCGCTCGTCGGTGATCCAGCCGGTGTCGACGGCGGTCATCAGAATTCCGCTCTCGAGCATCTCCTTCGCGCTGGTCCGCGTCAGCATGTTCAGCGCGGCCTTGGCCATGTTGGTGTGCGGGTGTCCGGGGCCCTTGTATGCGCGTCCGAACTGGCCCTCCATCGCCGAGACGTTGACGACGTACTTGCGTCGCGCATCCGAGGCTTCCATTGCCGGACGCAGACGCGACACGAGAATGAACGGGGCAACGGAATTGCACAGCTGCACTTCGAGCAACTCGACCGGGTCGACCTGCTCGACGGTGTGGATCCAGCTGTTCGTTTCGGCCAGGTCGGGCACCAGACCGCCTGCATCGATAGCGAGCCCACTCTCGATTCGCTCGGCCGTCACCGAGCCCGCGACCATGGCGAGCGAGGCCACGTCGTCCGCACTCAGTACTGCGGCCGGCTGCCCGCCGAGCGCCGTTGCCGGCAGCGAACTCGCGAGCGACGCAGGGTGGGCATCACTGGTCTTGCCGAACGTGATGCGCTCCGGGCCCGCCCCGTCGGCCAAGGCGGCCGGCAGAGGCTCGGCCTCGGCGTCGGCCAGTGCGCTGTACGAACCGGGGGAGCGCTTGACGGTCTGTGCGGCATTGTTGATCAGAATGTCCAGCGGTCCCTCCGCCGCAACCGAATCGGCAAGGGCCACAACCTGAGCCGGATCACGCAAATCGATCCCGACGACGCGAAGACGATGCAGCCACTGGTCGCTGTCGTCCATCGCGGCGAATCGCCGAACCGCATCGTTGGGGAAGCGGGTGGTGATGGTCGTGTGTGCACCGTCCCGAAGCAGTCGAAGCGCGATGTACATCCCGATCTTCGCCCGACCTCCGGTCAACAACGCGCGTCGTCCGGACAGGTTCGTCCGCGCGTTGCGCTTACCGCGATTGAGCGCCGCGCACTCCGGGCACAGCTGGTGGTAGAACGAGTCGACATCGGTGTAGCGCTGCTTGCAGATGTAGCAGGGGCGAGCCTTGATCAGCGTGCCCGCGATGTCGCCCTCGGCGCGCGAGGTGAGCGAAAGACCCGCAGTCTCGTCGTCGATGCGGTCCGGCGATCCGGTTGCGGTTGCAGCGACGACGGCACGGTCGGCGGCATTGACGGCATTACGCGCGGCGACGCGTCGGGCACGCTTGAGATCTTTGAACATGGCGCCGGAGGCACGTTGAACGGCAATGGAATCAGGATGATTCTTGTCCAATTCGGCGGCCTGCTGCAGCACCCGTAGGCACGTCTCCAGATCGGTGGGGTCGATCGAGTCCATCGTCAATCTCCTAGCATCTGCCCGGTCGAGCCGAACGAGGCGAGTGGAGAACGAAAAAGACCCCGATTCCGAAGAATCAGGGTCCGTTTCGTCTGTCTCAACTCAGATCTTTGAAAATCTTTGTCTGCCTACATCTTTCAGACGGTGTCCGAGGGGGGACTTGAACCCCCACGTCCGTTAATAGGACACTAGCACCTCAAGCTAGCGCGTCTGCCATTCCGCCACTCGGACCAGCGCGACTGGTGTCGCACGTTTCAACCTTGCATTCACAACCGGCCGCTGTGCGCTGCGTTAGATTATCCGACGGGTTCCCGATAACCCAAATCCGCACGTCAGTTCATGTCCGAAGGCGTTCGCCGGTGGTGCCCACAGCGGATTCTGGTGGTAGGAACAACGGTGTGCCCAACGAAGTGAGCAACCCCGGACATCGCACCACCGACAACCCCACCGTCGCCCTCGACGAAGTCGTGGATCTGGTCAGTTCCCTCATTCGATTCGATACGTCGAACACCGGAGAACTCGAGACCACGGTCGGCGAGAAGGAATGCGCCGAGTGGGTGGCGAACAAGCTCGAGGAGGTGGGGTACGAGACCGAGTACGTCGAATCCGGTGCTCCCGGCCGTGGCAACGTGTTCGCCTGGTTGCGCGGAGCGGACTCCTCGCGCGGTGCCCTACTGGTCCACGGCCACCTGGACGTCGTGCCGGCCGAGCCGGCCGATTGGAGCGTGCACCCGTTCTCCGGCGCCGTCGAGGACGGGTACGTGTGGGGTCGTGGTGCGGTCGACATGAAGGACATGGTCGGTATGGCCCTTGCGCTGGCCCGGCAATTCAAATCGAACGGAACCGTGCCGCCGCGCGACATCCTCTTCGCGTTCCTCGCCGACGAGGAGGCGGGTGGCAAGTACGGATCGCATTGGCTGGTCGACAATCGACCCGACCTGTTCGAGGGCGTCACCGAGGCAGTCGGCGAAGTCGGTGGATTCTCACTGACCGTCGCTCGGCCGGACGGCACCGAGAAGCGGCTCTACATGGTCGAGACGGCGGAGAAGAGCCTGGCGTGGATGCGGCTCACCGCCAAGGCCCGCGCCGGCCACGGATCGTTCCTGCACGACGACAACGCCGTGACGTATCTGGCCGAGGCCGTCGCCAAACTCGGCAATCACACGTTTCCGTTGGTCCTCACCGAATCGGTGTCGCAGTTCCTGCACGCGGTCTCCGAGGAGTCCGGCCTCGACTTCGACCCCACCTCGCCGGATATCGACGGCACCCTGCTCAAACTCGGCAGCATCGCGCGCATCGTCGGAGCAACCCTGCGTGACACCGCGAATCCCACGATGCTCTCGGCCGGATACAAGGCCAACGTGATTCC
The DNA here is from genome assembly GCF_000760935.2 of Rhodococcoides fascians A25f. Classification (NCBI taxonomy): domain Bacteria; kingdom Bacillati; phylum Actinomycetota; class Actinomycetes; order Mycobacteriales; family Nocardiaceae; genus Rhodococcoides; species Rhodococcoides fascians. The sequence goes on along the minus strand of NZ_CP049744.1, from coordinate 2,942,783 downwards.
GCAGACCGCGACGGCGGTAGTGGATTGCCGGGTGCTGCCCGGGCGGCAGGCGGCCTTCGAGAAGGAGGTCGACGAGTTGATCGGCCCCAATGTCGAACGGGAATGGATCACCAAGCTCGAACCCTACGAGACCACGTTCGACGGTGACCTCGTCGATGCGATGAACGAGGCCGTCCTCGCGCACGATCCGAACGGCCGAACTGTTCCGTACATGCTGTCCGGGGGTACCGATGCAAAGGCGTTCGCGCGCATCGGGATTCGTTGCTTCGGCTTCGCTCCGTTGAAGCTGCCGCCGGAGCTCGATTTCGCGGCGTTGTTTCACGGCATCGACGAACGAGTACCCGTGGAGTCGTTGGAGTTCGGTACACAGGTACTGGAACACTTCTTGATGCACAGCTGACACGAAAGGAACCATCGTGGCGTACAACCCATACGACTCGCTTCCGGACCTCCCGTCCTTCGAGTTGACGTCCGAGGACGTCGAGGACGGCCAGGCGTTGGCCGCTCAGCAGGTCAGCGGAATCATGGGAGCCGGTGGGCACGACAACTCTCCGCAGCTGTCCTGGTCCGGCTTTCCCGAGGGAACCAAGAGCTTCGCTGTCACCGTCTACGATCCCGACGCTCCTACTGCGTCCGGATTCTGGCACTGGGCAGTGGCGAACATCCCCGTCGAGACGACGTCACTGGTGTCGGGCGCAGGCGACGACGGCGGCACCGGAGTGCCCAGCACCGCGGTGACGCTGAAGAACGACGCGGGCCTGTTCCGCTACATCGGTGCGGCTCCGCCGGCCGGTCATGGTCCGCACCGGTACTTCATCGCCGTCCATGCGGTGGACGTCGAGCGACTCGAAGTGGACGAGACGGCCACCCCGGCCTACCTCGGCTTCAATCTGTTCTCGCACGCCATCGGGCGTGCGGTCATCACCGGCACGTACGAGGCCTGACCTCGGCCCTGTCGTGCGCGTTTTGCGTAGCTCCAGCTACGCAAAACGCGCACAAGGGGATCAGGGCCTGTTCGCCGAACCCACGGCGTCGGCGATCGTGGCGAACCCGTTCTGTTCCAGGCGCGCCGACAGTCCCCGATGAATGCCCTTGATCCACAGCGGGCCGCCGTAGATGAAGCCCGTATAGCCCTGCACCAAGGAAGCGCCTGCGGTGATGCGCTCCCAGGCCTGCGCCTCGGTCTCGATTCCCCCGACCGAGATCAACGTCAGCTGGCTACCCACTCGGCGGTAGAGACGACGCAGCACCTCGAGTGACCGCTCTGCCAGCGGTGCGCCGGACAGGCCTCCAGCTCCCATTTCGGCAACCAGTTCCACATCGCTGCGCAGGTTCGCGCGCGAGATCGTCGTATTGGTGGCCACGATGCCGTCGAGACCGAGTTCGACGGCCAGGTCGGCCACGGCATCGATATCCTCGTCGGAGAGGTCAGGGGCAATCTTGACCAGCACCGGCACGGACACCACCGACTGCACCGCCGCCAGGATCGGGCGCAGTGATTCGACGGCCTGCAGGTCGCGGAGCCCCGGGGTGTTCGGTGAGCTCACGTTGACCACGACAAAATCCGCCAGCGGCCCCAGCAAACGAGCGCTGGCGGTGTAGTCCGCAGCAGCATCGGCGGGTTCTACGATCTTCGTCTTGCCGATGTTGGCACCGATCGGGATCCGGGTGCGCCTCGAGCGCAATCGCTGGGCGGCATGTTCTGCGCCGTGGTTGTTGAATCCCATGCGGTTGACGATGGCGCGGTCGAGGGGCAACCGAAACAATCGAGGCGTCGGATTACCCGGTTGTCCCTGCGCCGTCACGGTGCCGATCTCGGCGAACCCGAACCCGATGGGTTCCCAGTTGTCGATGCCGTCGGCGTTCTTGTCGAAGCCGGCCGCGAGGCCCAGCGGAGCTGGGAAGTCGACGCCGAACACCGTCGAGCGCAGGCGCGGGTCGTCGGCCACGAACGTCTTCTCGGCCAGGAAGCGAAGCGGCGGAACGACTGCCACCGCACGGAGCACACCGAAAGCAAGATGGTGTATCCGCTCCGGTGGCACGAGGAACATCAGGCGCAACAGGGCGCGGTACAGACGGTCTCCCACGGTCTTCTTTCCGATCGATAAGGCTCGGTAGACATGCTGAGGTAGAACTTCCACTGCGGTCGAACGGTACTGCTGTGACGATCAGATTCCGGGTTCCGGGATGTGATGCGCAGTCTTCTTCCGCTTGAGCAGAACACGCCGGCTGCCGTCGGTGTACAGGCGAACCCGCGACAGCTCCCAGCCGCCGAACTCCGCTTGGATCGCGAGCCTCATCGACGCCGTGACCCGAGTGACGTCCGGGGGCAGCCGCAGCGGAACGTACTCCCAGTCGTCGGATGGGGACACTTCCCAGCCGACGGGCATCTTGGCTCGGCCCGGTGTCGAACTCTCGTGTGCGTTCACGTGCCTCCTTGACGACCCGCGGACGGGATGCGCTGCAGCCCGTCGCCGGTTGCCGATCCGATGTACAGATCGCCGGTGTTGTTGTCGACGGCAATCGAGTCAGGCTGCCGCACCGTGGCCAACCGCTCGGTCTCGACGGGAATTCCGGTATCGAGTGTGTATCCGACCACCTCGTTGAGGGCGGGTAACGTCACCCACGCGACGCCGGACTGTTCATCGTAGGCGATCGCCCAGGGCTTCGACCCGACCGGAAACCGTTGCCGCATGAGCAGGTCGTGCGAGGTGAAGACGAGCAACTCCGTGCCGGTCGAATCGGTGACCAGAAGCCGCCCGAATTCGTCGCTGGTCATCTCCGCAGCACCTTCGCCGGCCCGCAGAGCCACTCCGAGGGTGCCGTCGTCCAGATTCAGATCGGTCACCGATGTCTGTCGGCGATCGAGAACCGAGACGCCCTTTGGGGTACTGGCGAGCGCATCGGCAGAGGTGACACTGCCCCCGGAGACCGTACGGGTCACCTGTCCGCTCGCGTCGAGGACGCGGATCGTGCCGGTGTCGTCGCCGACAGCAGTGGTGCCGTCGGGCAGGTCGGCAGCCGACAGGGCATTCGATTCGACGGCCAGATCGGTGCGCTGCCCGTCCGCGACGTCGATCCTTGCCACCGAACCGTTCAGGGGAACCAGGACGGTCGAATCCCGACCGGCAACCAGTTCTGCTCCGGCAGAGCCCAGGTCGATCACCCGCGTCTGCGCCGCCGCGTCGTTGCCGACCAGACTCACCGAGGTCGACGAGTCGGTGAGCGCAGCGAGCGTCCGGGTGACAGGATCGAAGGTGAGCGCGCTGACGGGCGCAAAGTCGGTGACGATTCCGGCAGGAGTCACAGTCGTCGCGGGGGACTGGGCCGGTGGCTGCGGTTCGACCGAAATCTCGTCGGCATTCTCGTCGTCGCTCGAACACCCGCTCACCGACAACACTGTGACCACGGCGAGTGCGGATGCAACTGCCGCTCGAACCGTACGAGCCGACGGTGTTCGCATGGAACCGAACCTACTTCCTTGGTGGCACTGCCCTGTTGTGGCGATGCCACATCTGTACCAGCGTGCGACGATCCCGGTGAAATCGACCGTGCCGGATCGGGTGTCGACCGGCCGTGCCGGGCGAGGCGGTAGCGTGATCGTCCGAGGTGAGTGCACGACATGGGAGTGGACGTGGAATCCGAGGAAGCACACTTCGTCGTCGAAGAAGTGAATGCCGGAACGCATGCGAACGGTTTCGGGCACACCGACGACGGTCGGGCGTTTGCGTTCAGAGTGCACCGCAGCACGCTGTACGTGGAGATCTACCGAGCCGACGTCCGATCCCCGGTGCCGGATCGGTCCGAGGTCGAAGCGGTTTCCGAACACTCGGTCACGGAGATCGATCTGACCGACGAACGCAGCATCATCGGTGTCGTGCGTGACGCGGTCGCACATGCACAGCAGCTGTCCGATGCGTCACAACGAGACACGACGGCAGTCCGAGCCTTCTTCAATCGGGTCAACTCCGTGCTCGAGGGTTTCTGACTCGACGGGGAACGACCAGTTGTTCACCGGTGTCGGGGTGATCGAAGACGTCGACGGGGTGTCCGTACACGCGAGCGAGCAACTCCGAGGTCAGCACCTGTCGCGGCGGACCGACGGCAACGAGTGAGCCCGAGTCGAGTATCGCAACGCGATCTGCGTACGCCGCTGCGAGACCGAGATCGTGCAACACGACGACGACGGCGCGGCCCGCGGCAGCGAGGGAGCGCACCACAGCCATGACGGACTCCTGATGTCCGAGGTCGAGTGCGGCGGTGGGCTCGTCGAGCATGATCGTCGCGGTGTCCTGTGCGATCACCCGTGCCAGCGCAACCCGAGCCTGTTCACCCCCGGACAACGACGCGAATGGTCGACGCGCGAAGCCCGAGACGTCGCATGCAGCCATCGCGGACTCGACCCGAACATCGTCGTTGCGTGCCTCGGCCGTCCCCACCCAGGGGGCACGGCCCATCCGGACTATCTGTTCGGCGGTGAAGGCGAATCCGACAGTGTGGTGCTGCGGCAGCACCGCGCGTCTTCTGGCCAGATCGAGGGACCGGTACGGCTGGGTTCCGAGTGGGCTCGGTGATTGCGACGCCACCACCACCGATCCGGTACCGGGCTCGGTGTCACCCGACAGGACCGAGAGCAGCGTCGACTTTCCCGCGCCGTTGGGTCCTACGAGCGCCAGAATCTCGCCGGCGACGACGTCGAGGTGGACGTCGTCGAGCACCGTTCTCTCGCCCAGCCGCGCACTGACTCCGCGAGCGACGATCGTGTTCGAGCCCGGGATCGGGGCAGCAGGAATGTCGTTGCGAACCCGGCCGAATCGCCGCATCACGCCCAACCGCCTTGCCGAGCGCGAGTGCGACGAAGCAGCCAGAAGAAGAACGGCGCGCCGGCCAGGGAGGTCACCATGCCAAGGGGGAGGTCGACGTTCGCGACGAGGGTGCGCGTGACGAGGTCGGCAGCGAGCAACACGATGGCTCCCGCGAGCGCGCTGGCCGGAATGAGGACGCGATGCGATGGGCCGAGCACCATCCGCATCGCGTGGGGGACGACCAGGCCCACGAACAAGATTATTCCGGTGAACGCGACACCGGATGCGACGAGCAGGGCGACGATCACGATGGCGAATTGTCTGAGACGTTCGACGTTCACTCCGAGATGACGCGCCACGTTCTCCCCGAGCGCCAACAGATCGAGTCGGCGAGCGATCACCAGCGAGGCTGCGATCCCGAGCACCGCCAGTGGGGCGACCACAGCCACCGACTGCCACGTTGCGCCCGCCAAGGACCCCAGTTGCCAGAACACGATCTGATCCCTGGCAGCGGGACTGGCGACGAAGGTGAAGAAGGCGATCACACCGCCTGCAAAGGCATTGACTGCGACGCCGGTGAGGATGAGGGTCACCACCTCGGTGCGGCCACCGTTGCGCGCCAGGAAATACACCGCGATCGTGGTGATCAGCCCGCCGACGAACGCGGCCAGAGCCACACTCCAGACCCCGGCGAAGCTACCACCGAGGACGATGACCGAACTGGCACCGACGGCTGCTCCCGAGGACACTCCCACAACGCCTGGCTCGGCCAGAGGATTCGCGAACACACCCTGCAGCAGTGCGCCCGCGCACCCGAGACACGCGCCGACGAACACTGCGAGGATCAATCGAGGAAATCGGACCTGCCACAACGTCACCTCGCCGCTGGGGTGAGCGGGCAGCGGACCGATGTCGAGACCGGCCCGATGGGCGAGGCTTCCCAGCACTTCCAACGGCGACGTCGGCACTTGCCCGACGACGGCAGAGACCAGCGCCAGGGCAACCAACGCCACGACCGATATGCCGAACGTCACGACGACCCGGCGTGTGTCCGTTCGCGCCCCGATCGGTGATGCCTCGGTCATGACGGCGGGTCGTACACGGCTGTGGACAGTGCTCGCAGCACCTTGCCGGTGTTGGGGCCGAAACTGAGGATGGTGCCGTCGTCCATGTCCACCACGCGGCGTTCTCGACCGGCCGGGGTCTGTGCGATTCCTGGAATCTGCTCGAGTCCCTCGATGCCGCCGATCGACTGCAGTCCTTTTGTCATCATCAGGATGACGTCGGGCGCCGCGGCGATGAGTGCCTCGCTCGTCACCGGCACGAATTGTTCGGTCAGACCGGATTGGACACCCGCGTCCGTCGCCCCGAGCGCCTCGATCAGCGCGTCTGCACCCGAGCCGGGACCGGCGAGCATCTTGATCGCCGGACCACGCATGTAGAGAAAGGCGATCTTCAGCGGTATGTCCGATGTCGGAGTGTCGTCGGCAGCTGCAGCGATATCGGCGTTCGCGCGTTCGGCGAGAGCGCGGCCGGCGTCGGGTACACCGAGTGCGGCGGCAACGGCTTCGATCTGGTCGGCGACCCCGGTCAACGTTCGGGTCGGGTCGAAGTACACGACGGGAATGCCCGCGGCGCGGATCTGGTCCTGCACAGCGCGCGGACCGATGCTGGTGTCGGTGAGTACGACGGTGGGCGAGAGCGCCAGGATTCCCTCGGCGCTCAACGAGTGGCCGGTGGGGGTGACATCGGGCACGTCCTGTGCCGCCGGAAACGCCGCTGATGTGTCGCGTCCGACCAGTTTGTCACCGAGTCCCAGTGCGAAGACCGTCTCGGCCAACGTGCCGTACTGGTCGGCAGCGACGATGCGGCTGTTGTCGGTCACCGTGACGGCGACGCCGTCGAATCCGGTCACGGTGGCGGGTAGCACCGCTTCCGGGTTCTCGGCGACCGGTTCCGGATTCGGGTCTTCGACCACGGCGGTGCGGGGGCCGAATGTGCCGGTGGGCCCGGCGTCGGGCGTGGTCGCCGAGCAGGCGGCCGATAGTGCGGCGACGACAAGCACGGCCGCGAGGCGTTCGACGATCACCATCGAAGGTTAGCCTGTCCGATGTTTCTGGTCGCCCCCGACGTTTCTCGGTGAGAACGACTCGACCGATCAGGCGCTGACGTCGTCCAGGGCGGACGCAATCGCCGGCGGTAGTTCGAGTTCTTCGGCCATCAATGCGCCCATCAGCTGAGCAAGATCGCGGGCACCCACGATAGCGCTGCTCACACCCGGACGATCCCGAGCCCATGCGAGCGCTACGACGAGGGGAGAGGTCGCGAGCCCGTCGGCAGCGGTGACGGCAGCGTCGACGATGCTGACAGCTGAGTCGGTCAGGTAGGACAGCACGGATTCGGCGTGCACCTCGTCGGCACCGCGTGAGTCTGCAGGAATTCCGTTGCGATACTTGCCCGTCAGCACGCCGCCCGCGAGGGGAATTGCGGCCAGGACGCCGATGCCGTGGTGATGTGCTGCAGGAACCAACTCGTCCTCGATCCCGCGGGCAAGCAGGGAGTATTCCGCCTGCGTGGCCACGATCCGACCGGTATCGGCAGCTCCCGCTGCCGTTGCCAACTGCCAGCCGAGGTAGCCGCGGGCACCGGTGTAGCGCACCCGTCCGCTGGTGACGGCATAGTCGAGCGTCGCCGCGACCTCGTCGACAGGCGTCATCGGGTCCCAGGCCGCGACCTGCCACAAGTCGAGATAGTCCGTTCCGAGCTCTCGCAGCGTGGCGTCCAGCTGTCCGAGGAGACCGCGTCGTGAGCAGTCGACGTCGTACCGGCCGTGGCGCGGGTTCAGTCCCGCTGCACTGCTGATCACCAGTTCGTGCCGGGGAACCACGTCGTCGAGCAATTCGGCGAGTACTCGCTGCGCACGACCGTCCCCGTACGCCGGTGACGTATCGACCAGGGTGCCGCCGGCCTCGGCGAACGCCGACAGCTGTGCTGCGGCATCGTCACCGTCGGTTCCGCTGCCCCAGCCGAGGGTGCCGAGGCCGAGTCTGGAGACTCGAAGTCCGCTGGTGCCGACCGATCTCTGCTTCATATGTGCCGAATGTCCTTTTACGTGTGATCGTCGGTGTCGAACTGCACTGTCGCCAGTGCACAGTAGTGCGCCCTGCCGCTGTCTGTGAATGTGCCGCGCCGCGTCGCTCGGCTCGGTACGAACCTGCCTCGCCGGGTACGGTCGTGCCCGTGAATCGCGAATTCAGGGGGCGTGCCGTCGGCCGCGCATCGGTAACGAACAGTCCATCCGCTTCCATATCGGAGATGTCGATGTCGGAGCGGGGTGCCGCATGATCGACATGACGTGGCTGCAGGCGATCATTCTCGGTGCAGTGCAGGGCCTGACGGAATTCCTGCCCATTTCGTCGTCGGGGCACCTCCGCATCGTGTCCGGAGTGTTCTGGAACGAGGACGCGGGTGCCTCGTTCACCGCCGTGACTCAACTCGGCACCGAAGCTGCTGTGCTGCTGTTCTTCTGGCGCGACATCGTCAGGATCGTCAAAGCCTGGTTCGTCGGACTGACGAAGAAGGACGAACGCGGTCTCGATTACCGGATGGGCTGGTACGTGATCATCGCCACCATTCCCATCGGCGTTCTCGGATTGCTGTTCAAAGATCAGATCCGAACCGGTGCCCGCAACCTGTATCTCATTGCGTTCATGCTCATCGCGTTCGCCATCGTCATCGCGGTCGCGGAGAAGGTCGGCCGCAAGGAACGTCCGATCGAGAAGTTGACCACCCGCGACGGCATCGTGATGGGTCTGGCGCAGTGTCTGGCATTGATTCCCGGAGTGTCTCGCTCCGGCGCGACGACCAGCGCCGGCCTGTTCCTCGGCCTCGAACGCGAGGCAGCAGTGCGATTCTCGTTCCTACTCGCCATTCCGGCGGTGACCGCCTCCGGATTGTTCTCGCTGCCCGACGCCTTCGAACCGGTCGGCACGGGACTGGCCGCGTCCGGCCCGCAGTTGCTGGTGGCAACCGTCATCGCCTTCGGCCTCGGCTACGCCTCGATTGCCTGGCTGCTCAAATTCGTCGCGAACCACTCGCTGTACTGGTTTGTCGGGTACCGCATCGTGCTCGGCGTCGTGGTGCTCGGTCTGCTGGCCGGCGGGGTCGTATCGGCTACCTGAGCCCCACTAGGCTCAGAGCAATGACAGTCATCTTGCTTCGGCACGGCCGCTCGACGTCGAATACCGCGGGCACTCTCGCAGGTCGCAGTGCCGGCATCGAACTCGACGACCGTGGGCGCGAGCAGGCGCAGGCGGTCGCGGACCGCCTCGGTGAGCTTCCGGTCGCCGAGATCGTCCGTTCGCCGTTGCTCCGGTGTGAGCAGACGGTGGAGCCCTTGGCGGCCAGGCTCGGCATGTCGCCGGTGGTCGAGGACCGTCTGGTGGAAGTGGACTACGGCCGATGGACCGGCCGGACGATCAAGGAATTACTGGCCGAGCCCCTGTGGAAGGTGGTTCAGCAGCATCCATCGGCAGCTGTGTTTCCCGACGGCGAAGGCCTGGCGACGGTGCAGCAGCGCGCGGTGCAGGCCGTGCGCGAGCACGACGCCCGGTTGGCTGCGCAGCACGGCCGGGACGTGCTGTGGGTGGCGTGCTCACACGGCGATGTCATCAAGTCGGTGCTGTCGGACGCGATGGGTGCCCACCTGGACTCCTTTCAGCGCATCGTCGCCGACCCGGCGTCGATCAGTGTCGTTCGATACACCTCGACGCGGCCGTTCGTTCTGCGGACCAACGACACCGGGTCCGATCTCAGTGCATTCGTACCGAAAGCCGAGGAGCCCGACACGTCGGAATCGGACAATTCGAGCTCTTCCGACGCGGTCGTCGGCGGTGGAGCGGGTAGCTGAGGCGGCCGATTCGGCACCGAAGTCCCCATCGGTGGCAGGCTGGAGAGCAAGCAATACCGTCCGTGGTCGATCTGTGGCCGATAATGAAGGTTCCGCGATGTGCCACGCGGAGCTGTTCGAGTCGTTAGGAGGTGCAATGCCGCGCGCAATACACGTTTTTCGCACCCCTGATCGTTTCGTTGCCGGGACCGTTGGTGAACCGGGCGACCGAACGTTCTTTCTGCAAGCGGTGCACGACGCACGAGTGGTGTCGGTCGCGCTGGAAAAGCAGCAGGTTCAGGTCCTGGCCGACCGGGTGGGACTTCTGCTCGAGGAAGTGCACCGCAGATTCGGAGCCGATGTGCCGGCCGAGGAAACGGACACGGTGGACACCAGCCCGCTTCTGACACCGATCGACACCGAGTTTCGTGTCGGCACGATGGGACTCGGCTGGGACGCCGATGCCAACGCAGTCGTGGTGGAACTGCTTGCTGTCAGTGAGGTCGAGGTGGACGAATCCGTCGTACTCGACGACACCGACGAAGGCCCAGATGCGGTCCGAGTGTTCCTGACTCCGGTTCAGGCTCGCGAATTCGCGGTCCGATCCGAGCGCGTGATCGCAGCGGGTCGCGCGCCGTGCCCGTTGTGCGGACAGCCGTTGGCACCCGAGGGACACGTCTGCATCAGAACCAACGGATATCGCCGTGGTGCGACGTTCGGACCGGTGACCGAGGTCGACGAGTCTTGACCGTCGACCTGCCTCCGTTCGAGGGCCGCGACACGATGGAGACCGGCGAGCTCACGATCGTCGGGCGAGTGGTTTCGGCCAGCAACGCCACGTTGGTGTGCGAAGCAGGCGAGGGCGATTCGCCTGTCCGGTGCGTCTACAAGCCCGTTCGTGGGGAGGTGCCGCTCTGGGACTTCCCCGACGGCACTCTCGCCGGCCGCGAAGTTGCGTCCTACGAGATATCCGAGTCGCTCGGCTGGGGTGTGATACCGCCGACCGTTCTGCGCGACGGGCCGTTCGGGCCCGGAATGGTGCAGAAGTGGATCGACACACCCGAGGTTCACGCCGAAGGACGAGTCGACCTCGTCGACATCTGTCGACCCGATCTGGTGCCCGCAGGATGGATTCCGGTGTTGCAGGCGTACGACGGCGAGGGAGAAGAGATCGCGCTGATCCACGCCGACGATCCGCGTCTGCAGCGGATGGCAGTCCTCGACGTGATCCTCAACAACGCCGACCGCAAAGGCGGACACGCGCTCGAAGGTCTCGACGGTTACGTGTACGGGGTCGATCACGGCATCTGCCTGCACGCCGAGAACAAATTGCGCACGGTGCTGTGGGGATGGGCCGGCCAGGCGGTGGACGACGCGTTGATGAACGACGTCGTTCGGTTCGTCGAGACCTTCGACGCCGTCACCGCCCCGCGTCTGGTGGACAAGATCACGCTGACCGAAACCATCGCGGTTCTCGATCGGGCACAGGAGCTCATCGCACGCCCAGTCATGCCGGAGCCTCGTTCGAGCAGACCCATACCGTGGCCCGCCTTCTGATCGGGCTCGGATAGGCTCGGCTGCATGCATTCTTGGTCCAGCCCGGAGATCCCGACAATCCCAGGACAGGGTCCAGCGCTTCGATTGTTCGACACCGCCGACCGCCAGGTCCGTCCCGTCACCCCGGGTTCGACCGCCCGCATGTACGTCTGCGGCATCACCCCGTACGACGCCACCCATCTGGGACACGCAGCGACCTACCTGACGTTCGACCTGATCAACCGGTTGTGGCGAGATGCCGGTGTCGACGTGCACTACGTGCAGAACGTGACCGATGTCGACGATCCGCTGTTCGAGCGTGCCGATCGCGACGGTGAGGACTGGCGCGACCTGGGGGCGCGCGAGATCGAGCTCTTCCGCGCCGATATGGAAGCTCTGCGGGTGATCCCTCCTCGCGACTACATCGGGGCCGTCGAGTCCGTCGACGAGGTCGTCGAACTGGTGGAGAAGTTGGTGGCGTCCGGTGCCGCCTACGTCGTCGACGACGCCGAGTACCCCGACGTGTACTTCCGCGCCGACGCCACCGAGCAATTCGGCTACGAGTCCGGATACGACCGCCCCACGATGGACACGTTCTTCGCCGAGCGCGGTGGCGATCCAGATCGCGCAGGCAAGCGAAATTCACTCGACGCATTGTTGTGGCGCGCGGTGCGTCCCGGCGAACCGTCGTGGTCGTCGCCGTGGGGCCCCGGCCGACCGGGTTGGCACATCGAGTGTGCTGCAATCGCACTCAATCGCATCGGAACCGGCTTCGATATCCAGGGCGGCGGAAGCGATCTCATCTTCCCGCACCACGAATTCTCTGCGGCCCACGCCGAGGCTGCGACCGGCGATCCCCGCTTCGCCCGCCACTACGTGCACACGGGAATGATCGGGCTGGACGGCGAGAAGATGTCCAAGAGCCGCGGCAACCTCGTGTTCGTCTCCAAGCTCCGCGCCGAGAACGTCGATCCGGCCGCTGTGCGTCTCGGCCTGTTGGCGGGTCACTACCGGCAGGATCGACCGTGGTCCGACGAGGTCCTCGAACGGGCTCACACCCGGCTCGCGCTGTGGCGTCGGGCAGCGGCGCTCGACGCGGCGGCGTCGGCCGACGACGTGGTCAACCGGCTCCGGCAGCACCTGGCCGACGACCTCGACACACCCAAGGCGCTCGACGCTCTCGACGCGTGGGCGAGTTTTGCAGTCGAGCGGGGTGGATCGGATGCAGGCGCACCCGGTGCCTTCGCCGATGCCGTCGACGCGCTGCTCGGAGTGCCGCTGCGTTAGTTCGCGGGCCCAAGGCGTAGATCCGCCAGCAGATCCGGGATCAGTCGTTCTTCCATGACCGCTCGACCCGAATCACGGAGTGCGGCAGCCAGTTCCGGGTCCCACGGACTGTCCGTGGGATGTCCCTTCAGTGGTTCCGAATTCCGCGCATCCAGTCCGTGCCGGTAGGAATCGACATCCATCCGCCACGGTGACGCGCCGTATCGATCCACGGCTCGTTTCACTATGTGCAGTCCGGCCCAGTCGAAGTCGGCTCGCCACTCGATGGCGGTGTCGGGAGCGCGCGAAGCCAGCAGCCGATGCACCGCGGCCGAGGGCTGGCCGTCGGTGCAGATCACGCTTGCGCTGTTCGAGCCGAGAGTTCGGGCTGCGGCGGCGAGCACAGCGATGTTCTCGCAGACGAACACCGTCGACGAGCTGTTCGTGAGCGGGCCACGCGCGAGCATGTCCACGGTGACGGGAAAAGGCACGCCCTCGTCGGCTGCGTCGTTGAGCCAGCGAGCCACGGTGTGGTTCTCGGCGACGCGGTAGCCGAGAACCAGGACCCGACTCGACAGTGCGTCGACCGACACCCCGGCCGTTTCCCACAGCGCCCTGATGCCCACCGGGTCGACGGGTCGAGGCACGTTCTCGCGCAACGACAGTGCGTCGAGGACGAGCTTCGCAGCTCCTCCGCCCGCGAGGGCCTTGGTATCACCGGTGGCCAGTTCCGCCAGCTCGGTGAGCGACATCCCGTCCACCGGAAGCAGGGCCAGGACCTGCGTTGCCACCGCCAATGCGTCGACGGCGACGCGGCCGCCGAGCGTGCCGTCCTGATTGAGCAGCGAGGCGATCCAGTACTCGATCCACTCGCGATCGGCACCACCGCCGAGTACCTCCCTGGCTCGATCCAGCGCGTCGGAGCGCACCTGAGCCTTGTCCGCCGCGATGCGCTTCTTGTCCTGCAACGGGGCCTGCTCGCTGAGAGTCTCGATCAATCCGGCGCCACCGTTGAGCGGATGGCTCAGCCACACGTCGAACCGCTCGAGGTCGAGCTTGGTGCTCCGCGCCCGAGAATGCAGACTGGAGTTGGACCGAGAGATGGCGCTGCACAGACGCCACAGCTCCGGGGCATCGCTCAGATCGACGGTGATGTTGCCACCGACCCGAAGCCAGTTGGACTCCAACTTCTTTCGCGCAGCATCCAGCAGCGCAGACAATTCCGCGCTGCCCCGCCATTCGCCGTTACTGGACAAACTCCAGCCCGCCTTCGGTTCGCGTCGGCACACGGCGCGTCAACGGTGATCCGAGTGCGGCCGCGAGGTCGGTGCCGTCGTGTTCGGCGAACAGTTCGCCGTCCTCCCACACCAGAAGCGCTGCACTGACGGTGTTCTCGGCCGTCGAATGCGCCAGGTCGTAGTGCGCGCAACCGGGGACGTCCGCGTAGGTGATCCACAGGTCGTAGCCGGTCATGAACAGGTCGAGATCGAATTGCACACTCAGGCCGAGCAATTCGCTGCGGCCGTTGTCGTCGACACCGGCGAACGCCTCGTCGAGAGCGAGCAGACGAGGGGAGTGCGGATCGGCGGACGAGAGCATCACATGCGCTGCCGCGAACAGCGGCAGGTGCAGCGAGACAGACTGTTCACCGCCGGAGAGCGCACTGTGCCGGGCGACGGTGAGACGATCCTCGTTGCCGTCCCCACTGATGAGTGTGAAGGCGAACACACGCCAACGGCGATAGTCCAGAGTCGCAGAAAGGATCTCGGGGTACGACCGTTCCGGATGTGCGGCACGGGCAATCCTGATCTCCGACGCGAAGTGGGCGCGCATCGCGGCCAGGTCGTCCTGGTTCAGTGCCGAGGCGTCGCGGTCCAGCAGTTTGGACACTGCCCGCGCCCCGTCGTCGAGATTGTCCGCGAGCACCCAGTGCACGCCGATCGTGTTGCCCGAGGACATCCGCCGTTGCTTCATCTCGGCGGACATCTGTGCGATCAGCTCGCGCGCGTCGACGGTGCGCTCGTGGATCTGCTGCGCCAGGCCGGTCAGCAGGGCATCCTCGAGAATGCGACGCTCCTGCTCGGTCAGCAGCAGTTCCTGGTCGGCCCTGGCCGAACCGATTCGATCGGCGAAGTCTCCGACCGACGAATAGCCCTGCTCGTCCTGCACTCGTACCACCGTCAAACCGTCCGGCGCATCCCATTGCAAACGGTAGTCCTGACCCGATGCGGCCAGTTGCGAGTCGAACTCCTGCAGCGCACTCGTCAGCGCCGTCCGGGTCGACTTTCGGCTCGAGTCACTCACTTTCACGGACGCTGTCGCCGCATCGAGTGCCGAGTGCAATGCACTCACCACCGGAGGAAGCACCGGAACCTCGTCGTCCGGACCGTCGGCCTGCTGAACTCGATACAGGATCTGTTCGACCGTCAGCCACGCCGAGTCACTGGCCGGCCACGCGTACGTCTCGTGGACGCCGAGGATGGCAAGCAGATCCTTGCGGGCGTACGGTGCCAGCCGCACCGCATCGGTCAGGGTTTCGGTGACCGCGGCGCGCAGGCTTTCGAGTGCCGTGTTGCAGGCACCCTCGGCCTTGCCGATCGCTTCGCCGGCTTCCTTGTCCGCTTTGCGGGCTGCACGCTGCTCGACGCGGCACTTCTCGATGCGTTCGCGTGCGTTCTCGAGATCGGTGTCGATCTGTTCGGCGGTAGCACCGAGCTTCTCGCTCAGGAGCTCGAGGCGTTGCACCTGTTGCCGGTAGTTCTCGTCGGCTATCGCGGCTTCCTCGGCGAGCTCCTCGGCCAGACCGGTCGCCTCCTCGAGGCGGTTGGTGGCTTCGCGGGCCCGCTCGCTCTCGCGCGTGTGGTCGCTGCGCTTGCGGATGACCACCGCGCCCTGGTGTTCGAAATGGCGAATCGCTGCGGCAAGGGCATCGACATCGCGTCCGATGTGAGGCGTGCGATGGGCGACGGCGACGGTGCGCAGTTGCTTCTCCTTCGCGGACAGATCCGCGATCGCCTGATCGAATTCGCGGTCGGCGGCTACGGAACCATCCTTCGAGGTCCGGAGCGCTCCAGCGGCGGCCGTGACGGCGCGTTGTGCCTTCACGATGGACGAGACACGGGGGAGTTGTTTGGCGGCCGCGCCCAGAGCCTGCACCAGCTCGCGTGCCGCCAGCTCGTCGGCCGTCGCGGTCTCGAGCGCAGCCGTTGCCGTATCGATCGCGCCGCCGAGTTCGGCGATGCGCTGCTCCCGACGGCGAGCCCGCGCCGTGGCGCCGATGTACTCGGCGTCCGATTTCGCGTGGCGACCCCTCTGCACACCCTGCCAGTACCGGCCGTCGACACCTACCGCGACAGCGCTGCCCGATCGGTCGTTCGGCTCCTGGTGCAGTGCAACGGATTCGAGCAGATCCAGGACGCGGGAGGCCGGTACGGCGGTTCCGGGTTCCGGTTCCAGAACGGACGCCAGCGTTGCCCCGGAGGGCCTGGAGGCCTCCGGTAACGGCGACAGATACTGCTCCGAGTCGGCATCGGCGGGGAAGTCCGCCGTCGGGTGGATCCAACCGTCGAGCACATTGGCGGCCTGCAACGCGGATTCGATCCCCGCCGCGTCGGCAGGGGACACCGCGTCGGCAAATCGAACCAGCTGCCACAGCGGTGCGCCCGACAGATCTGCACGGCTGCCGGTCCGCGCAGCGAACGGCGGTGGGGCGTCGTCGTGTTCGGCTTGCACCAGGGACAGTTCGTCGCGCAGCGCGTTCAGTTCGGCCGAGCGCGTGGCCACGTCGACGCGTGCCTGTGCCTGACGAGCACGAATTGCGTCGATACCGTCTGCGGTCTGCTCGGCGAGCACCGATTCCAGGCTCGGGGCATCGTCGTCGCCGATGCCTGCCAAGGCCGCGTCGAGGGCCTCGAACACGGCCGAGGTGATGCCCGCGGAGGAGTACAGCGACGAGTTGTTCGACCACCAGGCCCGCAGTCCCGAAGCGAACTGCGCCTTCTCCAGATCCACGGTCGCCTCGGCCTCGGTGACCGCTGCCGCCGCTGCCTCCAGCAAGTCGCGCGCCTTCGTTGCGGCCTTCTCCGCGCGAGCACGTTCCGTGGACGCCTTCTCGACGGTTGCGAGCGCCTCACGAACCGCGCGTACGTCACCGTCCCGCTCCTCGGCATGCCCGCGAAGAGCGGTACTGATCTGATCACTGCGAGCCGTACCCGGCAGCGGTGTCCACACGATGCCCGCGTCCTCGGCCGCAGTCTGGAGCTCTTCCTCCGCGCGGGTCACCGCGGCGACGGAATCCCGGAGTGCGGCGTCCGCCCGAGCGGCCTCGGCGGTGCGCTGTTCCAGTTCTGCTTGCGCTTTGCGTGCCCGGTCTGCCTGCTGCGCCGTCGACACTTCCAGCTTTGCAGCAGATTCGGCCAGGTCGTCCAGTTGCTGCTTGCCCTCGTACGCGCTCGAGCGCTGCAGTGTTTCGCGGTCTGCGACGGCCTGATCCAGTGCGCGCTCGGCCTCGTCGAATCGAGTTTCGGCTGCCGCCCGCTCCACCAGTCGACGATCCTTGAGCGCCGACGCCGCGAAGTGTGCAGTGGTCGCGTGGGTTACGGTCTCGAGCCGGCGTGAGACTTGCTCGACATCCGAACGGGATTGCACTCGAAGGTATTTGGAATAGACCGAGACGAAGTTCCTTGCCGCCTGGTCGGCTTGCGCCAGCCCCTCCAGCGCGCGTCCCACTTCCTCCATGTCACTGAAGGATCGTGCCGCCTCGAGTACCAGTTGCTCGTCGAGGGGACGCAGACCGTCGGTCAGCGCCTGGGACAGCCCCTTCGGATCGAGATTCTTGGCCAACTGCGGACGGCGAAGTGTCAGAATGAGATTGATCAACTGGTCGTAACGTTGCGCGCCGAGCCCGAACATCCGGGCATCGATCGCGGCGCGGTAGTCGACAGGTCGATCGGTGATGGCATCGCTGCCGAGTTGTTCGGCCAACTGCTTCTTCGTCAACGGCCGGTCGTCGGAGCCCAACAACGAGAAGTCGACGCCCACTCGGCCGTCGGCCACGAAGTACCAGCGGGTCACCTTGTCGTTCTGACGGCTGGCCCGCATGCCGATGCCGACCGTGACCGATTCGGGGTCCGCACGCGAGCCGCGGCCGAACTCCATCCACACGTACGAGTGAGCGCTTTCCTGCCCTCGGTAGAGCAGGTTGGACTTCATGGTTCGCTCTTCACCGGCGAACGGATTGAGTCGGCGCGGTTCGATGCGCCCGTCGAGGACGAAGGGAAACAGTACTTCGAGCGCTTTGGTCTTGCCGGATCCGTTGGGCCCACGCAGCACCAGGCGACCGTCGGCGAAGGAGAACTCCTGATCGCGGTAGTCCCACAGGTTGACGATCCCTGCTCGTGTCGGCCGAAAACGTGTCGAGTGTGCGGTCATCTACTCAAGCCTCTACTTCGGATGGATCGGTGCTGGGGGATTGTCCGTTGCCGAACAGTGAGTCCTGCGGGGTCCGATCACGCACGCTGACCATCACGTCTCGGTAACGCGCGATCACCGGCAGTACCAGTGCGCCGCCGGATACGCAGTGCACCAAGCGAAGTCGATGCAGTAGTGCCAGTGCACGCAGCCGCAGGCCGTCCCGATCGCTCTGCCACTGAGCCGCGAAGGTGCGGCCGAAACGTTCGACGAGATCATCGACGACCGTGGTCAACCAACTGTCCTCGATCAACGGATACAGCTTCTTCTCGTCCACACTGTCGAATGTCGTTGCATCGGAACCGAACCCGAACTCGGCGAGATCACCAAAGATCCCGCCGTCGGGAATGGCACTGTCCAACTGCTCGATCAGGGCGTCACCGTTGGGTATGGGGTAGGTCGCCAGCGCGGGTGCATCCGGATCGATCACTCGGTCCGAGATCTCACCGGCGATCAACAACGCAACCTGGGCAATGGTTCCGGTGCTGGGGAAGCGGTGGTCCGACAGCCGACCCGAGGTGTCGATGAGTGCCACCCCCTCGGAACGGCGCTCGGCAACGAGACCGGTCAGCAACTCGACGTCGGCAACGGTGCGCGATGCGGCCAGGGCAGTGCGGCCGTCCGGGTCGAGATCGTCGAGATAGACGACCGGTTGCTCGACCAACGCTCGGCGTACTGCACGGAGCGTTTCCTTCGGGTCTGCCTCACGTCCCGAATCGCCGTGTCCCGGATCGGAATCCTCGGGATCGATCGCGGCGTCCGTGCCGGCCAACAGACCGCGAATCGATCGCAGATGCTGGACGGCGCGAGGCGGCCGGAAGAGAGCGACGACGACAGGCCGGTCGATGTCGTAGAGGGCCTCGCCTGCGGACGGATTGTTGGCCCAACCGGTGGCGTCACCGTCGGCCAGTGCGATCGCACCGCGGGTCGCCAGCCAGCCGATGGCGTCGACGAATGCGTCTCGGTCGCTGGCTCGGTCGGTCGTCAGCTCTACTCCGTCTACTTGACTTGCTTCTGCCGCAACATGATCGGCAAGCTCGGAGAGGGTGATCTGGTTGCCTGCCCGGCCGAGGGCCGCCAGTGCCAGTGCCAGATACGCGTATCTACGTCGGTCGAAGATTCGGTCGGTGGCTGTTCGGGCGGGTTGGCTGTCGTCGAGCCGATCGATCACCGGGTACAGACGTGCCGTGGTCTCGGTGACCTCGAGGCGATATCCGAACAGTTCGAGCAGGTCCTCGCGTAACTCGGTAGCCCATCTGCGCAGCAGAGGCAGCGCAATCCTATCGGGATACGTCGTGGTCACCAGATGATTCGACAGCGCGACCCGGGCGGCCCGCTGGTAGGAATCCAGTGCGAGGGTGGAGATTTCCCGAGCTCTCATCGGCGAGCGACCTCACTGACATCGAGAGACAGGCGGTCCAGATGCAGGCGTCCCCGGCTGGTCCTCACGATCGTCGAACGGTCGCTGTCGCTCAGCGTCAAGCGCACGCCGCTGTCCGATCCGGACGAGTCGGAGGTTCGTCCACTCACCCGTACCCGCGCCGTGAGTGCAGCGTTCAGCAGGCTCAACAGCACCTCGGTTTCCTGCTCGTTCAGAATTCGGTCGTGGATTCCGGCCGACGCAAGCGACTGCGCTGCGGCACTGCGTGATCGCTGCGCGTCCAGTTGCTGCTCCCGAAGCCGTCTGATGCCACCGTCGTTGCGCTGCACCCGACCCGGAACGCCGGGGGTCGGGGTGCGTCCGGTCTCGGCCAGGGTGCGGGAAATCTCGACCGGCGGAGCCTCCCACCACGATCGGGACGTGGAGATGATGTCGGCATCAGGATGCACCATCGACAGGTGCCGCGGCCTGCCGAGACCGAACACGGCGTGGAACAGGGCGTGCGCGCTGTCCTCGGTAGGAGTGGCCGCGAACCAGCCGGCCAGATGCCGCAGTTGGCTTTCCCTGCTCACGCCACCCCTGCGGGTCTCCGTGACGCGGCGTAGGAGCGACAGCACGGCGGCAATCGCGCTCATCGTGCCTTCGCGGAGTCGCTCGGACTCGCTGAGTTCGGACTCCGCCGCGACGAACCAGTGCGACAGGCCGGCCCAGCGGTCGGTCCAGTCGGCTCGCCGTTCGTCGACGGAGAGAAATACTCGTTCGTCGCTGATCGCGGCGCGCTCGACGAGCTCCTCGATGCCGGTGCTCTCGACGAGCGCGATCGCCTCCGCCAGCTTCGGGGCGTAGCGGGTGAGATCCGAGCTGAACTCGCGCATGTGCGTCAGCAACGCATCCTTGTGGACCAGAAACGACTCGGGAGTGATCTCGGTGGTGCGCACCAGATCGCCCAGCACCAAGTAGAAATGTGCGGCGCGGGTCGCCATCTCGGACAGCGTCGAATCGAGTCTGCTCAGCTTGCGGTAGATGCGATCGCCGTCGGCCTGACGGTTCGCCTCGGCCAGCTCGTGCATGTCGGCCAGCAGCTCGGGCAACACCAGCCGGGACAACGAGGCGTCGTCCAGGCGGGCACCGAGCACGTCCTCGACCGCGCGGTACGCCTTGTAGCCGGCCTGGCCGAACTGGTAGACGAAGTGACGGTTGCGGTATTCGGCGAGGGTCGCCGCGCGGGTGCCGTCGTAGCTGCGTTCGAGCAGGCCCCAGGCGTGGAGCTGATCGAGAAGGGGCGCGATGTCGAGTGTGGTCAGTGCGGCGTGCCGACCGGGGCTGCGGGCGATGAGGTCGGCCACGTCTCCGGAGTGCAGCAGGACGACGTAATTGGCTCGTGCGGTGTCGAAGGCCCGCAGGACTGCCAGGTACTCGGATCGCTTCTCGGCAACGGCGAACGAGAACAGACCGAGACGGTCCTCCTCCACGAACGCGTTCACGGCGCCCAGCCGTGCGTCCTCACCTGAATCGCTCACTGGAACAGGGTAGGGGGTAAGAGTGCCAGTCGTTCAACCGTGCCGGTTACAGGTCCACGGTCACTTTCCCGTCCACCACTGCGGCGGGGTAGGTGCGCACGGAGTCGATGCCGCTGGGGCAGGAGCCGTCGTCGAGCGAGAACGTGTATTGGTGGAGTGGGCAGACGACTACAGAACCGTCGATCTGACCGTCCGCCAGTGGACCGCCCTTGTGCGGGCAGATGGCGTCCATCGCCCGCACCGAACCGTCGCCGAGCAGGAACACCGCCACCTGCCTGCCGTCCACCACGTAGGCCCTGCCCTCGCCGGGCGTCAGATCCTCGACCGCCCCCACCGGCACGCTCATCGGACCGGTACCTGTGGCAGCGGAAGCAGTGGCAGCGACGGGGTGAACTGCGCGGGTGATTTGGGTGCCGCGCGGTCCTGCCACGGGTCGACGTAGCCGTCCACCGATGCCTGCATTCGCTCGTCGAGTCCGGCCACGATGCCGTCACGGTCGTCGATCAGCACGCTCTGCAGTTCTTCCAGGCCGAGGCGCGGAACCCACGCGTACGTTCGCTCGAGCCATTGGGCGTTCTCGCGGTAGTGCTGAATGAACCTGCCTGCCACGGTCAGAACCTCCTCGGCCCCCGTCACGGTAGCCAGTAGATCGCCCTTGCGGATGTGTGCGCCTGCCGCGCCTCCGATGTAGATCTCCCACTTGTCCTCGCCCACCGAGACGACGCCGAAGTCCTTGCACAGTGCCTCCGAACAGTTGCGAGGGCAGCCGGCGACCGCGAGCTTCAACTTCGCCGGTGTCTCCAGGCCTTGGAACCGCTCTTCGAGGGCGATACCGAGAGCAGTCGAGTCGCCGAGACCGAAGCGGCAGAAGTCACTGCCCACGCAGGTCTTCACCGTGCGCATGCTCTTGCCGTACGCGAAGCCCGAGGGCATGTCCAGATCGCCCCACACCTTCGGCAGGTCTTCCTTCTTGATGCCGAGCAGGTCGATGCGTTGTCCGCCGGTCACCTTGACCAGCGGAACGCTGTATTTGTCTGCGACGTCGGCGATCTTGCGCAGCTGATCCGGTGTGGTGACGCCACCCTTCATCTGCGGCACCACCGAGAACGTGCCGTCCCGTTGGATATTGGCGTGCACACGATCGTTGATGAACAACGCGCCGCGCTCGTCCACCCAATCCGGACCCCACACGGTGCGCAGCAACGACGCCAACGGCATCTTGGCGGCGGCGTCCTCGAGGCCGTCGGTCGCGAGCGCTGTGAACACCTGCGACACCGCCCGCAGATCCTGCGCTCGGACGGCGTCGATCAGTTCCGGCTTCGTCATCGGGATACACGGCACGTACCAGTCCGCGGTGGGGTCTGCTTCGACGGCACCGCCCGCTGCGCACGCGATGATGTCTTTCACCAACCCCTTGCACGACCCGCACCCCTTGCCTGCGCGGGTCTTCGCGGTCAGGTCGCTCAGATTCTTGGCACCCGCGTGCACGCACGCCACGATGGCACCCTTCGTGACACCGTTGCAGTTGCACACCTGGACGTCGTCGGCCAATTCCGCGGCTCCTGTTGCCGCAGAGGGAGTTCCCATATCGAAGAGCATGGTGATGCGCTTGTCGGGCAGTGGTACTTTCTCGTCGAATGCCTGAGTCAGGAAGTTGGCCTTGGAGATATCGCCCAGCAGAGTGGCACCGACCAGTTTGTTGTTGCGGACGATCACCGACTTGTACGTGCCACTGCGCGGCTCGTAGAACTGGACGAACTCGTCGTCGTCGCGCTCGGGGGCGGTGATCCCCATCGAGGCGACGTCGACACCGGCCACCTTGAGCTTGGTCGTCAGACGCGAGCCATGGTACGCCGCAGTGGGATTCGCGCCCGTGAGCACGTCGGCCAATACGACGGCCTGCTCCCACAGTGGCGCAACGAGGCCGTAGACCTCGCCGCGATGTTGGCAGCATTCACCGACGGCGTAGATGGAACCTTCGTCCTCGCAACGCAATTGGTCGTCGACCACGATTCCTCGTTCGATCACCAAACCGCCGGCGCGAGCGAAGTCGACACTGGGGCGGATACCGGCGGTGACGACGACCATGTCCGCAGCCAGCGAGGTGCCGTCGTTGAACCCGACTCCGGTGACGACACCGTCCTCGGAACGCAACACCGAGGTGGTTCTCTTCGAGGTGTGCACGCCGACTCCGAGCGACTCGATCTTGTTGCGCAGCACTCGTCCACCGCGCTCGTCGAGCTGCTGGTTCATCAAGTGTCCGGGGGAGTGCACCACGTTCACGTCGAGCCCCTGGGTCCGCAGACCGTACGCGGCTTCGAGTCCGAGCAGTCCGCCGCCGATGACGACGGCGCAGACGTCGTCGCGCGACTCTGCCATCTGCAGCATGCCATTGGTGTCTGCGATGGTCCGGAAGCCGAACACTCCGCGTGCCAGTCTGCCGTCGGATTCGCGGAGACCGTCCATGTTCGGGAAGAACGTGTTGCTTCCCGTTGCGATGATCAGCACGTCGTAGTCGACCGACCGACCGCTCTCGCACACAACGGTCTTGGAGAATCGATCCAACGACACGGCACGATCGCCCACGTGCAGTGTCACGCCGTTGTCGCTGTACCAACTCATGGGATTGAGAATCAGATCCTCGTCATCGACGGTGGTCTCACCGGACAGCACGTGCGAGAGCATGATTCGGTTGTAGTTGCCGTACGGCTCGTCGCCGATCATCGTGATCTCGAACAACGAGCTGCCGTCACGCTCGAGGATCTGCTCGACCGTTCTGGCACCGGCCATTCCGTTGCCGATCACCAACAGCCGCTGCTTGCCTGCAGTCATCAGACGAGCACCAGACCGAAATCGACGACGACCTCTCCGGTGGTTCCGGCCGGGGCAGCGACGACCAACTCGAGAACGGTGTCCGGATCGACGTCCTCGACCACACGGAGGGGGATGTTGACCCCGCTCTTGGCTCCCATCGGGAAGATGCGCATCGGGCTACCGTCGCGCAGCAGAGTCACGACCACGAGTTCGTCGCTGGAGTTTCCACCCCGGAAGTACAGCGGTTGGGCCGTCACACCCTCGGGCACGACGAATCTCGAGCTGGGATCGATCAACTCGGGCTTGTCCAGGCCGTTGCCGGAGAAGGAGAAGACGCCTTGCAGAAATCGTGGTGTGCTGGCCATACCCACGAGGTTGCGGTGTCGGGGTGACGCCACCGATGCGGTGACGTTACGTCGGCATCAGAAATACCTCACCGAGCCCCGGTTCGTCGTGTGCGCTCGGGTCAGAGGCCGAAGTTGCCGGGGCCGCGGCGCCTCAGGTACTTCTCGAACTCGGCTGCAATGGCGTCGCCGTCGATCTTCGCAATCGCGTCGGACATGTCCACTTCGGCATCACCGCGCTCTTCGAGGCTGCGCACGTATTCGCTGATCTCCTCGTCCTCTTTCGTCATCTCGTTGACCGCTTCTTCCCACTCCTCTGCCTGGGTGGGAAGTTCGCCGAGCGGTACCTCGATGTCGAGCACGTCCTCGACCCGCTGCAGCAATGCAACGGTCGCCTTGGGATTCGGCGGCTGCGAGACGTAGTGGGGCACGGCGGCCCAGAACGACACCGCAGGGACGCCGGCCTTCACGCATTCGTCCTGCAACACGCCGGTGATTCCGGTCGGGCCCTCGTATCGGGTCTGTTCGAGATTGAACTGTTCGGCCGACTCGGTGCTGTATGCGGTGCCGGTGACCGGAACGGGCCTGGTGTGCGGGGTGTCGGCCAGCAGTGCTCCCAGGATCACGACGGTCTCGACGCCGAGCTGTTCGACGAACTCGAGCAGGTCGTCGCAGAAGCTGCGCCACCGCATGTTCGGCTCGATGCCGCGCAGCAGCACCACGTCACGTTCGCTGCCGGGAGGCGAACACACCGACAACCGTGTCGACGGCCACTCGATCTCACGGGTGACACCATCCACCTGGCGAACCGTCGGTCTGTTGACCTGGTAGTCGTAGTAGTCCTCCGAGTCCAGCTCGGCAAGAGGACTGGCATCCCAGATCAGCTCCAGGTGCTCGACGGCACCGCTCGCCGCATCGCCCGCGTCGTTCCAGCCCTCGAAAGCAGCCACCAGGATGGGGGAGCGCAATTCGGGAATGTCCTCGTCGAGATCGTCGAGGTCTGTGGCGTTGGCCACAGCGTCGTGGACGGCCTCGATCAACGCGGCGTCGAGCGGCACAGCCGAGTCGGCACCCGGAATGTCCGTATTTTCGGTAACGTCGTCGTTCGGGGACTGGCCATCGAGGTTTCGGGGACTCACCACGACAGCCTACGACCCGAGGGAACTGCGGTGCCCACTACTCTGTAGTGATGCCCGATCAACACAAGCCCGGTCTGCTCGATGCGATTTCACGTCGCGTTGTCATCGGCGACGGAGCGATGGGCACGATGCTCCAGGACGCCGACCTGACTCTCGACGACTTTCTCGGTCTAGAGGGATGCAACGAAATTCTGAACGCCACCCGGCCCGACGTGCTGCGCGAGATCCACCGTGAGTACTTCGCAGCCGGTGCGGACGCCGTGGAAACGAACACGTTCGGATGCAACCTGCCCAACTTGGCCGATTACGACATCGAGGATCGAATCCGCGAGTTGGCAGAGAAAGGCACCCGGCTCGCCCGCGAGACCGCCGACGAAATGGGCCCCGGCCGCGACGGGATGGGCCGATACGTCCTGGGTTCGATGGGACCCGGGACCAAGCTCCCCACACTCGGGCATGCTCCGTTCGCCCGGCTGCGCGACGCGTACACCGAAGCCGCTCTGGGAATGATCGACGGCGGTGCCGATGCCATTCTGGTGGAGACGTGCCAGGACCTGCTTCAGGTCAAGGCCGCGATCATCGGCAGCCAGCACGCGATGGACAGGCTCGGCGTCCGTATTCCGATCATCACCCACGTGACGGTCGAGACGACGGGTGCGATGCTCGTCGGCAGCGAGATCGGTGCAGCACTCACTGCGCTCGAACCGCTCGGAATCGACATGATCGGCCTCAACTGCGCCACCGGTCCGGCCGAGATGAGTGAGCACCTGCGCCATCTGTCCAAGCATTCGCGGTTGCCGGTGTCGGTGATGCCCAATGCCGGTCTGCCGACGTTGGGTGCAAAGGGAGCGGAGTACCCGCTGACCGCACCCGAGCTGGCCACGGCGCTGAGCGGTTTCGTCAGCGAGTACGGGCTGGCTCTGGTCGGCGGTTGCTGCGGCACCACCCCCGAGCACATCCGTCAGGTTGCCGACATGGTGCACGGAGCCACGAAGCTCGAGCGCAGGCCCGCGCCGGAGCCGGGTGTCTCCTCGCTCTACACTGCCGTTCCGTTCGAGCAGGACGCCAGCATCCTGATGATCGGTGAGCGCACCAACTCCAACGGGTCCAAGGCATTCCGCGACGCGATGCTGGCCGAGGACTACGAGAAGTGCCTCGACATCGCCAAGGATCAGACGCGCGACGGCGCGCACATGTTGGACCTCAACGTCGACTACGTCGGCCGCGACGGTGCCGCCGACATGGCCGCGCTCGCAAGCAGATTGGCGACCGCGTCGACGCTGCCGATCATGCTCGACTCCACCGAACCGGCCGTACTCGAAGCCGGTCTGGAGCACCTCGGCGGCCGTAGCGCCGTCAACTCGGTCAACTACGAGGACGGCGACGGGCCCGATTCGCGGTTCCAGAAGATCATGCGTCTGGTCAAGGAGCACGGTGCCGCCGTCGTCGCCCTCACCATCGACGAGGAAGGCCAGGCTCGAACGGCCGAATGGAAGGTGCGTGTCGCAGATCGCCTGATCACCGACATCACCGAGAACTGGGGCCTGCGCCACGAGGACATCATCGTCGACACCCTCACCTTCCCGATTTCCACCGGCCAGGAAGAGGTTCGACGCGACGGCATCGAGACCATCGAGGCGATCCGGCAGCTCAAGGAGAAGTATCCGAAGGTGCACACCACCCTCGGGTTGTCGAACATCTCGTTCGGTCTCAATCCCGCTGCACGCCAGGTGCTGAACTCGGTCTTCCTGCACGAGTGCACACAGGCCGGCCTCGATACCGCCATCGTGCACGCGTCGAAGATCCTGCCGATGAACAAGATTCCCGACGAACAGCGCGAGACCGCTCTGGATCTGGTGTACGACCGCCGCCGCGAAGGCTACGACCCGTTGCAGAAGCTGATGCAGCTGTTCGAGGGCGTCTCGGCAGCATCGGCCCGGGAATCACGCGCCGAGGAACTGGGTCGTCTGCCACTGTTCGAGCGACTCGAACGCCGCATCGTCGACGGCGAACGCAACGGTCTCGACGTCGATCTGGATGCAGCGATGACCGAGAAGCCGCCGCTGGAGATCATCAACGAGACGTTGCTCTCGGGCATGAAGACCGTGGGGGAGCTGTTCGGTTCCGGCCAGATGCAGTTGCCGTTCGTGCTTGCCTCCGCCGAGGTGATGAAGGCTGCGGTGGCGTATCTGGAGCCGCACATGGAGGCGACCGACGACGACGGTAAGGGTCGTATCGTGCTCGGTACCGTCAAGGGCGACGTCCACGACATCGGGAAGAACCTCGTCGACATCATCCTGAGCAACAACGGCTACGAGGTCGTCAATCTCGGTATCAAGCAACCGATTTCGACCATCCTCGAAGCCGCGATCGACAAGCGCGCCGACGTGATCGGGATGTCCGGGCTGCTGGTGAAGTCGACCGTCGTCATGAAGGACAACCTGATCGAACTCAACTCCAAGGGCGTCGCGGAGCAGTTCCCGGTCCTGCTCGGTGGAGCAGCGTTGACGCGGTCGTACGTCGAGAACGATCTGCAGGATGTGTACGAGGGTGACGTCCACTATGCGCGAGACGCATTCGAGGGCCTGCGTTTGATGGACACCATCATGACCACCAAACGCGGTGGGGGTCCGGCTCCCGACAGTCCGGAGGCACTCGAAGCGAAGGCCAAGGCCGCCGAGCGCAAGGAACGCCATGAGCGGTCCAAGCGCATCGCGGAGAAGCGCAAGGCTGCGGAGGCACCGGTCGTCGTGCCCGAACGATCCGATGTTGCAGCCGATATCGACATTCCGGTTCCGCCGTTCTGGGGTACTCGCATCGTCCGAGGCGTGTCCTTGGCCGATTACTCGGGTCTGCTCGACGAGCGCGCACTGTTCCTCGGGCAATGGGGCCTGCGCGGTGCTCGCAAGGGTGAAGGTGCCACCTACGAAGACCTCGTGGAATCGGAAGGTAAACCGCGCCTACGGTATTGGCTGGATCGCCTGAGCACCGACGGCATACTCGCACACGCCGCACTGGTGTACGGGTACTTCCCGGCGGTCTCCGAGGGCGACGACGTCGTCGTGCTCACCGAGCCCGAACCCGATGCACCCGAACGCTTCCGATTCACGTTCCCCCGTCAGCACCGTGACCGATTCCTCTGCATCTCGGATTTCGTTCGGTCGCGTTCGGCTGCACGAGAATCCGGCCAGGTCGATGTTCTGCCGATGAACCTGGTGACAATGGGCCAGCCCATTGCCGACTTCGCGAACGAGCTGTTCGCTGCCGACTCGTACCGCGACTATCTCGAGGTGCACGGAATCGGTGTCCAGCTCACCGAAGCGTTGGCCGAATACTGGCATCGCCGAGTGCGCGAGGAACTGAAACTGTCCGACGGCAAATCGGTCGCCGCGGAGGATCCCACCGAGGCCGAGGGGTACTTCAAACTCGAATACCGAGGTGCGCGTTACTCGTTCGGCTACGGAGCATGCCCCGATCTGGAAGACCGGATCAAACTCGCCGCGCTCCTCGAACCCGAGCGAATCGGCGTGAAGCTCTCCGAGGAGCTGCAGCTCCACCCCGAACAGTCGACCGATGCGTTCGTACTTCATCACCCGGAGGCCAAGTACTTCAATGTCTAGAACCCACCTGCAGGGTGTCCTGTGGGACATGGACGGCACACTGCTGGACTCGGAGAAGATCTGGGACGTCGCGATCGGTGAGTACTCACGAAATCTCGGGACGGAACTCAGCGCAGAAGTGCGCGAGAGCACCCTCGGAAATTCGATGTGGGATGCACTGCGCAAGGTCCTGGCACACGCATCGGTCGAGGTCACCGACGAGCACCTGAACGAGGGTCGGGAGTGGCTGACGGCACGTGTCGGAGACCTGTTCGCCGAGGGCATTCCCTGGCGGCCCGGTGCCAAGGATGCGCTCGCTCTGGTGCGCGAGATGGGTCTGTCCACCGGGCTCGTCACCAACACCGAGCGCGGGCTGGTCGAGCGAGCTCTGGACACGTTGGGCCGCGAATACTTCGACATCACCGTGACCGGCGACGAGGTGGAGGTCGGTAAACCGCATCCAGCGCCGTACCTGCGCGGTGCCGCGCTGCTCGGCGTGGACGCTGGAGCCTGCCTCGCGGTCGAGGACTCGCCTACGGGTTCACTGTCCGCGCACACTGCAGGATGCCCCGTGCTGGTGGTTCCCTCCGAGATCGCCGTGCCGCCGGCTCCTGGGTACACCATTCGTGACGGTCTTGTCGGTCTCACCGCTGACGACGTCCGGCGAGCCTGGGCAGCCTGATTCCTCGAATCTCGACCGAATTGATTCCGCTGGATACCGACGTGAAAGAATACGAATCCGTGAAGACTTTCGATTCCCTGTTCGCCGAGCTCACCGACCGCGCGAAGACCCGCCCGGAGGGCTCGGGCACCGTCGCAGCGTTGGATGCGGGAGTTCATTTTCAGGGCAAGAAGGTTCTCGAAGAAGCGGGCGAAGTGTGGATCGCGGCCGAGCACGAAAGCGACGAAGCGCTCGCCGAGGAAATCTCGCAGCTGTTGTACTGGGTCCAGGTGATGATGGTGGGCAGGGGCATCGAGCTCGAGGACGTCTACCGACATCTGTGAGTCGAGGACCCGCTCGTCTCCCACGAACTCACCGAAGAAGGAAAACTCCATGCTGCGCGTAGCCGTACCCAACAAGGGCGCTCTCTCCGAGTCCGCCGCAGAGATTCTCAGCGAGGCCGGCTATCGGCGCCGAAGCGACTCGAAGGACCTGACGGTTCTCGATCCAGCGAACGGCGTCGAGTTCTTCTTCCTCCGCCCCAAGGACATTGCGATCTACGTCGGATCCGGCCAGTTGGATCTGGGCATCACCGGTCGCGACCTGGCCCTCGATTCGGGTGCTGCCGTCGAAGAGCGCCTGGCGCTCGGATTCGGCCGCTCGACGTTCCGCTACGCGGCGCCCGCGGGCAAGGAATGGGCACCCGAGGACTTGGGCGGACTACGCATCGCCACGTCTTACCCCAATCTGGTGCGCGCGGACTTGGCCCAGCGGGGGTTGGAGGCCACGGTCATCCGCCTCGACGGCGCGGTCGAGATCTCCATCCAGCTCGGGGTCGCCGACGCCATTGCCGACGTCGTCGAATCGGGCCGATCACTGCGCCAGAACAACCTGGTGGCCTTCGGTGAGTCGCTTTGCGATTCGGAGGGCGTACTCATCGAACGCGCAGGCACCCCGGGTACCGATTCCGCGCGTAAGCAGCTCATCGCCCGCGTGCAGGGCGTCGTCTTCGCACAGCAGTACCTGATGCTCGATTACGACTGCCCCAAGTCGATTCTCGACGAGGCCGTCAAGATCACCCCGGGCATCGAGTCGCCCACGTTGGCGCCGATGGTCGACGACAACTGGGTTGCCGTGCGCGCCATGGTTTCTCGCAAAGTTCACAACAACGTCATGGACGAGCTCGCCGAGTTGGGGGCAAAAGCTATCCTGGCGTCCGACATCAGGTCGTGCCGCGCCTTCTAGATCCGGCGGGCTCAACAGGAGGACGCATAACATCCGATACCTCCGACGAGAATCTGGCACGACTGGCCAGAGCGGTGTTCGACGCTCAGCCGTTCACCCGACTGCTCGGCGCAGAACTCGTCTCCACCGACGGTGGGATCGTAGAGGTTCGCCTTCGTAACCGACCCGAGCTCCGACAGCAACACGGCTTCGTACACGGCGGCGTCATCAGCTATCTCGCCGACAATGCCGTGACGTTCGCCGGTGGAATCGCGCTCGGCGGCGACGCGGTGACCGCGCACTGCACCGTCGATTTCGCGAGGCCGGCAACCGGCGAGTATTTGGTCGCCCGCGCGCACGCGGTCTCGTCGACCCGAAACCAGGCTGTCTGCCACTGCACCGTGTATTCGATCGACGGGGACACGGAACGGATCGTCGCGGTGGCTCAGGGCACCGTCGTGACAGCGCGCACGTCCTGATCGGTCGCTGCCCTCAGCTGCGACGCCGGACCAGAACCGTCTGCGCGATTCTGCCGATCGGACCCAGTTCGTCGCTGAGAGTGCCGGCACACATGGCGATTCCGTCCGGACCGGTGGAGGTCTCGGCCGAAACTCCGACCCAGTCACCCTGAGGCACCCTGAACACGTGCACCGTCAGGTCGGTATTCAAGAAGGTCCATTCGTCGATCGGTAATTTCGCGCCGATTCCGTTCGCGATGTCCGCAATCGAGAACAGTCGCTCCAGCGGAGTCATCGATTCACCCTGCACGAGAACGGGTTTGGGCCTGGCCCAGATCTCGCCGGGACCTTCGGCACCGAGCCCGGTGAGAATCTTGAACTCGACGGCGTCGAGATAGCCCGACGACCATGTGCCCCCGAAGGTGTAGTCGACTGCGTCCCCCACCGGCTTCATCACCGGGTCGCCGACGTGTTCGACGTCCTCCGTCGGTGTGGTGCGCATACGCCACGCGCTGCCGCGAGCCACCGCCCGAGCAGTGCCGGACGAACTTTCCGCCCACAATTCGGCAACAACGAGTTCGACGTTGCCCCCGGGGCGCTCCGTCCATGCCCGAATCTCGATGTCCGCGACCGGAATCGGACCGAGTATGTCGACCGCGACTCGACTGATACGGGTGTCCTCCCGAGCGTCGACGCGCTCGAGTGCACGGACCAGTAGAGCGGACGGCGGAGCGCCGTGCTGCATCGTCGGTGCCCACAGACTGACGGTGTTCTCGGTGGCCGTAACCATCTCGAAGCCGTCCTTGCCGACACCGGCGGGAACGAAGAAGGCGTCCGGCAGTGCCTTCGCGGTGAGGGTCACAGCTCGGGCTCCGTCTGTTCCGATGCGGCCTGCGGCCAACCCGGGTACGGCGGGGGAGTGCCGCCGAACTCCGGGCACAGAGCCTGGTGGTCGCACCACTTGCACAGTGCGCCCTTCTTGGCGCGAAAGTCACCGGTCTCGCCTGCAGCCAGAATCGCTTTCCAGATGGCGGACAGCATGCGCTCGAACCTACGCAGCTCGTCTTCGTCGGGAGCGTAGGTCAGTTCCTGCTTGTCGGCCAGATACATCAATTTCAGTTGCGCCGGAACGACTCCGCGCATGCGCATGATCATCAAGGCGTAGAACTTCATCTGGAACAACGCCTTGGACTCGGTGAACTCCCGCGGTGCCCGACCGGTTTTGTAGTCGACGACGCGAATCATGCCGTTGGGCGCGACGTCGATTCGATCGATGAATCCCCGAAGCGGCGTGCCGTCGTCCAGATCGATCTCCACCCGTTGCTCGCAGGACTCGGGCTCGAAGTGAGTAGGGTCCTCGAGTTCGTAGTATCCGGCGACCAGAGCCCGAGCGCGATCGAGAAAAGCCGTCCGCTCGTCGGCCGGAACCAACGACTCGATGGCGGGCGACTGGGCAACCACTCGCTCCCACGCCGGATCCACCAGGTCGCGCGCAGTCGTCGGCACTCGGTCCTGCGCAGGCAACGCGTAGAGAGCCTCCAGTGCGGCATGCACCACAGTTCCCTTGACCTGAGCTTCGGTGGACACCTCCGGAATGCGGTCGACCGCGCGAAAGCGGTAGAGGAGAGGACACTGCTTGAAATCGCCTGCGCGGGAGGGCGACAACGCCGGCGTGCTGCGGGGGCTCGGCACCGCCAGCGGCGGTCGCGCGCTGTCGCCGAGGTCGAGTAGAGGCAAGTCGATGGGTGTCGACACGGAAATACTCACGACTGCGAGACTATGCCGCTGGTCCGACAACTTCGGTCAAGGCCGTAGTCTGGCACGTCGAGTCGTCCCCGACGCCTGCCCGCTCCGGTAGATCGTCGAACCGAACAACGAAAGCAGGTTCCGCTGTGTCCACCGGTGATTCCGCGTCAGCGTCGACCGACGGGCCCGAGGTCGACGCGCTCGTCGATGTCCCGGTTCCGAGTGCCGACGATGTGGTCACCGCCACGGTGGACGAGATCGAACTCGACCAGGTCCCGACTGCGGACGAGAACTCCGTCGCACCGGTTCCGACCGGACCCGCCCGCAGTGGGCCGTTCCGCGTCGGAGATCGAGTGCAGCTCACCGACGGCAAGGGCAGGCACTACACGGTGGTGCTCGAGGCAGGCAAGGAATTCCACACCCACCGAGGTGGAATCACCCACGACAAGTTGCTGGGAGCCGACGAGGGCAGCGTCGTCACCTCCGTCAACGGCACCCCGTACCTTGCGCTTCGGCCGCTGTTGACCGACTACGTGTTGTCGATGCCGCGCGGCGCGCAGGTCATCTACCCCAAGGATGCAGCGCAGATCGTCCACGAGGGCGACATGTTCCCCGGAGCCCGCGTGCTGGAGGCCGGTGCCGGATCGGGCGCTCTGACGTGCTCGCTGCTCCGTGCAGTCGGTACGGCAGGAACGGTCATCTCCTACGAGATCCGCCAGGACCACGCCGACTACGCGATCAAGAACGTCGAGACGTTCTTCGGCGAGCGGCCGTCGAACTGGCACCTGACGGTGGCCGACGTGGATCAGTTCGGTGTCGATCGCCCGGGGGAGCAGGTGGATCGCGTGGTTCTCGACATGCTCGCTCCCTGGGACGCCCTGCCCGCCGTATCGAAGGCTCTCGTTCCCGGTGGAGTGCTGCTGGTCTACGTCGCCACGGTGACGCAGCTGTCCAAGGTCGTCGAAGCCCTACGCGCACAGGAATGCTGGACCGAACCCCGTTCGTGGGAGTCGATGGTCCGGGGTTGGCACGTCGTGGGACTGGCGGTTCGGCCCGAGCATCGTATGCAGGGGCACACGGCATTCCTCGTGAGTGTTCGACGCCTCGCCGAGGGCACCGTCACCCCCAAGCCGCAGCGTCGGTCCGGTAAGGGCTGATCGATCGCGGCGGTGTCGGGCCCGGACTTCAGGCGCAGGGCGCTTGCCCCATCGCGAGAATCTGGCAGGTGCTGGCGTCGGAGAGCTTCCACTTGCCGTCGATCAGGACCCAGGTCTGCGGTGAGGGCGCTGCCGTCCCTCGCGGGGTGGCGATCGCCACGTCGGCCGTGGACGTCTCGCCCTCGACGGTCGGCTCGGCAACCTCGAACGTGATCGTGCCGTAGTTCGCCAGCGCGGCGGTCATGGTTTCGAGGTTCGTCAGACGCGCCTGACCGTTCTCGACCGCGGCGGCTTTGGTCGCCGCGTCGACGTCCGGTGCTACCAGCTGCAGCAGCGAGGCTTCGAGTTCATCGGCGGTCGGTGCAGCAACAGCAGGCACGTCGGTCGTCGTACCGACAGAATCTGCCGCCGACGTCGAATTGTGATCGGCGTGATCGGATTCATCTGCGGTGCTGCACCCGGCCACCGACATCACCGCCGCCGTGAGCGCGACGCTCGCCGAAAATATGCGCATCTTCACTGGTGGAGCCCCTGTTCCCGTAGTCCGTCCACTGTTCGGTCAGGTGAGGCTAACATGACCCCGGCCGGGGTCGGGGTTCCGTCGAGGCATGGTGCAGGCACGCCCGATAGTGGTGTCGGTCCGCACATTCGGGCCGGTGCCGGTAGCGTTGATAGATCGTCACTGGGAGGAGTCGCTCATGAGCTCAACAGACAATCCGGATGTGGCCGCGGCCAGAGCCGAACTGGACGCCGTGCGAGCCGAAGCCGCTTCACTGCGCCGTCAACTGGGGGAGTCCCCCGAACAGGTACGCGAGCTCGAAGGCCGTGTCGATTCGCTCTCGCTGCGCAACACCAAGCTGATGGACACCCTCAAAGAGGCCAGACAACAGCTCATCGCGCTCCGCGAGGAAGTCGATCGACTCGGCCAACCGCCGAGCGGTTACGGCGTTCTGCTGAGCGTGTTCGACGACGGAACGGTCGATGTGTTCACGTCCGGCCGAAAGATGCGCCTCACGTGCTCGCCCAACATCGAAGCCGACTCGCTTGCGCCGGGCCAGACGGTGCGGCTGAACGAGGCATTGACCATCGTCGAAGCCTGCACCTTCGACCAGGTCGGTGAGATCAGCACTCTGCGTGAGCTTCTGGGCGACGGATCGAGGGCCCTCGTCGTCGGTCACGCCGACGAGGAGCGCGTCGTGTGGCTGGCGAAGCCGCTGATCGACATGGTCAACGACGACGGCCCCATCGACCCGGACGAACCGTCCCGCAAACTCCGTCCCGGCGATTCCCTGCTCGTCGACACCAAGGCCGGCTACGCCTTCGAGCGTGTCCCCAAGGCCGAGGTGGAGGACCTGGTCCTCGAAGAGGTGCCGGACGTGGGATACGAGGACATCGGTGGTCTCGGTCGACAGATCGAGCAGATTCGCGACGCTGTTGAACTCCCGTTCCTGCACAAGGATCTGTTCCGTGAGTACTCCCTGCGTCCACCCAAGGGTGTGCTGCTCTACGGCCCTCCCGGCTGCGGAAAGACGTTGATCGCCAAGGCGGTTGCCAACTCGTTGGCCAAGAAGATCGCCGAGGCCCGCGGGCAGGACGCCAAGGAAGCGAAGTCGTTCTTCCTCAACATCAAGGGCCCCGAACTGCTCAACAAGTTCGTCGGCGAGACCGAGCGTCACATTCGCATGATTTTCCAGCGCGCACGGGAGAAGGCGTCCGAGGGCACCCCGGTGATCGTGTTCTTCGACGAGATGGACTCGATCTTCCGTACCCGTGGTTCGGGTGTCTCGTCGGACGTCGAGACAACAGTTGTTCCGCAGCTGCTCGCCGAGATCGACGGTGTGGAGGGGCTCGAGAACGTCATCGTGATCGGTGCCTCCAACCGAGAGGACATGATCGACCCCGCGATCCTGCGGCCCGGTCGTCTGGACGTGAAGATCAAGATCGAGCGTCCCGACGCCGAATCGGCACAGGACATCTTCTCCAAGTACCTGACCGACTCGCTGCCGGTCAATGCCGACGATGTCGCCGAGTTCGGTGGCGACCGCGCGGCCTGCATCCGAGGGATGATCGACCGGGTCGTCGAGCGCATGTACGCCGAGAGCGACGACAACCGCTTCCTCGAGGTGACATATGCCAACGGCGACAAGGAAGTTCTGTACTTCAAGGACTTCAACTCCGGTGCCATGATTCAGAACATCGTGGACCGTGCGAAGAAGTACGCCATCAAGTCGGTTCTCGAAACCGGCAACGCCGGTTTGAGGATTCAGCACCTCTTCGACTCCATCGTCGACGAGTTCGCCGAGAACGAAGATCTGCCGAACACCACGAACCCCGACGACTGGGCGCGAATCTCCGGTAAGAAGGGCGAGCGCATCGTCTACATCCGCACGTTGGTCACCGGTAAGAATGCCAGCGCGAGCCGGGCAATCGACACCGAGGCCAACACCGGCCAGTACCTGTAGATCCTGCACAGAGCAGTATCGGGGCGCGTCCGCACAGGGCGCGCCCCGTTCTGTGTCTGCGTGCCGTCTAGGCTCGACTCATGCAGCGCATCATCGGTATCGAGGTCGAGTACGGCATTTCTTCGCCCACCGAACCCACCGCCAATCCGATCCTGACGTCCACCCAGGCAGTGTTGGCCTACGCGGCCGCTGCAGGGGTACCGCGGGCCAAGCGCACACGTTGGGATTACGAAGTCGAGTCGCCGCTACGTGACGCCCGTGGCTTCGACCTCGGACGCTTCAGCGGCCCGGCACCGGTCATCGACGCCGACGAGATCGGCGCGGCCAACATGATTCTCACCAACGGTGCCCGTCTGTACGTCGACCACGCTCACCCCGAATACTCGGCCCCGGAAGTACGGGATCCGTTGGACGCGGTGATCTGGGACAAGGCCGGAGAGCGCGTGATGGAGGCCGCTGCTCGCCACGCCTCCAGCGTGCCAGGAGCCCCGCGGTTGCAGCTGTACAAGAACAACGTCGACGGCAAGGGCGCGTCGTACGGCACTCACGAGAACTACTTGATGTCGCGAGAGACGCCGTTCTCGGCCGTCATCGCCGGTCTGTCGCCGTTCTTCGCATCGCGGCAGGTGATCACGGGATCGGGGCGCGTCGGAATCGGCCAGTCCGGCGACGAGGCCGGGTTCCAGCTCTCTCAGCGGGCCGACTACATCGAGGTGGAAGTCGGCCTCGAGACCACACTCAAGCGCGGAATCATCAACACCAGAGACGAACCGCACGCGGACGCCGACAAGTACCGGCGACTGCACTGCATCATCGGCGACGCGAACCTCGCGGAGATGTCGACCTACCTCAAGGTGGGCACCACCGCGCTGGTACTCGACCTCATCGAAGCGGGGGTGGATCTGTCCGATCTCCAGCTCGCTCGACCGGTGACCGCCGTCCACCAGATCAGCCACGATCCGACTCTGCGCAAGGCAGTGGCTCTCGCGGACGGACGCGAGCTCACCGGGCTTGCGCTCCAGCGCATCTACCACCAGCGGGCCGCGAAATTCGTGGCCGCCGAGGGGAGCGACGACGCACGAGCACTGGACGTGCTCGACAAGTGGGCCATGGTGCTCGACCTCCTCGAACGCGATCCGATGGAATGCGCCCACCTGCTGGACTGGCCCGCGAAGCTGCGTCTGCTGGAGGGTTTCCGCCAGCGCGAGGGCCTGGGCTGGTCGGCACCGCGCCTTCATCTGGTGGACCTGCAGTACTCCGATGTGCGGCTCGACAAAGGCCTATACAACCGGCTGGTTGCTCGTGGGTCGATGGATCGACTGGTCACCGAGCAGCAGGTACTCGATGCCGTCGGCAACCCGCCGGAGGATACGAGGGCCTACTTCCGCGGCGAGTGCCTCCGCAAATTCGGGGCCGACATCGCCGCGGCGAGCTGGGATTCCGTCATCTTCGACCTCGGCGGCGACTCACTGGTACGCATCCCGACCCTCGAACCGCTGCGCGGTACCAAATCGCACGTCGGTGCGCTGCTCGAGTCCGTCGACAGTGCCGCCGAGCTCGTCGATCAGCTCACCAACTGAGAACCCGGCACAGCAGACCGACTATTCGATGGTGTCTCGACGACCCGCGCGGCCGGTCTGTCGGTAGGGTAAAGGTCCGTGCACTTTCGGCGGAACGTTCGGTTGCACTTGCACATCCACAACGGTGCATCTCGGATGAATCGATGAACGTGCAGTAGATGTGTTCTCTCGATACACGGAGGAGGTCGGCGACTATGGCACAGGAGCAGACACGGCGCTCTGGCGGCGGCGACGACGATGAGGTCCCAGGCGACACCGGAGCCGGTGGGCAGGAACGGCGCGAGAAGCTGGCCGAGGAGACCGACGACCTCTTGGACGAGATCGACGACGTCCTCGAGGAGAACGCCGAGGACTTCGTTCGTGCCTACGTGCAGAAGGGCGGCCAGTGACGGTGGATCGTTCGGACCCACGGTCGGCCGGTGACGGCATGACGATCCCGCTCGGATCGAGCAGTTCGTCGTTCTCCGACTACCTCCGTCAGCACGCCCCCCATCTGTTGCCCGAGAGCGGTCTGGCCGCGGACCTGGCGTCCCATGCTGCCAACGGCACCTCCGACAAGTCCGGCATCGCTCCGCACGGGACGACGATCGTCGCCCTCACCTACGCGGGTGGGGTCCTGATCGCCGGTGATCGGCGCGCCACCCAAGGCAATCTGATCGCCAACCGTGACATGCAGAAGGTCTACGTCACCGACGAGTACTCCGCTGCGGGCATTGCCGGAACCGCAGGCATCGCGATCGAGCTCGTACGGCTCTTCGCGGTCGAACTGGAGCACTACGAGAAGATCGAAGGGGTTCCACTCACCTTCAACGGCAAGGCCAACAAGCTGTCGTCGATGGTGCGCAGCAACCTCGGTGCCGCAATGCAAGGACTGGCCGCCGTTCCGTTGCTGGTCGGGTTCGACATCGACATCTCGGACCCGGACAGTGCCGGGCGCATCGTGTCCTACGACGTGGTCGGCGGGCGCTACGAGGAGCGCTCGGGCTATCACGCGGTGGGGTCGGGATCCCTGTTCGCCAAGTCGGCACTCAAGAAGCTCTATCGCCCTGGAATGACCGAGGACGAAGCGCTTCGCGCGGCGGTCGAATCGCTGTACGACGCAGCCGACGACGACTCCGCCACCGGCGGACCGGACGTCACCCGAGGGATCTATCCGACGGCAGTGGCAATCACGAGCGTCGGAGCGGACGACGTTGCACACGACCGCGTGTCGGCAGCAGCGCGTTCGGTTCTCGCCGAGCGGACCGAGAGTGCCGCGCACACCGGCGGTACCGAGCATCACACCCGGTCCGGTCAGCAAGTGAGCGAAGGGGGTAGCGCACCATGACAATGCCGTACTACGCATCAGCCGAACAGATCATGCGCGATCGTTCGGAATTGGCGCGCAAGGGAATCGGCCGCGGCCGAAGCGTCATCGCTTTGACCTACGCGGACGGTGTGCTGTTCGTGGCCGAGAATCGCTCGACGGCACTGCACAAGGTGAGCGAACTGTACGACCGGATCGGTTTCGCGGCCGTGGGGAAGTACAACGAGTTCGAGAATCTCCGGAAAGCCGGTATCCAGCATGCCGACATCAAGGGGTACACCTACGACCGCCGCGATGTGACCGGCAGGTCGCTCGCCAAGACTTACGCGCAGGCGCTCGGCACGATTTTCACGGAGCAGCTCAAGCCCTACGAGGTTGAAATCTGTGTCGCGGAGGTCTCGCATCAGGACGAGCCGATCGCAACGCAGCTCTACCGCATCACCTACGACGGGTCCATCGTCGACGAACAGGATTTCGTCGTCATGGGCGGAACGACCGAGCCCATCGTGGCAGCGTTGAAGGACACCTACCGTCCCGGCCTCGATCTGGCCGATGCGGTGCGCGTGGCGGTGGACGCACTCACCGCGGGACCCGCGGTACCGCCCGCTGCAGGTGGTGAGCCCGAGAAGAAGGTTCTCGAGGTATCCGCGCTCGAGGTGGCTGTACTGGACCAGGGTCGGCCTCGGCGCGCGTTCCGACGCATCGCCGGAGCCGCGTTGGAGGACATGTTGCCGGCCTCGGCATCAGCCGTACAGGCCACCACCGACACCGTAGACGGTGTGCCCGAGGTGGGTCCCTCGTAGCTGGTTCGCCGATCGCGCCCGGACGGCCTCGTGCCCTACCGCTTCCGGTAGAGCGCGAGGCCGTTCTTGTCGCTGGTGAACTCGAACCACGTTCCGTCGCCCACCACTTCGCCGTCGGCGGCGAGTGCAACGGGAGCGCCTTCCACCTCCACCGTCAGCTGCTTCACTGCTCGACGAACATAGGCCGGTGAGGAGCCCAG
Source organism: Rhodococcoides fascians A25f (assembly GCF_000760935.2). NCBI lineage: Bacteria > Bacillati > Actinomycetota > Actinomycetes > Mycobacteriales > Nocardiaceae > Rhodococcoides > Rhodococcoides fascians. The sequence goes on along the minus strand of NZ_CP049744.1, from coordinate 2,902,425 downwards.
GGTGCCCGTCACCGTCGCCCACAGCAATCTGGTTCGCGACGCCTTGGGTTCGGAGGGAAGGAAGCGAACGTCCAGGGTGCCGGTGTGAATGCTGCTGCGCGACATGGGAACCTGGTCGGTCGGCACGTAGTTGCCGTTGCCGACGAAGAGCATCCACACCGAATGCCCGGTGCCGTCGAGTTCGATGTTCAGCGGCTCCGCGGCGGCCAGTACCCTCGTCATTGCTACGGCTGCCGCAGGCCATTTGCCGATTCGGCTCTGGAGCTTCTGACGTAACCGCACCGAGTCGGGATATCCGCCGAAGGTAGCGGTGTTGACGAACGACACGCTGCGGCCGTCGATGGCCACCTGGGCAATATCGACCAGTTCGGCCGTGCCCGCCTCGATGGCTGCTGCGGTGTCTTCGACGGCGGTCAGGCCGGTGTCACGGGCGAAGTGATTGAGAGTGCCACCGGGGAACGCGGCGAGAGTCAACCCGCTGCGCGCTGCCGACGCGGCGACGCTGACCACCGTTCCGTCGCCGCCGCAGACGCCGAGTGCCCGCGGAGACGTATCCCGAATTCGTTGTTCGAGTTGCTCGTTGAAATCGAGTTCCGGATCCGGAACGAACAGATCTGCCTCGGGAAGTGCGCGACGGATCGCCTCGGGCACCGACTCGGAGCCATCACCCGACCCTGGGTTGACGAGCACGAGCAGCCCCCGTCCCCCCTCGAGTGGCGGGACGTCGACCGGTGAGCCCAGATCGGCGGGCTTTTCCGAACGCACAGCCCACCACCGGCGGGTGGACAGCGCGATGGCCGAGCCGAGGGCGACACCCGCGATGACGTCGGTGGGCCAGTGCACACCGACGTGGACACGCGAGTAGCAGACCGCGGCCGCAACGGGTGCCAGAACAATTCCTGCCAGCGGAGATTCGATGGCAACGGCCGTCACGAAAGCCGCCGCCGAGGCCGAATGTCCGGAGGGGAAAGACGACGACACCGGCGGTGCCAACACCTGACGAAGGACCGGGACCAGTTCGGCCTCCGGGCGAGACCGCGGGAACAACGGCTTGAGCAGACCGTTGGCGCTGGCACTCGCGCCCGCGAGCGCCACGAGTCCACGAACACCCCCTCGGCGCGCAGGACCGCCCGCGGCAACGAGCACGGCAGCAACGCCGAGCCACAGACGGCCGTGATCGGCCGCAGTACTCAGCGCGCGCAGACCCGAATCCGCTCGACTGGACCGTAGCGCTGCACTTCGCGCCACCAGCGAGAGGTCCCACGCATGAACGGCCGTCGAAACAGAGGTACGCGTGGGTGTCATGACACCCAGCCTAGGCACGCGCGGCAGCATCTTCACGGACGGACGACATCGGGGCGCTCCGACACATCGAATCGCAGGTTGCGTTGTAGTGTCGAAGTGTGCAGCGACGAATTATGGGCATCGAGACAGAGTTCGGTGTCACATGTACTTTCCACGGACATCGACGCCTCAGTCCGGACGAAGTGGCTCGCTACCTGTTCCGCCGGGTGGTCTCGTGGGGGAGAAGCTCGAATGTGTTCCTTCGCAACGGTGCCCGCCTGTACCTCGATGTCGGCTCGCACCCCGAGTACGCGACGGCCGAGTGCGACAGCCTGCTGCAGTTGGTCACCCACGACCGGGCGGGCGAGCGTGTTCTCGAGGATCTGCTGATCGACGCCGAGCAGCGCCTGGCCGAGGAAGGCATCGGCGGCGATATCTACCTGTTCAAGAACAACACCGACTCCGCCGGCAACTCGTACGGCTGCCACGAAAACTTCCTGGTGCAGCGAGCGGGGGAGTTCTCTCGGATTTCGGACGTTCTGCTTCCCTTTCTGGTCACGCGTCAATTGATCTGCGGCGCAGGCAAGGTGCTCCAGACGCCGAAAGCGGCCACGTTCTGCCTGTCACAGCGTGCCGAGCACATCTGGGAAGGCGTCTCCTCTGCCACTACTCGGTCGCGGCCGATCATCAACACTCGCGACGAGCCCCACGCCGACGCCGAGAAGTACCGCAGGCTGCACGTCATCGTGGGCGATTCGAATATGGCCGAGACCTCGACGATGCTCAAGGTCGGAACGGCGGCCCTCGTCCTCGAAATGATCGAGGCAGGAGTATCTTTCCGAGACTTCGCTTTGGACAATCCGATTCGCGCCATCCGCGAGGTCAGCCACGATCTCACCGGACGGCGCCCGGTGAGGCTCGCGGGGGGACGGCAGGCCAGCGCCCTCGATATCCAACGCGAGTACTACGCCCGGGCCGTCGAACACCTGAAGACGCGGGAGCCGAACACTCAGGTGGAGCAGGTGGTCGACCTCTGGGGGCGGACCCTCGATGCCATCGAGACGCAGGACTTCGCGAAGGTGGATACCGAGATCGACTGGGTCATCAAGCGCAAGCTGTTCCAGCGTTACCAGGATCGGTACTCGATGGAGCTCTCGGATCCGAAGATCGCTCAACTGGACCTGGCCTACCACGACATCAAACGCGGGCGTGGAGTGTTCGACCTGCTCCAGCGCAAGGGCTTGGCCAAGCGAGTCACCGAGGACGAGCAGATCGACGAAGCGGTCGACCTCCCTCCGCAGACCACGCGGGCCAAACTGCGAGGTGAGTTCATCACCGCCGCGCAGGAGGCGGGTCGCGACTTCACCGTCGATTGGGTGCACCTCAAGCTCAACGACCAGGCGCAGCGAACCGTGTTGTGCAAGGACCCGTTCCGTTCGGTCGACGAGCGAGTGGAGAGACTGATCGCGTCGATGTAGGCCCGGTGGATATACGGCAGCTCGGGTCGCTACCGCTCCTGCACCAGCAGAGCAACTAGGCTCGACAGTCGTGGCCACCACCAAAGTCGAACGCCTGATGAATCTTGTCATCTGCCTGCTGTCGACGCGTCAGTTCCTCACCGCGGAGTGGATCCGTGACAGCGTGGCCGGATACGACGACTCGTCCAGCCACGAAGCTTTCAGTCGAATGTTCGAGCGGGACAAGAACGAACTCCGTGACCTCGGCGTGCCCTTGGAAACCGGAGCCGCAACCAGGTTCGGCGGCGTCGAGGGCTACCGCATCAATCGCGACGCGTACGAGCTACCCGACATCGACCTCACCAGCGAGGAGTCGGCCGCCGTCGCTGTCGCCGTCAAACTCTGGGAATCGCCCGAGCTCACGTCGGCCGCCCAGAGTGCGCTTCTCAAACTTCGCGCCGCGGGTATTCAGGTCGACCAGAACGAGTCCGCGGCGGCGGTGACCGCGGTTCCCGCACGGACCAGGGGCTCCGAGCCTGCACTCGGTGCGCTGCTGGCCGCCATCGACGAGGGTAAATCGGTGCGGTTCGAGCACCGACCGTCGTTGACGGATCCGTTCACCACCAGAACCGTCCAGCCGTGGGGTGTCGTGACGTTCCGCGGCCGCTGGTACCTGGTGGGACACGACGTGGACCGGGACGACACCCGAACCTTCCGCCTCTCCCGCATCGGTGACGAGGTCAAATCGTTCGGCTCGCCGCAGAGTGTCCGCAAACCCGACGGTATCGACCTGCAGGACATCGTCCGTCGCGTCGCAGGGACGTCCTCGGTGTCGGGCACAGCACGAGTGTGGTTGCACGATGGCAGGGCATTGGAGCTGCGTCGAATGGGAACGATCGTGGGAGCGCAGAGTCTGGGCGCCCGGAGCGGCACGGTCGTCGAGGTTCCCGTGCGGTCCTGGGATTGGATCTCGCGGTTGATCGCGGGCCACGGGGCTGATGCGGTGGTGCTCGAACCCGCGGAATTGCGGGCCGATGTGATCTCGACTCTTCAGACGGCAGCCGACGTGGAGAACGAGCGATGAGCGCGCGTCTGTCGGTCCGCTTGGCCAGGCTCCTCAACATGGTGCCGTTCTTCATGGCGAATCCGGGGTTGAGCGCCGAAGAGGCCGCGCGCGAGCTGGGTGTGTCGACGGCAACGCTGATGGCCGATCTCAACCAACTCTGGATGTGCGGTCTACCCGGCTACGGCCCGGGTGACCTCATCGATCTCTCGTTCTCCGAGGAGAGCATCGACGTGACGTTCTCCGCGGGGATCGATCGTCCACTGCGCCTGACGTCGACCGAGGCCACGGCCCTGTTGGTCGCGCTCCGATCGCTGACGTCGATGCCCGGCATGGTCGATCCGTCCGCCGCGCAGCGAGCGATCGCGAAGATCGAAACTGCGGCGGGCTCGGCGGCGGCCAACGTGCCACTCTCGTCCGATCACGACAGCGTCGGCACCGAAGAGGGGGCGGTCTCGAGCACTGTCCGGTCTGCTTTGCGAAACCGACACGCACTCGACCTGACCTATTATTCTGCGTCGCGAGACGTCGTCACCGAACGAACTGTCGACCCGATCAGGACGGTCGTGGTCGACGACAACAGCTATCTGCAGGCGTGGTGCCGAGGAGCCGAAGGCGTGCGGCTCTTCCGGTTCGACCGCATCGACTCGGCTGTCGAACGGAACGAGCCCGCTGCACCGCCGGAGTCGGTTCAGGACGAGGACGCCTTCGAGATCTTCAACGACGATCCCTCACTGTCGCAGGCGCGACTGAAGGTGTCGCCCACCTACACCTGGATTCTGGACTACTACCCGATGACACAGGTCGCAGCCGATTCCGACGGATCGATCGAGGTGACGATGCGATTTGCAACTCTGCAGTGGATGACCCGTCTGACACTCGGGTTCGGCGGCGGCGTCACGGTACTTTCACCTGAATCCTTGGTGAACTCCGTCCGCGAACGCGCACGTTCTGCGCTGGACGTGTACTCCGAGCTGGACTCGACCAGCGCAGACGGCACTGTCAAGACATGAACGCAGGGCAAACCGCTGCTCGCCGCTGCTGAAGGTGTCACCCGTAGTCGGGTACGCTCGATTCATCTGATCTCAGGAGGTTCACATGGGATTCACCAGTCCCTGGCACTGGGCGATCGTTGCGGTGGTCGTCATCATTCTGTTCGGTTCCAAGAAGCTGCCCGACGCTGCTCGTGGACTCGGCCGCTCGTTGCGCATCTTCAAGAGCGAGGTGAAGGAGATGCAGAACGACGGCAAATCCGACACCGATACCACGACGGCACAGCAGCCGGCCGCACCTGCTCAGCTGCCTCCGCCTGCGCCCGTTGCCCCGACGAACGTCGACGCACAGCACGACGCGAAGTCTGCCTGAGCGCAGACCGCTCAGCACACCTTCGGTGCCACGTGGGCACCGAAGGTTCACTGCTGTCGGTGACGGCCCGGTGCCGTCGGCCGACCGAAGAAGGCTGACCGTACAACACCATGCGCATTCCGTTCGATCCGCGGCGTAGCAAGCGCCGAGTCAATCCCGACGGCACGATGTCGTTGGTCGATCATCTGTACGAGCTGCGGACCCGGCTCCTGTGGTCGCTCGTTGCCGTCGCCGTCACCACGGCATTCGGGTTCTTCTGGTACTCGCACACGATATTCGGCGTCGAAAGTCTCGGTGACCTTCTTCGAGGTCCGTACTGCACACTCGATCCGAACCTCCGCGCGAACTTGAGCAACGACGACCAATGTCGACTGCTCGCGACCGGACCGTTCGATCAGTTCCTGCTGCGATTCAAGGTCGCGTTCACCGCCGGGGTCGTGCTTGCCTGCCCCATCTGGCTTTATCAGATCTGGGCGTTCATCACGCCTGGCCTGTATGCCAACGAACGGCGATACGCCGTCTCCTTCGTCACCGGCGCGGCTGCACTGTTCGTCACCGGTGCCATCCTGGCGTACTTCGTGGTGGCCAAGGGACTGCACTTCTTGCTGTCGATCGGCGACAACGTACAGATCACTGCACTGAGTGGCGATCAGTACTTCGGATTCTTGATCAACCTCCTCATCATCTTCGGTGTCAGCTTCGAGATTCCGCTGCTCGTGGTTGCTCTGAATTTCGTCGGCGTGCTGACCTACGAACGACTCAAGGCGTGGCGTCGCGGTCTGATCTTCGGTCTGTTCGTCTTCGCCGCCATCGCGACACCGGGGCAGGACCCGTTCTCGATGTTGGCGCTGGCGTTGGCGTTGACGGTCCTCTTCGAGATGGCAGTGCAGATTGCGCGAATTCACGACAAGCGTAAGTTGCGCAAGAGAAGAGACGAATGGGGTGATGTGTCAGATGACGAAGCAACACGTATCGAAGGCGCAAGTACGATCGAGTCCCCACACGCTGTCGCTCCGACACCGCCGCCCAGCGGATTCGGTGCTGCAACCCGAACCCAGTCACAGTACGACGACACCATCTGACCTCGGCCGATGCGTGGGGACCAGCGCATGACGGACACTACGACGGACGTCCATCCGAGTCCGAAGCCCACTGAGCTGCAACGTTTCTCGGCAGAACTGGGTTTCCCGCTCGACCGGTTCCAGGTCGATGCGTGTACCGCGTTGGAGAACGGACACGGCGTTCTGGTCTGTGCCCCTACCGGTGCAGGCAAGACTGTGATCGGTGAGTTCGCCGTACACCTGGCCCTCGCAGCCGGGCGAAAGTGCTTCTACACCACACCGATCAAGGCGCTCAGCAATCAGAAGTTCGCCGAGCTGACTGCACGGTACGGCCGCGACACGGTGGGCCTGCTCACCGGAGATTCGTCGATCAACCCCGATGCCCCCATCGTCATCATGACGACGGAGGTTCTGCGAAACATGCTCTACGCATCGTCGGACGCGCTTCGCGGACTCTCTCATGTCGTGATGGACGAGGTGCACTACCTGGCCGATCGCTTCCGGGGGGCAGTGTGGGAAGAGGTCATCCTGCACCTGTCCGACGATGTTCGCCTGGTGAGTCTGTCGGCCACGGTCAGCAACGCCGAGGAGTTCGGCGCGTGGATGAGCACGGTTCGCGGTGACACCACCGTCGTGGTGGACGAGAACCGACCGGTACCTCTCTCTCAGCACATCATGGTGGGACGCCGGTTGTTCGACTTGTTCGACACCAGGGCGCAGTCACCCGACGGCAGCCAGAAGGTCGTGGTCGACCGCGAACTCGTTCGGCACGTCAAACAGCGCCAATCTCTCGACTCGATGGACCGCTGGCACGCGCCGCACAGCCGAGGCCGCGGCGGTCGAGGGGGCGGGGGAGGCCGCGGTGGCGGTCAGGGCAGCGGGGCCAACAACCGGCCGCTGGCCAGACCCGATGTGATCGCCAAACTCGACGAAGAGGGTTTGCTCCCCGCGATCACGTTCATCTTCAGTCGCGCCGGGTGCGACGGTGCACTCACTCAATGCATGCGCTCGCGTCTGGTGTTGACGACGCCCGAGCAGGCCGAAGAAATTCGGTACATCGTCGAGAAGCACACCTCGGAACTTCCGCGGGAAGACCTGGAGGTTCTGGGCTTCTGGGAGTGGCGCGATGCACTCGAGCGTGGCTTCGCCGCCCATCACGCCGGTATGTTGCCGGTCTTTCGGCACACCGTGGAGGAATTGTTCGTCAAGGGCCTGGTCAGAGCGGTGTTCGCCACCGAGACGCTGGCGCTCGGCATCAACATGCCGGCCCGAACGGTGGTGCTGGAAAAGCTCGTCAAGTTCAACGGTGAAACGCATGCCGAGCTGACCCCGGGGGAGTACACCCAGTTGACCGGTCGAGCCGGGCGCCGCGGTATCGACGTCGAAGGCCATGCCGTCGTGCTGTGGCAGCCGGGCACCGAGCCGACCGAAGTCGCCGGGCTCGCGTCGACCCGTACTTTTCCGCTGCGCAGTTCGTTCGCGCCGGCGTACAACATGTCGATCAACCTGATCGAGCAGTTCGGTGCAGCCGATTCGCGTCTGCTGCTCGAGCGATCCTTCGCTCAGTTCCAGGCCGACCGCTCCGTCGTCGGCATGGTCCGGGGTATCGAGAAGAACATGCAGACGCTGGACGCGCTCGGTGCACGCCTCGGCGGACCCGACGGCGAATACTTCGAGTATGCGCGGCTGCGCGAACGACTCAAAGATCGCGAGAAGACCCTCGAACGCCAGAGCCGCTCCGATCGACGAGACAAGGCTGTCGATTCGCTGCGCGCCCTGCGCCGCGGCGATGTGATCTCGGTGCCGACCGGTCGCCGCAGCGGCCTTGCCGTCGTGCTGGAACCGGACGACGACCGGGCCGATCCGCGTCCGCTGGTGCTGACCGAGGACAAGTGGGCGGGTCGACTCTCCGCAGCGGACTTCCCCTTGCCGGCAACGTCACTGGGAACGATGCGGCTACCGCGATTCGTCGACCATCGCACCGCGAAGACCCGGCGCGATCTCGCGGCAGCACTGGTCACGCGCGGAATATCGCAGCCGTCGGACCGCATCCGACGAAAGTCGACAGCAGCGGACGACAAGGAGCTGGCCACCCTTCGCCGAGCCATTCGATCGCATCCGGTGCACGCACGACCCGATCGTGACGAACTCGGTCGTACCGGTGAGCGCTACAACCGGCTTGCCCGCGAGACCGAAACGATGCGTCAGAAAGTATCGGCGACGACGAACTCTCTGGCTCGCACCTTCGACCGCATCCTGGCTCTACTCGCCGACCGCGGGTACGTGACGCCGGGTAAGGATCCCAAGGTCACCGACGACGGTGCCCGGTTGAGCCGGATCTACTCCGAATCCGACCTGCTCGTGGCGGAATGCCTCCGCGGTGGCCTGTGGCAGGGCCTGTCACCTGCCGAGTTGGCAGCGGTCGTCTCGGCCGTCGTCTACGAGTCGAGGTCGGAGGGAGACATCACCCCGCACGGTCCGACGGGTCCCATTCGACATGCACTCACCGAGACGGTCCGGGTGTGGCACGAGCTCCGTTCGGACGAAGTTCGGCACAAGCTCCCCCCGACGAGAGAGCCCGACATGGGTTTCGTGAAGGCCATCTACAAGTGGGCGTCCGATCACTCGTTGGTCGACGCCCTCGTCACGGCCGGGGACAACGGCAAAGCTCTCTCGGGTGGAGACTTCGTGCGGTGGTGCCGACAGGTGATAGATCTGCTCGATCAGGTTCGGCTCGCGGCCCCGGAGCCGGAACTGTCGCGAACGGCGGCCCGGGCCGTCGCAGCCCTGCGCCGCGGCGTGGTTGCCGTCGACGCCGCGTGACAGGAGCAGTGTGATGGAGTGGCCCGGTAGAGATGAACCCGGCGCAGTCGGAGCGAATCGGACTGCCGGGTCGGTACAGCGGGACGTCGTACAGTCGGGCTACTGTACCCCCGACGAATCCGAAATTTCAGTGGAGGCGAGATGAGCGGCCCATACGGTCCGACCGACCCCGACAACAGTTGGTCGCGGACACCCGACCAGCAGGACGGTGCCGCGAAAGACACTCCCGAATCTCCTGGTAATCCCGCAGGCTCCACTCCTGCGTCTTCTGGTCATTCCGCAGGCTCCACTCCTGCGTCTCCTGGTCATTCCGCAGGCTCCACTCCTGCACCGGATTCGCAGACCCCGACACCATCCGCATGGGGCCAGTACGGGCAGCCGCCCGCAGCGCCGACCACTCCGTACGGAGAGTCCACGCCAGGTGCCTACGGACAGAATTCACCGCAGCCCAGCGGTCAGTACCCACAGGGCCAGTACCCACCGACCGGGTATCCGCAGGGCCAGTACCCACAAGCGGGCTACCCCCAGGGTCAGTACCCGCAGGGCCAGTACCCACAGGGCGGTTACCCCCAGGGCCAGTACCCACAGGGGCAGTTTCCCCAAGGCCAGAATCCACCGGCCTCGGCCGGTCAGAATCCCACCACGCAGTACCCGGCCGGCCAGCAGTACGGCGCGTCCTATCCCGGGACGGGCACACCGCCGTCGGGTGATCCGGCCTATCAGAATCCCTATGCCCCACAGCAATTCGGTGGTGGTCAGTACGGTCCCGGCCAGTACGGCCAGCAGCCGTGGAACCCGAACCAGCAGTATCCGAATCAGCAGGTACCCGGTCAGCAGGGCCCCCGGCCGGCCGGATCGCAGTCGAAGAAACCACTGATCATCGTGGGCGTCGTCATTGCGGTCGTCGCGGTGATCGCTCTGGTCTCGTTCTTGGCATTCGGCCGCTCGACCACGCTCGATACTGCGGCCGCCCAAGAGGGCGTCCGTAAGGTCGTCACCGAGTCCTACGGAGCGTCCGATGTCTCCGGGGTGTCGTGCCCCCAGAACATCGAGGTCAAGGCCGGCACCAGTGTCGATTGCACCCTAACGGTAGACGGAGCCTTCAAGAAGGTGACGTTGACCTTCCTGGACGACGACGCCAATTACGAGGTCTCGCTACCCAAGTAGCTGCCTCTGTTACTCGGTCAGTTCCGCTGCGACGCCGTGGCCGCCATCGCAGCGACGAGGCGGGCCACGGCGTTTTCCACTCCGAGGGTCTCGGCAAGTTGGTTCAAAGCGTCGACGTCGGCGGGCTCGGCCGGGATCTCGTCCGACTTCGACAAGACGACGTCTGCGTCGGTGACCACCCGTACGACGGGAAGGGCCGCATCGAGGTAGTCGCTCGCGTTGGCCAGCTTCGCCCGGATTCCCTTGGCCATGTCCGACGACGGATCGAGTGCCGCGTCACGCAATGCAGCGACCGACTCGTACTGGAGCATCAGGGTGGAGGCCGTCTTCTCCCCGATGCCCTTCACTCCTGGCAGGCCGTCCGAGGCGTCGCCTCTGAGCAGTGCGAGCTCGGCGTAGGCCGCGCCTGCGCGGTGCAGAGGAACTCCGTAGCGTTCGGAAACCAATGCGGGGTCGAACAATTCGGCCTTGGCCAACCCTCGCCCCACGTACAACACCCGAACCTCGTTCGGTTCGTCCGCCGCGACCTGCAACAGATCTCTGTCCCCGCTGACCACGACCACCGGGTCCTGTCGCTCGCGCGCAGCCAAGGTGCCCAGCACGTCGTCTGCCTCCAGCCCCTCCGCGCCTGCCGTCGCAATACCCAGCGCGGCGAGAACGTCCATGATCATGTCCACCTGAGGAGTCAACGTCTCCGGAACCTCTTCGCTCTCGGCGACCTCCGGGGCGGCCTCGGCCACACGGTGCGCCTTGTAGGACGGCACGAGATCGACTCGGAACTGCGGCCGCCAGTCCAGATCGAGGCACACGGCCAGCCGACTGGGTTCGGTGCGTGCAATCAGCGCCGAGATCATGTCGAGAAAACCACGGACGGCGTTGACGGGTCGTCCGTCGGGGGCCGTAATCGACTCGGGCAGTGCGTAGTAGGCCCTGAACCACAGGCTCGCAGCGTCGAGGAGCAGCAACGGCGACTTTCCGGGGGCGGTCATGGGGCTCATCTTGCCGTACGGCATTAGCCTGGAGGCATGAGTGTCGATTCTTCGGTCAGTTCCTCACGTTTCTCCAGTGACGTCTACGCGTCGCGGCTCGCGCGAGCTGCGCGTCTGACATCCGATGCGGGATTGGATGCGCTGCTGATCACACCGGGCCCGGATCTGCAGTATCTGATCGGCTCGAAGGCCAGTTCGTTCGAGCGTCTCATCGCCCTGGTCGTGCCGGCCGACGGCAGCACTCCCAGTATTGTCGTACCGCGGCTCGAGCTGGCCGCGCTGGGCGATTCCGCGGCTGCGGATCTGTCGCTGAACCTCGTCGACTGGGTGGACGGCGTCGATCCGTACGCGCTGGTGGCTGCGGCGGTTCCGGCCGGAACGAAGACAGCCGTCGCCGACGCGATGCCCGCACTGCACTTCGTGCCGCTGGCCGAGGTGTTCGGAACTGTGCCGGTGCTGGCCACGGATGTGCTCCGCGAACTTCGGATGGTCAAGGACGAGGCCGAGATCGACGCGTTACGGCGAGCCGGGTACGCCATCGATCGAGTGCACGCCCGCATGGGGGAATGGCTTCGCGTGGGCCGCACCGAAGCGCAGATCGCTGCAGACATTGCCACGGCCATCGTCGAAGAGGGGCACACTGCACCCGAATTCATCATCGTCGGGTCCGGCCCCCACGGTGCCGATCCGCACCACGAGGTGTCCGATCGTGTCGTGGAGGCAGGCGACATCGTCGTGATCGACATCGGCGGGCCCGTTGCACCGGGATACAACTCCGACTCGACCCGCACCTACAGTCTCGGCGAGCCGACGGCAGATATCGCGGGCCTCTACGCGGTGCTGGAGCGGGCGCAGCAAGCAGCTGTCGACGCGGTGGTGCCGGGAGTCACGGCACAGTCCATCGATGCGGCTGCCCGCAACGTGCTGGTGGACGCCGGGCTGGGCGAGGCGTTTCTGCACCGAACCGGTCATGGAATCGGATTGTCGGTGCACGAGGAGCCGTACATCGTGGCAGGCAACGACATCACCCTGACCGAGGGGATGGCGTTCAGCATCGAGCCGGGAATCTACTTCCGTGGACAGTGGGGTGCCCGTATCGAAGACATCGTCGTCGTCACCGCGGACGGGTGTGAGTCGGTCAATCTTCGGCCCCACGGTCTGGCCGTCCTCCCGGTGTGACGACTGTGCGCGAGGCCGAGTTCGTGTCGGTCGTAAGGGCCAATCCTGCTGTGGCCGAGATACTTCGACGTGCCCCGCAACTCGGGCTTCCCGGGTGGTACCTGACGGCGGGTGGCCTCTTCCAGACTGTCTGGAACCACCTGGCCGATCGGGATCCACAGGCGGGCATTCGTGATTACGACTTCTTCTACTTCGACGACTCCGATCTGTCCTACGACGCCGAGAACGAGGTGATCGAGACGGCGGCCTCACTGTTCGCCGACCTCGGGGTGGACGTCGAAGTGCGCAACGAAGCACGCGTACATCTGTGGTACGAGAAGCACTTCGGTAGTCGGATCGCACCGTTCCACAGCACCGAGGACGCGATCGACCATTTTGTATCCACCACGTGCTGTTTCGGAATCACCACCGATGCAGACGGGGGAGATGTCGTCTACGCGCCACACGGTTTCGAGGATCTGTTCGCGGGAATCGTGCGGCCCAATCCGCGCGTGCCGATGCAGCATGTGTACGAGGCCAAAGCCGCCCGCTGGACAACCGAATGGCCCGAATTGACCGTCCTACCCTGGCCGGCGGACCTCGCCTGACGCGGGAGCCGGCTGCGCGTCAGCGGCTGAGCAGCGAACGACTCCCCAGTACCCGTCGCACCTGGATCTCGATGACCACCCGGGTGGGATTCTCCCGCGGAACGCGGTAGCGCTGGGCGTAACGGTTCTCGGCGTCGACGACGGAATCTCGATCGCTGCGAACCGAAGCCGGTCCCTCCATGGTCAGCCAGCGGGCGCCGTCGATCTGAGTGACGGCGGCGTGGGCACCGCGGCCGGCGTTGATGGCCTTCTGTGACACGTCGTTGGTGATGACCCGCGCAATTCGAGCATCGGAGTCGTACGTGAAGCCGACGGCAACGACGTGCGGCGTCCCGTCCGGTCGAAGCGTCGTCAGTGTGGCGAGATGCCGCTCGGTGAGGAATTCGAGCGCGTCGTCGGTGAGGGCAGTCGCGTCAGCGGGGGTTGCGGCCATAGCCCGACTGTAGTGACGTGCCCCGACTGCCACGAGCGGGGTTCGATCGGCCAGACTGATCGGCGTGAGCAGACGAGCAGAACCCGCACCCGGAACGCTGTTGCTGTTGGGCGGACGAAGCGAGATCGGGCTCGAGGTCGCCACCCGACTGGCACCGGGGCGAACCGTCGTACTGGCCGCGAGACGCAGCAACGAGCTGACAGCAGAACAAGTCCGGGTGCAACGGGCGGGCGCGGGCGCGGTCCACACTGTCGAATTCGACGCCAACGCGATGGACACCCACGCAGAACTCCTCCGCGAGGTGGCCCGAGAACACGGTCCGATAGGCATCGTGGTTCTCGCCTTCGGCGTCCTCGGAGACCAGGCGCGCGCCGAGAACGACGCCCAGCATGCGCTCGACGTCATCACCACGGACTTCCTGGCGCAGGTCTCCGTCCTCACTCACGCCGCGACACTACTTCGGGCGCAGGGCACCGGCGACCTGATCGTGTTCTCGTCGGTAGCGGGTGTACGAGTGCGCCGCGCAAACTACGTGTACGGGTCCGCGAAAGCCGGCCTCGACGGATTCGCCAGCGGGCTGAGCGATTCGCTGCACGGCAGCGGAGTGCACCTGTTACTCGCCCGCCCCGGGTTCGTCATCGGGTCCATGACCGAAGGAATGGACCCGGCTCCGATGTCGAGTACCCCTGATCAGGTCGCCGACGGTGTCGTCAAGGCATTGTGCAAGCGCCGGAACAGTGTCGCGATTCCGGGCACCTTGAGGCCGGTCTTCTTCGCCATGCGCCTACTGCCACAATGGCTCTGGCGCAGGATGCCCCGCTGATGACGGTACCGACGCCCCGGCCGATAATCGTCGTCGGAATCGGCGCGGACGGCTGGGACGGGCTACCTGCGACCTCCCGCAGGGCAATCGAGAAGGCCGATGTGGTGTTCGGTTCCGTCCGCCAGATTGCGAGTGTCCGGCCGCATTGCACCGAGACCAGGACGTGGCCGAGCCCGTTGCTACCGAATCTGCGGTCGATGCTCGACGCCTACGAGGCGTCGAACGTCTGTGTGTTGGCCAGCGGGGATCCGATGTTCCACGGCATCGGGGTGACGTTGGTGCGCGAGTTCGGTGCCGAGCGACTGCGCGTGCACCCGGCACCGTCCTCCGTGTCGTTGGCATGCGCGCGACTGGGCTGGGCACTGCAGGACACCCCGACGGTGTCTCTGGTGAACACACCGATCGAGACATTGTTGCCGGACCTGGCCGACGGTCGCCGAGTGATCGTGTTGAGTCGGGGGAGCAGTACACCGGGTGAGGTGGCAGGGCTGTTGTCCGACAACGGGTTCGGAGACTCCGCGATGACCGTGCTCGAACAACTCGGCGGACCGGCCGAACGAGTCGTCCATGGTCGAGCTCGAGATTCGACGTTCGAGGGCGTCGACCCGCTCAACGTCGTTGCGTTGCAATGCGTGAGAGATCCCGACGCACCCCGCCACGGTCGCGTCCCCGGCCTGGCCGACTCCGCATACACCGGTGACGGCCAGATGACCAAGCAGGAGGTTCGAGCACTGACCCTGAGCGCGTTGGCACCTGCGCCCGGAGAACTGTTGTGGGACATCGGAGGCGGATCGGGAACCATTGCCATCGAATGGATGCGCACCGACAGATCCTGCCGCGCAGTGACGTTCGAGAGTTCGCAGGCGCGGCGTGAGCAGATCGAGCGCAACGCTCTGCACCTGGGAGTTCCGGGACTCATCGTGCACAACGCGGCACCCGAGAGCTTCGGAGGCGTCTCGGCCGTGAACGCGGTGCCCGACGCGGTGTTCATCGGTGGTGGATTGACCGGTGCCGACATGCTCGAGGCGTGCTGGCAGGCGGTGCGCACAGGGGGACGTGTGGTCGCCAATTCGGTGACCGCAGAATCGGATTCGTTGTTGCTGACCGCGGCGGCAAAGTACGGCGGAGAGCTCCGCAGATTCCAGATCTATCGCGGTGAGCCGTTGGGTGCGTTCACGACGTGGAGGCCACACTTACCGGTTACTCAATGGAGTGCGATCAAACCGTGAAGGTTCTGATTCTCGGCGGTACCACAGAGGCGCGGGCACTCGCGGCGGCGCTGGATCGGGTTCGGGACATCGACAGCGTCACCTCACTGGCCGGGCGGGTCTCACAGCCGATACTGCCCGTCGGTCGGACCCGAATCGGCGGGTTCGGTGGACCGGATGCCCTAGCGGTGTGGCTGCGAGACAACGCGATCGACGTGGTGGTGGACGCGACACACCCGTTCGCATCCACCATCGGAGCGCACGCCGTGCATGCCACCGAGGTAACGGGAGTCGCACTCCTCGTCCTGACGCGGCCACCGTGGACCGAGGGCGAGGGCGATCGGTGGACCTCGGTGCCCTCGCTGCCGGACGCGGCGTCGGCCATCACCCCGGGCAGTCGGGTGTTCCTCACGACAGGCAGGCAGGGCGTTCACCATTTCGCGAGGGTCGATCACTCGTGGTTTCTGGTCAGGGCGATCGATCCGCCGACCGATCGGGTACCACCGTGCATGACGCTGCAACTCGATCGTGGGCCGTTCGACATCGATCACGAATCGAAGGTGCTCGCAGACAACCGAATCGACCTGTTGATCACCAAGAACAGCGGCGGCGACATGACTCGAGCCAAACTCGATGCGGCGAGGGCAGCGTCGATCCCCGTCGTCATGATCGCGCGTCCCGAGGCACCGACCTCGGCACCGATCGTGTACGAGGTCGATACCGCCGTGGACTGGTTGACGAACCGGTTACGCGTCTGCTGACGGGTACCGCCGGGAGGTGAAGACTTTCGGACCGCTTCCGGTCTTCACTACCGTGGTCATCGAGGATCCGATGATGAGCAGGCACCGCATGTCGATCGATTCGGGGTCGAGTTCTCCGAGCGTCACAGTGCGCACCGATTCCTGCATGCTGCCCACCGCGCGTCCGATCACCACCGGTGTCTGTGGTGAACGGTGCTCGAGCAGTAGATCTTTCATGGCTGCAACCTGCCAGGTCCTCGACTTCGAGGCGGGATTGTAGATCGCGATCGCCATGTCGGCTGCGGCGACCGCCGACAGACGCCCGGCCACCACGTCCCATGGCTTGAGTCGGTCGGAGAGCGATATCACGGCATAATCGTGGCCGAGGGGTGCTCCCACCCGGCTCGCGACGGCGTTCGCGGCGGTCATTCCCGGTACCACTCGTACCGGCACCGAACTCCACTGTTGTTCGGCTGCAACCTCTATGACCGCTGTCGCCATCGCGAAGACCCCCGGATCGCCCGAGGACACCACGGCTACTCGCCGTCCCTGCTTGGCGAGGTCGAGGGCGAACGCCGCGCGTTCGGATTCGACCTTGTTGTCGCTCGCGTGCCGTATCTGCCCGGGCCTCGGCGGTACCCGATCGATGTAGGTGACGTATCCGACGAGATCGGTGGCGGCGGCCAGTTCGGCCCGCACCTCGTCCGTCGTCCATGCATCGTCACCTGGACCGAGGCCGACGACGACCACTTCACCCGTGCTGGTGGGCGTCTCGGCTCGGTTGGAGGGGCTCGGCACCACGATCATCGAGAAGTACGGGACGTCGTCCGCGTCGGCGGCATCGAGGACGCGCTGGTCGGGTGTACTGGCCCGCTCGACGTATCGCGCCTCGTCCAGCCTGCCCGATCGTTCCAGTGCGTCGAGCACTGTCGGATACGTTCGCCCGAGTTTCATGATGACCGCGGCGTCGGTACCGCGTAGTCGGCGTGTGAGTTCGCCGGTGGGCAGTGTTCCGGGCAGGACGGTCAACACCTCGTCGCGCTCCACCAGTGGAGTTGCCAGCGCCGCCGACGCAGCACTGACCGAGGTCACGCCGGGAACCACCTCGACCTCGAACCGGTGCGCCAGACGTTTGTGCATGTGCATGTACGAGCTGTAGAACAGCGGATCACCCTCGGCCAGAAGCGCAACCGACCGACCGGCGTCGAGATGAGCGGCGAGCCGTGCAGCAGCGGACTCGTAGAACTCGTCGATCGCACCTTGATACCCACCGGGATGAGCCGTCGCCTCGGTGGTCACCGGGTACACCAGGTGCTCCTCGAGTTGACCGTCACGCATGTACCCGGCCGCGAGGGCGCGCGAGATGCTGCGGCCGTGCCGAGCGCTGTGGAATGCAACAACATCGGCCTCGGCGATCACACGAGCAGCCTTGACGGTCAACAGCTCCGGGTCACCCGGGCCGACGCCGACTCCCCACAACTTTCCGACAGCGCTCATTCCTGTTCGCTCGCAATGGCATTGACCGCGGCGACGGTGATGGGGCTGCCACCACGTCTACCTCGGACGACCAGATACTCCACGCCGAGGTCGGCCGCGATCAGATCTTCCTTCGACTCCGCTGCGCCGATGAATCCCACCGGGCCGCCGACGATGGCTGCGGGCTTCGGGGCTCCGGCCGCGAGCATCTCCATCAGGTGGAACAGTGCGGTCGGCGCGTTTCCGATCGCGACGACGGCACCGCCGAGCTTCTCGCCCCACAACTCCAGCGCGGCAGCAGTTCTCGTGGTGCCCATACTCCGAGCCAAATCCGGTACCCGAGGATCGGACAGAGTGCACAGCACCTCGTTGTCGGCCGGAAGACGGCGACGAGTGATGCCGGCGGCGACCATGTTGGCATCGCACAGCACCGGAGCGCCTGCGCGCAGGGCGGTTCGAGCGGAACCCACCACGTCGGGCGTGAATCCGATGGTCTCGGTCAAGTCGATCTCACCGACAGCGTGGATCATGCGTACGACCACCTGGGCAACATCCGGCGCGAATCGAGACAGATCTGCTTCGGCTCGAATGGTTGCGAAAGATTGGCGGTAGATCTCCGCGCCGTCGCGGACGTAGTCGTGCATGCGTGTCACGATAGGGGAGAGGGACCCCTCGGCCGGAAGCCGGTCTCCCGGTGCTCAGGACACCTGGTAGCCGATTCCTGTTGCGATCACGTCGGTGACCTCACCTTTCGGTCGCCCACAGCGCCGCTCGCACCCGGACCAGTGTTGCCGCTCGTCACGCGGAGTCATCCGGGCGTCGACCGCCGCCTTCAGGTCGGATCGGACGTCGGCCAACGATTTCGCACAGCCCGGCGATCCGGTACACGCGCTCACCCGGATCCACGGTGATTCGGCGTCGAAGATCAGGCCCATCGGGGCCAGCACCCGGACAACTTGTTCGGCGGGCTCCTCGTCCAGATCGCACACGATCAGCGACCTCCACGGAGTCACGATCACCGGTCGTTCGATGGCGGCGAGGAACTCGGCCAATCGTGCGCCGATAACGCCGTTGGCAAGTCCTGCGGCCAGGGCCACCAGCCCGTCGTCCTGCTCGAGCCAGCCGATCGGCGGTACCTCGACAGGTGCGGGCAACGGCAGCGCAATGCCCGCAGAGAGCCCGAGCAGTTCGACGATTCGAACAATGCCGTTGTCGACTTCGGCCAACCGCCATTCGGATTCTCGCAGTTCCACGAAGGCTGCGGCGCAGTTCAGCAGCGTCGGCACCACGCTGTCTCGATCCACTCGAACTCCGCTGTCCCGGCCTGCTAGCAGCAGCGCGTACGACCCGTCGGACTGGGCGTACGCACCGAAATCCGGTTCGAGTCCGCCCATGTCGCCGCGCCCGTCGTCGAGGGCGAACAGCGTTCGCCCGGGCAGTTCGGCCAGGTCGCGGCGCGCGCAGAGTTCTTCGTCCAGCTCACGGACGAGCGCACGCACGTCCGTGAGACCGCCGACCCGTCCCGAGAGTGGTGAGGCGAGGATGTTGCGCACCCGCTCGTGCGTTGCGGACGGGAGCAATCCGGCCTCGGCCAACCTGCTCGCCAGGGCGACCGGGTCCGAGACCGCCCGCAGCTGGACGTTGCCCCGGGAGGTCAGCTCCACGGTCCCGTCGCCCAGTTCCTCTGCAGCCCGCGCCAGGACCTGCATCTGTTCCGGCAGCACCACACCACCCGGCAGCCTGATCCGCGCGAGCGGACCGTCCGCAGCGAGGTGCGTCGTCAGCGCTCCTGGGCAGCTGTCGGGCACCGATCTGTCAGGAGAACTCATGTTCACCAGGCTACAAGCGCGACAGGTGGACCGATGTGCCACTCGCACCGGTAGCATTCTGTCGACACGGCTCAGGCCGAGAGGAAACCGGCGAGAATCCGGTACGGTCGCGCCACTGTAACGGCCCCTGCACTTCGGGTGCACGGGCCGGAGTCAGACCCTCTCGCCGACGAACCGAAGAGAAGATTCACCTAGGTCAGGGGCGCGAAAACCCCCGAGGAGGGCGTTACCCGTGTTCTTGTTGCTGTCCACGTCGGACACAGATCTGCTCAGCGCCCGTGCCAGCGGAGCCGACTTCACCTGGGGCAACCCATCTCGTCTACTGGCGCAGGACATCCCGTCGATGGCCGAATCGGCCGAGCTGATCATCGTGCGCATTCTCGGATCGCGCCGCTCGTGGGAGGCGGGCATCGACGCCGTACTCGCCACCGGGCTTCCGGTTGTCGTTCTCGGCGGTGAGCAGGCACCGGATGCGGATCTGATGGAGATCTCGACGGTGCCGGCCAACGTCGCCGCGCAGGCACACAACTATCTGGCCGAGGGCGGGTCGGACAACCTGCGTCAGCTGTACAACTTCCTCTCCGACACCGTGTTGCTCACCGGTCACGGTTTCGATGCTCCGCGGCACCTGCCGACGTGGGGGCACCTCGAACGGAACTCGACCCCGCACTCCGACGGTCCGACGGTGGCGATCCTCTATTACCGCGCGCAGCATCTGGCCGGAAACACCACGTACATCGATGCTCTCGCCGCCGCGGTCGAGAACGCCGGTGCCACGGCCCTTCCGATCTACTGTGCGTCGTTGCGCACGGCGGAGTCCGACCTGCTCGAGACGCTGAAGTCTGCGGATGCCCTGATCGTGACGGTGCTTGCAGCGGGCGGGACCAAACCTGCCGGGGCGTCTGCGGGTGGCGACGACGAGGCCTGGGACGTCGCCGAACTCGCGGCTCTCGACGTTCCGATCCTGCAGGGTCTGTGCCTGACGAGCTCACGCGCGACGTGGTCCGAGAACGACGACGGACTGTCGCCACTGGACGTGGCCACACAGGTCGCGGTCCCGGAATTCGACGGTCGTCTCATCACGGTTCCGTTCTCGTTCAAGGAGATCGACGACGATGGGCTGACCACGTACGTTCCGGATCACGAGCGAGCGGCGCGCGTCGCCGGGATCGCCGTTCGCCATGCACGGCTACGACACATCCCGGCCGCCGACCGCCGCATCGCCTTGATGTTCTCGGCTTATCCCACCAAGCATGCGCGGATCGGCAACGCCGTCGGCCTCGACACCCCGGCCAGCGCTATCGCGTTGATGTCGGACATGCGCACCGCCGGTTACGACCTCGGCCCGGTCGACGGTCCGGACTCGGTGCCCGGTCTGGCCGCTCGCGACGGTGATGCACTCATTCACGCACTGATTGCCCGCGGTGGCCAGGATCCCAACTGGCTCACCGACGCTCAGCTCGAGGGCAACCCCATTCGCATCTCGGCGGCGCAGTACCGAACCTGGTTCGAGCAGCTCCCCGCGGATCTCCGAGACGGCGTGATCGAGCATTGGGGCCCGGCACCGGGCGATCTCTACGTCGATCGCACTGCCGATCCGAACGGTGAGATCGTGATCGCTGCAATGCAATTCGGCAACGTCGTGATCATGGTTCAGCCGCCGCGCGGATTCGGTGAGAAGCCCGTTGCGATCTACCACGACCCGGATCTGCCGCCGAGCCACCACTACCTGGCAGCCTACCGATGGATTTCGGCTACCGAGGCAGACGGCGGTTTCGGTGCCGATGCGATGGTGCACCTGGGCAAGCACGGCAACCTGGAATGGCTCCCCGGCAAGACCCTCGGCATGTCCGCCTCCTGCGGCACCGATGCGGCCCTCGGCGATCTGCCGCTGATCTATCCGTTCCTGGTCAACGATCCGGGGGAGGGCACGCAGGCCAAGCGTCGAGCACACGCCACTCTCGTCGATCACCTGATTCCCCCGATGGCGCGTGCGGAGAGTTACGGAGACATCTCCCGGCTCGAGCAACTGCTCGACGAGCACGCGAACATCTCGGCACTCGACCCGGCCAAGCTGCCCGCAATCCGACAGCAGATCTGGACGCTCATGACCGCGGCGCAGATGCACAAGGACCTGGGCCTCGAGGAGCGCCCCGACGAGGAAGTGTTCGACGACATGCTGCTGCATGTCGATGGATGGCTGTGTGAGATCAAGGACGTACAGATCCGCGATGGGCTGCACATCCTGGGCCAGGAACCCGTCGGCGACGCCGAGGTCGAACTGGTGCTGGCGATGCTGCGAGCTCGGCAGATGTGGGGCGGCGAGCAGACGGTCCCGGGACTTCGCGAGGCTCTCGGGCTCAGCGAGGACGGCGACGAGGAACGCACACGCGTCGACAGCATCGAGGCCGTGGCGCACGGTCTGGTCGCAGCCATGCAGGCCACGCAGTGGAATCCGGACGAGGCCGAGCGCGTTGCAGGCGAACACGGTGACGTGGTCGCAGAGATCTTGAAGTTCGCTGCCGCCGAGGTGGTACCGCGTTTGCGCGGAACCTCACGCGAGATCCAGCAGGTGCTGCACGCGCTCGACGGCGGCTTCATCGCGGCGGGGCCGAGCGGTTCACCGCTGCGCGGACTGATCAACGTCCTGCCCACCGGGCGCAATTTCTATTCCGTCGACCCGAAGGCTGTGCCGTCGAAACTGGCGTGGGAGACCGGACAGGCGATGGCGGAGTCGTTGCTCGCTCGCTACCGCCAGGATCACGGGGAGTGGCCGAAGTCGGTGGGCCTGTCGGTGTGGGGCACGTCGGCGATGCGGACCTCCGGCGACGACATCGCCGAGGTCTTCGCGCTGCTGGGCGTGTCGCCGGTATGGGACGAGGCGTCGCGCCGGGTCACTCGGCTCGAGGTGATCGATCTCGGCGAGCTCGGTCGTCCTCGTATCGACGTCACGGTCCGGATCAGCGGCTTCTTCCGCGACGCGTTTCCCCACGTGCTCGCCCTGCTCGACGACGCGGTACGGATGGTCGCCGCATTGGACGAGGAGCCCGATCAGAACTACGTCCGCGCACACGCGCAGGCCGATCTCGCTGAACACGGTGACGAAAGACGCTCCACAACAAGGATTTTCGGATCCAAGCCGGGTACCTATGGTGCCGGGTTGCTCCAGTTGATCGACAGCAAGACCTGGCGTAGCGACGACGACCTGGCTCAGGTCTACACCACCTGGGGCGGTTTCGCGTACGGCCGCGGCCTCGATGGCGTCCCTGCATCGGACGATATGCGCACCGCGTACAAGCGCATCGCCGTTGCCGCCAAGAACACCGACACACGCGAGCACGACATCGCCGATTCCGACGACTACTTCCAGTACCACGGCGGCATGGTGGCGACTGTGCGCGCGCTGACCGGAAAGTCGCCCGAGGCATACATCGGCGACAGCACGCGTCCGGAATCGGTACGCACCCGCACCCTCTCGGAGGAGACCGCCCGGGTGTTCCGTGCGCGCGTGGTGAATCCCAAGTGGCTCGAAGCCATGCGCAGGCACGGCTACAAGGGCGCGTTCGAGATTGCGGCCACGGTGGACTACCTGTTCGGCTACGACGCCACCACGGGCGTCGTACAGGACTGGATGTACGAGAAGCTGGCCGAAACGTACGTGCTCGACGAGCAAAACCAGAAGTTCATGCAGCAGTCGAATCCGTGGGCACTGCACGGCATCGCCGAACGCCTGCTCGAGGCGGTGGAGCGGAAGATGTGGGCCGAGCCGAACGAGCAGGTTCTCGACGGGTTGCGCCAGATCTACCTCGAGACCGAGGGCGAGCTCGAAGGGGAGTAGCGACGTACTCTGAGCGGTATGGCCGCCACGTTCGAAGACATTGCCAAGGGCAAGTACGTACTGCTGACGACGTTCAAGAAGGACGGCACCGGGGTGCCGACGCCGCTGTGGGGTGCGCTCGACGGTGACCGACTACTCATGTGGACGGTTGCCGATTCGTGGAAGGTCAAACGCATTCGCCGCAACCCGAAGGTGACGATTGCGCCGTGCGACATGCGCGGCAATCCGCAGGGCGACGCAGTGGGCGCCACCGCCGAGATTCTCGACGCGACCGGCACCGAGAAGGCCCGCGCAGCTGTCGCGTCGAAGTACGGAATCCTGGGGTGGCTCACCGTGAAGGGCAGCGTGCTGCGTCGTGGAAAGAGCGGCTCGGTCGGACTGTCGATCACCGCAGCCTGAAATCGACACATCGGCACCATCGCTCGCATGCGCGGTTCCGAATGCTTCACGAGGCAGCTTCCCCTGCTGCCGGAATGGAGTATCACGTGCCTATCGCAGTGACCGACTACAACCACGTCCGTCTCACCGTTCGCGACATCGAGCGATCGAGGTCGTTCTATGACTCGGTGTTCGGCTTCGAGGTCGCATACGCCTGGGATCCCGACGCCGACGAGGAGACCAAGAAGGCGCTGTGGTTCCTGTTCGGTGGAGTCATCTACAAGTTCGGCGGGGGACTGCTCGGCCTGCGTCCGGTTGCACCGAGCGACGACACTTTCGGTGAAGACCGCTGCGGGCTCGACCACTTGAGCTTCACCGTGGACACGCGAGCCGCACTCGAAGACGCCGTCAAAACGCTCGACGATCTCGGCATCGCCCACGAAGGCATCAAGGACGCAGGGCCCGGGCTGTCCATCGTGGAGTTCCGCGACCCGGACAACATCGCGCTCGAGCTCTCCGGACCCGACAAGTAGCCCGGACCTACGTCACTGAGCGGCGCTGACCGAGGACATGTGAAAATCGGGAATGCGCAGCGGCGGCATCGCCGTGCGGGTGAACCAGTCCTTCCACTCGCGCGGCAGTGTCGCCTCCGTTGCACCCGCTTCGGTGACGCGACGCAGCAGATCCAGCGGGCTCTCGTTGAACCGAAAGTTGTTCACAGCACCGATGATTCGACCGTTCTCGATGGCGTACACGCCATCCCTCGTCAGTCCGGTGAGCAGCAGTGAGGTCGGATCGACCTCACGGATGTACCAGAGTGTCGTCAGGAGCAATCCGCGTTCTGTAGCGGCCACCATCTTGTCCAGACCGATGTCCGTGCCACCCGTGAGAACGAGGTTCTCGCCCGGCACCGCAACGGGAGCTTCGTATTTCTCGGCCGACGCGCGCGGATAGGCCAGCGCCGAGACCGATCCGTCCCGTACCCAGTCGACGCGCTCGATGTCCATGCCGTTGTCGAATACCGACACCGAATCGCTGGACGATCCCGCCACCACGAACGGCGCGTACTCGAGACCCTCTGCGCGCGGATCCGAGTACAACGTGAGCGGGAGAGCAGTGAGCTTCTCGCCCACTCGTGTTCCGCCTGCGCCCGAAAGTGCAGTGCGGCCTTCCTGCGCGCCACGCCCCTCCATGGTCCACATCAGGTAGATCATCAGATCCGCCACGGCCGACGGCGGTAGCAGCGTCTCGTATCGCCCTGCCGGCATCTCGACGGTGTTCTGCGCCCAGCCGAGACGGGTGGACAGCTCGTCCAACATGTTCTGGGCCGACACATCACGAAAGTCCGTGGTGCCGGTTCCGACCCAGGCGCTGGCCCCGGATCTTTTGCCGTTGATCTCGACCGATCCGGTCGGCTGCGTGAAAGTTCGACGCAGGCCGGTCGACGTGCCGAGCCAGACGTTGTCGACCCGATGCTGGGCGAATCCGTACAGGGCGTCGCGACCGTCGAACCCGACGTTCAATTCCGTTGCCAATGAGCCGAACACATCGATCGACGTGTGTTGCGCTCGGCGGTCCCAGTCTCGAGGGTCCGAGTCCGACCCTCGAGGCAGCAAGGGCATTGCGTCGTCGGCGGGCTCCGCCGATCGCGCCGCCGCTTCGCTCGCGCGTACCACGCCCTCGATGTCGTCCGGTTCGACACTCGTCGACGACACAGTGCCCACTCGTGCGGATGTCGAGTCTCGAACGATGGAGATCACCTCCCAGCGCCGCGAGGTCGCGATTCCGTTGGTGGTCATGGAGTTTCCGGCCCACCGAAGCGTCGCGTCGCTCGAATCGGTGACTATGACGATCGTGTCGTCGACACTCGCGCAGGCGAGTGCACGTTCGATCACGAGCTGCGGCGCGATCATCGACCTGCCTCCGATCGGGTGTTGAGGACGTTGACGCCGCGGAACAGCGCTGACGGGCAACCGTGGCTGACGGCGGCAACCTGGCCGGGCTGCGCCTTGCCGCAGTTGAAGGCACCGCCGAGCCGCCAGGTGGACGGTCCGCCGAGCATCTCCATCGAACCCCAGAATTCCGTGGTGGTCGCCTGATACGCAACATCGCGCACCTGGCCGTCGAGCACGCCGTTGCGAATGCGGTAGAAGCGTTGACCGGTGAACTGGAAGTTGTACCGCTGCATGTCGATCGACCAGGACTTGTCGCCGACGACGTAGATGCCGTCCTCCACCGCACCGATGAGATCGGCAGTCGTTCGATCGGTGTCCGGGTCCGGCTGCAGCGACACGTTCGCCATACGTTGGATCGGAACGTGATGTGGAGAATCCGCGTATGCGCATCCGTTGGACCGTTCCAGCCCGAGCCGGGGAGCGAAAACACGATCGAGTTGATAACCGACCAGCGTCCCGTCGCGGACCAGATCCCACCGTTGCGAGGCCACTCCGTCGTCGTCGTAACCGATGCTGGCCAGTCCGTTGACTTCGGTCCGATCGGCAGTGACATGCATGACGGGCGATCCGTAGCGCAACGTGCCCAATTGGTCCGGCGTCGCGAAAGACGTGCCTGCGTATGCCGCCTCGTAGCCGATGGCTCGATCGTATTCTGTTGCGTGCCCGATGGATTCGTGAATGGTCAGCCACAGGTTGGTCGGGTCGATGACGAGGTCGGTCGGTCCGGCCACCACGGTCGGTGCCTTCACCTTCTCGGCCAGCCACTCGGGAATTCGGGCCAACTCCTCGGCCCAGTCCCAGGTGCTGGTTTCGCCGAGGTATTCCCAACCGCGTCCCACCGGTGGCGCGAGGGTGCGCATGGTCTCGAAAGCACCGACGGAGCGGTCGACGGTTGTTGCCTCGAACTGGGGATGCAGTCGCACCCGCTGCTGGGTGATGCTGCTGCCGGCCAGATCGGCGTAGAAGGATTGCTCTTTGACCTGTAGCACCGAAGCGGTGACGTGGTCCACGCCGTCCGACGCGGCCAGGCGGGACGAGTACTCCGCGAGCAACCCCACCTTGTCGACGGTGGGTACCTCGAACGGATCGATGTCGTAGTCCGATACCCAGGTGGCATCCGAGTAGACCGGCTCGAACGCGAGCTCCACCCGTTCGCGATTGAGCGCACGCAGTGCCGTAGCCACCTCGACTGCCTTACGGGCTGTCTCGGCAGCCGCGTCGGTGCCGAGTTCGGCATGGGAGGCGAACCCCCAGGTCCCGTCGACCACCACCCGCACGGCGAGGCCGATCTCACCGGCATCGACCGAGGATTGAACCGAGCCGTCGCGCAGCGAGATCGACTGCGTCGTCAAACGCTGCACGCGCACATCGGCATGGGTGGCTCCGGCCGAGCGTGCTGTGCTCAGTGCGGCATCCGCGAGGTCCCGTAGGGGCAGGGCGAGGAAGTCGGCGTCGACCGACCGATCCGGTTGTCTCGTCACTGCACCGACGCTAGCCGAACTGCTGCCAGCCGAGTCGGAGAACCATCCCCACCACGACGACGAGCAGGACGATTCGGACGAAACCGGCCCCTCTGGCCACCGCTGTTCTGGACCCGACGACCGCCCCGAAGACGTTGCACACTGCCATGGCAGCTCCGAGTTGCCAGTACACGCTGCCGGTGGCGGCGAAGAACGCGAGGGCCCCGACGTTGGATCCGACATTGATCACCTTGGCCATCGCAGCACTGCGCACGAATTCCGTTCCGAGCATCGTGGCGAACACGATGATGAGAAACGTGCCGGTCCCGGGCCCGAGGATTCCGTCGTAGAAGCCGATTCCCGCGGCCGCGAGACCGACGACGATCAGAACCTTGCGATGCGTCGGCGGCGACGACGCCACGGTTCGACCGATGGTAGGGCGACACGTCACGAGTACTGCCACACCGACGAGAACGACCATGATGATCGGGATGAACAGCTCGCGGTCGATCAGCGAGACTGCGGCAGCACCGGCCGCCGAGGTCACCGCGGCGAGGACACCGGCCGGGACCAGGACTGTCCAGTTCAGCGAGACCTTCCGAGCGAAGGTCACGACTGCGGCGACGGTACCGAACACCGCGGTCGCCTTGTTGGTCGCCAGCGCCGCCTGCTGCGTCATGTGTGGTGCCACGAGCAGAATTGCGGGCAGCAGGATCAGGCCGCCTCCACCGACCACGGCGTCGACCCAGCCAGCGGCTGTCGCAGCCAACATCAGCAGTCCCCAGTCCGCGGCAGTCATACGGCAAACTCAATCACATGCGTCGTTTCAGTCTGTGGCTCCGTGGGCAGCCCTTCGTAGCCGATGCATTGCTGGCGGCAGGACTGTTCGTCGTCGAGATCTTGGTGTTCGTCAGTTCTGCCGATGGACTGAACGGGCCGTTGTTTCTCGTGTTCTCGGTCGTGTTGGCGGTACCCGTTGCGTGGCGGCGACGCTTTCCCCGGTCGATCGCGGCTTTCACTCTGGTGGCCACGGGCATCTGCGATATCGCGGGCGCCATGGTGGGCGACGCCGTCAACGGTCACCCGGCGACGCTGGCTCTGCCGATCATGCTGTACACCCTGGTTGCGTACGTAGGACGAGTTCAGGGTGCCGTCTACGCCGTTGCTCTCGCGGCGTATTCGGTAGCGTCCATGCTGCTGTTCGAACATCCGATCTTCACGACACTGTTGTTCGGTGCGCTTCTCTACGCGCTGTCCTGGCTCGCCGCGGAGTTTCTCGGTGCTCGGCGGGCCTACGACGAGGCGACTCAGGCTCGACTGGTCGTCGCCGAGTACGACCGAGACCGCCGCGCCGAGGAGGCCGTGATCGCGGAACGCACGCGCATCGCGCGTGAACTTCACGACGTCATCGCCCACAGCGTCAGTGTCATGGTGGTTCAGGCCGACGGCGCCTCGTACGCCATCCGGCGCAATCCCGAGCGCGCCGAGCAGGCTGTGGCCAACATTTCCGCGACCGGCCGGCTTGCGCTGGCAGAGCTGCGCCGAACCGTCGCACTGATGCGCACCTCCCCGGACTCGGACGACATGCCTCACTACGGCACAGCCGGCCTCGCCCGGGTGGTCGAGATGATGGGCCGCGCCGGGTTGTACGTCGAGCTCGAGCAGACCGGAAATCTCGACGACATCAGCCCGGCAATCAGCCTGGGAGTGCACCGTGTGGTGCAGGAATCGCTCACCAACGTTCTACGGCACGCCGGCCACGCCCCGCGCGCCGTGGTCAAAGTGGTCCGGGAAGAGAATGTTGTCACCGTCGAGATCTCCGACAACGGCACCGGCACCGACGCGGTCTCATCCGTGGACGGCGGCGGACACGGACTGCTCGGGATGCGGGAGCGGGTGGCCGTGCTGCAGGGCACGCTGCACGCGGGCCGCACTCCGCACGGCAGCTGGCTCGTGCGAGCGACGCTGCCGATCGAGTGAGGGCTAGGTGCTTTTTGCAGCTAGGTTGGATCGGTGCCGATCACCGTTGTCGTCGTGGACGACCAAGAGCTCATGCGCATGGGATTGAACATGGTGCTCGAGGCCCAGGACGACATCGAGGTGGTCGGTGAGGCATCCGACGGTGCCGGTGCCATCGAGGCCGTGGACAGGCTGGCACCGGCTGTGGTGTTGATGGACGTCCGCATGCCCGGCATCGACGGCGTGTCCGCCACTCGAACCATTACCGAATCCGGTTCCGATACAAAGGTTTTGGTGATGACGACATTCGATCTCGACGAGCATGTCCTGGGAGCGCTTCGGGCGGGCGCAAGTGGATTCCTGCTCAAGGACACACCACCAGAGGATTTGGTATCCGCAATTCGCAGTGTGGCTGCAGGCGATGCCGTCGTCTCACCGAAGGTCACCAAGCGGCTGCTCTCGCGGTTCGTCACCCAGTCCGTTTCGACCACCGATGCGTCGGTTCTCGACGCACTGACCGGTCGTGAGCGGGAGGTGCTGATGCACTTGGCGACCGGTCTGTCCAATGCCGAGATCGCGGCAGCACTGCACCTGTCCGAGGCGACGATCAAGACGCACATCGGGCGGATCCTGACGAAATTGGACGTGCGCGACCGAGTACAGGCGGTCGTTCTGGCGTACGAGACCGGTCTCGTACGCCCGGGTTCCTGAGAATTTCGCGGCAAACAGGGCACTTCGGGAGCGATTTCGTCGCCTCGAGCGTTGTACCGGTGAAGCGAAGAAAGGACCGTCATGCTCGCTCTGTTCGTACTTTATGTCGTCGTCGAGGTCGCCGCACTGGTCGCCGTCTCGAGCGCGCTCGGTGTGCTGTGGACCGTGGTGTTGTTGATCGGTGGATCGCTTATCGGCTCGCTGCTGGTCCGGTCGCAGGGTAGACGCGTATTGGACGGTCTGCGGAGAGCATCGCGCGGTGAGCGGTCGGCCGGCGGCGCAGTGGCCGACGGCGCTCTGTTCGCGGCGGGGTCCGTGGCGATGTTCGTCCCCGGCCTGGTGACCACGGTGATCGGCTTGCTGCTGCTGATCCCGCCGACTCGGTGGCTGTTGCGCCCGGCCGTGATGTGGGCGGCTGCGCGCTGGCTGCCCCAGGTCGCCACTGCGACGCGGCGCATGCGTCCGACCGTCATCGACGGCGAGATCCTCGACGATCGCGTCGAAACACCGGGCACAGCGTCATCGGCTGCGGGTTCTGCACTCGTCCTCGAAGGTCAGGTGATCGAGGCGGACCGTGACGATCGGCCGACCGGGGATTTCCGGAAGCCGCATCGGTAGGGGCAGACTGGTCGTTCGTGACCACCGAATTGTTCTGCGGCGGACGGATCTACAGTCCGATGGCCTCGGACGCCACCGCCATGGCCGTGACCGATGGAGTCGTCAGTTGGATCGGTGAGGATCGGACCGGCCGTGCGCTTCATCCCGGAGTGCCCGTCACCGACCTGGCCGGCTCCTTCGTTGCACCGGCTTTCGTCGACACACACGTACACGTCACCGATCTGGGGTTGTCCCTGATCGGACTCGATCTGTCCCACTGCCGATCCCTCGACGACTGCATGCGCGTACTCGCCGAGTACGCAGCGAAGACGTCCGACGCGCTGGTGTGGGGGCACGGCTGGGACGAATCGGAGTGGATCGAACGGCGGCCACCGACGACGTCCGATCTCGATGCAGCAGCTCCGGGTCGGCCGGTGTACCTCACGCGAGTCGATTCGCACTCGGCTGCCGTCTCGACGCCGTTGCGGTCGGCGGCGTCCGGTATCGACACCGCCGCGGGGTTCTCGCCACAGTCCCCGCTCACCGCCGATGCGCACCACCTCGCGAGGCTGACGGCTCGCGCCATGCTCACCACGGACACCCGCACCCGGGCCCGTAAGGCGGCGCTCGACGACGCAGCAGCCAAGGGAATCGTCGCCGTGCACGAATGCGGGGGCCCGATCGTGTCGGGAATCGACGACTTCCGTGAACTGATGGCTACCGCACACGGGGTGGAAGTGCGCGGCTACTGGGGCGAGCCGGTCGACACGGCCGAGCAGGCACGGCAGCTGCTCGCCGACACCGGGGCGCACGGTCTGGCCGGCGACATCTTCGTCGACGGATCGCTGGGATCGCGAACCGCGTGGTTGTCCTCTCCCTATGCGGACGACCCCGGAACGGGAGTCTCCTACCTCGACGTCGACGCGATCACCGCGCACATCTCGGCCTGTACCGCGGCCGGGGTCCAAGCCGGCTTCCACGTCATCGGAGATGCCGCGGTCACGGCCGCCGTCACTGCCTTCGCGCGTGTGGTGGCCGAACTCGGCACACCTGCCGTTGCTGCATGCGGACACCGGCTCGACCATCTGTCGATGGTGACACCGGAACAGTCCGATCTTCTGGCCTCGTGGGGCGTGATCGCCAGCGTGCAACCGCTGTTCGACTCGCTGTGGGGTGGTTCGGGAGGACTCTATGCGGCACGGCTCGGTGCCGAGCGCGGTGCCGCACTCCATCCGTTCGCTCGATTGGCCTCGGCCGGCGTCGCCCTCGCGTTCGGTTCCGACGCACCGGTCACGCGCCTCGATCCATGGGCGACGGCGAGGGCCGCCGTCAACCACCACACGCCGGGCAGTGCCGTTTCACCCCGAGCTGCGTTCTCCGCGGCGACCCGGGGAGCGTGGCGCGCGGGCGGAGTCCGAGACGGCGTGGCGGGCACGCTGGTGCCGGGTGCGCCCGCATCCTTCGCGGTGTGGGACGTCGACGAACTCGTAGTACGGGCCCCCAAAGACAGCGTCCAACGCTGGTCGACGGACCCACGGGCCGGAGTGTCTCCGCTGCCCAGCCTCGACGCGTCGGCCGAGAGCCCGCGTTGTTCGATGACCGTGCATCGCGGCAAGGTCATCCATGAAGGGTGACAGTCTTCCGGCGGTCGCGACGACGCCGTCACGGGGTGATCGTCTACGCAGGGCCACCGTGTCGACCCTGCTCTCGGTCGGTGCCGGTGTACTGATCTTCGCGAGCTTCCCTCCTCGGACCCTGTGGTTCCTGGCACCGATCGGCATTGCGGTACTGGCGCTGGTGTTGACCGGGTTCGGCGGTCGACGATCGGTGTCACTGAAGGCAGGCTTCGGCTACGGGTATGCCGCCGGCCTCGGATTCTTCGTTCCGCTGCTGCCGTGGATAGGTGTGTACGTGGGGCCGATGCCGTGGTTGGCGTTGGCTGCCGCCGAGTCCGTCTTCGTGGGATTGTTCGGGGCACTCGGCGTGGTTGCAGCGCGAAGTGCCTGGTGGCCACTGTCGTTGGCGTTGGCGTGGAGTCTGACCGAATGGCTGCGGTCGAGTGTTCCGTTCGGTGGCTTCCCGTGGGGTCGGCTGGCTTTCGGGCAACCCGAGGGTTGGTTGCTGCCGTTGGCGAGCGTGGGAGGCGCACCGCTGCTCACCTTCGGGGTGGCCCTGACCGGAACCGGCCTGGCAGCGCTGATCCTGGCGAGCTGCCGTCCGCGCACTGTGCGATCCTTCGTCGTTCCCGTGGCCGCGACAGCGGTCGCGTCCATCTTCGCGCTTGCTCTGCTACCGACTCTGCACACCAACGACGCGGAGGACGGCGAACGCACGGTCACCATCGCTGCCGTGCAGGGAAGCGTTCCGCGATTGGGTCTGGATTTCAACGCACAGCGCCGCGCAGTTCTGGACAATCACGTCCGGGAGACCTTGACTCTGGCCGCCGATGTCGAGGCGGGCAGACAACCGGCTCCGGATCTCGTCGTGTGGCCGGAGAACGCGTCCGATATCGACCCGTTGCGCAATCCCGACGCTGCGACTCTCATCACACGAGCCTCGGTTGCCGTCGGCGCGCCGATCCTCGTCGGCACGGTGCTCGTCAATGCCGATGGCACGAACTCGAATTCCGTCATTGCCTGGAACGGTGACGACGGCCCCGGCGAGAGGCACGACAAAAAGATAATTCAACCGTTCGGCGAGTACTTGCCCTACCGAAGCTTTTTCCGTTTGTTTTCGGAATATGCCGACCGGGCGGGATATTTCGTCCCCGGCAGTGGTAACGGCGTGGTGCACGCCGCAGGAATAGCCGCCGGAATAGCGACGTGCTATGAGGTCGCATTCGATCGCGCCCTCGAGGAATCGGTCAGGTCCGGAGCAGAATTCATCGCCATCCCCACCAACAACGCGACCTTCGGCGACACCGAAATGACCTACCAGCAACTTGCGATGTCGCGAGTACGGGCCGTCGAACACGGACGGACTGTCGTGGTGGCCGCGACGAGTGGCGTCAGCGCGATAGTCTCGCCCAACGGCGACGTGTTGCAACAGACACCGCTGTTCACCCCCGACGTGCTCGTTTCGAGTGTTGCGCTGCGCCGAACGCACACCGTCGCCACTCTGCTCGGCTTCGGATCAGAGCTGATTCTGTGCCTTTCTGCTGTCGGTGCACTCGGTGCGACGCTGCTGATCAGCCGGCGCGAGTTGCCACACAAACAAACACGAGGTCGGTAAATGCCACGTTTTACCGATCACTACGCCTGAAAAATACCGGGACGTGACGCCTGTTCCTTTCGAGAAGTCATTCGTTCGATCGAATAGCGCACGTTCGAGTGGCGAACACGGTCACTCCTGTAACAGGCTGGAAGCGGTCGTCGATGCTTCTTATGACTACTGCACAAAAGGCTCCTGCCAATGTTGTATCTTTGTAAGCCGCTGGAGGTGTTGGAGGCCGGTTTTCGGGTGCGGCTTCAGTGGGTGGACAGGCTGAACAGCTTCGGCCACACGTTGTAATGGGATCCAAGGGTCGGCACCGACGTTGCGTTCATGCCGGACACCTGTTCGGGGAGGGGAAGCTCATGTCGCAGACACATAACCGATCGGTCGTCGTCTCGTACTCGTCCTGCGAACTCACAGTTCGGTCGAAGCGGTAGAACCAGGGAGCCGCCCCGTTTCAATCCGGTCGGCGATGCGCGACGAAGCAATACGAGCCCTTTCAGTACATCGAGCGTGTGTGAACCGACACGAACGCAGACCAGAACGGAAGCCAGAATTGCTCAATCGCGCGCACAAGCCGCCGCGGCTCGACACCCCGAACCGGACCGAAACGTACGAGCCGATGAATTCGGCGTCGGATTTCGCCACCGCGACCGTGCCGCCGAAGGGCAAGTGAATGCGCGCAACAACGACCGGTGGGTCTCAGACGCCGCCGACCGGCACCGGTTTCGAAAACGGCTTCCCACTCTCCTCCGCCCAGCGGGGAATGTGGTTCGCTCAGCAGCTGGCGCCTGACGTTGCAGTCTGCATCGCCCAGTACGTCGACCTGCGAGGCAACCTCGACATAGCAGTGCTGCAGGAAGCATCGGCTCAGGCCGGACACGAGTTCCAGTCCGCCTACCTCCGTCTGGCCGAAGTCGACGGAGAGGCCGTTCAGCTGGTCGATCATTCGATCGACCAATCCGTGCACTATCTGGATCTTCGCGGCGAGGACGATCCGATGTCCTCGGCGCTGCAGTGGATCGACCACAACTACGTGCAGCCGGTCGACATGGAGAACGATCCGCTGGTCGAGAGCTGGATCATTCAGGTCGAGGACGAGCGCAACCTCTGGTACAGCAAGATCCACCACGTGGCCCTGGACGGCTACGGTGCCATGACGCTCGTCAACCGCACCGCAGCGCTGTACACAGCCGCCGTCGAGCACTCCGAACCCGAGCCCAACAAGGCGGCCGAGTTGCGCCGTCTGTACGAGCTCGATCAGGAGTACCGGACGTCGACACGCTTCGAGTCCGACAAGGAATATTGGGTCGCCCGCGCCGCCGACATTCACGACGGAGCAACTCTGTCGAACACGGACGGCCGCACGATTGCCGCCAGCAAGTTGCGCAGCATCGCTCTGCCCGCCGACGTCGTCACCGCTCTCGAAGAGTCCGATTCCACCAAGGGCGGAACCTCGGCCGCGGTGTTCATCGCCGCGTTCGGCTGCTACCTCTCGCGAATGACCGGACGAGACGACGTACTGGTCAATATTCCGGTGTCCGCCCGAACCACGGCGTTGCTCCGCCGATCCGGCGGAATGCTGGTCAACGTCGCACCGATTCCGATGCACGTCCGAGAGGACGCCACCGTCGGTGAACTGGTCCAGCAGGTCCAGCTCGAGTTGATGGGCGCGCTCAGGCACCAGCGGTTCAGCATCGAGGACATCCGGCGCGAGCTGGCGGCCTCGGGTAGCGACAAGCAGCTCACCGGGCCGATGGTCAACATGATGCTGTTCCACCAGCAGATCAACCTCGGTTCCATTGTCGGCGAGTTCAACATCGTCACGTCGGGACCTGTGGAAGACCTTTTGGTCAACGTGTACCAGAGCGGTTCACCTGCAAGAACATTCGTCGATTTCAGGGCCAACCCGAACCGGTACGACGACGACGACCTCACGGCGCACCACTCGAGTTTCGTGGATATGGCCGAAGCATTCATCGCGGCCGCCCCCGATGTCGTTGTCGCCGAAGTACATCCGGACAGCGCCCACGAAGGCCGTCGACGCCGACGCGCCGCCGCTCAGCTCGCCTACTGGACGGATCGACTCTCCGATTCTCCGGACCTGATCGGCATCCCCAGCGATCGCGTCCGTCCTTCACGTATCGGCCATGTTCGCGCATCGCACGAGATCACCCTCGGATCCACCACCTGGGCAGCAGTCGAACAACTGGCCGCCGACCGGGCGACAACGCCGTTCGTGGTGTTCGAATCCGTTCTCGCCGTGCTTCTTTCACGCCTTGCCAGCACCGACGACGTCTCGATCGCCGTGCCCGTCGACAGCGGCGAAACCGTCGTTCTGCGAACCAACCCGAACGGACGGCAGTCTTTCGGCGACTTCGTCGCTGCGACCGAGGTCGATTTCGACGCTGCACTCGCACACGGTGACGTGGCGTTCGACGACGTCGTCGGCGCGCTCGGTCTGTCTCGGTCCGGCTCGCACAGCCCGCTGGCTCAGGTTGCGCTTCGATTCGGTCCCGCAGTTCTGCCGCACGACGGAATCGACATGGATCTGGTCGTCACCGTGAACGAGTCCGATTCGGTCGGTGTCGTTTTCGATTACGCCACAGAACTGTTCGACGCCGCGAGCATGTCGCAATTCGGCCGCCGAGTGGTCCGAATTCTCGATGCACTCACGGATGCACCCGAGCTGCTGATCGGTGACGTGGACATGCTGTCCGCGGCCGAGCGCGCTCGACTGGCTCCGGTTCGTGGTCCGCGGTCTGTGGTGGGTGTGGTGTTGCCGGAGTTGTTGGCTGGTGCGGTGGGTGTGGCTGGTGTCGGTGGTGTTGCGGTGGTGTCGGGTTCGCGGGTGCTTTCGTATGGTGAGTTGGATGCGGCGTCGTCGCGGTTGGCGCGGATGTTGATGTCGTGTGGTGTGGGTCCGGGGTCGTTCGTGGCGTTGGCGTTGTCGCGGTCGGTGGAGTCTGTGGTGGCGGTGTGGGCGGTGGCGAAGGCCGGTGGTGCGTTCTTGCCGGTGGATCCGAATTATCCGGTGGATCGGATCGAGCACATGTTGGTCGATTCGGGTGCTGTGGTGGGTGTGACGTTGGGTGCTCATGTGGGTGCGGTGTCGGGTGTGGGTGGGGTGTCGTGGGTGGTGCTCGATGATCCGGATGTGGTGGCGGATCTGGCGTTTCGGTCGGCTGCTCCGGTGTTGGATGCCGAGCGTTCGGGGGTGTTGCGTCTCGATGATGCGGCGTATCTGATTTATACGTCGGGGTCCACTGGTGTGCCCAAGGGTGTGGTGGTCACTCATCGTGGTGTGGGGAACTTGGCTGCTGAGGAGCGGGTTCGGTTCGGTGTGGGTCCGTCGTCTCGGGTGTTGGCGTTTGCGTCGCCGAGTTTCGATGCGTCGATTCTCGAGTTCGTGTTGGCGTTTTCGGGTGGGGCGACGATGGTGATTGCTCCGCCGTTGGTGTTCGGTGGGGTGGAGTTGGCGTCGTTGTTGGCGCAGGAGCGGGTCTCCCATGCGTTCGTGACGCCTGCGGCGTTGGCGTCGGTGGATCCGGTGGGGTTGGATTCGGTTCAGGTTGTGGTCACCGGTGGTGATGTGTGTGCGCCGGAGTTGGTGGCGCGGTGGGCGCCGGGTCGGCGGATGTTCAATGCGTACGGTCCGACGGAGGCGACGATTTTCTCGTCGATTTCGTCGGCGTTGGTGGTGGGGGAGTCTGTCGATATCGGTTCTCCGACTATCGGTTTCGCGGAGGTGGTGTTGGATGCGCGGTTGAATCCGGTGCCGGTGGGTGTGGTGGGTGAGTTGTATCTGGCGGGTCCGGCGTTGGCTCGTGGGTATCACGCTCGGTTGGGTTTGACGGCGGAGCGGTTCGTGGCCAATCCGTTCGGTGGTGCGGGTTCGCGGATGTATCGCACCGGTGATGTGGTGCGGTGGAATGCTTCGGGTGCGTTGGAGTATGTGGGGCGTAGCGATTTTCAGGTGAAGGTGCGTGGTTTCCGGATCGAGTTGGGTGAGATCGATTCGGTGTTGGCTGCTGTGCCGGGTGTCGATTTTGTGGTCACGGTGGGGCGTGAGAGTGCGGCCGGGGCGACGGTGTTGGTGTCGTATGTGTTGCCGGTGGCGGGGACGGTTCTCGATGCGGCGTCGTTGCGGGAGCATGTGGGGTCGGTGTTGCCGGCGCATATGGTGCCGTCGGCGTTGGTGATGCTCGAGTCGATTCCGTTGACTCCGGCAGGCAAACTCGACCGAAACGCACTACCCGAACCGGAACTCGGATCGCACGGTGCGTTCGAGGCCGCGCAGACGGAGTACGAAGCCGCTGTGGCCGCTGTCTTCTGCGACGTTCTCGAGGTCGATCGGGTAGGTGTGACCGACAGCTTCTTCGATCTCGGCGGAAACTCGCTGGTGGCAACGCGATTGATCGCGCGAGCCAATTCTGCCCTCGGAACCGATCTGAAGGTTCTCGACCTGTTCGAGGCATCGACGGTGCGCACGCTGGCAGAACGTGCGGAGGCAAAGGGTGCCTCGTTGCACCGCCGCCCGGCACTCGTGGCTGTCGAACGACCCGAGTCCGTTCCGCTCTCTCTCGCTCAGCAGCGAATGTGGTTCATCAACCAGTTCGATGTGGCGTCGCCCGCGTACAACATTCCACTCACCGTCCGTTTGACGGGTCGCCTGGACGTCACCGCGATGTCCGCGGCCATCGGCGACGTTCTGTCGCGCCACGAATCTCTCCGGACGGTGTTTCCCACCGGGGGAGATCTGCCGAACCAGGTCATCACCCCGGTCGAGGACGTCACCGGACCCAACCTCCCACTCGACTTCGTCGAGGTCGACGCCGCGTCGGTAGACGCACTCGTCCGCACCTCTGCGACAACAGGATTCGACGTCACGGTCGATCTTCCATTCCGCGCCGTGCTGTATCGGACCGGCGCGGAAAGTTTTGTGCTCGCCATCGTGGTACACCACATTGCTGCCGACGGTGCCTCGATGGCACCGCTGGCGCGCGACGTCATGGTCGCCTACGGTGCCCGGTCTGCGGGATCGGCTCCGATGTGGGATCCCCTGGCCGTGCAGTACGCGGACTTCGCCTTGTGGCAACATGCCGTCCTCGGCAACGAGAACGACCCCACATCCGTGGCATCGCGGCAGATCGACTTCTGGCAGTCGGCACTGGCAGATCTACCCGACGTGTTGCCGATGCCACTCGATCGACCACGGCCGATTCGGCAGTCGATGCGTGGCAGCGTCACCCCGTTCACCATTCCGGCCGATGTCGCCGCTCGATTGTCTTCGGTTGCGGCCGAACACGAGTCGACGCTGTTCATGGTGGTCCACTCCGCGCTTGCTTTGCTGCTCGCCCGGTTGAGCGGCACCCGCGACATCGCTATCGGAACCCCGATCGCCGGTCGAGGGGACGCAGCCCTCGACGATCTGGTCGGTATGTTCGTCGGCACGCTCGTGCTGCGTACACAGGTCGAGCCGCACGCGACGTTCGGCGAGTTGTTGGCCGGTACCCGACGATCCGATCTCGCGGCCTTCGACAACACCGACATTCCGTTCGAGCGACTCGTCGATGTGCTCGATCCGGCGAGATCGACCGATCATTCGCCGCTGTTCCAGGTTCTCCTCGAATTCCAGAACAACGCCGCGGCCACGCTGGAACTGCCCGATCTCACCGTCGAGTTCGAGGAAATCAGCACCGACACAGCGAAGTTCGATCTGCAACTACGGGTCGATCAGAACCCCGCCGACGAAACCGGTGCGTTGTCGGCCGCCTTCACCTACGCCACAGATCTGTTCGATCCCGACACCATCGATCGGTTCGTCGACCGCTTCCTGCGAATCGTCTCCACCATCGGCACGTCGACGGACGTCCGAACCGGCGACATCGACATCCTCTCCGCCGCAGAACGGGAACTCGTTCTGTTCGAGTGGAACGACACCGCACGACTGATCGAATCGTCTTCGGTCCACCAGCAGATCCCGGCCGGAGACATCGGCGTCACGCTGAGCAGCATGTTCGACCGGCAGGTGCTCCGCAGTCCGTACTCGACCGCGCTGGTGTTCGAGGACGAGCACATCACGTATCTCGAACTGGACGAGCGTGCCAATCAGCTCGCTCGGCACCTCATCTCGCTCGGCGTGGCTCCGGAATCCCACGTCGGCCTGGCAATGCGACGATCGATCGACCTGCTCGTGGGCATGTACGCCATCGTCAAGGCCGGTGGTGCGTATGTGCCGATCGACCCGGACCATCCGGTCGAGCGGTCGTCCTACGTACTGTCGAGTGCTCAACCGGTGTGCATTCTCACCACGAGCCGCGACTGGATCAACATTCCGGTGGCAACTCCCGTTCTCGCCGTCGATCTGTTGGACGTCTCCGATCGCGATCACTCGTCGGTCACCGATGCCGATCGACTGGGCAGCCTGGGTGGCTCGAACACCGCCTACGTGATCTACACCTCCGGTTCCACCGGCCGGCCCAAGGGCGTGGCAGTCACGCACTCCGCCATAGTGAATCGCCTGCTGTGGATGCAGCACGAGTATCGCCTCGAGCCCGCCGACACCGTTCTGCAGAAGACGCCCGCCACCTTCGACGTCTCGGTGTGGGAATTCTTCTGGCCACTTCAGGTGGGTGCCAAACTCGTGGTGGCAGAACCCGACGGACACCGCGACCCCGCGTACCTGTCCCGCATCATCGCCGACGAGCACATCACCACCGTGCACTTCGTACCGTCGATGCTCGCTGTGTTCGCGGCCGGCGCCCGGGCTGCAGAGTGCACATCGCTGCGGCTCGTCTTCTGCAGTGGCGAGGCACTTCCGCCTGCCACCGCGGCACAGTTCGCTCGGTTCTCCCTCGCGGAGTTGCACAATCTCTACGGTCCGACCGAAGCCGCAGTCGACGTCAGCTACTACCACGTGACCGGACGGGATCCGGTCTCCATCCCCATCGGCGCACCGGTGTGGAACACCCGGTTGTACGTGCTCGACGCGTCGTTGCGGCTGGCACCGATCGGCGCACCCGGCGAGCTGTATCTCGCGGGTGTCCAACTCGCACGCGGTTACGTAGGCCGCGGCGATCTGACGGCAGATCGCTTCGTCGCCGACCCGTTCGGGGAACCGGGTGAGCGGCTCTACCGCACAGGCGATCTGGTCCGCTGGCGCGCCGACGGTGAGCTCGAGTACATCGGCCGTACCGATTTTCAGGTCAAGTTGCGCGGCCTGCGTATCGAACTGCCCGAGATCGAAGCCGTCCTGCTGCGGTCCGAGTCGGTCGCCCAAGCGATCGCATTGGTACACAAGGACCCCAACACCGGTGAGACGCTGGTTGCGTACGTCGTGGGCGCACCCGGTGTTGCCGTCGACCCCACCGATCTGACGGCCGAGGCCGCGCGGCGGCTTCCGGCCTACATGGTGCCCTCGCACGTGGTGGTGCTCGATTCGCTGCCGGTCAACGCCAGCGGAAAGCTCGATCGAAAGGCGCTGCCTGCACCCGAGTTCACCGTCGCCGCTGCGGAATTCGTCGGTCCCGAGAACCCCGTCGAAGAAATCGTGGCCGGCATCTTCGCTGACCTGCTCGGCATTTCCCAGGTGGGCGTCACGTCGAGCTTCTTCGAGATCGGTGGCAACTCGCTGATCGCGATGCGATTGGTAGCGCGGGTCAATGCCGCACTCGGAAGCAATATCGGTATCCGGGATCTGTTCGACGCGCCCACCGTGCGCGCATTGTCCGCAGGCATCGACATCCGCGAACACGACGCCGACGCGGCTCCACGACTGATTCCGCAGGAGCGGCCCGACGTGGTGCCGCTGTCGCTGGCGCAGCAACGAATGTGGTTCATCAATCAGTACGACACCGAGTCGGCTGCCTACAACGTTGCGTTCGCCATGCGACTGAGCGGTGCCCTCGACGTCGACGCGATGCGATCGGCCATCGGCGATGTGCTGACGCGGCACGAGTCTCTTCGCACGATGTTCCCGCTGTCCGACGACGGCCCTGTGCAATCGATTCTCGATGTGGCGTCGGCACTGCCGGATCTGACTCCGATCACTGCGGACGACGACCGGCATGTGCACGAACTGATCGGCGATGTCGCCGGCTCGGGCTTCGACGTGGTTGCGGACGTTCCGTCGCGCGTCCGATTGATCCGGGAGCGCGAGAACGAGCACGTACTCGTCATGGTGGTGCACCACATCTCTTCCGACGGCTTCTCCAGCGCCCCGCTGGCCCGCGATCTGATGGTGGCGTACAGCGCCCGTGCCGCAGGGCACGCACCGAGCCAGGAACCGTTGCCGGTCCAGTACGCCGATTACGCACTGTGGCAGCGTCGATACCTCGGCACGGAGTCCGATCCCGAGTCGCTGATGGCACAGCAATCGACCTACTGGGTCGACACATTGTCCGGCAGCCCCGAGGTTCTGCCGCTGCCAACCGATCGCCCCCGCCCGGCGGTGGCGTCTCTGCGCGGCGAGTCGGTCTCGTTCGAGATCGACGCGGCCATCCATGTGCGGCTCGCAACTGTTGCTGCCGAGCACAATTCGAGCTCGTTCATGATCGTGCACGCCGCATTGGCCGTCCTTCTCGCCCGACTGTCCGGCACCGAGGACATCTCGGTGGGAACGCCGATCTCGGGTCGAGGGGATGCTGCGCTCGACGAGCTCGTCGGCATGTTCGTCAATACCCTCGTGCTACGCACCCAGGTGCCGGGCTCCACTCGTTTCGAGGATCTCCTCTCGGACGTGCGGGCCACCGACCTTGCGGCGTTCACACACTCGGACATCCCGTTCGAGCGCGTCGTCGATGCGGTCGATCCCGCGAGATCGACCGCCCATGCGCCGTTGTTCCAGGTGATGCTCGAGTTCCAGCACACCGACCGACCGACGGTGACGTTGCCCGGTCTGTCGATCGAGGGCATCGAACTGCCCAATCACATCTCCAATTTCGACCTGCAGTTGACGGTCTCGGAAGAATTCGACAAGTTCGGGGCACCGGTCGGCATCGATGCCGGTTTCCGTTACGCCACAGAACTGTTCGATGCCGACACAGTCCGAGTCCTCGCCGACCGCCTTGCGCGAATCCTCGATGTCGTGACGACGGACCCGTCCGTCCGGATCGGGGACATCGACATTCTGTCGAACGACGAATACGCCACCCTGGCTCCGGTTCGTGGTCCGCGGTCTGTGGTGGGTGTGGTGTTGCCGGAGTTGTTGGCTGGTGCGGTGGGTGTGGCTGGTGTCGGTGGTGTTGCGGTGGTGTCGGGTTCGCGGGTGCTTTCGTATGGTGAGTTGGATGCGGCGTCGTCGCGGTTGGCGCGGATGTTGATGTCGTGTGGTGTGGGTCCGGGGTCGTTCGTGGCGTTGGCGTTGTCGCGGTCGGTGGAGTCTGTGGTGGCGGTGTGGGCGGTGGCGAAGGCCGGTGGTGCGTTCTTGCCGGTGGATCCGAATTATCCGGTGGATCGGATCGAGCACATGTTGGTCGATTCGGGTGCTGTGGTGGGTGTGACGTTGGGTGCTCATGTGGGTGCGGTGTCGGGTGTGGGTGGGGTGTCGTGGGTGGTGCTCGATGATCCGGATGTGGTGGCGGATCTGGCGTTTCGGTCGGCTGCTCCGGTGTTGGATGCCGAGCGTTCGGGGGTGTTGCGTCTCGATGATGCGGCGTATCTGATTTATACGTCGGGGTCCACTGGTGTGCCCAAGGGTGTGGTGGTCACTCATCGTGGTGTGGGGAACTTGGCTGCTGAGGAGCGGGTTCGGTTCGGTGTGGGTCCGTCGTCTCGGGTGTTGGCGTTTGCGTCGCC
The DNA here is from genome assembly GCF_000760935.2 of Rhodococcoides fascians A25f. Classification (NCBI taxonomy): domain Bacteria; kingdom Bacillati; phylum Actinomycetota; class Actinomycetes; order Mycobacteriales; family Nocardiaceae; genus Rhodococcoides; species Rhodococcoides fascians. Next base: position 2,859,032 of record NZ_CP049744.1, on the reverse strand, counting down.
GAGTTTCGATGCGTCGATTCTCGAGTTCGTGTTGGCGTTTTCGGGTGGGGCGACGATGGTGATTGCTCCGCCGTTGGTGTTCGGTGGGGTGGAGTTGGCGTCGTTGTTGGCGCAGGAGCGGGTCTCCCATGCGTTCGTGACGCCTGCGGCGTTGGCGTCGGTGGATCCGGTGGGGTTGGATTCGGTTCAGGTTGTGGTCACCGGTGGTGATGTGTGTGCGCCGGAGTTGGTGGCGCGGTGGGCGCCGGGTCGGCGGATGTTCAATGCGTACGGTCCGACGGAGGCGACGATTTTCTCGTCGATTTCGTCGGCGTTGGTGGTGGGGGAGTCTGTCGATATCGGTTCTCCGACTATCGGTTTCGCGGAGGTGGTGTTGGATGCGCGGTTGAATCCGGTGCCGGTGGGTGTGGTGGGTGAGTTGTATCTGGCGGGTCCGGCGTTGGCTCGTGGGTATCACGCTCGGTTGGGTTTGACGGCGGAGCGGTTCGTGGCCAATCCGTTCGGTGGTGCGGGTTCGCGGATGTATCGCACCGGTGATGTGGTGCGGTGGAATGCTTCGGGTGCGTTGGAGTATGTGGGGCGTAGCGATTTTCAGGTGAAGGTGCGTGGTTTCCGGATCGAGTTGGGTGAGATCGATTCGGTGTTGGCTGCTGTGCCGGGTGTCGATTTTGTGGTCACGGTGGGGCGTGAGAGTGCGGCCGGGGCGACGGTGTTGGTGTCGTATGTGTTGCCGGTGGCGGGGACGGTTCTCGATGCGGCGTCGTTGCGGGAGCATGTGGGGTCGGTGTTGCCGGCGCATATGGTGCCGTCGGCGTTGGTGATGCTCGAGTCGATTCCGTTGACTCCGGCAGGCAAACTCGACCGAAACGCACTACCCGAACCGGACTGGTCCGCCCAGGTCACCACGGGCGGCCGCGATGCCGACAATGCGGTCGAGAAGACGCTGGCCGGATTGTTCGCCGAGGTCCTGCGGCTCGACCGCGTCGGCGTCGACGATTCGTTCTTCGCGCTCGGCGGCGACAGCATCATGTCCATTCAGTTGGTCTCGCGCGCCAAGGCAGCCGGCCTCGCCCTCTCGCCGCGAGACGTGTTCGAGCACAAGACAGTTGCCGCGCTGGCCGAGGTGGTCGCAGCCGGTGACGGAACTGCTGCGCTCGTGCTCGAGGAACTGCCGGGCGGCGGTGTCGGAGACGTACCGCTAACCCCGATCGTGGCGTGGATGCTCGATCGCACGGCAGTGCTCGACAAGCACACCCAGACCGCTGTCCTGACGCTTCCGGCGGACATCGAACTCGACGTTCTCGAAGCCACTGTCCAGACGGTTCTCGACCACCACGACATGCTTCGCGGTGTACTGCATCGCGGTGAGCACCCCGCGATGGAGGTTCTTCCCGTCGGATCGGTCTCGGCGCAGTCGGTTGTCCACCGAGTCTCGTCGACAACCGTTCACGGAGCGGAGTTCTCGGAGCAGGCCAGAACCGAGGCCGCGGCAGCGGTGGCCCGCTTGGCACCCGATTCCGGCGTCATGATCCAGATGGTGTGGTTCGACGCAGGCACCGAGGGGAGCCGTCTGCTCGTTGTCGCCCATCACCTGGTGATCGATGGTGTGTCCTGGCGAATTCTCGTTCCGGATCTCGCGTCGGCATGGGCCCAGATCATCGGCGGAAACACACCGGAACTTGCTCCGGTAGGCACCTCGATGCGCCGTTGGTCTCACGGCTTGCGTGAGGTCACTGCGACCCGTGCCGACGAGCTGGAGCTCTGGCGATCTGTTGTGGCGCAACCCGATCCGCTCATCGGATCCCGTGCACTCGATCGCGAGATCGACGTGTACCGGACCGTGGACAAGATCGAGACGACTCTGTCGACCGACGTCACCGAGGGACTGCTCACCGCACTGCCCGACGCGTTCCACGGCAGTGTCAACGACGGTCTTCTCGCAGCTCTGGCCCTTGCCACCGCCGTCTGGCGACGAGGTCGCGGCGTGGTCGTCGACGACGCGCTCATCTCCCTCGAGGGCCACGGCCGTGAGGACCACGTCGTGCCCGGCGCCGATCTCGGCCGCACCATCGGTTGGTTCACTACGATCTACCCGCTCAGATTGACCCTCGACGGTATCGATCTGGACGACGCTCTTGCGGGCGGCGCCGATGCAGCGCGCCTGATCAAGTCGGTCAAGGAGCAATTGCTGGCCGTCCCGGACCACGGCATCGGCTACGGCATGCTGCGATACCTGGACGAGACGGGTGCCGCTGCGCTTCGCGACTTCCCGGCTCCCCAGATCAGTTTCAACTACCTCGGGCGCTACAGCACCGACATTCCGGACGAGCTTCGCGGGCACGGCTGGTTGCCGGTGGACGATTCCGGTGTCGGTGATTCGCAGGACGAGGATCTACCCGTCGCCGCTGTGCTCGACATCAACGCCGTCACCACGGCGACACCGACCGGCCCACGGCTGGAAGCCTCGTTCGCGTTCCCGACAGGCGTTCTCGACGCGGCCGAGGTCGCAGAGCTGGTCGAGCTGTGGCGTCAGGCACTCACCGCGCTGACTCTGCTTGCGCAGCGGCCCGGTGCCGGCGGTTTCACTCCATCCGATCTCCAGCTGGTTCGGCTCGACCAGAGCTCCATCGACGATCTCGAACGCGTCTATCCGACACTGGACGACATCTGGTCGATGACGCCTCTGCAGGCCGGTCTGCTGTTCCACGCCGAGCTGTCGGATCAGTCCGTCGATGCCTACATCGTTCAACTCGTGTTGGAACTGCGCGGACACGTCGACGAAGCGCGGTTCCGACGGTCTGCTCAGGCGCTGCTGCGTAGGCACGCCAACCTACGTACCGCCTTCGTGCACAACACCGACGGCGAGTCGATCCAGATCGTGCATCACGAGGTGGACGCACCGTGGTCGTCGATCGACCTCACCGGTCTGGACGTCGACGAGCGGGCCGCCGAGCTCGAACGCATCGAACACGAGGACCGAGCCACCCGTTTCAACATGGCTCAGGCTCCGCTGCTGCGCTTCATGCTGATCACGGTGGCGCCGGGTGAGTGGCGTCTGGTGATGACCAACCATCACATTCTGCTCGACGGTTGGTCGACGCCGCTGCTGCTCAAGGACCTCTTGACCCTGTACGTGGTCGACGGCGACGAGACCGTGCTCCCACGCGTCCCCGCCTACCGCGACTACCTGTCGTGGCTCGCAAAACGTGACCGTTCGTCGGCAACTGCGGCGTGGACCGACGCGCTCGCAGGACTGTCCGAACCCACTCTGTTGACTCCGGTCGAAAGTCGGCGCCAGGAGTCGACGTTGGCCGGCCGTGCGCTGATCTCCTTGGACACCGCACAGACCGACCGACTGCGGGCCGTCGCCCGAGCACGCGGCGTGACGATGAACTCCATGGTGCAGGCGTCGTGGGCCATGGTCCTCGGCACCTTGACCGGACGCTCCGACGTGGTGTTCGGTGCGACCGTGTCCGGACGACCGCCTGAGGTGTCCGATATCGAGTCGATGGTCGGCTTGTTCATCAACACCCTGCCGGTCAGGATCGTGCTCGATCCATCCGAGACACTCGGTGAATACCTCGATCGGGTGCAGGCCGAGCAGGCTGCTCTGCTCGATCACCACTACCTCGGACTCACCGACATCCAGCGCGCCGTGGGACCGGCCGTCGCCTTCGACACCTTGACGGTGTTCGAGTCCTACCCGATGGACCGTGCAGGACTGTCGGCCGAGACCGACCTCGCCGGCATGCATGTCCACGACGTCCACGACGGCAGCGACACCGCGCAGTATCCACTGACTCTGGTCGCCATGGTCGACGACCGCCTGCACATCGAAGCCAAGTATCTGCCAGAACTGTTCGAGGACAGCGTCGTTCGCGCGACGATCGACAGGATCGTCCGGGTACTGGAGGCCATTGCCACCGATACCGATCGGCGCGTCGGATCGCTGTCACTGCTGTCCGAGGACGAACTGGGTCGACTGGCCCCGGTTCACGGCCCGGCGTCGTCGGGTGTTCGTCTGCTCCCCGACATCTTCACCGGTGCAGCGGCGACGAACACCGACGGCCTCGCTCTGTGGAGCGGGGACGGCACCCTCGGCTACGCCGAGCTGGACGCGCGGTCCTCCGCTCTTGCCCGCGCGCTCATCGCCCGCGGTGCCGGACCGGAAACTGTTGTCGCACTGGCTCTACCACGCTCCATCGATTCGGTTCTCGGTATCTGGGCGGTCGCCAAGACGGGCGCGGCATTCCTGCCCGTCGATCCGAGCTACCCCCGCGATCGCGTCGAGCACATGTTGGTCGACTCGGGCGCCTCCATCGGCCTCACACTCGGCACGCATGTCACCGCGGTCGACGGTCTCGGCTCGGCCCGATGGACCGTCCTCGATCAGGACGAGACACGCGCCGAGCTTGCCGATCTCTCGACCACCCCGGTGCGCGACGACGACCGAATGCGTCCGATGCACGTCGATCAGGTCGCCTACTTGATCTACACGTCGGGCTCGACCGGTGTGCCCAAGGGCGTCACCGTCACCCATCGCGGTCTCGCGAATCTGGCAGAGGAAGAGCGAAGCCGTTTCGAGGTGACTCCCGATGCTCGAGTTCTGGCTTTTGCTTCGCCGAGCTTCGATGCCTCCATCCTCGAACTGGTCATGGTCTTCTCCGGCGCTGCGACAATGGTCATCGCACCGACCTCGGTGTACGGCGGCACCGAGCTGGCCGCACTGCTCGCCGAGCAGAACGTGACGCACGCGTTCGTCACGCCTGCAGCATTGGCATCGGTCGACCCCGAAGGCCTCACCGAGCTGCGCGTCGTCGCCACCGGTGGAGACGTCTGCCCGCCCGAGCTGGTGGCTCGCTGGGCACCGGGTCGTCTGATGTTCAATGCGTACGGACCCACCGAAGCGACGATCTTCTCGTCGATCAGCGATCCGCTGAGCGTCGATTCCTCTATCGACATCGGTTCGCCGACAATCGGTTTCAGCGAGGTCGTTCTCGACACACGGCTGCATCCCGTTCCGGTCGGAGTTGCGGGAGAGCTGTATCTCGCCGGGCCCGCGCTTGCCCGGGGCTACCATTCCCGATTCGGTCTGACAGCAGACCGATTCGTTGCACATCCCTTCGCCGAGCCGGGTGCGCGGATGTACCGCACCGGAGATGTCGTGCGGTGGACCGAATCCGGGACACTCGAGTACGTCGGGCGCAGCGACTTCCAGGTCAAGGTGCGCGGGTTCCGCATCGAACTGGGCGAGATCGACGCTGTTCTGACCGACGATCCGACGGTCGAATTCGCCACTACGGTCGGGGTCGACGGTCCGACGGGAAACACGATTCTCGTCGCCTACGTTCTCCCGCGACCGGGTCGGCAGATCGACGCCACCGCCTTGCGGACCCATGTGTCGAGTTCGCTTCCCACACACATGATCCCGACGGCCTTCGTCGCGCTGGAGTCGATTCCGTTGACCCCTGCCGGCAAGCTGGATCGAAAAGCACTGCCTGCTCCCGACCTCCATCTCGGAAGCGATTCACGTGCTCCCCGTACCGAGACGGAGCGGATCATCGCCGACATATTCGGCGAGGTGCTGGGAATCGAGACAGTCGGTATCGATTCGAGCTTCTTCGATCTGGGCGGCGACTCCCTCAGCGCCACCAGACTCACTGCACGAGTCAACACTGCCCTGGACACCGCGATCAGTGTGCGCGCCCTGTTCGAGGCTCCCACTGTCGAGTCGCTCGCCGAGCGCGTGGACAGCAACCCGCTCGGTACGGTTCGCCGCCCCGCACTCGTCGCGAAGCCGCGACCGAGTTCGATTCCGTTGTCCTTGGCTCAGCAACGGATGTGGTTCATCAACCAGTTCGACGTGACGTCGGCGGCGTACAACATCCCGCTCGCGGTTCGTCTGACCGGTCGTCTCGATATCGCTGCGATGAGCGCGGCCGTCGGCGACGTTCTGGAACGTCACGAGTCGCTGCGCACGGTGTTCCCCACGCAGGGGGAGCGACCCGAGCAGAAGATTCTCGATGTACGGACGGCATCGACGGAGCTCGACGTCGTCGATCTCGACGCCGGCGAGGTCGTGGCGGCCGTGTCGGCCGCTGCGGCACAGGGATTCGACGTCTCGACCGAGCTGCCCTTCCGTGCGGTTCTGTACCGGTTGGCACCGGACGAGTTCGTGCTCTCGATCGTCGTGCATCACATCGCCGCCGACGGAGCGTCCATGGCACCACTGGCGCGAGACGTGATGGTGGCCTACGGAGCCCGTGCCGCAGCCACAGTTCCGATGTGGGTACCGCTCGAGGTTCAGTACGCCGACTTCGCGCTATGGCAGCGCGATGTTCTCGGCGACGAGTCCGATCCGTCGTCACTCGCCGCACAACAGCTGGACTTCTGGAAAACCGCCCTGGCGGACCTGCCCGAGGTTCTCCCGCTGCCGTTGGATCATCCCCGCCCGGCCCGTCAATCGTTGCGCGGCAACAGCGTTCGTTTCGAGATCGACCGCGACACCCATGCATCACTGGTCGACGTCGCACGCGCCAACGAGGCAACCGTCTTCATGGCCGTACATGCGGCATGGTCGGTCCTGATGGCGCGACTGAGCGGCACCGAGGACATCGCTGTCGGTACCCCCATCGCAGGCCGCGGCGACGCCGCACTCGACGATCTGGTCGGCATGTTCGTGGGTACGCTCGTTCTGCGCACCGACGTGGCACCGCAGCTCTCGTTCACCGAGCTGCTCCGCGCTACGCGCACAGCCGATCTGGCTGCATTCGACAACACCGACGTCCCGTTCGAGCGGTTGGTCGACGTACTCGACCCGACGCGTTCGACCGACCACTCGCCGCTGTTCCAGGTTCTGCTCGAATTCCAGAACAACACCTCGGCGACGCTCGAGCTGCCGGACCTGACCGTCCGAGCCGTGGACATCGACGCACACGTGGCGAAGTTCGATCTACAGCTGACCGTTGCGGAGAACTTCGACGAGACCGGTGCGCCGTCCGGGATGACCGCAGCGATCACGTACGCGGTCGATTTGTTCGAGGAATCGTCCGTCCAGGAGTTCTCCGCACGCTTCGGCGCCCTCCTCGACGCAGTCACTGCCGATCCTGACAGCGCCGTAGGCGACATCGACCTGCTGCTCCCCGGGGAGCTCGATGCGATGACGCACGAGTGGAACCACTCGGGCCTCGCGGCAGACGATTCGACCTTGGCCGACCGATTCGCCGCTGCTGCAGCGCGATTCCCGGATTCGCGTGCCGTGGTCTTCGGCGATCGATCGATGACCTACGCCGAGCTGGACGACCGTTCGAGCCGCCTGGCCCGGGTTCTCGTCGGGCGCGGCGTGACGTCCGAATCGCTCGTTGCGGTCGCTGTGCCACGTGACGAGCAGCTGATCGTGGCGCTGCTCGCCGTGATCAAGTCCGGTGGCGGGTATCTGCCGATCGACGTCTCCTACCCGGCGGACCGACTCGCGTTCATGCTCGAGGACGCCTCGCCTGTGTGCGTCATCTCCACCGTTGCCGACAGCACTGCGGTGCCGACCTCCGACCTCGACGTTCTCCTCGTCGATTCGCCGGAACTGATCGCCGAGTTGAACGACGTCTCCGGCGCTCCGCTGACGGATGCGGACCGCTCGGGCAAGACCGGTGCAGATTCGATCGCGTACGTCATCTACACCTCGGGTAGTACCGGCCGTCCCAAGGGCGTCCAGATCGCACACCGCAATGTGGCGACACTGTTTGCGAACACCGCGGATCTGTTCGATTTCGACGAGCGCGATGTCTGGACGATGTTCCACTCGTACGCGTTCGACTTCTCGGTGTGGGAACTGTGGGGCCCGTTGCTGCACGGCGGAGCCCTCGTCGTCGTCGATTACTACACGGCACGCTCGCCGGAGCTGTTCCGCGAGTTGCTGGTGCGCGAGAAGGTCACGGTGCTCAACCAGACACCGACGGCGTTCTACCAGTTCGCTGAGGCCGACAGGGTTGCCACCGCGGCCGTGGGAGCTGCCGAGGATTCCGCAGAACTCTCGCTGCGTTACGTCATCTTCGGCGGTGAGGCACTCGATCTAGGACAGTTGGGCCGTTGGTATGCCCGACACGACGAGTCCGCGCCCACCCTGGTGAACATGTACGGCATCACCGAGACGACGGTCCACGTGAGCCACCTCGCTCTCACCGAGGAGTTCGCCGCCTCGGCCTCCGCCAGCGTCATCGGTCAGGCGATCCCGGCACTGAACGTTGCCGTTCTCGACGCGCGTCTGAAGCCTGTGCCACCTGGCGTGACCGGCGAAATGTACGTCTCCGGGGCACAGCTCTCGCGCGGCTACCTCGGACGGGCCGGCCTGTCGGCAACCCGTTTCGTGGCTGACCCCTCCGGTCCGGCCGGACACCGGATGTACCGCACCGGTGACACGGCGCGATGGAACCGCGACGGGGCGCTCGAATACCTGGGCCGCAGTGACATGCAGGTACAGCTGCACGGGTTCCGCATCGAACTCGGTGAGATCGAAAGCGCTCTGCTCGCATTCGACGGTGTCGCGGCCTCCGTGGTCTCGGTACGAGACGACGGATTCGGTGACCGATTGATCGGCTACGTCGTTGCCGAGTCCGGTCGAACCCTCGACCATTCCGCCGTTCTCGATTTCGTGGGCACCACACTGACGTCCTACATGGTGCCTGCCGCGCTGATCGTGCTGGACGAGCTGCCCCTCACCGCCAACGGCAAGCTCGATCGACGCGCCTTGCCTGCACCGGACTTCTCGGCCAATGTCACCGAAAGTCGCTTGCCTGCAACAGAAGTCGAGTCCATTCTCGCCGGCTTGTTCGCGGACGTGCTCGGACTCGACACCGTCGGCGTCGACGACTCGTTCTTCGCACTCGGCGGCGACAGCATCATGTCGATTCAGCTGGTCTCCCGCGCCAAGGCGGCCGGCCTGGTGCTGGCTCCACGCGACATCTTCGAGCGCAAGACCGTGGCCGCGCTGGCCGAGGTGGTCGTTCTCGGAGGCGACGTCGTCGTACTGGAGGAACTCGACGGCGAGGGAGTCGGCCCACTACCCCTGACACCGGTCGTTCGGTGGATGTTGGATCGCAGCACCGACTTCGGTCGCTACACCCAGACCGCTCTGCTTCAGCTCCCGGTCGGTATCGACACCACCACGCTCGAGCGCACAGTCCAGGCCGTGCTCGATCGTCACGACATGCTGCGGTCGCGTCTGTTCCAGGACTCGGACGGCACGTGGCACGAGGCAGTATCTCCGATCGGGACCGTGTCCGCCGCGTCGGTCATCCATGCCGTCTCGGTCGATTCCGTGGACGGTGCCGAGTTCTCTTCCCGCGCCGCAACCGAACTCGACGCCGCAGCGGATCGACTGATCCCCGCCGACGGGGTCATGGTCCAGATGGTGTGGTTCCAGGGCCCGAACGGATCCGGTCGACTTCTCGTCGTCGCACATCACCTCGTCATCGACGGCGTGTCCTGGCGCATCCTCGTTCCGGATCTGGCCACGGCATGGAGCCAGATCGTCGCGGGCGACGAGCCTGTGCTGGCACCGATCGGCACGTCGATGCGGCGCTGGTCCACCGGATTGACCGACGTCACCGCGAGCCGCGCCGACGAGCTCGGGTTGTGGCAGCGGATTCTCAGCGGCGACGATCCGACGATCGGTTCGCGACCACTGGACAAGAGCGTCGATGTCGACGCCACCGTGCAGCGCATTCGCACATCGCTGCCGGTCGAGGTCACCGAGCGCCTGCTCACGACTGTGCCGAATGTCTTCCGGGGCAGCGTCAACGACGGCCTGCTGGCCGGGTTGGCTCTCGCGCTCACGGCATGGCGTCGCGAACGGGGAGCCGCTGTCCGCAGTGCGCTGATCACCCTCGAAGGCCATGGCCGTGAAGACGCCGTGGTTCCCGGAGCCGATCTCGGCCGAACCGTCGGCTGGTTCACCACGATCTTCCCGGTGCGCCTCGACCTCGGTTCCGTCGACATCGCCGACGCGTTGTCCGGCGGAGACTCCGCAGGCGCGCTGATCAAGGCCGTCAAAGAGCAGCTGCTCGAGATCCCCGATCACGGCATCGGCTACGGCATGCTCCGGTACCTCGATCCCGCAGGAACCGAAGCTCTGTCCGATCACGCCGCTCCGCAGGTCAGTTTCAACTATCTCGGGCGCTTCTCGACCGGTTCGTCCGAGGGCATGGAAGACGTGGGCTGGATTCCCGTGGCCGACGCCGAACTGGGCGACGCGCAGAACCCGGACATGCCCGTGCCCGCCGCGTTGGACATCAATGCCGTCACGACGTCGACACCCGACGGCCCGCAGCTGGACGCCACCTTCGCGTTCCCGGCCGGGATCCTCGGTGCCGACGAGGTGGATCGGTTGATCGAGCTCTGGACGCAGGCACTCACCGCGATCACCGAGCACGCCTCGGCCGACGGTGCGGGTGGTCTCACTCCGTCCGATCTCGAGCTGGTCGACATCGATCAGAGGTCCATCGAGGTACTGGAGAACAGGTTCCCGGACCTGGACGACGTGTGGTCGATGTCGCCGCTGCAGGCTGGCCTGCTCTTCCACGCGCGCCTCGCGGGCGAGGTCGGCAGCGACTCTGCGGGCGTCGACGCCTACATGGTGCAACTCGGCCTCGAGTTGCGCGGCACCGTCGATTCCGCGCGGATGCACGCCGCAGTCGACAAGCTCGTCTCACGTCATCCGAATCTGCGGGCAGCGTTCGTCCACAACAGCTCCGGCGAGTCTCTGCAGATCGTGCAGAATTCGGTCACGGTTCCATGGGCAGAGATCGATCTGCGCGGTGCAGCCGATGTCGAGGCTGCACTGGAAGCAGTCCTCGAAGCCGATCGCGGTGTTCGGTTCGAGATGGACTCCGCGCCGCTGCTTCGATTCACGCTCATCACCCTCGCCGACGATCATTGGCGACTGCTGCTGACCAACCACCACATTCTGCTGGACGGGTGGTCGACGCCGCTGGTCGTCAAGGAACTCATCACGCTGTACGTCACCGAGTCCGACGACTCGATGCTGCCGCGGGTGCCCGCGTACCGGGACTATCTGACATGGATGCGGCAACGCGACGTCTCGATCTCCACCGCGCAGTGGGTCAGTGCGATGGCGGGCGTCGAGGAGCCGACCCTGCTGGTCACCGGCGATCGAGGGCGGCAATTGTCCACCGTCTCCCGCGAATCCGAACGCTCGTTGTCGATCGAGACCACCGCTGCCCTACGCGATTTCGCGGCGCGCCGCGGGTCGACTCTCAACACGCTCGTCCAGACCGCGTGGGGCGTCGTGCTCGCGACACTGACCGGTCGAGACGACGTCGTGTTCGGTGCCACCGTCTCGGGACGTCCGCCTGAGGTCCCGGGCATCGAAGGCATGATCGGGCTGTTCATCAACACGCTGCCCGTTCGGGTCACGCTCGATCCCGGCGAGACGCTGGGCGCTCTGGTCGATCGTGTTCAGTCCGAGCAGGCGTCGTTGCTGGACCACCACTACCTCGGACTGACCGACATTCAGCGTGCCGCAGGTGCAGGGGTCGCATTCGACACGCTGACGGTGTTCGAGTCGTACCCGGTCGATCGCGCAGGCGCGTCTGCGGCAACGGATTTCGCCGGTATGCAGGTGACCGACATTCTGGGAACCGACGCCGCGCACTATCCGCTGACTCTGGTCTCGTCCGTCGACGAGCGCCTGAATCTGAAGGCCAAGTACCTGCCCGAACTCTTCGATGTCGAGGACGTCGACGCCATCGTCGATCGAGTCGAGCGGGTGCTCGGCGCAGTGCTGGCAGACGAGCAGCAGCCTCTGGCCCGACTCAGCCTGCTCGATGAGGCCGAATTCGGCTCCCTGGCACCGGTATTCGGAATCGAGGGCCGCTCCACACGTTTGTTGCCGGAGATCTTCTCCGACGCCGCAGCCATCGATCCGGACGCCATCGCGCTGCGCAGCGTGGACGGAGAGCTGACGTACCGGGAGCTGGACCGACGGTCGAACAGACTCGCTCGGATCCTGCTGAGCCACGGCGTGCACACCGAGACGTTCGTCGCGCTCGGTATCGCGCGGTCCATCGAATCCGTTCTGACGGTGTGGGCGGTCGCCAAGTCCGGTGCCGCGTTCGTTCCGGTCGACCCGAACTACCCCGCCGATCGCATCGAGCACATGTTGGCGGACTCGGGCGCGAGTTTCGGTGTCACCACCCGTGCCCATCTCGACGACCTGCCCTCGACCGTGGCATGGATCATTCTGGACGATCTCGCCACGGACGGCCCGAACGGCGTCGGTGACGAGCCGATAGCCGACAGCGAACGTCACGGTCGCGTCACTCTGGACAGTGCTGCGTACACGATCTACACGTCGGGTTCGACGGGCGTTCCGAAGGGCGTCGTGGTCACCCACTCCGGCCTCGACAACTTCGCGACCGAGCAGCGCGAGCGCTACGGCGTCTCGAAAGACTCACGGACACTGCATGTTTCGTCGCCGAGCTTCGATGCCTCCGTGCTCGAATATCTGCTCGCATTCGGTGCCGGAGCAACCATGGTGATCGTGCCACCGACGGTGTACGGCGGCGAGGAACTCGCGTCGTTGTTGGCATCGGAGGCAGTGACTCACGGATTCATCACTCCGTCTGCCCTCGCGTCGGTGGACCCAACAGGTCTCGAAACATTCGCTGACGTCGTCGTCGGCGGCGAGGCCGTTCCGGCCGAGTTGGTCGGCAAGTGGGCCCCCGGGCGCAACCTGTACAACGGGTACGGACCGACCGAGGCCACGATCATGTCCAACATCAGTGCACCGATGGTCGCCGGCGAGCCGGTGTCGATCGGTGGGCCGGTGCGCGGCGTGCACGAGGTGGTCCTGAACTCACGGCTGCAGCCGGTTCCTGTCGGTGTCGCAGGAGAGCTGTACCTCGCCGGTGTCGGTCTGGCCCGCGGCTACCACGACCGAATGGGCCTGACGGCAGAGCGATTCGTCGCCGATCCGTTCGGTGCACCCGGTTCGAGGATGTATCGCACCGGAGACGTGGTGCGGTGGTCACCGGATCTGACCATCGAGTACGTCGGTCGGAGCGACTCCCAGGTCAAGGTTCGCGGATTCCGCATCGAACTCGGCGAAATCGACGCGGCGCTCTCCGCGCATCCTGCGGTGGACTTCGCGGCGACCTTCGGCACTCCAGGGCCTTCGGGGGCGACGGTGCTCGTTGCCTACGTGCGTCTGGGAGGGGAGGCTGTCGACACCGCTGTGCTGCGCGATCATCTCGCCGCTGCGCTGCCGTCTCACATGGTTCCGAGCGCCATCGTCGTGCTCGAGACCATTCCGCTCACCCCCGTGGGCAAGCTCGATCGCGCTGCCCTGCCGATACCGGAGTTCGGTGCGGCCACGTCGTACCGCGAGCCGACCACCCCTGCCGAGCTGACCGTCGCTGCGGTGTTCGCCGAGATCCTCGACATCGACCGAGTCGGTGCCGACGACAGCTTCTTCGAGCTGGGGGGCGACTCGCTCAGTGCAACTCGGGTGATCGCGCGTGTCAACGCCGAATTCGGTACTGCGATCGGCGTTCGCACGATCTTCGAGACGCCGACGGTGTCGGGTCTGGCGAACGCGGTCGGTACTGCGGACACCCGAACCCAGCGTCCGGCTCTCGTCGCGGTTCAGCGACCCGAGCACATTCCGCTGTCCCTCGCTCAGCAACGTATGTGGTTCATCAACCGGTTCGACACCTCGTCGGCGGCATACAACGTGCCTTTGGTCGTCAAACTGACCGGGCAGCTCGACACTGCGGCACTGGCCGCCGCGGTCGTCGACGTTCTCGAACGCCACGAGTCGCTACGCACGACCTTCCCCGAGGGACCGCAGTTCCCGGTGCAGCTGGTGCACCCGGCCGGCGATGTCGCACCGACGGTCGAACCCGAACGGATCGATGCCGGGGTACTGACCGATCGCGTGGCCCTGTTGGCGGGTCGAGGGTTCGACGTCACCACCGAGATCCCGGTGCATGTCGAACTGTTCCAGGTGCTCGACACGACCGGCTCGGCGGCGGACGATCAGGTCTTCGTTCTCGCCATGGTGGTGCACCACATCGCAGCCGACGGCGCATCGATGGCACCGCTGGCGCGCGACGTCGTACTCGCATACTCGGCTCGCAGCGCAGGGCGCGCGCCGGATTGGCGGCCGCTACCGGTGCAGTACGCCGATTACACGCTCTGGCAGCGTTCGTTGCTCGGCGACGAAAAGGACGAATCGAGCGTGGCTGCGGCCCAGCTGAAGTACTGGACCACAACGCTCGCAGGACTGCCGGATCTGTTGCCGTTGCCCACCGATCGCCCTCGACCCACCACTCAGGATTTCCGGGGTGGCCGGGTGCGATTCACCGTCGACGCCGAGATACACCGGGCACTCGTCGAGGTGACCCGCGAGCAGAACGTCAGCATGTTCATGGTGCTGCACGCCGCGTTCGCCGTGGTGTTGGCACGACTGAGCGGTACCGACGACATCGCGATCACCACCCCGGTGGCAGGGCGCGGCGACGCGGGACTGGACGACCTCGTCGGGATGTTCGTCAACACGTTGGTGTTGCGCAGCCGGGTCGTGGACTCCACCTCGTTCGTGGATCTGCTCACGCAGGTGAAGGCACACGATCTCGACGCCTTCGATCACACCGAGATGCCGTTCGAGCGCATCGTCGAGGTGCTCAATCCCACCCGGTCGACGGCGTACGCTCCGCTTTCACAGGTGGCGCTGTCGTTCCAGAACAACGAGAAGGCGTCACTCGAGCTCCCCGACCTACGGGTGGAGGGCTTCGACTTCGACGTACCCGTGGCCAAGCAGGATCTGCAACTCCTGGTGTCCGAGAATTTCGGGGACGACGGGCGACCGGCCGGCTTCGAGGCAGCGTTCGACTACGCCACATCACTGTTCGACGCAGCCACCGTCGACGCCATCGCGGCGCGTCTGGTTCGCGTACTCGACGCCGTCGGGAACGACCGACTCACACCGGTGGGGGATATCGATATTCTCAGTGCCGACGAGAAGCAGGCTTTGGCACCGGCCCGCGGTTCGGCGGACGTCGCGCTGCGGACATGGCCGGAAATGCTGGCCGCGTCGGTGGCACTCGACCCGTACGCGGTCGCCGTCACCTATCGAGGCGTGAGCTTGTCCTACGCCGACCTCGACAGCTGGTCCAACCGCATTGCTCGGATGCTCATCGACTACGGCGTCGGCCCGGAAACGTTCGTCGCCCTGGCACTGCCTCGGTCGATCGAATCGGTCCTGTCGGTGTGGGCGGTCGCCAAGACCGGCGCAGCTTTCTTGCCGGTCGACCCCAACTACCCGTCCGACCGCATCGCGCACATGCTCGAAGATTCCCGCGCTGCAATGGGATTGACCGATATCGACAGTAGGGAGTCGCTACCCGACACCGTGCCGTGGCTCGTGTTGGACGATCCCGAGACGTCCTCGGAACTGTCTCGTTACCCCGTGGACGCCGTCACCGACTCGGAGCGCACGGCAACGCTGCATCTCGACCACCCGGCATATTTGATCTACACGTCGGGTTCGACGGGTCGGCCGAAGGGCGTCGCGGTGCGACACCGAGGCATGGCCAACCTGCAGGCCGAGGTGATCGAGCGATTCCGACCCACCCGAGATTCGCGGGTGTCGCACATCGCCTCGCCGAGTTTCGACGCGTCGGTGTACGAGCTGACGATGGCATTCGGCGTCGGTGCCACGGTCGTGATCGTGCCGCCGGGTACGTTCGGCGGCAGCGAACTTGCCGACCTGCTCGAGTCCGAACACGTCACGCACGCATTCCTGACGCCGGCGGCGTTGTCCTCGATCGACGAGACTCGCCTCGGCACTGTCCGCGTCCTTGCGGTCGGCGGCGAGGCCTGTACTCCGGAACTGGTGGCGAAATGGGCACCTGGCCGCAAGATGTTCAACGGCTACGGTCCGACCGAGACCACCATCCAAGCGAGTGTCGGTGGGCCGTTGGTGCCCGGCGGCACGGTGGACGTCGGCAGCCCTGGGACCGGATTCCGGTTCCTGGTGCTCGACGCGCGCCTGCGACCGGTCCCGGCAGGTGTGTCAGGCGAGCTGTACATTGCCGGCCCAGGCACTGCACGTGGGTACCTACGGCGATTCGGACTGACGGCCGAGCGGTTCGTAGCCGACCCGTTCGGTACTCCGGGCGAGCGGATGTACCGCACCGGCGACGTCGTGCGCTGGGGGAGTACCGGTGCTGTCGAATTCGTCGGACGCAGCGACTTCCAGGTCAAGGTGCGCGGCTTCCGTATCGAACTCGGTGAGATCGACTCCGCCCTCACCGAGCACGAACAGGTCGGATTTGCCGCCACCATAGGACACACCGCGGCGTCCGGGGACACGGTGCTCGTGTCGTATGTCCTTGCGGCAGACGGCGAGACGGTCGACACCGAGGCGCTGCGGGATCGAGTAGCCAAAGTACTTCCACGCCACATGGTTCCGTCGGCGATCATCGAACTCGACGACATTCCGCTCACCCCGGTGGGCAAGCTCGATCGTCGAGCATTGCCGATACCGGAGCTGACGGTCTCGACAACTCCGTACCGAGCACCGAGTACCGACGTGGAGGCCGCCATCGCCGACGCCTTTGCTCAGGTTCTCGGAGTCGAGCGAGTCGGCATGGACGACAACTTCTTCGAGCTCGGCGGCACCTCGCTGGTGGCCACGAAGATCGTCCCGGCCATCGAAGGTGCCATCGGAGTACGAGTGCCGCTGCAAGCGCTGTTCGTCGACCCAACACCGGCCGGGCTGGCCGCACGGGTTGCGTCCGACGCCGATGCCGCGGGTGCCGATCTCGATTCGGTGTTCGGAGTGATGATTCCGCTGCGTGGTACCGGGTCGAAGGCACCGCTGTTCTGCGTCCACCCGGGAATCGGGCTCTCGTGGGGATACGCCGGTATCGTCTCGAAATTGACCGACGACCGTCCCGTGTACGGCCTGCAGCTGCCGAGCATCGTGGAAGGTACTTCGTTCGGTTCGATTCGTGACCTCGCGCATCGATACGCCGACGAGATCCGCACTGTCCAGCCGGTCGGTCCGTACCACCTGCTCGGTTGGTCGCTGGGTGGCTCGCTCGCTCACGCGATCGCTGTGGAATTGCGCAGCACCGGCAGCGAAGTTCACACTCTCGCGTTGCTGGACAGCTACGTCGACGGCCACGACGACGACAACATCGACGGAGCGTTGAGCGTCGAGAATCTGCTCGGTGGACTGGGTCTCGACCTGACGGCGCAACCGTCGGCCGAGCCGTTGACCTACGAGCGAGGCGTGGAACTGCTCGACGAATCCTTGGGTCAGACGACCGGAGTGACCGCCGATCATCTGCGAAGAATCAACGCAGGATTCGAGAATTCGACCAGAATCATGGCCGAGTTCGTGCCGGACGTCTTCGACGGAGATGTTTTGTTCTTTTCCGCAACGAAGGGTGCGAGCGACGGAATTGTCAGATCACCGCAGGAATGGCGACCGTACGTGACAGGGGATATCGTCATCCACGACGTCGAGGTTTTCCACAACGAGATGACAAATGCCGATGCGGCCGATGTAATCGGGCCGATCGTCGATTCTCATCTGGGTAATACAGCTGAATAACGTTTGGCGTGTTCTTCACATCGAGGAGCACCGTCACGAATACCATCGGCGTTCGGTACCAATGCGGTCGAATGCTCGTCACAACAACCAGGGGACAGAAGTGAAACTGATCAGAACAGCTACGGTCGCGGTGGCGTTGACCGCTGCGGTAGCCACCGGAGCGGGCCACGCCGTGGCAGACCCGTCGTCGGACACGGTGAACTACCAGACGTCGGTCAACCCGGATGGATCCGTCAAGACCATCCTCGACGCCGGGCTGTTCCGGGTCGATGCGACGAGCGAGACAGTGTCGATCATCGATCAGTCCGGTGCCACGCTCGCATCGGTTCCGCTGGAGTACACCATCAACGGCACGGTCTACTCGATCGCACCCTTGATCGGTGCCGAGGGTCGCGAGCTGACCTTGACTCCGCAGACCGTTCCCGTCGCCGATGCTGTGGGCCCTCGTACCAAGCAGCAGGCGTTCGACAACATGGTCAACCAGCTGGCAATCGGCTGGAACAACGGCGGCGGCGTCGGTACGGCAATCGGTGCAGGCCTCGGCTTCGCCATCGGCTGCGTGTCCATCTTCCCGAACTTCATTTCCGGTTGCATCATCGGAACTGTGATCGGAACCGTCGCCGGCGCGGTCATCGGAACGGCCAACGGCAACCCGCAGGCACAGCCCGCGGTCTTCGAGTACTTCACCACTCCGTAAGACGCGACAAGCGCTTACACAGACGCACACGACACGGAGGGTAGGGGCGGCAAGCGCCCTACCCTCCGTTTTATGTTCGGCCGGTCAGCGCCCGGCGCATGGACACGGCCTTGACCATCGTTTCCTCGAACTCCTCATCGGGATCGGACAGTGCCACGATCGCACCGCCGACACCGTAGGTCACCTCGTGCTCGGTGGCGACGATCGTGCGGATGACGATCGAGAAGTCCGCGGTGCCCGTGATCGAGAAGTAGCCGATGGCACCCGAATACACTCCGCGCGGGCCGTCTTCGAGCTTGTCGATGATCGCCATGGTGCGGATCTTCGGTGCACCGGTCATGGATCCACCCGGAAACGCAGCGCGGATACAGTCCGCCGCCGACGCGTCGTCACGCAGGCGACCGCGAACCGTCGACACCAATTGATGCACAGGGGCATAGGTCTCGACGTCGAACAACTTCGGCACATGCACCGAACCAGGAATGCACACCTGAGCCAGATCGTTGCGGACCAGATCGACGATCATGAGGTTTTCGGCCTTGTCCTTCTCGTTTGCGACGAGGTCGGCCTTCAGCGCGTTGTCTTCTTCGGAGGTCGCTCCGCGTGGACGAGTTCCTTTGATGGGCTTGGACTCCACGATGCGGTCTGCGTCGATTCGTAGGAAGCGCTCGGGTGACGCGCTCAAGACCGACACCTCGGGAAAATTCAAGAACGCACTGTACGGAGTCGGGTTGATTTCCCGCATATACGAATACGTTGCCGCAGGGTCGATCGAACCCGCCAACGTAGCTGTGTTCGTCAAACAGACCTCGTAGGTTTCGCCGGAGCGGATTTCGGCGAGGCACTGGGAAATCAAATCGAGGTAGTGGGCGCGATCGTGCCGCAGTCGCGGTTCGAGCGAGTGCTCTGCTCCGAGCAGAGGAGTACCGGACGCGCCCATGCCGGAGCGGGCCGCCTGTGCGGATCGACCGGACAGGCCGCGCAGTGTGGCGGTTGTCGAGTCGAACCACTGCGCCAGGACGGGGTCACCGGGCGTGGTGGCCAATCCCATCAGATAGAGGGTGCCGGCCTCGTGGTCGAAGACCAACGCGCGATCCGCGAAGACCATGGAGGCATCGGGGGTGGCAGCTGTATGCACCAATTGTCCGCCGGTGTCGGCCTTCAACTCGTAGCCGAGATATCCGACGTAGCCGAGTCCGAACGCAAACGGAAGGTCGTGGCGAGGGGGAGTGGCGCGCTCGCGCAATCGATCGTCGATGTAGTCGAAGAACGTGGAGTGAACGCGCTCCGTCGTACCGTCGGCACCCTGCACGGACACCATGGTCTCGGCAACGGAGTAGGTCACGTACTCGGCGTGTGGCCCCGAGCAGTCGCCCATGACGGTAAACCTGCATTCGGGCTCGAGTGCTGCACTGCCATCCAGCCAGAAACTCTTCTTACCGTTGGCGTAGAGCGTGGCGAAAACCTGCTCGGGATCGAAAGCCTCGTCGAGAGAGCGAGTTTCGATGGTGAACATCGAATCCTGGGTACCTGCAGCACTCGATGCGTTGGACTGCGCCAATGTCAGGTCTCGGAAGTTGGCGAGCAGTTCACGTCCGTACTCGGTGCTGATGGACTCGGGATGGAATTGCACTCCCCACATCGGCTTGCTGCGATGCCGAACTGCCATCACCAAGCCGTCGGGTGTCCATGCGACTTCCTCGAAGTCGGCGGGTGTTCGCGTCACGACCAGTGAGTGATACCGGACCACCGAGTAGGGAGACGGGATTCCGGCGAAGAGATCGACACCGGTATGAGTGATATCGGTGATCCTGCCGTGCATCGGTGCCGGTGCGAGATCGACACTGCCACCGAACAGGTGGCACAGCCCCTGGTGCCCGAGGCACACACCGAGAATCGGCAGACCGGATTCGGTGATCACTCGACTGCTGATGCCGAAGTCCTGCTCCAGATCAGGGCGTCCGGGCCCGGGGGAGATGACGACGTTGTCGTAGGCGTCGAAGTTCAGAGACGTCCACTCGACGTCGTTCTTGACCACTGTCGGCGGACAGCCGTTGACCTCCGCCAGCAGGCTGTACAGGTTGTAGGTGAACGAATCGTAGTTGTCCACGAGGAGTGTGTTGATGGTCATCGACGTGCTCTACCGTTCACTCTCGGGGCCGAGCCCGGCGGCCGGAGAGTCGATGATCAAGTCCTCGACGCGACATGCTTCGGCAATCATCGATCGGTACAGCTCTTCGAGGAAGTCGGGGGACAGGCCATTTTCGGACGCGAATTCTCGGGCGCGTTCGGTCACCAAACCGACGCGGCCGGGTTGCATCATCGGAATGGAATGTTCGCGCTTCACGTGTGCAACTCGGACACACACATCGATACGGTCTCGAATTGCAGCGCGCAGAACTTCGTCTATTCCGTCCAACTCACGCCTCAGCTCGGCGAGCTTCTGCTCACCTACAGCGCGATGACCTTCGGATTTCGCCTCGGAGGCAGCTGTGCGCAGAGCGTCGTTGGAGCGTTGATCAGAATCCTGGCTCACGAGTTACTGCCCCCTGATGTTTCGACTCCAGTGGTGATGATTATCGGAATGCACCGACAATTGTTACGGCAGACATTGCCGATCTACGTCCTGCACGCGGTAATCGATGCTCGATCATGACACCTCGCGCGGTTTCACCGCCACTCAACAGTATTGGAACGCAGGAAAGCGCGACGATAAACACACCGCCCTCACCCGGAACGTACGTCGAGTTGGAATAGCACAAAAAAACTGCACCGCCGGATTGTTTCCAATCAGGCGGTGCAGACGACGGTTCTCATGCTCCGCGGCGCTTGACCTTCAACAAATCCAAGCGCTCTTTGAGGAGTTCTTCCAGCTCGTCCACCGAGCGCCGTTCGAGCAGCATGTCCCAGTGGGTGCGCGGCGGCTTGACCTTCTTGGCCTCCGGCGCGGTTCCCTCGATCAGCGACCCTTCGAGACCGTTTCGGCAAGCCCAGGTGCCGGGGATTTCTGCGTCGTCGGCGAAGGGAACGTCGAACTCCTCACCGTTGTCGCATCGGTAGCGTGCAACGCGGCGAGGCGCCAGGTCGTGATCACGATCGGTCTCGTAGCTCACGGCTCCGAGTCGGCTACCTCGAAGTACACGATCTGCCATGGTGAAGTCCTCTCCATCGATAGTAGGTACGCGAGTCGGCGTCATCGGTCGACACCGAGCTACACCGTCTACCCACTGATCTACAACGTCGCCGCGCGTCGGTTCGTTCCCCGGGCCGATGAGCCCCGGTGCAATGCCATCGGCGCAGCTGGTGAATGCATCTTACCTTCCTGCCGCAGTAGGCTGAACGACCATGTCCGTCAGAACTCGCCGTGACCAGACGTGCACGTGGTGCGGACGCCCTGTCGCCGACTCCGGAACCGGACGGAAGCGACGGTACTGCCGTCAGTCGTGTCGCCAACGTGCTTACGAGCAGCGCAGTGCGATGAAGGAAACCTCGATTCCCGACGACGCCGTCATCTTGACGGCCGAAGAGGCGTCGGCGGCTGCCGATCGCGCGTTCGAGGTCCGCTGCGCCGCCGAGGACGTCAGCACCGCGGTCACAGAAGGTGCCGACATCGCAGAGTTGCACCGCTTGTGTGCCGAGCTGTTGACCAAGGCGCGCGATGCGGAGCGGCTGCGCTGAGGAGAACAGCAGGGAACGGCTGGTGAAGCGCCCTCACCGAACTGTGGTTCCATCCTCGTTCACCGGCACCGTGGACAATGGACGGGGTTCGCGCATGTGCGCGGATGAAAGAACACGAAGAGGAGCTCCATGGCGTTCTGGGATCAACTCAAGTCCAAGGCACAGGAACTGAACGGGCAGCTGCAAACCAAGACCAGCCAGTTCAAGAACAAGGAATTTGCCAACGGCAGCATGGCCATGTGTGCGCTCATCGCGGCAGCAGACGGCACCATCGATCCTGCCGAGCGTCAGAAGACGGCAGCCCTGATCGCCGGTAACGAGGCCCTGCGGGTGTTCGAGTCCGACGAACTTCGTCAGAAGTTCGACTGGTACTGCGACAAGCTGCAGGGCGATTTCGACTTCGGGAAGGTCGAAGCAACGGCCACGATCGGCAAGCTGAAATCGAAGCCCGACCAGGCGCGAGCCGTCATTCAGATCGGCATCATCATCGGCGGTGCCGACGGTCATTTCGACGATCACGAGAAGGCTGCCGTCCGCAATGCATGCTTTGCAGTGGGAATCGATCCGGCCGAGTTCGAGCTCTGAGACCTTCCGACCGATAGAGGACGAACACTCGATCGCAGCAACGGCGATCGGCGAAGGTGTACCTTCGTCGGTCGCCGTTGTCGTCCGCGGACTGTGTGCGCTGTGAAATAGCCGGAATGCCGGGATACTTGGGTCACTCCGACTGCATGTGCCGATGTCGTCGATCCGTTGGAGATCCGGTTGCGACCCACCAGCAGAGAGACCGTGCATGACAGTTGCCGCGATCTACCTCGTCATCGCCTTCGGCTTGGGCGGACTCGCCATGGCTGTCCGGCTGCCTCCACTGGTCGGCTTCCTGGCGGCCGGCTTCGTCATCAATGCCCTCGACGTCGGTGAGATGCCCCAACTCGAACTGATGGCGGACCTCGGTGTCACATTGCTGCTGTTCGCGATCGGTCTCAAGCTGGACGTGCGGATTCTGCTGCGCCGAGAAGTGTGGCTGACGACGTCGATACATCTGGTCTTCAGCGTCGTGCTCGGTACCACCGTCCTGTGGCTCGCGGCCGTCGCCGGAATGGCAATGCTGTCCGGGCAGAGCACAACGACGATTGCGTTGCTCGCCTTCGCCATGTCGTTCTCGAGCACTGTATTCGTCGTCAAAGTTCTCGAAGAACGAGGTGAATCGCACGCTCTCTACGGTCGTGTGGCCATCGGAGTGCTCGTGATGCAGGACATCGTTGCCGTGGTGTTCCTTACCGTCACCAGCGGCACACTGCCCAGTCCGTGGGCGGTGACTCTCGTACTCCTGTGGCCCCTGACACGAATCCTCCGAAGGGTGTGGAGCGGGCTGGGCCACGGCGAGATGCAGTCGCTCTTCGGCATCGTGATGGCCCTCGTTCCGGGTTACGCCTTGTTTTCCGCACTGGGGCTCAAAGGAGACCTGGGAGCGTTGATCATCGGCGTTCTCCTGGCGTCGCATCCGGCTTCCTCCGAGCTGTCCCGATCGCTGTTTCATATCAAGGAACTGCTGTTGGTCGGCTTCTTCGTTTCCATCGGCCTGTCCGGTTTGCCCGATGTTCCCAGCCTGGGCGTCGCCCTGCTGATGGTGCTCCTACTGCCGCTCAAATCGGTGCTGTACCTGGCGCTGTTCGCCATGATGAAACTGCGTTATCGAACCGCGCTGCTCGCAGGACTGAGCCTGATGAACTATTCCGAGTTCGGTCTGATCGTCGTCTCGGTCGGAGTGACGACCGGGCTGCTGGCACCGGCCTGGCTGGTCGAGATGTCGATCGCCGTGGCGTTGAGTTTCGTCGTGTCGGCTCTGGTGAACGGTCGGGGACACCTGATGGTGGAGAAGATCGCGGCGCGATTGCCCGATCAGGACGATCAGAGCCTGCACCCGGAGGAACGCTCCGGGGACGCGGGCGACGCCGAGGTCGTCGTGATCGGAATGGGGCGTGTCGGCTTCGCGGCGTATCAGCGACTCACCGAGCATTACAGACTCAGTGTGGTGGGGGTCGACTACGACGGTCCTCGGATTCGTCGACTCGCCGAACAGGGTCTGCGAGTGCTGGAAGGGGACGCAACCGATCTCGATTTCTGGAATCAGCTGCGGCACTCGGAGTCGGTGCGGATCGCGGTGCTGGCAATGCCACGTCACGGAGCCAACGTCACAGCACTCGCCTGTCTCCGCGAATCCGGATTCAGCGGAACCGTCGCGGCCGTCGCCCGCTACGACGACGAAGTTCAGTGGGCCAAGGAACACGGTGTGGACATCGCGTTCAACGTCTATGCCGGTGCCGGATTGGAATTGGCAGATCAAGTGGGACACGGTGCACCAGATCCCGTAGGCGACGCGGTCGACCCCGAGTCCGACAAGCCCCGCCGTCCGGACAGCGTGACATGACCCAGGGGAGTGAGCCTGTTGCGACGAGTCGATGGACCCGCCCGCGTGTACGTGCCGGCAATCCCCTCGGCAGCAATGTCCGACGACGACAGCCCTCGTGGGTCGACAAACTTCATGTGACGTCGGTGCTCGTGACCTGCAGGGCCCAGCCAGACTACGATGAAACGTCACAGTGACGTAATGAGTGGTTCACAAGGGGACTATCGAGGCGACAAAGCAAGAGTGAAGCATCAGTGCGATAGCGGCGAAATCGACAGCGCAGACGACTGCAGAACAGCGGGTCGATAGCCCGCAAGCCTTCATCGGTACACACGGACGAACGCATGCACGCACGCACGCACGCACGCACCGACGGTCTACCGGCCAAGTCACGGATGTTGGACGAAAAACCCCACAGCATTGATGGTGGATCGAAACCAAGAACTCGACGATGATCGACAACGTCGACCAGCAACGTTGTTTTGCCGATAATCGACATTATGTCAAGTCGACTGCTGGGCACCTCCTCCGCTCGCGGCCGAGCTGCTCGGATACAGCTACTCCGTCACCCACAGCCACGCCGAACTGGCCGCACAACCATGGGCGCAGAACTCCGCACAACGAAAGTAGTTTCACCGCCCGCCGCGACCGACTGCCAACAGGAGCCACCGGGCACGGTCTCTCGGTGTGATCACGAGCAGCGGCCTCCATCCCGTGGCTGAGAAGGTGACGTTCCACGTTGTAGCCGACTGGTCTATTCAAGCTTAGAATGGGGGTATGGCCAGCCAGGAGATCGACACACGCCAGAGGATCCTCGACACCGCCGAGCAGATCATGTCCCACAAGGGCTACGCCGCCGTCGGCTTGAACGAGGTCCTCAGTGAAGCGGGCGTCCCCAAAGGGTCCTTCTATCACTGGTTCAGCTCCAAGGATGCCTTCGGCGAGGCCCTCATCGAGAACTACTTCGAGCACTATCTCGCGAGTATGGATGGCATCGTCGCTCGACCCGGCAGCGGTGCAGACAGGCTGAGCGCGTACTGGCAGGACTTCTACGACATGCAAGCCTTCAACGAATGCCAGGGCAAGTGCTTGGTGGTCAAGCTTGCGGCCGAGGTCGCCGACCTCTCGGAGACGATGCGCCGGGCACTCGTCGTCGGAACGTCCAGCATCGCCGAGCGAATCGAGCGCATGATCCAGGACGGCGCGACGGACGGATCCGTGACGATCGACGT
The DNA here is from genome assembly GCF_000760935.2 of Rhodococcoides fascians A25f. Classification (NCBI taxonomy): domain Bacteria; kingdom Bacillati; phylum Actinomycetota; class Actinomycetes; order Mycobacteriales; family Nocardiaceae; genus Rhodococcoides; species Rhodococcoides fascians. Next base: position 2,833,377 of record NZ_CP049744.1, on the reverse strand, counting down.
GGCGCCGAGTGAGCTCGCTCGTGACCTGTACACGGGGTGGATCGGGGCGAGCGTTCTGGCGAAGATCAACCGGGCCCCTGCATCTCTCGACCGGGTGTTCGCAATGACTCGCCACCGCCTGCACCTTTCCTGATCAGACTCGGGCAAAGAGAAATCCCACCGCACTGACTGCGCGGTGGGGATTTTCGTGGGTGCGAGGACGGTCAGCAGCTCACCAGTGGAAGTCGGCGGGCACGCTGTTCGGGTCGAGGCGGTCGGCGGGAACGCCGTTGACGTACGTGGCGATGCCGTTGCCCATCGACCAATCGGCCGGCTGGACGGTCTGCAGGTTGAAGAAGACGTCCTCGGTGCGGAGGAAGAGCTTGTCGTGCAGTTCGTCGACGACGGCCTAGTAGAAGTTGCCCTTCTGCTCAGGAGTGGCGACGTCGAGGAAGATCAGCTGGATGAAGACGGCGTCCTCGGAGCGGTAGATGCCCAGGTAGTCGGGGTCTGCGATGACCTCGCCCGGCGGGTGCTGGGTGATGACCTGGAAGCGGTCCTCGGGAACACCGAGATGAATGATCATCTGGTCGTAGACGACGTCGGCGATTGTGCGGCGGTACTCGGCGGACTTGCCTTCGGTCAGGTCGATGCGAGCGAGGGGCATGATGTCGTTCCTTCGTGTCGGTGGTGGCGATGACTGATGAACATGACAGTACATCCAAGTAGACCAGTCGTCTAGCGCTCCTTTCTTTTGGCCGACGTCTCGGTGTCAGCTGGCGCGTTGCGTCCGCAACTGGTGACAGGTGATATTCCAGCCGCAATCAACGCCCGCACTCGACCACGGAGGGCTCACCGAGCTGGATGGGCATGGCCCACGCGTTGGCCCTGGCCGGCACCACACTCGAGCCAGCCGGTACCAACAACCGCCCGCCGCTACTTGCGCAATCGGACCTTGTCTACCTCGGGGTCGATGCGACTCGCGAGACAACCGAGTGGGAGCGCGCACAGGCTGACGAGATGAGGCTCGCGATGGTCGATCAGGCGGCGCTGTGCAAGCACCCACGAGCGGCGGCGAAAACCGCTCGCATCGGCACTGTCCCCTGAAACTTAATGCGGTCAAAGGCGTTCCCGCACCACGACTCCGAACCGAGGTTGCGATCGACTCCCCCGCCGTGCACCGCCTGCCGGGTGAAACAGCAGGATCGCCGATCCATCAAGCGCTGCGCACGGCCGTAGTTGCTTCGTTGGTGGATTGCAGTTCGGCAACTATCGCACCGGGTTGGCTCCCGTACCGGCCTTTTACAAGCTTCCCGTCGAGTGCGCCGCGCCGAAGAAGGTCGACGACTCTTGCGCTAGCTCGTCCGGCGCTTCTTCGGCCATGTGATGTCCGGAATCGATGCCGTGCCCAACGACGCCAGGTTGCCTGTACGTGCAGATTCAAGAGCTAGTTCAACGAATTCGCAGTCGCGGCAGAACTGTCGACAGGTGGCGGCGACCAGTATCGGTGAGGTGTAGCGCTCGTCCAGTACGCCGGACCAGCCACTGATGCTGCAGGCAGGTGTCGGCTATCGCGGCCCCGAGAGCGCCGGCGAGGTGGAAGCGGCGCTCGCTCCAGTCCAGGCATAGCCGTATCTGGGGTCGCCGCGTGGGTGTGAGGGTGATGCTGATCAGATCGACTTCGAGGGCTGAGAAAACGTGTTCTGCGTTGGGGCCCAGTCGGACCGCGGCGGATGATCCGCAGGCCGCAGATCCGGCGAGCGGGTCCGCGAAGACGACCGCACCGTTGTCGCGGAGAGCATCGGTGAGGGCGACACCCAACCGTCCTGCCAGGTGGTCGTAACAGGTTCGTGCCTCGCGCAGTGCTGCGGCGGCGGTGCTTGCGCTCAGTGAAGTGATGGATCGTGTGGGTGCGAGGGCAGCCAGTGCTTCGACCATGTTCGCGACGTCGGGCCCGGCGAGGGAATGGAGACGGAACCGGCCCACCTGCTCCACACGAATCAGGCCACCGTCGGCGAGCTGGTTCAGGTGGCTCGTCGCCGCAGAACGCGACAGACCTGCAGCAGTAGCCAACTCCGATGCCGGGCGCGCGCGGCCATCAGCCAACGCCAGGAGAATCTCTGCCCGTCGCGGGTCGCCGATCAACCGGGCGATCGACCCGATATCGGCGTCACCTCGTCGCGCAGGCTCATACGTGTGCGCTGATGCCATGCAGACATCGTGTCACGACAACAGTTCACGCCAGCGTGAAGCGTTTCGAGGCCAGACTGGTGCCGACAACCGACCCCTACCGGGAGGAACGACGCTATGGGTGCGACGCAGGATCAGGCCGAGTTTGTTTTCATAGAGTGGCACGACCGCATTCGCAGACGCGACGCGACTGCGCTATCGGCGCTCTACACCGATGACGCAGTACTCGAAAGCCCGTTGGTGTGCCGGGTCCTGGACACGCCACGCGGCATTGTGGCTGGACGCGACGAACTCGACCGATTTCTGACAGAGATCACCAGACGCCGCCCGAGCGAGGACGAGCTCCCGGCGTTGTACCGTACCGGGACATACCTATTCGATGGCGAGACCCTCATCTGGGAGTACCCGCGAACGACCGGCGGTGGTGTCGACCAGCTGGATTTGGTCGAGGTCATGGAACTCGACGGACCACTCATCCGATGCCACCGGGTCTACTGGGGTTGGTGTGGAACGGAACACGTGATCGCCAACGCCGTCGGCAAGGCCGCACCGAACGTCGACGCTGGGCAATACGACAAGTTATGACATGTAGGGTTGCCGGTAGAGCACTGCATATGCTGTACCGCAGGATGTTTCGCTCGAGTTGGTGTCGCCGTTCTGTTTGGTCCGGTTTTCAAAAGGTTCGCCCGGAAATACGCAAGTCCCGGCGTGAACGGATCTAATTGTGAACGTGAGCGGTCAGACAGCGGCTTCGAGGCTGAAGCGCATTGCCGACGTGTTGTAGTGGAACAGTGGACTGGGTCGAGAAAGAACTGACGGACGCTGCTCTTACCGGTGCCTGCACAGCTGTGGGTGTCATGCTCCCCTGGGGCCTCGAAGGGACCTTGTCCCGGTTGGCTCTGCTGGTGTTTCCTGCGTTCTGCGGTGCCGTGGCCGGGCTGTTGGTCGGTGTGATCGCAGTCGGTGGTGGCCGCTACGCCTTGTGGTCGAACCGGGTGTGGCCCGCACGATCACGCCGCACCTGGCGACACCGATTCGCCGCGTGCACAGCAGCAGCGGTCACGCTGGTGACCGCTCTTGCATTGTGCTGGCTGGTCTTCGCTGGCCGTGAAATTGTCACCGACACAGATGAATTCCCGTCCTGGTGGATCGCACTTGCAGCGATAGCAGCGTCGAGTTACCTGTTCGCCTACCTTCTCGCTCCTCCGACCGGCCGCACCGCCCGAACAGTGGACCACCTCGGAGAGGTCTAGGTCACGTACCCCGGCCTGCGCTCAGCTTCCTCAGCGGGTGTGTCAGCGTGCAGGTTCGGTGATATCGGCGTGGAAGGCAACGTCTGCCGACACGGTGGGCACGGCGTTGAACAACTCGACCACGATCGCAGCGGCTTCATTGGCCACCTCGGCGGCCTCGCCTGCGGTGCCGGCCTGCGCGGTGACAGACAGCCCTGCTGCGCCGTCGACCGTGGGAGCGATCGACAGTGTGTCGGAGTAGTCCGCTGCCGATCCACCACGCTGGTGCGCCAGTCGTTCGCCGACCGGCATGAGAGGGTCGTAGCCGGTCAGGTCCAGACCGGTCCCCCTGTACGTCGAGACGGGTGTGTTGGGGTCAACCGTGTCTTCGCCGGGGTAGGTGGCCGTGATGGCAATGGTCGCGGTGCGGGTGTACGTCGCTGCCGTCATCCACCACACGCCGGCGATGATGCCTACGACCGTGACAGCCGCGATGGTCGCGTGCCGGCGCTTACGGGTTCCAGCCACGGGACCAACTCTAATTGCACGCAGTTGCAGGCCGTTGAGCGTGTAGTCCGGGCACTAGTACCGGACTGGCCGAAATACGACCAATCTCGATATGCAGGGCTACCAGTAATCGTCTGTTTATGTTGTGCCACAAAATATTTCGCCCGTACGCTGCCGTCGCCCGTCAGCGGTAACTGTTGCTGAGGCCTGGGTGTCGTGGGGTGTCTTTCGCGGGACGAGTCCTCGAATCAGGAGTTCGGGGATTCCACGATCGCGTTCTCCGCGAGGGCAAGGCGGCATTCGTGTACTGCTGGCGGAAGGGATTCTCGATGGTCATGGCAGAGCATTCAGTGAGTGGTCGAGCCGCCGCGGACATATCTCTGAATGCGTCTTCGGTCGTCAGCGAAAACGCTGCCCCAGAGGACCCCGAGCGGTACCCATCGTGCTGGCTGGTCGATCTCTGAGGACAGAGAAGTCTTTCGGTCGACGCTGGTGCTGTACGACAAGCTGAGTGTGGGTTCCCAGTCTGCTCGGAAGGATCTGACGGCCACGGCTGTCGGCGCGGCCTTTAGCGTGGTGGAGATGCCGGTTTCTTCTTTCAGTTCGCGGATGGCGGCTTGTCTGGGCACCTCACCCGGCTCGACGGTTCCCCCTGGCGGTACCCATCCCCGTATGCGGTGGTGGACGAACAGCACCTGTGATCGTTCTCGGTCTACGACCCAGACTTCGGCGTACAACGGCGTGATCAGAATCGGACGGGCCTGCAGCCAGGCCCGCGCGTCGTCGTACTCGGATACAGCTCGACGAGCATCCGCAACGGCCGCGGTACGAGTCGACTGCATCATGTGGACCACAATAGGTGGGAGCTTTCTTATCGGGCCTCTACGCCATGCGACACAGCGCGGGACCCGGAGGAGAGCTGTAGCGGTCAGATCCCCGGGAGAACTGGGAATCCGACCAATCGTGAAATGCAGGGTTGTTGCTGCCCGCAGTCGTTGATGAACCCAGGGCGCGCCTTCACCCAGTACTCGACAGCGCGGCAACGATATTCGGCGATGCGGTGAGTGGGGTGAATCCGTTCCCGAGTATGCGGCGGCAGCCGTCGAGCTCGACAGCGATAGTCACCGGTCGCCAATCGTCCACCGCGGCGTCGGTGACAGCAACAGCCACGCCGAGGTGGCTGCTTCGTTGCATGGGTTTGCTGCCGGAAGATCTGCTAGCACCTCTTCGCTCAGAACAGGATCGGCGCTGTTCCAGATCCGGGCACCGGTGAACGCAGGTATCGGTCCGGTGGCATCGAATCGGCAGACCCCGGAGGGGAAGATCGAGAGGTCGAGCAGGGGCCGTGGTCCCGGTGTCGGCAGGGCTGGCAGCGCGGATGGGCGGTTGAAGAGCAGGTCGATAGCGGCTGGATCAAGACGTGCATGATGCTCGACTGTGAAGATCTCAGGCAGGGATTGGATCTCGTACAGCCCGAGCGTGTTGTCGAATCCGCAGTCACTGATCGGATACGTCGGCTCCATTGCACGGCCGTCGGCGTCGATCATCCACATGTCTGTCAGCGGCGGCATGCTGTCGTCGGTGGTCCCGCAAAAAATTGGCCAGGCCGGTCGTGCCGAGGGCGCATTCAGGGCCTCGATCACCGGTCCGAAGTCGCCGCTGTAGTGCCGCTCGAAGTAGCTGACGGTGCCGTCGGCTGCGACCGTGTCGCCGGTGAAGGTGTCGCAGACGACCGCCGAGGTCGGGGTGAAGGTGGTCGGGACGGTGCCGGGAGTCGGCCTCGGTGGAACCGCAGTCCTGTTCGCCGTTGTCGGTATGTCGGCGGATCCGCTCACGTACTGAGGTAGCGGGCAGACGAACGAGTCCGCTGACCCGATGTGTGCTGCGGTGCGGGGTTGTGGGGTAGTTGCGACCCCGTACGCAGTGAGGGCGAGCAGCACGGCCACGAACAGAGCCAGCCCTGCCTCTCGTCCGTTCACATTCGCAGCATAGAACCACTTCGGGGCGACGGTGGGCGGGGCGCTACCGGTCGATGATGAACTGTGCTGTGTCGGGGCATTGCTGGCAGTGGAGTGCTAGATACCGTTGTCCCCGATCGACGGGTGGCACTCGGTTGCCGGAGCACAGTTTGCGATTGTCAAGCAATACGACCAGTTTTGATATGCAGGGTTACCAGTCGAGTTCTGCCTGGTGCATCCGATAAACCAGCTAGCTTCCGCTCATGTGCCGCACCTGATCGAGCGCGCCACTAGCTGCCACGCAACATTTGTGTCAAGCTGTTCCCATGACTACCGGAAAGGCTGACACAGCCTCCATCGCGTGAGCGCCGTGCGGATCCCCTCGACTTCTTCGTCGCACGGGACATTCATCGAAGACCCCCATTCAGAACCATTCGCAGTGTCGTGTCCAAGCGCGATACCTATCTCGGTCACGGAATGCGCGCCGGACCATCGGATCGACACTCTGCCGAATCTGCTGTGGCACAGCTGTATCGACATGCCGACCTCCCCGTTCCCCGCTTCGTATGGGAACTGTCTCCGGCTGCTGCAGCGGCCCGCATCGCCGAAGACAACCTGGCTTACGCTGTAACCTTTGCCGTCGAGGGCCCCACCTGTGCATCGGCTCGCATCGCGACACTGCTCTCCATTTCACGGTCCCGAATGGACGCATGCATTCGGTTGCCGGTGAGCGAACGGCCACCGCCCCGGTGGCCGATGACGATCCGGTCTCAGGCGCTCAGAGCAGCCCAAGGTCGCACAGCGGCTACGGTACGAAATCAGCCACCCGAAATGTCGGTCCGCGCGGGCATCGGACTCAACCCGATCATCCGATCGACGGTGTGGGACTCGTTGCGCACCAGCTTGTTCGACGGCGTCGCAGCAGCAATAAGGACACTGATGCCGCCCCTTGTCGGCGGAATCCCCTGGTACGGCCAGCAAGAAGCTCACCGCATCGCGTACTACGACATATACCGCCGCCTCGGCCTCGCAACCTTCCAACCACAGGACAACGAACTGCTCGACGCACTTGTTGCCCTGACCGAATCGACGGGATGGTGGTGGGCGTTCGACGACGTCTGCGTCATGTCCGAACGACCGACCGCGCTGCACTCCGAACCCATTCCCGATCGAGTACACGGTGAACGACGGCTGCACCACCACGACGAACCGGCGCTCCAATTCGCTGACGGCAGTGCGGCATACGTCCTGAACGGCACAATCGTGCCGGATTGGGTGGTGCTCGACCCGAGCGTCGAACGCATCACCGTCGAACGCAACGTCGAGATCCGCCGCTCCGCAATCGAACGCATCGGGTGGGACAACTACATCGACGCTGCAGGACTCGCGCTGGTCGACAACACCGACGATCCTGGCAACGACGGCTGCACCCTGCAGCTGTTCGCCACCCCCGCCGGCTGGGGCGGCGAGGGTCGAGTGCTTCTCGCTGTCAATGGGTCTCGCGAACGCGACGGCCAGCGCAGACGCTACGGCCTCTACGTTCCAGGTGAATTCTCCTCGGCCCTCGACGCCGCAGGCTGGACCTACGGCCTCAGCGGAGAAAACTACGCCCAATTGCTCCGCCGAACCTGAACCTACTCTCACACAAGGTGACTCAGATGAACCAGAACATGACCCTGTCCACATTGACATCGATGACCGGCCTCGATGTCTTCGACTATCTCGACAAGGAGATCTCGGTGCCGATCATCGACGGCATGCAAGCCCAAGGCGACCTCATCGTGGTTCCGTACGCGCTGCTCGAAGGCGTCGTCTCCACCGGGGTGTGGACGCGCATCGACGCCGTGCCCCTGTCCGGAATCGAGTTGCTGCGTAGCGCAGCGGGCGGAAATCCCCACAGCCTCGTAGCCGACGGCGGCCGATGCACGTGGTCGACACCGGTGAGCGATACGCGGCGTCTGGCACTCGGAATTCTCGACAACGCAGTGACCGCCTACCTGATCCACCCCGAACACGGAGCCACCGGAATTGCCCCGGGCCGCTACGTCATCGGCAGACAACGTGAGCGTGCTCGAGGTGGGTACTTCGAAACGACGCAGTTGGTCGCCGACTGAGTGCGGCTCGTCCGCGCTGCTCCTTGCCCATTCGGAAATACGAATGGGCAAGGAGCCACGACCTCAACAGCAGGCAGGGCCGTGTACCAGGGTTCTGCATACTGCGATTCTGAGATGATTGCCCGATGCATCGAATCCGGCTGATCTCCGCGCTCGTCGCGCCGACACTGCTCGCGGCAGCATGCGCCGATCACCCTCCACCCGAGCCGACACCGGTGGTCGTGGCCTTCGACGACGGATGGGGCCAGCTGTTCATCATGAACATCGACGGCTCCGGCTTGCGCCAGGTCACCCCGACCGTGGGCGAAGACAGCCACGACCCGAACTACGGGAACGACGCCGCCCTCTCCCCCGATGGCAAGCAGCTCGCGTACGCCCGTGGCCGGTTCATCGAGATCCTCGACCTCGAGTCGGGTGAATCGAGGTCGGTGCACGAAGGTGGCTACGAACCGGCTTTCTCACCGGACGGATCCAAGATCGCGTTCACCTCGAACGGCAGCATCAACATCATGAACGTGGACGGATCCGACACACGTCATCGCACAACAAGAGTCGGCCTTCGGAGCGACATTCTCCCCGGATAGCTCACGGGTCGTCTACGTCACCGGCGGCTACCTGAACGAAGTGTCTGTCGACGGCGGAGAATCGACAGTGCTTCTGCGCGACCAGTTCTGGAACTCCGACCCGGCCTTTTCTCCCGACGGGTCGACGCTCGTCTTCTCCAGTAACCGAGGCGGCAACAACGGCTCCGAGATCTACACAATGCCCTCCGGCGGAGGGGAAATCACTCCTCTCACCGACACCTACGCCGTACACCCGAAGTTCACGCCTGACGGCTCGCGCATCCTGTACGACCGGGCGGTCACACAGGCAGGTGAACTGGTGACCGACGTCGCCACCGGCTCTCGGCCTGAGATTGCATCGATGAACCCCGACGGGTCCGACCAGAAACGGCTGACTCCACGCTCTCTGAGCGGTCAGATGCCGACCGTGGGCGGGGGACGTTGACCCGCGAGCGACAATCGCTGTTGCTGTGGAGTGGTGACGGACAGGTCGTCGAGGACGACCTGGCCGTCACCACCGTTGGATCGGTCGATCAGCGCAGCGGATAGGCGGTATCGAATGTGTAATCGTCGAGCTCGGTCAGGCGGGGAAATCCGCGCTACGAGATAGCGTTTCGTTCGATCGGATGTCGCTCAGGTTCTGTTCCAGCGCGTCGATCACGGCGTCGTACCCGCTGTTACCCAGGATCAGCCGGCGTGGCGGCGGGTCTTGGGCCATCGCTGCGATCACCGCACGGGCACCACGATGAGGATCGCCCGGTTGCACCCCGTTCATGCCGACGAAAGCGGCACGGACCTCGTCCAGCATGTCGTGGTATTCCGGAATCGCTTCCGCGACGGGCTCGTCGGCGAATCCGGCGTATGCGTTCGTGCGGAAAGCCCCTGGTTCGACCGCCAACACAGAGAGGCCCTGCCCGGCGACCTCTTGGCGCAGCGCGTCGGTGACGGCCTCGATCGCGTACTTCGTGGCGCTGTAGTAGCCGAATCCGACCGCCGCCAGAAGCCCGGCCACCGAGGACACATTGACGATCCACCCGCTTCCGCGGGTGCGCATCCCTGGTAGCACTGCTCGCGTGACGGACAGTACTGCAAAGAAATTGAGCTCGAACATCGCACGAATCGAGGTTTCGTTCATTCCCTCGATCGATCCGTACCAGCCTCGGCCTGCGTTGTTGACCAGCACGTCGATGCCGCCGAAATGCTCTTCGACTGTTCGTACGGCCCGCAATACCTGTGCCGCGTCGGTAACATCCATGGGCACGACGAGAACGCGGTCACCGTACTTATCGGCCCACGACGTGAGTTCCCCTGGAAGCCGGGCGGTGAGTACCACGCGGTCCCCCGCCTCCAGCGCCACCTCGGCGTACGCCATACCGAAGCCGCCTGGCGTGCCACCGGTGATGAACCATCGTTTGCTCATGGCTCGATCACCAACCGATCGATCAGTGCGCCGTCCAGGGTGAAGCGATAGTGCAGATCGACAACTCCCCCTGGGAAATTGCCTTCCAGGTGCTGCGTGACGTCGACAGTCGTGCCGGTCGTGGTCGCTCCGGTGAACTCTGTTGTGTAGGTGTACTCACTCTCACTGACCGAGGCAGTCAGCCAGGCCTCGATCTCGTCGCGGCCCGAGTGGTCGTGGCCCTCATCGGTCACCACGACATCTGCGGTGAACACGGTGAGCGCTCGGGTGCCTTGTCGGGCGTCGAGTGCGGTCATGAACTTCTTTACGGTGTCCGGGAGTTCATCCCATTCTGTGGTCATGACACCACGGTGATGCCTCCCCCAGGGGGAAGGTCAACACAAGGTCGGCACACCGGTGTACACGCCCGATACTCGCCTTCACGTGGTCTGGGAAACACTCCCCGCGGTTGCTGGGACGGACCGCAGAAAACAACGAGCGGCCTCCAGCCGATCGGCGTCGTAGTGATTCCATTTCGCGGCAGGCACATCCTGGCGTCCCACTTCACGGAATCCCCGTCGGCCGAAGAAATCTGCAGCCTCACCGCTGACGGTCACTGCGAACAGGTTCGCGATCCCCCGCTCGCGACAGAGATCCATCAATCCGTCGATCAGTAGGCCCCCAGCGCCGAGACCGGAAAACTCTGCGACCGTGATCAAGCCCGACACCTCGCCGAATCCGGTTCCGGCGTATCGGTCGACCTCGAGTCCGACGATACCGGCCAGGTGTCCGGTGCGTAGGACCCGAGCTCCGAGCCCACCGGCAGCCATCCTCGCAATCTCGATCCGGCTGCGCCGCTTGAGAACACCTTCGCGGACTCCCTGCGCGACCAGCGCCTCGATTGCAGGAAAATCGTCCACCTGTAGCGAGGCCAAGTGGAGGTACCGCCCCTGGGTCAGGACGGTGCCGCGGCCGTCGAAGGTGAACAGCTCGAATTCGAGATCCTCTGCACGGCAGAGGTTTACACTGTACGCGCCGTCTGCAAGCGCGTCCTGTGCCGCGTACGGGAAATCCTCGAGCCCTCGTTCGGCCAGGTGACGGGACAGACGTTCGCGGTGCACGTCGATATCCGCGAAGCTTCGAGGTGGAGTCCCCCAGCCGCCGCCCGGATCGGTGAGCACCATCTTGGATGCCCGAACGCTTGCAGCTACAGACCCGGCGGTGCGCGCGACGTCGGAAGCCTCGGTCCCGATCACGACGCATTCCGAGTCCGCGATAGCGAGCCACAGACGGGCAACTGCCTCGTCGGTCCACGCCGTCGAACCGTCCATGGCCAGACCACCGATCGCAATGGCGGTCTTCGAAACACAGTCGGAAGGAACGACAAAAATGAACCGGGTATCCCCTGTACCGAACTCACCCACCGTGCGGCTGACTGCTTGCAGCCCAGCGGCGCTCACGACGGGTAAGGCAACCACGATGGTGACCCCACGGAACTCTTCGATGAAGAAGTCACGCTCGGAAACTGGTACGCCACTGGACGTCAGTTCGACCGCTGCCTCCAGCGGTGCCGTCCGTCTCGTCCTCACTGTGCGCGGATTTGCTCGAAAGTCGTCGTTCGTCATGATTGCTTCAGTCTGGACTGTTCCCAGTGCACCCCGCAACGCGTCCGAATCTCGGTACCGCGTACGCGGTGTCACGAGCGACCACTCGACATCTCATCGACGCTTTTGGTTTCGACTGCACCCCCAGGATCTGACCGGGGTCATTCGTTGCTGGAATGGGAACGTGGAGTCGACCGAACCTGATCAGCGATCGTTGGACGGGCTCTACTCGCCGCAGCGGACGTCGCTTGTGTGCCTGGTTCCGGTGACCAGTACCCGTACCGCAGCGCCTGGGCGTAATTCGTCAGCGCCCAGCGGCCGTTCTGGAGGGGCTCGTCGGCTATGTGGTTCACCGCCGTTTCCAGAAGGAGAGCAACCGCAGGCACCGCCTTTCCTGCGCTGGTGAGGGCAAGCGCCGGATAGCAGGCGACGAGTGGGTCGTCGGGTCGGTCGTGGCGGGCCTCGGCCAGAACGTCGATCGCCTCATCGAAATTCGACGAAAGCTATATTTCGCGAACGTGTTTCATCGAGATCGGACGTGATCTCGACTATCGGTCGTCCGATGGAACAGTCTCCGCTCCAGTCGACCAGATGCCGCGTCCATCTGCGTTATGTCCGTTCTGAGCCATCCTGCGCCCTCGTACACACCGACGGCACGTTCGTTGTCGTCGATAACCCACAGCTCGCAGGTATCGCATCCGACGGACCCCGCATGACTGTCGACCGCGTGCAGCAAGCATGTGGCGATCCCCCGCCCCCACATCTCCGGATCGACAGCCAGGTAGAAGATTTCCAGAACGTCGCCCTGAACAGCGCACAGTACGAAACCAACAATGTCGCCCGCATACTCGGCCACGAGAGCACGGGCATCGTCCAGTTCGATCCTTCGTCGAATGCCGTCCATTGCCGGCGACACGCGCGTCGGTTCCGCGCATCCGTCGCGCAGGTCCGTCGAGCGAACCCAGATCGACGCCAATTTCTGCGGATCGCGTACGTCCTTTGCGTCGACCGAGCGGATGACGACGTCAACGGACTCCATGGAATCAGGATATGTGCCGCCGATGCCGCCTGCGCGATATTCTCGGCCCATGGCAACCAACCCCGCAGTCAGAGTCTCCCGGCTGCGAACGTTGATCGACCACCCCCGCACGGGCAGCTCGGAACGGGACACGGCGCAGCGAATGCTGAATCGGATACTTCGCACGTCGCGGCCGATCACCGAAACTCATCGACAGTACGGTTCGAGCCACGGCCGTCTCGGCCGACATTCGGGACTCGACAGCATCGCCGAGATGATTCGCGACGACATCACGATGGCCCGCAGCTACCGTCCCTCCGCTACCGAATTCTCCGGGACCACCCCTGTCGATCCAGTTGGCGACGCACCCAGAGACATTCGGATCGAAGTCGACGTACACCACGGCTGCGAGATCGTCGTCGCTATCAGCTGCATTCCGCCCGCTTGGGGCTGGTTCCGCGACAGCGGAATCGATGTCTACTCCCCTGCGCTTCGCGCTCTCGTGGACGAGCTCGCATCGATCGTCGCCAGCTTCGACCATTCCGGAGACGACATCACGAACAGATTCTTCGGTCGAGTTCGCGTCGAAGACACCACTGTGGTGTGGTGACACTTCCGTAACTCCCGGAAGTTCTGAGAGGCGAACTACCACATGACATCGCTATCCACCCGAGCTGGGGCGGCCCCGTACACCAAGCTTGTCCTACGACTGTACGACCTGTGGGTGATCCGACTTTCGAACAGTTTCGGATGGCGTTGCAACAGAGCTCATTTCGTCGATCTCTACCGACGGCACATCGGTCACCGCCACCTGGAGGTCGGCCCTGGATCCGGCTGGGCCCTCGCCAACATCGACCTCCCCGCCGATATCGACCTCACCCTCCTGGACCTCAACGCCAACTCACTCGAACACACTGCATCCCGACTGGATGTTGCTCTCACGCTGATCGAACACGATGTTCTGGTGCCATTGGACGAGAGCATCGAGAAGTTCGACTCGGTGTCGATCAACTATGTTCTGCATTGTCTTCCCGGTGACTGGTCCACGAAGGCCGTCGCGCTGACAAACCTGGCGGAGACGCTGACGCCGGAGGGAGTGTTGTTCGGATCGACCGTGATCGGTGTCGACCAGAGGTTCACCGCCCTCGGCAAGGCGCTGATGTTCGCCTACAACCAAACCGGCGTGTTCGAAAATCGCCAGGACGATCTGCCCGGCCTTCGCCGGTCACTGTCCGAAATATTCGAGCAAGCCGAGGTAACGATGGTCGGCAATGTCGCGATCTTCGTGGCTCGACGGCCTCGCACACGACCATAGGCCCAGAAGTACCGTCGGCGCGCCTCCGAAGCCGCACCCGTTGCCATCAACTCCGCCTGTGCACGAGTGTTGTCCACTACGCCCGCCGTCGCTCTGATCCATGCGTGTCGAGCAGCTAGTTCGGGGCCCGTCGTGGCAATCGTTCACACTCACCGCACCCGCCGAATAGCATTGACTCGGTGGCGCTCGGATCACGAGCGAGCTGGATCGGAGGACCGGTGAAAGATCTCGCGGGCGATCCGGTGAGCCTTCGGTCGTTTCTCGATCGATTCCCGGACTTCGTTTCCCTGTCCGACTTCTCGGGAAAGATCCTCTATATCAATCCTGCAGGCTTGGAACTGACCGGATCGACGAGCCTATCCGCTGCCATGGAGTTGAGTGCGCTCGAATTCCTCACCCCGGGTGGGCTCGATCTCGCGGCAGGTATCGGTGACGGTCTGCGCATCGACGGAAAGTGGGAGGGATACTGCGAATTACGCCATCAGATGACCGGTGCCGAAATTCCGGTGATGGTCACCGCCTATTCGATCGATTCCGGCGACGGTGGGCCCGACTTGGTTGCTTCCATCATTCGCCATCGTCACACCGTCGAACAGCGCAATGCTCGGATGGCCGCAGACGTACTCGTCGCAGGTCGGCATGCTCGAGAACAGAAAGCTCTTGCCGACCTCAGCAGATTCGCCGTCATCGCCGACCTACCGACACTGCTCACCGCCGCCACCGATACCGCCGCAACCTTGATCGGTGTCGGAAACTCGGCAATCTCCCATCTCGAACGCCCCGACGATCCTTACCTGACCATGGACGCAGCAAGCGGTGTACTCGGTATACGGCACGATGTTCCACCGGGAGACGGTTCGCTGATGGGGTTCGTCCTGGCGAACTCCGAGCCGGCCGTGTGCAACGACCGCACTGTCGAGACGCGTTTTCGCACTGAAACTATGGCTGCTTTCGGGCTGCGCAGCGGAGTGGGAGTTCCGATCTTCGACGTTGCCGGCGCCGCCTGGGGTGTGCTCACAATCCACAGCGTGGAGGCCCGTCTCTACCGCGACGAGGAGGTGTCGTTTCTCGGTTCCGTCGCTGGGATCGTCTCCGCGGCAATGAGAAGGATCGACCTGGAACGCCAGCTGAGACGACGCAGCACACACGACGCACTCACCGGTCTGCCGAACCGAACGCTCGCCTACGACGTCATCGACGCTGCGCTGGTTCGCGCGCGGCAACAGTTCGGCACTGTTGCGCTGCTGTTGCTCGACATCGACGACTTCAAGATCATCAACGACAGCCTGGGCCATGATGCCGGTGACAGGGCGCTGGTCAAGTTCGTCGATCGACTTGCCTCGGCAGTTCGAGAAGCCGATACAGTTGCGCGCCTCGGCGGAGACGAGTTCCTGATCGTGTGTGAGGGAGTGGACAGCGTCGAGCATGCGCAAGAACTCGCGCGGCACATCTCGAGTTCGATCGCGGTGCCGTTTTCTGCCGTCGATGTTCCGATTCCCCTCAGCGCGAGTATCGGCATCGCTGTATCCGACCGGAATTCGACGCGACAGGAGCTCATTCACCGTGCGGACCTGGCCATGTACCGGGCGAAGGACAGCGGTACGGGCGGCCATGCCGTCTTCGATCCAACCGATCTCTACGACGCCGATCGCATCAGGTCACTCTCGATCGATCTCAGGGCGGCTCTGAAAGCGAACGAACTCACGTTGGCTTATCAACCGCTGGTGGAGATCGCGACTCGAAAGGTCGTTGCGGTCGAGGCGCTGGCTCGATGGAATCACCACCACCTCGGACCGATAGAACCCAGCGAATTCGTCAGCGTCGCCGAGAGAACCGGCCTTGCAACGCCATTGGGCACCTGGGCCCTTCGCACCGCGTGTGCCGCTGCGGCACGGTGGCGCACGTTCTCCGACATCGTCGTTCGCGTCAACGTCAGCGCACTCCAACTTCGAGATCCGGATTTTCCGAAAGAGGTTGCGTCCGTGTTGACAGACACTGGACTTCCCGCTTTCGCCCTCGGTTTGGAGGTCACCGAAACCGTTTGGGTCGCGGACACCGAACGAGTTGCCGACACCGTCTCCACGCTGCATTCGATGGGTGTCACTCTGCTGCTCGACGACATGGGAAAGGGACACAGTTCCATGTCGTATCTCGACCGCTATCCCATGTTCGAGAGTTTCAAGATCGACAGGTCGTATATCGCCCGACTGCCGGCCCCACGCGCCTGCGCCATCATCTCGGCGATCGTCGCACTCGCCCGGGCATTCGATGTCACCGTCGTCGGGGAAGGGGTCGAGACCGAGGAACAACTCGAGGCATTGGCCGCTGCCGGATGCGATTTCGCCCAAGGGTTCCTGTTGGGACGACCGGTCGATGCCGACGCGATCGCAGATTTGCTGCTCACCGATCCATAGCCAGCCCAGCGCAAGCTGGCACTCGCGCCGCCTCTTCGCCACCGGCAAGCAGGCCGGTTCCGGCAAGAGCAAGACATCCAGGCAGTAGCACGGACGTGCGATCGGGCCATGGGTTCGGAAAGCGAGGATCACCTCTTTCCACTTTCAATGTATAGCGCACCCCGGGGCTTGCGGCAAGACCCCGTACAGGGCTCAGAATGGCTCGCTACCGTCATGAATCAGTCGATCGGAGTTCTGTGAATCCTGTGCGCCCACGCGTCTTCGACCTGCCCGATAGTCTCTCTCACAAGCGCGATCCAGAGCTGATCGAGGTTGATCAGCAACACTTTTCAGCAATCTATTCGAGTATCGAGACGTCTCGATACGATACGACGGATCGGCTGAACACCATCCAGAAGTCGTCGGGCCGGATGGGTCAGGAGGTGATGGAGCGAGACTTCGAGGTCCATCGACTGCGCGGGCGTCTTCGTTCACTGCATCGCTACGGGATCGATCTGTGTCTGGGTCGCATCGTGCCCGTCGACTCGGACGAGCCTGTGTACATCGGGCGCCTCGGACTGTTGGGGAACTCGGGCGAGCAACTTCTGGTGGACTGGCGCTCCCCCGCTGCCGAGCCCTTCTTCGGTGCGACCCATGCAAACCCAATGGGGCTCCAGAGTCGCCGACGCTATCGATGGACGAACGGCGTCATCACGGACTTCTGGGACGAGGTCTTCGACTCGACAGGGCTCGACTCCGATGCGGCGCTCGACGATCAATCGGCATTCATCGCCAGCTTGGGTACCGAACGCTCGGCGCGGATGCGGGACGTACTGGGCACAGTACAAGCAGATCAGGACGCGATCATTCGAGCAGATGCGCGCGGAGCGCTTGTCGTCGACGGTGGGCCGGGAACCGGGAAAACGGTTGTCGCTCTTCACCGTACTGCCTATCTTCTGTACACGGATTCACGCATCGGACACAACCGGGGCGGAGTCTTGTTCGTGGGCCCGCACGAGCCGTACCTCGCCTATGTCTCCGACGTCCTGCCGAGTCTCGGCGAAGACGGTGTACACACCTGCACCCTCCAGGACCTCGTTTCAGAAGGAACGAACGCAACAGAAGAACCCGATCCTGCTGTGGCGCAAATGAAGTCCACTCTCGGAATGATCGACGCAATCGACGCGGCCGTCGCGTTCTACGAGCAACCGCCCACCCAGAACATGATCGTGGAAACAGAATGGGCCGACCTGAGACTCACTCCGGACGATTGGATCGAAGCGTTCGGGGCAGCCGAGCCCGGTACCCCGCACAACGAGGCACGAGAACAGATCTGGGACCTACTCCTCACAATTCTCACGGAGCGATACCACGGCGACGAGTCCACCCAGGAAGTACGACGGTCTCTGCAGCGCAACAAGCATCTACGTCGAACGCTCGAAAACTCCTGGACAATCATCGAGGCCGCCGACCTCGTTGCCGACTTGTGGAGCGTGCCGACGTATCTCCGTCGATGTGCACCCTGGCTGAGTGCTGAGCAGGTGCGCATGCTGCAACGAACCGATCCGACGCGATGGACACTGGCCGATCTACCCCTGCTGGACGCTGCGCGCATGCGGCTCGGAGATCCCGAGCATGCGCGGCGCATGCAACGCCGCGAGGCAGCTTCGGCAGTCGAGCGGACGCGGATGGATCGCGTCGTCGACGAACTCATGGCTGCCGACGACGACGAAATGATGGCTGCACAGCTTCGCCAGGACGGAATTCGCGATGCGCTCGTCGATCGAGCCGGATTCGAGGAGATCCCCATCGACCCACTGGCCGGACCGTTCGCACACATTGTCGTGGACGAGGCTCAGGAGCTGACGGATGCCCAGTGGCACATGGTGCGCCGCCGCTGCCCTTCGGGCAGCGTCACTGTCGTCGGAGACCGCGCGCAGTCGCGTCGTGGGTTCTCCGAATCCTGGCTCGAACGGCTCAAAAGAGTGGGGATCGACCATATCGACGTTGCCACCCTCGGCGTCAACTACCGCACCCCGCGAGAAGTGATGGCGGTGGCCGAGCCGGTGATCCGTGCAGTGTTGCCGGACGCCAACGTCCCGGTATCGATTCGCAGCAGCGGTGTGCCTGTCGAGTACGGCAACTCGGCAGATCTGTCGTCGATCCTGGAAAGGTGGATGGAATCGAACACCATCGGAATCGGCTGTGTCATAGGCGATTCTACGTTCGCGGGATCCGAACGCATACGCTCACTGACGCCCCAACTGACCAAGGGTCTCGAATTCGATCTGGTCGTCCTCGTCGACCCGGAGTCGTTCGGGCCCGGAATCGCCGGTGCCGTCGACCGCTACGTGGCAATGACACGAGCTACCGGGCGGCTGACAATTCTGACCTCTCAGCTCGAGGCCGGGTTCAGGACGTCCAGTACCGCGTGAATTGCGGGGCTCGCATTCGCACTGTGCCTCCAGGCCGCCTGCACCTCACGCGTGGGAGTGCGTGCCGGTGACACTGCAACGAGGCCGACGCTCAGAACCGGCCGTGCGAGACGAGGAACGAGCGCAAGAACGTCGTCCCCTTCGACCAGTGCGAGCTGGGTCGAAAAATCATCGACGAGATGGCGAACTACTACGTCGGTGGGTGTGTCGGCGAACAGCCGACGGAACCACTGATGGCACACCGTTCCCGCCGGGCTCGTCACCCACGGGTAGCGGGCGAGTTCGGAATGGGTCAGCGCAGACTCCCGTCCGGCGAGTGGATGAGTACGCTTCATGATCACGTCGCCGTAGTCGGTATGGATCGGTCGTCGGACGATCGAGGGCGGCGCCGCCGCCGGTACACCGTCCGCGTCGTGCACCAGCGCCAAGTCGGCGGTACCCGCGTGGACGCTGTGCAGGGCGCGATCGGGATCTTCCTCGCTGATGTGGACGGTCAGATCGGGATACCGCCGGTGCAGTCGGCTCAGCGCAGGTGCCACCAGACCGCGAAGGGCGGTCGAGAAGCCGACGAGGCGCACGACCCCACGAGCGACGCCTTCGTCCGCGGAGCGTGCCGACTCCACGCAGCGCTCGAGGGCATGGAACACCTCGTCCGCAGAGTCGACCACCGCTCGACCGGCCGGGGTGAGTACGACGCCTCGGCCGGCCTGCGCCAACACCGGCGTCCCGATCTGCCGTTCGAGTCGTTTGATCTGTTGGGAAATCGCAGACGAGGTGTATCCGAGCTCGTCGGCCGCCCTGGCCAGGGTTCCCAGGGCAGCTACCGCGCGCAATGCATGGAGTGCGCTCACATCGATCATGAAGCAACACTACGCAATAATGCCGATAATCCATCGCTGGACCGTAGGTGTCGGGCCGACCACACTCACCTGGTGACCAATTCCGCGCCTTCTTCCTCGTCGATCTTCGGCACCAATCTCGTCGCCATGGTGACGCCCATGCAGCCGGACGGAACTATCGATCGCTCCGGCTTCGACGCACTGCTCGTGCACCTGCTGTCGACCGGATGCGACGGAGTCGTCGTCGGTGGCACCACCGGTGAAGCACCGACTCTGACCTCTCACGAGATGTCGGAGCTGATCACGCAGGCCCGAGTGCACTCGAACCATGCCCTTCGGGTGATCGCCGGAGTCGGTACCAACGACACGGCGGCGGGAACGGACATGGCTCGGTCCGCTGCAGCGGCCGGTGCCGATGCACTACTGATCAGCGCCCCCCACTATTCGCGCCCCAACCAGGCAGGCATTGCGGCGCACATCGTCGACATCGCCGGAGCCGGTGGGCTTCCCGTCATGGTGTACGACGTCCCGGCGCGCACGGGCATCGCCATCGAGCAGGCGACGTTGATCGAACTGTCCCGACATCCCTCGATCAGGGCGGTCAAAGACGCAAAGGGCGACCTCTACGAAGCCATGACTGTCATGGCCTCGACGGAGCTTGCCTACTACTGCGGAGTCGACGAGCTTGCTCTCCCCTACCTCTGTTGTGGCGCAACAGGTTTGGTCAGTGTCACCGGCAACGCCGTGGCCGACCGGTACGCCGAGATGATCGAAGCCGTCCGGACCGGCGACCTGGATCGGGCAAACGCAGTACAGCGGTCACTGTTGCCGCTGACCGACGCCGTCATGCGTACGACGCAAGGAGCCATCATGGCCAAGGCCGCACTGGTCAGGATCGGCGTGCTGTCCGGCGCAACCGTCCGCCGTCCACTCCTCGAGTCGTCGACAACCGACCTGAGGCGATTGGACGCGGCACTGTGCGCCACCGGAATCGATCAGGAATCGAGAAGCGTGGACATCCCGGTGCGACTAGCCTGACTGCTCATGGCGACGAAGAAGGTCACGCAGGTCTCGGAACCGCACGCTGCCGATAGTCACGATGTGATTCGTGTACAGGGAGCACGGCAGAACAACCTCCAGGACATAGACGTGGACTTGCCCAAGCGACGGCTCACCGTGTTCACCGGTGTGTCGGGCTCCGGCAAGAGCTCACTGGTCTTCAGCACTATCGCTGCGGAATCGCAGCGGATGATCAACGAGACCTACAGCGCCTTCGTCCAGGGATTCATGCCGACACTCGCCCGACCCGACGTCGACGTCATGGACGGGCTCACCACGGCCATCATCGTCGATCAACAGCGCATGGGTGCCAATCCTCACTCCACCGTCGGTACGGCCACCGACGCCAATGCCATGCTTCGCATTCTCTTCAGTCGAGTCGGTAAACCGTATATCGGCTCAGCACAAGCTTTTTCGTTCAACGTTGCATCGGTCTCCGGTGCAGGCGCCTACAAGGTGGACAAGGGTGGCCGTCAGACCACCGAGAAGAAGTCCTTCTCCGTCACCGGCGGCATGTGCCCACGCTGCGAGGGTCGAGGTTCGGTCAGCGACTTCGATCTCACCGCCCTGTACGACGCGAGCAAGTCCCTCAACGAGAACGCCATCACGATTCCCGGCTACAGCATGGAAGGCTGGTACGGCCGAATTTTCCGCGGCTGCGGTTACTTCGACCCAGACAAGACCATCGCGAAGTACACGAAGAAGGAACTCGACGATCTGCTCTACCGCGAGCCCACGAAGATCAAGGTCGAGGGCATAAATCTGACCTACTCCGGACTCGTACCTCAGATTCAGAAGTCGTTCCTGTCCAAGGACGTCGAGGCAATGCAGCCGCATATCCGCGCCTTCGTCGACCGCGCGATCACCTTCACCACGTGTCCCGACTGCGACGGCACCCGACTCAACGCGGGAGCACGATCGTCGAAGATCAAAGGCATCAACATCGCCGACGCCTGTTCGATGCAGATCAGCGATTTGGCCACATGGGTTGCAGGCCTGAAGGAACCGTCGGTGGCACCATTGTTGACGACGCTGAGCGAGACCCTGGACTCGTTCGTGGAGATCGGGCTCGGATACCTGAGCCTGGATCGTCCCTCGGGGACGCTGTCCGGTGGAGAGGCCCAGCGTACCAAGATGATTCGCCACCTCGGCTCCTCGCTGACCGACGTGACGTACGTGTTCGACGAGCCCACGACCGGCTTGCACCCGCATGACATCGAACGGATGAACAACCTGCTGTTGCAGTTGCGAGACAAGGGAAATACGGTGCTGGTCGTCGAGCACAAGCCCGAGACGATCTCGATCGCAGATCACGTGGTGGATCTGGGTCCAGGTGCCGGCAGCGCCGGCGGGCACGTGTGCTTCGAGGGCACCGTCGACGGACTGCGACACAGCGACACGGTCACCGGTCGGCATTTCGACGATCGAGCGTCGCTCAAGGACTCGGTGCGTGGGTTCTCGGAAGTATTAGAAATTCGCGGTGCGAACTCACACAATCTGCGCGACGTGGACGTCGACGTTCCACTCGGAGTGCTGGTCGTCGTCACCGGCGTCGCAGGCTCGGGCAAGAGCTCGCTGATTCACGGGTCGCTCTCGGGCACAGACGATGTGGTGTCGGTGGACCAGGGTGCCATCCGTGGTTCACGGCGAAGCAACCCCGCGACGTACACCGGATTGCTCGAACCGATACGGAAGGCCTTCGCCAAGGAGAATGCCGTCAAACCGGCTCTGTTCAGCTCCAACTCCGAAGGCGCGTGCCCGACGTGCAACGGGGCAGGCGTCATCTACAGCGACCTCGCGATGATGGCCGGGGTGGCCACGACGTGTGAGGTGTGCGAGGGCAAGCGGTTCCAAGCTTCGGTACTCGAGTACCACTTCGGCGGTCGTAACATCGACGAGGTCCTGTCCATGTCGGTCGCAGAGGCCGAGGAGTTCTTCTCCGACGGCGCAGCCAAACTGCTCCCAGCGCACAAGATTCTGCAGCGCTTGAACGACGTCGGGCTCGGCTACCTGAAGATCGGACAGCCGCTGACGACGCTCTCGGGTGGCGAGCGCCAGCGCCTCAAGCTCGCCACGCACATGGCAGGCAAGGGTGGGGTCTACGTGCTGGACGAACCCACCACCGGACTGCATCTGGCCGATGTCGACAAGCTGCTCGGGCTCCTCGACAGACTGGTCGACTCGGGCAAGTCGGTGATCGTGATCGAGCATCACCAGGCGGTGATGGCACACGCCGACTGGATCATCGATCTGGGCCCCGGTGCCGGACACGACGGCGGACTCGTGGTGTTCGAAGGAACGCCGTCCGATCTGGTGGCGGACGGTTCCACGCTCACCGGCCGACATCTGGCCGCGTACGTCGGGAGTTGACGTGCAGGCACTCGGACGAGACACCTTTCGGAAGGAATTGTCGTGACCACCCTGCCCGACCGCCACACAACCGCACTGCTGATCGTCGACGTACAGAACGACGTGATGGTGGGTGTGCACGAGCGAGAACGCGTGATCGACAACATCGTGTCCCTGGTGACCCGCGCACGGGAGACGGGTACTGCGGTGATCTGGGTACAGCACTCGGCCGAAGAGGAACTGCACTTCGGGACGGACGGGTGGAACCTTCTGGAGGCGCTACCTGTGGCTTCGAGCGACCCGATCGTGCACAAGAAACACGGAGACGCCTTCGAGAGCACGACGTTGGAGGCCGAGCTGACAGCGGCCGAAGCCGGGCATGTCGTGGTCGCAGGCGCACAGACCGATTTCTGCGTCCGATCCACCCTTCACGGCGCTCTGGCGCGCGGATACGACGTCACGCTGGCGAGCGACGCTCACACGACGGAAGACCTGACGAAATGGGGAGCTCCCCTGCCCGAGCAGGTCATCGCACACACCAATCTGTACTGGGACAACCAGACCGCGCCCGGACGTACCGCGGCGGCAGTGGCGACGAAAGATATCGCCTTCACCTGACCGATACCCTGAACCTTCCATGGTGACTTTGCTGCTCGCGCTCGTCGGCTTTGCGATACTCGATTCGCTCGACGTCTTGCTGATCGGCGTCACTGCCGCTATTGCGGTGCACTCGAGAACCACACGGCGGTCGCCGTTCCGAGCCGGGCTGGCCTTCGTCGGCGGAGTGTTCACGGCGACGACGGCGTTCGGCATTGTCACCGTTCTCGGCATCGACTTCGTCACGGATCTGTTCGACTTCACCGTCACTCCCACGGTCCGGTATCGCACGGAGTTCGTCGTCGGGCTGGTCCTGATCAGCCTCGGCGCGCTGCGCACCGCCGAGCGTCGCCCACCGGCATGGGCCGCCCGAGCCGGCTCCAGCATTCCCGTGGTCGCCCTGACAGGGTTGACGATCGGTCTGGTGCAGGGCCCGACGGCAGTGCCGTACCTCGCCGGGCTGACGATGCTCTCGACCTATGTTCCCCGCCCGCAGTGGTGGCCGGCCATAGTCGTCGTCTACTGCCTGATCGCACTGATTCCGCCCATCCTCGTCCTGATTCTGGCGTCCAGGAAGAGTCGACGTTCCAGGCGGGCGTTCGTCACCACCGTGCGTGGCTTGACGCGGTACGGCCCGCCGACGGTGCGCGTCATCTTCGTCGTGCTCGGTGTCGCATTGCTCGCCGACGCTCTGATTCATGCCCGACACCTCCTGTAGGTCGTCGCCTAAGCTTCTGCGCATGGCACTCGATCATGGCGACCCCGGTGACGCTCCGTCCGTTCCCCCTCCCCTGTCTCCCGTGGTCGCCGACCGTCGTCCCTCGGCGGCCGAGGAGGCGCGCACGATCGCCGCGTCCACCAACATTGCGACCCTTGCGAGCCTGACCGCGGACGGCGATCCCTGGGCATCGTTCGTCACGTACGGATTGCACGGCGGCGCTCCGGTTCTGTGTGTGTCGCGGATGGCCGAGCACGGGCGCAACCTCGCAGGCGATCAGCGCGCGAGCCTGTCGATCGTGGCACCGCAATCGCAGACCGATCCGTTGGCGTCCGGCCGAATCACTCTGGCCGGCGTGGTCGAACGCCCCGAGGGAGACGAGCTGTCTGCTGCCCGCGAGGCGCATCTCGCGGGGGTTCCTGCGGCGAAGTACTACCTCGACTACAGCGACTTCACGCTCTGGGTCATGCGCGTGCATCGGGTCCGCTGGGTCGGCGGATACGGGCGGATGGATTCGGCAACTGCCGAGGACTACGCCGAGGCCGCACCCGATCCGGTATCGCCCACCTCCGCGTACGCGATCGAGCACCTCAACGCCGACCACTCGACGTCTCTGATGGCGATGGCCCGCGAACTGGGTGGCTATCCCGATGCCA
Source organism: Rhodococcoides fascians A25f (assembly GCF_000760935.2). NCBI lineage: Bacteria > Bacillati > Actinomycetota > Actinomycetes > Mycobacteriales > Nocardiaceae > Rhodococcoides > Rhodococcoides fascians. The sequence goes on along the minus strand of NZ_CP049744.1, from coordinate 2,808,452 downwards.
CGTCCGCCGAATGCACCGCCGCAGACCGCTACGGACTCGACCTGAAGGTGCTCACGCCGCGCGGAGTCGCGTACACCAGGGTCGGCTACGCGACCCCGATCGACTCGGCTGGGGAACTGCGGGCCGCGACCGTGGAACTGGCGAAGCGAGCGGTGGGCAGCCGCTAGTTTCCGCTGCGCTCCCCGCTCTGTACCGGTACAGCCACCTCGCCGAGACGCCGCGAAGGATGGCGGCTACCGTTGTGGCTACATCTCAACGTCTAGGGAGCAGGTAATGAGCATCCAACCGGTCGAATCGAAGCGTCATCGTGTCGTCGTCATCGGTTCCGGGTTCGGAGGTCTGTTCGGCGTCAAGGCGCTCAAGAAGGCCGACGTCGACATCACCCTCGTCGCCAAGACGACGCACCACCTCTTTCAGCCGCTCCTCTACCAGGTCGCGACGGGCATCCTGTCCGTCGGCGAGATCGCTCCCACCACCCGCGTCATTCTCCGCAAGCAGAAGAACGCCGAGGTGTTGCTGGGCGACGTGTTGAACATCGACCTCGAGGCCAAGACGGTGACGTCGAAGCTGCTCGAGCGCATCACCGTCACTCCCTTCGACAGCCTGATCGTCGCAGCCGGCGCGCAGCAGTCCTACTTCGGCAACGATCACTTCGCCGAGTTCGCGCCCGGCATGAAGACCATCGACGACGCACTCGAACTGCGGGGACGCATTCTCGGCGCGTTCGAGCAGGCGGAACTCTCCGACGATCAGGAGGAGAAGGACCGCCTCATGACCTTCGTCGTCGTCGGGGCCGGCCCCACCGGTGTGGAACTAGCCGGGCAGATCGCCGAGCTCGCCGACCGAACGCTCGACGGAGCTTTCCGCAACATCGATCCTCGCGACGCCCGCGTGATCCTGCTCGACGCAGCGCCCGCCGTACTGCCGCCGATGGGCGAGAAGCTCGGCCGCAAGGCCGCGGAACGACTCGAGAAGCTCGGCGTCGAAATCCAGCTCAACGCGATGGTCACCGACGTCGACAACGACGGCCTGACCGTCAAGGAGAAGGACGGCACGACGCGTCGCATCGAGGCGCAGTGCAAGGTCTGGTCGGCAGGCGTTCAGGGCAGCCCCCTCGGCAAGCAGCTCGCGGATCAGTCCGGTTCGGAGACCGACCGGGCCGGACGTGTGCTCGTCGAACCCGATCTGACCGTCAAGGGCCACTCGAACGTGTTCGTGGTCGGCGACCTCATGTCGGTCAAGGATGTACCGGGCATGGCGCAGGGCGCCATTCAGGGAGCGACGTACGCCGCCAAGCGGATCAAGGCATCGGTGAAGGGCGAGGACGACCCTGCTCAGCGTGCGCCGTTCAAGTACTTCGACAAGGGCTCGATGGCAACGGTGTCGCGGTTCAACGCAGTCGCCAAGGTCGGCAAGCTCGAGTTCGGTGGCTTCATCGCATGGCTGATGTGGCTTGCGTTGCACCTGTACTACCTCGTGGGCTACCGCAGTCGAATCACCACCGTCATCTCCTGGTTCGTGACCTTCCTCGGCCGCGGTCGCGCCCAGATGGCATCGACCGAACAGCAGGTGTTCGCGAGGTTGGCCATCGAACAACTGAATTCTCTCGAACGCGCGGGTGCCGTCGAGCCGGACACCGCCGAGACGGAACAGGAACGCGAGAAGGCAGCGGGCTGACCCACCGCTGACCCCCAGCTTCGAGACATCGCATCGGCCGACCGGACACCGTCGGCCGATGCGATTCTTCGTTCGGCGTGCCGCTCTCACGTACTCGGATCACTGGGCGGCAGGCGGTGCCCCGCCGAAGTAGTCAGCGAGCCGCCTCCTGCCAGAGCCAGCCGAACGCTTCCGCCGCGCAGATCGACCTCGGACGCACGATCATCGGGGTATTGCAACGTACTCGACATCGACAGTGGAGCCCACAACGCGTCGTGCGAGATCGATCCCTCGCCCAGTTCCACCCGGTGGCGCAACAACGGAGTGTCTCCGACGTCGCAGCGCATCGCACTGGTCCACCGACCCGACGCTTCCTCGAAACGCCCGATCTGCGTCCGCTCGCGCAACCACAAGTTCGAATCCTGTTGCAGCGCAATAGTATTGACCACCGAATGCGACGCGTCCGACGCGACGACCATCGGCTCGGGATCGAAGATCAGAGACGCACCCGCACCCACCTCGACGTGCCACTGCGCCGACGAATGACGCAGCTGCCCACCGGGCATCGCCAGCGACGCCGCGACGCTGCGGACCTCCAGGTGTGCGCCGGCCGCCACGGAGATTCTGACGGTGATGGTGTCGCCACCGAGTGGCGTTGCGGCGGTTCCGATCAGGTGGACCGTATCCGGCCCGGTCTGCCGACCGGCAAGGCCGCCCACCGAGGTGATGCGTGGGCTGCGATGCAGGCTCGCATCGATGCAGAACTCGGTGTGCATCGACGCTCAGTGCGTGTGGGCATGCGCGTCGGCATCGGCAACGACCTTCAGCTGCTCGCGAATCCACGCGAGTACCGTGGTCGCGGCCGGGTCGTCGGTGAGTGAGATCAGCGCAGTCGGTCGGCCCTCGCGCACCTGTGCCGCATCGCGTTCCATCACACCCAGATCGGCCCCGACGTAGGGGGCCAGATCTGTCTTGTTGACCACCAACAGATCGGAGAAGGTCACACCGGGTCCACCCTTGCGCGGAACCTTGTCGCCGCCTGCGACATCGACGACGAAGATCTGCACATCGATGAGACCGGACGAGAACGTAGCGGTGAGATTGTCTCCGCCCGACTCGACCAGAATGAGGTCCAGGGGCGGATTGTTCTCGATCAGGTCGTCGATGGCGTCGAGATTGGCCGTGATGTCGTCGCGAATGGCGGTGTGCGGGCAGCCACCTGTCTGTACGGCCGTGATGCGCTCGTCCGGCAGCACCGCATGCCGACGCAGGAAGTCGGCGTCCTCGGTCGTGTAGATGTCGTTGGTCAGAACAGCCAGCGACAGCTCGTCACGAAGCTGGCGACACAGGGCAGCCACCAATGCGGTCTTTCCGGAACCGACCGGTCCACCGATTCCCACTCGCAGCGCCTCGCCTGCCTCCCGCGCGCGTTTCGGACGATCCAGTCCGTGGTCGTGGGGCTCACCGTCGATCAGGTGCGGGGGCATGACATCTCCTTCATTGTTCGAGAACAGTCGGTCGAAACAGTGGATCGGAATTTCAGGATACGAACAACGGACGATCGCGGACGGCGTGGGCTTCGGCGAACATGTCCAGCAACGGATCCGACAACTCCATCAGCTCGGGTAGGCATTCGCACACCGAGGCGGTCACGTCGTCACAGAAGTCGCCCAACCGGATGGTGCATGCGGCAACCTCGGCCGGATCGAGCGCCAGCAGACGCTGCGCCGCGATCGCCGAACCGGTCATGGTGATGTACACCTGCACAGCCGCTGTATCGGCAACCGACAGCCCGCACGCGAGTCCCACGTGCCCTGCAGCCACGGGAAGGTGCGGCTTACGGCCGATCGTTGTCCAATCATGATGCGGCCAAGCCGATTTGGCCAATCGGAGCAGACCGCGACCCTGTGCGCGTGACGCGGATCTGGCCGCCGGAGACGGCGTCCGAGCGTCACACTCGGCGTCGGCACCTTCGGTGCCGAGCGAGCCGTGGACGATCGCTGCAGCCACCGACGCCATGGTGGCACCGGAGGTCCTGATACGACGTCGCAAGAAAGCCTCGAGTGTCGCGATGTCTCGGACGAAACCCGAGGCGATCGCCTCCTCCACTCCACCGGAATGCACGTGTCCACCGGTGGGCAGACGTGAGTCGGCAAGTGAGAGAAGCGTTGTCACCTGCAGACGAGCAGCCGTCATCAGAAGAGGAAGTATCGCTGCGCCATCGGCAGTTCGGTTGCCGGCTGTTCTTTCCACACGTCGCCGTCGATGCGCACCGTGAAGGTGTCCGGATCCACCTCGATGTCGGGCATGGCGTCGTTGAGAGCCATGTCGGACTTCCTGACGCTGCGGACGTTCTTGACCGGAACGAGCCGGCGATCGCAGTTCAGGCGGCCGGCAAGTCCATCTTCGATTGCCTGGGGAGCGACGAAGTGCAGCGATGTCGCGGCAGCTGCTTTGGGCGAGGCCCCGAACATCGGACGCGGAAGCTCGGGTTGCGGGGTCGGGATGGACGCGTTGGCATCGCCCATAGCCGCCCAGGCGATCATTCCGCCCTTGACGACCATGTGCGGACGGACACCGAAGAACGCCGGATCCCACAGCACCAGATCGGCCAATTTTCCCGGCTCGATCGAGCCGATCTCGTCGTCCAGCCCGTGGGCCACGGCCGGGCAGATCGTGTACTTGGCGACGTACCGCATGACGCGGTTGTTGTCGGCCCCGTTGTCTCCGGAGAGGAACCCCCGACGAGATTTCATCACGTGTGCTGTCTGCCAGGTACGCAGAACGACCTCGCCGATCCGGCCCATTGCCTGCGCATCGCTGCCGATCATCGAGATCGCACCCATGTCGTGCAGCAGATCCTCGGCCGCAATGGTCGACGGCCGGATACGACTTTCGGCGAAGGCCAGATCCTCCGGAATGGACGGACTCAGGTGATGGCACACCATCAGCATGTCGAGATGTTCGTCGAGGGTGTTGACGGTATGGGGACGCGTCGGGTTGGTCGAGCTGGGCAGTACGTGCCCTTGCGCTGCCACGGTGATGATGTCGGGTGCATGCCCGCCGCCCGCGCCTTCTGTGTGATAGGCGTGAATTCCACGGCCGTCGATCGCAGCGAGGGTGGTCTCGACGAAGCCGGCCTCGTTCAGGGTGTCCGAGTGGAGCGCGGCCTGCACACCGGCGTCCTCACATACTCGCAGGCACGCGTCGATCGCAGCAGGGGTCGAGCCCCAATCCTCGTGCAGCTTGAATCCTGATGCGCCTGCGCGCAATTGCTCCCACATGGAGTCGGGGTTGACAGTGTTGCCCTTGCCGAGGAGCACGATGTTCATCGGCCAGTCATCGAGAGCTTCGAGCATCCGGGACAGGTGCCATGCACCCGGGGTGACCGTGGTGGCCTTGCTTCCTTCGGCGGGTCCGGTGCCGCCGGCGATCACGGTGGTGATGCCTCCACCGAGAGCTTCCTCCTTGATCTGCGGGCAGATCAGATGGACGTGACAGTCGATGCCGCCGGCCGTGACGATCTTTCCGTTGCCTGCGATGATCTCGGTCGAGGGCCCGATCACCAGATCGGGATGGACTCCGGTCATGGTGTCGGGGTTGCCTGCCTTGCCCAATGCCACGATGCGCCCGTCGCGAATACCGAGGTCGGCCTTGATGATTCCCCAGTAGTCGACGACAACCACCCCGGTGATCACCGTGTCGGGAGCTCCGTCTGCGCGGGTAGCACGCGATTGACCCATCGACTCGCGGATCACCTTGCCGCCGCCGAAGACCGCTTCCTCCCCCGCGTTGCCCGGGCCGCCGCTGCGGTCCTCGGTGACCTCGATCAGAAGATCCGTGTCTGCCAGGCGAATTCGATCACCCGTGGTGGGCCCGAACAACTGTGCGTATCGACTACGGCTCAGACGCGCCATCAGCTGTCCAACTTTCCGGGAGGTGTCATGCTCAAACCGTGGACCTCGCGCGTGCCACCGAGAGGCACGAGCCGAACTGTCTGTTCGATGCCGGGCTCGAAACGTACCGCTGTGCCCGCCGGAATATCGAGGCGGTGGCCGTGGGCACGCTCACGATCGAACTGCAGGGCGGTGTTGGACTGTGGGAAGTGCACGTGTGAGCCCACTTGAACCGGCCGATCTCCGCCGTTCACGACGACCATCGTGATCACCTCGGCACCCTCGTTGATCTCGATGTCCCCTGCGACGGTGATGATCTCGCCGGGAATCAGGTGACCGTCACCTCGCTTGGGTGAGATCGGCTCGTGCACGGTGATCAATTTCGTGCCGTCGGGAAAGGTCGCTTCGACCATCACCTCGGGAAGCAATTCGGGAACCCCACCGAGGACATCGTCGGCAGTGAGGATTTCGCGCCCCGAGGACATCAGATCTGCAACGGATCGCCCGTCCCGGGCACCCTCGAGAAGGTGATCGGTGATGACCGCGATGGCCTCGGGATGATTGAGCTTCAAGCCTCGAGCCTGACGACGACGCGCGAGCTCGGCCGCATAGCTGACGAGCAGTCGATCCTGCTCGTGCGGAGACAACCGCATTGGAGTTCTCCGTCCCGATCGGTGATGGTGCTCGGCAATTCTGACACGCTCGAGGCAGCCCGGCAGCGGAGCGCCGGTTCGCGCCTCACCCGAGGGGCACGGTCACCGATCGATCGAGCAGTCCCCGCAGGACGTCTCGGTCGATTCCCGAGGCAATTGCCTGCAGTTCGGCGAGGCCGAACGCACCCGCGTCGAGGCCTCGCACCAGCACGCCGGCCAACGCCTGCGCGGTGGCGGGTTCGTCCATCACCTCACCGCCCTGACGATCGAGGTAGCCCCCGAGTCGAGCAGCCGCGACCGGCATGGCGTGGCGGAAGAAACCGAAGGTGGCCAGCCACCGCGTCACCAGATGCCCGGGATGCATGTCCCAGCCCTGGTAGAAACCGCGTTCGAGGGACCTCGTCACCAGATCGAAGTGCCGCCGCGCCGACGCCGAAACCTGCTCCGGGCTGCCGGTGGGAACAACCTGGGTCGAACCGTCGCACACCCACACTCCGGTCTGCGCGGCTGCCACCAGCATGACGTTCTTCGCGTGGTCCGCCACCGGATGTGCCAGCGACTGCTGCGCGGACGTGATCCCACACGCGGCGCTGTAATCGTAGGTTCCGTAGTGCAGTGACGTGCAGCGGCCGTCGGCGCGCGTGATCGCCCGTGCGAGAGTCGTCGTACCGTCGGCCCCGATGACCGCCTGGGGACTCTCGATCTGCAACTCGAATCGAAGGGCGCGATCGGGCAGGCCGTGCGCGCGCTCGAGTTCCTCGCACAACGCGACCACCGCGGCCACCTGCGAGGTGGCGCGCAGTTTGGGCACGGTGAACACGAAACCGTCGGGCACTCCCCCGGCCCCGTCCAGAACGAGCTCGAGGGTGCGAATCCCGCGCCGACGCTCGTGTGCTGCAAGTCCTTTGGAACGAATACCCAACCAGGTCGGACCATCGGCATCTTTCGCCAAGGCCGCCAACGCTGCACCCGCGGCCGTTGCATGACGGTCTTCGACGACGTCCGACCGCCATCCGTACCCGTCCTCGAAATCGAATCGGAGGTCCTGGATGGGGGCCGTGCTCAATCGCGCACGAACCAGGGGCAGAACGTTCGCAGTGTCGAGTTCGGCGAATGCCTCGGGGTGAGCGTCCAGAATCGCGGAGGATGCAGCGCCCCACTCGGCGGGCACATTCGCCGAGGCTTCCGCCGCCGAGACGTACACGGTGTGGGAAGGCTGCCCGCCGATGCGGTCCCCGGGATAGTGCCGCGCCAGATCCTCGTCGATGGGCCCGAAGAGTGTCTCGAGGCGATCGAGAGCGTCGGGAGTCAGCGCGGTGACCGGTGAATCTGGATGCTGGTTGTAGCCCGTCATGGGCATCACTGTCCCAGATGTGCAGTGTTTTCGATATTTGCCAGTCGGACTCTGCCCTGAGCTACCAAGCGTCCGGTCTCGTCGGAGATGTCCACCTGCCACAGCTGCTGGGTGCGTCCACGATGAATCGGATGTCCGTGTGCGGCCAAGGTTCCCGATCGCGTGGCTCGCAGGAAGTCGGTGTTGTTGTTGGCGCCGACCACGTGTCCACGTGACCCGAACCAGGCCGATCCGCCGATGCTGGCCACCGATTCGACCACCGCGCACAGGACGCCACCATGCATGATTCCTGCGGGTTGATGGAGCTGCGGAGTCACTGTCCACTCCGCGCGCACGTCCTCGCCGGACACCGCGAGGTATTTCAGACCGACGACTCCGTCGAATCCACGGTGGCACAGCTCGGTCAACTGTTCCGGCGTCAAGGCGTCGAAAGGCGTCTCTTCCGTGGTGCCGTTCGAGTCCGTCATTGCACTGCCTCCGGTTGCGTCGAAACATGTGGGCCGACCGTGCAGCCGACTTTCCATCAGAATTACACGACGGTCGACCCACGAAAATCGGTGGGCCTCCCGTTCGTGAAGAACGAGAGGCCCACCGTGGCAAGGACCGGGAGTCACTGCAGCCCTCAGGACTCCGGCGCGGTCCGTTGGTATGTAGTCAGCATAGGCAAACCTTAGTAACGGCGCAAGAGCTTCAGGACACCCGAAGTCTCGCTCGTCCGGGAACCCCGGCGCGTGACCGGACGGGAGCGCCTGCGTCGACCATGGCGTCGAGCAGCATTTGACCCCGACGAGCTCCGTCGGACGCGCTCGCCCCGGCCAGAATCGGAACGTACGTCGACGCGCCGAGAATCGCGTCCCCGACCAGGGCCCAGAAGACGCGAACATCGAGCGGAGCGCGCTCCGAAATCGCGCGAAACACCGCACCGAGCGACGTCGTGCAGCGATGCGCCGTCCAGACGAGCAGAGCCTCCTCGCACGGAAGGGTGACCGTGCCGGGCTCACCCGCCGAGGGATCGCCGGGCAGCACCCGTAGGATCGGCGACGCGACACCCGCCCAATCGATTCCACCGTCGCTGTCCATGTGGATCCACATGTTGTCGATGCCCGGATCCCACGCCCGGGCCTCCAGGACCAGCAGCGCGGATACTCGGCCGACCACAGCGTGAATCAAGGCAGTGGCCACCTGAACTGCAGCAGCCTCCGGCACGTCCAGATCCTCGAGCGACCGGCTGTACATCCGCTCGACACGTCCGTCCGTGAGACCGACGGCCAACTGCCACCACCGGCGCTTACCCTCGTTCGCCATGGCAGCCACCGCGTACATCCGCGGGTAATCGGGATTGAGCGCGCGAAGAGTCTCACACGAGTCGGCCAACTGGGCCGTCCCATCGGATCGGTTCGAGAATCGATGAACATCGGCCCAGCTGGAGAATGCCGCCGTTGCAACTGACACCTGATCGCTCCTTGAAGTTCGTGGCGGGTGGATTCGTCGCACCCCGACTCGTTATGTAGGTTAGCCTAACCAGATAATTTTGGGAATCAGGTACCGCTACCCTTACCTCACCTCACATGGAAAGCAAGGGTTCCGTAACCTAAACGAGTCCCTTCGATACAGCGAGGAGTCACGACACTGTGACCACAGCTCCGCTACTCGGCCCGCACGGCGCTCGCCGGTCTCCCGATGAGCAGTACGGGACCGAGAACGTGCCCGACGGCCCGCCGCCGCGGAGCTCCTGCATCGCGGCAGGCGCCATCGACGCCCTGATCGTCGTGGTCCCGTTGTTCGTCGGATGGTCGATCGTCGACGCACTGCGTGACGACAACGGGGGCGGACAAGCGGACCGATTCGTATTCGGCGCGATTTCGGTGTGCGTCGCTCTGGCTCTGTTCGTCTGGAACCGCGGGTACCGCGACGGCAACGACGGCCAGAGCACCGGCAAGCGATGGCTGGGGCTGACGCTGCGAGACACCGTCACCCACGGCCCGATCGGCGCACGTCGAGCGCTGCGTCGCCAGTTTCGGATCGGCTCTGCGTCGTCGGAGGTGGTGCGCGAAAAGGTCGCTGCAGCAGAAGGATTCGAGCCCATTCCCAAGGACGGTTCGGTCGCTGCCATTCGGCGCCGGAGATTGCTTGGCCTGGCCGTACTCGTCGCCGCTCTCGTGGCCGGAATTCTCGCCAGCATCGCCATCGGCGCTCGACCCCTGACCTTCGCCGAGATAGCCCACGCCCTGCTGAATTCGACGGGTACCGACACCGACATCATCGTGCGCACGCTGCGAGTTCCCCGCACTGTGCTTGCACTGGTCGTGGGTATTGCGCTCGGCATCGCAGGCGCTCTCATCCAAGGGCACACACGCAACCCGTTGGCCGACGCCAGCCTGCTGGGCCTCAACTCGGGCGCGGCGTTCTTCGTCGTGATGGCCATCTACCTGTTCCGGTTCACCTCGCCGAGTCAATACCTGTGGTTCGCGTTCGCCGGTTCGGCGGCGGCGAGCGTCGTCGTGTTCGGACTGTCGTCGATCGGGTCGGGCAGATCGAGTCCGGTCAATCTCGCGTTGGCCGGGGCCGGCGTCGCATTCTTCCTCTCGGCGATGACCAACGCCGTCGTCCTGCTCGATCAGACCAGTCTGGACGGCTACCGCTTCTGGGTGGTCGGATCGGTCGCAGGACGCGGCCTGGACGTGTTGTGGCAGGTATTGCCGTTCCTGGTGATCGGCGTCCTCATCGCAGTCGCGAGCACTCCCGGCCTGAACGTCATGAGCCTCGGTGAGGATGTCGCGCGCTCACTGGGGACCAACATTGCGGTCACCCGTACCGTCGGGATCCTCGCTATCACCCTGCTGACCGGGGCAGCGACCGCAGCATGCGGGCCGATCGCCTTCGTGGGCCTCGTCGTACCGCACATCGCCCGAGCGGTGACCGGACCCGACTACCGCTGGCTGGTCCCCTATGCAAGCCTCATGGGCGGTGTGATGCTCATGATCGCCGACGTCGTCGGACGGGTCGTCGTGCGCCCGGGTGAGCTCCAGGTGGGCATCGTTCTGGCCCTGATCGGCGCGCCGTTCTTCATCGCTCTCGTTCGTCGTCGGAAGTTGGTCGGCCTGTGACAACCGATCTGCAGTCGACACCGCCGTCGTCCGACAAGGGCGTCGTTCGCGCCCGACCCGCGTTTCGTCTCGGCCCCATTTCCTTGGTCCGACGACCGCTGATGGTCATCGCCACCGTCCTGCTGGCGGCAGCCCTCGTGCTGGTGATGTGCATCAACATCGGACGTGGTGACTTTCCTCTGTCGATCGCACAGGTTCTCGACGTACTTCTCGGAGGCGGCTCGAGGATCGAGCGCTTCATCGTCATGGATCTGCGGCTGCCTCGATCGCTCACCGGCCTCCTCGTCGGAGCTGCCCTCGGTATCTCCGGAGCCATCACCCAGTCGATTTCCCGCAACGCGCTCGCCAGCCCCGACATCCTCGGTATCACCGCCGGTTCCAGTGCCGCAGCCGTCGCGCTGATCGTGCTCGGCGGAGGCGGCAGCTTCAGCGGTCTGCTCGCCACTCTGGGCCTGCCGCTTGCGGCCTTGATCGGCGGTGTGCTCACCGCAATCGCGATCTACACCCTCGCCTGGCGAAAAGGTGTCGACGGTTTCCGGCTCATCCTGGTGGGAATTGCGGTCAACGCCATGCTTACTGCCGTCATCGGATGGCTACTGATCAGCGCCGACATCAACGACGTCTCGCGCGCTCAGGTGTGGCTCAACGGCTCACTCAACGGTGCCAACTGGGCGTCGGTCTGGCCGGTCGCGGCCGCTGTCGTACTCGTCGGCGGTGGCACGGTCATCGCGACGTTCACCCTGGGCGCGCTACGCCTGGGTGACGACAACGCCCGATCGCTCGGAATACGCCTGCAACACAGCCAGGCCATGATGCTCTTGTCCGCCGTCGCTCTTGCCGCCATCGCCACTGCCGCGGCCGGACCCATCGGATTCGTTGCACTGGCAGCGCCACAGATCGCACTCCGAATCCTGCGAACGCCTGGTCCGCCCATCATTGCGTCGGCACTGCTCGGTGGATTACTCGTCGTAGCGAGCGATCTGATCGCTCGAACGATTCTGCCGGTCGAACTTCCGGTCGGCATCGTCACCTCGGCCCTCGGCGGACCGTTCCTTCTGTACCTTCTCGTTCGCAGTAATCGAAAGGCTTCCGTATGACCACCAGCCACCCCTCGCGTCTGATCGCGCAGGATCTCAGCCTCGGTTACGGCGATCGCACCATTGTCGAGCACCTCGACCTCGAAATTCACACCGGAGTCATCACCACGGTCATCGGACCCAACGGCTGCGGGAAGTCGACGCTCCTGCGTTCGCTCGGTCGCTTGCTCAAGCCCAAGGCGGGCAGTGTGATGCTCGACGGCCGAGCGATCTCCTCGATGAAGACCAAAGAGGTTGCCCGGACTCTCGGCATGTTGCCGCAGGCCCCGACCGCCCCCGAAGGTCTGACTGTCGCAGACCTCGTCTCACGTGGTCGTCATCCCCACCAATCGTGGATAAGGCAGTGGAGCTCCGACGACGAGGCCGAGGTGGCGAACGCACTCGAGTTGACCGGAGTCGGCGACCTCGCCGACCGACCCGTCGACGAACTCTCGGGCGGTCAGCGTCAGAGAGCGTGGATCTCCATGGCGCTGGCCCAGGGCACCGACATCCTGTTGCTGGACGAGCCGACGACGTACCTCGACCTCGCACACTCCATCGAGGTCCTCGATCTCGTCGATCGACTGCACGCCGAGCTCGGACGGACGATCGTGATGGTGCTGCACGATCTCAATCTTGCACTTCGCTACAGCGACCGGTTGATCGTCATGAAGCAGGGGCAGATCGTTACTTCCGGCCGACCTCAGGACGTCATATCGGAGCAGTTGTTGCTCGACGTCTTCGGCCTCGAGGCCACCGTGATCGAAGACCCGATGTCCGATCGACCTCTCATCGTTCCGATCGGGACCCGGCACGTGTACGGGTCGGTCGGAGGGCCTGTCAGGTCCGCGGACGACTCCGCCGCGGGCCCATCCACAGCCGTCTAGCCGCGGTCACCGCTCGATCATGGTGCGCACCAGCTTGAACCCCTGACCGATCGACACGTCGGGCAGGTAGGCCCGACCGATCGCGTTACCGATACTGGGCAGTGCGGCCGGATCCGCGAACGTCATGTGCATCGGTTCGTAGCGAGGCTGGAACTTGGATTTGAATGCCAGGAGAGAACGGAATCCGTAGACGGGTTCGAGGGTGCGTCCGAGCACGTCGAGCAACCGTTCGAGCAGTCCCGACAGGGTCGACTGCTCTGCGCTGGAGACGTGTTCGGGTTGCTTCTCGTCGACCTTTGCCAGCGGTGCGCCGGACAAACTGAGGAATCTGGCACCCTCCTGCTCGAGCAGCAGAGCAGCCGACGCGATGAGAAATTCCATCGTCGGCCGAAAGCCCTCCGAACGACGGCGCATGAAGTCGAGCGTCCATCCGACGATGACGCCGTCCTCGTACACCGGCATCCACGAGGTCACGCCGTGCACGGTCCGATGCTCGTCGACCGCGATCAGGCAGCGGACGTTCTCGTCGTCGACCTCCTCGAGACCGCCGAGGGTGAACCCCATCTCGGGCATGCCCTTGTCTGCTACCCATTCCTCCGAAATCGCGGTGATCTGATCGGTGATGGCCAGTGGTGCCGACGGGAAACGAATCCATTCGGCTACGACACCCGCCTTCTTCGCCCGATTCAGTGCCGTGCGCACGTCTTGGAAACGCTTGCCGGTGAAAGCGATTCCGTCCAGGTCGAGCACCGTCTCCTCACCCACCTGGATTCCGCCCCAGCCGAGAGAATCGGTGATGCGGCGAACATCGGGGGTGACGGAATAGAAACACGGTATCCAGCCGTTCTTCGACGCGAACTCGGCGAATTCGACGACGTTGTCCCGCAACGACTCTCGCGGACCCACTGGATCGCCGGTGGTCAGAGCTACACCCGAGATGACGCGGTAGGCGACGTAACTGCGGCCGTCGGGGCCGAACCAGTACTTGTTTCCGCGCCAGGTCGTCATCCACGACAGCGCCGAACCGCTGCTCGCCATGAGCAGTCCGCGCGCCCGTTCGGTCGCGTCGGTCTCCGTCCCGTACACCGGAGTCAGGAAGGTGCTCGCAGCGAAAACACAGACCACCGACCAGAACACCACGCCGGTCCACTCGAACAGCAAGGTTGTGGGAATGCTCTGTGGCAGCAGAGCGGGTTCGAGCCATTGCAGATAGACGGGCGGAATCAGGCGCTGCGGGAAGTCCGACAGCAAACCACCGAACGACGGCGAATCGGCAAAGCCGCCGCGCGCGAGGTACCCACCGACCGTGTAGACCACGCCGAGTCCCACCCCGACCCCGATCACCGACGCCGCCCACCGCCGGTAGGTGCCCGAGGGCGCCGACACGTCGAAGAACTTGCGCGTGACCAAGAGAACCACCAGCACGATCAGTGGTAGCAAGAACGGCACCGCGGTGCGATACGCGGTCGGCGATTCGAGTCCGTAGAACAGCGACTGGTCGTCGCCGGCCTCCAGGAACCGAATGGCGAAGTTGGCCACCGACAGTGCGAGCAGGATCAGCTGGGAGACCATCGCCAGAGCCCACGCGAAACGCCTGCCTCGCCGAAGGCCGTCGCTGATCACCAGCAAGAACAGGGAGGGCATGATGCTCAGAATCGTCGGACCGACGCCGCCGAGCCTGAGATCGAGCAGACCGCGACGGCACTCCACCGGATCGGTGGTCGCATCGGCACAAATCTCGCGCACCTCGGCTGCCGTGTAGGGAACTCCTCGAACCACATCTCGAAGGACGGCGAACGGACCGACAGCGTTGGGGCTCAGGGCCGCCAGAACCGGACCCAATGCACTCGCAGCAACGATGAGCGCAACCAGCACGCGGCCTTCGCGTTGGGTACCCGCCAATCGAGGGCCACGTGCCGACCGACCGACGATCCACGGCCCCACGACGAGACCGATCACCGCGGCGGCCAGTCGAACCACGTCCTGTAGGTGCCCACCGAACAGGGCCAACGTCACCAGCAGTGCCAGCACGCCGACGCGGATCCGTCTGCGCCACAACGTATCCATCCGCGAGGTCGCAACCAGCACCACGCCGAATATCCAGGTCGTCGGACCTACCGCGGTTCCGACGTGCAGCCGGAAACCCCAATCGGCATCGAAGGTCTTGGCCAGAGCTGCGAGACCGAGACCGAGCAGCGAACCGGCTACCTGGGTGACGAACGCAGCGATGGCAAAGCGACGGGACCCTGTCCGGCGCTCGATAGGCGCAGCGGCGAGCAGAACGGCAACAGTCGCCACCACACAACCGGCGATATTGGGAGCCGCCAATCCCGAGGTCAGCGGGGTCCACAGGTGCCAGTGCTCGAACGGCATGATGCCCACGGCGAAGTACTTGTCCAATTCGCCACGATCGTCGAACACGGCCGCAGCGATACCGGTCAACCACACGATCGCAAGCAACGTGAAACTGACCGGGGCCCCCACCGCTCCGAACACGATGAGCGACCACAATCTGCGAATCTGACGCATCGCTGCGGACGATCCCAACTTCAACGCCTTGGTTCGCTTCGATATCCACGAAGGTCCGGCGACGTCGCCTGCGTCGGCCTCTGCCGACGACGAGGTGACTGTCGCGGGTAGCTCCGGCTCGGTCACGTTCACGAAGTCAGCCCTGTTCTCGTTGCCAGCCATGGGAGTTCACGACGCAGGCCTTCCGACCACACTGCGAAGCTGTGTCCGCCAGGTACTTCCACGTACTGCACATCCATTCCAGCGGCCTTCGCCGCGTCGTACATCTCTTGTTGACCCGGTTTGTAATCCTTGTCGTCCGAGCCCACGACGAAAATACCGGCCGAGTCGGGGTACCGACGCGATTTGAGCAGGTCGAGCGGGTTGATCGCGGTGAATGCCGCAGAATTGCCGCCGAAGGCCTGCTGCACGGTTCGATCCCGATCCCCGAGGGTGGGCTCGCGTTGACCCGACAGGTCGAGAAAGGTGGGATAGACGTCGGGGTGATTGGTCGCCATCTGAATGGAGCACGTGCCACCGTAGGACAATCCACCGATCGCCCAGTGAGCGCGATCGCGGTCCACCTGCAAGGTGGCGTCGATCCAATCGGGAACGTCCCGGGACAGATACGTGTCCACGTTCCCCAGCGGCGAATCGACACAGAGTGGATTGGCGATCGATGACCCGGTGCCGTCCGCGACAACCACGACGGGCGCAAGACCGGCATGGTCACGGGCAAAGTTGTCCATGGTCTGGGCGAGCTTTCCGCCGTTGAGCCAGTCCTCGGGCGCACCCGGCTGACCCGCGAGCAACACCAGGACCGGCAGCAACGGGCGAGGATCGGCGAAATACGCGGGCGGGAGATAGATCTCGGCGTCCCGAGCTGAGAAGTTGGACGCGGTGGCCGGGATCGGTGCCGAGGTGACACGTCCTGCGGTCGGCAGATCAGCAGGTGCGGTCCACACCGAATCCAGGGGCGAACCGCTGACGGTCTGCGCCACCGCGGCCGGCACATCCGAGAACTGGATACGGGCAGCGGACTCGACTCCGAGGGCGTTGCCCACGGTGGGATATGCATCGAACTCCAGGTTGACGTGCAGCGCCGCAGCTGCGACCACGAGGATCGCTGCCACCACCGTCGTCAGTTTGCCCAGCACCCCACGAGCTGCGAGCAAGCGGGAGACCACCGCGAACAGTGCGGCGAGACCCACGCCGATCCAGACGTAGATCGAGGTGGCTATCGGATCCGGAAACGGTCGCCATACCTTCTCGACCACCACGTAACCGAGAGCCGTGACAACGATCGCAACCGTCGCCGCGATCGGCAGTGCACGTCTCGAGTATCGCCGCGACGACGAGACGACCAACCACACTCCACCGAGCGCGCCGAGAACGGACACGATCACCGGTACCGGGCCGTCGATCAACGACAGAGAATCGAACCACTCCACTCTTGCGTCTCCGCTCACTTCTCGAAGAGTCGGGCCGCGGGGCGGCACGATCACGTGAGAAGGATATTCGCCCCGAGGTGCTCCCCGTGGAGACCCGTCGATTCGAGACGCCAGGACTATGACCGAACCCACACTGCCCTGACGGTAGGTACTACCACGGGTAGTACGCATCAGCGTCGGAGTAGCCGTAGAGTAAGAAGAATGGCTGGTCTTGGTGAACTAGAGCGCGCAGTGATGGACCATCTGTGGGAGTCGACGGATCCCCAGACCGTTCGACAGGTACACGAAGCACTCGCGACGCATCGCGAGCTCGCGTACACGACGGTGATGACGGTGTTGCAGCGGTTGGCGAAGAAGAAGCTGGTCGTTCAGCAGCGCGACGACCGAGCTCACCGGTATGCGCCCCTCCACGGACGAGACGAGCTGGTTGCGAGCCTGATGGTCGACGCGTTGTCGCAGGCACCCGCGTCCGGTGGACGCGCTGCCGCACTCGTCCACTTCGTCGGACAGGTGGGGGCCGACGAAGCCGCCGCACTCCGTGAGGCACTCGCCGCTCTGGAAGTGGCACAATCGACGAGAGAGTCCCCTTCGGCTGGAGAAGGCCGTCCGACGGACTGACGCTCGCCGTAGTAAGTGAGGACATGAACTCGACGACTGCGTTGGTATTCGCGGTACTCGCGCTGATTCTGGCGGGGCCGGTGCCAGCCGTGCTCGCTCGCGCCAGTTGGCCGTATCGGTCCCCGCGTGCAGCGCTGGTTCTGTGGCAGGCAATTGCGCTGGCCGCCGTGCTCTCGGCATTCAGCTCAGGTCTCGCCATCGGCGGACTGCTTCTGGTTCCCGGCCCGGACGGTCGTCCCACCACAGCACCCACCGACGAAATCGACGCGCTCGGCCTTCCCCTGTGGATCCTGTACGTGGTCGTACTCGCGATCACCCTCGGCATCGGTGCCAAGCTGATGTTCTCCGTTGTTCAGGTGGCGGTCCGAACCCGTCGTCGCCGCTCTCGGCACCGCATGCTCGTCGACCTGCTGGATCGAAACAACCTGAACGAGAATCCCTTTCGTAGTCTGCGCGATGCGGATATCCGCGTGCTCGACGCTGCCGAGCCGATCGCGTATTGCCTGCCAGGTCTGCGTCAGAGGGTGGTACTGAGTCGGGGAACGCTCGCCAATCTCTGCGAGGCCGAGATCACCGCCATCCTCAGCCACGAACGGTCGCACCTTCGCGCCCGCCACGACTTGGTCCTCGAAGCATTCACCGCGGTCAACGAGGCATTCCCGAGAATCGTACGAAGCAAGTCGGCACTGGGCAGCGTGCAGTTGTTGGTCGAGCTGTTGGCCGACGACTCGGCGGTCAAGGTGACCGGACCCACCCCGCTGGCTCGGGCACTGGTCGCGTGCGCAGGGTCCACCGCACCGCGAGGTGCCATGGCGGCCGGAGGGCCTCACACCCTGATCAGGGTGCAGCGGTTGAGCGGTCCCGGCAGCGACGTCCGCATCGCTGCGGTTGCCTACGCGACCGCTGTGGTGATCCTCGTACTTCCGACGATCTATGTGGCGATGCCTTGGCTCGAGGAACTGAGCAAGCTGGTCGGGTGAGCTCTCGGCTGTTCGGCGTCGCACAGGTCACATCGACTCGGGGTGAACAATTCGCGATCCATCCCGTAGAGTGGACCTCGGTCGCCATCGCGACCTAGCAATCGAAATGGCACAAACAGCCCCACTTTATGCGGTTCTCATCCGCATATCGATGGCCAGGTGACAGTGCCCTGGCTCGTATCAATGTGTTCTGGCTGTTTTTCGTGTTTCCCTTCTCGTTCGGGTGCTCTCAGCTTCGGGCTTATTGGCGTGCCCGTAATCCGGAGAGGCTTTACTGCGTGACCCACGCTGTTTCCAACACACCCGTTTCCACCACTTCCGACTCCACGGCAGTCCCGACGCCCGTAGCGGCACCGGCCTTCACCTTCGCCGAGCTCGGACTGCCCGAGGCTGTCGTCGCCGCACTGGCGCGTAACTCGATCACCGTGCCGTCCCCCATCCAGGAGAAGGCCCTTCCCGACGCCATCGCCGGCAAGAACGTTCTCGGCCGGGCACAGACAGGTTCGGGCAAGACGCTCGCCTTCGGCCTGCCGATCCTTCAGCGCCTGTCGCTGCACACCGATCGACCGGCCGCCAAGCGCCCGCGTTCGCTCGTATTGGTTCCCACTCGGGAACTCGCGTTCCAGGTCGTGGAGTCCCTTGCTCCCTACGCCAACGCGCAGGGCTTGCGCGTCATGCCTGCCGTCGGCGGCACCCCGTTCAACAAGCAGGTCGAGCAGCTCCGACGCGGAGTGGACGTACTCGTCGCCACGCCCGGCCGCCTCGCCGATCACCTTCGTCAGGGCACCTGCATCCTCGATTCCATCGAGATCACCGCACTCGACGAAGCCGATCAGATGGCCGACATGGGCTTCCTGCCCGAGGTGCGTGCCGTCCTCGCCGACACTCCGGCGGACGGACAGCGCATGCTGTTCTCGGCAACCCTCGATCGTGAAGTTCAGTCGCTGGTCCGCCAGTTCCTGCCCGACCACGTCGAGCACTCCACTCAGGACGGCAAGGCCAGCGTCCGGACCATGGACCACTACGTCCTCATGGTCGACCGGGGTCAGAAGGATCTGGTTCTCTCCGAGATCGGTGCCCGCGAAGGCGGCCGCACCATCATGTTCGCGCGTACCAAGCTGGGCTGCGACGGAATCACCGATCGCCTTCGTGCGCTCGGTATCGCCGCGGAGTCACTGCACGGTGGCAAGGCACAGAATCAGCGCACCCGGGTTCTCGAGCGCTTCAAGAACGGCCGCACCCCCGTCCTCGTCGCCACCGACGTTGCCGCTCGCGGAATCCATGTCGACGGTATCGACCTCGTCGTTCACGTCGATCCGCCCGCAGATCACAAGGACTACCTGCACCGCGCAGGACGTACGGCGCGCGCCGGCGAGAAGGGCACCGTCGTCGCGATCGTGCTCCCCAACCAGCGTCGTCAGGTTCTGCGTCTGACCGGTATGGCCGGCGTCAAGGCCACTGCTGTCAACGTCTCGCCCGGTTCGGCCGAGCTCAACAGCATCACCGGCGCGAAGAAGCCCACCGGTGAGCCGTTGCGCGCCGAGTCCTCGCCCCGCGATCGCAACAGCCGTCCCGGCTACCAGGGATCGAACCCCCGCAGCAGCGGCGGATACCAGGGCTCCAATCCCCGCAGCGGCGGCGGATACCAGGGCTCGAACCCGCGCTCCGGCGGCGGATACCAGGGCTCCAACCCACGCAGTGAAGGCGGTTACCAGGGTGACCGCCCCCGCACCGGATACCAGGGCTCGAACCCGCGCTCGAGCGGCGGATACCAGGGTTCCAACCCGCGCAGCGAGGGCGGCTACCAGGGTGACCGCCCGCGTCGCACCGACTCGAGCTCGTACCGCGGCTCCGAGAGCCGGGGCTACGAAGGACGCGGCTCCGACAACCGGGGCTCGGACAACCGTCGCCCGGCATCCGCTCCCCGCCAGGACGAGCACCGGTCGGGTGGCTTCCGCAGCCGCACGGAACGTCGCTCGTACGACGGTTTCGACGGTCCGGCTCGCAGCCACTGATCAAATCGTAGCCACTGATCGGTTCGTAACCGTGCGGTCGTGAATCGGCCGGAGCATATTTCGACGACATGAGGTGTCGCATTCTTCGCGAATGCGGCACCTTTTGTCGTTGTCTGCGGCCAGGTTTGAGTTCTGCTGGAGGGGTTGGCTCGCGCGACGCCGCTCGGCAGGGAAAGCTGTCTGTATGACCTCAGCAGCAGAACCGAAAGAACTGGCTCAGATCGGAGTCACCGGACTCGCCGTCATGGGCTCCAACATCGCACGCAACTTCGCGCATCACGGGCACACCGTCGCGTTGCACAACCGCAGTGTCGCCAAGACCGATGCGTTGATCGCCGAGCACGGCAGCGAGGGAAACTTCATCCGTACCGAAACCATCGAGGAGTTCGTCGCTGCGCTCGCGAAGCCGCGCCGGGTCCTCATCATGGTCAAGGCGGGCGACCCGACGGACGCGGTGATCGAGGAACTCGCGGGCGCGATGGAAGAGGGCGACATCATCATCGATGGTGGCAACGCGTTGTACACCGACACCATCCGTCGAGAGGCTGCCATGAAGGAGCGCGGCCTGCTCTTCGTCGGTGCCGGAATCTCCGGAGGCGAGGAGGGCGCTCTCAACGGCCCGTCGATCATGCCGGGCGGCCCGGCCGAGTCCTACAAGGCACTCGGTCCGCTGCTCGAGTCCATTGCGGCACAGGTGGACGGCACGCCGTGCTGCACCCACATCGGACCCGACGGCTCCGGCCACTTCGTGAAGATGGTGCACAACGGAATCGAATACGCCGATATGCAGCTCATCGGCGAGGCATACAACCTGTTCCGCGATGCCCTCGGTTACACCCCGGCACAGGTCGCCGACGTGTTCACCGAGTGGAACAACGGCGATTTGGAGAGCTACCTGGTGGAGATCACCGCCGAGGTGCTCCGCCAGGTGGACGCCAAGACAGGTCAGCCGTTGGTGGACGTGATCGTCGACGCCGCAGAGCAGAAGGGCACCGGCCGCTGGACCGTCAAGGCCGCACTCGATCTGGGTGTTCCCGTCACCGGTATCGCCGAAGCGGTCTTCGCCAGGGCCCTGTCGGGATCGCGGGCGCAGCGCAAGGCGGCCGTCGGGCTGGCCTCGGGTGCCCTTGCGGACAAGCCCACCGACGCGGAGCAGTTCACACACGACATCAGCCGGGCGCTGTACGCGTCGAAAATTGTCGCCTACGCGCAGGGCTTCGACCAGATCGCCGCGGGCAGCGCCGAATACGACTGGAGTCTGCATCCCGGCGACCTGGCCACGATCTGGCGAGGCGGTTGCATCATTCGCGCGCGGTTCCTCGACCGCATCAAGGACGCGTACGACGACAACGCCGAGCTGCCCAGTTTGATCCTGGCACCGTACTTCCGTGACGCCATCGAGAACGCCATCGACAGCTGGCGTCGGGTCGTCATCACTGCAGCCTCGCTGGGCATTCCGGTCCCCGCGTTCGCGTCGTCTCTCTCGTACTACGACGCGTTGCGGGCAGAGCGTCTGCCAGCGGCATTGACTCAAGGTCAGCGTGACTTCTTCGGTGCCCACACCTACGAGCGAACCGACTCGGAAGGAAAGTTCCACACCCTCTGGAGTGGCGATCGGTCCGAGATCGAGGCCTGACCGACCCTCGTCCGCCGGTGGCGCAGCGTGCTTCACGCGGCGCCACCGGTTCATGGACGACTGCAGTCAGCAGGGCAACGGACCGAGCACCGGTTGGACCACCGTCGAGGGAATGCCCTCCCACGGCAACGAACCGTCGCAGTCCTTCCACACGGCCTGAACGGCGCTGAAGCACCCCTTGCCGTACACGTCCGACGCTGCGTGGAGAATGTCGACACAATCCGGTACGTCGATGGTGAAAAGCTCGAATCCTGCTGCCCAGCAGCCGATTCCAGCTTCGACCTCCAAAAGCCCCGACGCTACCGAAGTGCCGAGCGCATTCAGTATTCGTGAAGACTCGTTCGGGTCGCGACCCGTCACGACGATCTCCGGACTTCCGAAACCGGTGAGACCGACGGTGTAGCAGAACGCCGGATGGATACCGTCCCGGTCGACCTCCGATTCGACGTACTGCAAGGCCCATCCGAATCGATCGATGGCGCTCTTCACATCTCCGATGTACTCGTCGACGCCGTAGCCGTCACACATCCTGCACATAGCTCCCCCACTCGGCGAGCGGTCGCCCCCACGGCAACCGCGATGTAGAACGCATTCGAACGTGCGTTCTACGGCAGAGTATTGCGCGCGGCACCGACAAGAAGATTCCATGCGCGCTCGACGCGGCGGTAAGGTCACAGCTATGCCGGGTCAATCACCGAAGGGGCGTTCTGCAGGCTCCACTCCACCCGCTTCATCGTTCGCAGACTTGGGGCTCCCGGTGGTTCTCGTACATTCGCTGAAGAATGCGGGTGTGTCCCGCCCCTTTCCGATCCAGGTTGCTGCCGTCCCCGACGCACTTGCCGGCCGGGACGTACTCGGACGCGCCCCGACCGGATCGGGGAAGACGCTTGCGTTCGGACTACCACTGCTCGTACGGCTGGCAGGTCGTCGAAGCGAGCCGGCGGCACCGCGTGGGCTCGTGCTCGCACCGACTCGGGAACTCGCACTCCAGATCCACGAGGTCCTCGACCTGCACGGTGCCACGTTCGGCCTGCGCACCGTCTGTGTCGTGGGCGGTGTCCCCCTCGAACGAAACGTTCGCGAGATTCAGCGCGGTGTCGACATCGTGGTCGCCACCCCCGGCCGTCTCAACGACCTGCTCGAGCGACGTTCCATCGCGCTGAATCGCGTCGAGACGACCGTGATCGACGAAGCCGACCGAATGGTGGACATGGGGTTTCTGCCCCAGATCGAATCCCTGCTGGCCGCGACTCCGCCCGACGGCCAGCGGTTGTTGTTCTCGGCAACCCTCGACCAGGACACCGACCGCCTGGTCGAGACCTTCATGGACGATCCGGCGGAGCACTCCACTGCCGAATCGGTGAGCGTGCCCGACATTGCGCACTACGTGTTCGAGGTCGATGGCGCGCACAAGACCGAAGTAGCTGCCGCACTCGCCAACAGAGACGGTCGAACGCTGCTGTTCGTCCGTACCACCCACGCGGTCGATCGACTCACCGACGAGTGTCGCCGACTGGGCGTACCCGTATCGTCGTTGCACGGCAACAAGACTCAGGCACACCGCACGCGTTCGCTGGCCGCCTTCGCGGACGGCAGTTCGGCCGCTCTCATCGCAACCGACGTCGCGGCTCGCGGTGTGCACGTCGACGACGTCACGTTGGTGGTGCACGTCGACCCGCCGATGGATTCCAAGGACTACGTGCACCGTGCAGGCCGAACCGCGCGAGCCGGGGCCAGCGGAACCGTCGTGACCTTGGCTACCGAAGATCAGTTGACTCGGGTGCGTGCGATGGCAGACGAAGCGGGAATCTCGGCCACCGTCGTCGATACCGAAGCGGACCCGGTCTCGTGGCGCCGCATGACCGGCGCTCGCACCCCCATCGGCAGACCACTGTCCAATATGGCCGACACCTCGGGATCCGTTCGCGGTGATCTGCCGGAGCGTGGGGCCCGGCGGGGGGCCGCGCCCGCGCGGCACGAACGACGGGGCCGAACCGGAGGCAGTCGGGGCACCGGCCGAGGACGACGCGGGTGACCTCGCCCTGGTTGTCGGTTGTACTCGCTCTGTTTTCGGCATTCCTGTTCGCGTGTGCGGCGGTGGCGCAGCAGAGCGCCGCTGCGTCCGTTCCGGAGGGAACGTCGCTGGTGTCTGCCCTCGTTCGTAGTCCCCGTTGGTGGATGGGCGTGATCGGAGACGGGGGTGGCTATGCGGTACAGATCGCGGCGCTCTGGGTCGGTTCGGTCCTCGTCGTGCAGCCGCTGCTCGTCACTGCCCTGTTGTTCGCGTTGCCGATGTCGGCGAAATTCGCGCGCCGCTCCCTGCCTGGGTCGACCTGGGCACTCGCGCTTCTCCTCGCCGCCGCTCTCGCGGTCTTCATCGTGGTGGGTGACCCGAGCGAAGGCACAACCGATGCTCCTCTCGTAGCGTGGATCGTGCCTCTGATCGTCGCCGCCGTCCTGATCGGCGGCGCGGCAGTGGGCGGCCTGTTGCTGTCCTCCCCTGGCCTGCGGGCCCTGCTTCTCGGAGCTGCGGGAGGTCTGTTGTTCGGACTTGCTGCAGCTCTCACCAAATTCGTGACCGATCTCGTCGACGCCGATCCATTTGCAGCACTGACGGCATGGCAGACCTACACCCTGATCGGATCCGGCGTTGTCGGTTTCTACTTGCAGCAACGCGCGTTCCAGGTGGGGCCGCTGTCCGCATCGATGCCGGCCGTCACGATCTGCGAACCCCTCGGTGCAGCGTTCATCGGAGTGACGGTCCTGGACGAAAGACTCAGAACCGAGGGCGCAGCCCTGGCGACGATCGTGGTGGCGGTGGCCGTCATGATCGTCACCACCGTCCTCCTGTCGCGAACTCAGGCGGCGAACACTGCCGATTCGACGGCGTCGGACCGGGCGTCGAACACAGGAACTTCACCCGACCGGTAGTCTCGATCAACGTGCAGTTCCTCGATGGTCACCAGCCGCCCTACGATCTCACCTACGACGATGTCTTCCTCGTCCCCAACCGAACCGATGTCACCTCGCGTTTCGACGTCGACCTGAGCACGGTGGACGGCTCGGGAACGACCATTCCGATCGTGGTGTCGAACATGACGGCAGTATCGGGTCGGCGAATGGCCGAGACAGTCGCCCGGCGCGGTGCCATCGCCGTCATCCCCCAGGACTTGCCCACCGAGGCCGTCGCCGACACCGTCGCATTCGTCAAGAGCCGTGACCTGATCGCGGACACACCGGTGGTGCTCGGGCCCAACGCGTCCGTGTCCGACGCCTTGGCGCTGGTGCACAAGCGAGCTCACGGATCGGTCGTGATCGTCGAACACGGCAAGCCCATCGGAGTCGTCACCGAGAGCGCCTGCACCGACGTCGACCGATTCGCCCGGCTCAGTTCCGTGGCGTCCGCCGACTTCGTGCGCGTTCCCCGCCACGCGTCACCCAAGGAAGTGTTCGAGAAGATCGAAGCGGCCCATGCACACCTTGCTGTCGTCGTGGAGGACGACGGCTCGCTGGCGGGTGTCGTGACGAGAACCGGCGCGGTTCGGACGGGCATCTACGCCCCTGCCGTGGACGCATCGGGGCGCCTGCGGATCGCCGCGGCGGTCGGCATCAACGGCAACGTGGCGGAGAAGGCGACCGCACTCGTCGAAGCCGGTGCCGACGTTCTGGTGATGGACACAGCCCACGGACATCAGGAGAAGATGCTCGACGCTCTCGCTGCTGTACGCGCTCTCGATCTCGGAGTGCCCCTCGCTGCCGGGAATGTGGTGTCCGCGCAAGGCACGCGAGATCTGGTGCAGGCCGGCGCGGACATCGTCAAGGTCGGTGTCGGTCCCGGCGCGATGTGTACGACGCGGATGATGACCGGCGTCGGGCGCCCGCAGTTCTCGGCAGTGGCCGACTGTTCCGCTGCAGCAGCAGAACTGGGAGCATCCGTGTGGGCCGACGGCGGCGTGCGGCACCCCCGTGACGTTGCGCTCGCCCTGGCCGCAGGAGCCGCGAACGTCATGATCGGCTCGTGGTTCGCCGGAACCTACGAGTCTCCCGGCGACCTACGGGTGGACGCATCGGGCAATCGCTACAAGGAGAGCTTCGGCATGGCGTCCAAGCGGGCGGTTGCCGCACGTACCGCTACCGACGGTGCGTTCGACCGGGCCCGTAAGGCTTTGTTCGAGGAGGGCATTTCCAGTTCTCGGATGCGCCTGGATCCCGATCGCCCCGGCGTCGAAGATCTGATCGATCACATCTGTGCCGGAGTTCGGAGCACCTGCACCTACGCAGGGGCCCGCAGTCTCCCCGAGTTGGCCGAACGCGCAGTTCTGGGAGTTCAGTCCGCAGCCGGATTCGCCGAGGGGCGCCCCCTGCCGTCCGGGTGGTGACCCCGGTTCACGGTTAGACTCTTCAACAGCAATCACAGTTGTCCGCGCTCGCCGTGCGCCCGAGGCCGATCACTCAAGTGCCTGGGTGCCGTCGAATCGTAGGTCCCGCACCGGTGGGGTCACAGCGCGGACCATACAGAAGGGAATCAGGTGCCCGAGGCACCCACTATTTCGGTTGCCGGTCCGGCAACTGCAGAGCAGCACGACGAGAGTTCCACTTCGGAGGGATCCTCTATCGAGCCGGGAGAGAAACCCGGCGACACCGATTTCAGCGGCCGCGCGCAGTCCGGCGGCGCGATGCTCCTGTCTCAGCTTCGACGGCCCCGGCTCGGACGGAGTTGAGACATGGCGACTCTTCTCACCATCGTCAGCCTTCTCGGCTTCGTTGCGCTGACGGCCGGTACCGCCTTGTTCGTCGCAGCCGAGTTCTCCCTCACTGCCTTGGAACGCAGTGCGGTCGAGTCTCAGGCCGAGAACGGCGACATGCGCTCGCGCCAGGTTCTGCACGCCCACAAGACCCTGTCGTTCCAACTCTCCGGTGCTCAACTGGGCATCACCATCACAACTCTGATCACCGGTTATCTCGCCGAACCGGTGTTGGCCGGCTTCATTCGGCCGGTGGCCGATGCGCTCGGCGCGTCCGAGACGCTCGCGTCGGGCATCTCACTTGCCGTGGCACTGATCTTGGCCACCTCGTTCTCGATGATCTTCGGTGAGCTGGTCCCGAAGAACATTGCGATCGCGAAACCGATGTCGACGGCCCGCGTCACCGCAGGCGCCATGGCAGGGTTCTCGCTGATCTTCAAGTGGGCGATCAACGGGCTCAACGGATCTGCCAACTGGCTCGTTCGACGGCTCGGAATCGAGCCGGCCGAGGAACTCAGATCGGCTCGGTCGCCACAGGAGCTGGGTTCGCTCGTGCGCACGTCCGCACGGCAGGGATCGATCGACGAGAACACGGCTCGACTGGTGGATCGGTCGTTGCAGTTCGGCGATCGCACAGCCGAGGAGCTGATGACACCACGAGTCAAGATCGAGACGCTCGCCACAGACTCGACCGTGGCCGATCTGATCGAAACTGCGGCGCGCACCGGCTTTTCACGCTTCCCGGTGGTCGACGGCGATCTGGACGACACCGTCGGCGTCGTCCACATCAAGCATGCGTTCACCGTCGCCGGAGCGCTTCGTCGTACGACAACGGTCGAGTCCCTGGCACGCGATGTCCCCGTCGTACCGTCGAGCCTCGACGGCGACGCGGTGATGGAACGGGTACGGGCCGACGGCATGCAGGTGGCGCTCGTCGTCGACGAGTACGGCGGTACCGCAGGCATGGTGACGATGGAAGATCTCATCGAGGAGATCGTCGGTGACGTACGCGACGAACACGACGAGCCGGAACTCGATGTCTCGCGTTCCGGCGAGGGCTGGGACTGCGCCGGCCTCCTGCGTATCGACGAAGTGGCGTCGGCCACAGGCTATTCCGCCCCGGAGGGCGAGTACGAAACCATCGGTGGTCTGGTTCTGTCCGAGTTGGCACGTATCCCGAGCGAGGGGGACGCGGTTCTCCTCCCGCCGCCGGCGAGCGAGGATCCGCTCGACGGAGACGGCGGCTGGGTGGCACGGGTGATACGGATGGACGGTCGTCGGATAGATCGGGTGTTGCTGTTGCCCGTCGACGCCGCAACGGTGGCTCGAATGAGATCGGAGGGAGAGATCGATGGGTGACCTGTTCGGAGTCGGTCTCGCCGTTCTCCTGCTGGCCGGAAATGCATTCTTCGTCGGCGCCGAGTTCGCTTTGATCTCCGCTCGGCGCGATCGACTCGAAGCGCTGCTCGCGCAGGGGAAGAAACGCGCACAGAGTGTCATCGAGGCCGGTCAGAATCTGTCGCAGATGCTCGCCGCTGCCCAGCTCGGCATCACGATCTGCTCGATTCTCCTGGGCCGGGTAGCCGAGCCGGCGGTGGCGCACCTGATCGAGGTCCCCCTCGACGCCGTCGGAATCCCCGAGTCGTTCCTGCACCCGATCGCCTTCGCCATCGCGTTGACTCTTGTGGTCGTCCTGCACATCCTGGTCGGCGAGATGGTTCCCAAGAACATCGCGATCGCGGGTCCGGAGAGCACCGCCATGATTCTGGTGCCGATCCACCTCGTGTTCATCAAGGTCGCGCTGCCGCTGATCTCGTTCTACAACCTGTGCGCCAACCTGACACTCCGGATGCTGCGTATCGAACCCAAGGACGAGCTGAGTTCTTCGGTCTCGGCGGTGGAGTTGTCGCAGATGATCGGCGAATCACGGTCCGAGGGACTGATCGACGCCGAGGAGCACCGAAGACTGCGGCAGGCTCTCGAGACGTCCGGTCGGACGGTCGGCGAGGTGTTGATCCCTTCCCACCAGGTTCGCAGCATCGAGTTGTCCGGGCCCGATCACACTCTCGGACCCACATTGGGCTCGGTCGAACGCGCCGTCATCGAGACCGGTTTCTCGCGCTACCCGGTCCGCGACGCAGCCGGCGCGCTGGTCGGCTATCTGCACCTCAAGGACGTTCTCGACGACATGGCCGACGAATCGGCCGGACCGGACACGGTCATCCCACGGAGCGACGTTCGAGCACTGCCCGTCGTCTCCATCGACACGGTGCTCGACGATGCACTGACCAAGTTGCGACGCGCCAGCAGCCACCTCGGAGCCGTGCACGACGCGACGGGGGCCACGGTCGGGATCGTCGCACTGGAAGATTTGGTCGAGGAGTTCGTCGGTACCGTTCGAGACGGCACGCACCGCGTGGCCGGTCCTCGGCCGGGTCAATCTGCATCGAGCTCGTCGAGCACTCCCCCACGGAACGCGTAGATGTCCGTCCCGGCGTCGATGACCGAAGCGGAGTGGACCACCAGACGGGCTGCGCACGCGGCGCGGGTCGAGCATCTCGTCGGTGATTATCTGACCGACCGAGGACGTGGCAACACCCATCCGGTGCTGGATTTCCTGTTCACGTATTACAGTCACCGCCCTGGTCAACTACGCCGGTGGAATCCGGGTCACGGCATCGTCCTGACCGGTGAACGTGCACGCGAATATGCCGAGTTCGCGTCCTACGAACAGGTACAGACCGACCGGGGCGTCGGTTACCGGGTGCGGTCCGATCTCGTCGAGCGCCGTCGCGCGAGTATCGAATTCATCCTGGGACTGCTGACCGCCACCGCTGAGCGAGCACCCCTGCTCGGCTGCTTCGGCCTGCACGAGTGGGCGATGGTCTACCGCGGAGGAATCTCGGCCCAGCGGCACGAGCAGGTTCCACTGCGCCTCGGTCGTGACGGAACCGATGCTGTGGTCGATTCGATGTCGTTGCGGTGCACCCACTACGACGCCTTCCGGTTCTTCACCCCCGACGCCGCACCGCGCAACGCGCTGACGCTCTCCCCGGAGTCGCGCATGGGGTCCGAGCAGCCCGGGTGCATTCACGCCTCCATGGATCTGTACAAGTGGTGCTACAAGCTGGGGCCGTTGATCGATTCGGAGTTTCTGACCGACTGTTTCGAGCTGGCGCTGCACGCGCGCACGATCGATATGCGGGCGAGTCCCTACGATCTGAGCGACTACGACCTCGAACCCATTCGAATCGAGACCGCGGCCGGTCGAGCAGAGTATGTGCGCGCGCAGGGGGAACTGTCCACCGAAGCGGCACCTCTACGCTCGGCGTTGATGGCTCGATGCCAGAATTTACTGATCGGCGGCGAGTTCGGCGACGGACTTACTGCCGAGTAACATCGACATCGTTGTCGTGGGGACACCGTCTTCGGTGTCCGAGACCGGAAAGAGTGAGGGATTCATGACCGATCGTGTGCAGGCTGGTGGACTTCAGGTCGCCAAGGTCCTATTCGATTTCGTCGAGAAGGAGGCGCTGCCGGGTACCGGTGTAGATTCCGATGCCTTCTGGTCCGGTGCCGCGTCGGTGATCGCCGATCTCGCTCCCAAGAACAAGTCTCTGCTGGCCGTTCGCGACGAGATCCAGGGCAAGGTCGACGCCTGGCACGGCGAACACGCGGGCCCGAACTACGACCGCGCCGCCTACAAGGCCTTTCTGAAAGAGATCGGCTACCTGTTGGACGAGCCGGCGGACTTCCAGATCAGCACGGCTGGTGTGGACACCGAGATCACCACCACAGCCGGTCCCCAGCTCGTGGTGCCGGTGCTCAATGCCCGGTTCGCGATCAACGCGTCCAACGCGCGATGGGGATCGCTCTACGACGCCCTCTACGGAACCGACGCCATTCCCGAGGCAGACGGTGCCGAGAAGGGATCGAGCTACAACAAGGTTCGCGGCGACAAGGTGATCGCCTTCGCTCGAGACTTCCTGGACGAGGCGCTGCCGTTGAGCTCCGGCTCGCACGTCGGCACCACCGGCTACGTCGTCGACGCCGCCTCGTTGACGGTGACGCTTGCCGATGGCAGCACAGTGGGTCTGAAGGAGCCGGCACAGCTGCTGGGATACCAGGGCACAGCCGACGCGCCGACCGCAATTCTGTTCGTGCACAACGGATTGCATTTCGAGATCCAGATCGACCCCGAGAGCCCGATCGGCAAGACCGACGGAGCGGGCGTCAAGGACGTGCTCCTCGAGTCTGCGGTCACCACGATCATGGACTTCGAGGATTCGGTCGCAGCAGTCGACGCCGACGACAAGGTTCTGGGTTACCGCAACTGGCTCGGACTGATGAAGGGCGATCTCACCGAAGAGGTCTCCAAGGGCGGCAAGACTTTCACTCGCGCGCTGAACAAGGACCGCACCTACACCTCGGTCGACGGTTCCGAACTGACGCTGCACGGACGCTCGCTGTTGTTCGTCCGCAACGTCGGTCATCTGATGACCTCCGACGCGATCCTCGACGCCGACGGCAACGAGGTCCCCGAGGGCATTCTCGACGCGCTGTTCACCTCGCTCGCGGGTCTGCATTCGCTGACCGAGGACAACGTCCTGTCCAACTCGCGCACGGGTTCGCTGTACATCGTGAAGCCGAAGATGCACGGACCGGACGAGGTCGCCTTCACTGCGGAGCTGTTCGGCCGTGTCGAGCAGGTTCTGGGACTGCCGGACAACACGCTCAAGGTCGGCATCATGGACGAGGAACGCCGCACGACGGTCAATCTGAAAGCGTGCATCCAGGCGGCGTCCGAGCGCGTCGTGTTCATCAACACCGGATTCCTCGACCGCACCGGCGACGAGATCCACACCTCGATGGAGGCAGGTCCGGTCGTCCGCAAGGGTGCGATGAAGGGCGAGAAATGGATTGCCGCCTACGAGGACTTCAACGTCGACACCGGACTGGCTGCCGGCCTCGAAGGCAAGGCGCAGATCGGTAAGGGCATGTGGGCCATGCCGGATCTGATGCACGACATGCTCGAACAGAAGATCGGTCACCCCAAGGCCGGGGCCAACACCGCATGGGTTCCCTCCCCCACCGCGGCAACCCTGCACGCCCTGCACTACCACAAGATCGACGTGTTCGCTCGTCAGCACGAGATCGCTCAGGCCAAGCGCGCCTCGGTCGACGACATTCTCGAGATTCCGCTGGCTCCGTCCACCGACTGGACCGACGAAGAGAAGCAGAACGAACTCGACAACAATTCGCAGTCGATTCTGGGCTACGTCGTGCGGTGGATCGATCACGGCGTCGGGTGCTCCAAGGTTCCCGACATCAACGACATCGCGCTCATGGAAGACCGTGCGACGCTTCGCATTTCGAGCCAGTTCATCGCCAACTGGCTGCGGCACGGCATCGTCACCGAAGAGCAGGTGCGCGAGTCGCTGCAGCGGATGGCCCCGGTGGTGGACCGTCAGAACGAATCGGATCCGACGTACAAGCCGTTGGCTCCCGACTTCGACTCGAACATCGCATTTCAGGCCGCCAGCGACCTGATCTTCCAGGGCACCAGCCAGCCCAACGGCTACACCGAGCCGATCCTGCACCGCCGCCGACGGGAGTACAAGGCCGTCAACGCCTGACGGACTTGTCGAGCTCGTGGGTGAACATCGGAACACAGGGCGCGGGAGGTCCATAGCCGCCGGACCCGTGGTCGTCGTGATCGCGATCGCGTTGATCGTTGCGGCCGTGTTCGGTTGGTTTCAGCTGCGAGATCGGATTTCCGATCAAGGGGTCGAAGCTGCGAGCCAGTGTGTGGAGGGGTCGGCGGTGCTCACTGTGGCCGCCGATCCCGACATATCCGGTCCGGTCGAACAGGTGGCCGAGCGGTTCAACGACACCGCTCCGGTGGTACGGGATCACTGTGTGACAGTGCAGGTTCGAGCGACGGCCTCGGACGTGGTGCGGTCCGCTCTGAACTCCGGTATCGACTCGTGGGATGCCGGTGCGCTCGGCGACCGACCGGGCCTGTGGATACCTCAGTCCACGGCCGACGTCGAGGCCGTGACCGCGCGCGGATCCGTCGACGGCACTCCACGGTCGCTGGCGTCGAGCCCGGTGGTACTCGCGGCACCGACCGCCGTCGCCGACGCCGTGACCGCTGCGGGCTCGAGCTGGGCCGACCTGGTCCGGCTGCAACGCGACCCACAGGCTCTCGGATTGGGTGAATGGGGCGGGCTCCGTCTCGCTGTCCCGACGGGTTCCGACACCGGTGCAACCACTCTCGCGGTGGCTGCGATCGCAGCCGGCGTACGGGGCGACCCGACCACGCCGCTGACCGTCGAGCAGGTCTCGTCGAGGGAGCTGATTTCGGCGATGTCGGAGCTGGCTTTCACCGATACGAACACTGCCGCGCTGTCCACGTCGACGACGTACGACGCCCTGGCCGGCCTCGAGAACGCCGCGGGCCCGCAGGCCCCTGTTCATGCAGTTCCGGTGACCGAACAGCAACTGGCGTCGACCGATTCGTCGACATTGATCGCGGTCAGACCGCAGGGTCCGACGCCTGTCGCCGATCATCCAGCCGTCGTCCTCACCGGCGACGAGACGTCCACCCGCGCCGCAAGTACGTTCGTCGAGTTCGTCCGTCAGGCAGACGGCGCGCAGACACTCCGAGACGCTGGGTTCGACGTAGACGAAGCCGAGTCCGCCGGGGTCGTCGCCCCACCGTCGGGACCGGTTGCCGATGCATTGCTCGCCGTGCTGCGCAATCCCGTCCTGCCGCGACGCGCCACCGTTCTGCTCGACGTGTCCGAGTCGATGGGTACGGCAGAAGGGGGCGCGACAAGACTGCAGAACACCGTTCGCGCCCTGGGCGAGCAGTTCGACCGCGTCCCCGACGCCACCGAGCTGGGTCTGTGGAGCTTCAGCGAAAATCTGAACAACTCACTGCCTTTTCGAGTGGACGTGCCGACCGGACCGATGACGGTTCCGGTCGGAACCACCCCCAGGCGCGCTGCACTCGATTCCACCGCGGCCGCGTTGACGCCGGCAACCGGATCGTTCACGTATGCGTCCGTACTGGTCGCATATCGCGACGCCGTGGCCGGCTACGTCCCCGGCCGCGTCAATTCCGTCGTGCTGATCACCGACGGACCGGACGACTCGTCCTTGTCCACGGAGGAACTGCTCACCGACCTGACCGCCGCGACCGACCCGGCGCGTCCGGTGGCGGTGAACATCGTGCGTATCGGAGACAACCCCGACGCCTCCTCGTTCGACGACATTGCCGCCCGGACCGGCGGAACCGTGGAAGCAGTGTCGACATCGGATTCACCAGACCTCATCGATCGACTTGGAAAGTTGCTGTACTAGAACATGTCTCGTGTACTTTTTGTCGGCGTCTTCCTGCTACTCGTCACCCTCTTTCTCCATTGGCGGTTCCTGTCCGTCACCGGAGCACCTACTCGCCTGAAGCGGCCGGCGGATGTGCTGTTGCTACTTCTGTGGCTGTGCGCACTGATCGGGTTCGGCAGCGGTGTCGTCTTCGATCCGTCCTGGGCTCGCGGTCCGGCGTTCGTCGGCCTCACCTGGCTCGCCGTCGTGCTGTACCTGTTCCTCGGAACGGTGCTCGTCGGGCTCGTCTGCACAGTCGTTCGAGTTGTCTTCGCGACGATGCGCCGCGATTCGGCCACTGCACGGTTGCGGGTGTCGAGGGTCGGCTCGGCGATCACTGCGCTCGTCAGCATTGCCGCAGTGGGGTACGGACTCGTAGAAGCTGCGACTCCGCGCGTGACGAACACCGCCGTTGCGCTGGGCGGGCTGCCGGCCGAATTCGACGGAGTACGAGTGGCGTTGGTGTCGGATCTGCATGCCGGTCCCTCCCGCGGTGCGGGATTCGTTCGTACGGTCGTCGATTCGGTCAACGCCCAGAATCCCGATGTCGTGCTACTCGACGGCGATCTCATCGACGGCACGGTTGCTCTGGTGGGAGAAGATCTCGAGCCGCTTCGCGACCTCGACGCGCCGCTGGGAGTGTTCGCCGTCAGCGGCAATCACGAGTTCTATGCGGGCGACGGCGGCGAATGGCTCGACTTCTGGGCCACGCTCGGCATCGACGTGCTGCGAAACGAACGCACGACGATCACTCGTGGCGACGCTGCAATCGATATCGCCGGCATCAACGACGCCACCGCACCGGCTCCGTACGAACCCGATCTCGCTGCGGCATTGGACGGGATCGATTCCGATAGATTCGTACTACTGATGGCACATCAACCGAAGCAAGCCTTGGAGGCA
This sequence comes from Rhodococcoides fascians A25f, assembly GCF_000760935.2. Classification (NCBI taxonomy): domain Bacteria; kingdom Bacillati; phylum Actinomycetota; class Actinomycetes; order Mycobacteriales; family Nocardiaceae; genus Rhodococcoides; species Rhodococcoides fascians. The sequence continues at coordinate 2,773,578 of NZ_CP049744.1, read as the reverse complement.
TCGGACTTCGGAGTCGACATGCAGGTGTCCGGGCACACACACGGTGGCCAGATCTGGCCGATCCGCTATCTGGTGCCGCTGCAGCAGCCCAGTGTCGAAGGGCTGGACACGATCGGCAACACCACGCTGTACACCACCCGCGGTGCCGGCGCGTGGGGTCCACCGGTGCGGGTGGCCGCCCCGCCCGAGATCGCGATGCTCGAACTCACGCGGGGCTGACCACCGGCCCATCGAATCAGGCGAACGCCTCGATCGGCGGGCACGAGCACACCAAATTGCGGTCGCCGTGTGCGCCGTCGATGCGCCGCACCGCCGGCCACACCTTCGGACGGTCGTAACCGGCAGGGTAGGCCGCCAGCTCCCGTGAATACGGGTGATCCCAGTCCGCTACCAGACACTGGGCAGTGTGGGGCGCTCCCCGAAGCGGGTTGTCGTCCACGGTCCATTCGCCGGATCCAACGCGATCGATCTCGGCTCTGATTGCGATCATCGCATCGCAGAACGCATCGATCTCCTCGAGGTTCTCGCTCTCGGTGGGCTCCACCATCAGGGTTCCGGGAACCGGGAAGCTCATCGTCGGCGCGTGGAATCCGTAGTCCGCCAGTCTCTTCGCCACATCGTCGACGGTGACGCCGGTGTCCTTCGTCAGACCTCGCAGATCGAGAATGCACTCGTGGGCGACCATGCCGTTGTCACCGGTGTAGAGCACCGGGAAGTACTCGTCGAGGCGGCGAGCGATGTAGTTGGCCGACGCGATCGCCGTCAACGTCGCCTGCCGGAGTCCCGTCGCGCCCATCATCGCGATGTACGCCCATGTGATCGTCAGGATCGAAGCGCTGCCGTACGGGGCTCCGGACACCGTCGGTCCCGAACCGAGCTGCGGGGCAAACGGATGGCCCGGCAGGTGGGGCTGCAGGTGCGATCGAACACCGATGGGTCCCACTCCTGGCCCGCCGCCACCGTGTGGGATGCAGAACGTCTTGTGCAGGTTCAGGTGGCTGACGTCGCCACCGAACCGGCCGGGGCGTGCGAGTCCGACAAGGGCGTTGAGGTTGGCACCGTCGACGTACACCTGGCCGCCCGCGTCGTGCACCGCCGCACAGATCTCGGAGATCTCGTGTTCGTAGACGCCGTGTGTGGAGGGGTACGTGATCATGATCGCGGCGAGCGTGTCGGCGTGCTCGGCGATCTTGGCGCGCAGGTCGTCGACATCGACGTCGCCGTTCGGGCGGCAGGCAACGACCACGACACGCATGCCCACCATCACGGCCGACGCCGCGTTGGTGCCGTGGGCGCTCGACGGGATCAGACACACGACGCGCTCGGCGTCGCCGTTGGCGAGGTGGTACCGACGAATGGCCAGCAGACCCGCGTACTCGCCCTGACTTCCCGCGTTCGGCTGCAGACTCACTGCGTCGTAGCCGGTGATGTCGACGAGCCACCGTTCGAGGTCGTCGATCACGCGCAGCAGGCCGGGTACGTCCGAAGACGGAGCGAAGGGGTGTTGGCGGGCGAACTGCGGCCAGGTGATCGATTCCATCTCCGCGGTAGCGTTCAATTTCATCGTGCAGGAGCCCAGCGGGATCATGCTCCGGTCGAGCGCAATGTCCTTGTCGGACAGCGCGCGCAGGTAACGAAGCATCGCCGTCTCGGTGCGGTACCGAGTGAAGGCCGGATGCGTGAGGTAGTCCGACGTGCGAGCCATGTTCGCCGGCACCGACTCGGCACCGGACCCGGCGGGCTCGGCACCGAACGCAGCGAGCACTCCTGCGATCGTGTCGGACGACGTCGCCTCGTCGCACGCGACTGCGACGTGATCGGCATCGACCAGTCTGACATTGATCCCGCGCTGCTTGGCATCGTCGGTGACGGCCTTTGCCCGACCGGGAACCGCCACGAGGACGGTATCGAAGAAGTCGGTGTGCACCACCTCGACGCCTGCCTCCTGCAGGCCGGCAGCCAGGGATCGAGCGTGCATGTTGACCCGAGTTGCTATGGCGCGCAACCCGTCTGCGCCGTGGTAACTGGCGTACATCGCGGCAACGATGGCCAGCAGGACCTGAGCGGTACAGATGTTCGACGTCGCCTTCTCGCGGCGGATGTGCTGCTCGCGGGTCTGCAGCGCCAATCGGTAGGCCCGGTGGCCGTCCGCGTCGAGCGAAACCCCGACGAGTCGTCCGGGGAGCTGACGAGAATGACCGGAACGCACCGCCAGGTACCCGGCGTGCGGCCCGCCGTATCCCATCGGAACCCCGAACCTCTGGGTGGTGCCGAAGCAGACGTCCGCGCCGATCTCACCGGGCGGAGTCACGACGGTGGCCGCCAGCAGGTCCACGCCCACGGCCACCAACGCACCCCGCTCGTGCGCGGACTCGATGGTGGCTGTGTGGTCGACCAGTCGGCCGGACGCACCGGGCAGCTGGGTCAACACCCCGAAGAACTCTCCGTCCGGCAGGCCGTCGGCCAGATCGGCGTACACCAGCTCGATGCCGAGCGGCTCGGCACGAGTGGCGAGAACGGCAGCCGTCTGCGGGAAGATGTCGGAATCGACGAGCAGCCGGGGCGACTTCGACGCTCTGTTCGCGCGTCGCATCAGAGTCATGGATTCGGCTGCCGCAGTGGACTCGTCGAGCATCGACGCATTGGCCACATCCATGCCCGTGAGATCGGAGACCATGGTCTGGAAGTTCAGCAACGCCTCGAGCCGACCCTGGCTGATTTCGGGTTGGTACGGCGTGTACGCGGTGTACCAGGCCGGGTTCTCCAAGATCCCTCGGGTCAGCACCGGTGGAGTGAGTGTGTCGTAGTAACCCAGGCCGATCATGGACGTCGCGACGGTGTTCTGGCCGGCGAGGTCGGCCAATGCAGCCAGTACCTCGTGCTCACTCAACGCCTGCGGGAGCGTCGCCAATCCGTCGGGCACGCCGTCGACCACGGTGTCGAGGATCGAGGACGGCACTGCTTTACGGGCCAGCTCGTCCAGGTCGTCGACGCCGATGGTGTGGAGGATGCGAACCAGTTCGGTCGCGTCGGGCCCGATGTGTCGATCGACGAAAGTGTGTGCGGACGAGGCAGTTCGGTCGGTCACGATGTTCTCCCAGGTGCCGGAAAGACGAGGCGTCGGACGACCGAGGCATACGCGCCGGCCGCTCCTCCCCCTCTGTCGTGTGCCCGCTGACGCGTGCGCCTGAGAGATTCGGTCGGACACGGCGCGTCATGTCGACTGCGCCGGCACCTTTCCCCTTGGGCGGGTGGGTACTCCCACCACTTTCCAGAGTTGTCGAAGCCCACACGGTCCGTGTGCCTGAGAGATTGACGGGGAGGTATTGCTCCTTCGGCGTCCGAGACTGGCTGCCTCGGAACTCTCCCGCACGGGCGCGACGAGGAAAGTCTAGCCGGTCTTGCGGCTCGCGCGATTCTTGCGGCGTGAGGCCAGCTCGTCCTCGGGACTCGGCTGGCTTTCACCGCCATCGGCTCGTTCGGCCGGGAAGTCGGCGATGGTGCCGGTGAGCTCGCGCATCGCGCCGTTCACGGCGATACCGAACACTCCCTGACCGCCCTGCAAGAGGTCGACCACCTCTTCGGCGGACGTGCACTCGTACACGGTCGTGCCGTCCGAGAACAAGGTGATGTTGGCGAGGTCGCCCACCCCGCGCTGGCGCAGGTGATCGACGGCGACGCGGATGTTCTGCAACGAGATACCGGTATCGAGCAGTCGCTTGACGATCTTCAGAACCAGCATGTCCTTGAACGAGTACAGCCGCTGACTGCCTGAGCCTGCTGCGCCGCGAATGGACGGGACGACCAACCCGGTGCGGGCCCAGTAGTCGAGCTGACGGTAGGTGATGCCGGCGATCTGGCAGGCACTGGGCACTCGGTAACCCACGAGCTCGTCCGGCACCGAATCATCGGGGAACAATCCCGGCTGAATGTCCTGAGGCGTGTCGACCCGGCCGTTCGACGCCTGGTCGGGGGTGTCGACCCGAGCATCGGAGACGGACGCGTCCTCGGTCCGGCCTGCGGCTTCGGACTCTCGACTGCCGTGATGCTGCTGCGGCTGATCTCCCACTGACTGCTCCCTCTCGGATGTCTCACTGCGTTCGGATCGAGTCAGTACTGCGATCCGTCCGGGGCACCTGAACGCCTCGGTGTACTCGCGTGAAGTCATACCGTGTACCAGGCCAGAGTACGCCTCGCCAGGTCTGCGAGAGGCGCGAAACTGCACCGAATCCGACCAGCGACGGCGATGAACTTCACTGGCACGAACGTTATGGGGGCAACCGCGCAGATTCAACGCAACGCGCCGTAAACCTGAACCTAAAGTTGAGGTTGAGACTCTTCTGTTACCCGTCGGTGGCCTTGAAGTCGTCCGGCGACACCGATTCGAGGAACTCCTTGAACTTCTCGACCTCGTCCTCACGCTCGTCGGGCATGATCAAGCCGGCCTCGGCCAACACGGGTTCCTCGGCAAAGATCGGTACCCCGGCTCGCAGTGCAATGGCGACGGAATCCGACGGACGAGCAGAAACTCGGACGTCTTTGTCGAACACGAGATCGGCGTAGAAGGTGCCCTCCTGAAGGTCCACGATGCGCACTTCCTTGAGCTCGCGACCCAACGCCGAGATCAGGTTCTTGACGAGATCGTGGGTGAGCGGTCGGGCAGGCTGGACCCCTTGTTGCTCCAAAGCAATTGCAGCAGCCTCGGTTTGACCGATCCAGATCGGCAGGTACCGATCACCATCGGCCTCACGCAGCAGCAGCACGGGCTGATTCTGCGGCTGTTCGACACGAATACCGACCACACGCATCTCACTCATCGTGTCTGCCTCTCACCTCGAGAAATCCGGGCTGCACTTCGCTCGTTCAGCTCGTCGCAGCCGAGTCTATTGGAAGTCGATCCGACGCGAGCGAGCCTTACCGGTCGAGTGCACCGCGCACCGCCGCTTTGACCAGACAGGTGTGCAACGTCAACGACAACGCCGCGAGCTCCCGAATCATTTCTTCCGCGCGATCACGCGCGCCGGCGTCGCGGCCCTTGGCGACCGGTCCGGCAATCTGTGCAACCAAACCGGCCTCGCGGTCCGCCGCGAGTTTGAAGGCACGCAGATGACGCACTTCGAGACCGAACTGCAACATCGCGTGTGCCGTGCGTGCAAGCGTCACGGCTCCGTCGTCGTAGAAACCGGCCTGCCCGGGAGTGATCAACCCGCTCCGCAGCAACTCGGTCAGGAACGCGTCGTCGATACCGGCCTGCGCCAGGAGGTCTGCTTTGCTGATCCGCACCTCTCGGTCCGGCAAGAACTCCTCGGGCGACACCTCGCCCGCGGCGAGCGTCAGAGACCGCGGCCGTTTGACCGATGCGTCGGCTCGCTCGACAGTCGCAACACCGTGATCGATAGCTTCGAGTTGCTCCTTGATCACCTTGAGCGGCAGGTACTGGTCACGCTGGGCGGTCAGAACGAATCGGAGCCGTTCGCAGTCTGCAATGGAAAACCGCCGGTATCCCGACGGCGTACGTTCCGGAGAGATCAGACCCTCGGCTTCGAGAAATCTGATCTTCGAGATCGTCACATCCGGAAAGTCGGGCCGAAGTCGATCGAGGACGGAGCCAATCGACATCCCCCCGTTGGACTGCTGCCCGACGGCGGTCACTGGCTTCCTGCACCCGCAGACGCGTCGCCGACCTGAGATCCGTTGCCGCCCCGCGGCCCGGTCAGGAACACCAACCGGAACTTACCGATCTGCACCTCGTCGCCGTTGGCCAGAACTGCGGAGTCGACCGGCTCCCGGTTGACGTAGGTGCCGTTGAGGCTGCCGACGTCGACGACCTGGAAGTCGTCCTCGTCCTGCCGGAACTCGGCGTGCCGACGACTGACTGTGACGTCGTCCAGGAAGATGTCGCTGTCGGGATGCCGTCCGGCGGAGGTGGTCGGCTGGTCGAGCAGAAACCGCGATCCGGCATTGGGGCCGCGCTTGACGACGAGCAGAGCGGCACCGACAGGCAGCCCCTCGACACCCGAGACCGGAGCTTCGGTGCTCTGGGCGGCCGCGGAGTTGTCCAGCTCCTGGAGGAAATCTGCACGGAAGACCGAGGTGGTCTCTGCCGGCGACTCCCCGTAGTTGCTGTCGTTGTCGTTCTGGCTCACCGTTACTCCTTCTCAGTCCGTTCACCCGGGCAGTAGACGCCGCGGGTAACGCAGTACATGGTCTTCACATCTGGTATTGCGTTGCGCCTGGTTCTATTTACGTCTGTACAGCTTGCTGGACCTTCGCCCCGACAGGGTATTCGCTCGGTGTCGACCGTACCCTGCGCAGTGTGGACCGTGTGGCCGGTTGGCAGGTGTCGACAGCCGGCCGATCACTCGGCCGTGATGAGAGCATATCCGGCAGCGTCGAGCATCTGCGCCAGTGCCGCGTCCAACTCCTCCGGCGACGAAACCTCCAGGTCGATCAGCCAGCCCCCGGTGTACGGTCCCGAATTCACCTTCTCCGGTTCGCCGTCCAAATCCTGGTTCACGCCAATCACTTTCGCAGTCAACGGGCTGAACACGTCGGACACACTCTTGGTCGACTCGACTTCTCCGAGAGACTCACCCGCGGTGACGGTGTCGCCGACAGCCGGAAGCTGAACGAACACCACGTCCCCCAGCTGAGACTGCGCGAAATCGGTGATACCGATTCGCACTGCCGCCGGGCCTGTGCGCTGCACCCACTCGTGCTCGGGCGTGTAGTACAGATCAGCTGGTGTGTCGATGTCGCTCAACGCGGCATTCCCTTCGATCGTGGCCCGGGCGGTCGGGCAGTCAGTTACCTGGCTGAGCGTATTGACGCGGGCGCGGATCCCGCAAGGCGGAGACCGTGACCTGGTCCGACTGCGTGATGTTCGAGGACGCCCCGTTGCGCGTGACGGTGTCCACCACGCCCCCGGGGATGTTCAACGCCGACGCCAGCGTGGGCGAGTCTCCGATTGCCGTGAACGTGTACGGGGCTCGCAGTTCGCGGCCGTCGACCACCACTCGACCGGCAGGCCCCGCGATCCACGAATCGACGCCGATGCGGACGGCACTACCGCCACCCTCGATCTGGAGTGCTTCGGCACCGGCGGCACGCAACTCCTGCATGGCGTCGAGCAACACCTCGGACCCGACGCCCGAATTCGGGTCGTCGACGACCAAGGTCACGCCCGGGCCCTGGGCAGCAACCGTACCGACTTGAATCGACAACGCGGACAATCGTTCCTGCGCCTCTGCCACTGCCGCCTCCGATCCCGAGCCGGACTGGCGCAGAGTCGCCAACGTGGCCTGCAGTGTGCTGATCTCGTCGCGAATCGACGCCTCGCGCCGGGTGAGGGTGTCCAGCACGACCAACAGGTCCTCCGGCCGGGAATTCTCCAGATTGTCGGAGGTACTCGTCTCTCGCACCTGCGTGGCGATACCGATTCCGAGGACGCACAGCAGGGCGAGCGCAAGAATGCCGAACGCCGTTCCGCGCCTGCGTCGATCTGTATCGAGGGCTCGAGCACGCCAGCCGTGCCGCCCGGTTCGTGCCGTCATCTCCTAAGCACCGAACAGACGGCGGCGCAACGCCGCCGCATTGCCGAAGATACGAATTCCCAGAACGACGACGATGGCCGTGGACAGCTGGGTTCCCACACCGAGCTGATCACCGAGCCACACGATCAAGGCGGCGACGAGGACGTTGAAGACGAACGAGACGACGAATACCTTGGCGTCGAAGATTCCGTCGAGAAACGCACGCAGACCACCGAATACCGCATCGATCGCAGCGACGACGGCGATCGGCAGATAAGGCGCGACGACTGCAGGCACCTGTGGTCCGGCAACCGTACCGATGACCACTCCAGCGATCAGGGCAGCAAGAGCGGCAATGGCGTATGCCCCGTGAGTGGTGGTGATCGGGGTGTCCACAGTTGTGTCGGCGCCGGTTGCCTCGCCGTCCTGCTCGACCGGTACGGCCTTCGTCGGGTCGTGCTCCATCATCGTGGGCCTGCCTCCTCTGCCTCGAACGACTCTCTCACAGCGGCTGGACCGAGTTCGAGATCATCGGCAGGGCGCACCGAGAACCCGACGCCGTACAACTGCGCAACAGTGCTCATTCGGAGATACGCGTCGCTGACGACGAATTGGACTTGGATACGTTGCGGGGGTCCGATCGCCTGAATGTCATACGGCGAGTCGATCGGGCGGTTGTCCAGCAACATGGCCCCTCCGGCCTGCCTGATGGTCACGTTCGGGCCGACTCGAACGCCGTCCACGGACACCGCCTCGGCACCGCTGGCCCACAGCGAGTTGACAATTGCGGCGATATCTCGATCGAGCACCGCAGCGCCCGAACCCGTGCGAGCCGACGAACCGCTCGCACCTGTCGGCTCCGTGACGACCACTGACAGTCCCGGACCCGAGACCGTGTCGATACCCGCCGCGGATTCGACGGCACTCAATCGGTCCAGCAGCGCGCTGCCCGCGGCGTCGGACTGCAGGGCTCGATCGCGTTCGGTCGACACCTGCTCGGCCAGTTCGTCTCTCGTCGATTCCAGGTCGGCGCTTCGGCCCTGGGCAGCTCGGACGGCTGCCGACGCATCGGCACCTGCGCTATCGACCTCGGCAGCACCGGATGCCAACTGGGAGAGAGCGACACCGAAGATCAGACCCACCACGACGGCACCGGTCAGCAACCACAGGGCAGCAGGTACTCGCGGCTTACGTGTGTGTTGCGCTGTGCGTTCGGCTGCCGCGCCTGCGTATCCCGGATCGAGGTGGTCGGTCAGCAACGAGGTCAGCAGCGACGGGACAGGATTCCTCCTGACCCGAGCCGCTGACCGTTCCACAGGCTCCACTCCTGACCCCGGTCGTTCCGCAGGCTCCACTCCTGCCGGTTCCGCACGCTCCACCGTCAGGTGCCGGCCACGGTCGGATCGACTGCCCTGGCGACCGCGATGGCCTTACCGAGATACAGCAGACCGGTCCAGGTGTACAGCGCGGTGCCCCAGATGAGCAGGGCGTACCCGAGTGGCCCTGCCGCGTCGGCTACCGAACTGGTGCCTGCGGAGACCAGCAGCACCGGTAGCGCGATCATGACGACGAAGGTAGCGGCCTTCCCGAGGTAGATGACGTCCGGAGGAGGTAGAGATCGACGTCGGTAGACGAACATCGTCAATCCGAGCACGGCATCTCGCCCGATCAGTATCGCTGCCACCCACCACGGAATGATGCCGCGCAGAACGAAGGCGACGAGGGTACTGACGACGTAGAGCCGGTCGACCAACGGATCGAGTACGGCACCCAACTTCGATGCCTGGCCGAGCATGCGAGCGAGTTTGCCGTCCAGCCAGTCGGTTCCGCCGCTGACGAGCAGAATGACCAGTGCCCACCCGTCAGCTTCCGGGCCGAGCAGGAGATACAGGAACAGCGGAACGCCGGCGAGCCGGATGGCGCTGAGCAGGTTCGGAACGGTCGCAATGCGATCGGATACCTCGAGCTCACGGTTGTCCGTCACCGACGATCACCTCCTGTCGTTTCTGCTCGTCGTGCGTTCGGGCCGAGTCTTCGGCCACGTTAGCGCCACGCGAACACGGGCTGCTCGAAGTCCGCGACTCTGGTGTGTCGACCGTGCATCGCCACCTCGCGAAATTGATGGACGATCGCGCCGGTCGGAGCATGGATGGCTCCGGTTCGGTACGGCCATCGAATCACCGGGCGGGACGATTCGGGAATCGATACGAACTGCGCATCGACGTCGAGTTCGTCGACGGTCACCTCGAACACCTCGGATACCTCGTCCTCGTTGGGACGCAACGTGGACGAGTAGTCACCCACCCACACGACGAACGGGGTGATGACGTAGCCGGATCGGGTGACGTAGTCGTCCAACCTGCCGAGCACGTCGGCCGACCCAGCACTGATGCCCAGCTCCTCGTGCAATTCCCGTAAGCACGCCTGCATGGCGGATTCACCTGGATCCACGCCGCCGCCCGGCAGGGCGTACTGGCCCGGGTGCGCGCGCAATCGACTCGGCCGCTTCGTCAGAAGCATGCGCCGGTCCCCCGGCGCTCCGCCGAGAGCGACGGCCACCGCAGCGGCGCGCAGGCCGTCGGCTTCGGCGGTGCGGTGGGTGAAACGTGCGAGTTCGCGCGCAACGGAATGCCGATCGAGCAGGTCCTCGGCCGACTCTGCGGAAGTATCGTCACTCACAGCACGAACACTAGAGGCCCGGCGATGTCGGCGGGCGATGTCGGCGGGCGGCGGGCGGAAGCAGGTCGTCGGCGGCAACCGGCCAGCCGAGCGGGTCGTCGGCAAGAATCGTCAATTGTTCCACCTGTGTTCGACACCAGGGTGATACGTCGACGGTTCCGTCGAGCACGCCGGCAGAGAATTCCGACCACGACACCCACCGGGTCTCCTCCACCTCGAGTGGGTCGGGGTCGAGCGTCGCGCTCTCGTCCACCCGCACGCGGTACACGGGACAGATCTCGTTCTCCACGATGCCGTTGTCCATGACGGCCCGGTATCGAAAGTGCGGGAGAACCAGTTCGGCCGAGCGTGCGCGGAGCCCCAACTCTTCGCCGATCCGGCGCAGCACCGCATCGGCGAGGTCTTCGCCGGGGGCTGGGTGACCACAACACGTGTTGGTCAGCACGCCGGGCCAGGTCGTCTTGCTCGACGCTCGCCGCGTGAGCAGTACCGCCCCGTCCGATCCGACCACATAGCTGGAGAACGCCAGATGCAGCGGCGTCTGCAGCGTGTGCACGGTCGTCTTGTCCTGTGTGCCGACGGCGCGGCCTTCGTCGTCGAGCAGCACCACGTGCTGCGCCGGTGATCGATCCATCGTTCCATGGTCCCACGGTCGAATTCCCGGTCTACTGTCGAACCATGGGACGCACAGAGAACGCCGGCGACGAGACACCGACCGACAACAAGGAATCGACCACGTCGGATTCGCCGAAGGGTGGGCGACCCGGACCCGTGGACGGCGGGGGCGGCGGCGGGATGGCGACACGTGAGAATGCGCCCGAGATCGCCGAAGACTCCGACTGAAATTTCCACATCACTGCTGTTTGAAAAACTTCGTTCGCGTCAATACCCCCGATGTTCTCGCGCCGCGCGGGCACACGAACCTCCACGACCGGAAGGATCTCGATGAGCATCAACGACGACGACATCACCACCACGGGCGGAGCCGCAGGCGAAGGGCCTGCTGACGGCGGATCCAACCCGGGCGGTCACGACGGTGGAGCAGACGGCCCCGCCGGAGCAGGCGAAGGCCCGGCCGACGGCGGATCCAACCCCGACGGCCATGACGGCGGAGCAGACGGCCCCGCCGGAGCAGGCGAAGGCCCGGCCGACGGCGGATCCAACCCCAACGGGCACGACGGCGGTGCGGACGGCACCGCTTGAGCACTGAGCTGAGCGGCGAGCGCGGATCGGGTCACCGGTCCGCGCTCCGTCGTCTCACCGGTATCGACCTCGGGACGTTCTCGGATCGGTTCTGGGGCGTTGCTCCCAAGCTGACCAGATCCGCTGATCTCTCGGACTCGTTCGACGATTTGATGACGCTCGATGCGGTCGACGAGCTGATCTCCGAACGCGGAGTACGCACTCCGTTCGTGCGAATGGCCAAAGACGGCCGCCTGCTGGACAAGTCGCAGTTCACGTCGTCCGGCGGTTTCGGTGCCGAGGTGAAGGACCAGGTCGACTCCGCAGCGGTGCTGGCGGCCTTCGCGGCCGGAAATACGCTGGTACTTCAGGGCCTGCATCGACTGTGGCCCCCGCTGATTCATTTCGTCGGTGACCTCGTTCGCGAGCTGGGCCATCCGGTGCAGGTCAATTCGTATGTCACACCGGCTGCGTCGCAAGGCTTTTCGCCGCACTACGACGTACACGATGTGTTCGTCGTGCAGATCGCAGGCACCAAGCGGTGGAGCATTCACTCGCCGGTGCACGTGCATCCACTCAACAATCAACCGTGGTCGGACCGACGGTCGGCCGTCGAAGACCACGCATCGAACACTCCCGAACTGGACATCGTCCTCGAGCCCGGCGACGTGCTCTACCTACCGCGCGGGTGGATCCACTCGGCGCAAGCGCTCGGCGACACCACCGTGCACCTGACCATCGGCGTCGCGTCGTACAACGACTACGACCTCGCCCACCACGTGCTGAAAGCGCTCGGCGACGTCGAGAGTCTGCGTGCTCCCCTCCCCGCCGGCCTCGACCACTCCGACCCGAATTCCATCGTTCCGCACGTACACCGAGTTGTCGACGCGATGCGCGCCGCGCTCGACGAGATCGACCGAGACCCCGACGCAGTACGCCGACTCGCCGAACGCGTCGCAGATCGTCACGACGACCTCGTGCGACCGGAACCGGTGCGCCCGCTGACGAGCGTCGCCGCGATGGGTGCGTTACGGGGCGAGGATTCGATTCGATTGCGGCCCGGCATCTTCGCGCGGATCGCGCACACGAAGGACGGCGTCTCGATGGTGCTTCGGAACAAAACGGTCACGCTGCCGTCTCAATGCGCCGACGCGATCGAGAGCCTGATGAAGGGCGCTCCGTGCCGCCTCGATTCGATGCCGGGCCTCGACCTCGACGATGCGCTGGTGGTTGCGCGCAGACTCATCCGCGAGGGAATTGCAGTGACGACAGCGCCGTAGCAGCCGTCAGGTGATCGTGACTCCACCGTCGACCGCGATGGTCTGACCCGTCACGTATCCCCCGGCGTCGGAGGCGAGCCAGATCGCGGTAGCGGCCAGTTCCTCGGGGTCACCCTTGCGGCCCAGGATCATTCGAGGAGCCATCGAATCGAGGTACCCGGGCTGGTAGGAGTCGGTCATCTCGCTCTGGAAGAAGCCCGGCGCAATCGCGTTGACCCTGATCCCCTTTCGCGCGCCCCACTGCTGCGCGAGGTCGCGGGTCAGCCCGACGATGGCGGCCTTGCTTGCGCTGTAGGCGGCCTGCGGTAGGCCCGCAGTGGTCAGCCCGAGCACGCTGGAGATGTTCACGATCGAACTGCCTGGTGCCATTACCCGTCCGCACGCCTGGGCTGCCCAGTAGGACCCGTTCAGGTTGATGTCGATCACCGAGCGAAACTGCTCGGGAGTCTCGCGAGTCGCCGGGAAGGCTGTGCCGACTCCAGCGTTGTTGATCAGCACGTCCACCTTGCCGAACTCTGCCACTGCGGCCTCGACCATCGCGGTGCACTGGTCGGGATCGACCACATCGGTTGCGACGGAGATCGAACGTCCTCCGACACTGTCGATCAGCTTCGCGGTCTGCGCCAACTTGTCCACGCGGCGTGCGGCGAGCACGACGTCCGCCCCGGCCTCGGCCGCTGCTTTCGCGAAGGCAACACCCAGGCCGGAGGATGCGCCGGTGACGATGACGACTCGACCGTCGAGGCGGAATTTGTCCAAGATCGACATGTACGTGAATCTCCTTGTAGGTCGTGGTCAGAACCAGGCGGGTGACATATCGAGGGTGGTGCGGTCCAGTCGCGCCAGCAGATCGAGCTGAACCGTCACCTTCGGCAACTCGTAGACGTAGAAGTACTGCGCTGCAGAACGCTTTCCGTCGTAGAAGTCTCCGGACTTCGCGCCGACGGCCAGTAGCTGTTCGAGCCACATCCAGGCGATGACGATGTGCCCCATGGCTTCGAGGTAGGCAGTGGAGTTCGCCAAAGCCAGAGCTGCGTCACCGGTCCCCCATACTGCCGCGGTGACCTCGACGATTCTCGCGAATTGGATCTGCAGTTCCGCGCCGAAGGTGGCAGCGTCACCGCCGGCAGCGTCAGCCCGCGCGACTGTCTCCGAGACCTGCTCGCCGAGTAGCGCCAATCCCGCGCCGCCCTGCATCACGACCTTGCGCCCCAGCAGGTCCAACCCCTGAATACCGTGCGTGCCTTCGTGAATCGGATTGAGCCGGTTGTCACGGTAGTGCTGTTCGACGTCGTAGTCGCGTGTGTATCCGTAGCCGCCGTGCACCTGGATGGCCAAGCTGTTGGCCTCGAGGCACCACTGTGACGGCCAGCTCTTGGCGATGGGAGTCAGGACGTCGAGCAACAGGGTCGAGCGCGCCGCTTCGGCGTCGTCGGACGCCGAGTCCTGAAGGTCGACCAGACGTGAGCAGTAGAGTCCGAGCGCGAGCGCACCTTCGACATAGGACTTCTGGGCCAATAACATTCGGCGAACATCGGCATGTTCGATCAGTGCGACCGGAGGTGCTGCTGGATCCTTTGCGCCGAGCGGCCGCCCCTGGGTGCGCGTCTTCGCGTACTCGACCGACTTCAGGTAGCCGACGTACCCGAGCGCGATGGCCAGGAACCCGACCCCGATACGGGCCTCGTTCATCATGTGGAACATGTACGACAGTCCGCGGTTCTCCTCGGCGACCAGGAAACCGACTGCACCGGGTTGCCCTGCGGGAGAATGGGTTCCGTCGCCGAACGCCAGCAGGGTATTGGTGGTGCCGCGGTTGCCCATCTTGTGATTGAGGCCGGTCAACACGATGTCGTTGCGCTCGCCGGCACCGCCGTTGCCGTTCGGGAGGAATTTGGGCACGATGAACAGCGAGATCCCCTTGACACCGGGAGGACCTCCCGGTGTCTTCGCGAGCACCAGGTGGACGATGTTCTCGGTCAGTTCGTGATCGCCGCCGGAGATCCACATCTTGGTACCGGTGATACGAAAGCTGCCGTCGTCCTGCGGTACCGCTTTGGTCGTGATGTCCGCCAGCGACGACCCGGCCTGTGGCTCCGACAGGCACATCGTTCCGAACCACCGACCGTCGAGCATGGGCCGCACGTAATCACGTACCTGATCCGGCGTGCCGTACGTCGCAATCAAATTGGCGTTGGCCATGGTGAGGAACGGGTAGGACGAGGTCCCGGCGTTGGCAGCCTGGAAGAATGCCATCGCGGCCCGAGAGACCGTCGCAGGCAGCTGCATCCCGCCGATCGACTCGTCGAACTGCCCGGCGATCAGACCTGCCGAGGCATATACGTCGAGTGCTTCCTTGACCTCGGGGATCAGCGTCACCGAGCCGTCCGGATTCATGGTCGGTTCGTGAGTGTCGGCCTTCTTGTTGTGCGGCGCGAAATGTTTGCGGGCGATATCTGCGCTGAGGTCGAGTACCGCGTCGAAGGTCTCGCGCGAGTGTTCGGCGAAGCGGGGACGAGTGGTCAGGCCGGCCACGTCCAACCACTCGTACAGCAGAAAATCCAGGTCGCGCCGCGAGAGGACGTCCGACATTCACTTCTCCGATCGCGAGGGGTGACACGCGCGCACGATGGTGACGAGCACTGTGACGCACATGACTGTGGATTCACCATACAAGTCGCGATCTCCGGCGTTCACCGAGTACCCACGCGATCTGTCACCGCCGATCCGCGTTCGCCATCCGGGCTCCAAAAACGCAGCCAGCCAGACTTTTACGACTTATCGGACTATGAGGAGCGTCACGATTGGTGTAGACCTCGACGGCATATACTTACCTTTGATAACGATATGAAGCGGACAATTGCGAGGCGCTCCGGACAACCGGTGCGTGTCGTCGGAGGGAGTCGAGCATGACGCACACACTGGCCGTCGACAGCCGACAGGATCGAGAGAGCAGGCAACGCAGTCGATTCCAGGAGCTGCACGAGTCCGACCAGGAGTTTCGAGCCGCCGAACCGGAGAGCTCGGTGGCGGACGCCGCCCAGGAGTTGTCGCCCAACCTCGCCCGCGTGGTTGCCGAGATCATGACGCGCTACTCGGATCGACCGGCCCTGGGTAGTCGGGCTCGCGAAATTGCCCGAGTCGACGACGCAAACACCCTTCGCCTGCTCCCGCGCTTCGATACCGTCACCTACGGGCAAGCCTGGAAGGATGCCGGTGCACTGGCCTCGGCTCTGACTCACGACTCGTTCGGAATCGCTCCCGGTGACTTCTTCGCAACCCTGGGTTTTGCGAGTGCCGACTATGTCATCGCGGAATTGGCCACGATCCGACTCGGCGCAATCGCCGTTCCGTTGCAGGCCGGTGCCTCCGCGGGCCAGCTCTCGGCCATCGCCGACGAAGTCGAACCCGTCGTCCTCGCAGCCGATGTCGACAATCTGTCCGTCGCGGTCCAGGTTGCCACGCAGTGCCGGTCCATTCGGCGAATCGTCGTCCTCGACTACGACGCTGCCATCGACGTGCACACACGGATCATGACGTCCGCGCACGCCGATGCCGAACAGGTCGGGGTCGTCATCCGGCCCCTCACCGAGCTGGTTCGCGACGGCGAGAAACTACCGGAGGTTCCGCTACCCGATGCCGAAGATCCCGACCGACTCGCGACACTGATCTACACCTCCGGCAGCACCGGAACTCCCAAAGGGGCGATGCACACCGAACGAATCGTCTGCGGAGCCTGGACCGGAGCCTGGCACCACACCGGAGCTTCCTCCGAATCCGTTGACCGGCCTGCTTTCCCCGTGATCACACTCGACTATCTTCCGATGAGTCATCTGGCCGGCCGTGGCCTCGTGTTCTCGGCGCTCGCTGCCGGCGGGACGGTGCACTTCGCCGGTGCCAGCGACCTGTCCACACTGTTCGAGGACTTCGCGCTCGCTCGGCCCACGATGGCACTGTTGATCCCCCGAGTGTGCGAGATGATTCGACACAACGTTCTCGCCGAGATCGACCGAGAGGTCGAGCGCTCCACTGTGGGAGACGAAGTGGCCGTACGGCGAGAGGTTCTGGAGCGCTACCGGAACGGGCAATTCGGCGGACGCATCCTGGCGGCGATGGTCGGCACTGCACCGATCGCGACCGAGGTCAAGGATTTCATCACCGAGCTGCTCGATATCCAGGTCCGCGACAACTACGGCTCCACCGAAGCCGGAATGGTGCTGCACGACGGCGTCATCGCGCGCCCCCCGGTGATCGAGTACAAACTCGACGACGTACCCGAGCTCGGCTACTTCTCCACCGACACACCGCATCCGCGCGGCGAACTCCTACTCAAGACGTCGTCCATCATTCCCGGGTACTACAAGCGCCCGGACGTCACCGCGGACGTGTTCGATTCCGAGGGCTTCTATCGCACCGGGGACGTCGTAGCCGAGATCGAGCCGGACCGACTTGCCTACGTAGACCGCCGCAAGAACGTTCTCAAGCTGGCCCAGGGTGAGTTCGTGGCCCTGGCCCGTCTCGAGGCAGTGTTCGGTACCAGCGAACTCGTCGACCAGATATTCCTCTACGGCAACAGCCAACGCGCATATCTCCTGGCCGTCGTCGTCCCGGCTCGGCCGGATACGACCACAGCCTCGATCATCGAGTCACTGCAAGAAATCGCTCGTACGGAATCGCTGAACTCGTACGAAATTCCGCGCGACGTGACGATCGAGCACCAGCCGTTCACGCAGGACAACGGGCTGCTCTCCGGTGCCGGGAAGCAACTACGGCCGAAACTCGTCGAACGCTACGGTGCCGATCTCGAGCGTCGCTACGCAGAACTCGAGTCGGGTCAGAACGAACGCCTACGCGAGCTTCGACGCAGCGGTGCCGACGCCCCGGTGCTGACCACCGTCGGCGATGCGGCACAGGCACTGCTGGGATGCGACGGATCCGACGTCCGACCCGACGCCCATTTCAGTGATCTCGGTGGAGACTCGTTGTCGGCGTTGACGTTCTCGACGCTCCTGCGGGACATCTACGGAGTGGACGTCCCGGTGGGAGTGATCACCGGGCCGGCCATGGATCTGTCTGCCTTGGCCGACTACATCACCTCGGCCCGGGACAACGATTCCGACACAGCAACATTCGCCTCGGTGCACGGACGCGACGCCACGGTTGCGCACGCCTCCGACCTGCGCCTGTCTGCCTTCCTGGACGAGACGCTCCTCGATACTGCTCATCATGTTTCGGGCCCTCGCACCCGAACCGAAACGGTGTTGCTGACCGGTGCCAACGGATACCTCGGCCGCTTCCTCTGCCTGGAATGGCTCGAGCGTATGGCCGAGGTCGGCGGAACTGTGGTGTGCTTGGTTCGCGGACGCTCCGATTCCGACGCGCGTTCCCGACTCGATGCAGCGTTCGACAGTGGAGACACAGAGCTGTCCGCTCACTACCGAGCTCTGGCAGACTCTGCCCTCGAGGTCGTGGCAGGAGATCTCGGCACGCCTCGATTCGGCTTGGACCACGACCAGTTCGCGGCTCTGGCCGGGCGGATCGATCGCATCGTTCACCCCGCTGCGCTGGTCAACCACTCTCTTCCGTACGAGCACCTGTTCGGTCCCAACGTCGTCGGTACGGCCGAGGTGATCCGGCTCGCGCTGACCGACCACGTCAAGCCGGTGACCTACCTGTCGACGGTCGCCGTCGCTGCGGGCGTCGACAATTTCCGGGAGAACGGCGACATCCGCACCGACAGTCCTGCGCGGGCTGTCGACGATTCGTACGCCAACGGCTATGGCAACTCCAAGTGGGCCGGCGAAGTGTTGTTGCGCAACGCATTCGACGAATTCGGTCTGCCGGTGTCGGTCTTTCGCTCCGATATGATCCTCGCGCACAGCAGGTGGTCGGGCCAGCTCAACGTACCGGATGTATTCACGCGTCTGATCCTCTCGGTCGTGGCAACCGGACTGGCTCCTCGGACGTTCTACGCCACGGGAACCGGTGCGCCGACGGACGAAAGTGGGCGTCCCCTAGCCCATTACGACGGGCTTCCCGCCGATTTCAGCGCCGGTGCCATCACGACGATTGCGGGTGCCGACGTCTCGGGTTACCGAACCTTCGACATTCTCAACCCACACGACGACAACATCTCGCTGGACACGTTCGTCGATTGGATCCGTGAGGCGGGTCGCGACATCGAGATCGTCGACGACTACGACGAATGGTTCGAGCGTTTCAGCGCTGCAGTCGAGGCTCTTCCGGAGAAGCAGCGCTCCCACTCGCTGCTGCCTTTGATTCAGTCGTACGCACACCCGCAGCAGCCGTCGTCGGGTGCGATGTTGCCGGCGGACGAGTTCGCTGCGGCGGTCGGGGAGATTCCACACCTCGGGCGTGGACTGATCGAGAAGTATCTGTCCGATCTCGTGGCCCTCGGACTCGTCGGCGAGCGCTGAAGCATCTCCCGATGCGGGCCGAGCGGCCCGCATCGGGAGCGCTACTCCCCTGGCTCACCGACCGGTTGCGGCTCGTCCGTCCGCTTCGTGCCGGGAATCAGCCGCGAGTACGCCAGACACACCAGCCCGAAGAACAGGTAGCCCAGCGCCACTTGGGGATTGGCGGCCCAACCCACCTCGTGTGAGTGGATCAAGCCGACCCACGACAATGCCGCGGCAACCCCGCCGGCTGCACCAGCGGTAACAAATCGTTTGTCCAGAACGAACGTGACGATGGTGCCCAACATCAGTCCGGCGAGCACCGCGCCCGACCCGAACGTCTTGAGCCCCTCGTACACGACGCCCGCCTGGCCGAGCGCCTCGTCACCGACCTCCGTCGCCGATGTACCGGCAGCACTGAGTGCATTGTCGATCAACCCCACTGCCCATTCCGCCAGGTTCGGTAGTAACGCGACCACCACCGCGATGGCATGGAGCCTCGGCACCGATTGGAACGCCTGAGCACCGATCAGCAAGCCGATGTACAGCAGAATCGGGACGATCGCTGGAATCGGCAGCAGCGTTGCCAGTAATCCGAAGAGCCCGAGGAAACACATGAGTCCGATCGCGATGCCCGACGCGAGCGAATACCCGGTTCGGCCGCCCGCGTCCTTCCAGCCCGGGTGCCCGATGTACACCGCAGGAGGGAACGGCGATCCGAAGGCCGAGCCGACGATCGCACCGAATCCGTCGGCGAGCAGCACGCTGCGAAGGTTGTAGTTGTCTCCCGCGGCGGATGCGCTTTCGACGTTGCTCATCGCCTCGGTGAAGTTGTAGACCCCCAACGGAATTGCGGTAGCGAGCAACGGGGCCAGATTACCGAGACCGTCGAGAAGGAGATCGAGGCGCAGATCGGGTAAGCCGAGTGCGATGTTGCTCGCTGCCTCGGTCACGTCCGGCACCGACATGTATCCGCCGATCCAGCCGATCGCCGTGCCTACCAGAAGCGCTGCGAGACCGACCGGGATGTTTCCGGGCAGCTTCACGTCCGTGAAGAATCCGATCAGAATGATTGCGAGAACGGGCAATCCGATCCAAGCTGCCTCCCACATCTGAGCGGCCGGACGCATGGCGATGAACGTGATGGAGATGCCGGCCAGGGTGCCCAGCATGGCCGCGCGCGGGGTGATCCTACGGATGTACGGCCCGACGAATGCGCCGATCATGACGATGATGCCGATCATGAACGCCCAGGCCAACCCCGCTGCCCACGCCTGCAGCGCGTCACCCGTTGCCAGATAGACCGGCAACATGACCACGAACACCACGATGAACATGTGCGGAACGCTCGGCCCGTAGGGCAGCGCCGTCACGTCGGTTCGGTTCTCGCGCTTGGCCAATCGACGGGCGAGAACCATGTAGTACAGGTTTCCCAGAATCAGCGCGATACCGAGGGCGGGGAGCAGGGTCCCGAGGACGTCACTCGACGGAATCCCGACCACGGCGATACTGAGTGTCGTCAGAGTGAGCACATTGACGAGGATGTTGAAGCCGAGTCCGAAGAACGCGTTGGTGTCTCCCTTGGTCCACCACGAAAGAGCGAACGGAGACGACGGGTCGGCAGCGGGTGAATCTTTCACGTCCATGGTCATGTCCGAGGTCCTATCGACTCGCCGAGGTGGGGACGAAAGCAGACAACGCAGCCACGACGTCCTCCGACGACGCGGTCCACCCGAAAATTCCACCTTGAGCCGAGATCATCTCGAGTCCAACGCGCTGGAATTCCGGAAAATACGAACCGACGCAGTCCGTCACCACGAGGCACTCGTATCCGCGATCGTTGGCTTCACGCACTGTCGTGTGCACGCATACCTCGGTCGTCACGCCCGTGACGAGCAGCGTGGTGATTCCGGCGGCGATCAGAATCTCGGCGAGTTCGGTTGCGTAGAACGCCCCCTTTCCAGGCTTGTCGATGACGGTCTCGCCGTCGATCGGTGCCAGTTCGTCGACGATGTCGTGACCGTACTCTCCGCGAATCAGGATGCGGCCGAACGCTCCTGGGTCGCCGATGCGCTGCGACGGGGTGCCGCGACGCAACTTCGCCGGTGGACAGTCGGACAGATCCGGTAGATGACCCTCTCTGGTGTGAATCACGGGTATCCCGGATTCCCTGGCTGCCGAGATGAGGCCCGCGAGTGGTTCGATGACGCTTCGCAGTAGGCCGACGTCGTTGCCGAGGCTCTCCCCGAACCCTCCGGGCAGCAGAAAATCCCGCTGCATGTCGATCACGAGTAGTGCCGTCCGTGCGGCATCGATCGTGAACTCCGATGGTGATGCAGTTGCAATCGTCGATTCGGGTCTGTGTGTCGAGGTCATGAGATCTCCTGTGCTGCCGTGGGAGTGTCGTGGGCGGAAGTGATCGCCCGGGAATATGCCCGCCAGCCACCGAACTCGCTGATGTCGTCGACGGTGTGACGCTCCGCGCCGGTCTGGACAGTTGCGTCGCAGACGTAGCCGAGAACGTCGGAACCGTCGGCCAGCAGTACTCGTCCCAGAGCGAGCACCGCCGGCAGTCTGCCCGCGAGTACCGCAAGAGAAGTGGCGGGCAGACGCCACCTCTCCACGTCGATTGCGCTGCCGCCGAATGGAACTCGCAGCAAGCCGGGTGTCGGATCGGCAGTTCCGATCCGAAGCAGTGTGTACGTCGGTGCGGTGGTCGTCGCCTCCACCAGGGTTCCGCCGAGTTCGAGCAGCTGCGGATTGGCCCGCTCCCCTGACAGGTGGTGCCCCGCGACGACGATGTCGACAGTCGATTCTTCGGTTGGAGTACGCGCCGAGACGATCCGTCGTTCGCCGATGATCCTGGCCGCGACCGCCAGCACCGTGTCGTCGGCAAGCGCGGGCCCGATCACCATGAGACCGGTCGGTCGACCGTCCTCGGTGAGCCCCGCGGGGACTGCCACCGCCGTCAGGTCGAGAAGGTTCCCGAAGTGGGTGTAGTGACCGAGCTTCGTGTTGCACGCGATGGGGTCTGCGAGTACCTCCGGAACGGTGAAGGTGGTGCCGATGGTCGGCACGATCATCACGTCCATCGACGTCCAGAGCTGCGCGACGCGAGCGCGAAGGTCTTGCAGTGTCTGCAGTGCACGGAAGGCATCGACTGCGCTGTACTGACGCCCTCCCAGGAAGATCTCGCGGACGACGGGGACGATGGAATCTGGATTCTCGGTGAGGAATGCATCGAACTCGACCAGTCGCTCGGCAACCCACGGCCCTTGGTACAGCAGCGAGCCGGCATCGAGAAACGGCATGAGATCGACTGTTGCCGTGCGCAGTCCGTACGAGGGCAACGATTCCCGAGCAGCCGAATGCGCGGCGGCCATGGCCGCGTCGCCGAAGAAGTCCAGCAGCTGCAGGTCCGGTAGTCCGACGGTGATCTCGCGCCCGTCGTACCTTCCTCCGCGCGGACGTGACCAACCGTCCGCCGGGTCCTCGGCACACATGACGTCGAACACGAGGTCGAGGTCCTCGATCGTGGTAGCCATCAGGGTGATGCAGTCCAGGGACTTGCACGCGGGGACGAGTCCGACGGTGCTGATCAGGCCACGTGACGGTTTCCATCCGACGATTCCGTTGAGCGCGGCCGGTACTCGACCGGATCCGGCGGTGTCGGTGGCCACACAGAACGGCACCTGCCCGAGGGCGACGGCCAAGGCCGATCCGGAGCTCGATCCGCCCGAGATCATGTCGTTGCCGTAGACACTGCGCGGAACGGTGTGTGGTGTACGAGTGCCGTTCAGGCCCGTCGCGAACTGATCGAGACTGGTCTTGCCGACGAAAATGGCTCCGGCGTCGAGCAGCGCCTGAACCGCAGGTGCCGTCGAATCCGGCGTGTAGGCGTAGTCGGGGCAGGCCAGGGTGGTGGGGTACCCGGCCACGTCGATACTGTCTTTCACCCCGAAGGGAATCCCGAACAGCGGAAGCAAATGCGCGTCGGATCGTGCTTCCAGAGCTGCGGCCGCAGCGGAGAGTTCCGCGAGTCCGACGACGGTGATCCATGTGCCGTCATCGCCGCGCGACGCGACGGCGGCCGAGAACGCTTCGACGACACTCGATGGAGTCTTCGCGCCCGTTCGGTACGCCTCGAGCATCTCTGCAACGGTGGGTCCACACACTGGACCACGGTCTGAATTCATACCGTCGATTGTCGACAGTTTGCTGTTTCAGCAGGTTGTCGCCATGTTTCGAGTCTGTTAGGAAATTCTCTCGAGGTGGAGGTACGTGAGTTCGCCGTGCTGCTTCAGCGCAGCGAGCGCCACCGACACGTCGTTGGATTCGATCGCATCGAGCAACCACTCGTGACGCCTGATCCCGTCGACCGGATTCGCAACCCGCGCTTCTTCTCTGAGGTTGCGGGCCATCGGTAGTTGCAACTTCAGCAGGATCGGCGCATACGCGACGTCGAGCTGCCGACTGCCCGCCAACCCGACTATGGCTTCGTGAAAGCGACGATGCGCATCGTCCTTCTCCAATGTGTCTCCGCGGGCATCGGCGTCGCGCATCTCGTCGAGGGCCGCACGTACCGGAGCGAAAGAATCGAAGGACGAGGACGCAACCGGGAGTGCGCGTCTGAGCGCGTGCTGCTCGAGAACCTGACGCAGCTCGAAAAGTTCGAGAATGTCCTCTGCGGACCACACCGTCACCCGAAACCCGCGGCGAGGAAGATGTTCGACGAGGCCCTGCTGAGCCAACAGCCGCAGCGCCTCCCGCACCGGTGCCCGGCTGATTCCGAGGCGCGAGCACAACGTCTCCTCGACCACCCGAGATCCGGGCTCCAGCTCACCACTGAGCACCTCGGATCGCACCTGGCGGGTTGCCATTTCGACAAGGCTCGGCGGCAAGGATCCGTGTCCATCCCGCGCAGCCATGAGGCCAGTGTACGAACACGAGCGTCGAATGGTGTGCATCCACGGCCATCGCCGGGTCGAGTCGGGAGCACGCGGGTGCCGCCGGCACTACACTGGCAGGCCTATGTGGATTGGATGGATAGAATTCGACTTTCTTCTCGGCGATGTGCATTCACTCAAAGAGAAACGCTCCGTTGTTCGGCCGGTGATCTCCGAGATGCACCGCAAATTTGCGGTATCGGTCGCAGAGACCGACCATCGTGAACTTCATCGGCGAGCAGGTATCGGCGCTTCGGTCGTGGCCGGCGACCTCGATCACGTCACCGATGTTCTCGACCGGCTCGAGCGAGTTGCAGCGTCCCGGCCCGAACTCCAACTCGTATCGGTTCGCCGGCGCACCATCCGAAGCGACGACGTCTGAGCCCTGCCCGACGGACTAACGGCGAACGTCGAAGACTTGCTTCTGGATTCCGTTTCCGTACACCTCGTGTTCGACCAATTCGAGATGCGTGGTGTCCTTGTCCGACGCACTGAACAGACGCTTTCCTGCACCGAGCAGGAGCGGGAACACCAGTAGGTGGTACCGATCGACCAGACCGGCATCGGCAAGACTCCGGCCCAGCGTGGCGCTACCGTGCACGGAGATGGGCCCACCGTCGGTGTTCCTGAGCTCCGCGACATCGTCGATACTGCGCAAAATGGTTGCGGGCCAACGCGAATCATCCTGCTCCAGCGTGGTCGACACCACATACCTGGGCATGGCATTGTATTCGGCGAAATCGTCCATCGTCGGCCAGATCGGTGCGAAGGCCTCGTACGAGGTGTGGCCGAGTAGCAGCGCCGACGCTTCGCTCTGCTCACGCCCCTTGATTTCGTAAGCCGCCGGGTCGAACTCGATGTCCTGGAACGTCCACCCGGAGTTGCGGTAGCCCGCTTCGCCACCGGGTCCTTCCATCACGCCGTCGAGCGAAACGAACGCGGTCACGATCAAGGTGCGCATTGGCGGTCCTCACAGTCAAGGGTGTCGGGTGCCGGAATCGTAAACCATGCAGTGCCGGTCGACGGATACCATCGTCGGCATGATCGGCACCGTCCCCATCGACATGTCCCGTCCGGCGTGGGACGACGATTCCGCGGTGTCCGGTTGGCGGGGCGTGCCCGCGTTGGACGGCGACTGCTCTGCTGACGTCTGCGTCGTCGGTCTCGGCGGTTCGGGCCTGGCCGCTGTCGCTGACCTGCTCGGCCGCGGCCTCGACGTCGTCGGGATCGATGCAGGGCGAGTCGCAGCCGGTGCTGCGGGTCGAAACGGCGGCTTTCTGCTGGGCGGCCCCGCAACGTTTCTGCACACCGCGCTGTCGATGTGGGGGCCGTGCGCCGTCGATCTCTATCGTGCGACCCTCGCCGAGATCGATTCGTTGGAAGCACTCCTCGGATCGTCCGTCATTCGCCGCACCGGGTCCATCAGGCTTGCGGGCGTCCCGGATACGCAGGCCGACCCCGCTGATGCGCGGGACTGCGCGGAATTGGTGAAGTGCCTGCGCGAGAACAACATTGCCGTCGAAGAGTATTCGGGCGAGCTGGGAGACGGCGTCTTTTTGCCCGACGATGCGGTGATGAATCCTGCCCGTCGCGCACTCGGAATGGCGGCAGCGCTTGCCGGTCGCGCCAGGCTCCACGAGTACACACCCGCTGTCGGCATCGAGCCCGGAGCAGTGACGACGCCGACCGGGGTGATCCGCTGCGATCTGATACTGGTCGCCGTGGACGGTCGCCTCGAACGCGTACTCCCCCAGCTCGACGGTCGAGTTCGGACGGCCCGCCTCCAGATGCTCGCCACCGCTCCTGTCACGGCGGGTCGGTTGCCGTGTCCCGTGTACGGACGGTGGGGGTACGACTACGCACAGCAGGACGCGTCGGGACGCCTGTACGTCGGGGGTGGCCGCGACTTGTTCGTCGAGGAAGAGTGGACCTTCTCCAGCGAACCGACGGCCCGAGTGCAGAACTACCTCGACTCGCTCGCCGAGTTGTTTGCCGGCGAACATGTCTCCGTGAACGCACGGTGGGCAGCGTCGGTGGGGTTCACCGCGGACGGGCGGCCGTTGTGTGGTTACGTCGATGACGGAGTGATCGCGTTCGGTGGCTACAACGGAACCGGCAATCTCGTCGGGCCGGTGACCGCTCGCGCTGCCGTGGCCCTCGGACTGGACGCGATCGAAGTTCCGCAGTACCTGAGCAGCTGACCCGTGGCAGGGTGGACTCATGGCTGACGAACCGGAACACACCGAAGACGGTCACTACATCGTGATCAAGGGCCGACGTTGGCGCGCAACGGATCCCGACATACCCGAGGATCGGAACGCAGAACTGCGGTCGATCCTCATGGCATGGCGCAGGGAGGTCAAACGCACGTCGGGTGCCCCGGAATCTCGCGCAGGTGTACAGGCGACCAAGGTCGCTCTCGGCGAACGAGGAGCACCGTGGTGGGAGCAGTCCGACGACGAACGACGGGCCAGATGGGAGTCCGCAGTACCGACGCCGGAAGACACCGATACCTCTTCCGGTGACTTTTCGTCGTAGCGCCGGTCTACCGTTTCGACGGATGCCGTCGGTGTACATCAGCGAAAAGGAGCCAGCCATGTCCATTCTCAATCCGTATCTTTCGTTTCGAGACAACGCCCGCGAGGCCATGGAGTTCTACCGGTCCGTCTTCGGAGGCGAGCTGACCGTCAGCACGTTCGGCGAGGCCATGGCCAGCGAGAATCCCGCCGATGAGAACAAGATCATGCACGGCCAGTTGACCACTCCCAATGGATTCACCTTGATGGGTGCCGACACGCCGTCCTCGATGGACCACACGCCCGGTAGCGCGATGAGCGTCTCTCTCAGCGGCGACGACGAGGACGAATTGACGGGCTACTGGAACAAGCTGGCCGTCGACGCGCAATTCACGATGGGCCTCGACAAGGCTCCGTGGGGCGATACGTTCGGCATGCTGACCGACAAGTTCGGTGTGCAGTGGATGGTGAACATCGCGGGATCCACACCCGGTAGCTGAGCGCCGGTTCAATCGTCCCTAGCCGGCGAAGGTCTTCGGAGGGACAACCTGCCGAAGACCTTCGGGGCCCCAGCCACGGTCGAGTGCGACAAGCAATGCTGCACAGCCGATACCGGACAACACCAGGGCAGAACCGAACATCGCTGTGTAGCCGAACAGGTCTCCCACCACACCGGCTGCGATTCCTGCCGCTCCTTGCGCGAAGACGACCGCACAGGCCATCAACGTGTAATCGCTTCCTGCGAAACGCTTCTCCGATGCGTCCATCATGAGAGCGAACACCGCGACCGTGGCCGCCCCACCGAGCACGTGCTCGGTGATGTTCGCCGTGATCAGCAGTGGAAATCCGCCGATGCCGAGGGAGGCGATGACGTACAACGCAAGGCTCATGGTCTGGCTCACTCCGCCTATCAGCAACGCCCGGCGACGTCCGTGCCGGAAGGTCATCCACGCCCCGAGGGCCGCACCCCCGAGCGCTGCCACCGAGGAGAGGCCACCCTCGACCAGCGCGATCTGCGGCAGGGACAATCCACTGTCCGACAGGAACGGGCCCACCAGTGCCGATCCCATCGAGTTTCCGAATTTGAACCCGATGATCAGCAGTATGAACGCCACCATGCCGGGCCTGCGGAGCCTGGACCACCAGGCAACAGCAAGCCGAACCGGCGATTCCGATTCGGTGTGCCGATCGGAGGCGGCATCCGCCGCGTCGAGTTGCCTGCGCATCCACCACACCGGGACAGTCGTCAATGCGATGAGCAATGCCATCGCGACGAACAGCACCCGCCACCCGGCAAAGGTGAACAGCCACAACAGCAGTCCACCGCCGCACACCATTCCGATTCGGTAGGCACCGACTTGGAGGCCGTTGCCCAGCCCTCGCTGCGCCGCGGTCAGCGTTCTGACCGCGATGCCGTCGGTCGCGATGTCCTGTGTGGCCGAGAGAGCATTCATGACGAAGATGCCGACGAACAACCAACGCAACGTCGACGACAGGTCGAGGAACGACAACGCCAGAGCCACCACCGCAGCCGCACACTGCAGAGACAGCAGCCACCGCCGTCTGGATCCGTAGCGATCGACGTACGGTGCCCAGAGAAATTTCAGCGCCCAGGGCAGAAACAGCACACCGGTGGCACTGATCTTCACCAACGAGAATCCCGACTCCCGCAGCACAACCGGGAGTGCCTGGGTGAAGAATCCGAACGGCAGTCCCTGCGCAAAGTAGAGAGCCCCGAGCAAGGTGAGGGTTCCGGCCGTGAACGAAGCCGGACGCACCGCATTGGTCATGTCGGCCATCGTGTCAGAGCTTCGTCGACCCCGCTGAACGCACAACCGGTTGCCGGAGAACAGTCCGGAGTTTCGCGGGCTCGACCCGGCGCGGATCGCTCAGGTAGATCTCGTGGTGTCGGCCGGTCATCGTCAGTCCGGCATCGGGGATGTACGAATCGTGAAGTTCGGCCAGCACCGGCGTCTCGTCGTCGTATGACCCGATGTGCAGCGTCTGCACGCACAGTCCCTCGTTCAGGGTCTCCAACCGAACTCTGGTCGACGCCTCGGACGTGCCTTTCGCGCCGGCGGACGCCACCGCCGCCTCGAACATCGTTCGATCGATCCAGTCGGGCACCATGATCATGACGGTCCAGTTCCACTCGGCCTTGTTGCGGGCAGTGGTGAACGAGACCATGTTCTCGGCCCACCACAGCGCCTCGAGCGGCGGGACGACGTAGTCCCGGTCGAGGTTCTTCTTACTGGCGAACTTCAGTGTGTACGCCACCGGGTAGAGCGCCCCGATTGCTTCGGCGTACTCCGGAGCGGTGTTCGGATCGCCGTGTCCGTCGATCATCAGGTAGGTCAGCGGCGGAACGACGAGGGTACGAAAGGTGTTGTGTCGCGCCGAATATGCGTCGAGCGTCTTCTTGAAGTCGATCTTCACTCGTCCCCCTCCGTCAGGGATGAGCCAAGCACATTCTGCGGGTCGACGCCGACCCTTCGTGTCGACGATCCGCCGTTTCTCAGACCTCGGCGTCGACCTTCTCCTGCTCGCCGCGACGCATCGCCATGTACTCGGACAGCTCACGCTTGACCACCGGCAACAGCAGGTACAGGCCCGTGATGTTGACCAGCGCCAGCAGGAACAGCGTGGCGTCGGCGAAGTCGAGAACCGAGCCGAGCGAGAGCACTGTTCCGATGACGGTGAACACACAGAACATGATGTTGAAGAAGCTGCGAGAGAAACGGCTACGGCCGAACAGCGACGTCCATGCCTGCAGCCCGTAGTACGCCCACGTGATCGCCGTCGACAGCGCGAACAGCGCCACCGCAAGCGTGAGCACGTACGGGAACCACGGCAGAACGGTCTCGAATGCATCCGAGGTCAGCGTCACGCCGCCGGCAGGTAGTTCACCGGTCTCGGCGACGATCGCCCGCTGGTCCTGCCAGGACACGGTATTGGCGATGACGATGGTCAGCGCGGTCGCGGTGCAGATGACGACTGTGTCGATGAAGGGCTCGAGCATTGCCACGAAGCCCTCGGTGACCGGGTGTCTGGTCTTGACGGCCGAGTGTGCGATGGCCGCAGATCCCAGCCCGGCCTCGTTGGAGAATGCGGCCCGCTGGAATCCGATGATCATGACACCCAGTACGCCGCCCGCCACGCCCTCGGGCGAGAACGCACCCTCGAAGATTGCGACGAACGCGGTCGGGACGGAGCGGAAGTTGACGGCGATGACCACACCACACGCGACGATGTAGATCAGCGCCATCGACGGAACGAGCTTGGCGGTCACGGCCGAGATCGACTTCATCCCGCCGATGATGACGAGCCCGATGATCAGCGCGACAACGAGCCCGAACACGGCTTTTGCGCCGTCGGAGCCGAGGAATCCGTCCTCGCCGCCGGTGACCGAGCGAACCTGAGCGTAGGTCTGGTTGGCCTGGAACATGTTGCCACCGCTGATGGCGAAGAAGGTGATGATGATGGCGTAGAAGACGGCCATCACCTTGCCGACCTTCGCAAGCCCACGCTCGGCAAGTCCCTTGGTGAGGTATTTCATCGGTCCGCCGGAGACGGTCCCGTCCTCGTTGATGTCTCGGTACTTCACACCGAGCGTGCACTCGACGAATTTCGACGCCATGCCGAGCACGCCCGCGAGAATCATCCACAGCGTGGCACCTGGGCCACCGAGCGTCACTGCTACCGCGACACCTGCGATATTGCCGAGTCCGACGGTTCCGGACACTGCGGCCGTCAGGGCCCGGAAGTGGCTCACTTCCCCCGGCGCATCGGCCTCGTGTTCCTTTCCGCTCACCAGGATCAACGATCTCTTGATCCCGCGGAACTGGATGAACTTGAAGGTCACCGTGAAGATGACGGCACCGAGGATCAGCCACAGCACGATCAAGGGAACAGCGGCACCACCGATGTTCACGGTGAAGAAGACGAAGTTGGACACTGCAGCGGAGATCGGATCGAACGCATTGTTGATCGCAGTCTCGATGGAGCTGAGTGTGCCTCCATCTGCGGCCAGAAAGTCGCTGTCGAGGGGGTGAGAACTCATACCGACGAGTGAACAGCACGGGGAGCGCTACCGAAGCCGTTTACCTTTTTTCTAGTGAGTGTTTACCTGAACTTGACCGAGCGCATCGGCGATCACGGCGTAGGCCGAGCAGGAATCCGCCTGAGAAGCACTGTGGCCGCGTCGAGTACGACGTCGCGGTCGTAGGTCAGGCGGTAGTCGTAGAGCGTCGCGCCATCGTGCGTGACACCACATTCGACAGCGATCAATGCCACGCTCGACATCGGCGCCACGATCACTGTCGAGCGCTCCAGCGCCAACGGCTCGTTCTCACCCACCGGCACCGACCGAAAGCGGTGCTGCATCAGCGTTGGATCGCAGCCGAAAACTGCCACGAGAGCGGTGCGCGCAGCCAGATCGTCGAGGACGGCGGCACGTGCGGGCGTCAGCCGGTTCGACACGTTCACTGTTGTCAACACGACCGTCGACGGTCCGGTGCCGAACGCACTGTTCAGCAGGCTGTTCTCGATGGCCTCGAGAAACGTTGCCTCGGCGTGCCTGCGGGCACCGAGCTGGTGGGTGAGACCGAAGGGTGTCACCGCGACCGGAGCGCGGACGGTGACAGTCGCATCGAGCTCGAGTGATCCAGCATGGTAGGAAACGTCGTCGAAGTCCGGCAGTGGCCCCGGAGCGCCGTAGAGAAAACCTTGCCCCAGAACGGCACCCATGTCGCGTGCGCAGCTTTCGTGTGTGTCGGTTTCGATTCCCTCGGCCAACACGAGGGCACCGGTGCGCTCGGCCTCGGCGGCGACGGCAGCAACTATGGCAGCAGTCTGGTCGGTCGAACGCTCTTGCACGAGGGCCATATCGAGCTTGATCACGTCGGGACGCAACAACGGGATCAACGCCAGGCTGGACGAGTCTGCACCCACGTCGTCGATTGCGACCCGCCAACCCAAATTTCGGGCGTGCTCGGCCGCCCTCAGCAGACCGGCCGGATCGCCCATCAGGTCTCGTTCGGTGATTTCGACGGTGATCGACAGCCTCGCTGCCTCGGCGATCAGCGGCAGGAGGTCTCCGGGTGGCGGACTGTCGAGGGCGGTGGGTTCGGCGTTGACGAACAGCGCCAGCTCATCGGGATATCTGGCCTCGACGGCACCGTGCAGGGCGCTCGCTCTGCACCGCCAGTCGAAGTCGGCGGACACACGCTGCTCCCGTGCAGCGCGCAGGAGTTCCGGCGGAGCAATGGACGGACCGTCGCTGCTGGTCCGCACGAGGGCCTCGTACCCCACCACGGCGCGGTCGTCCAAAGAAACTATCGGCTGGTAGGCCGACGTGATGTCGATCGACATCGGCGATATCTGCGCATTCGTCGATTGGGGACGCATGGGTAGGACCTTCCTCGACGCCTGCTCGGTCTGTCCCCCACCCGGTGAATCATCATGCCCGACGGAACCGCAGTGTCGAGAACGGACTGCACTCCGAACGACGATCGGTTGGCTATAAGGTGCTCGGAGTAGTCGACGAACGGCGGGTGAATCACGATGGCGGAGGACGCCCGTTTCCGCGCTGCTCAGGATCGTCTGTTCGCGGATCGATATCGACTGGGCGCAGTGCTGGGGCGCGGCGCGATGGCCGACGTCGTGCGCGCAGAAGACCAGGTCCTCGGCAGGTCCGTGGCAGTGAAGATATTCCGCCACGGCGAGCCGGTGGACACGGTTGAACGGATCGACGCGGAAATTCGAACCTTGGCGTCACTGTCGCATCCGGGCCTGGTCACGTTGTACGACGCAGGGACTGCCCCGGACGCCACAGGAATTCCGTCGCCCTATCTGGTGATGGAATTGATCGACGGACCGACGCTGAACAGCTTTCGCCAGAACAGGGCGATGCACGCCGTCCACGTCGCGCGCATCGGAAGCGAGCTGGCGGAGGCGCTCGCGTACATCCAGGACCGGGGTGTGGTGCACCGAGACATCAAACCAGCCAACATCCTGATCGCGCACGCCCCGGACTCAGGGGCGGGGCAGTGCGCGAAACTGGCCGATTTCGGCATCGCCCGCATCGTCGACTCCGATCGCCTCACCGAGCACGGCACCACAGTGGGCACCGCGCACTATCTCAGCCCGGAACAGGCGACCGGTACGTCTGCGGGACCGCCGACCGATATCTACACGCTCGGCCTCGTCCTCATCGAGTGCCTCACCGGCACAATGGTATTCGAGGGCAGCGCGGTGGCCGCCGCGGTAGCGCGACTGCACCGTGATCCCGCCGTTCCCCAGGAACTCGGGCCGGAGTGGCACTCGCTGCTGACGGCCATGACGTCTCGGCAGCCGGAGGACCGCCCGGACGCAGCTGCGGTCGCGCACCGACTGCGCAGGATCCTCCGAAGTGCAACCCCGCTCCCCCCGACTGCCGTGATACCTGTCGAGCGCACACACGTGGTTGCGGCTGCTGACCCGGTCGGCACCGCACACCGTCCTCCGCGTCGACGGTGGATGGTTCCTGGGGCGGCGGCCGCGCTCGTCCTTGCGCTCGGAGCGGGCATCATCTGGATCGCGTCCAGCGCGAGCGACGACCCGGGTCAGGTGCCTGCTACACCGGCGACACCGACACCGATACCGTACGAGTCGACGATCGCGGTGCCCACGACGCAGGTGACTGAGCCTCCGGTAGCCACCGTCCCGAACCCGACCGACGCCGAGGTGACGCCATCGTCGAATCCGGTGCTGATCCAACCCGCTGCACCTGCCGCACCACAGCAAAACGAAAGCCCCGGCACCAACAACGGCAACGGCAACGGCAATTCGGGCTCCGGCAACGGAGGCCCCGGCAACTCCGGCAACGGCAATTCAGGCCCCGGAAACAGCAGTTCGGGTCCGGGAAACCCCGGCAACGGCAATTCGGGTCCGGGAAATCCCGGTCGAGGAAACTGAGCAGGCCCACCACGTGATCGGAGCAACTATGACCCATTTCGACACGATCGTGGTGGGAGCGGGAATCTCCGGTGCAACCGTAGCCAGGATTCTGCACCGTGCGGGTCGGCGAGTAGTCGTTCTCGAGGCTCGTGATCGCGTGGGCGGTCGTGTGTGGACGGTGCGCGGCGACGGCAACCCCTTCGACGTCGGTGCGTCCTGGATTCACGGGATCGACAACAACCCCCTCGCCGACGCCGTGCGAGCTTTCGGTATGCAGACAGTCGAGTTCACGGTGGGCAGCTATCAACCCGATGGCCGACCCATTGCGTACTACTCCCCTACCGGTGTCAGGTTGAGCGAGTCCGCCGCCGCACGATTCGCCGCCGACGTTCACGACTTCGACGGTCCGTTCGCCAGGACCGTTGACCAGTCCTCTCCACGGACATCGTTCGGTGATGCGGTGGAAGCGACTCTGACTCAGCTCAATTGGGACGTAGACCGTCTGGACCGAGTGCGCGAATTTCTCGGCCATCGAGCCGAGGAACAGCTGGGGGTAGCCCAGGGGGATCTCGACGCACACGGTTTGGACGACGACGCCATCGACGGCGACGAAGTCGTGTTTCCCGACGGCTACGACGAACTCGCCGTCTGTCTCACCGAGGGATTGGACGTCCGACTCGGACATGAGGTCACGCAGGTCCGCTGGGGCGACGAGGGAGTGGTCGTGACAACCGCAGCAGGCTCGTTCTCGGCTGATCGCGCCGTGGTGACAGTGCCGATCGGGGTACTGAAGTCGCCGAATTTCACCGTCGAACCTCCGCTACCAGAACCAGTTTCGGGTGCTCTCGACCGGCTCGACATGAACGCCTTCGAGAAAGTGTTCCTCCGGTTCCCGGTGAAGTTCTGGGACGAGAACGTCTACGCAATACGGCAGCAGGGCGAAGCCGGGCGCTGGTGGCACTCGTGGTACGACGTGACCCAGCCGAATGGCAGACCCACGCTGTTGACGTTCGCAGCGGGGCCCTGTGCACAGCAGACCCGACACTGGTCGGACGAACGTATCGGGGACTCGATCATCCACACGTTGCGTGGCATCTACGGCCACCGCGTCGTCCCGCCGGACAGTGTGTATGTCACTCGGTGGCAGGACGATCCGTTCTCGTACGGTTCGTACTCCTACATGACGGTCGGTTCCCGGACTCGCGATCACGACGATCTCGCCACGCCCATCGGTGGCGTCCTGCATCTCGCGGGTGAGGCCACCTGGACCGATGACCCGGCAACGGTCACCGCAGCAATGAAGTCAGGACATCGCGCCGCAGAACGAATCCTGGGCCGCACCGTTCCTTTCAGCGACATCTGGGACTTCGCAAGTCGTTGACGGCAACCACCGATCCCTGCCCGACCACTGAATCGGCATCCAACAACGATCGAACGGGATATATCGGTCATTTCAGACGTTAGGCTGACGGGACGTCGAGCATGAGGAGGTCCCCGTGACGCAATTGGGCGACGAAGTACAAGCTGGTCGCCAGTCCGACAGCCACAGTTTCGACGAGGTCGATCAGCGATCCGCCGGTGAGCGCGAAGTCGAGGTTCAGCCGGGCCGCAGAAAGCGTCAGTGGTTCGGACTCGACGTAGGCCTTATTGCAGTTCTCGTCTACGCAGTTCTCCCTGACGACGTCGCCCATCCGGCTCGACTGACCGCCGGTACGGCGGTATTGATGGGGATCTGATGGATGACCGAAGCTGTTCCGATTCCCGCGACAGCACTGCTGCCGCTCGTCATTTTTCCGGTCTTCGATTCCGGCGTCGCTGTCAACGATGTGGGCGCCTCCTACGGCAACAACATCATCTTCCTGTTCATGGGCGGTTTCTTACTGGCAATGGCCATGCAGCGATGGAACCTGCATCGACGCATCGCTTTGCTCACGGTGAACGCCACGGGAACGAAGCCGACGATGGTGATCGCCGGTTTCATGATTGCCACTGGTTTTCTGTCGATGTGGGTCTCCAACACGGCCACCGCGGTGATGATGATTCCGATCGGCGTCTCGGTGTTGGTACTGGTACTCGATATCGGCAAAAAGGCTGGAGCGATCGATGACTCGGACGGATCCGGATCGGGCGAGAACGTTGCTCCGGACGAGAAGACGATCACCGAGGCCGTGATCGAGAGCAATTTCGGCACCGCACTGATGCTGGGAATTGCCTACGCTGCGTCGATCGGCTCCCTGGGCACGATCATCGCCACTCCACCCAACACTTTGCTGGTGGGCTACCTGGAGGGCCAGGGAGTCACGATCGGATTCCTGCAGTGGATGGTTGCCGGTGTTCCACTTGCCGTCGTCCTGCTGGTGATCACGTGGTTCTTGCTCACCCATGTGATGTTCAAGCCCGAGAGCGACGACATCCCCGGCGGAAAACAATTGATCAGAGGCGAACTGGACTCGCTGGGAGCGATGTCGCAGGGCGAAATTCGAGTGGCGATCATCTTCTTGGCCGCAGCCGCTTCCTGGGTAGACGTTCCACTGCTCTTCGACAGTCCACCGATCTCGGATACCGGCATCGCGATGACTGCGGCGCTGCTGCTGTTTCTGCTCCCCAGCGGAAGCAAGAAGGTTGTGCGCCTCATCGATTGGGAAACGGCCGTGAAGCTGCCGTGGGGTGTGCTGTTGCTCTTCGGCGGCGGGCTCGCGCTGTCTGCCCAGTTCGAGTCGAGTGGCCTCACCGAGTGGATCGGCAGTGTCGCCGGCGGTCTCGACACGATTCCGGTGGTTCTACTCGTCATGGTGGCAACCGCGGCCATCATCTTCCTGACCGAGATCGCCAGCAACACGGCAACTGCGGCGACTTTCCTGCCGGTCGCAGGCGGCGTCGCCATGGGGATGGACATAGACATTCTGGTACTGACCGTCCCCGTCGCACTGGCAGCGACCTGCGCTTTCATGCTGCCTGTAGCCACTCCGCCCAACGCGGTGTCCTACGCCAGCGGCTACATCACGATCGGCCAGATGATGCGAGGTGGATTCTGGCTCAATCTGATCGCCATCGCATTGATCACCGTTGCCGCCTACACGGTGTTCGCGTGGTCGCTGGGTATTCAGTTCTGACCGCTGGACACACTCGACCAGCAGGAAACCGAGATCGGCAGATTTCGCCCACGAAACGTGCGTAGGGATTACGATAGCGATTTCATCCAGGCGGATGACCCGTTCCAAGTGCTCGCCGCCATCCCCTGGTCGGTGCTGATGCGACGTTGTCGTCCGCCTCGGCGAGTACAGGGGTGGGGAATGGTTTCGGACGTCATCGACTGCAAGGTTGTGTTCGCACACGACGTCGAGCAGGTGTGCGAGGTCTTGAGCGCGGTCGAGTTGTTCCCACGCTACTTCGCCGGTCTCGAATACTGCACGTTGCGTGACACCGCTACCGGGTATCGATGCGGCGTCGGCGGCGTCGAGCACAACCTCGAGCTCGTGGTGAACCGGCGTAATCAACCGATCATCACAATCGA
Organism: Rhodococcoides fascians A25f; assembly: GCF_000760935.2. Classification (NCBI taxonomy): domain Bacteria; kingdom Bacillati; phylum Actinomycetota; class Actinomycetes; order Mycobacteriales; family Nocardiaceae; genus Rhodococcoides; species Rhodococcoides fascians. The sequence goes on along the minus strand of NZ_CP049744.1, from coordinate 2,736,577 downwards.
GCACACCGAGTCCGGTGGATTCGTCAGATTCACCCTGACGAGACGATCGGCCGGCGAGACCAAGATCGATGTGACCGTGTTCAGGGCAGGTCTCGGCGGGGCGTATGCACCCCAGCCCGAACACAACCGCGCTGTCGTAGATTGGGTCATGGGGGGTCTTCGCAGACTGGAGAATTCTCTTTCCGGTACCCCGACGTCGATAGTGTCGAACAGTGGAGACTCGCGGTCGCTACAACTGGCGATTCTGAAGACAATGGTCGCGACCGGTGTCGTTCGTGCTGCGCGCCCCGACCGCGCGTACAGACAGTTGAACTCCCTGTCGAAGTGGGGCTTCACTCTGGGTGGCGGATTCGCGGCAGCGGCAGCGAAGTCACCCGATGAGATCGCCGTGATCGACGACCGTGGAACCCGCACGTTCTCGGAAATCCACCACCGGTCGCATCGCATCGCTGCAGGTCTCGCAGCATCCGATATTCGCCCGGGAAGCACCGTCGGGATACTGGCCCGAAACCACTCGGCGATGATCGAATGCACCGTCGCATGCGGCATGCTCGGCGTCGAGGTAGTGCTACTCAACACCGGCCTCGCGGCCCGTCAGATCGAGGCGATCGCCGCCCGCCACCAGCTTCGGATGTTGTTCTTGGACGACGAATTCGACACGACGATTCGGTACCTCCCTGAGGACGTCACCCGAGTCAGCCTCTCCGCGCACACCGCCGTTCCGCGTCGACGTACCTTGGAGCATTTCGTCGCATCGCCGTCCGCCACGTTCGTCAGACCCGATCGCCCCGGATCGGTCGTCGTCCTGACATCGGGGACCAGCGGGGCGCCGAAGGGCGCACTCCGTCCCACACCACGAGGCTTCGGCACCATCGCGGCCATGCTGTCGCGGATGCCTCTCCGGATGAACGAGCGGATGCTCATCGCGGCCCCGATGTTTCACAGCTGGGGGTTGGCTGCACTGCAGATCAGCACGCCCCTGCGCGCAACGGTAGTTCTCCAGGATCGGTTCGATCCAGAAGACTGTCTGCGCGCAATCGAAACGCACCGTTGCACCTCTTTGATAGCCGTGCCGATCATGCTTCAGCGCATCCTCGATCTGCCCGAGTCGGTGCGATCCCGTTACGACACCTCCAGCCTGCGCGTCGTCGCCTGCAGCGGTTCTGCGTTGACCGCGTCGACAGTCAGCCGCTTCATGAACGTCTTCGGCGACATTCTCTACAACTTCTACGGGTCCACCGAGGTCTCGTGGGCCACGATCGCCACACCCGACGACCTGCGCGCGTCCCCTGGCACCGCAGGACGTCCGCCGCTCGGCACGACCATCGCGGTGCTCGATGCCGACGGCACCCCCATGGCGGTGGGCAGCCTCGGCCGCATTTTCGTCGGGAACGACATGCTGTTCGACGGCTACACCAACGCCGAACCTCCGCCCACTGCGTCTGCACGTGGAGCCGCGTTGATGGACACCGGAGATCTCGGGTACATCGACTGCAACGGGCGATTGTTCGTGTGCGGTCGGGACGACGAGATGATCATTTCCGGTGGCGAGAACGTATTTCCGGGACCGGTCGAGGATGCCATCGCCAATCTCCCTCAGGTCGGCGAGGTGGCAGTGGTCGGTGTGCCCGACAGCGAGTACGGACAACGTCTTGCAGCGTTCGTCGTCGGACGCGGCGCCGCAGGTCTCGATGCAGACATGGTGCGTGCCTACATTCGAAACCGGCTGAGCCGCTTCTGCGTTCCCCGAGACATCACGTTTCTGGACGAACTCCCCCGCACTGCGACCGGCAAGGTCATCAAGAGAATGCTGATCGAACCCCCGACCGCCGCCGGAATGTGAACCCTGTAGGCCGACGACCGACCGGATTCGCCTCGTGACTGTCGTCGGAACGGTGTTCGACGATGCCGGCCAGGTGCGGTCTCCTTGCCGTTCGAGTGCACCTTGTACGAGTGCATTCCGGAGTTGGCACATCACCGCCGAATCACGAGTCCGTCTTGTCCCTGGTATCTGCGGGCTACTGTTCGGGTAGTGCTCGGCAGCCGCTGATTCACGACCGACGAGCACTGCTGGCTGCGATTCGATCGGAATCACACTGTCTCCCAACAATTATCCAGGATCGAATCTGCTACGCGTAGCGTTTCTCGACGCCGACGTAACACGCCGAATACGGCAGTCCGTCCGCGAACGCGTTGCACCGGCCTTCTCGACCATTCCGAGGTCGGCCCACTCGATGGTCAACCTCGCCGCCGCCGAACAGCGGTAGTCGATCGATTCTCCTCGACACAGTGGGTACTATCTCAGTTGTTTGACTATTCAGAATCTGAGACTGTTCGCCGGAGTCAGGAATGACGCGAGTTCTCCGCACAGCCGATACGGGAGGGACACGAATCGCCATGCCTCAGCAATCCGAAGAGCCTCAGGGAAAGAAATCGACCCGGGAACGCCGCGAACATTCGTCCTTTCTCCAGCTGTTCCTCGAAGCCACCCGCGATGAACAACCACCCAGTGACCACGCGTCCACGGACGCCTACGCATCGCCTGGTCGCTGATCCGATAGGCAGCGTTCTCGAGCTCGACAAAGCCATAGGCGTTTGACAGCGGCGCGATGATGTCCGACGGTAGGGAGTACGGACGAGCCGGGAGAGCAACTGTGAACACTGTATTGGTCCTCGTCGTCTCAATCGCGGTTCTTGTTGTCTTCGTCGCGATCGCTCGCTTGCTTCGCTCCAGGATGCGAAGCGGACGCCTTCACGGAATAGAAGGCTCGGTCGGCGGTTCGGCGTTCATGGGAGCTACACGCAAACCGGGGATCGCCCCACCCGATCGTGCTGATCCCATACGGACACGGGTCGACCAGACGCGTCGCCGGAGTAGGTGACTCCTACGGGACGGACACAGTGGCCAAGCCCGGAGTGGCGGTGCCGCCGGTCGAGACGATCGTGATCGCAACCCCGAGGACAATGGATGCGCAAACAGCAAGTGCACGAGGATGTTTCATTCAAGCTGCCGCCAAAGAGTCACTGAGCAAGCGTGTTCGATACTCCACCCCCTTCATCGCTGAAACATGGGCCTCGGCCAAATCGAGACCTCGCTGACCAGCGCCTGACATGATCTGGCGGCACCCTCCGCCGCACTGCAGGATTTCGTCACCGACACCGTCTGGGGAGGTGTGTGGACCCGCCCCGGACTCGATCACCGCAGCCGCAGTCTGCTCAATCTAGGAATCCTCATCGCGCTGCGCGCACACGAGGAACTCGCGGGCCACGTACGAGGGGCGCTTCGCAACGGCCTCACCAGAACCGAAATCACCGAAACCGTCATCCACACAGCGGGCTACTGCGGAGCACCGGCCGCGCTGGCGGCGATGCGCGTTGTGCAGAAAGTGCTCGACGCCGAACTCGGACCCCTGGTTGCGGACTCGGACTCCACCCGGTAAGTGCCACACGCGGATTCCGATGTTTTCGGTGCCGATCACCGATTGATTTTCGTCGATCGGGTACACGGGATCCATGCCGGAACTCCCCGAAGTCGAAAACGCCCGTCAAGTAGTGGAAAAAGCGCTCGGTCGCGTCATAGTCGACATCGACGACGCAGACACCTTCGAGTGTCGACCGCACATGCCGGGCGATATTGCCCGCGCCCTGACGGGCGGAAAGCTCAGCGAGGCCTGCCGCCGTGGCAAGGCGATGTGGTGCGAAACCGTCACGGCCGACGGCTCCCCCGGACCGACGCTGGGCATTCATCTCGGCATGGGTGGACGCATCATCGTTACTGCTCCCGACGGCGAGCGGACGTCGAAGTAAGGCGGAGGTGATCCTCACGTCGGTGAGCGTGCAACAGACAAGCCGGAGTGGACGCGCTTCTCCATGACGTTCGACGATGGCGGCCAGCTTCGGCTCTTCGACAAGCGCCGCCTCGGCCGGGTTCGACTCGAGCCCGACATCGATGCTCTCGGACCGGATGCCGCGGAGATCACGCGCGACGAGTTCCGGCACCGAATCGGTTCCAGCGGTGCACCTCTCAAAGCGAGGCTGCTCGATCAGGCCGCGATCGCAGGGGTCGGTAATCTGCTGGCCGACGAGGTGCTGTGGCAGAGCGAACAATCACCGTCCAGACGCGCCAAGACGCTGACGACAGAGGAACTCGACGAGCTTCGGGTGATTCTGCGTCGCGCGATCAGATCGGCGATCAAGAAGGGCGGAGTGCACACCGGGGACATCATTCCGTTCCGTAAAGCGGATGCGGCATGTCCTCGGTGTGGTGCGCCCATGACCCGCGGGACAGTCGGCGGACGTACCACCTGGTGGTGCTCACGCGAGCAGGCCTGAGCGGGACACACAAAAGGCCGGCCCCGAGGGGCCGGCCTTTGTCGTCGATCGATCTCTATCTCAGACGATCACGACGTCGCTTCCACTGCGAGGCGAGCGAGAGTGTCGTTCAGCTGATCCTCTGTGACCAACGGAAACTTGATCTGCTCGAGCAGCTTCTTGTCCGTGACCTTGGACCAGTCGTAGGTATGGCGCACCAAGGTCTCGTTGGGACCCTGCGACTCCAACTCCCACAACCACTCCCAGCCGGGAGGCTCGTTGCCGGCGGGTGCTGTCTTCCAGGCGAGCAGCTTGTCCTTGATGTAGCCGCTCACCACGTTATCGGTCTGGTACTCGCCGCCCATGTGATCGCCCTGCATGTTCATCGTGAACTTCTCGCCGACCTTCTGAATCCGATCGGCGTGGTCCACGCTGCGTACGAAGCCTGATCCATCGAGCGCCTGATGCCGCTCGGGATTGGACAGGACGTCGAATACTGCGTCGACGGGTGCCTCGATGGTGCGTTCGACTGTGACCTTGGCATTGTCTGTCATGTCTACCGGGTGCCCACTGTTCGTCATCCTCAATCATGACGTTCGCACAGAACTCACTTTGCCTGAACCGACTGGACATCCAAACGCGTATTCGAGGGGTCGGTTGTGATGCATCCCGCCGTGAAGTGCTCCGAGAACTCGGCTACTCAGTCATCCATAGTCTCGACAGAATGAGCTCCGGGGGCCGAAGGAACCCATGGCTTCAGAGGCTGTACGACGTCGCGATAGAAGGCGTCAAGACCGTCGGTCACGCTGCCGATGAAGCTGGCCGCCGATCCGGAGCGCTTGCTGCCCATCTTGGTCGGTGACGTCAACGTGAAGTACTGCAGTTCACTGGTCCGGCCTGCGGTCAACGATCTCGTATCCGCTCGTACGGTCGCCAGGTTCTCGCACGACACTTCGCCTGGGTCTGCGAACACGGCTTCGACCAGGATGTCGGCGGGAGCGTTCTTCAATTGCTTGAGTAGCCACGACGCTCGTCGAAGCGCGGTTCCTTCGGTCGGCGCGTCGATAGCGGTACTGCACTGAATCTTGTTGGTCCGCATATCCGCTTCGACGGTGACATCTCCCGCGGCATCAGGGATGCGCAACGTGGTCGCAAGGCAGCCGGAAGCAACGAGCTGCTCGACGATGTACTCGTTGCGTGCCTGAGGGTCAGCACTGAACTTTCTCGGGAGGTGGTGCTTCACCGGAACGCCGAGGTCGGCAGTCATCCTCAATGCCAGGTGCCTGGACAGCGACGCCCATGTATTCGCGACTGACAAGGCTTTGACATCACTCGAACGAAGGGTTCCGGCGGTGACGGAGTCACGAACTGCCACCCAGTGGCGACCCATGTCGACGAACTCCGTCGCACCGGACTTCGGGTGGGTCAGATACCGGACGAACTCGCTGAGAATCCATACCTGCAGAGAATCCGCAAGGTCGCCGTGTGACAACAACATTCGAGCCTCGTGAATGACCTCGGACCACGAGATATGGCGCAGCGATACCTTGTTCAGCTTGGTCTTGTTCACCTGGACCGGGAGCTCACCGGCAGAGGCCGGTATGTCGTTGGACAAACTCAGAACGGTCTCGTACCTGTGTCGTTTTGCGACGTCGAGGTAATTCTCGAGCTGCTCCTTCTGTAGCTTGCCGGTGCCGGTCTTCACTTCCAGTAACGCGGTCCACACTTGGCCCGCGCGAGCTACACGGAACACACCGTCGGGAATGACCTTGCCCTCGCCCTTGGCGAACTGCACTTCGAGATATCCCTCGAAGGGACCGGATGGCGCTCCGGCATGTGCGCAGATTGCGCGAGCGAACGGACGAACCGCCTGCATCGTGGCGATCAATGCCGAGGTGGCCCTCTTCTCCTGCTCCTCACCGGATCCGACACCGGAAACGGAGAACAGGCGAGCTGTCTGCCACCCTTCTCCCCCGGCCAGGGTGAACTGAGGCGGCGTGACCTTCTTGGCAATCGGCTTCTTGGTGCGAACGCCGCGTTTCGGTGGTTCGACATCGACGACCGAGACGTCGACGATCTCGCCGGTCGTGTCGACGGCTTGCACGTGCGAATCAGCGACCTCGACAACGACCACATCGTTCGCTGACGCTTCGGGCTCACTGTCGTCGATGTCGACGCCGAAGCTCTGTGCCAAACCACCCAATCCGGATTCCCAGCCCTGCCCGACCGCGCGCAGCTTCCACGCTCCGTTCCTCCGGTACACCTCTCCGAACACCAACGCGCGTTCCGACGACGCATCGGCGGTCAGGAACTCCCCGAGCACCGAACCGGTTTGATCCCGCACCTGCATCGACAGTTTGCCGAAGTCACCCAACGGAACATCGTCGGAGCTGCCCGCGATGACCACCTTGTCGACTTCGGCTGCGAGAGAATCGAGATGGATCGATACTCGTTCCTGTTTTCCTTCGTCGGTGCTACTGCTCCCGCGGTAGCGTACGGTCGCGTCCTCGGACTCCGGCTGGTTGTAGAAGACGAAGTCTGCATCGGACCGAACATGCCCGCTCGAATTCACCAGCAGCGCAGACGCATCGAGATCTCGCTCCGGGTCGACCCAGGACACGATGACATCCAACTCGGTCACGTCGTCCGGTAGAGAAATGTTCTGACCCTTGACGAGAATGGGTGAACTCACGCTGACACGCTCCTGTCGGACAAAACGGACTCGAACCGTGCAGCTTATGCAAAACTGCTTCGGCGATAGTCGTCCTCACCCGACAATTCATTCATTCGACCTACCGACCGCCCGGCGCAATCTGGGCGAGCACAGAAATGAGTCAGGCCCGGTGCCGCAGTACAGTCCCCGCTCATGAACTATCAGCATTGGGAGCGAGCAACCGAATGGCTGCTTGCCGGATCAGCTCTGACGTTCCTTGCGATCTACACATGGACTGTGCTGAGCCAGCAGACAGGCACAGGCGCACACGTCGCCGAGTACGCGATCCTCGCGATCTGGGCATTGTTCGGGATCGACTACCTCGTGCGACTTGCCCTTGCGGAGCAACGCATGCGCTGGTTTTTTCTGCACCTGCACGAACTTGCAATCGTCGCGTTGCCGGTACTGCGTCCGCTGAGACTGCTCCGCCTTCTCACACTGGTGAGTTTGCTGCAACGCTCGATCGGTGGCGCTCTCCGTGGTCGGGTAGTCACCTATGCCGTCGCCGGAACCTTGATGCTGGTTTTTGTCGCGTCACTCGCGATGTTCGACGCCGAACGCACCACACCGGCCGGCAGTATCAAGACCTTCCCCGATGCCCTGTGATGGGCAACTACGACTATCACAACGGTCGGCTACGGCGACTTCTCACCATCCACAGCGACGGGCCGATTCATCGCCGTCGGGCTGATGGTCGCAGGCATCGCGCTGCTCGGAGTCGTCACGGCAACCTTGGCGTCGTGGCTCGTCCAGAAGGTAGCCGAACAGGACGACGCGAACCAGGCTGCGACTCAACAGCAGGTGGCCGAACTGACCTTCCAAATCGCCTCACTGCGAACCGAACTCGCGTTGCGACCCGACAGACGATGTTCGGCAGAGTCTTCGGCACCCGAAGGCACAGTGTCGTCACAAAACCGCTGATCGAAGAACGTCGAGCTGCAGTCGTCGCAAAGTCTCGAAACCGCTCCGCTGAGCGGAGTTTCGGCAGCTCAAACAGAGACAAAGTGGCCGGAGTAGTTCAGTCCATCAATTCTGGGTACTGCGCGACGATTCGGTCGTACATCGGCTGAAACTGGAACCACCCTGCGTACTCGAGACCCACCTGGTTGTACGTCAGCTTCGCCGTCACGTCATCCAACGGTTTCGGTTCACCTGCTGCCATGGCGATGAGCTGCGCCTGACTGGACCGCTCCATTGTGATGAACCACCACGCCGCGGAGTCCACGGTCCGACCGACCGTGAGCAGACCGTGGTTCGACAGCACAACCGCCTTGCGCTGACCGAGTGCTTCACCAATTTTTCTACCCTCTTCCAACTCGGCAACGACACCCGTGTAGTCGTCGAACACGGCGTGGTCGTCGTAGAACGCGCAAGCGTCCTGAGTCAGAGGTGTAAGCCCCATCCGCAGGCTAGACAGCGCTTTGCCGTACAACGAATGTGCGTGTGCGGCCGCAACCACGTCCGGTCGAGCCGCGTGCACCTGGGAGTGGATGACGAAAGCAGCACGATTGACCGGACGATTGCCCTCGACGATCTGACCCTCGTGATCGACCAGGATCAGATCGCTCGACTTGATCATGCTGAAATGCATACCGAAGGGGTTGACCCAGAAATGGTCGGTCTTCTCTGGGTCACGGGCGGTGATATGCCCCGCCACCCCTTCGTCGAAGCCGCACTGACTGAAGAGCCGGAAAGCGGCCGCAAGTCGTTGCTTTCGGTGCTGCCGTTCGTCGTCCACCGACTCGAAAACCGGCGGAGCGGGTACGTCGATTCCTGGGCGGGTCTGTGCCAGTTCGGACATCGTGTTCCTTCGGTCGCAGGTGTCGTTTCCGCGCACGACCTCGGGGCATGGTCGACGCGTAGCGGACGGTCCGCATGACGACCCTCGCAGCGAAACATCACTGCTCGGTCATGCTTCAGTTCTACACCCGCGAGTAGCACATTCGATCGCGAAAGCCCATATGCAAGGCGATGTGCGTCTTGCTGTCGCCGGAGTGGTGGCATTCGCTACGGCTCGTGGCTTTCAGTCGCAGTGTCGCCGGCGACGTCCGGTCAGCGCTCGGCAATCGACCGATGAGATCACCCAGATACCGTCACGCCGGATTGCCACTGTTCCGATTGCGCACCAACAGTTTTGCCGCAACCGACCTGGAGTTTCTCACCACCTCCGGGACGGACTCGAACCACCAGCACAACAATCCGCAGGCCGCAGGGTCATCGGCCGTCCACCACGCGGAGCTGTCCGAACGGTTCGTTGCACCACCGGCAGCTCGCGTTAACGTAGTCGTGGCCGTCTTCACGTTCGCACTCATCCACTGCGCACCCGCTGCCGCAGGAGAGCATCTGCCCACATCGGCACCGCTCGCCGTCACACCCAGGGTGGTGAAGCGCTCCCGGCGGGGTGCCACAGTCGTGACACTTTCTCCTTCCGTTCGGTATTCGACTGGGTCGCCAAGTGCAACCCACCGAATCGAGCATTTCCAGATCGCACGCCATGCAGATCGCCATGCTGTGCAGAGTCGCACAGGGCACCGACAGCAAAGGATTCTCGCGCTCGAAATTCTCGACGTCTCCGTGCTCGACCCCTGCCGTGACGGCACCGTTCACGGTGGTGTCACCGGCAGACCCGAGCACCGTCACGAGGTCGGCACCGGCCGCGAAGGCGATATCGGCTCTCAAAAATCCGGCGTCCGCGGTCTCGAGGTCCGCAAGCACTTCCTTGTCCGGGTGGGCTGCCTTGATGGCACCTACTGCGGTCAACCCTACGGTGGACGACGAGCGCATGCCCTGCCCCCTCAGCTCAGGTCGCACGCCCTCCTGTCGGTCGGTGTCGAGAACATGGGACGACCGTGGGGACCTCGTTCCCGAACGTTATCGAAGCCACCGCGGAACGAGCACCGCACTGCCACATGAAGATGACTTCCCTCGATCAGCAAGCGCGGGCCGCACTGACCACCTTGCCTTTCACGCGCCGAAGAAAATCCTCGATCAGACCGACCGTCTCGGTTGCCGCACTCGTTCCGAACAGATGGAAATCCGGTCGGATGAGAAGAGTGTCCGCACCCAACTCATCGAGCCACTCGCCGTAGCTGCCGTTCACGTCGTCGACATCGGACAGCGCCACGACGCTGATTCCCATGTCCTGCAATTCTTCACGAGTCTCCGAAGTGAGCGACGCGAGCGCCGAGGCACAGCGTGTGATCACCGCCCCGGGACCCCCGAACGCATCGTCGAACATCATCACCGTGCCGTCGACGCCGACGCCGATGAGACCCTGACGAGCCAGCGTTCCGCCGTTGGGTCCGGTGTGAACTCCCTCGCCCAGTCCTGGGCGCGGCGGGGCCGACGGCTTCATTCCGGCTTCCCATTCAGCGATCATCCGGCGATCTCGCTCTACCGCCTCGTCCACGTCGGTGATACAGATGACCTCGCCGAGCGAGGTCGAGAACTTCACGAACGCCACCGCGTGGTGGATACGTTCGGTCCCGTAGGTGTCGAGCAGGCTGTGCTCTGCACGTCCCGCCAAGACGGCATCGAGCTTCCACGACAGGTTCATGACGTCGCGCACCCCGGCCCCGAGACCCTGCCCGGCGAACGGTGGCATCAGATGGGCAGCGTCACCGGCGATCAGAACGCGGCCCACGCGCCACTGCGTCGCCCAGCAGGACTGGAACGTGTAGACCGAATGACGCTCGAGGTCGGAGTTGTCCGGCGTCAGACCGTAGGGCTCGAGTAACTCCCATGCAGTATCCGCCCGATCGAGTTGCTCTTTGGACTCACCGGGCAGACGCATGAACTCCCAGCGACGGCGACCCGGACCGCCGGGAACCATCGTCGAGGGTCGCCGAATATCGCAGTTCTGTGTCGCAATGTGCGGAAAATCGACCCCCTCACGCGGTTTCACATCCACCACGAGCCAGTCGAAGAAATACCCGTCGTTGTGCCACTCGATGTCAACCAGCGATCGGATTCTGCTGTTCGCGCCGTCCGCTCCGATGACCCAGTCGGCACTGATCGACCGTTCGTCACCGGAGGCGTTGTCGCGCATCGTGACCGTCGCGTCGACGACACTCTGGGAGAGCGACGTCGCTTCCCACCCGCGGAGCACGCGAACGGTGTCCAGGCCCTCGACGATCTCGTCGAGGGCGCGCTCGAGGTCCGGCTGGTTGAAGAAATACGTGTTGTACCAACCGGATTCACCGCGCCCGCTCCAGTCGACTTCGAGCAGCGTCTGTCCGGTGCTGTTGCGCCAGCGATACATGTCGTCGTACGGGACCGTGATGCCGGGGATCGTGTCCGGAGCCAGCCCGACCGACTGAAGAATGCGGGCGACATCCGAGCAGTGGGTCACCGCCCTCGGGAGTGGGTAGGCGGCGTGGTTCTTGTCGACGACGGTCACGACGTGTCCTAGCCGGCCCAACTTGACGGCGAGCAGTTTCCCCACCGGTCCGAATCCCACGATCAACACATCGGTACCCATTGCGCCGGACGTCGGCTCACTGATGGTCATAGCTATGACGATGGCGGCTGATACGGCGCCGGTCACTGTGCGCGTCCCGATTTTCGGGACAGTTCTCCGGCGGTCTGCTTCGGGTCGATTGCACGCAGAAGTGTCTCGGAAATCGGGACGGGGTGTTATTTGGATCACATCTCGTCGGCAGGATCACGATGGTCAGTCGAGCCCGATCCCCTTGAATCCGGAGAAGTCAATGCACCCGACATCGTCCCGCACCACACCCGCCGACGCAGAAGTCCGATCGCACACCCGCGTCATCGTGTTGTGCATGTTCATCACCGTCATCGAGGGCTTCAACCTGATCGTATTCGGATCGGTGGTACCGCTTCTCCTGGGCGACGCCTCTCTCGGCTTGACCGACCAGCAGGCGGGTCTCGTCGGTGGACTCGTCTACATCGGGGCCATCTGTGGATCGGTACTTGCCCCATGGGTGGCCGACAAAGTCGGCCGAAAGAACGTGCTGCTGATCGCAATCGGAGTATTCGCGCTAGGTGCTGTCCTGACCGGGTGCGCGACCAGCGTCCCCATGCTCGCGATAGCGCGGTTCGTCACCGGATTCGGAATAGGCGGGGCGCTGACCAGTGCCATGACGGCGGCACGCAACAGCTCGGCGTCGAAGCACGCGTCGTTGGTCGTCACAGTCACGATGGCCGGAATCCCGCTCGGCGGAGTGGTTGCCTCGCTGCTGGCCATACCGATACTCCCGGCGTTCGGATGGCGCCCCATGTTCTTCGTCGGAGCCGGCACCGCTGTCGCGATCATGCTCGCCGTCGCACTGATGACGATTCCAACCGACACTCCGCAGGAAGTAGCCGGACGATCGTGGTCGACCACGCAGAAACTACGGACCATGTTCGTCGGGCGCGGCCTGACCGCGACACTGATCATTGCCGGTTGCGCCGTTGCGAACATGGTTGCGTGGCAGGGCCTCAACGTCTGGGGCACCCAGGCGATGGTCGACATCGGGTACTCGCTCAGCAGCGCACTGCTCATCATGTTCACGCTCACCGGTGCTGCGGTTGCCGGGTCCTTCGCCACCGCGTGGGCATCCGATCGACACGGATCTGCACTGATCTCGATCGTCACCAGCTCGTGCACGCTCTTCGGGCTGATCGGCATCGTCGTGGCGGAACAATCGGTGGCGACCACCATCGCCTGCGTGGCCTTGATGGGAATCGGCGGGCACTCGACGATGAATCTGGTGCACACCACCACCGCCGACATCTTTCCGCTCCCGGTCCGCGCCACCGCACTGGGCTGGTCGAACGGCACGTCCTTCATCGGGGCGTTTCTGGGACCGGTCCTCGGAGGAAGTGCAATCGCCGTCGGCGGCGCGAGTGGCCTGTTTTCGCTCTTCGCTTCGTCCGCCGGTCTCTGCCTCGTGGCCGTCGTCGCGTTGTTCTTCGCCGATCGATCAGCGCTGGCGCGGCACGAAGATCGTGCGAACGGCCATGGCGATCGTTACACCGCAGCAGTGGTACCCAGCGGGGCGTAAAACGTCAGTAAGGGGCGACATCCTCGATCGACGAGACGTGGACCGCCGGATTGATGCGCTGCAACTCTTCGATCGCATGCGCCCGCTTCTGTGCGAATCGAGTCGTCGGCATGACCACACTCACCGCCTGCAAAGCCCCCGTCGGCCCGATGAATCCTGTTCCCACGGCGCAGATACCGAGGTCGTGCTCTTCGACGTCGACAGCGATGTGCGTACGGCGGATATCGACCAACCTGCGTTCGAGCTCCTCCAGGTCGGTGACGGTGTTGGCCGTGAACTGTCGGAGCGGCAGAGACATCAGGTCGTCCACCTGCTTGGCCGGCAGGTGCGCGAGGAGCGCCATGCCGATGCAGCTGGCATGGAGCGAGAAACTCTTTCCGACCTTGGTCACTCCACGTAGCCGCTCCGGCGAAGCAAGTTGATCCACGACGACCACTTCTCGACCGCTGAAAACGGCGAGTTCGACGTTTTCGTTGACCGCGCGGGCAACGCGCACCATTTGCGGACGGTTGGTGGACAGGAGGCGCAGATGAGCATTCATACCGAACTTGAGCAGACCGGGTCCGAGTGCGTACCCAGGACGACCCTGGCCCCGCACGACGAACAGCTCGTTCTCGAGGGATCGAGCGATACGATGCACCGTCGACCTCGGTAGCCCTGTGCGAGTGGCGAGTTCGGTCAGCGTGAGAGATTCTTGACTTTCGGCGATGGCGTCGAGCACCAGGGTGGCTCGACCGATATCTGCCACTGCCTCATCCTTTCGTCCACGTACGGGTGACCGTCAACGCGCGAATCGACCAGTCCGCTGCATCGATCTCCAGTGTGTACTCACCGAGCGTGTGCAGAACCGGTTCCGGGTCGAAAATCCACCGCGTGTAGTGAGCATGCGCGTTCCATCGCTCCGCGTCACCCGGAAACACCCGCAGGTTGCTGGTGTCGTGTCGGTGACCGGTAGGCCCCGCCCACAGGTCGGCGAAGAAACCATGCGCCGCGTCCGGTGAGGAGTAACTGCGATGCGGGAACTGCACCCGCGCACCACCGAGCAGATCGACCACGGCATCGAGATCCTTACGGTCGGCGATGTCGGTGTAGCTGTTGAGCAGGTTCGCGATTCGATGACGCGCAACAGCGTCGACGACATCGGCGGCTTCGCTCACCGCCGGGCCCGCTGCCACTGCCGAACCCACGAACGTCCGTAGTCGTTGCCGTGCGGTGTCCGCAGGACCGTATGGATGTGGAACGGTTTCGGGGTGTCGTAGTTCAGAAACACACCGCAGTGATGATCGAGTTCCGCGATGACGACCGGCGACTGAATCCGGTAGTAGAAGACGTCGCCCGGCTGGTGCCCACCGATCCACGAGAACCAAGTATCGGGTAGATGTTCGGTGACCTCACGCATTTTGGCTGCGCGCGGGCCTGCCGGCAGCAGGGCCATGAATCGTTCGACGATGTCCAGAGCAATTTTTTGCGCACCACCGGACAGAGTGGCGACTCGAACGCCCTCGAACGGGATCTGCCGGTTGTCCTGGAATGCACCGGCTAGATGTCGCTCGTCGCCGGGATGCACTCTGCCGCGCGGCATGGCCGGATCCACCATGTTCTCGTACACCGTTGCAGCACTGCGCTCCTCGGCCGTGAGCGTGTTCATCAGGCGAATAGCGAGATCGATTCTGGGCGCGAACGACTCGGTGCCGGCGTACGGCCCCTCGTCGATCTCGTTCGGCTCGGCACCGAGGAAGGCGGGAGTGACCACCATTCGGCCGTTCACGACAAGGCAGTTCACTGCCATGTGGTGTCCGAACACATGCCATCCCCACGGCTCCGTGAGGTTGGGCGTGCCGTACAGGGCGATGTTGTAACTGAATTCGCTCAGGATGCTCTGCAGGCCCACGACCTCGCCGAGAAAACCGTTGATCAACATCATCGTGTGGGCAAGCTCGAATCCTTCCGGACTCAACGACGCTGCCATCAGAGCCAGTGCCTTCTCGCGCACCTCGGTCGGCTGGAACTCCAGACGCAGGCCGGTATCGAATTGCATGAACTCGGGGTTGGCCCAGGTCTGCCATTGCGGAGCATCGACCGGAAAGCTCACGCTGGTTCGTGATTCAGGATCGAGTGCTGCGAGAAAACCCTGCGCCGCGGCCACCATTGCCGCGACCGGAGCCTCTTCGCCCGGGCGGGCGGGCTCGAAGTCGTGGACACCCTCACGCAGTGTTCCATCCTCGGTAACGCCTCGAAAGTCGTTCAGATACAGCGGAGCCCACCCGGCAACCAGGTCCCCGGTGAAGGTGCCCTCCTCACGCGCGGCTTTTCGGTACGTGTACGGGTCCATTCCCCGCACGTCCGCCAATCGGGGATGGTCGTGGTCGAACAGGTACTGGCGAAACTCTCCGGTCATGACGGGTCCTTCATGCAGTGGTGGTGTTGTGCCGAGAAACGATCTCCCGCACGGCGGGGACGTCACCCCCGACGATGGCGTCGACGAGATCGGCATGGATGCGGTAGCGCTCACGGCGATAGAGCTCGGCGTCGGCTGCGTCGATGCGCGACGACGCCGAGTTGAGATGACCGAGTGTTCCGACGTACACGGCCCGAGCCATGTCGTTGGGGCAGATGGCGGCAATCCGCTCGTGCAACGCCCAATTCGCATGCACAAAATCGTCCCAGGAGGTCGCCGATTCCATCGCGCTCAGCGCGAATCTCAGGTCGGCGGCGTCGCGCGGTCCGCAGTGCCGTGCGGCCGTGACGTCGATGAGCAGTTCGAGGTGATCGCGCAGCTCGATTGCATCGGCCACGGTAGCGGGGTCGTCCGACACACTGAGCAACGTACGGCGCAGGCGGACTATCGGACCGGATTCGGCCACGAACAATCCGCCGCCCCGGCCCGGTCGAATCTCGAGGATGCCTCGGTCACGGAGCAATCGCACCGCTTCGCTGACCGTCGAGTACGCGAATCCCGTTTCGGCCCGCAAGGATTCGAGAGTGCCGACCGACTCCCCCGCGGCCATTCCTGCCGTCCTGATTCGATCGTCGAGCACAGCAGCAAGCTCCTCCGCGCGCGTGCGAGGCGTAATCGGTGCTGCCGGTCGGCGTGAAATTGCCCCTTGCAGACGGGGCTCGGGTGCAGGCATAGTCACCATGGAAGCATAAACATGCGAAGGTTTACAAGGTTTAGATTTACCATTTTCGCCACATCGAATCGAAGGAGTCCCTCCCATGCGTTTGGTAGGAATCGAACGGCACGGAACGAATCTCGTCGAGGTGGCCGATCTCTCCGACGACGGAAAGGTGACCGTAGTCGCGAGCCTCGCCGAATTCTGGTCGGACCCGTCCGGGCACATCGCGCGCGGGGGCACGGAGGTGCTGAGCGCCCACGAGGTCCGGTACGTTCCGCCGGTCCTTCCGGGCGCGCGCGTGATCTGCATCGGCCTCAACTATCTGAAGCACGTCGCCGAAGGCAGCTATCGGTCGGAGCCGCTCCCCCAGGTTCCGACCTTGTTCGCACGGTGGTCTACCTCGCTGACCGTGGACGGCGACTCCATTCCGGTGCCCTCCGAGGAGGACGGCCTCGACTGGGAAGGCGAGGTGATGGCCTGGGTAGGAACCGAACTCGTGGACGCAACGCCGGACGATGCCCTCGCCGCGGTGGTCGGATACTCCACTTTTAACGACATCACCGCCCGTCTCGCCCAGAAAGTCACATCGCAATGGATCCTCGGCAAGAACGCCGACCGCTCCGGCCCCGTCGGCCCCTTGGTGCCCGCCGCCGAAGTCGGCGACCTGCGCGACGGATTGCGGATCAGCACCCGCGTGAACGGACATACGGTTCAAGACGCACGGACCGACGACATGGTCTACACGGTCGGTGACACCCTTGCGTACATCTCCCGTACCTTCACCGTGCGGCCCGGCGATCTGTTGGCAACCGGGACGCCGTCGGGTGTCGGTTACTCGCGTACGCCACCATGGCTCCTGCATCCGGGCGACGAGGTGGAAGTCGAGGTCGATCGACTGGGAGTTCTGCGAAACACGATAGTGGAAAACAGCTTTCGCTCGAAATCGTAATCCGAAAAGTCTCGGATGGTCAGAGGCGAAGAGGTCGTCGCAGAGCTGCCCTGTGGCCACGACCGCTTTGCAGATCTCCTTCAGCCGACGCGCCTGGACCTCGGTGATTCCGCCGATGCCCAACGTCCGCACCGCCCGATCGTGACCCGATGCGGCGTCGAGCTGAACGCGCACCCAGATCGGTCGGCGCCGCATACACTGCACCGACTGTTCTGAGACACCTCACGCGCGCACGAACCCGTCCGCATGAATCGACCCTGCCCGTCGTCGAAGTCAGCGGATACAGCCACGATCTGCCCTTCGCCGGCCTGTTGCAGGATGCGCTGGCGCTCCGCGTCTTCGAGGGAAGCAACGATGGGGTTCGCCGTCGGCAGTTGCACGCCATCCTCGCCGCGCCGTTACAGGCGACGCCATGATGTGAAAACGCACAGCGCATTCTTGCGGATGGTCATCCGCACCTCGTTGTTCCTGTCGCGCTCATCCCCGGACAGCTGGATTCGAAATGACACCCATTCTGTCGGTACTGGTCGGTACAAATGACAGCTCCGCACCGCGAGGCTAAGGTGCCGTGGATCGGCGAGCTCGCTGCGGCGATAGGCACCAGCAAACCCGATGAGCAGGATCGTCGAGTCCCGACGCTCCAGAACTTCGTCGGCCCAGCCTTGGCACCGCTCCCGCCGGTCCAAACGAGCAACTTGATGTCGTCGACCAGAAGCGGATCCCGAGGGGTACGGTGTCGGTTCCCCGGCTGCGGCGTACTCGCAGAGGATCCCGGAAGAGGTTCCGGTGACCAGTTCGTGCGGTCGGGGACAGATGGCCGGTGGTGCGGTGCTGGTGATTGATCGCCTCAATCCAGGTGCCGAAAGTGGCAACCGCGTAGGCCCGCTCTCCCGTTTCGGTTCGGGTGTCGGCGGCATCGACGAGAAGGCGGCGACGGTGATCGGGTGCGCCGGAAGCGTCACGTGATCATTCGCCTCACACCAGTTGGAAGCGTCTCCACGCGGCCGCATACGTCCTGCGCGTTCCCTCCGACCGGGAGGACTGCACGGCGGCCGCGATCCGCTTCGCGACAGCGGGCGGGACCTCCGGCTCGACAGCCACTGACCTGCCGACCTCGGTAGTACCGACGATGGTGGTTACCGCAGGTGCTCGGCTTGATCGGAAGTCCATGTCGACAGCTAGCGCAGGTCACCGACATGTCTGTAGAGAAAAACTGTGCTGAACTGGTGTTTTTCGTTCGACAATGCGAAGAATGCAATTTACATGGTTGGTATCGGCCATGGCTAGGTCGACTGAATCGCCCGGCAAAGGGTCGAGTTCGATCGGTGCGAACGCGCGTGACTGACCGCCGTCAGGGCTCGAATGGTTCCCACAAGAGTTTGATCCTGGACTCGAAATTCACGCGTTGAACCGTCAGAAACCTCGGCTCAGTCAGGGCGGTCGAGGCGGACGTCTGTGGACACCGAAAATTGGGTAACAAACGAGTAGTGACACTCCCGCGGCACCCAGCCGAAAAAGGCGGCCCCGGATTTCTCCGAAACCGCCTTTGACCTGCAACTATCTGTCGGGCTGACAGGAATTGAACCTGCGACCCCTTGACCCCCAGTCAAGTGCGCTACCAAACTGCGCCACAGCCCGCCGCGCCTCGAAAGGCGCTTGCTGAGATTACCCCAGCCCTACCCCTGAGAGGAAATCGCCTGCTCAGGGGCAAGGCCGGGAAACGTCAGCGGTTGTTGCCCTTGCCCGGCCGTTCCCGCTTCTCGCGGATACGCACCGAGACGCGCACGGGGCTGCCGTCGAAGTTGAACTCCTCACGCAGACGCCGCTCGATGAAGCGCCGGTAACCAGCCTCCAGGAACCCCGTGGTGAACAGCACGAACGTCGGCGGCCTCGTGCTGGCCTGCGTCGCGAACATGATGCGCGGCAGACGTCCGCCACGCATCGGCGGCGGAGTGGCCGCCACGACTTCCTTGAGCCACGTGTTGAGGCGTCCGGTGGGCACACGCTTGTCCCACGACTCCAGAGCCGTCTCCAGAGCGGGAACCAGCTTCTGGACGGCGCGGCCCGTCTGCGCCGAAATGTTCACTCGCTGCGCCCACGGCACCCGAGCGAGATCGCGATCGATCTCCTTCTCGAGCTGTTGACGACGATCGTCGTCCACCAGATCCCACTTGTTGAACGCCAAGACCAGTGCGCGGCCGGCGTCGGAGACCATGCTGAGCACCCGCAGATCCTGCTCCGAGATCACCTGTGAGGCATCGAGAAGCAGAATCGCGACCTCGGCGGCCTCGATGGCGGACTTGGTGCGCAGCGACGCATAGAACTCGGCACCACTGGCATGGCTGACGCGCTTGCGCAAGCCTGCGGTATCGACGAATCGCCATGTCTTACCGCCCAATTCGACCAACGAGTCGACCGGGTCGACGGTGGTGCCGGCGACATCGTGCACCACCGAGCGCTCGTCACCCGACAGCTTGTTGATCAGCGAGGACTTGCCGACGTTCGGCTTGCCGACCAAAGCCACACGCCTGGGTCCCCCACCGGGGATACCTTCACGCGGCGTCTCGGGCAGTGCCTCGAGCACGCGGTCGAGCAAATCGCCAGTGCCGCGGCCGTGGGTGGCCGAAACCGACAGCGGCTCCCCCAGGCCGAGCGACCACAGTGCGGCAACCTCGGACTCGGTGCGACCATCGTCGACCTTGTTGGCCACCAACAGAACCGGAGTCTTCGACCGGCGCAGTACTCGTGCCACTGCCTCGTCCGTCGTTGTCGAACCGACACGAGCGTCGACGACCAACAGGATCGCGTCGGCAGTGTTCATCGCCAATTCGGCCTGGCGCGCAACGGATTGCTGCAGACCCTTGGCGTCGGGCTCCCAACCGCCGGTGTCCTGCACCAGGAAGCGTCGGCCACTCCAGTTCGCCTCGTACGACACTCGGTCACGGGTGACGCCGGGGACGTCCTCGACCACGGCCTCACGTCGTCCGATGATGCGGTTGACGAGCGTCGACTTGCCGACGTTCGGACGCCCCACCACGGCGAGAGTCGGTACGGCCACGGCATCTTCGCCGTCTTCGCCTTCGTTGAGGTCGACGTACTCCCACTCGCCCTCGTCGCTCCATGTTCCATCGCCCGCGGTTTCCGCTGCGCCGGAGAAGAATTCTTCACTCACTGCACTGCTCCAGTTCTGTCATTGACCACGAGCAGCAAGCGCTCCATCACACCGTCGAGATCCAGCTCGCTGGTATCGACGATCACCGAATCCTCGGCGGGACGAAGCGGTGACACTGCTCTTGTCGAATCTGCATGGTCACGGCGTTGCACATCCGCGAGCACGGATTCGTAGTCGTCGCCGCGACCCTGCTCGACGTTCTGCTTGTTGCGACGCTTCGCCCGCGCTTCCGGGGACGCCGTGAGGAACACCTTCACGTCGGCGTCAGGAAGTACGACGGTGCCGATGTCCCGGCCCTCCACCACGATTCGCGTCGACGAGCTCGCGAGGTCGCGCTGCAGCTGCACCAACAGCTCACGCACCGCAGGCACCGCAGAGACCGCCGAGACGGCCTTGGTGACGGCATCGCCGCGGATTTCGCCGCTGACGTCCTCACCGTCGAGCAACACGGTCTCGGACAGCGGGTCCTTCCCGATCTCGAGGGGCAGTGCTGCAACAGCTTTGGCTACTCCGTCTGCATCGGTGGGTTCGACACCCGACCGCAGCACCCATACCGTTGCGACGCGGTACATCGCACCGGTGTCGAGGTAGCTTGCTTCGAGTGCCGACGCGAGCCGACGCGATACCGACGACTTACCGGTGCCCGACGGCCCGTCCATCGCTACGACGAGCGCACTCATCACAGGCCTACGGATTCGTAGAGCTTGCCGATCTCGCCGCGGCCGAGGACACGCAGTGTTCCTGGACGCTGATCGCCGAGCACGATGTTGCCGACATCGGTACGCACGAGGCGGCCGACGGGGAATCCGACCTTGTCGAACAACCGACGCACGATGTGCTTGCGGCCCTCGTGCAGGGTCACCTTGACGAGCGACTTGCCGTCCGAGATGTCGAGCAGCTGGAAGCCGTCGACCTTCACCGGGCCGTCGTCGAGAGTGACGCCCTCACGCAGCTGCTTGCCGAGTGTGCGGGGAATGGTGCCGAACAGCGTTGCCAAATAGGTCTTGGAGACCTCGAACGACGGATGCATCAGGCGGTGAGCAAGGTCACCGTCGTTGGTGAAGAGCAACAGCCCCTCGGTGTCCGCATCGAGGCGGCCGACGTGGAACAGTCGCTGCCCCGCCTGGACGCGCTCGGAGACGATGTCGCCGACGCACGGGCGTCCGAGGTCGTCGGACATGGTGCACTGCCATCCACGCGGCTTGTTCATCGCGAGATGAACCAGCTCTTCCTTCACGACGACGCGGGTGCCGTCGACGCGGACCACGGCGATGTTCGGGTCGATACGGATGCCCTGTTCGGTGACGATGCGTCCGTCGACCTCGACGCGGCCGTCGGCGATCAGTTCTTCGGCGGCACGACGCGATGCGACACCGGCCTGCGCGAGCACCTTCTGCAGACGAACACCTTCACCGGCAGGCACGTGCTTGCGGGGCGAGGAATCGGTGTGCTGGTGCTTCGCCGGCTTGGCGTTGCTGATCGTGGTCGTCGGAACCTGCTTCTTCTGCGGCTTCGGCGGCTTGGGACGCGACGGCTTCTTGCGGGGCACCGCGTCGTTGCTGCGGTCGTTGATGCCCGTGTCGGCAGGCTTGAAATCGAACTCGTCCTGCTCGACGCCTCTGCGGGGATCCGGTCGGCCTCCGGTTCGGGGTGCTCCGGTTCGGGGAGCGCCTGCGCGGGGTCCTCCGGTTCGAGGTGCACCAGCGCGGGGGGCTCCGTCACGGGGCGCTGCGTCGCGGGTGCGATCTCCGCGGCGTGCGTCACGCGGAGTGTCCGACCTACCTGCGGTCGGCTTCCTGCGTGGGTCTTGTCTCTTGTTGCGGTCCGGTGTGCCATCACGGCGAGCGGGCTTGTTCACTTGTCTTACCTATCAGTCGTCCGAGTCGAGCTCGGCTGCCGGATCGGGTTTCGATCCGCGGTTCTTGGTGGAGCGGGTCATTCTCGGGTCGGTGTCCATGCTGTCACTGATCTCGTCGATCAGGTCCACTCCAGGCAACAGCGGTGCCAGTTCGGGTAGATCACCGAGCGATGCGAGTCCGAGGCGTTCGAGGAACAGCTCGGTGGTGCAGTACATCGTTCCGTTCGTCTCCGGGTCCGTTCCCGCTTCGGAGATCAGTCCACGGGCGAGCAACGTACGCATCACTCCATCGACATTGACTCCACGTACGGCGCTGACTCGTGCGCGGGTCAACGGTTGACGATAGGCGATCACGGCCAGGGTTTCCAATGCTGCGCGTGTGAGCTTGGACCGAGCACCGTCCAGAAGCAGCCGTTCGACATAGGGCGCGTACGCGGTTCGGGTGTAGAAACGCCACCCGTCACCGGCGTAGCGAAGATCGATTCCGCTGCTTCGCTCGGTCAGTGCTGCGGCCATCTCGTTCAAGGAGGCGCGTACGCGAGCGATCGATGCACCCACGGCGGACGCGAGCTGCTCGTCCGACGCGGGGGTGTCCACGATCAGCAACACAGCTTCGAGCGCCGACGCGAGGGTGGCGTCGTCCAACTCCTCGGAATCGTCGACGTCCTCGAGCTCGAGTTCGGGGTCGGCACTCATGCGTAGTCCTCTTCCGTGACCACGATGGGTCCTTCGTCCTTGCCGGTCCAGCTCACTCGGAGATCGCCCAGCGGCTCCGGTTGTTCGAACGCGATCACCTGTTGGCGGAACAGCTCCAGCAACGCCAGGAATCGCGCGATTATTTCGACCTGCACCTCGCAGTCCTGCACCAGCTCCGAGAACGACGCCCATTCGTTCAGGCCGCGGCCCTGCAAATTCTCCAACAGCCACTCGGCCTGCTCGGGAATCGAGACGGCGTGCTGATGGATGTGATCGAGCCCCACCTGCGGAATCGGCTTGGGCCGAAAGGCGGCAGCGGCGATGTCTGCGAACCTGGCGGGGTCGACGCCGAGCAACACCTCCGGGATCAGATCGGCGTACCTGTCCTCCACCGACACCGATCGCGGATACCGCCGCAGCGCAGCAGCTTCCAGCTCACCGAACAGCAGGGCCACCTGCTTGTAGGCGCGGTACTGCAGCAACCGCGCGAACAGGAGGTCTCGTACTTCGAGCAGCGCCAGATCCTCGGCATCCTCGACGTCACCCGAGGGCAGCAGACGAGCTGCCTTGAGGTCGAGGAGCGTGGCGGCGACGACCAAGAACTCCGTCGTCTGATCCAGTCCCACATCGGCACCGAGAGACTTGGTGAACGAGATGAAATCGTCGGTGACGGTGTGCAGCGCGACTTCGGTGACATCCATGCGGTGCTGACTGATCAAGGACAGCAGCAGGTCGAACGGACCCTCGAAGTTGAGCAACCGAACCCGAAATTTCGACGGATCCGCGTCGGCGGGAACCTCGATCGGGGCCTCGTCGGCAGCGTCGACGGTCACGGACCCGACCGGTAGATCACCTCGCGCGCCAGAGCGCGGTACGCCTGCGCGCCGCCGGATTTCGGAGCCCATGTGGTGATGGGTTCACCGGCCACACTGGTTTCCGGGAACCGGACCGTACGAGTGATCACCGTGTCGTAGACCACGTCCCCGAACACCTCGACCACCCGTGTCATCACCTCGCGAGAGTGCAGCGTTCGGGCGTCGAACATCGTCACCACGATGCCGGCCAACTTCAGCCGAGGGTTCAGCCGATCGCGCACCTTCTCGACGGTGTCGTTGAGCAGTGCCAGGCCGCGGAGGCTGAAGTACTCGCACTCCATCGGAATCAGTACTTCGTCGGCGCATGTGAGCGCATTGACAGTCAGCAGACCGAGCGACGGCTGGCAGTCGATGAGCACGTAGTCGTAGCGATCCAGAATCGGATGCAGCACCCGCCCGAGCGTCTGCTCGCGGCCCACCTCGGTCACCAGCTGAATTTCGGCGGCCGAGAGGTCGATGTTGCTGGGCATCAGATCGAGATTCTCGACGCGAGTCCGCATGATGATGTCGTCGGCAGAGACCTTCGCCTCCACGAGAAGGTTGTAGACCGTCAGATCGAGTTCGTGATGCGCGACGCCCAAGCCCGCGGACAGTGCGCCCTGCGGGTCGAGGTCCACCAGCAGCACGCGACGACCGTAGCCGGCCAGCGATGCACCGAGATTGATGGTCGACGTCGTCTTGCCGACGCCACCCTTCTGATTGCACATCGCGATGATCTTGGCCGGGCCATGACTGGCCAGCGGTTGGGGATCCGGAACCGACCGCGTCTTTCGACCGGTGGGCCCGAGTTCGTTGGGAGCGGGAATGATGTCGCGCGACTCGCGACTGGACTCCGGTTGACGCGTATGGAACAGCGCGCCTTCGAGATGCGCACGATCCGAGGCTGACTCCGCCGCTGGCGGCTGCGGTGTCGACACGTTCCAGCGCTCCCCTGTCCCGTTCGTCTTCGAGTAGTTCACGCAAACGCTACCGCTTGAGGCACCGACGCTGTCACCGGACACGCTGACAACCAGCGCTCGACCTCGTGCTACCGCGCCCGCGGATGCGCTCCCGCCCACACTTCGCGCAGTGTGGTGACGGTGACGAGAGTGTAGATCTGCGTCGTCGTCACGGACGCATGGCCGAGCAATTCCTGCACGACACGGACGTCGGCACCGCCGTCGAGCAGGTGCGTCGCAAACGAGTGCCGGAGCACGTGCGGCGAAACCCCGGCCGTGATTCCGGCCCGCTGCGCGGAGTCCTGCAGCACTTGCCAGGCGCTCTGCCGCGACAGTCGACCGCCCCGCACATTGAGAAACAGCGCCGGATTCGAGCGGGCGACGAGCCCTGGCCGCCCGCGCACCAGGTACGCGTCGACCGCCTCGATGGCCGGCCGCCCCACCGGGACGACTCGGTGTTTCCCGCCCTTACCGCGCAGGAGCACCGAGCGAGCCTCGGTGTCGATGTCGTCCACATCCAGACCGACGGCCTCGGAGATGCGCGCGCCGGTGGAGTACAGCAGTTCGAGCAGTGCCCGATCTCGCAAACCACGCGGCGCGTCGGGACCGGCGATGGACGCCGATTCCAGTAGCGCCACGACCTGGTCGACGGGCAGCGACTTCGGTAGTCGTTTGGCCGGCTGCGGCGGCTTCACTTCGCTCGCGACGTTGCGCTCCACCATGCCCTCGGCCAGAGCGAAGCGATGCAGACCACGCACGGCGATCAGCGTCCGGGCCGCCGAACTGGCTGCGAGAGCCGGGAATTCGTCGTCGCCGCGCCGGAGGTACAGCACGAACTCGGTGATGTCGTTCTCGGTCACCTTGGCCAGATCGGAAATTCCGTACCCACTCAGAAACCGCTCGTACCGCACCAGATCGCGACGGTACGACGACACCGTGTTCGGTGCCGACCCGCGCTCGACCACCAGATGATCGAGATACGTCGCAATCTGATCGCCGATCACGGTGGCTACTTTCGTGAACTCTTCCGAGACTCGAATGCCGTGGGTCGATCCGCCCACGGGGCGTCGGCCGAACGCAACTCGGTGCCGGTGGCACGAGCTGCCGCCAACGCGAGCACTCCCGACACGGCGGAGGCGTTGACGATCTCCCCGGCCAATGCACGACGGACGGCCTCGTCCATCGGCACGAAGAACAGCTCGATGTCTGCCTCCTCGTCGTGTGCCTCCGGGCGATCGACCTCACTCAGATCCTCGGCGAGGAAAATGCGTACCGCTTCGTCGGTGAATCCGGGCGAGGCCAACACGTCCACCAACACCGACCACTTCCCGGCCGCAAGACCGGTCTCCTCGGCCAGTTCACGCTGCGCCGCCAGCACCGGCTCCTCCCCCGGCTCGTCGAGCAGGCCCGCGGGCAGCTCCCAGAGACGACGCCCGATGGGGTGCCGGTACTGCTCGATCATCGCCACGCGGTCCTGATCGTCGACGGCAAGAATGCCGACTGCGCCGTGATGCTCGACCACCTCACGCTCGGCCTTGCGCCCGTTCGGCATCGATACCTGATCGAGCCGAAGCGCCAGAATGGCACCGGAGTACGCAGCCGTCGAGTCGAGGGTGGTGAACTCGTGTCGGGGCTCGCTCATCCGACGGTCTCGGCGGCGGCGTCCGACTCCTCCGCCGCCACGGTGTCACCGTGAACGTCGACCGGCAGGCGCTCCGCAGCCTTGTACTTCAGAGCCGCATTGATCAACGATGCGAACAACGGGTGCGGACGGGTCGGCCGGCTCTTGAGCTCCGGATGCGCCTGGGTGGCGACGAAGAACGGGTGCACCGAGGCAGGCAGCTCTACGAACTCGACCAGATGGCCATCCGGAGAAGTACCGCTGAACACCAAGCCGCTCTTGGCAATTCGATCCCGGTAGTCGTTGTTGACCTCGTAGCGGTGGCGATGACGCTCCGAGACGCTTTCGGTGCCGTACGACGCGGCAACAACCGAACCCTTCTGCAGTGTCGCCGGGTAGGCACCCAGGCGCATCGTGCCGCCGAGATCGGCGTCACCGGCGACGGCATCTTCCTGATCGGCCATCGTCGAAATCACCGGATCCTTGGTGTCCGGATCGAACTCGGCGG
Source organism: Rhodococcoides fascians A25f (assembly GCF_000760935.2). Lineage (NCBI taxonomy): Bacteria > Bacillati > Actinomycetota > Actinomycetes > Mycobacteriales > Nocardiaceae > Rhodococcoides > Rhodococcoides fascians. The sequence goes on along the minus strand of NZ_CP049744.1, from coordinate 2,709,809 downwards.
AATTGGCGTCGGTCAGACCGACCGAACGAGCCGCCTCGATGACCACACACTGCAATCCGAGGCACAGACCCAACAGCGGAATCTTGCGCGTGCGGGCGAACTCGATGGCCCCGAGCTTGCCCTCGATACCGCGGATGCCGAAACCGCCGGGAATGAGCACCGCATCGACGTCACCGAGCGCAGCCTGAGCCCCCGCAGGCGTCGAGCACTCGTCGGACGGGACCCACTTGATCTCGACCTTCGCGCGATGAGCGAATCCGCCGGCACGCAGCGCCTCGGTGACCGAGAGGTAGGCGTCGGGCAAGTCCACGTACTTGCCGACGAGGCCGACACGCACAGTTTCGCGTGGCTGGTGGACCCGCTCGAGCAATCCGCCCCAGATGGTCCAGTCGACATCTCGGAACGGCAGACCGAGCTGACGGACGACGTAGGCGTCGAGGCCTTCCTTGTGCAACACCTTCGGAATGTCGTAGATCGACGGCGCGTCGGGCGTGGAGATGCAGCCGTCGACATCGACGTCGCACATGAGCGCGATCTTGTTCTTGAGTCCCGGCGGCACGTCACGATCGCAGCGCAGGATCAATGCGTCGGGCTGGATGCCGATACTGCGCAGGGCAGCCACGGAGTGCTGGGTGGGCTTGGTCTTGAGCTCACCGGACGGCGCCAGGAACGGAACCAACGACACGTGCAGGAAGAAGACGTTGTTGCGGCCGACGTCGTGGCGAACCTGGCGCGCTGCTTCGAGAAACGGCTGCGACTCGATATCGCCGACGGTGCCACCGATTTCGGTGATCACGACGTCGGGCTGATGGCCCTGCAGGTCCGGCCCGTTCATGGCCAGAATTCGACGCTTGATCTCGTCGGTGATGTGCGGGATGACCTGAACGGTGTCGCCCAGGTACTCGCCGCGACGCTCCTTGGCGATGACCGTCGAATAGACCTGGCCGGTGGTGACATTGGCGAACCCCGACAGATCCCGGTCGAGGAAGCGCTCGTAGTGTCCGACGTCGAGGTCGGTCTCGGAGCCGTCCTCGGTGACGAAGACCTCACCGTGCTGGAACGGGTTCATCGTGCCGGGATCGACATTGAGGTAGGGATCGAGCTTCTGCATGGTCACGCGGAGTCCGCGTGCGGTCAGCAGCTGGCCGAGGCTCGACGCCGTCAGACCTTTTCCGAGCGAAGACGCGACGCCCCCGCTGACGAAGATGTGCTTGGTGTCGGAACGCGACTGAAGGCGTGACAATGAGGCTCCCGTGACGAATCTGCAGGGCTTGCTCCTACCAGGGGGCTGATAAGAGAGGTACAGCATGAAAATTGGGCCTGCTACCCACGGGACTTCACGGTAACACCAGTACGTACCTCACCGCCAACGACACGCTCGTTGCGGGCACCGATCAGCTCGCCGGCGCTCCGACGGTGACGGCATTCGCGTTCGCTCCGGTGCCGTACCGACCCGATGCACCGTCCAGCTGCTCCGCCAAGGCGAGAACGGTGGTGATCCGTCCGGCTTCACGGTCTACGTTGTCGACCGTACTCAGTGAGGACGACAGAGCCGAATCAGCGCGTACGACGGCAATGGATTCGTTGCCTTCGGCGGCGCCGGACCGGCCGGCCAGCACCGCACCTGCACCGCGCGAATCGAGAGCACCGGCAAAGCGAGCGACGATGGCCCCGCGATTGCCGTCCTCGACGTTCGAGGAACCGGAACCGGTGACGACGACCGCCAGCTGGGCGGGCGCGACTGCACCGTTGTCGTAGGCGATGAACCCGCCGCTGCGCAGCGTTTCCAGAGCGAGCGAAAGCTCCTCCGGGGTGGACTGGGGTTGCGCGGTCTGCGCGTTGAGCAGCAGCACCGAGCCCAGCAGGTCACCCGCCAGGCTTCCCTGATCCACCGCGCCGGTGCGCAACTGCACGCCGGCGGGAATGACGTTGGTCAGTCGGGTGCGCAGGTCGTCGCCGTTCGCCGCCGAGACGAACGCGTCGGTCAGCGACACTCGGCCGGTGACGGTGGCTCCCGACGCTCCGATCGAGCGGGTGACTCCGCCGACGTCACCGGGATCTGCGTCAGGGGTGGTGATGACCACCACGGAACGATCCACCAAGGTGTCTCGCAGAACCCGGCCCGATACTGCGGCGTCGAACCCGTCGGCAGAGTTCAGCTGCTCACCGAGCTGGTTGTTGGTCGCCTGCAGATCGTCCACCTGATTTTCGAGGCCGGTCTTGTCGTCCCGAAGACCCGAGACCAGACCGCTCGACAGCAGACCCGAACCGAGCACGATGCCGATGGCCAGAGCGACGAATACCGCTGCCAGCGAAATGGCATGTTGGCGAAGCGAAATCACGGAAGCAACCCCTGGAACCACAGAGCGAACCGGTTCCACAGGTCGATCGCCCAGTCCAACGATTCACCACCGATGTTGGACACTGCCAACGCCACGATGACGGCAACGAGGGCCGCGAGAATCAGCAGGGCAATCGCGCCACCGGAAACTCGGCTCCGGTACAGAGTGGCCACAGCTTTGGCGTCGACCAGCTTGGCCCCGACCTTCAGACGCGTCATGAACGCTGCCGGGTTCGTATTGCGACGACCACGATCGAAGAACTCGTCGAGGCTGGCCGGGCTACCGACCGACACGATCAGCGAGGCCCCGTGATGATCGGCCAGCAGCAGAGCAAGATCGGCAGCGGCACCGCTCGCCGGGAACGTCATGGCACCGATTCCGAGGTCTTGAATGCGTTCCAGTCCTTGCGCGTGACCGTCCGAATCGGCCGGAAGTACCACCTCTGCACCACATTTGAGCGTCTGAGCGGTGATGTCCTCGGGGTCGCCGACGATGAGATCGGGCCGATGACCCGCCTTCATCGCAGTGTCGGCACCCGCACCGACGCCGATGATGACGGGCGAGTATTCCTTGATGAACGGCTTGAGGTTCTTCAGATCCTCGGCATGACCTGGTCCGTCGGCGACGATCACGACGTGACGGCCCTTGAGATCGATGTCGATATCCGGCACGCCGACACCGTCGATCAACAGCGGGCTTTCGGTGCGGATGAACTCGATCGTGTTGCCCGAGAATGCTTCCAGGTGATCGACCAGTCCGGTCTTGGCCTCGATCATCTTGTCGGAGATCTCGGCTTCGCTCTGCTCGTCGCCCTTGGCGAGACGACGATCGCCGGTGTAGACACCGCCGTCGTTGAGACGAATCTTGGTGCCGTCCTTGATCTTCTTGAAGATCTCGGTGCCGGCCGAGTCGATCAAGGTGATGCCGTTGGCCACGATGACCTCGGGACCGAGATTGGGGTAACGCCCGGAGATCGACGGCGACGCGTTGACGACCGCGAGCACCCCCGCCTCGACGAGCGCATCTGCGGTCAGACGATCCAGGTCCAGCTCGTCCAGGACGACGATGTCGCCCGGCCCGACCCGCTTGAGCAGCTTGGCCGTGTTGCGATCGACTCGCGCGATCCCGGTGATTCCAGGTAGCGAATCCTGACTACGTGACAGCAGAGCCGGCATCTTCATGTGGACCATGATGACCCGATCGACACGCCCGGCGATGGAGGCGCGCCGAAACAACTACCACACTGATCACATCAGCACCAAAGGTTACAGGGCAGCTCGATCCGCGTTTGCAGTGGCCAGCAGCTCCTCGGCGTGCGCGCGACCGGTCTCCGTATCGTCCAGACCTGCGAGCATTCTGGCGAGCTCTACGACCCGCTCCGACGACGACAGCGTCCGAACGCCGCTGTTCGCCGCACCCTTCTTCGCATCGGTCTTGTCGACCACCAGATGTGTATCCGCGAACGCCGCGACCTGAGGCAAGTGAGTGACCACGATGACCTGATGGGTGCGAGCCAATCGGCCGAGCCGACGCCCGACCTCGACGGCAGCGCGACCACCGACACCGGCGTCGACCTCGTCGAACACCATCGTGGCGCCCTTGTCCGAGCCCGCCAACACCACTTCGAGGGCCAGCATCACCCGTGAGAGCTCACCGCCCGACGCACTCTTGCTGATCGGCAGAGCCTGGGCACCGTCGTGTGCGGACAGGCGAAACTCGACCTCGTCGACGCCGTTGCTGCCGGCATGCAGTTCGGCACCGTCGACGACGATCGGGGCGGTGTCCGACGGTCCGGCAGGCAAAGCTCGAACATCGATCTGCAGCTTGGCTTTTCCCATCGCCAACCCGGCCAGCTCGACGCTGACCGCCTTCGAGAGTTTCACCGAAGCCTTCGCACGGGCCGCACTGAGCTTCGATGCCGCTGCCGCGACGTCGACCGCAGCAGCCTCGACCTTGGCACTCAATTCGGCCAAGGCGTCGGCCGAGGTGTCGATGCGCGAGAGGCGCTCGCGGGCATCCTCCGCCCAGGCGATGACCCCGTCGACGTCGGCGGCGTACTTCCGCGTCAACGACTTCAGCTCGGCCTGGCGGTTCAGGATCGCGTCGAGCGCACCCGGATCGGACGGCAGATCCGTCAGGTACGAAGTGAGATCGGCACCGATGTCGCCCACGATGGCCATCGCGTCGTTCAGCCGCGGCAACAGCTCCGTCAGAGCAGCGTCGTCGGCATGCTCCAAGCGAGAACGAGCCTCACCCAACAGATACAGCGCAGACGTGGTGTCCGACGCCTCCTCGGTACTCCCGACGAGAGCCGCGGCGGCACCCTCGGCGGTTTCCCGCAGCGAATCGAGGTCGCCGAGCCTGCGCACATCCTCGGCCACGGAGCGATCCTCACCCGGCTCCGGTGCCAGGGAGTCGATCTCCTGCAGGCCGAACTGCAGCCGGTCCGCTTCCTGAGCCAATTCACGGCTGCGTTCGGTGCGGTCGATCAATTCGTTGCGTGCGTCGAGCCACGTCTTACGGGCGGCGCGATACTTCGCCACCAGAGAGGCAACCGAATCACCGGCGAATCTGTCGAGTGCACCGAGTTGCTGATCGGGGCGCAGCAGCCGCAACTGATCGTTCTGGCCGTGCACTGTCAGCAGCGAATCGGTGAAGTTCGACAGCACCGATGCGGGGACGCTTCGTCCACCCAGATGTGCACGTGAGCGGCCGTCCGAATTGACCGTTCGCACGGCGATGATCGAATTGTCTTCGTCGCGTTGACCTCCCGAGGATTCGAGCACCTTCTCGACGTCCTCGATCACCTGTTCCGAGGCGGTGTCGGTGCTGAATCGACCCTCGACCACGGCCCTTTGGGCACCGAGCCGCACCCGACCTGCATCGGCGCGTGCACCCGACAGCAGATGCAAGCTGGTGACCACCATCGTCTTGCCCGCACCGGTCTCGCCGGTGAGAACCGTCAACCCCTCGTGAAATTGTGCGCTCGCACCGGAGATGACTCCGAGGCTGTCGATCCGAATCTCTTCGAGCATCCCTACCTCGCTCTCCCCCGCCACCCGGTCACGGGCAGTTCGAATTTCTTGACCATGCGATCGGCGAACGGTGCCGAATCCAGGCGAACCCACTTGATGGGCGATGCTCCCCGCACGACCTCGACGCGTGCTCCCGCCGGCAACCCCAATGTGCGGCGGCCGTCGCAGAACACGAAACCATCGTGTCCGCCGGCATCGATCTCGACGGCGATGATCGACTCGGGGCTGGTGACGAGCGGACGCGCGAAGAGGGCATGGGCGTTGCTCGGGATGACCAGTATGGCTTCGAGTTCCGGCCACACCACCGGCCCGCCTGCAGAGAACGCATATGCCGTCGACCCCGTGGGTGTCGACACGAGCACTCCGTCGCAGCCGAACGCGGAGACCGGACGCCCGTCCACTTCGAGAACGACCTCGAGGACCCCGAGCCTGGAACCGTTCTCGATGCTCGCCTCGTTCAAGGCCCACCCACGCTCGACGACCTGGTCGCCCACTCGGATGGCAATGTCCAGCGTCATCCGCTGTTCGATGCGATAGTTGCCGGCCATGACACGCGCCAGCGCGTCCTCGAGATGGTCGGCCTCGGCCTCCGCGAGAAACCCCACGTGGCCGAGGTTGATACCGAGAACCGGGATGTCGGCCGCCTGTGCGAGCTCGGCTGCGCGCAGGAACGTTCCGTCACCGCCGAGAACCAGAACCATCTCGCACCCGGCGGCCGCATCGGGACCGAACTCGACGACGTTGAGCCTCATGTCCGCCACGAACACATGGTCGTGTTCCTCGGTGTCCGATGCCTCGATCTTGGACGGTTCCACTTCGTCGACGAGAACCCGCAGGCAGATGCCTGCTTCGTCGAACACTTTGCCCACTCGGCGCGCCGTCTCGGCGATGTCGGGCCGGCCGGGGTGTGCGACGAGAAGAATCTCCCGAACGGACTCCTGTGTCGGTGCTGCATGGGACGGAGTCACTGTGGTCCTTCCTCGATCGCGTGACGGACCAACTCGGTGACGTCCACGTCGGTACGCGGCGAACCGTCACCTGCGCCCGCCTTCAGCCACAAAAAGTACTCGACGTTGCCCGAAGGTCCCGGCAGTGGGCTTGCGGCGACCGCCTCGACTCGCAGGTTCGACGCAAGCGCGGCATTCGCGACGTCCTCGACGGCCTCCGCCCGCAGCGCCGGGTCTCGCACGACGCCGCCGGAACCGACACGATCCTTGCCGACCTCGAATTGAGGCTTGACCATCAACACCATGTCCGTACCCGACGTGGAGCACGCGACGAAAGCGGGAAGAACGAGTTTCAGAGAGATGAACGACAGGTCTGCCACGATGACGTCGACCGGGCCCCCGATCGTGTCGGCATCTATCGAACGCACATTGGTGCGATCGATGACGTGCACGCGTTCGTCGGATTGCAGCCGCCACACGAGCTGGCCGTAACCCACGTCGACCGCAACGACCTCGCGCACACCGCGACTGAGCAGAACGTCGGTGAAACCTCCCGTGGAGGCACCGGCGTCGAGACACCGCGCGTTCTCGACGGTCAGACCCAGTGGCTCGAACGCGTCGAGGGCACCGAGCAGTTTGTGCGCGCCGCGAGACGCCCAGCTGATTTCGTTGTCTTCCTCGGCCACCAACAGCGGAGTGCCCGGCTCGACGGCGGTAGCGGGCTTCGAAGCCACGGTTCCGGCAATCTTCACCCGGCCTGCTTCGATGAGTTCGGAGGCGTGTTCACGAGATCTGGCCAATCCACGACGGACCAGTTCTGCGTCGACACGTGCGCGACGGGCCACGTCAAGTCTTGTCGACGGTCGTCAAGGCCCGAACCAGCACTTCGTGGGCCCGGTCCAGCACACTCGCATCACGCGCCAGGGCGTCGGAATCGACGGCCTCCGAGTCGAGGCCTGCCTCCGACCCGATGGTGAGCTGCGCGAGCAGCGACGACACCTCGGCCCTGATGCTGTCCGGATCTGCGGACGACTGTTCGCCGGCCGCGTTCGGCCGGTGTTGTCCTGGGAGTGGAATCGACGCGCTCATCACCTCTCACGCTATCGGATGGGTCCGACGAACGCCCGCTCGCGGCCGACTGCACGAACCCGTGTCAGCAACCCAACAACGAGCGCAAATCGGCGAGTCCGTCCCCGTCGAAGCGAACGTCCGAGAATTCCGAACCCGACCACGCAACATCGAGGACGGCGAGCAGACCCTCGAAGGCGTCCATCTCGGCAGCACCCTCGAACCGCACGGACAGGACCTCGTCGTCGATGCCGACCGTCCAGCCATCCTTACCGGCGACCTCGGACGCCGACTCGTCCTTGTTCAGAACCCCGAGATCACTACCGATGTGAGTGGGACGCAGGTGCTTCGGAGCACGAAGCAACTCTGCAGCGGTACTGACACCCGTCAGGACCAACAGCGACGGGAGGGCAGCTTCGTTCGCGCCTGCTATATCGGTATCGAGCCGGTCTCCGACCACGAGCGCCGACTTGGCACTACTTCGCTCGACGGCGTCACGCATGATGGGAGCCGCGGGCTTGCCTGCAACGATGGGCTCGACGTCGGTGGCATTGCGCACTGCTGCCACCATCGAACCGTTGCCGAGAACGAGGCCGCGCTCGGTCGGAAGAGTCGCATCGACGTTGGTCGCGACCCACAGCGCGCCCGCACGCACAGCCAGCACCGCCTCGGCCAACATGGGCCACCCTGTATCGACCGAATGTCCCTGAACCACCGCAACCGGCTGGTCGTCGGCAGAGCGCACCGGCGTCAATCCGACCTTCGCGATCTCGGTCGCCAAGGCGTTGGTACCTACGACGAGGACGCGTGAGCCAGGATCGAGTCTGTCCGCGAGTACTCGGGCTGCTGCTTCGGAACTGGTGACGACAAATTCTGCTGTGGTGTCGAAACCGAGTTCGCGGAGGTGTTCGGCGACATCGCTCGGTGCGCGACTGGCATTGTTGGTGACGAAGAACTGCTTCTCGGAACCACCCGAAAGCGCCTCCACTGCACCCGGAATGGGTTCCTTGCCGGCGTAGACGGTGCCGTCGAGGTCGAGCAGCAGAACGTCGTGGGCGTCGCGCAGTAATGTCACCGACTGCCTCCGGACAGCTCCTCGACTCGCTCCTCCGCGTCTGTCTCACCATCGACATCGGCCGCAGCAGCGTTGAGGAACCACTTCACACCCTCATCGACGCGACCTGCCGCCACCAGTGCGTCGGCGTAGACGTAGAACAGGCGCGCTGCAGCGGTTCCCGAGCGCGAGGCGTCGAGGTCCGGGGTCTGCAGGGTGACGACAGCCTGGTCGAACTGGTTGAGGTCCATACGAGCACCGGCCACGACAATTCGGAGTTCCGACGCTTCCTCGCCGGTCAACTCGCGAGCCTCGTCGCTACGACCGAGTTCGATCGCGCGCTCGGGACGTCCGAGTCCGCGTTCGCAGTCGGCCATCACGGCAATGAGACCTGGCCCGCCGGCCATGCGCCGGGCGGCGCGAAGCTCGGACAGGGCTTCGGCCCATTCGCCGGCGTGGTAGGCCGCGATACCCGCGGTTTCGCGGACAACTGCGATCCGACCTGCTCGCTGACGAGCAGCGCGCGCGTGCAGCAGCGCCAACTGCGGGTCGTCGTCGAGCAGCCTGCTGGTCATCACGAGGTGACGGGCCACAGCAGTGGCATTGTTCTTGTCCAAGCTCAGCAGATCTCGGCGCACTGCCGGTTCGAGCTGGCCGGCTTCGACCTCGTCGGGCAGATCCGGCTCGTCGGGCCGCGGGGGTCGACGGTCGGACGATGCGCTGTTACCGCGGCGATCGCCGGAGAACCCACCCTCACCACCACGCCTGCGAGGAGGACCGTCCGAACGACGCGGGTCGGCGCGACGGTCCTGAGCGCGAGGGTTGCGATCTCGGGACTCGCTCGGGCGGTTGCCGCCGTCCCCTCGAGAGGGGCGACGATCGTTGTTGTCTTCCGACACGGGCGTCCTTTCGGATTTTGGATACAAAACGCAAAAAGGGGACCCACCAAGTGGGTCCCCTTCTTACAACGGGTGTTCGGCGGTGTCCTACTCTCCCACACCCTGTCGAGTGCAGTACCATCGGCGCTGGAGGGCTTAGCTTCCGGGTTCGGAATGGGACCGGGCGTTTCCCCTCCGCTATGGCCGCCGTAACTCTGCGAAACAGTGTCACGAGCGGTCTCAGTCGGAGAACACGTCCCCCACGTGCTGTCGGGGTGGTGTTTCGTCGTGGACCTGTATTCGATTGTGCTTGCTGAACAACTCGTGTGTTGTTTCAGATATTGCACAGTGGACGCGTAGCTTCTTCGTGGTAAGTCCTCGGCCTATTAGTACCAGTCACCTGCATACATTGCTGTACTTCCAGTTCTGGCCTATCAACCCGGTGGTCTGCCGGGGGCCTTACCCCCTCGAGGGGGTGAGAAACCTCATCTTGGAACAGGCTTCCCGCTTAGATGCTTTCAGCGGTTATCCCTTCCGAACGTAGCCAACCAGCGGTGCTCCTGGTGGAACAACTGGCACACCAGAGGTTCGTCCGTCCCGGTCCTCTCGTACTAGGGACAGCCTTCCTCAAGTTTCTTACGCGCGCGGCGGATAGAGACCGAACTGTCTCACGACGTTCTAAACCCAGCTCGCGTGCCGCTTTAATGGGCGAACAGCCCAACCCTTGGGACCTACTCCAGCCCCAGGATGCGACGAGCCGACATCGAGGTGCCAAACCATCCCGTCGATATGGACTCTTGGGGAAGATCAGCCTGTTATCCCCGGGGTACCTTTTATCCGTTGAGCGACACCGCTTCCACTTGCCGGTGCCGGATCACTAGTCCCGACTTTCGTCCCTGCTCGACTTGTCAGTCTCACAGTCAAGCTCCCTTGTGCACTTGCACTCGACACCTGATTGCCAACCAGGCTGAGGGAACCTTTGGGCGCCTCCGTTACATTTTAGGAGGCAACCGCCCCAGTTAAACTACCCACCAGGCACTGTCCCTGAACCAGATCATGGTCCGAGGTTGAGGTATCCAATACGATCAGAGTGGTATTTCAACAACGACTCCACAGTAACTGGCGTCACCGCTTCACAGTCTCCCACCTATCCTACACAAACCGAACCGAACACCAATACCAAGCTGTAGTGAAGGTCCCGGGGTCTTTTCGTCCTGCCGCGCGTAACGAGCATCTTTACTCGTAATGCAATTTCGCCGAGTCTATGGTTGAGACAGCTGAGAAGTCGTTACGCCATTCGTGCAGGTCGGAACTTACCCGACAAGGAATTTCGCTACCTTAGGATGGTTATAGTTACCACCGCCGTTTACTGGGGCTTAAATTCTCAGCTTCGCCATTGCTGGCTAACCGGTCCTCTTAACCTTCCAGCACCGGGCAGGCGTCAGTCCGTATACATCGTCTTACGACTTCGCACGGACCTGTGTTTTTAGTAAACAGTCGCTTCTCACTGGTCTCTGCGGCCCACACCAGCTCAGGAAGCAAGTTCCATCACCGGCAGGGGCCCCCCTTCTCCCGAAGTTACGGGGGCATTTTGCCGAGTTCCTTAACCATAGTTATCTCGATCGCCTTAGTATTCTCTACCTGACCACCTGTGTCGGTTTGGGGTACGGGCCGTGTAACAACTCACTAGAGGCTTTTCTCGGCAGCATAGGATCACTGAATTCGCCTCAATCGGCTACGCATCACCTCTCAGGCTGTGTGAACGGCGGATTTGCCTACCGTTCGCCCTACAGGCTTACACCAGTACAACCACTGACTGGCCCAGCTACCTTCCTGCGTCACCCCATCGCTTGGCTACTACCAGATCAGGTCCCACGCATCCACCACACCCCTCACTCTCGAAAGAGATCGGTAACGTGGATTCAGGGTGGTTAGTATCACTGATTCACCATGGGCGCGGTTACACGGGTACGGGAATATCAACCCGTTGTCCATCGGCTACGCCTGTCGGCCTCGTCTTAGGTCCCGACTCACCCTGGGCGGATTAACCTGGCCCAGGAACCCTTGGTCATTCGGCGGACGAGTTTCTCACTCGTCTTTCGCTACTCATGCCTGCATTCTCACTCGCGCAGCCTCCACACCTGGATCACTCCGATGCTTCCATGGCTGCACGACGCTCCCCTACCCACCCACACACCTGGCTGAACCCTCGCAAGGATTCAGCGGGCTATTGTGTGAGTGCCGCAGCTTCGGTGGTGTACTTGAGCCCCGCTACATTGTCGGCGCAGGATCACTTGACCAGTGAGCTATTACGCACTCTTTCAAGGGTGGCTGCTTCTAAGCCAACCTCCTGGTTGTCTTCGCGACCCCACATCCTTTTCCACTTAGTACACGCTTAGGGACCTTAGCTGGCGATCTGGGCTGTTTCCCTCTCGACTACGAACCTTATCGCCCGCAGTCTCACTGCCACGCTCTCACTCACCGGCATTCGGAGTTTGGCTGATTTCGGTAAGCTTGTAGGCCCCCTAGACCATCCAGTAGCTCTACCTCCGGTGAGAAACACGTGACGCTGCACCTAAATGCATTTCGGGGAGAACCAGCTATCACGGAGTTTGATTGGCCTTTCACCCCTACCCACAACTCATCCCCTCAGTTTTCAACCTAAGTGGGTTCGGTCCTCCACGACGTCTTACCGTCGCTTCAACCTGGCCATGGGTAGATCACTCCGCTTCGGGTCTAGAACACGCCACTACACCACTAACGTGGATACGCCCTATTCGGACTCGCTTTCGCTACGGCTACCCCACACGGGTTAACCTCGCGACATGCCACTAACTCGCAGGCTCATTCTTCAAAAGGCACGCCATCACCAGCAACAGTAAACTGTTCACCAGCTTTGACGGATTGTAAGCGCACGGTTTCAGGTACTATTTCACTCCCCTCCCGGGGTACTTTTCACCTTTCCCTCACGGTACTAGTCCGCTA